>NZ_JADUCM010000030.1 GCF_016009175.1 Pseudomonas alkylphenolica
TTCGGGCCAGAGTGAGAGGTGGATGGCGACTATGCTCCTACTCGTGCTCTAGGGCACTGCTGGCTATCAGTCTGCCATCCACCGCTCTCACCTCTGATTTTAAAGGCATGTGAAGACACAAGCTGGCGGAGCCTGCGATGGAAGGCGAAGCCTTCCCACAATCAGCAAACCTGCACCACCCGGTATTCCTGGCGCACACCACCGAGCACCAGGCTCACCTCTTCATCTTCAACCTTGCCGAGCAGGCTCTGCCCCAGCGGCGAGCGCGGGGTGATGACCGTCACCAGCTGCTCACCCTGGCCAATTTTCAGGCCGGCGCCTTCAGGCCCGAGAAACAGCTGCTGGCAGCTGCCATCTTCAGCCTCCAGGGTCACCAGGTTACTGACCTGAATACCCCGCACCGGGTCGTATTCACGCAGCAGCAATTGCTGATACGCCGCCCGTGCCTGGCGAATCTCTTCCATGCGCCGGGCCTGCCCGGTGGCAAGGTAAGAGGCCTCAAGGCCCAGGGTGTCGTACTTGTTCTCGGCGATGTTCTCTTCGGCCGTGGCCGCTTCATACGCGGTTTGGGCGGCGCGCTGGGCAACGTCCAGGTCGATGCTGAGGGTGTCGATGATGCGTTGCAGCAAGTCGGCTTTGTTCATGGTGTCAGTTGCAGAATTCCAGGACGAGGGCGCGACTTTTTTCAGTCGGTGCGGTGCGGTTTTGTTGCAGCCAGAACTGGCACTTGGGGTTGGACAGGTTGCGCGTACTGGCTTCGGCCTGATCCTGGGCCTGCTGCAGTTCCTGTTTGTGCAGGATCTGCTTGTACTGTTCAAACATCTGGCTTTGCGAATCTGGCGTAGCGGCCGGGGCGGTAGCGGGCGCAGGCGGCATCACCAGCTGGCTCAAGGGTTGCACCTGTTCAGGCAGCAGACGCCCGGCCAGCCACAGGCTGACGGCAATGGCCAGTGCGCCGAGCCAGAGGCCCAGGGCAACACAGAGGATCAATTGCACAGGCTTGAGGGTGATCTTCAATTCACGAGGGCGGGGCATGGTGGCCTCCTGGCCAGGTCCGGAGTGTTCATTGTGGCATGCTGCAACGGGTTTTTTTCGTGCCGCGCTTTTGTCTGCGATGATTTACCCGGACAATCGGCACTTTTTTCACGGGGCCAGCAATGAAAGCAGACTGGGACATCTTCTGTTGTGTCGTCGATAACTACGGCGACATCGGTGTGACCTGGCGCCTGGCCCGGCAGCTGGTGGCCGAACACGGGCTGGCGGTACGGCTGTGGGTCGATGACCTCACTGCGTTTGCACGCCTGTGCCCCGGTGCCGACACCCAGGCAGCGCGCCAGTGGCAACAGGGCGTGGAGGTATGCCACTGGCTGCCTGACTGGCAAGCGACATCGGTGCCGGATGTGGTCATCGGCGCGTTCGCCTGTCAGTTGCCTGCCACTTATGTGCAGGCCATGGTCGACAGCCCGCGCCCGCCGCTGTGGATAAACCTCGAGTACCTCAGCGCCGAACACTGGGTCGAAGGCTGCCATGGCTTGCCATCCCCGCAGCCCAATGGCCTGCGCAAGGTGTTTTTCTTCCCTGGTTTTACCGCCAAAACCGGAGGCCTGCTGCGCGAGGCGTCACTGCTGGCGCGGCGCGACGCGTTCGAGCAGAACCCGGCGGCGCGCCAGGCATTCTTGCAGGGGCTGGGCGTAACGCCGGCCAGCGATGCCCGGCTGATCTCGTTGTTCGCCTACGAAAACCCGGCCCTGGCCAGTTGGCTCGATGCCCTGGCCAGCGACAGCCGCGCCAACCACTTGCTGGTACCCGAGGGCCGTGTGCTCGGCGATGTGCAGGCCTGGTTGGGCGTGGACGCGTTGCAGGCGGGCAGTGTGGTGGTGCGTGAGGCCCTGACGGTGCAGATCCTGCCGTTCGTCAGCCAGGATGAATACGATCAATTGCTCTGGTGCTGTGATTTCAACGCCGTGCGCGGTGAGGATTCGTTCGTGCGGGCGCAATGGGCTGCGCGCCCGCTGCTGTGGCACATCTATGTGCAGGAAGAGTACGCCCACTGGGAAAAACTCGAGGCGTTCCTCGACCACTACGTCGAAGGGCTTTCGCCCGCGGCCAAAGTCGCCATCGTCGATTTGTGGCGCGCCTGGAACATGGACCGCGACATGGGCCAGGCCTGGCAGCAGGTGCTCGAACACTGGGCCGAGCTCGATCAGCATGCCCGTCGCTGGAGCGCCGTACAGGCCGCTCAGCCGGACCTTGCCACGGCGCTGGTACAGTTTTACCGAAATTCGCTATGATACGCGGCCTCGATTTTTGTAAATCCATCCAAATTCGGATATCTCGCAATGAAAACTGGTAAAGAGCTGAAACCTGGTACCGTACTGCGGATCGACAACGACCCGTGGCTGGTTCAGAAAGCGGAATTCACCAAGTCGGGCCGTAACAGCGCGATCATGAAGACCAAGCTGAAGAACCTGCTGACCGGCTACAAGACTGAAACCGTCTACTCGGCTGATGACAAGCTGGACGACGTGATCCTGGACCGTAAAGAAGCCACCCTGTCGTTCATCAGCGGTGACACCTACACGTTCATGGACACCACCGACTACACCATGTACGAGCTGAACGCCGAAGACATCGAAGCCGTTCTGCCGTTCATCGAAGAAGGCATGACCGACGTTTGCGAAGCCGTGTTCTTCGAAGGCCGTCTGGTTTCGGTTGAACTGCCGACCACCATCGTTCGCCAGGTTGACTACACCGAAGGTTCCGCTCGCGGCGACACTTCGGGCAAGGTCATGAAGCCTGCCAAACTGAAAAACGGCACCGAGCTGAGCGTTGCTGACTTCATCGAAATCGGCGACATGATCGAGATCGATACCCGCGAAGGTGGTTCCTACAAGGGCCGCGCCAAGTAATTCTGGCGATTCGCACAAAAAACCCGGCCTTGGCCGGGTTTTTTTATGCCTGGGTTTTACCCTCAGACAGTGACGTGCAGGCGCACATCGACGTTGCCGCGGGTGGCGTTGGAGTAAGGGCAGACCTGGTGGGCTGCGTCTACCAGCGCTTGCGCCTCGGCCTGTTGCAGGCCTGGCAGGTTGATGTTCAGGTCGATATCCAGGCCAAAACCACCGGGGATCTGGCCGATGCCGACGTCAGCGGTGATTGAGCTGTCGGCGGGCAGGGCTTTTTTCTGCTGGCCGGCAACGAACTTCAGCGCGCCGATGAAGCAGGCCGAGTAGCCGGCGGCAAACATTTGCTCAGGGTTGGTGCCGTCACCACCGGCGCCGCCCAGTTCTTTTGGGGTGCTCAGCTTGACCTTGAGTTTGCCGTCGCTGGATTCGGAAGTGCCGTCGCGACCGCCGGTGGAGGTGGCGTGCGCAATGTACAGCGGAGTGACCTTTTGCATGATGAGCCTCGCTTGTGAAGGGCGCCGCGGCGCTGAGTGGGTACGGGAATTAACTTAGCGCGCAATTATTTTGCGCGCAAGATAAATTTCGACCAGTCTACAAACGGTCATTCACAGCATAGTTGTCAGAGGCTTTTTTGCAGGTTGGCACGCAGCTCGAGCAGATCGGCCTGCAGCTGTTGCAGGCGCTCCAGGCTTTGCCCGCTGGCGGCCAGGATGCACGGCGGGATGGTTTGCGCCTTGGCTTGCAGGGCGCGACCTTGCTCGGTGAGTTGCACCAGCACCACCCGTTCGTCTTCTCGGCTGCGGGTGCGCTTGAGCAAGCCTTCGGCCTCCAGGCGTTTGAGCAGCGGGGTGAGCGAGCCGGGATCGGTCAGCAGGTGCTGGCTGATTTCACCCACGGTCAGGCCGTCCTGTTCCCAGAGCACGAGCATGGCCAGGTACTGTGGATAAGTCAGGCCAAGTGCCTGCAGCAGGGGCTTGTACACCTTGGTCATCAGCAACGAAGTGGAGTGCAGGGCAAAGCACACCTGGTTGTCCAGCAGCAGCTCGGTGCACGGTGTTTTGCGATCAGCGTTCATGCCAGGCCTTTGGTCAATGGGTGGAATAAATTTAGCACGCCGTTGATTAGCGCGCTGACTACCAGCGCAGCTCGCTTTGCAGCGCCAGGTCCCACGGGGGCTCGGGGCTGAAGCGGCTCTTGAGGAATTCGAGCAACAAACGGCTGCGAGAGTTCGTTTCATGATCCAGGCGCAAGGCATAGATACCGCTGGACTCGGCAGCCGGCAGGCCGTTTTCGCAAAACAATGGCAGCAGTTCGCCGCGCAGCAGGTATTCGCTGATCAGCCAGGTGGGCAGGTGGGCGATGCCAAGGCCGGCCAGCACCCCGAACAGCAGTGCCTCGGCATTGTTGGCGCTCATGCGCAGCCGCGACGGGCGGAACAGGCGCGTCTGACCGTCGACGCTAAAGCGCCAGGCAAACGGCGGGGCCAGGCCGTCCCAGTCCAGGCCGTCGTGCTCAGGCAGTTCGGCGGGGCTTTTGGGGATGCCGCGCTGCTTCAGGTAAGCCGGGCTTGCACAGGCAATGCGCACCATTTTGGCCAAGGGCGTGGCTACCAGGCGGGTGTCGGCCAAGGGCCCGGCACGCAGCGCCAGGTCGACCTGGCCCAGGTGTGCACCGTGCATGTCGACAAAGCTGTCGATCAGGCGCAACTGCACGTCCAGGCCGGGGTAAGCGACCAGAAAATCGGCAATCGCCGGAGCCAGGTGACGACGGCCGAAGGCGGCCGGTGCGTCCATACGAATTATGCCTTCCGGGGCGTTGCTCAACGACACCGCCTCGGCGCGAGCCAGGCGTAGTTCGCCGACGATGCGCCGTGCGCGCTCGGCAAAGGCATTGCCGGCGGGCGTCGGCCGCACCGCGTGGGTGCTGCGCACAAACAACTGGCTGCCCACGGCGCTCTCCAGGCTGTCGATGCGCCGGGCGACTGCCGAGGGCGTCAGCGGATGGCGCCGGGCGGCCGCCGAGAAGCTGCCGGATTCGATAACGTCGAGGAAGAGGTTGAGTTGTTCGGTGAGTGCATCGGGGTTCATTCAAGCGCTGCCTTTGCGAAATTGGCACAGCCATTGTGCGTTGCTGTGCGTTTCCCCGCTAGCACCGTGTCGGTAGCATGCATGCATTGGATTTTTTGGTGAGGCAGTGATGATCGAGTGGGCGATGTACATAGCGCTGGGCGCGGCGCTGGGCACGGTAGGCGGGCTGTTTGGTATCGGCGGTGGCCTGATTGCGATTCCTGCACTCGGGGTGCTGTTCGGGCTTGATCAGCAACTGGCCCAAGGCACCGCGCTGGTGATGGTGGTGCCCAACGTCTTGCTGGCCTTGTGGCGTTATCACCAGCGTAACCGTATCGAGTTGCGGCACGCGTTGCCGCTGGCGCTTGCGGGCTTCGTCTTTGCCTGGCTCGGGTCGATCTGGGCAGTGGGGCTGGATGCCCAGGCCATGCGCTTTGGCTTTGTGTTGTTTCTGGTGGCACTGGCGGTGTGGAATGTGGCGCGGATGTTCATGCGCAGCGCACAGCCGAGCAGTGAGATGCGTCACCCATGGCCATGGCTGGGTGTGCTCGGTGGTGGTGCCGGTGTGCTTGGTGGCCTGTTTGGCGTCGGCGGCGCGGTGGTGGCCACGCCGGTGCTGACCAGTGTGTTCGGCACCACCCAGGTGGTTGCCCAGGGGCTGTCGCTGGCCCTGGCCGCGCCCAGCACGGCGGTAACCCTGCTGACCTACGGCGTGCACCAGCATGTGCAGTGGGACATGGGTATTGCCCTGGCCATCGGTGGTCTGCTGAGCATCAGCTGGGGCGTGAAGCTCGCGCACGCCTTGCCGGAAAAAGTCCTGCGTTCACTGTTCTGCGGGTTCCTCGTGCTCTGTGCGGTGATGCTGGCGTTCAAGATCTGAAGCCTTCGGCGATGTAGTCGGCCATGCAATCGGTCATTTGTGACTGGCTGCTGAGGTTGCGCAGCAGCATGATGCTGGCAGTCGGCAAGCCCGGCAGGCCCTCGGCCTCGCCGATGATGCGCAGGTCGCTGGTGATCAGGCTCTGCAGTTGCGCCGTCACAGCCAGCCCGGCACTGACCACGGCCATGATCGCCGGGGTGCTGGCGCTGGTGTAGGCGATGCGGTACTCCTTTTCCACCGCATCCAGGGCGTTGCAGGCCCAGGTCCGGCAGCAGCAGTCGGTGTTGAACACGGCCAGGGGCAGGGGGTTGTGCTCATGCGGGCAAAAGCCCTGGGCCTGCACCCACACCGCCCGCTCACGGCGCAGCAACTGGCCAACTTCATGGCCGGGTTCGCAGGTGACGATGGTCATGTCCAGGTCCTGGCGCTGCATGAGCAGGCGCGAACTTTCGCAGTGCACTTCAACCTGAATCAGCGGATAGGCCTGGGCAAAGCTTGAGAGGATGCCCGGCAGAAAGCGCATGGCGTAGTCGTCCGGGGTACCAATGCGCACGGTGCCGACCATGTGCGGCATGCGCAGGGTATTGAACACTTCGCCGTGCAGTTTGAGGATGCGCCTGGCGTAGCCGAGCAGCACCTGGCCTTCGGCGGTCAGGCGTACCTGGCGGCCGTCGCGCTCGAACAGCTGGCGGCCGATGATGTCTTCTTCCAGGCGCTTCATCTGCATGCTCACCGCCGACTGGGTGCGGTTGACCACTTCACCGGCGCGGGTGAAGCCGCCGTATTCGGCGATGGCGACGAAGGTGCGCAAGACGTCGGAGTCGATACTCTGATACTGGGACAAGGCATCAATCCCCTAGATGTATGGCATCAGAAACATTCGTTGGATTGATCTTAGGCCTGCGCTGACACTGTCGTCATCCCACACGGAGGGCAAGACGATGAAAGGTCAGAAATCGCTGGTCCTGATGCACTCCCCGTCGCACCACGGCGGCTTGTCTCACCTCTTTCATGACGTAGTCGGGCAGTTGGCGCGCTGGCGTCAGTTGCACTACCAACGCATGGAGCTGGCACGCCTGAGTGACGCAGCGCTGCACGATATCGGCATGAGCCGTGCCGATGTGATGCAGGAAGTGGAGCGGCCATTCTGGGACGACCCGTTGAAAAAATGAGTCGCGCCCGCGTGGCAGCGCTACTACCTTAAGTGGGCTGTTCTGGAGGAACCGGGCATGCCCACCACTCAATCCATATCCCTGACGCAAGCGCGGCGCTTGGCCTTGTCGGCCCAGGGCTTCGCTGCGCGCGTGCCGCAACAGGTGCGTGCTGAACACGTGGCGCGTGTTGTCGAGCGCCTGGGTGTGGTGCAGATCGACTCGGTCAACGCACTGGTGCGTTCGCATTACCTGCCGCTGTTCTCGCGTCTGGGCAGTTATCCACAGGGGCTGCTCGATCAGCTCGCCTGGGGCCGCAACCGCCAACGCAAACTGTTTGAATACTGGGGGCATGAAGCCTCGCTGTTGCCGTTGTCGCTGTACCCCTTGTTGCGCTGGCGCATGGACCGGGCGCGCCAAGGGCAGGGTATTTACCAGCAACTGGCGCGCTTTGGCCGTGAACAGCAAGCCACCATCGACCGGGTGCTGGCGGCGGTGACCGAGCAGGGTGCCCTGGGCGCCGGCAGCCTGTCGACCCGGCAGGAGCGGGCCGGGCCCTGGTGGGACTGGAGTGCGGAAAAGCACGCACTGGAATGGCTGTTTGCTGCAGGCCTGGTGACGGTCGCCGGTCGTCGTGGCTTTGAGCGCCTGTACGATTTGCCGGAACGGGTATTGCCTGCGGCTTTGCTGCAACTACCGCAGCTCACTGAAGTTGAAGCTCAGCGCGGCTTGCTGCTGCAGGCGGCCACGGCATTGGGCGTGGCCACCGAAAAGGACCTGCGTGACTACTACCGCTTGAGCCCGGGCGATAGCCGCGCACGCCTTGCCGAACTGGTCGAGGAGGGCGCGTTGCAGTCCTGTTCGGTACAGGGGTGGTCACAACCGGCCTACTGCCTGAGCGATGCCCGTTTGCCGCGCCGTGTTGCGGCCAGCGCCTTGCTGTCGCCCTTCGATTCGCTGGTGTGGGCGCGCGAACGCACCGAGCGGTTGTTTGATTTTCATTACCGGCTGGAAATCTACACTCCGGCGCACAAGCGGGTGTATGGCTATTACGTGCTGCCCTTTCTGCACAATGAGTGCATCGCTGCGCGGGTCGACTTGCGTGCTGAGCGGGCCAGCAATCGCCTGGCGGTGCATGCCGTGCATGAGGAGGCGCCGGGCCTGGATGAGGCCGGGATGCAGGCCCTGGCCGATAGCTTGTGGCGCATGGCAGCCTGGCTGGGCCTGGCGGATGTGCAACTGAACTGCCCGCGGGCCAGTGCCGCACGCTTGCGCGTGGCACTGGCCCGCGGCGGGATCAGCGCCGAACCTGCTTGAGGGTTTCGGCGATCAGGAACGCCAGCTCCAGCGACTGGTCGGCATTCATCCGCGGATCGCAGTGGGTGTGGTAGCGGTCAGACAAGGCGTCTTCGGTGATCGGGCGGGCGCCGCCGATGCATTCGGTGACGTTTTGCCCGGTCATCTCGATGTGGATACCGCCGGCATGGCTGCCTTCGGCCTGGTGCACCTGGAAGAACTGTTTGACCTCACTGAGGATCTGCGCGAAGTCGCGGGTCTTGTAACCGCTGCTGGCCTTGATGGTGTTGCCGTGCATCGGGTCGGAGCTCCATAGCACCTTGCGCCCTTCGCGTTCAACGCTGCGAATCAGTGCTGGCAAGTGCTCGCCAACCTTCTCGGCACCCATGCGCACGATCAGGTTGAGGCGGCCGGGGTCGTTGTCCGGGTTGAGCACGTCGATCAGGCGGATCAGCTCCTCGGTGTTCATGCTCGGGCCGACCTTGACCCCGATCGGGTTGTTCACCCCGCGCAGGAACTCGACATGGGCACCGTCGAGCTGACGGGTGCGGTCGCCGATCCACAGCATGTGCGCCGAGCAGTCGTAGTAATCGTTGGTCAGGCTGTCACGGCGCACAAAGGCTTCTTCATAGTTCAGCAGCAGCGCCTCGTGGGCGGTGAAGAAGCTGGTTTCACGCAGTTGTGGCGAGCTGTCCATGCCACAGGCGCGCATGAAGGCCAGGGTTTCATCGATGCGGTCGGCCAGCTGGCTGTACTTTTCTGCCAGGGCCGAGTTGGCGATGAAGTCCAGGTTCCACTTGTGTACCTGGTGCAGGTCGGCAAAGCCGCCCTGGGCAAAGGCGCGCAGCAGGTTGAGGCTGGCGGTGGACTGGTGATAGGCCTGTAGCAGGCGCTCCGGGTCGGGTACCCGACTTTTTTCGTCGAAACCGATGCCATTGACGATGTCGCCACGGTAAGCGGGCAGGGTGATGCCGCCGATGGTTTCATCGCCGGCCGAGCGCGGCTTGGCGAACTGCCCGGCCATACGCCCGACCTTGACCACCGGGCAGCCGGCGGCAAAGGTCATGACGATGGCCATTTGCAGCAGTACTTTGAAGGTGTCGCGAATCTTCGCTGCGGAGAATTCGGCGAAGCTTTCTGCGCAGTCGCCGCCTTGCAGCAGGAACGCCCGGCCTTCGGTGACCTCGGCGAACTGTCGACGCAGTTCGCGGGCTTCGCCGGCAAACACCAGCGGCGGGTAGCTGGCCAGGGTTTGTTCGACCTTGAGCAGGTGCGCCGCGTCGGGGTAGTTCGGTTGTTGCTGGATCGGCAGGGCGCGCCAGCTGTCAGGGCTCCAGGGTTGGTTCATCACAGGCTCGGTCTTATCGTAATTGGGCTGTCTGCCATGGTACCAGTTGCAGCATGCCTTGTTGCACTGGCGCCATTGACGGACAATAGCGGTTTTTGCCTGTAACGGCGGCGCACGCCGGGAGACAGCATGACAGTTGAGCGGGAAGAGCGGGTGCTGGCCCAGGTCCAGGACCAATACGGCACCATCAGCGTGCTGGAGGTCGAGGACTACCGGTTTCTCGAGTTCGGCGAGGCCATCGAGCAAAGCTGTGTGTTTACCGCCGACCCCAGCTGGCTGGAGTATGACTACACCCGCGCCATGCTGATTGGTGCGCTGTGCCATGCGCAGCCCGAAAGTGCGCTGTTCCTTGGCCTTGGCGCCGGTACCCTGACCCAGGCGTGCCTGAAGTTTTTGCCGCTTGAAGACGTCGAGGCCATCGAACTGCGCCCCGATGTGCCGCGCCTGGCCATCGAATACCTGGGGCTCGACGACGACCCGCGCCTGTACATCCGCATCGGCGACGCCATGGAGCTGCTCAACAGCGCCGAGCCGGCCGACCTGATCTTCGTTGACCTGTACACCGATCACGGCCCTGGCGTGGCCCACCTGGCCTGGCGCTTTCTTGAAGACTGCCAGAAGCGCCTGAACCCGGGGGGCTGGCTGGTGATCAACCAGTGGGCCGGTGATGACGGCAAGCCGCTGGGCGCTGCCCTGTTGCGTGGCCTGTACCACCGCCACTACTGGGAGCTGCCGGTCAAGGAGGGCAATGTGATCATCCTGGTACCGTCCGAGCTTGATCAGGAGCTGGACATGGACGGGCTCAACGCGCGTGCCGAAGCACTGGCGCCGCAGCTTGGTTACTCGTTGCAAACGCTGATCGGCGCCATTCGCCCGGCCACCTGAGCCGCGTGGTTGAGCGGGCAGTAGAAAAACGTTTCAGCCATTTGCCGTCTCCCAGCGCTCAGGCCCGTCGTAATCAGGCCTGACGCTGGCGTGTTGCGATAAAAAATTCTCCCGTGAATGGGGAATTCAGGTATAGTACGCGCCGGTCTTTTACCAGACCTCGTTTAGGTAGTGCATTTCCCCGAAGCCAGCTTCGGCTGCGCGTCCGCCTCGCGGACTCTCCTTGACGTTCCTATTTTTCTTCAATCGTTTTCGCAAATCCCCGCCGACAAAGCTGCCAGGGTGACCTTCGGGTCTTACAAGGCATGTGCAGCTTTGGAGCATGGGTCTTTGCGGATGCACTTAGAGGCAGACCCATGACCCAGGAAACCGGCGGCTTCGCCGCTCTCGATCTTCATCCGAGCATTGTTGCTGCAGTACTGGCTACCGGCTACGAAGAGCCATCCGCCATTCAGCAGCAATCGATCCCGATTATTCTTGCCGGTCACGACATGATCGGTCAGGCGCAGACAGGTACCGGTAAAACCGCTGCCTTCGCACTGCCTATCCTGAACCGCATTGACCCGAGCAAGCGCGAGCCGCAAGCCCTGATCCTGGCGCCAACCCGTGAGTTGGCGCTGCAAGTAGCTACCGCATTCGAAACCTACGCCAAGCAAATGCCGGGCGTAACCGTGGTGGCCGTGTACGGTGGTGCCCCGATGGGCCCACAACTCAAAGCAATCCGTAACGGCGCGCAAATCGTCGTTGCTACCCCGGGCCGTCTGTGCGACCACCTGCGTCGCGACGAGAAAGTTCTGGCAACCGTCAACCACCTGGTGCTCGACGAAGCCGACGAAATGCTCAAGCTGGGCTTCATGGATGACCTCGAAGTCATCTTCAAGGCCATGCCTGAGAGCCGTCAGACCGTGCTGTTCTCGGCCACTCTGCCGGCCTCGATCCGCGCGATTGCCGAGCGTCACCTGCGTGATCCGAAGCACGTCAAGATCCAGAGCAAGACCCAGACCGTAACCGCGATCGAACAAGCCCACCTGATGGTCCACGCCGACCAGAAGGTTTCTGCTGTCCTGCGTTTGCTGGAAGTGGAAGAGTTCGACGCACTGATCGCCTTCGTGCGTACCAAGCAAGCCACCCTGGACCTCGCCAGCGCCCTTGAAGCCAAAGGCTACAAAGCTGCTGCGCTGAACGGTGACATTGCCCAGAACCAGCGTGAGCGCGTTATCGACTCGCTCAAGGATGGCCGTCTGGACATCGTCGTTGCAACCGACGTTGCCGCCCGTGGTCTGGACGTACCGCGCATCACTCACGTGTTCAACGTTGACATGCCGTACGACCCGGAGTCCTACGTTCACCGTATCGGCCGTACTGGCCGTGCCGGTCGCGAAGGCCGTGCGCTGCTGCTGGTTACCCCGCGCGAGCGTCGCATGCTGCAGGTGATCGAGCGTGTTACCGGTCAGAAAGTTGCCGAAGTTCGTCTGCCAAACGCCCAGGCCGTTCTTGATGCACGCATCAAGAAGCTGACCAACAGCCTGGCACCGCTGGTAGCTGACGCCGAGTCGACCCATGGCGACCTGCTGGATCGCCTGACTGCCGACATCGGTTGCAGCCCGCGTGCTCTGGCCGCAGCCCTGCTGCGCAAGGCGACCAACGGTCAGGCCCTGACCCTGGACGCTGTCGAGAAAGAGCAGCCGCTGGTTCCGACCTACACCCCGCGTGAGCGCACTGGCGAGCGTCCAGAGCGTGGCGAGCGTGAGCGTCGTGCACCGATGCCGCTGGGCGAAGGTCGTGCCCGTTGCCGTACCGCGCTGGGTGCGCGTGACGGTATCGCCGCCAAGAACCTGCTCGGCGCCATCCTCAACGAAGGCGGCCTGGCCCGCGAAGCGATCGGCCGTATCCAGGTACGCGACAGCTTCAGCCTGGTCGAGCTGCCGGAAGAGGGGCTGGAGCGTCTGCTGGCCAAGCTCAAGGACACCCGCGTTGCCGGTAAGCAGCTGAAGCTGCGCCGCTACCGCGAAGACTGATCCGCGAGTGATAAAAAAATCCCCGACTGAGTCGGGGATTTTTTTTGCCTGCACGGGCCTCATCGCTGCCCTGTTCGCCGGCAAGCCTGGCTCCTACGAGACCGTGGCATGCCGTAGGGCTGGCTGAGGCTACCGCTAGGCCCTGTAGGAGCGAGGCTTGCCCGCGAAGAACGATCACGCGGTGTGCCTGGTGCGCCTGGTTCGCCGGCAAGCCTGGCCTACGCTCAATCAAAGCGGTAGATATCCATCCCCAGCGCACCCAGGGTGAAGCCCTGATGCACGATGCCGAACTGCCCACCTGCGCCCCGGGCAAAATACAGCGGCAGCAGGTGTTCATCACTCGGGTGGTTGCGTACGGCAAACGGCGCCTGCCGGCGATAGTCGTTGAGGGCCGGCATGTCGTCGGCCGCCAGTTTGTCGATCATCCATTCACGAAACGCCAACGCCCAGGGCTCAACGCTCTCCGGCCCGGCATGCCAGTCCAGTTCGCCCAGGTTGTGGGTGATGCTGCCCGAGCCGATCAACAGTATGCCGTCGGCGCGCAGTTCGCTCAGTGCCTGGCCAACCTGCAGCTGCAATTGCGGGCCCATCCGCGAAGGCAGGGAGACCTGTACGACAGGGATGTCGGCCTGTGGATACATCAGCGACAGCGGCACCCACACACCATGGTCGAAGGGGCGCTGCGGGTCGAGCCGAGCTTCCAGCCCGGCGTTGCCGAGCAGGCCGGCCACGCGCTGGGCCAGCTGCGGTTCACCGGGGGCCGGGTACTGCACGGCAAACAGTGCGGCAGGAAAACCGCCAAAGTCATGCCAGGTTTGCGGCTGCGGGTGGCTGGAAACCAGCAGTTCGCGGCTCTCCCAGTGTGCCGAGACCATCACGATGGCTTTCGGGCGCGGGAGCTGGGCCGCCAGGTTTTTCAACGCAGGCCCACTGGCACCCGGCTGCAGGGCAAGCATCGGTGAGCCGTGAGAAATAAACAGGCTGGGCAGCATGGAAGGGCTCCTGAAGGTAAGATGCGCTTATCTTCAGGCAGATCATTGATCTAAATCTAATATAAGTTTTCGCGGTATTTGATCGAATTTATCGAGGTGAGGCATGCAAGCGGAATTTTGGCAGTCGCGCTGGAACAACAATCAGATCGGCTTTCATCAGCCGCAGGTGAACGCCTACCTTCAGCAGTACTGGCCGGCGTTGGTGATCCCGGCCGGGGCGCGGGTGCTGGTGCCGCTGTGCGGCAAGAGCCTGGACATGCTCTGGCTGGCAGGCCAGGGGCTGCAGGTGCTCGGGGTGGAGTTGTCGGAACGGGCGGTGGAAGCCTTCTTCGCCGAGCATCAGCTTGTGCCTCAGGTGTCGCAGCGTGGCGCCTTCAAGGTGTTTCGCTGTGAAGACATCGAAATTTGCTGTGGCGACTTTTTTGCCCTGCGCGCCGAAGACGTTCAGGGCTGCACGGCCTTGTATGACCGCGCCGCGGTGATTGCCCTGCCGGTGGAGATGCGCAAGCGCTATGTCGAGCACCTGGGCGCCATCCTGCCGGCATCGGCTGCGGGCCTGTTGATCACCCTGGACTACAACCAGTCCCAGCTCGACGGCCCACCTTTTGCGGTCACCGACGAGGAGGTGCAGGTATTGTTTGCTGCCTGGGAGCCGCAGTTGCAGGCTTCGCATGATGTGTTGGCAGACAGCCCGAGGTTTCTACAGGCCGGTGCCAGCCATTTGCTGGAGCGGGTGTACCGGCTGCAGCGCTGAAATGCAAAAGGGCGACCCGAGGGTCGCCCTTTTTTGTTGCGGTATCGCTTAGCCGCGACGGCGCAGTGCTTCGATGCGGTCTTCCAGTGGCGGGTGGCTCATCAGCAGGCCAGCCAGGCCCTGCTTGAGGCCGCCGTTGATGCCGAAGGCGTTCAGGGTGCTGGGCATGTGCACCGGCACGTCCTGTTCCGAACGCAGGCGCTGCAATGCGCCGATCATGGCGTTGGTGCCTGCCAGGCGGGCGCCGGCTTCGTCGGCACGGTATTCGCGTTTGCGCGAGAACCACATGACGATGATGCTGGCGAGAATGCCCAGGACCAATTCGGCAACGATGGTGGCGATGTAGTAGGCGATGCCCTGGCCTTCTTCGTTCTTGAAGATCACCTTGTCGACAAAGTTGCCGATGATCCGCGCGAAGAACATCACGAAGGTGTTGACCACGCCCTGCACCAGCGCCAGGGTGACCATGTCGCCGTTGGCAACGTGGCCGATCTCGTGGGCCAGTACGGCACGGACTTCATCGGGCGAGAATCGCTCCAGCAAGCCCTGGCTGACCGCGACCAGCGCGTCGTTGCGGTTCCAGCCGGTGGCAAAGGCGTTGGCCTCGTAGGCCGGGAAGATCCCCACTTCGGGCATCTTGATGCCGGCCTCGCGGGAGAGCTCTTCGACGGTCTGCAACAGCCACTGTTCGTGACGGGTGCGCGGCTGGCTGATGATCTGGGTGCCGGTGCTCATCTTCGCCATCCACTTGGAGATGAACAGCGAAATCAGCGAGCCGGCAAAGCCGAACACGGCACAGAAAATCAGCAGCTGGTCGAGCTTGAGGTCAACCCCGTTTGCCGCCATGAACCCATTGAAGCCGAACAGGCTCAGGGTAATGCTGGCAATCAGCACGACCGCAAGGTTGGTGGCTACAAACAGTAAGATGCGCATCATGGTTGTTACGGTCTCCTGACGGATAAAAGTGTCACGTATGCGGGGTATATAAGGCGCGGGCTTCAGTGATTCAACCGGGCGACTATTTCAAACTGTGTACTTGTCTGTATTACAGACGAATTCCAGCATCCCGCACGGCAAGGTGTCGAGACGATAAGGGCAGGGTAAAAGGTCTGTAAGGCCTGCGTCGATGTTGACGCAGGCCTTTTTTGCGACGCCTGTGGGTTACTGCTGATATGTCTTCAGGAAGTTTCCGATGCGGCCGATGGCCTGCTCCAGGTCGTCTACCCGTGGCAGGGTGACCACGCGGAAGTGATCCGGCCATGGCCAGTTGAACGCAGTGCCCTGGACGATCAGCAGTTTTTCCGAGAGCAGCAGGTCGAGGGCGAACTTCTCGTCGTTGAGGATCGGGCAGACTTTCGGGTCGATCCGCGGGAAGGCGTACAGCGCGCCCATCGGTTTGACGCAGCTGACGCCCGGGATGTCATTGAGCAGCTCCCAGGTGCGGTTGCGTTGCTCCAGCAGGCGGCCCGGCGGCAGGACCAGGTCGTTAATGCTCTGGTAGCCGCCCAGGGCGGTCTGGATGGCGTGCTGGCTCGGCACGTTGGCGCACAGGCGCATGTTGGCCAGCATGTCGATGCCTTCGATGTAGCTCTGGGCGTGGTGCTTGGGCCCGGAGATGATCAGCCAGCCGGAACGGAAACCCGCCACCCGGTAAGATTTCGACAGGCCGTTGAAGGTCAGGCAGAGCAGGTCCGGGGCGAGGGCGGCGGTGCTGATGTGCACGGCTTCGTCGTAGAGGATCTTGTCGTAGATCTCGTCGGAGAACACCACGAGGTTGTGCTGGCGCGCCAGCTCCAGCATGCCCAGCAGCAATTCGCGCGAGTACACCGCACCGGTCGGGTTGTTCGGGTTGATGATCACCAGAGCCTTGGTGTTGGGGGTGATCTTGGCCTTGATGTCTTCTAGGTCAGGGAACCAGTCGGCCTGCTCGTCGCACAGGTAATGCACCGGGTTGCCGCCGGCCAGGCTCACTGCAGCGGTCCATAGCGGGTAGTCCGGCGCCGGGATCAGCACTTCGTCGCCGTTGTTGAGCAGCGCCTGCATCGACATCACGATCAGCTCGGAGACACCGTTACCCAGGTAGATGTCTTCGATGCCGACACCTTCGATCTGCTTTTGCTGGCAGTACTGCATGACCGCCTTGCGTGCGCTGAACAGGCCCTTGGAGTCGCTGTAGCCCTGGGCAGTCGGCAGGTTGCGGATCACATCCTGGAGGATTTCGTCCGGCGCTTCGAAACCAAACGGCGCAGGGTTGCCGATGTTCAGCTTGAGGATGCGATGGCCTTCCTCTTCCAGGCGTTTGGCGTGCTTGAGCACCGGGCCGCGAATGTCATAGCAGACATTGGCGAGCTTGTTCGATTTGCTGACCTGCATGATGTGATCCCGATTAGAAAAGATCGCCGCGCATTGCGCTGTGAAAACGTTTGAAATGCGTGTAACGCGGGTGCCAGACTGATGTCTGATGAGGCGCAATAATATACGTGCCCACCGCGCTGTGGAAAAGACACTGCGCGGGGTTTTTAGTCTGCCGAGGCCTGCATATGGAAAAGATCGAGAAAACCCTGGACGAATGGCGCGCAATGCTCGACCCAGAGCAGTACAACGTCTGCCGCCTGAAGGGCACTGAACGGCCCTTCAGCGGCAAGTACAACAGCACCCGCACCGACGGGGTGTACCACTGCATCTGCTGCAATGCGCCGTTGTTCGATTCGACCACCAAGTTTGACTCCGGTTGTGGCTGGCCCAGCTTTTACGCGCCAATTGCAGACAGCGCGATGATCGAGATTCGCGACACCTCCCACGGCATGATCCGTACCGAGGTCACCTGCGCGCAGTGCGATGCACACCTGGGTCACGTGTTTCCCGACGGGCCACCACCGACCGGGCTACGCTACTGCATCAACTCGGTCTGCCTGGACCTGGTTCCACGCTGACAGAGGAGGCATACCATGAGCGACACACTGCTGAACATTCCCTGCGTCACCCTCAAGGGTGAACACAAGCACCTGGGGGATTTCCCCGGCAAGGCCTTGCTGGTGGTCAACACCGCCAGCCAGTGCGGCTTTACTCCGCAGTACAAGGGCCTTGAGCAGCTCTGGCAGCGCTACCGCGAGCGCGGCCTGGTGGTGCTGGGCTTTCCGTGCAATCAATTCGGCAAGCAGGAGCCGGGTGACGCCCGTGACATCGCCCAGTTCTGTGAGCTGAACTTTGGTGTCAGCTTTCCACTGTTTGCCAAGATCGAGGTCAATGGCAACGGGGCGCATCCGCTGTTTGTCGAGCTGAAAAAACGCGCGCCCGGCTTGTTTGGCTCGCAAAAGGTCAAATGGAACTTCACCAAGTTCCTCGTCGACCCGGCAAGCGGCAAGGTCACGCGTTTCGCCCCGAGCACCAAGCCCGATGCACTGGCCGGCTCGATCGAAGCGTTGCTCAGGTAGTGGTCAGCGGCACCCAGTGGTCGATCAGGGCCAGTAGTTCTTCGCGTCGAAACGGTTTGGCCAGGTAGTCATTCATGCCTGCAGCGCGGCAGCGTTCGCGCTCTTCGGGCATGGCGTTGGCGGTCAGGGCGACGATGGGCAGGTCTGGCCAGCGTCCGCTCTGGCGGATGCGTCGGCTGGCTTCATAGCCGTTCATGACCGGCATGTTGCAGTCCATCAACACCAGGTCGAAAGTGGTCCGCTCGAGGTGCTCCAGGGCCTCGGCACCATGAGCGGCGATGGCCACCTCGCAGCCGAGCTTGCTCAGCATGCCCTTGGCTACCAGTTGGTTCACCGGGTTGTCCTCCACCAGCAGAATGCGCGCGCGACGGCTGTGCTGGGTACTCCCTCGGGTGTGGGCGTCGCTTTGGTCCTTGCCGTGCAGGCTGCGCCGCAAGATCTGGTACAGCGCGTTGCGGGCCAGTGGCCGGGCCAGTTGCTGCAACGGGGCAAGGTGCGCGGCCTGCTCGCCCGGCAGAAAATTTCCGTAGGCGGTCACCAGCAGGATCGGTGCGATAACCTCGGGGCGAAGGGTGAACAGGCTGTCGAGGTCGTCGGTGATGACCAGATCGGCATTCGCCGCGACCAATTGATCGACGCGGTCGTAACGCCGCACGTCCAGCCCCCAGCCCGGGAGCAGGGTAGACAGCAGTTCCGTCAGGCCGCTGCTGATGTCGCTGAGCACGGCAATGTTGCCGTACAGGCGCTCGGCGGGTACCGCTGCGGTGTGGCTGAGCAATGGCAGCTCGGCGGTGAACTGGCTGCCAAAGCCCGCTTCGGAGCTGATGCTCAGCCGCCCGCGCATGGCCTCACAAAGGTTGTTGGTCAGGGCCAGCCCCAGGCCGGTACCGCCATATTGCCGGGTAATGCCGACGCCTGCCTGGGTAAAGGGCTGGAAGATGCGCGCCTGGGCTTCGTGGGCGATGCCGATACCGGTGTCGCAGACATCCAGGCGCACGCCGCCTTTATAGGTACTCAGGCGTACATCAACACGACCGAAACGGGTGAACTTCAAGGCATTGGACAACAGGTTGCTGACGATCTGCCGTACGCGGGTGGGGTCACCCAGCACCATTGCAGGGAAATCCGGGTCGATCAGGCAGGTTAGCTCGACACTGGCGGCGGCGTTCTGCGACAACAGGTTGGCGGTGTCCTCGACCAGGGCACCGAGGTCGAACGGGATGCGCTCCAGCTCCAGCTGACCGGCGTCGAACTTGGACAGGTCGAGAATATCGTTCAGCAACTCCACCAGCACCTTGCCCGAGTCGTGGGCGATCGACAGCTGCTGGCGTTGCTCGGCGTTGAGCGGGCTGTCGAGGGACAGCGCAATCATCCCCAGCAGGCCGTTGAGCGGGGTGCGGATCTCATGGCTCATGTTGGCCAGAAAAGCCGCCCGCGCCTGGGCCATGTCCAGGGCGCGCCGGCGTGCGTCTTCAAGCTCTTCATTGGACTGGCTCAGGCGCGTGTTGCTGGCCTTGAGTTCATCGGTGCGTGCTGAAACGATGTTCTCCAGCTCGCCGAGGTATTCGGTCAGCCGGTTTTCAGCGGCGCGACGCTGCTGGATTTCCGTGGCCATGCTGACGAACTGCTGGTTGGCGACTTTCACCAGCACACCGATTTCATCGTGTTCATGGCCGGGCGGGAAATGCAGTTTCGACTGCTCCGGTTGCCGCGGGTCGCGGCTGGCCAGGGCGCTGATCACGCGCACCAGCGGTTTGGTCAGCATGAAATAGAACAGGGCGAGCAGAATGCCGGTAAGGATCAGGCTGCGGATAAAGCCGTTGAGCAGGGTGACTTCGGCGCGCTTGAGAAAGCGGCCACCAAAAGCGAAGGTGTCGACTTCCAGGTACAGGGTGCCGAGGTATTCATCGGGCATGTGGCTGAGGAACAGCGGGTCCTGAAAATTTCGGCTTTCACCGAACAGAAAGTCGCTGATGGCGCGGTAGCTGTTGTCCTCGCGCGGGCGCTGTACATCAGCCAGTACCGTGTCGTTGTTGTCGATCAGGCGCGCGCGGGTGATGGCCGGTGATTGCAGCAGGCCGCCGGTCAGTTCCTGGGCCAGTTCGGCGTCGATGTTGTAGGCGATGCGCGAGGCCGGGTTGTGGCTGATTTGCAGCAGGGTACGCATCTCACGGTTGATGGAGGCGTCTTCGCTGGCATAATCGATGCCGATCTGAATGAGACTGAGCAATGTACCCAGGATGAAGCCGACCAGGACCGTCAGCCGGGCTTGCTTGTAGGACAGGCGATTGGTGAACTTGATATCCATGAGTCCCGAGCCAGTTTCACGTTCCGTGCGCTGCGCAAGCATAGCCGATCAGTCCCGGCTGCTGGCACGCCCTGTCACACATTCAGCCGTGCATTTGTCTTTGAATCAGCCCTGAGGATCCGTAGTGGACGCTCGATTGACCAGCTTTCTGGAGCGCGCCGAAGCCGTGCTCGCCCGACTTGAACCCTTGTTGCCAGCGCCACGGCCAGCGATAGACTGGCAGCAGTGCCTGGCTGCGCGCTGGCAGCGCGATGGCCGCAGTGGCTACCTGTTGCCGCTTGAGGTCAGCCTCGACATGCGTTTGTCGGACCTGATCGGTGTAGACCGCCAGCGAGATCAGTTGGGTCGCAACACCCGCCAGTTCCTCGATGGCATGCCTGCCAACCATGCCTTGTTGTGGGGCTCGCGGGGCACGGGCAAATCGTCGTTGGTGCGCGCGCTGCTGGCCGAGCATGCCGGGGCCGGTTTGCGCCTGATTGAAATCGAGCGCGATCACCTGGCTGACTTGCCACGGGTGGTGGAGCAACTGAGCAAGCTGCCGCAGCGCTTTGTATTGTTTTGCGATGACTTGTCGTTCGAAGCCGGGGAGGGCGATTACCGGGTGCTGAAAAGCGTGCTCGATGGGTCGCTGGAACAGGCTCCCGACAATGTGCTGCTGTACGCCACTTCCAACCGCCGCCACTTGGTGCCGGAAAAACAGAGCGACAATGAAAACTGGAAGATGGTCGACGGTGAACTGCACCCCAATGAAGCCGTTGAAGACAAGATCGCCTTGTCTGACCGTTTCGGTTTGTGGCTGTCGTTCTACCCCTTCACCCAGGAACATTTCCTCAATGTGGTGGAACACTGGATTGGCCAGTTGGCCAGCGCCGCCGGCTTGACCTGGCAGCGTGACGAAGCACTGGAAATTCTCGCCGTGCGCTGGGCAACCGGCCGTGGTAACCGTAATGGCCGTTGTGCCTATCAGTTCGCCCGTTACTGGGTTGGGCTGCAATTGTTGGAGCAAAATAAATGATTGACCTGAATGCTTCTGGCGCTGGCCTTGAAGGGTACGGCCTGCTGGCTGCACAGCTGGAAGCCTTGTTTGCCGACGAGCGCGACTTTATTGCCAATGCCGCGCAGTTTTCGGCGTTTCTCTACAGCCAGGTCGAAGACCTGAATTGGGCAGGGTTCTACCTCAACCGCAATGAAGAGCTGGTATTGGGGCCGTTTCAGGGGCAGGTTGCCTGTGTGCGGATTCCGTTCGGGCGTGGCGTGTGCGGCGCAGCAGCGACCAGTCGCCAGACCCAGCGGGTCGAGGACGTGCATGCGTTCCCGGGGCACATCGCCTGTGACAGCGCATCGAACAGCGAGCTGGTGATACCGCTGGTCAAGGAGGGGCGTCTGATTGGCGTGCTGGATCTGGATAGCCCGAAACTGGCGCGCTTCTCTGAAGCAGATCAGGCAGGGCTGGAGCGTCTGGCCGGGATCTTCTTGCGTCTGACCGATTGCTGATTAGCCGCCCTTTGTAGGAGCTGGCGAAGCCTGCGATGGGCTGCACAGCAGCCCCGAAGACCGTATAGGCTGACAGAATCTGCGACCGCTGCGCGCTCGATCGCAGGCTACGCCAGCTCCTACATGGACGGCAGCATCAGTCGTAGATGACCTTCTTCTTCCAGTCTTCGCTACCGTCGGTCTTCAGGCCTTCGGTCAGCTCATTGACTTCATCTTCTGCCGGCTCTAGCTGGCTCAATACCTGGGCATTGGCACGGGCCAGCAGCTTTTCCAGGTACTCGAGCTGCTCGCGGTACAGCGCCGGGTCCGGTTGTTTGCGCAGGTATTGAACGCCGCGTTCAAACGCCAGGCGCGCATGCCCTGGCTGGCTCTGCTGCAACGCCTGCTGGCCGAGGTTGTTGAAAAATTCGATGTGCAGCAGCACCAGAATGTGGCGAATTTCCTTGACCCAGTACTTGGCCTCGTTTGTAGGCAAAAAGCCTTCTTGTGCGGCGCGGGTGATCTGGTTGTGCATGCCTTCCAATAGAAAGCGTACGTCCTTGGCCCGGGCTTCGGTCTGGATCGGGGCGGGCGGGTTGTTCACCGGCAAGGCTTCACCCTGGGCGATCAGGCCTTCGAGCTCGGCAATGCGGGCGCGAATCTCGCGGCTGTTTTTATCCAGTGCCAGCTGGCGCTGGTTAAGGTTCAGTTCAAGGCGGGTGAGCAGCAGCTTCAAGGCCGGGGTCATCAGCTGGCCGGGGAAGGTCTCGGTGATCTCGCCACAGCGACGCAAGCGGTCGGCCAGCTCGATCTTCAGCCGGGCACGCTCAAGCTTGTTGTTCTCGACCACATTGTTGAGGTAGCCGATCACGATCAGTAACGCGATCCCCGCTACTATAAGCAGGGTGATCATAAGTGGTGTCACCGTTAACGCCTCATACAGGATGATTTACCGTTTGAGTGTAGTGGCTTAGCTTTGGGGCGGATAGAGCTGTTTAGGGTCGTCAAAAAATAATCGTCAAGGCGCAGGCGCGCAACCCCCCCGCGCGCCCTGATGAACGCCGGGAAGTCATTGATTTAAATAAATTTATCGACAGGGGTTGACGGCTTCTCAAAGCATCCATAGAATGCGCGCCACTTGCAGCGTAAAGCACACAGCGAAACGCGGCAGGGAGTGAATGTTGTAGTGTGTCCCCTTCGTCTAGTGGCCTAGGACACCGCCCTTTCACGGCGGTAACAGGGGTTCGAGTCCCCTAGGGGACGCCAATGCGGGAATAGCTCAGTTGGTAGAGCACGACCTTGCCAAGGTCGGGGTCGCGAGTTCGAGTCTCGTTTCCCGCTCCAGTTTCCACGGCAACGCTTAACGGCGGGGCTGGAAAAAGAAATCCAGGATTTTTCGAAAGGAAGCCTGGTGCGCTGCAAAGCGTTGTGTGTCCCCTTCGTCTAGTGGCCTAGGACACCGCCCTTTCACGGCGGTAACAGGGGTTCGAGTCCCCTAGGGGACGCCATTTGCGGGAATAGCTCAGTTGGTAGAGCACGACCTTGCCAAGGTCGGGGTCGCGAGTTCGAGTCTCGTTTCCCGCTCCAGTATAAAGCTGTGGCGTTCATGACGGTACAGGGTGGTGAAGGTCGTAAAGGCGCTTCACGCCGATTAGCGGTAAAGCTTCACATTGCGGGAATAGCTCAGTTGGTAGAGCACGACCTTGCCAAGGTCGGGGTCGCGAGTTCGAGTCTCGTTTCCCGCTCCAAACGTAAGACGAAAAAAGGGACCTCTGGTCCCTTTTTTTTCGTCCCCATTTTTTGCCCTGGCGCAACGCCCCTGAACCAGGGGCGTTGCCTGCTCAGCGGTAGCTGACGGTGAAGTTCAGCGCACCTTCAGCCACGCCGGGCGTCACCTTCGGCTCGGTCTGTACAAATCGCGCGCGAAAGTCCAGACGCGTCAGACCAATGTCGAGTTCCTTCATCAATTGATCCGACTGCAAGGGCATGGGCGAATTGTCACTGCGCAGAATCTGAATGCCTATGCCCTTGGCGCCCTCGTCTCCCTCTGCTGTGGTCAGGCTGAACAGGCCCTGGTCGGCGTCGATAGGCGTAGAGCCTTTAACGCCGTCGAGAAAAATATACACATCCGCGCGCTTGGCACCTGGGGTGCTGTTGTCTTCGCAGTCGTTGAGGGTGATATGGAAGGGAATGGCCGGCGTGTGTGTGCCGATTCCCTTGAAGTCATCGACGCTGTAATCCCCCAGCAGCACAGGATCGGCACTCACGGCGTCGGCTTTCAAGGTGCACTGTGCGCGATTGACGGTTGCCTTGACCCGGTAATCCATGACTTTGCCCAGGGTATGAATAAAGCCATGGAACACCTCCTGATCAATTCGCTGCGGGCCCGGGTCGATGTCACCGATCTTGATGAACATGGCCTCGCCGTAAACGGCGCGTAGCGGCATGCCGATCGCGGTGTCCTGAGTCATGGCCCCGGAGTAGGGAATGGCGGTGCCGTCGTCGGGGGTAAAGGTGTTGCTGGCAGAGCCATCGTAGGGGTAGATGAGATCGATGAACACGCCTACGCCCTTGATGTTGGTTTCCATCACCCGGCCATCCACCGGCTTGCCTCCGACGGGCGGCAGGCTGCCGGCGAACAGCGGGGCGGAGTTGGGTAGCCTGGCTGTCACCGGGATGACAGGGTCATAAAAGCAGGTCAGGATCGCCCCTTGGTCATTGGTGGTGAACAGATTGGCCTTGCCGATGAGCGCGCCGATTGGCGCGTCGCGCGGAACCCAGAATGTGCCCATATCGCGTTGGAAGGTCATATAGGTCGGGCTGCCACTGCCCCAATCACATCGGGCCTGCGCGCTGGTGGATGCCAGCCAGAGTGCAAGGTTGCAGAAGGTCAAGGCGAGCGGGCGCATGTAGTGGCGACGGGGCGAGGTCATGAGGCGTTTTCCTGTGAGTCGGTAGCATGGGCCGGGTCGTCGGCATCGGGCAGGCAGTCAAGCGTCTGCATGCGATAGCCGTTGTTCAGAGGCATGGTTTGCGCATCCAGCGTCACCTGGCAGCGCTGAATGTCGCTGTCGGACCAGCTCACCTGCAGGCGTTGCAGGCCGGGTTCGTTGCTCGCCACCAGCGTCTGCCCGGCTTGCCCAACCACACCGAGCGCCTGGCCTTGAGCGTCGCTGACCTGGGCGCCGAACGGTAGCGGGCGGCCGTCTGGCTGCTGCAGGGTGAGCACCATGCGCACTACCTGGCGTGCATCGAAACTGGCTTTGACCACCGCACCCCGGCGCGGCACCACTTGCTGGGTGGCATTGTCGATGATCACTTCGGGCGACAGCTGGTCGGTGTCCAGCACCAGTGAATTGCTCCGGTACGGGCGCAGGTGCGGGATCAGTAGATAGCCCTTGGCATCGGTGCGTGCCGTGGAGGCGTTTTGCACGCCGACGTCGGCGACGTCCGGTACGTGGACGAGCGCCGTGGTTTCGCCCAGGTAACTGCCCAGGGCGATCCCGTCGGCATGGGCCAGTACCGAGCCGCTGGCGTTCAGCGACAGGCTGCGGTAGTCGCTGGCTTCGCTGTAACCCGCGCCATAGCTGCCCTTGCTGCCCTGGTAGGCGAGCGACAAAGCACCGCTCTTACGGTTGTTCTGGTCGCTGGTCAGCGAGGTATGGTAGCTGAGGCGATCATCCAGCAGGCCGCCCTGCAGGCTGGCGCGCTCGCTGTATTGGCCGTTGGAGCGCTGCAGGTCGAAGGTGGCAGTATGCGGGCGGCCAAAGTCCAGCGGCAGGCTCAGGCTCAGCCCGAACAGGCGGTTGTCTGAATTGCGGGCGCTCAGCGATTGCGAGGCGAACAGGTTGACCCCCAGCTCACCCAGGCGAGTGTTGTACTGCAGCTGGTACTGGCGGCGCTGATAGTTGCTGCGCCAGTAGTCTTCCTGCGACAGGGTCAGGCTCAGCGAGCTGCGCTGGCCGACATTCTGGTACGCCGACGCCTCTAGTTGGCTGCGCCGGCTGCCGGCAAAGCGTGCGGCGGCGTTGCGTTGCTGCACTGCTTCGTAAAGGTCGCGGTAGCCCTCGGTGGAATAGCGGTAACCGGCGAAGCGCAGGCTGGTGCGGGTCTGGAAGCTTTTGCCGTAGCGCAGTGCAAAGCTTTGCCCTTGCACCTGGCCCAGCGTACCGCTCAGATCAGTGTTGGCGTTGGTGACATCCAGCGACAGCGCCCCAAGGTTACCGAAGTCGCGGGCCATGCCCAGCACGCCGGCGCGGTAGTAGTCACTGGCAAGCACGCCGCCATACAGCGTGGTGTCCCAAGTGCCGCCGCGGGCCAGGGTACCTTGCCAGAACTGTGGCTTATCGAGGTGCTCGGCGCCGTTGTAACGGCCGGCGGTGGTGGTGTAGCGCCACACCCCTTCACGCAACAGGCTGCCCAGCGATGAATAGGGCTGGATGAAGCGGTTCACCTGGCCATCACTCTCGGTGACCACCACCTCGAGCTCACCGTGCCCGGAGCCGACACTGAGGTCGTCGATTACATAGGCGCCGGGGGCGACGTACGTGGAGTAGATCGGGAAGCCGTTGCGCAGCACCTCGATCTTCGCCCGGGTCTGGGCCACACCACGGATCACCGGGGCGTATTGCTGCATAGCATCGGAGAGCATGTCCTGGTCGGAGGCCAGGCGTGCGCCGGAGAATGCAAAGCTGCGAAACACATCGCCGCCGGTAAAGGTTTCGCCCAGCGTAAGGTTCGCCCGCAGGCCGGGCAGGTCGCGTTGAGCATAGGTGTCGGTGCGACTCCAGCGGCGCTCGCCGTCCTGGTTTTCGCGCAGCGCCTGGTGGCTGCGCAGGCGCCAGGCCCCGAGGTTGATGCCACTGCTCAGGTAGAGGTCCTGGCTGCTTTCGTTGCGCCCGTCGCGGCGGCGGCTGTGTTGGGCCGATGCCTGGTAGTTGATGAACGCGGCGTTGATGCCGGTGTCCCAACGCTCCTGCGGAACGTTGCCCGAGCGGTCCTGGCGCAGGGCAATCTGTGGGATCGACAGCGACAGGCGCAGCTGCGACGGGTCGAAGTCGACGCGGGCCTGCGGGATCAGTGCTGTCAGGTCGACACATCGATCGTCATCGGGCAGGGGCGCTTCCAAGGCTTGCTCGCGCAGGTTAAGGGCACGCAGCAAATCGCTGGTCAGGCAGGCTTGCAGATCTTTGCCGTCAGTCGCGTCGTGGAACTCAAGTTCGCGTTCTTCGAAGGGGACGAGGTTGACCAGCAGGGCGACGCGATAGCGCCCGGCGGCCAACGGCGTGTGGGCGGCCAGGCTCTGCAGCGCCAGCGCGCCGGCATCGGCGGCCTGGCCGGGTGGCTGGCGCATGAAGCCGGCCTGGAACGTTGCGGCGGGGGTGTCGGCGACGGCGGGCGTGATCGGCATGAGGATGAGGAAGCCGCCGAGCAGAGGCGACAGCGGGGTAAAGCGTAGGCGCGACGGCAGAGGCCTGCGCCGGTCAAGTCGGGGCATGGGAAGGTCCTGAACTGCGCCACCGATCAGCGCCAGGGCGGGATCGGCTTGTGATGGCTGGAGCGTGCGGTGAGCCACGGCGTGCGGGTCGTTTCAGGGCCCTGGGTACGCCGTGTTCGAGGGCGCTAGGTTAGGCGGGGGGCGGGGGAGGGGTATGTAAGAAGGGTCTGCAGCGGAGAGGGGCGGTATCTACGGGGCCTGTAAAGTAGTCCTTGTTATCATTTTGGAAAGCGATTCTCCTGTCATCAGTCAAAGTCTTTAGATCACATCCACGTTGCTGTGTACGAGGCGCAACTCCGATCGGCGTTTGGGTAGCAGAGCTATCACTCGATGATGAACTCACATTGGATGTCGAACTACTACGTGAGACAGGTACGGCATGGACTTGAGCATTAGTTGTTCCGGATTGTACACCCGTGCTTGATATGCCCGCGACCGCAAAAGTCGCGATCTCATTTTGCATGACAGAAACCACGAGTATTGACTACTTGGTTTGATGTGAGTTGCTTGGCTTGCGCAAGAAATTAAAAAAGCGGAGCCCTTGCGCAAGGCTCGCATGCCGTGGGCGTGCAGGATAATAGCCTTTACCGTTATGCACACCTGGCAGCTTCACCAGTTGTCTGTATTTCGCATACAGGCATATAACTTGGCTCAAGTAAATCGCTGGCGGGTCAGGTAAGAGCGCAATAGCGTGTAATTGTTAATGTCCTGCCGTCATAATTAATCCAAGGTGGCTAAGATGAGTGTGTTGCGTACGTTAGGGTCCGAAAAACCGCGTATTCCGGGTCTGAATGAATTCAATGAAGTGGATCTTGAACAACTAGGATATGAGCCGCTGCTCGCCTGTATTAAATATACCGGTATGCAGGAGGGGCATCTTGTTCGGCCGCGCTGGGTAGGCGCCGGTCCGACCGGTGAAGTGTTCGACGATGTCGAAGCACTGTTGACAGTCGGCAAGGATGATCTGGAAAACGGACTTGTAATAAAAGTCGATAACGAAAAAATCCGCGGCGCCGCAGGCGGGTGGGCGTTCCTCTCCTACACCGTGGTTGGCGCACAGGAATCACTTCGACAATTCTGCTACCTGGGGCTGCGTGAGCGCCCAGGGGACGAGACACTGTCGGTGCTGCAGGCCTTGCAGTCACACAACCTGGTAATTCAGCCAAATAAACTGCCCATCGGCGGTGTGGTGACGGTCGTAGTCCCTGCGTACCAGGCCATGCAGGTTGGCGACAAGGTCAACATGAAGCTGGTGGGCTATGACGACAGCGGAGATGAGGATGGCGACTGGTCTCGTGTGCTGACAGTGAGCAAAGAACATTTCGGCAAGCGGCCCCTGTCGGCCGACGTACCTAAAAGCTTTTTCAGTTTCTTGGAAAAAGGCTATGTGGAGGGCTTTTACAGCATTGAACTGGTGGACGGTAGCCGCCTTGATTCACCCGTGCAGTGCTGGAGCATCGATTCGGACGCGGCACTACCCGATACCCTCGACAACTCCGCCATTGATGGTCACCAGGAGGGCGACCCGTTGGATCCGGCGCGGTTTCGCGATGGTGTGACAGTCCGTGTGCCAGCATATTCCGGTATGGCGGTGTCTGATCATGTTGTCATGCACTGGCGCAGCCCGGTGAGTGACCTGGTCCAGACGGTGCGCGTTGACCCGAGCACCCTGGTGGCGGGTTCCATTCCCTTTCGGGTGCCTGCCGAAACCCTGGTGCTGAACGCGGGGGAAGCTGTGCGGCTGAGCTACCTGTATGGTCGTCAGGGTGAAAGCCTGCGTTCCGGTGAGTTGCCAGTCCAGGTCAGGGGGATTCGTCAGCTGATTTCGCCTGATGTCAGAGATGCCGATCCGGAAGCAACGCCAAATTGGGGGAAAATGGCGGCCTACGATGCGATGTGCGGGGTATATGTTGTAGTGCCCAACCACATTGTTGCCGAGGGAGAACGCCTGGAGGTTCACTGGATGGGCTACTCCGAACTGGGCCGGTACATCGCCACGCAGCCGGTGCACGAACAAAATCCGCTGTGCTTTTTCATCCCGCCCGAGTATGTGCCTGCGAACATGGCTCGTGGTGAAAAGGACGAGTCCAGGCGATTCGAAGTGTTTTACCGGCTGATCAGCGATGCGGGACATGTCGACTCGGTTGCCTATCACCTGCGGATCACTCCATTGCCCATGAAGAACCTTCCGCAACTCGCCTGTCCTGATGCACCTGATGGCAAATTGTCGTTGTCAAAGGTGCCTTCTACCGGTGCCCGCTTGGAACTGGAACCTTGGGCCTACGGCGCGGCAGGGCAATTGCTGAGCTTGTCGCTCACTTTCACGACGGATACGGGGGAGCAGGAGATAACATTTCACGACAGTGTTCCCGTCACGCAGGACGAAGCGCTGAACGGGGTAAAGGCGACATTACCCAAAGACCTTCTGACCCGGCTCAATATTAACGATTATTTCACCCTCTGGCCTCGGCTCAGCTATGACGGTGGGCTGCATTTTACCAAGTTTCGCAGCATAAACTTGCAGTTGCTTCAGTAGTGGGTTCTTGCCAGGGTGATTGACAAAGAGGCACGTTGGGAGGGAACCGGACCAGGTTTCCCTCCCTCGGCCTACAGCTATCGCCCGAATTGTATTACGGCTGTGCAACCGGGCTGGAAATCTCCGCAGTGATACCACTGTAATCGTTGATCGTGGTGAAGGTGACCTGCAGGCCGTCGGTGACGGGTACGGTCTGCAATGCATATGCCTGTCTGCCCAGCGGCAGGGCCATGCCTTTGGCGTTGATGGTTTCACTGATGCCGGCGCCACTGATGACCAGTCGATTGAAGGTGAAGTGGTAAGGCGAAGGGTTGTCGACGACCAGGTGTGTTTTGCCTTCGATCTGTTGTATCGACCAGGCCAGGTCTTTGAGTCGATCCTGCGGGCGGCCTTTGAGTTGGCTTGGTCGGTAGAACAGTTTGATGCGGGTACGCAGGGCGATATTCAGCACGTTTTGCCCGGTATCGGCCGTCGCCTGCGGAATCTCCTGCACATTGAAATAGAACAGCGACTCGCGGTCTTGTGGGAGGTCGTTGGGCAGGGCGTTGATCTGCACCGTCTGTTCACCCCCGGGGTCGAGCCGGAACAGGCTGGGCGAGGCAATCAACGGCACGGCGGTGGTTGCATCGTCGGCTTCGGTATTGACCCAGGCCTGCGCCGCATAGGGTTTGCTGGCAGGGTTGGCGACGATCACCGATGCGCTGCGTTTGGCGCTCTCGTGGACGATTCGGGTGTGGCTGATGGTGAGTGCCGCATGGGCGCTTGGCAAGCTGGCCGTGAGCAGTGCGAGGCAACTGCACAAGGTCGTCAGGGAGCGGGAAAAAGGCAGCATGAAATTTAACCAGCAGAAATGGACACGACTCCAGGTGCAAGCACCTGGAGTGTGTATTACGGCAGGCTCACGACGAAGGTGACCTCTGCCTCGGCCAGACCTTGACCGGTAACTTCATCCTCAAACGATTCATACGATGCGTGGAATATCATGTCCGTAGGCAGCGATTCATACAGGTCGTACTCAATCGACGCTACGTTAGGCACCACTTTGGTGTGGTTGCGGTCTTTGATCGCGACGCCCAGGCCGGTGACAGGGCCCCGGCGGATTCCGTAGAGGTTAGTACCCACAATGCCACTCAAGGGGACATAGGTGACCGTGGTTTTGGCGTCTGGTGGAATGACGCAGCCGTCACCCGGCGTTACCCGCAGGGCAAAAGCCACATCGGGCGTTGCGGTGCCGGACGTGGTGAAGTATTTGTTTGTGAAGTTACCCAGCGATACCTTGGGGATGACACCGCTGCGGGGATCAACAACTTCGATCGGGCAAGTACCACCGCCATAGATGTTGCCGTAGAAGTTGAGCGGGCCGGTTTCATCTGCGGCGAATGCGCTGTTGCAGGCCATTCCCAGGGCGAGTGTGACTAATGTCTTTTTCATTAACAATTCCTTGATAGTTCGCGTGTCTGTGGGGCGAGCCCAAAGAGCTCCCGGACGGCAATGTGGATGGGGAGCGGTGATCAGGTTAGGGCGTTTGCCAAGAACTGGATGTAGGATGGATAGACAGCAGCGCGTGGAATGCCGGATAGCAGGGCATGGCCAGGTATATCGGCAGTGTGCTGTGCTGGACCTGATATGTATACCAGTTAACCGGAGGCGAAAGTTTATAAATAGGATAGGTATCCTGCAACTTTAGCTGGATACATATTAGATGAGTGCTTCATGTGAGAGGTGGGAGTGGAGTGATCACCTTGGTGGTAACTATGGTCGTGCCGATGTGTCGATTGCCAAGCTGCATAAAGCCTGGCTGGCAGTTTCCGGGGAAGCGATAGTATCGGAAGAGCAAGGCAGTAGCACGAGTTGGAAATATTTGTGTTGTTACCTTGAATTGAAATTAAATATACACATTGTTAAGTACATTGCTCAGCCACTTTCTGATCTACAACACCCAGGAGTCGCATTTCTTTCGGGTGTCTCAGGCGAGAGACTTGCTCAAGTTGACATTGTGCTTCGAGGGCTGGTGAGGAGAAGAGACCGTTCAGCGGAACGATATCGAATGGACTGTCCTACTGGGCAATGGCGTGATGACCCAGGACGGGCTGTTCAAGCCAGCGGCCAATTTACCCAGCCCGTACACAACCATCCAGGCAGTGCATAACCATCCGACTTACATGTATTGGGCAGTCATTACCTTGCCTGTGCCGCAGATGAAGGTCGAGGAGTCTGTAAAAATGCTCAACAGCTGAGGCACAGGAACTGGGGGGAAATCAGTGCTTGGGTTCGCGATCTGTCAGGCTGAGCAACTGCTTTTCCTGGTGCCAATCGAACGGTTCGTCGTTCTGTTCGGCTTCATAGCGACGTTCTTCGAGCTGCTGGTACAGGTCCAGTTCGTCGTCCGGCATGAAGTGCAGGCAATCGCCGCCGAAGAACCACAGCAGGTCGCGCGGTACCAGGTGGGCGATCTGCGGGTAGCGCTGGATCACCTGGCAGATCAGGTCCTGGCCCAGGTACTGGCTTTGCAGTGGGTCCTGCGGCAGCAGGGTAAGCAGCTCGTCGAAGCGTTCGAGGAACAGGCTGTGGCTTTCTTCCGGCACTTGCTCCGCTTCGCCCAGGGCCACCAGGATGGTGCGCAGGTGCTGGAGCAGTTGCAGGTGGTATTCCAGGTGGGGATTGGCCATGGCGGGTCCTCGGTGTGGCAAGAAAAGGGGCGGAGTATACGCCGGTTGGGGCCATGTGGGTGAATGGGGCGGTGTTGAGCCCATCGCCGGCAAGCCGGCTCCTACAGGGCCCGTAGGAGCCGGCTTGCCGGCGATGGCGTCAACGCACTTTGCCCGCCTCGGATAACAATTGCGCTTTTTCGAAGGCATCCACATCGATCACCTTGCGCCGCGCCTGTTCGGCGAGCTGCAGCCGCTGACCTTCACCTGGCTCCAGCACGCCAGCCTCCACAGCCGCCTCGATCACCGACTGCCCCGGTGCCGCTCGCACCTTGCCGTCCTTGATTGCCTGATGCAGCGACTTGTGCAGCGGTACGGTTTCGTCCAGCAGATCGCTGGCCTGCTGCAAGGCAGCCACCGGATCGCCATCAGCCTGCGGCCGGTAGCAGCCAGCCAACAGCTCTTCCAGCGCCGGGTCGCCCTTGCTTCGGCCAATCAGCGCGGCCACTTCGGCATCCAGCGCGTCGCTCGGCCCGGTGTGACGGCGACCGAAGGGGAACACCAGCACGCGCAAGGCGCAGCCGATGAAGCGGTTGGGGAAGTTGTCGAGCAAGCGGTCCAGCGCCTGTTCGGCTTTGCCCAGGCTTTCTTCCATGGCCCAGCGCAGCAGCGGTTGCATGTGCTGCGGTGAGCCCAGGTCGTGGTAGCGCTTGAGCGCGGCGCTGGAGAGGTACAGGTGGCTGAGCACGTCACCCAGGCGTGCACTCAGGCGCTCGCGGCGCTTGAGCGCACCACCGAGCAGCATCATCGACAGATCGGCCAGCAGCGCAAAGGCGGCCGCCTGGCGGTTGAGGGCACGGAAATAGCCCTGGCTGAGGGCATCGCCCGGCACGCGCTCGAAGTGGCCAAGGCCCAGCCCCAGCACAAAGGTGCTGGCCGCATTGCCGACGGCGAACATGATGTGCTTCATCAACAGCTCATCGAACTCATTGAGCGCCAGCTGCTGGTCTTCCCGCCCGGCCAGGGCCATCTCCTTGAGCACGAACGGATGGCAGCGGATCGCGCCCTGGCCGAAGATCATCAGGTTGCGCGAAAGGATGTTGGCACCCTCGACGGTGATGAAAATCGGTGCGCCCTGCCAGCTGCGCGCCAGGTAGTTGTTTGGGCCCATGATGATGCCCTTGCCGCCGTGAACGTCCATCGCATGCTGAATGCACTCGCGGCCACGCTCGGTGAGGTGGTATTTGAGGATCGCCGACAGCACCGAGGGTTTCTCGCCCAGGTCCACCGCCTTGGCGGTGAGCAGGCGAGCACTGTCCATCAGCCACGCGTTGCCGCCGATGCGTGCGAGCGCTTCCTGGATACCTTCGAAGGCGGCGAGCGGCACGTTGAACTGTTCGCGGATACGCGCGTACTGGCCGGTGACCAGACTGGTGTACTTGGCCGCGCCGGTGCCGACAGCGGGCAGGGAGATAGAACGGCCTACCGACAGGCAGTTCATCAGCATCATCCAGCCCTTGCCGAGCATGTCCTGGCCGCCGATCAGGAACTCCAGCGGCACGAACACGTCCTTGCCACTGTTGGGGCCGTTCATGAACGCGGCGCCCAGGGGCAGGTGGCGCTTGCCGATCTCCACGCCCGGCGTGTCGGTGGGGATCAGCGCCAGGCTGATACCCAGTTCTTCTTCCTCGCCCAGCAAGTGCTCGGGGTCGTAAGCCTTGAACGCCAGGCCGAGCAGGGTCGCGACCGGGCCAAGGGTGATGTAGCGCTTTTCCCAGTTCAGGCGCAGGCCGAGCACTTCTTCGCCTTGCCATTGGCCTTTGCAGATCACCCCGGTATCGGGCATGGCCCCGGCATCGGAACCGGCCAGGGGGCCGGTGAGGGCAAAACAGGGGATCTCGTCGCCGCGCGCCAGGCGTGGCAGGTAGTGATTACGCTGCTCGTCCGTGCCGTAGTGCAGCAGCAGTTCCGCCGGGCCGAGAGAGTTGGGCACCATCACCGTGGACGCCAGGTCGCCGCTGCGGGTTGCGAGCTTCATCGCCACCTGTGAGTGGGCATAGGCCGAGAAGCCTTTGCCGCCGTACTCCTTGGGAATGATCAAGGCGAAGAAGCCTTCGGCCTTTATGTGCTCCCAGGCAGCGGGGGGCAGGTCGAGGTCCTGGCCGATCTGCCAATCGCTGACCATGGCACAGAGTGTTTCGGTGGGGCCGTCGATGAAGGCCTGTTCTTCTTCAGTAAGTTCAGGCTTGGCGTAACCCAGCAGGGTGTCCCAGTCGGGGCGGCCGCTGAACAGCTCACCGTCCCACCACACGGTGCCGGCATCGATCGCTTCGCGTTCGGTTTGTGACATGGGCGGCAAGGTGCGTTTGAACCAACCGAACAGCGGGCCACTGAAGACCCTGCGCCGCAGCTCTGGCAGCAGCAACAGTGCAGCCTTGGCCGCCAGCACCAGCCAGAAAATTGTCAGCAACCAGCCAGGGGCGCGACTGAAAATGCCCATCAGCAGGACATACACCGCGATGATGCCCAGCATCGGCAAGGCGGCGATGCGTCGATGGGCCAGGTAGGCCGTACCGATCACCAGAACCACTAACCACAACAGCAACATATTCATTCCTCCGTGAAACAGCGGGGCGTTGTGCAAACCATAGAGCTTAGTCGGCCTGCAATGATCAGCCTGTCTGAACAGTGACAGGCTGTGCGGCGTGGAGTTCGTCTTGAGGTGTATGCGATTGTCAGCACGGTGGCCTGGAGTAGACTGGGCGCCCAAACATTCATCAGGACGACGTCATGCTCAAGATCTGGGGCCGGAAGAATTCGACCAATGTCAGAAAAGCGCTGTGGTGCGCGCAGGAGTTGGGGCTAGAGTATGAGTCGATCGATGCCGGTGGGGCCTTTGGGCTGGTCAACGAGCCTGAATACCGGGCGTTGAACCCCAACGGCCTGGTGCCGATGATCGAAGACGACGGCCTGGTGCTCTGGGAGTCGAATGCCATCGTGCGCTACCTGTGCGCGCAGTACGGCAAGGATTCGCACTGGTACCTCAGCGATCCGCGCAAACGTGCCGAAGCGGACAAGTGGATGGACTGGACAACTTCGTCCTTCGCTGCGCCGTTTCGCCCCTTGTTCTGGGGCCTGCTGCGTACTCCGCCGGAACAGCAGGACTGGGTGGCGATCAATGCCGCGCACAAAACCTGCGCGCAGTTGCTGTCGATTGCCGACCAGGCGCTGGCTACGCGGCCGTACCTTTCCGGCAAGCACCTGGGTATGGGGGACATTCCCTTGGGTTGCTTCGCCTATGCCTGGTTCGAAATGCCCATAGAGCGCCCGGAGATGCGCCATTTACGCGCTTGGTACGAGCGCCTGCAGGAGCGCGAGGCGTATCAGGTGGCAGTTATGACCGCACTGACCTGAGTTTTCGGTCAACCTGATAGTTATTATCGATACACATGACTGTACTTGTATGGCCGGGGCAAGCACCATGGTCATATTCGCTGCGGCTGGCCTGTCCGGCCGCGTCCTGAACCTTCCATTCTGGTGCATGACCCGCTATGAGTTCTGCTCTGTCCATAAGGCAGCTAACCAAAACCTACGGCAACGGTTTCCAGGCCCTCAAGGGTATCGACCTGGATGTCGCCGAAGGTGACTTCTTCGCCTTGCTCGGCCCCAACGGTGCCGGCAAGTCGACCACCATCGGCATCCTCTCGACCCTGGTCAACAAGACCAGTGGCACGGTGAGCATTTTCGGCAACGACCTCGATCGTCAGCCGGCCGCGCTCAAGCGCAGCATCGGTGTGGTGCCGCAGGAGTTCAACTTCAACCAGTTCGAAAAGACCTTCGACATCGTCGTTACCCAGGCTGGCTACTACGGTATCCCGGCCAAGGTGGCCAAGGAGCGCGCCGAGAAGTACCTGACCCAGCTCGGCCTGTGGGACAAGCGCGATGTGCCGTCGCGTTCGCTCTCGGGTGGCATGAAGCGTCGCCTGATGATCGCCCGGGCGCTGATCCACGAGCCGCGCCTGCTGATCCTCGATGAGCCGACGGCAGGTGTGGACATCGAACTGCGCCGCTCGATGTGGAGCTTTCTCACCGAGCTGAACGAGCAGGGCATCACCATCATCCTCACCACCCATTACCTGGAAGAAGCCGAACAGCTGTGCCGCCACATTGGCATCATCGACCATGGCACCATTGTCGAGAACACCAGCATGCGCGCGCTGCTCAGTACGCTGCACGTTGAAACCTTCCTGCTCGACCTCAAACAGGAGCTGGCGCAGGCGCCGACGCTGCTCGGCTATCCCTGCAAACTGATCAGCCCGCATACCCTGGAAGTACAAGTCGACAAGGAGGCCGGCGTCACCGCGTTGTTCGGCCAATTGGCCCTGCAGAACATCGAAGTGCAAAGCCTGCGCAACAAGAGCAATCGTCTCGAGGAGCTGTTTGTGTCCCTGGTGGAGAAAAACCTGGCGAAGGTGGCGATATGAGTTCGGAACTGCGCGCCAACCTGGTCGCCCTCAATACCATCGTTTATCGCGAAGTACGCCGCTTTACCCGGATCTGGCCACAGACGTTGCTGCCGCCAGCGATCACCATGGTCTTGTACTTCGTGATCTTCGGTAACCTGATTGGCCGGCAGATTGGCGACATGGGCGGCTTCACCTACATGGAGTACATCGTGCCGGGGCTGATCATGATGTCGGTGATCACCAACTCCTACGGCAACGTGGTCTCGAGTTTCTTCGGCAGCAAGTTCCAGCGCTCGATCGAAGAACTGATGGTATCGCCGGTATCACCGCATACCATCCTGATCGGCTACACCCTGGGCGGTGTGTTGCGCGGGCTGGCAGTGGGGGTGATCGTCACGATCCTGTCGCTGTTCTTTACCCACCTGCAGGTGCATCACCTGGGCGTGACCATTCTGGTGGTGCTGCTGACGGCGACGATTTTCTCGTTGCTGGGCTTCATCAACGCGGTGTTTGCGCGCAACTTCGACGACATCTCGATCATCCCGACCTTCGTGTTGACGCCGCTGACCTACCTGGGCGGGGTGTTCTACTCGATCAACCTGCTGCCGCCGTTCTGGCAGACCGTGTCGCTGGCCAACCCGGTGCTGCACATGGTCAACTCGTTCCGTTACGGCATCCTCGGGGTCTCCGACATCCGTATCGGCGTCGCCATCACTTTCATGCTGGTGGCCACGGCGGTGCTGTACTTGGGTTGCGTGCGCCTACTGGTCAGTGGGCGTGGAATGCGTACCTGACACCTTCTGTTTGCGCCGGCGCCATTGCCGGCCTACCCACCAGCGCCAGTAGAGCATGGTCAGGCAGTAGGCCAGGGCGCCCAGCAGCACGCCGCACACCACCGAACCCAGCAGGAAGGGTTGCCAGAGCGTCGACAGCTCGCCGGTGATCCATTCGAAGGTCAGCTCCTCGGGCAAGGTGCGCGGCGGTACCTGCATCAGCCAGGCGCCCATCTGGTAGGTGCAATAGAACACCGGCGGCATGGTGAACGGGTTGGTCAGCCACACCAGGCTGACGGCAATCGGCATGTTGCCGCGCACCAGTACCGCCAGGCTTGCAGCCAGCAGCATCTGCATCGGAATCGGAATGAACGCCGCAAACAGGCCGACCGCCATCGCCCGTGCAACCGAGTGGCGGTTGAGGTGCCAGAGGTTCGGGTCATGCAAAAGCCGGCCGAGAAAGCGTAAGGATTTATGTTCCCTGATGCTGGTCGGGTCGGGCATGTAGCGTTTGAAGAGACGACGCGGCATGTAGGCTCTCGACTGGGTGAAGGGGGCAAGTATGCACGGAATCCAAAAGCCTCCCATTACAGACTTTGTGACAATTATTGAGCAAGTTTCCCGGCGCACTGAACTAAGCCTCAGAGGGTGAATTTCTTCTGGAGCTTCAAACCATGCGCACAGGGATGTTGGCGCTGGCACTGGGCCTGTTGTGCCTGAGTGTTCTTACGGCTTTGCCATCGGTCGGATGGCTCGTCGTGGCTGCGGTTATCGGACTGTTTTGCCTGCCCTGGCGGCGCACGCGCCTGCCGGGGCTGTTCTTGCTGGGTGTCAGTTGGGCCTGCCTGTCGGCGCATCAGGCACTGGATGATCGTCTCGCGCCCTCACTCGACGGGCGTACGCTGTGGCTGGAGGGCAGGGTGGTCGGTTTGCCTGCGCAAAGCGGTCGTTCCGTGCGCTTCGAACTCGATGGCGCGCAGTCACGCCGTGCACAATTGCCACAGCGACTGCTGCTGAGCTGGTTCAACGGGCCCGAGGTCAACAGCGGCGAGCGTTGGCGGCTGGCCGTCACCCTCAAGCGCCCCCACGGGCTGCTCAACCCGCATGGCCCGGACCGTGAGGCGGCGTTGTTGGCCCGCAGGATCGGTGCGACCGGCACCATCAAGGCCGGGGAGCGGCTGGCGCCGGCTGAGGGCGCCTGGCGTGACGGTGTTCGCCAGCGCTTGCTGACGATCGATGCGCAAGGCCGCGAGCCGGAGTTGCTGGCCCTGGTGCTGGGTGATGGGTCAGGGCTGGCCCGTGAGAGCTGGCAAACACTGCAGGCTACCGGCACGGTGCATTTGCTGGTGATCTCCGGGCAGCATGTCGGGCTGCTGGCCGGCCTGGTGTATGGGTTGATTGCCGGGTTGGCGCGCCTGGGCGCCTGGCCACGCGCGTTGCCCTGGCTACCGTGGGCCTGTGGCTGTGCCTTTGCGGCGGCGCTTGGTTACGGCTTGTTGGCGGGCTTTCAGGTGCCGGTGCAGCGTGCCTGCGTGATGTTGGCGGTGGTACTGCTCTGGCGCTTGCGTTTCCGTCACCTGGGCGTAGGCCTGCCGCTGTTGCTGGCGCTCAATGCGGTGTTGCTGTGGGAACCGCTGGCGAGCCTGTTGCCGGGGTTCTGGTTGTCGTTCGCTGCAGTGGCGGTATTGCTGTTCACGTTCAGCGGTCGTTTGGGCGCCTGGCGCGCCTGGCAGGCCTGGGGGCGGGCGCAGTGGTTGATTGCCCTGGGCTTGTTGCCGGTGCTGATGGCGCTGGGATTGCCGGTGAGCCTTACTGCGCCGCTGGCCAATCTGTTTGCGGTGCCCTGGATCAGCCTTGCGGTGCTGCCACTGGCGCTGCTGGGAACGGTGTTGTTGCCCCTGCCGATGCTCGGTGCGCCATTGCTCTGGCTGGCAGGAGAGCTGCTTGACGGCTTGTTTCGCCTGCTCGGGCTGCTTGCCGACTGGCAACCGGCCTGGGTACCACAACCGCTGCCTTGGACGCTCTGGGGCTTGCTGTGTGTCGGCGTGCTGTTGCTGTTGTTGCCACGGGGATTGCCCATGCGGGTGCTGGGCTGGCCGTTGCTGTTGCTGGCCGTCATTGCGCCGCGAGAGCGGGTGCCGTACGGCCAGGTTGAGGTCTGGCAGCTGGATGTCGGGCAAGGGCTGGCATTCGTGCTGCGTACCCGTGAACACACGCTCCTGTATGACGCAGGGCCGGCAATGGGCGACCATGACCTGGGCGAGCGGGTCGTGTTGCCAACCCTGTACAAGTTGGGCATTCGCCAGGTTGATCTGATGCTGCTAAGCCATGCCGACGCCGATCATGCAGGCGGGGCGTTGGCGATTACCCGCGGCATGCCGGTGCGCGCGGTACAGGCGGGCGAGGCGGCGAAGCTTCCAGTTGCCTTGCAGGCGCAAGCCTGTAGCAGCGGCCATCGCTGGCAGTGGGATGGTGTGAGCTTCTCGCTGTGGCAATGGCCAGGCGCGCGTGACAGCAACCAGGACTCCTGTGTGCTGCTGGTCGAGGCAAACGGTGAGCGGTTGCTGCTCACTGGCGACCTCGATGCCGCAGGCGAACGGGCCTGGGTCCGCGACTGGCAGGCTACCCGGGTCGATTGGCTGCAAGCCCCGCACCATGGCAGCCGCACCTCGTCCAGCCAGGCCCTGCTGACCGCCACGGCGCCGCGCGGGGTATTGATTTCCCGGGGGCGCCACAACGCCTTTGGTCACCCTCATGCCGAGGTCATGCAGCGCTACCGGACCAGTGGCTTTGTGGTCTTCGACAGCGCCGTACACGGCGCATTGCGCCTGCAACTGGGGACGTTCGGCGAGCCACAGGGGTTGCGCAGCCAGCGGCGCTTCTGGCGTGAGCCGGTTTGACGACCTTCGGCAGATGAGCGTGCATGGGGCATATGGTAGAGTGGCGGACTTTTTCTAGGGGATGCTAACTGTGTGGGAATTGGTCAAGTCCGGTGGTTGGATGATGCTGCCGATCATTCTGAGTTCCATCGCCGCCATGGCTATCGTCGCCGAGCGTCTCTGGACCTTGCGCGCCAGCCGTGTTACCCCTCCGCACCTGCTTGGCCAGGTGTGGATGTGGATCAAAGACAAGCAGCTCACCAGTGACAAGCTCAAGGCTTTGCGCGCCGATTCGCCGCTGGGCGAGATCCTGGCCGCAGGCCTGGCCAACTCCCGTCATGGTCGCGAGATCATGAAAGAGTGCATCGAAGAGGCGGCCGCCCGCGTCATCCATGAGCTGGAACGCTATATAAATGCGCTGGGCACCATTGCCGCCATGGCCCCGCTGCTCGGTTTGCTCGGTACCGTGCTGGGCATGATCGATATTTTCAGCGCGTTCATGGGCACCGGCATGACGACCAATGCCGCCGTGCTCGCCGGGGGTATCTCCAAGGCGCTGATCACCACCGCTGCGGGCCTGATGGTGGGTATTCCGTCGGTGTTCTTCCACCGCTTTCTGCAGCGTCGTATCGACGAACTGGTAGTGGGCATGGAGCAAGAGGCGATCAAACTGGTTGAAGTGGTCCAGGGCGATCGTGATGTCGACCTGGCCGGGGGCAAGGCGTGAAATTCCGACGCAAGCAACGGGAAAACGTTGATATCAACCTGGCGTCGCTGATTGACGTGGTGTTCATTCTGCTGCTGTTTTTCGTGGTGACCACCACCTTCACCCGCGAGACCCAGTTGCGCGTAGAGTTGCCGGAGTCTGTCAGCGGCGCACCGGCGCCCGATAACGAAGCCAAGCAGCTCGACATCACCATCAGTGCCGATGGCGTTTACTCGGTCAACAATCACCTGCTGCCCAAGAGCGATCTGGCGACCCTGATCGAAGCCCTGCAGAAAGAATCTGCCGGTGACACCAAACTGCCGTTGTCGATCAGTGCCGACGGCAAGACCCCGCACCAGGCGGTGGTGACTGCCATGGATGCAGCCGGCAAGCTCGGTTTCAGCCACTTGCGCATGACCACGGTCGAGGCGGCGCAGGGGACGCCTTGATGGGCTTGGCCGATCGTTTGCTCAATGCCTGGTACAACGGGCATCCGGCCCTGGCCCTGCTGCGTCCGCTGGAGTCGCTGTATCGCCATGTGGTGCAGCGCAAACGCGCGCGATTTCTCAGCGGCGAGCAGCCCAGCTATCGCGCGCCGGTACCGGTAATCGTGGTCGGTAACATCACCGTCGGTGGCACCGGCAAAACGCCGATGATCCTGTGGATGATCGAACATTGTCGCCGACAAGGCTTGCGTGTCGGCGTAGTCAGCCGCGGCTACGGCGCCAAGCCGCCGCAACTGCCCTGGCGGGTGCGTGCTGACCAGAGCGCTGCCCAGGCGGGTGATGAGCCGCTGTTGATCGTGCAGCGCAGCGATGTGCCGCTGGTGATCGACCCCGACCGCTCCCGTGCCGTTCAGGCGTTGTTGGCCACTGAGACCCTGGACCTGATACTTTGCGACGATGGCATGCAGCACTACCGTCTGGCCCGTGACCTGGAGCTGGTGTTGATCGATGCCGCCCGCGGCCTGGGCAATCGCCGCTGCTTGCCTGCCGGGCCGTTGCGCGAGCCGGTTGAGCGTTTGCAGGCTGTAGATGCAATGCTCTACAACGGCGCGATGACGGACCGCGATGACGGCTACGGTTTTGTCCTCAAGCCTACGGCGCTGGTCAATCTGCGCACGGGCGAGCGTGCCGGGCTTGAGCGTTTTCCGGCCGGGCAGGCGGTGCATGCGGTTGCCGGTATCGGCAATCCGCAACGTTTCTTCAATACCCTGCAGGGGCTAAACTGGCAGCCTGTGCCACACCCTTTTGCCGATCATGCCGAGTACAGCGCTCAAGCCCTGGGCTTCAGCCCTGCGCTGCCATTGATCATGACCGAGAAGGACGCGGTCAAATGCCGCGCCTTCGCTGCTGACGACTGGTGGTACCTTGCGGTCGATGCTGAGCCGTCACCGGCCTTTCAGGCCTGGTTCGACGCCCAGCTGGAACGCTTGCTGCCCGGCTCGCGGCTTTCCTGATTCGTTTCTAGTTCCGGCCACTGGCCTGAGGAATTTTCATGGACACCAAACTGCTCGATATCCTGGCCTGCCCGATCACCAAAGGCCCACTCAAACTCAGTGCCGACAAGACTGAGCTGATCAGCAAAGGCGCTGGCCTGGCCTATCCGATTCGCGACGGTATCCCGGTCATGCTGGAAAGCGAGGCCCGTACCCTGACTGATGAAGAGCGTCTGGATAAATGAGCCTGACCTTTACCGTGGTGATTCCGGCACGCCTGGCGTCCACCCGGCTGCCGGGCAAGCCGTTACTGCCTATCGCCGGCAAGCCGATGATCCAGCTTGTCTGGGAACAGGCCCGTAAAAGCAGCGCCAGCCGTGTGGTGATTGCCACCGATGACGCCGGTATCTACCAGGCCTGCGAGGCCTTCGGTGCTGAAGTGCTGATGACCCGCGCAGACCATGACTCGGGTACCGACCGTCTGGCTGAAGTGGCGGTCAAGCTCGGTCTTGCCGCCGACGCGATCGTGGTCAATGTCCAGGGCGACGAGCCGCTGATTCCGCCGGTCATCATTGACCAGGTCGCGGCCAACCTGGCCGCCCACCCTGAAGCGGGCATCGCTACCCTGGCCGAGCCGATCCACGACGTGACGGCGGTGTTCAATCCCAATGCGGTCAAGGTGGTCAGCGACTGTAACGGCCTGGCATTGACCTTCAGCCGTGCACCGCTGCCCTGGGCACGCGATGCATTTGCCCACAGCCAGGACCGCCTGCCTGACGGCGTGCCTTATCGTCGTCATATCGGCATGTACGCGTACCGTGCAGGTTTTCTTCAGGATTTCGTGGGTTGGGGGCCGTGCTGGCTGGAGCGCACCGAATCGCTTGAGCAGCTGCGTGCACTCTGGCACGGCGTGCGTATCCATGTCGCTGATGCCATCGAGGCGCCGCCTGTGGGCGTTGATACGCCGCAAGACCTGGAGCGCGTTCGGCGCATTCTGGAGGCTTGATGCGGGTTCTGTTTGTATGCCTGGGTAACATCTGCCGCTCACCTACCGCTGAGGGCGTGCTGCGCCATCAGCTTGAGGCCGAAGGCCTGGGTGAGCAGATCGAAGTGGCCTCGGCCGGCACCGGTGACTGGCATGTCGGCAAGCAGCCAGACAGCCGCACTCGCCGTGCTGCGCAATTGCGCGGTTATGACCTGTCGCAGCAACGCGCGCAACAGGTCAAGGCCGGTCACTTCAATGACTACGACCTGATCCTGGCGATGGACAAGAGCAACCTTGGTCATCTGCGGGCTCTGCAGCCTGCCGGGGCAAAAGCCGAGCTTGACCTGTTTCTGCGCCGTTACCAGGGCGCACTGGACGAAGTGCCGGATCCTTACTACGGCGGTGAGCAGGGTTTCGAGCAGGTGCTTGACCTGATCGAAGCGGCCTGCCGGCAATTGGTCATCGAACTCAAGGGTCGTCTATGAGCGGTCAGTGGCAGGAGCAGGTATCGCTCAAGCCGTACAACACCTTTGGCATTGATGTCGCGGCGCGGTATTTCACCGATGTGCACAATGATGTCGAAGTGCGCCAGGCACTGGCCGACGCCAAGCACCGGCAAGTACCGGTGCTGGTCATCGGCGGTGGCAGCAATCTGCTGTTGACCGCGGATGTACAGGCACTGGTGATGCGCATGGCCAGTCGTGGTGTGCGCATTCTGGCGGATGACGGCCAGCGGGTGATTGTTGAAGCCGAGGCGGGCGAGCCCTGGCATCCTTTTGTCCAGTGGAGCCTGGCCCAGGGCCTGGCGGGCCTGGAAAACCTCAGCCTGATTCCCGGTACCGTCGGCGCTGCGCCGATGCAGAACATCGGTGCCTACGGGGTCGAGATAAAGGATGTGTTTGCCGGGCTGACTGCGCTGGATCGCCAGACCGGTGAGCTGCGTGAGTTCACCCTCGAGGAATGCCAGTTCGCCTACCGCGACAGTGTGTTCAAGCAGCACCCCGGGCGCTGGTTGATCCTGCGCGTGCGTTTTGCCTTGAGCCACGTCATGCAGGCGCACCTGGACTACGGGCCAGTGCGTCAGCGCCTGAGCGAGCAGGGCATTGGTCAACCGACGGCGCAGAATGTCAGTGATGCGATTTGCAGCATTCGTCGCGAGAAACTGCCGGATCCGGTCGAGCTGGGTAACGCCGGGAGCTTCTTCAAGAACCCGGTGGTCGCTGCAGTGCTGGCCGACAGGATTCGTCTGCAGTATCCGGGGTTGGTGGCTTATCCACAGGCCGATGGTCAGGTGAAGCTGGCTGCGGGCTGGCTAATCGAGCAGGCGGGCTGGAAAGGGCATCGCGAAGGCGATGCCGGTGTGCACCGTTTGCAGTCATTGGTGCTGGTGAATTATGGCCAGGCCAGCGGTCTGCAGTTGCATCAGCTGGCGCAGAAAATCCAGGCTGACATTCTTGAGCGCTTTGATGTCAGGCTGGAGATGGAGCCGAATCTGTACTGAGGCAGGGTGTGTAGGAGCGAGCGGGCGGCGCTCCGACTTGCCCGCGAAGAACGATAACGCGGTGTAGCAGGTGCACCGCGGCGCCTGGTTCGCCGGCAAGCCTGGCTCCTACAGATCACAGTGCCGACCGTTGTTACTGTTCCGGCATAAAAAAAGCCCCGCCAGTTACCTGGCGGGGCTTTTTATTGCCTGGAATGTCAGACGAGCGGCTTTTGCTCTTCTTCCGATTCCACGGCTTCAGCGCTTACTGCGGCAGCCGCTGCAGCAGCTGCTTCGGCTTCACGCTTACGACGACGCACTTCACGCGGGTCGTTAGGCGCGCGACCGTTCGGCAGCATGACAGCCGGAGCTGGCTCTACAACCGGCTCGGCAGCAGGGGCCTGCTCGACGATAGCCGGTGCAGCTTCGACGACCTTGGCGGCCTCGGCTTCAACGACAGGTGCCTGAACGGCTTCCGGCTCGCGAGGTGCTTCAACAACAGGCTCGGCGATCACGACGGCTTCAGCTGGTGCTTCGACAGGCGCTTCTGCTACGGGCTGAGGTGCCACTTCGGCAACCGGCTCGATGCTCGGTTCAATCACGGCTACAGGTTCGACGACAGGCTGTTCGACCACAGGGGCGATTGCCACTTCTTCGACAGCTGCAGGCGCTGGGGTTTCGACTGCAACAGTCTCGACCACGGTGGTTTCAGTTACTTCGGTAACGGCCGGTGCTTCGACTACTTCAGCAGCCTGAGCAACAACGACTTCAGTCGCTTCCTGAGCGGCTACCGGGGCAGCTTCTTCAACGGCAGCGGTAGCGCGTTGAGCCTGAACGTTGGCTTGAGCTTCGGCTTCAGCGCTGATGTTGCTGGTCGCCACCGCAGCGGTAACGGCCAGGCCGGCTGCCAGTTCGGCGGCCGACGGCTCGGCGCCATCTTCTGCACCGTCTTCAGAACCTTCAACGACATCACCGTTGGCATCACGCTGACGCTCGCGGCGGTTGCTGCGACGACGCTGACCACGGGAGCGGCGGCGTGGGCGTTCGCCCTCTGCACCTTCCTGGTTATCGTCCTGCAGCAGCTCTTCGTTCGGCAGTTGCTCTTCTGCAGCTTCTGCAGCTACTTCGGCTGCAGGGCGAGGCTGACGCTCTTCGCGTGGCGCACGTGGCTGACGCTCTTCACGTGGGGCGCGTTCTTCACGCGGCGCACGCTCTTCGCGCGGTGCACGTTCTTCACGTGGGGCGCGCTCTTCACGCGGTGCACGCTCTTCGCGTGGCTGACGTTCTTCGCGTGGGGCACGCTCAGGACGCTCTTCACGCACGGCCGGGGCAGCGGCATCCAGTGGTTCGCGCAGTTCACGCACCGGACGCTCTTCGCGGGTGGCGCGACGGTCTTCACGTGGCGCACGCGGCTGACGCTCTTCACGCGGCTGACGTGGCGCGCGCTCTTCGCGGGCCTGGGTCTCTTCGCGAGCTTCGCGTGGCTGACGCTCTTCACGCGGGGCACGCTCTTCGCGTGGCTTGCGCTCTTCATCGCGACGGCCATTGCGGTTGCGGCTCTGCTGACGACCGTTGCGGCGCTCTTCGTTGCGCTGCGAACGCTCGGTGGCTGGCTTCTCGGCAACCACCGGGGCGGCTGCAGGTTCTTCCTTGCCGGCGAACAGGCTGACCAGCGACTTCACCAGGCCTTTGAACAGGCTTGGCTCAGGTGCGACGTGCACCGGGGCGGCCGGCTGCTCGGGTGCGGTCGGCACCGGGGCGTTGGCGCGAGCCGGAGCAGTCTTGACCGCGGCTTCCTGGCGAACCAGGGTGCGGGTGGCGGCAGTCGGCTGGACTTCTTCGGTCTCGGCGGCAGCGATTTCGTAGCTGGACGGGCCGCGCAGGGCTTCCGGGCTGTCGTCGCGCAGGCGCTGGACTTCGAAATGCGGGGTTTCCAGGTGGTCGTTCGGCAGAATGACGATACGGGCCCGGGTACGCAGTTCGATCTTGGTGATCGAGTTGCGCTTTTCGTTGAGCAGGAACGCGGCCACCGGGATCGGCACCTGGGCGCGAACTTCGGCGGTGCGGTCCTTCAGGGCTTCTTCTTCGATCAGGCGCAGGATCGCCAGCGACAGGGACTCGACGTCACGAATGATGCCGGTGCCGCTGCAGCGTGGGCAAACGATGCCGCTGCTTTCACCCAGGGAAGGGCGCAGGCGCTGACGGGACATTTCCAGCAGGCCGAAGCGCGAGATGCGACCGACCTGGACGCGGGCACGGTCGGCTTCCAGGCACTCGCGTACCTTTTCTTCGACAGCGCGCTGGTTCTTGGCCGGGGTCATGTCGATGAAGTCGATGACGATCAGGCCGCCGATGTCACGCAGACGCAGTTGGCGGGCGATTTCCTCAGCCGCTTCCAGGTTGGTCTGCAGGGCGGTTTCCTCGATGTCGCTGCCTTTGGTGGCGCGCGCCGAGTTGATGTCGATGGACACCAGGGCTTCAGTCGGGTCGATGACGATCGAGCCGCCGGACGGCAGGTCGACCACGCGCTGGAAGGCGGTTTCGATCTGGCTTTCGATCTGGAAACGGTTGAACAGCGGAACGCTGTCTTCATACAGCTTGATCTTGCTGGCGTACTGCGGCATCACCTGGCGGATGAAGGTCAGGGCTTCTTCCTGGGCGTCGATGCTGTCGATCAGCACTTCGCCGATGTCCTGGCGCAGGTAGTCGCGGATCGCGCGGATGATGACGTTGCTTTCCTGGTAGATCAGGAAAGGCGCGGCGCGGTCCTGGGAGGCTTCTTTGATCGCGGTCCAGAGTTGCAGCAGGTAATCCAGGTCCCACTGCATTTCTTCACTGCTGCGGCCTAGGCCGGCAGTGCGCACGATCAGGCCCATGTCGGCAGGTGCAACCAGGCCGTTCAGGGCTTCGCGCAGTTCGTTGCGCTCTTCGCCTTCGATGCGGCGGGAAATACCACCGGCACGGGGGTTGTTCGGCATCAGGACCAGGTAACGACCGGCCAGGCTGATGAAGGTGGTCAGGGCGGCGCCCTTGTTGCCACGCTCTTCTTTCTCGACCTGGACGATGACTTCCTGGCCTTCGCTGAGCACTTCCTTGATGTTCACCCGGCCTTCCGGGGACTTCTTGAAGTATTCGCGGGAAATTTCTTTCAGCGGCAGAAAGCCGTGACGTTCGGAGCCGAAGTCGACGAAGGCGGCTTCGAGGCTGGGTTCGATCCGGGTGATCCGGCCTTTGTAGATGTTGGCCTTCTTCTGCTCGCGCGCACCGGACTCGATGTCCAGGTCGTAGAGACGTTGGCCGTCTACCAGAGCTACACGCAACTCTTCGGGTTGAGTCGCGTTAATCAGCATTCTTTTCATGTAATACCGTCGGTTTCCGGGCTGCCGGAAACGGCGTTCGGCACACACGACTTCTCACGGTCGGTGTCAGGTGCGCAAGGGGTGGCGGGCCACCCCCGTGTCCAGCGACATTCGAGCCAGACTGGTAACCCAGTACTGCCGAAGTCGCGACGACGCGTCCTGCTTGCTGTGGTGTCAAATGCACTCAGTCAGGAGGAGGAATCAGCCTTCGGCCGTGGACGCCCCAGGGGCATCTTGATCAAGACCGGGTCCGGTCGCCTGGCCAAAAGGCCTGTGGACTGGACGCAGTACTACACGGTCCGACGGTTGTGCATCTCCACCCTACACGTATCCCTGATAATTCGGGTGCTGCCGCGCGCTGAATCCGCAACGGGTTGCATTTATCGCCAGCTCCAATACGGGAGCCCGCGCCTTTTATGTCCAAGGCTGGTATTTCCGAAGCCTTCGCCTGACTGCGTGAAATTGACGGCACTGACAGAGTGGGCATCGAAAAAAAACGTGGGGGAGGGCAAAACACCGCTCTTGTAGTTTTTTATCGGTCTTCTCTGCACGGCGCTGGTGGCGATTCCAGGCATTTCTGTAAACTGGCAAAAGCCCCGTCGGACGGCCTCGCGTCCTCGAGATTTGCGTCGGTCAGGGCCGGCTAGAAGCCGTGATTCCGCTGGCCAGCCGCTTTTGGCGGCGTTCGCGACTATAGCAGCAATCATTAAGTGCTTCAAATCCATAAAAAATTGTTATGATTGGCAAATGACGACTAATGCCCCTCCGACCTCCGGCGTCCAGCTGATCGAGGTCGCGCCGGAACTTGCCGGCCAACGAATCGATAATTTCCTCATCACTGCACTCAAGGGTGTTCCCAAGACCTTGATTTACCGGATTTTGCGTAAAGGCGAAGTGCGGGTGAACAAGGGGCGGATCAAGCCCGAATACAAATTGCAGGCGGGTGACATCGTGCGCGTGCCGCCCGTTCGTCTGCCGGAACGCGATGAACCTGTGCCAGTGGCCCAGGGTTTGCTTCAGCGGCTTGAGGCCGCCATCGTCTACGAAGACAAGGCCTTGATCGTACTGAACAAACCGGCCGGCATCGCCGTGCACGGCGGCAGCGGCCTGAATTTCGGTGTGATCGAGGCCTTTCGTCAGATGCGTCCGGATGCCAAGGAGCTGGAGCTGGTCCATCGCCTGGACCGTGACACCTCCGGGCTGCTGATGATCGCGAAAAAACGCAGCATGCTGCGCCACCTGCACGCTGCCTTGCGCGGTGATGGTGTCGACAAGCGCTACATGGCGCTGGTGCGTGGCCACTGGGCGACCGCCAAGAAGCAGGTCAATGCGCCGTTGCTCAAGAGCAACCTGCGCTCCGGCGAGCGCATGGTCGAAGTCAATGATGAAGGCAAGGAGGCGCTGACGATCTTCCGTGTACTGCGCCGCTTTGGCGAGTTCGCCACCATTGTCGAGGCGCGCCCGATTACCGGTCGTACCCACCAGATTCGTGTACATGCCTTGCATGCCGGACATTGCATTGCCGGCGACAGCAAGTACGGCGATGAGGATTTCACCCGTGAAATTCGCGATCTCGGCGGCAAGCGCTTGTTCCTGCATGCCTACGCCCTGACTGTGCCGTTGCCTGACGGTGGCGAGCTCAAGCTTGAGGCGCCGGTCGACGAAATGTGGGCCAAAACCGTGGAGCGCTTGAGTGCGTCGTGATTACGATCTGCTGATTTTCGATTGGGATGGCACCCTCGCCGATTCCATCGGGCGCATTGTCGAAGCCATGCGCCTGGCTGCCGGGCGCGCCGGCCATGCGGTCAGTGATGACGAGGCGGTCAAGGGTATAATTGGCCTGGCGTTGTCCGAGGCGATCGCCACGCTGTATCCACACCTGGATGCCGAGCAAGTGGCGGTGTTCCGTCAGCACTATGCTGATGTGTACATGGCGCTGGATGAGCAGCCATCACCCTTGTTCGATAGCGTGGTGGAGTCGCTTGAGGCGTTTCGTGCCCAGGGCTATCGTCTGGCAGTGGCCACTGGCAAAGCGCGTCGTGGTCTGGATCGCGTATTGCGGGCCAATGGCTGGGAGGATTATTTCGATATCACCCGGGCTGCCGATGAAAGTCGCGGCAAGCCGCATCCGCAGATGCTTGAAGAGATCCTTGCGCATTGCCAGGTAGCGCCTGAGCGTGCGTTGATGGTGGGTGACTCGTCGTTCGATTTGGTGATGGCCAGCAATGCAGGCATGCACTCGGTCGCTGTCGGTTACGGGGCGATGTCGCTGCAAGCGTTGAGCGCGTTCGGGCCGCAGGTCTGTATCGAGCATTTTTCACATTTGCAGGCGTGGCTGAATCGCTCGCCTGTGATTCCAGGGTAGGTGAGCATGGCTGACGAGTGGAAGGCGCCCAGCGCCGACGAAAGTGAAGGCAACGAAGAGCGCAAAAGCTGGAAGTTGCTGGAAAAGACCTTGCTGGCGGGTGTGCAGGAGCAGCGTCGTGCGCGGCGTTGGGGGATTTTCTTCAAGCTGCTGACCTTTGCGTACCTGTTTGGCATTCTCGCGCTGTTCAGCCCGTTGATGAGCATGGACAAGGCGGCGTCTCGCAGCGTCAGTCACACCGCGGTGGTCGAAGTGCGCGGGATGATTGCCGATCAGGAGCCGGCCAGTGCCGACAACATCATCAGTGGCTTGCGCGACGCTTTCAAAGACTCGAAAACCAAGGCGGTGATCCTGCGCATCAACAGCCCGGGTGGCAGTCCGGTGCAATCGGGTTACATCTACGATGAAATTCGCCGCCTGCGCGCGGAATATCCGGCCATCAAGCTGTACGCCGTGATCAGCGATCTCGGAGCTTCCGGCGCCTATTACATCGCCAGTGCCGCAGACCAGATCTATGCCGACAAGGCGAGCCTGGTCGGCTCGATCGGTGTGACCGCGGCCGGTTATGGCTTTGTCGGTACCATGGAGAAGCTGGGTGTCGAGCGCCGTACCTACACGGCGGGCGAGCACAAGGCGTTCCTGGACCCGTTCCAGCCGCAAAAGCCTGAAGAGACCGCGTTCTGGCAGGGTGTGCTGGAGACCACGCACAAGCAGTTCATTGCCAGCGTCAAGCAGGGACGTGGTGAGCGCCTCAAAGACAAAGAGCACCCTGAGCTGTTCAGTGGTTTGATCTGGTCGGGCGAGCAGGCATTGGCGCTGGGCCTGGTGGATGGCCTGGGCAGTGCAGGCTACGTGGCACGTGAGGTGGTGGGTGAGAAGGAACTGGTGGACTTTACCGTTGAAGAGTCGCCGTTCGATCGCTTCTCCAAGCGTCTGGGTACCAGCATTGCCGAGCGCATGGCAATGTGGATGGGCTTTCAGGGGCCATCGCTGCGCTGAAGGTTCTGTCAGCTAATAAACCGGCCCGTCGAGGCCGGTTTTTTTATGGGTCAGGGCAGGTCAACGCCTTCGGCCAGCAGCATGTCGATCAGGCGGATCAGCGGCAGGCCGACCAGGCTGGTGGCATCGACGCCGTGGGTGCTCTGGAACAGGCTCACGCCGAGGCCTTCGGCTTTGAAGCTGCCGGCGCAATCGTAAGGCGTTTCGGTGCGCAGGTAGCGCTGGATGCGCGCCAAGTCCAGCTCGCGCATGTTGACCGTGAAGGGGATGCAGTCGACCTGGCAGTGGCCGGTCTGGCTGTTGAGCAGGGCGACGCCGGTGAGAAAGGTGACGTGATTGCCGCTGGCGGCCAGCAATTGCTCGCAGGCGCGTTCAAAGGTGTGTGGCTTGCCGAGGATCTGCTCGCCCAGCACGGCCACCTGGTCGGAGCCGATGATCAGGTGCGCGGGGTGGCTGCCCGCCAGGGCCTGGGCTTTCTCGCGGGCCAGGCGTTTGACCAGGTCAAGGGCAGGCTCTTCGGGCAGGCGCTGTTCGTCGATATCGGGGGAGGCCCAGCTGAAAGGAAGGCGCAAGCGCTCAAGCAATTCGCGCCGGTAAGGCGAGCTGGAAGCCAGTAATAAAGGCAGCATGATAAACTCCTGGGCAGGTGAAACGATTCTAACATGCTGAACGGAGCCGAATTTCCTTTGACAGGGGCGGGGGTCATCCCTAGAATGCTGCGCCTATGTTGAATGACCCGATTCCACCTCACGTTGACCCGCGCAAATTGGCCGATCGTGGTGTTTCTCTCGAAGGAACGCTGCAACTCGCCGATTTGGAGAGACTCTGCGACCCGCTTTCCGACACTGTCGGTACGGTGCAGGCTAAATTCGATTTTGAGCGAGACGAGCAGAAGGCTGTGGTTATCCACACCGACCTGAGCGTCGAGGTCAAGATGGTTTGCCAGCGTTGTCTTGAGCTGGTCACCCTGCCGATCCATAGCGAATGTACATACGCTGTGGTGAAGGAGGGTGCGAATACCCAGTCGTTGCCGAAAGGTTATGACGTGCTGGAACTGGGCGAAGATCCTTTGGATCTGCAGGCCTTGGTCGAGGAGGAGCTTTTGCTCGCCCTGCCCATCGTGCCTGCTCATCATCCGGAAGAATGCCAGCAGCCGGCGGGCGCCGATGAGCCCGAACCGAGCAAGGACGAGGTAACACGGTCCAACCCGTTCAGTGTATTGGCGCAGTTAAAGCGTGACCCAAACGTTTAGGAGTTAATCAATTATGGCTGTTCAGCAGAACAAAAAATCCCGCTCTGCCCGTGACATGCGCCGTTCGCACGACGCCCTCTCGGAAAACGCTCTGTCCGTAGAGAAAACCACCGGTGAAGTACACCTGCGTCACCACGTATCGCCAGAAGGCGTATACCGTGGTCGTAAAGTGATCGACAAGGGCGCTGACGAGTAATCCTTGTCCGCTCAGATCATCGCGATTGACGCAATGGGCGGGGACTTCGGTCCCCGCAGCATTGTTCAGGCAAGTATTGCTTGCCTATCGGCTACTCCCTCGCTGCACCTGACCCTCGTCGGTCAACCCTCCCTCCTTGAAGATCTCATCGCTGGCCAGTCGGCAGCGGATCGCGCGCGCCTGCAGATTGTTGCGGCAAGCGAAGTGATCGGCATGGACGAGCGGCCGTCCCAGGCATTGCGCGGCAAGCCCGATTCGTCAATGCGCGTGGCGCTCGAACTATTGCGTGATGGCAAGGTTCAGGCCTGCGTGAGCGCTGGCAACACCGGGGCGCTGATGGCGCTGTCGCGCTATGTATTGAAAACCTTGCCCGGTATCGATCGCCCGGCAATGGTTGCGGCCATTCCCACGCAGGCCGGCTATTGCCAGTTGCTTGACCTGGGGGCGAACGTCGACTGCAGTGCAGAAAACCTCTTCCAGTTTGCCGTGATGGGCTCGGTGGCCGCTCAGGCCTTGGGGATTTCCCGGCCACGCGTGGCGCTGCTGAATGTCGGTACCGAAGACATCAAGGGTAACCAGCAGGTCAAGCTGGCGGCCAGTCTGCTGCAAAATGCACGTGGCCTTAACTACATCGGTTTTGTCGAGGGCGATGGCTTGTACCGCGGCGAGGCGGATGTGGTGGTGTGCGACGGTTTTGTCGGCAACATCCTGCTCAAATCCAGCGAAGGGCTGGCGACCATGATCGGCGCGCGCATCGAGGCGCTGTTCAAGGGTGGCGTGGCGGCGCGCCTGGCCGGTGCCATGGCCATGCCGCTGCTCAAGCGCCTGCAGGCAGATCTTGCGCCGGCACGGCATAACGGTGCGAGTTTCCTCGGCCTGCAGGGGATCGTTATCAAGAGCCATGGTTCTGCGGGTGTGCAGGGTTTTCAGAGCGCCATCCAGCGCGCTTTGATCGAAATCCAGGAGAACCTGCCGGAGCGCCTGCACGGGCGACTGGAAGACTTGTTGCTTTAGGCATATCGGCGAGGAAGTGGTTAAATGTGACCGCTTGGTCCGCGTTATCATCCAAGTCTTCAGTTTCTTGTGCTCAGCCAGGTGCTGGGCGCTTCATTTCCGACGACAAGATCATTAGGGGCTTGTTCAATGTCTGCATCCCTCGCATTCGTCTTTCCCGGTCAAGGTTCGCAGTCCCTCGGCATGCTCGCCGAGCTGGGCGCCCAGTATCCGCTGGTCATTGATACCTTCAAGGAAGCCTCCGATGCCCTGGGCTATGACCTCTGGGCGCTGACCCAGCAGGGGCCGGAAGAGCAACTCAATCAAACCGACAAAACCCAGCCGGCCATCCTTACCGCCTCGATCGCCTTGTGGCGTCTGTGGCTGGCAGAGGGCGGTGCGCGTCCGGCGTTCGTTTCCGGTCACAGCTTGGGCGAGTACAGCGCACTGGTTGCCGCTGGCAGCCTGAGCCTGAGTGACGCCGTCAAGCTGGTAAAGCGCCGTGGCGAACTCATGCAGGAAGCGGTGCCGGCCGGGCAGGGCGCCATGGCGGCGATCCTCGGCCTGGACGATGCTGAAGTCGTGCGTATCTGCGCCGAATCGGCTCAGGGCGAAGTCGTCAGCGCCGTAAACTTCAACTCGCCGGGTCAGGTCGTGATCGCCGGTGCCAAGGCAGCCGTCGAGCGTGCCATGGAAGCCTGCAAGGCGGCCGGTGCCAAGCGCGCACTGCCGCTGCCGGTCAGTGTGCCATCGCACTGCGAGCTGATGCGTCCTGCCGCCGAGCGCTTTGCCGAGTCGGTCAATGCCATCGACTGGCAAGCCCCGCAGATCCCGCTGGTGCAAAACGTCAGCGCAGCTGTTGCTGCCGACCTCGACACCCTCAAGCGCGACCTGCTCGAGCAGCTGTACAAGCCGGTTCGCTGGGTTGAATGCGTACAGACCCTGGCCGCCAATGGTCCGGTCAATCTGGTCGAGTGCGGCCCGGGCAAGGTCCTGGCGGGCCTGAACAAGCGTTGCGCCGAAGGCGTCACCACCTACAACCTCAACACCCCAGATGCTTTCGCCGCCACCCGCGCGGCGCTGGCCTGATTTAGGAGAAGCTTGCATGAGCCTGCAAGGTAAAGTTGCACTGGTTACCGGCGCCAGCCGTGGTATCGGCCAGGCCATCGCCCTGGAACTGGGCCGTCTGGGCGCTACCGTGATCGGTACGGCGACCTCCGCCTCCGGCGCCGAGCGTATCGCTGCCACCCTCAAGGAGCACGGCATCACCGGTACCGGCCTTGAGCTGAACGTGACCAGCGACGAGTCGGTGAGCGCGACCCTGGCTGCGATCCAGGAGCAATTCGGTGCGCCGACCATTCTGGTCAACAACGCCGGTATCACCCGTGACAACCTGATGATGCGCATGAAGGATGATGAGTGGTTCGATGTCATCGATACCAACCTCAACAGCCTCTACCGTCTGTCCAAGGGTGTGTTGCGCGGCATGACCAAGGCACGCTGGGGTCGTATCATCAGCATCGGTTCGGTAGTGGGTGCCATGGGTAACGCCGGGCAGGTCAACTACGCAGCAGCCAAGGCGGGCCTCGAAGGTTTCAGCCGTGCCCTGGCGCGTGAAGTAGGCTCCCGTGCAATCACCGTGAACTCGGTGACCCCGGGCTTTATCGACACCGACATGACCCGCGAACTGCCTGAAGCTCAGCGCGAAGCGCTGCAGACCCAGATCCCGCTGGGGCGTCTGGGTCAGGCTCAGGAGATCGCCAATGTGGTGGCTTTCCTGGCCTCTGAAGGTGCGGGTTATGTGACTGGGGCAACGATTCCGGTCAACGGCGGCATGTATATGTAAATCTAATGTGACGGATTGCTTCAAAAAAATGTCATACGAGCTGTCTAAAATCCGTTATAAAGCTGCAACCAGATTCTAGTCGGTTGGCAGGTGTGGTCTGGCGAGGCGTGTTGCGCTTGAAAAGCAGACGTCTTTCTATACACTTACACACCGGCCAGCCGCCTGACATATGTCCATTAGGAGTGAAAACAAGGTATGAGCACCATCGAAGAACGCGTCAAGAAAATCGTCGCCGAGCAACTGGGCGTTAAAGAAGAAGAAGTAGTGAACACTGCTTCCTTCGTCGAAGATCTGGGTGCCGATTCCCTTGACACCGTTGAGCTGGTGATGGCTCTGGAAGAGGAATTCGAGACCGAAATCCCTGACGAAGAAGCCGAGAAGATCACTACTGTTCAAGCTGCTATCGACTACGTCACCAGCCACCAGGCCTAAGACGTTGTAGTCGTCGCTTCTTGTCATGGAAAAACCGCACTGCCTTAACTGGCGTGCGGTTTTTTCTTTACAAGACATGTAGTCAATGTGAATAAGGAGAGTGCTGTGTCGCGTAGACGCGTCGTGGTCACCGGTATGGGTATGCTGTCGCCACTGGGTACGGATGTACCGAGCAGTTGGCAGGGCATTCTGGCTGGCCGCAGTGGCATAGGTCTGATTGAACATACGGACCTGTCTGCCTACTCCACCCGTTTTGGCGGCTCGGTAAAGGGCTTCGAGGTTGAGCAGTACCTGTCGGTCAAGGAAGCCCGCAAGCTCGATCTGTTCATTCAGTACGGCCTGGCAGCCGGTTTTCAGGCAGTGCGCAACGCTGGCCTGGAAGTAACCGACGCCAACCGCGAGCGCATCGGCGTTGCCATGGGCTCGGGTATCGGTGGCCTGACCAATATCGAAGAAACCAGCCGGACTTTGCACGAGCAAGGCCCGCGGCGCATTTCGCCGTTCTTCGTGCCGGGTTCGATCATCAACATGATTTCCGGTTTCCTGTCGATCCACCTGGGTGTACAGGGACCTAACTACGCCATCGCCACGGCTTGCACCACCGGTACCCACTGTATCGGTATGGCGGCACGCAACATTGCCTTTGGCGAAGCCGACGTAATGATCGCCGGCGGTGCAGAAATGGCGGCCTGCGGTCTGGGCATGGGCGGCTTCGGCGCTTCGCGCGCGCTGTCGACCCGCAACGACGACCCGACCCGGGCCAGCCGTCCGTGGGACAAGGGCCGTGACGGTTTTGTGCTGTCCGACGGTGCCGGTGCACTGGTGCTCGAAGAGCTTGAGCATGCCAAGGCCCGTGGTGCGACCATCTATGCCGAGCTGGTAGGTTTTGGCATGAGCGGCGATGCGTACCACATGACCTCGCCACCTGAAGACGGTAGCGGTGCGGCGCGCTGCATGGTCAATGCCCTGCGTGACGCGCGTTTGAACCCCGACCAGGTCAACTACATCAACGCGCACGGCACCTCGACGCCTGCTGGCGACCTGGCCGAAGCCTCGGCGATCAAGTCGGTGTTCGGTGAGCATGCCTACACGCTGGCAGTCAGTTCGACCAAGTCGATGACCGGCCATCTGCTGGGCGCCGCCGGTGCAGTCGAAGCGATCTTCAGCGTGCTGTCGATCAATGGCCAGGTAGCACCGCCGACCATCAACCTCGATGAACCGGACACCGGTTGCGACCTGGACTTTGTGCCGCATGAGGCGCGCAACATGCCGATCGACGTCGTGTTGTCCAACTCCTTCGGCTTTGGCGGCACCAACGGCTCGCTGGTGTTCCGCCGGTTCGCCGACTGATGCACGGCTGGATCGATGGCGTGCCGGCCGATGCAGTGAACCTGCAGAGCCGTGCACTGGCCTACGGCGACGGTCTGTTCGAGACCATCGCGGTCAGGGCTGGCAAGCCATCGCTGCTTGAGTATCACCTTGATCGCCTGGCGCTGGGCTGCCAACGCCTGGCGATCGACGCCGACCTGTTGCTGGTTCGCGATGAGGTGTGCCGTTACGCCAGTGCGCTGGGTGGCGGCGTACTCAAGCTGATACTGGTCCGTGGTGACAGCCAGCGCGGTTATGCGCCTGCGACTGGCGTGGCACCACGGCGTATCCTCCAGGGCAGTCCCTTGCCCGCGTACCCTGCAGCGCATGCTGAGCAGGGCGTTCGTCTTTTTCCCTGTACCACGCGCCTGGCGGAACAACCGCTGCTGGCCGGCCTCAAGCACCTCAATCGTCTTGAGCAAGTGCTGGCGCGCGCCGAGTGGCAGGATGCCGAGCATGCCGAAGGATTGATGCGCGATGTTTCCGGTCGCATCATCGAAGGGGTGTACAGCAATCTGTTTATGGTGCACGGCAATGAGCTGCTGACAGCCGACCTCAGCCGCTGTGGCGTGGCCGGCGTCATGCGTGCAGCGCTCATCGAGCAGGCTGCACGGGACGGGATTGCGCTGCGCATTACCGATCTGACCCCGCAGGACCTGGAGCAGGCCGATGAAGTGTTCGTCTGCAACAGCGTCTACGGTGTCTGGCCGGTGCGTGCTTTTGCATCGCTGAACTGGCCGCCGGGTCCACTCACCCGTAAACTGCAGGCCATTGCCCGTACGTTACTGGATGCCTGATTTGTGAGACGTAAATTATTGGTGCTGCTGGAGACCGGATTGATTCTGGCAGGCCTGCTGCTGGGCTTTTCGGCCTGGAAGGTGAAGTCGGCACTGGAGCAGCCCCTGCACATCAGTCAGGAACAACTGCTCGACGTGCCCACCGGCACCAACCCCAATCGCATGTTCTACCGCATGGAAAACCAGGGGTTGCTGGACGATGCCTTCTGGCTGCGGCTTTACTGGCGCTTCAACATGGCCGGCGTGCCGTTGCACACCGGCGAATACCGCATGACCCCGGGTATGACCGTGCACGACCTGTTCGAGGTCTGGCGTCGTGGCGATGTGGTGCAGTACAGCCTGACGCTGGTCGAAGGCTGGAACTTCCGCCAGGTGCGCTCGGCGTTGGCCAAGCATGAAAAAATCAAACAGACCCTCGACGGCCTCAGCGATGCCGAGGTGATGGACAAACTCGGGCATCCCGGGGTGTTCCCAGAGGGTCGCTTTTTCCCCGACACCTACCGTTTCGTGCGGGGCATGACCGATGTCGAGTTCCTCCAGCAAGCCTATGCCCGCCTTGAAGAAGTGCTCGCCAAGGAATGGGCCGAGCGCCCGACCGACCTGCCGTACCGCGACCCGTACCAGGCGCTGATCATGGCCTCGCTGGTCGAGAAGGAAACCGGGGTGCCGCAGGAGCGTGGCCTGATCGCCGGGGTGTTCGTGCGCCGCATGCGTATCGGCATGCTGTTGCAAACCGACCCGACCGTCATCTATGGCATGGGCGAGCGCTACAACGGCAAGATCACCCGCGCCGACTTGCGTGAGCCCACGCCCTACAACACCTACACCAACGCCGGCCTGCCGCCGACGCCGATTGCCATGGTCGGCCGTGAAGCCATTCATGCCGCGTTGAATCCAACCCCGGGCAGCAGCCTGTACTTTGTCGCCCGGGGTGACGGCAGCCATGTGTTCTCCGATGACCTGGATGCGCACAATTCGGCTGTTCGTGAGTACCAGATCAAGCGCCGCGCCGACTATCGTTCGAGCCCGGCCCCTGCGGTTGCCCCTGAAGTCGAGGGTGAGTCGCAGGCCCCGCAAGCCCCTGAGGCCGATCCTGAACCGGTTCCCGAATCGTCGGCACCGGCCAGCGACGCCTCTTCGCAATGATCAAACTGTAAGGACTGCCTGTGAGCGGCTTGTTTATTACCCTGGAAGGTCCCGAAGGCGCGGGCAAGAGCACCAACCGCGAGTACCTCGCCGAGCATCTGCGCGCCGCGGGCGTGGACGTGGTGCTGACCCGCGAGCCGGGTGGTACGCCATTGGCAGAGCGGATTCGCGAGCTGCTGTTGGCACCGAGCGATGAGGCCATGGATGCCGACACCGAGCTGCTGCTGGTGTTCGCAGCCCGTGCCCAGCACCTGGCGCAGGTCATTCGTCCGGCCCTGGCGCGCGGTGCGGTGGTGCTGTGTGATCGCTTTACCGATGCCACCTATGCCTATCAGGGCGGTGGTCGCGGCCTGTCGGTGTCGCGTATTGCCACCCTTGAGCAGTTCGTTCAGGGCGAATTGCGTCCTGACCTGACGCTGGTATTCGATCTGCCGGTGGAAGTCGGCCTGTCCAGGGCAGCGGCCCGTGGTCGGCTGGACCGCTTCGAGCAGGAAGGCCAGGTCTTCTTCGAAGCCGTGCGAGACGCCTACCTGGCGCGAGCCAAGGCGGCCCCGCAGCAATACCGGCTGATCGACGCTTCGCAATCGCTGGTGCAGGTGCAGCAGTCGCTGGACGCCTTGCTGCCGCAGATCCTGGAGCGTTGCCGTGGCTGAGGCCTATCCTTGGCAGCAGGCCTTGTGGCAGCAGCTGGCAGGTCGTACCCAGCATGCCCATGCCTACTTGCTGCATGGCCCTCAGGGTATCGGCAAGCGCGCGCTGGCCGAACGCCTGATGGCCCTGTTGCTCTGCCAGCGGCCGGTCAACCTGAACGCGTGCGGGCAGTGCAAGTCATGCCTGTTGCTGGCCGCCGGCAGTCACCCGGATAACTATGTGCTCGAACCGGAGGAGGCTGACAAGCCGATCAAGGTCGATCAGGTTCGCGACCTCGTGTCCTTCGTGGTCCAGACCGCACAGCTGGGTGGTCGCAAGGTGGTGTTGATCGAGCCGGTGGAGGCAATGAATATCAATGCTGCCAACGCCTTGCTCAAGAGTCTGGAAGAGCCTTCCGGTGACACTGTCCTGCTGCTGGTCAGTCATCAGTCGAGCCGATTGCTGCCGACCATCAAGAGCCGGTGTGTACAGCAGGCCTGCCCGTTGCCGAGTACCGGGCAAAGCCAGGCATGGTTGAGTCAGGCATTGCCTGAGTGCGATGAGCAGGAGCGCCTTGATCTGCTCACCCTGGCGGCTGGTTCGCCGTTGGCTGCCGTGTCCCTGCATGCTCAGGGGGTGCGTGAACAGCGCGCGCTGGTGGTCGACGGGGTGAAGAAGCTGCTCAAGCAGCAAGCCTCCCCCAGCCAGTTGGCAGAAGCCTGGAATGCTGTGCCCTTGCTGCAGCTGTTCGATTGGTTCTGCGACTGGTCCAACCTCATCCTGCGCTATCAGTTGACCGAGGACGAAGAAGGTTTAGGCTTGAGCGATATGCGCAAGGTCGTGCAGTACCTGGCGCAGAAGAGTGCGCAGGGCAAGGTGCTGGAGATTCAGGACTGGATCCTTGCCCATCGCCAGAAGGTGCTGGCCAAGGCCAACCTCAATCGCGTGCTGTTGCTCGAAGCGTTGCTGGCGTCCTGGGCGATGTTGCCTGGCCAGCGTTGAGCCGAGCTGTCCCTTACTTTCATTTCAGTGTTGTCATGTGCCCATGCTTGTAGATTCCCATTGCCACCTCGACCGTCTCGATCTCTCCGCCCACCAGGGTTCGCTGGATGCGGCGCTGGATGCCGCACGTGCGCGCGGTGTCGGCCACTTCCTGTGCATCGGCGTCAGCGCCGACAACGCCAAGGCCGTCAAAGACCTGAGCGAGCGCTACAGCGATGTCGACTGTTCGGTGGGTATCCATCCGCTGGACCTCACCCCCGATGGTGCGCCGCCGCTGGAGTGGCTGCTCAAGGAGCTGGCGCATCCGCATGTGGTGGCAATCGGTGAAACCGGCCTGGACTATCACTACGAGCCGGAAGCCGCCGAGGTTCAACAGGACTCTTTCCGCTTGCACCTGCAAGCGGCGAAAGTCACCGGCAAGCCGGTCATCATTCATACCCGGGCAGCGCGCGCCGACACCCTGGCGCTGCTGCGCGAGGCTGACCTGGCGCAGGCCGGCGTGCTGCACTGCTTTACCGAAGACTGGGAGATGGCCAAGGCCGCGCTGGACCTGGGTTACTACATTTCGTTGTCCGGCATCGTTACCTTCCGCAATGCCGACGCCTTGCGCGATGTCGCCCGGCAGGTGCCGGCCGAGCGCTTGCTGGTGGAGACGGATTCGCCGTACCTTGCGCCGATTCCGTACCGCGGCAAGCCGAACCTGCCGCAATACGTGCGCGAAGTGGCGGAGTTTGTCGCGATGGTACGGGGTGAGCGCTACGAGCAACTGGCCGAGCAAACCACGGCGAACTTCAAGCGCCTGTTCCCGCTGGCACGGCTTTTCGCGGGTAAACCCGCTCCCACAGGATCGGTGTGATTTTTGTCCCTGAGGGGCTGAATGGCGGGCAAAAAAAACCCGGGTTCTGGGGGGTGAATCCGGGTTAAGACCATTAGGAGTAAAACAAAGGTACGCGGTCCATGGGCACCTTTATCGGCGCGCCACTTGGGGGGATGCGCCGCGCCAACACCTGAAGTATTGGTCAGGATTGGCGGGCTGCCAGCGGTGGTTGCTCGTTTTTTAAACAGATTTGGAATACAGCCGCCGCTGCTGAGCACTCATCGCTCTGCTATCTGCCGCACCACTGCCAGAGTTTCGTCGATAACCTGCCTGGATGTGTAGAAATGCGGGGAAAACCGCACACCAGGGCCGCGAGTAATGCAAACCACCTGTTGCTGTTTCAGCAGGTGATGAGCGCGAGCATTGTCCACCCCGGCAATGCTGAACGACACAATGCCGGAACGGCGCCCTGGGTCTTGCGGGCTGTGCAGTTGTACGCCCGCAATGGCCTTCAGCCCGTCGTACAGCCACTGCACCCGCTCGGCCAGCAGTGCCGACACCTGTTCCATCCCTACCTCTTCCAGTAGCGACAGGCTGGCGTCCAGGGCTGCCGCACCCAGCATGTTCGGGCTGCCGCATTCAAAACGCCGGGCGCTGTGGGCCGGTTCCCATTCGGTGCGGGTGTAATCACCCATGTGTTCAAGCATGTGCCAGCCGTATTCGCTGAGCTTCAGGCGTGGGCGTACCTCGGCGCGGCAATAGAACACACCGAGCCCCTCCGGGCCGAGCATCCATTTGTGCCCGTCGGCCATGGCGAAATCGCATTGATAGGCTTGCACGTCAAAGGGCAGGGCGCCCAGTTGCTGGATGGCATCGATACAGAACAGCACATTGCGCTCCCGACAGCCTTGGCCAAGCCGGGGCAGGTCCAGGCGCAGGCCACTGGCGAACTGTACGGCACTGACCGCCAGCAGGCGTACCTGCGGCCCGCAGGCGGCCAGCAGGTCGGCTTCCGGGTCGGTGCCCTTGAGGCTGACCTGGCGCACTTCGACACCCCGGTCGGCCAGCGCTTCCCAGACGATCCGGTTGGATGGGAACTCCTCATCGCTGATGACGATCTGGTCGCCGGCCTGCCAGTCGAGCCCGAAGGCAACGAACGACAACGCCTCCGAGGTGTTCTTGACCAGGGCGATGTCGTCTGTCGAGGGTGCATTGATCAGGCGCATCAGGCGTTCGCGCAGGCGCTGCTCCATGGCCATCCATGCTGGATAGTCGCGGGCGCCAAGCCAAACGTTTTCCTCTGCAAAGCGGGCGACGGCTTTACTGGCGCGTCTGGGCCAAGGGGCGACGGCGGCATGGTTCAGGTAGCGAAGGCCTGGCGCTTGTTCAAACTCATCAAGAAACATAGACATGGTCGGATGATCCGTGCATTTTGGCGCAAGTTAGGCATAATAACCGGCTTCGATTTTGATCCAGTCCTTCTTATGCAGAAAGAACCTCGTAAGGTCCGTGAGTTTCGTCGCCGTGAGCAAGAAATTCTCGATACCGCACTCAAGCTGTTTCTCGAACAGGGTGAAGACAGTGTCACCGTCGAGATGATCGCTGATGCAGTCGGTATCGGCAAAGGCACGATCTACAAGCATTTCAAATCCAAGGCGGAGATCTACCTGCGCCTGATGCTCGACTACGAGCGCGATTTGAACGAACTGTTGCACTCTGCCGACGTCGATCGCGACAAGGAAGCCCTGTCGCGCGCCTATTTCGAATTTCGCATGCGTGATCCGCAGCGTTACCGGTTGTTTGACCGCCTCGAAGAGAAAGTGGTCAAGGGCAACCAGGTACCGGAGATGGTCGAGGAGCTGCACAAGATCCGCGCCTCCAACTTCGAGCGCCTGACCCTGCTGATCAAAGGGCGCATCAGCGAAGGCAAGCTCGAAGACGTGCCGCCGTACTTCCACTACTGCGCCGCCTGGGCCTTGGTGCATGGCGCCGTGGCGCTGTACCACTCGCCGTTCTGGAGCAATGTGCTGGAAGATCAGGAAGGCTTCTTCCAGTTCCTCATGGACATCGGCGTGCGCATGGGCAACAAGCGCAAACGCGACCCGGATGTGACCGGTAACTGATCGACCCTGAATAGCTTCGGCGCTACTGTGGTAAGGCCTGCAGGCCTATACTCATGTAAGAGGCTTGCAAAAACCTGATTTTTGAGTCAGGTTTTGCAGGCCCGATTCTTCCACGCCGGAGTCATCCATGATCGTCGACCGCCAAGGCAGGCGTTTTCGCAACTTGCGTGTCAGCCTCACTGCTGCCTGCAACTATGCCTGCACCTATTGCGTACCAGACGGCAAGCGGCTGGTCGCGGCTCAGGACGAGCTGTCGGCCGAAGCGATGGCCCGCGGTGTGGCTTACCTGATCGAGGCCGCCGGTATCGAGCGGTTGCGCGTGACGGGGGGCGAACCATTGGTCAGCCCCAAACTGGAACCCTTTCTCGCTTCTGTCGCCGGCCTTGGTCTGGATGAAATCAGCCTGACCACCAATGGCCAGTTGTTGGCGCGCAAGCTGCCGCTGCTGCGTGCGGCTGGCATTCGCCGGCTCAATGTCTCGCTCGATACTCTCGACCCCGACGCGTTTCGCCGCATTGCCCGTGGCGGCGACCTGGCCACCGTGCTGGAGGGAATGGCGCAGGCTACGGCGGCCGGTATGTGCATCAAGGTCAACATGGTGCCGCTGCGCGGGCAGAACTTCGATCAGGTGGTGCCGTTGCTGGAGTACTGCCTCGCCCGCGGCTATGAATTGCGTTTTATCGAGCTGATGCGCATGGGGCACCTGGCGCGTGACAGCAATGCATTTGTGCAGCAATTCGTCAGCCTTGAGCACTTGTTGCAGTTGATCGGTGAGCGTTACGAATACCTGCAGGCCAATGCGCCGGTGGATGCCACCGCGTTGCGCTACGAGATTCCAGGCAAAGGCTACTTCGGGGTGATTGCCAACGAAAGCGTGCCGTTCTGCCGAACCTGTTCGCGCCTGCGTCTGTCCTCCACCGGCTGGTTGCATGGTTGCCTGTCGTCGAGCAACCGTCACTTTATCGGCGACTTGCTCGACAAGCCGCGCCATCAGGCCTTGCCCGCCTTGCAGGGTTTGCTGGTCAAGGCCTTGGGTGACAAGCAGCCGGTGGCGTTTTCCGGTGGTGCAACGGTGATGAAGATCATCGGCGGTTAAGACTGGCGCAAAATCTGCATCTGTCTGCTGTTCGCCGGTTTTCCGTCACCGGCTACTGGAGGATAGATGCGAAGCCTGGTTTTGCTGCTGGCGCTGATGGTGCTGGGCGGCTGTATGAATGTCAGCGACATGGGCGAGGGTGCCCGCTACCACATGAGCGATGCCGGCTTGCTGGATCACAGCGATACGCGCCGTTCGTTGTCGGTACGCCTGCAACCTGACTCATTCATTTACATCGGCCAGGGCGCATTTGTGCCACCGGGCAAGGGGCCTTATCCACGGCCTAACGTGGTTGCCGAAGAAGCGTTCAAGGGCTTTATCGAGTACTTCCCGCTGGTGCGCCGCGCTCAAGGCCCGTTGGGGCTGGAGCAAGCCCTGGTCGAAGCGCGCGCGGTCGGCGCCCATTACCTGCTGTACACCCGCTTTGCCCGTACCGATGATCGCATCGGCAACGGCGACGAATGGTACGACGAGCAAGCCGTTGATCGCCTGGGCGTCGACACCGGTGTGGTGCAGTTGATGCTGATCGAAACCAATACCCGTTACCTGATCGACACGGCACGAATCAAAAGCCGTGGCGGCTTGCTGACGTTCCATGACCAGACGCCGGAAGATTTGCTTGGCCCACCGCTTGAGGATTACGCTCGTAGCCTTTTGGGCATGAGCCGTTGAGGAGAGGGTGATGACAGATTCCGGGAAGGCCAATGATTTGCTGGCGCAGATCCCTCCATCGGGAAAGGGGCTGCCACCGGTGCATCTGTGGAACCCGGACTTCTGCGGCGACATCGATATGCGCATTGCCCGCGATGGCACCTGGTATTACCTGGGGACGCCGATCGGGCGCAAGCCGATGGTCCGGCTGTTCTCCACCATCATCCGTCGCGACGGTGACGACTACTTCCTGGTAACGCCGGTGGAGAAGGTCGGCATCAAGGTCGACGATGCGCCGTTTGTAGCGGTGCTTCTTGAAGTACTGGGCAGCGGCGAGCAGCAGGTGCTGCGCTTTACCAGCAATGTCGATGATCAGGTCGAGGCCGGCCCGGAGCACCCGTTGCGCTTCGAGATCGATGCGCAGACACAGGAGCCATCGCCTTATGTGCATATGCGCAGCAACCTTGAGGCGCTGATCCACCGCAATGTGTTCTATCAACTGGTGGAGCTGGCCGTGGCGCAACAGATCGACGGTCAGGAGTGGCTGGGGGTCTGGAGTGGCGGTGCGTTCTACCCCATCGGCCGCGGCTGATTAGCCTCCGCGTTTTCGCCTGAATTGGCACTTTTTACCTCGTGGTAGTCGGCATAACCTGCCGGTATTCCCCACCACGAGGTAGTCCTCATGAAATACCGTCCCTTCTTAATCGCCGCTCTGATTACCAGCGGTTTGTCTGTTCTGCCGGGTGCCTGGGCGCATGGGCCTGAGCAGGGGCAGGAAGCAATCAAGATCCTGCAGGAGCAGATGCCGAGCAATGCCCCGGGCAAAAAAGCCATCATGCTCACGGTCAGCTATGCGCCGGGTCAGAAGTCAGTGGCGCATCAGCATCCGGGGGCGGTCATGGCCTACGTCCTGGAAGGTTCGGTGGTCTCACAGCTCAAGGGCGAGTCGAAGCCGGTGACCTACAAGGCGGGGGAGTTCTGGTACGAAGCGCCGGGTACAGTGCACCTGCAGTCTTACAACGCCAGCGCGACACAGCCGGCAAAATTGCTGGTGTGGTCGCTGGTGGATGAGCAGCAGCCAGTGACCGAGCCGTATCAGCAGTGAGCACCAGGCCCTGAGGTTAAAGTAAGCTTGAGGCTGAACCCGTGCTTGCAGGTAGCTTATGAAAATCGGAGAACTGGCGAAACTCACCGGCCTGGCCCCTTCGCGAATCCGTTTCTACGAGGCCAGCGGGCTGATCCACTCGGTTGTTCGCAAGGCCAACGGTTACCGCGACTACGGCGATGAGGCGGTGCGTGTGCTGGGGATCATTACCAGCGCCCAGGCCGCCGGCTTCTCCCTGGACGAGATCCGTCACCTGTTACCGGTGAGTGCCAAGGGTTGGCAGCACGATGAGCTGGTGCAAGGGCTCAAGCGCAAAGTCGAAGAGATCGAGGCGTTGCAACAGCGCCTTGCCAGCAGCAAGGCGCAACTGTTGCAGGTCATCGAGGGGATTGAAACCAAGCCTGAAGGCATGGCCTGCGAGGACAATGCGCAGCGGGTTCTTAGCGGGTTGCGCACGGGCGTCTAGTGGCATTGCGGCCAAATTGCCGGGGTTGACATTAAAGTTAACTTTAACGATAGAGTCCGGACACGATCAAACGAGGTACTTGCGATGAACGTGTTCGACACCCTGACCCTGCCCAATGGTTCGACCATCCCCAACCGTATTGCCAAGGCCGCCATGGAGGAAAACATGGCCGACCTGACGCAGGCGCCCTCCGCGCAGTTGATGCGCCTTTATCAGGCATGGGCGGACGGCGGCGCTGGGTTGATCATCACTGGCAACGTAATGATCGACAGTCGCGCCATGACCGGGCCGGGCGGCGTGGTGCTGGAGAGCGACCAGCATCTGGAAAAGTTTCGTCAGTGGGCGCGGGTAGGGCGCTCCGCCGGCGCGCAGGTGTGGCTGCAGATCAACCACCCTGGCCGGCAGATGCCCGCCAATCTCGGTCAGTCGACCTGGGCGCCATCTGCGGTGCCCCTGGACCTTGGCAAGATGTCCCGGCACTTCGGCATGCCCCAGGCGATGACGCCGGCGGTAATCGACGAGGTCATCCGCCGCTTTGCCCGTACCGCGCGCCTGGCCGAGCAGGCAGGCTTTACCGGTGTCGAGATTCATGCTGCCCATGGTTACCTGCTGAGTCAGTTCCTGTCGCCGCTGAGCAACCAGCGCAGTGACCAGTGGGGTGGTTCGTTGAGCAATCGCGCGCGGCTGCTGCTGGACACCGTCAAGGCGGTACGCGCAGGGGTGTCGCCGGGGTTCGCGGTGGCGGTAAAGCTGAACTCTGCCGACTTTCAGCGCGGCGGTTTCAGTGCTGATGACGCCCGGCAGGTAGTGCTGTGGCTCAACGACCTCGACGTCGACCTGGTCGAGTTGTCCGGCGGCAGCTATGAGGCCCCGGCCATGCAGGGCGTGTCGCGGGACGGCCGCACTCTTGCCCGGGAGGCATACTTCCTGGAGTTTGCCCGCGACATACAAGCGATTGCGAAGATGCCGGTCATGGTTACCGGCGGCATTCGCCGACGCCCGGTGGCTGACGAGGTGATTGGCAGTGGTGTGGCGATGGTCGGGATCGGAACGGCGCTGGCGATCAACCCTTATCTGCCTCATGACTGGCAGGCTGGAAAGGATAGCGCGCCGCAGCTGGCGCCCATCGCCTGGAAGAACAAGGCGCTGGCCTCGTTGGCCAATATGGCGGTGGTCAAATTCCAGTTGCGCAAACTCAGCCAGGCCAGGATGCCGAACCCGCACGTGCCCGCCTGGTGGGCACTGCTGCAGCAGCAAGTGGCCACTGCTTTGCGCGCTCGCCAATATCGTCGGTGGATGACCGGGCGCTAAAACGAAAAAACCCACCGTAAGGTGGGTTCTTTGTTGCTTCAAAGGCCTTGAAAACTGCCTCTGAAACTGTGTTTGGCTCCGCGACCAGGACTCGAACCTGGGACCCAATGATTAACAGTCATTTGCTCTACCGACTGAGCTATCGCGGAATCTGTGGCGTATCTTACTGATTGCTAAGGGGAAGTCAAGCCTCCCCCTGGCAATTTGTCAGTTACAGGACCGAGACGATGGCCTTGGTCACGACATGGATGTTGCTCTGGTTCAGGGTAGCGACGCAGATGCGGCCGGTATCCAGGGCATAGATACCGAACTCGTTCTTCAGGCGTGCCACTTGCTCAACGGTCAGGCCCGAGTACGAGAACATGCCACGCTGACGACCGACGAAGCTGAAGTCGCGCTGTGCGCCGTATTCGGCCAGCAGCTCAACCATTTGCTTGCGCATGCCGTGGATGCGCTGGCGCATCTCACCCAGCTCGGCTTCCCACATGGCGCGCAGTTCCGGGCTGTTGAGCACGGTAGCGACGATGGTGGCGCCGTGGGTTGGCGGGTTGGAGTAGTTGGTGCGGATCACGCGCTTGACCTGGGACAGCACGCGTGCGCTTTCTTCCTTGGACTCGGTGACGATCGACAGCGCGCCAACGCGCTCACCGTACAGCGAGAAGGATTTCGAGAACGAGCTGGAGACGAAGAAGTCCAGGCCCGACTCGGCGAACAGGCGCACAGCGAAGGCGTCTTCGTGGATGCCGTCGCCAAAGCCCTGGTAGGCCATGTCGAGGAACGGCACGTGACCTTTGGCCTTGACCACTTCGAGGACGTTTTTCCAGTCTTCCAGGCTGAGGTCGACGCCGGTCGGGTTGTGGCAGCACGCGTGCAGCACAATGATCGAACCGGACGGCAGGGCGTTGAGGTCTTCGAGCATGCCACTGCGATTGACGTCGTTGGTGGCCGCGTCGTAGTAGCGGTAGTTCTGCACCGGGAAACCGGCAGTTTCGAACAGGGCGCGGTGGTTTTCCCAGCTTGGGTCGCTGATGGCCACGACGGCATTCGGCGAAACCTGCTTGAGGAAGTCGGCACCGATTTTCAGGGCACCGGTACCGCCGACGGCCTGGGTGGTGATCACGCGGCCAGCGGCCAGCAGTGGCGACTCGGCACCGAACAGCAGTTTCTGTACGGCCTGGTCGTAGGCGGCGATGCCGTCGATCGGCAGGTAGCCGCGGGAAGCGTGCTGGGCAGCGCGCTGGGTTTCGGCTTCGATCACTGCGCGCAGCAGTGGGATACGCCCTTCTTCGTTGCAGTAAACACCCACACCCAGGTTGACTTTATTGTCACGGGTATCGGCATTGAAAGCTTCGTTGAGGCCCAGAATGGGATCGCGTGGTGCCAGCTCGACAGCGGAAAACAGGCTCATTATTACCTTGGCTCTGAATGGAGAGTGATAGGGGTCGCACGCTCCAGTCGGATGCACTAGAGCGGTGCACAAACGGGGAGTCAGTATAGTGATACCGATCGGTCACGGCGACAGTCTGATGCAGCTTTTCCCGCTGTTTCGCCGATTATTTTTCGACCGTTAGTCGAATTGACCGGTCAATAGCTGCAAATGCCCACAACACTGAGTTGAAAGTGGCGCTCACCGCCACTAATTCGGTATAACCACTGTCTATAGATACAGTTGCCAGCGTCGGCGATAAAAACGTCGCGAAAACACAGAGGTTTGTCATGTCCGAGTTCCAGCTCGTCACCCGTTTCCAGCCGGCCGGCGATCAGCCCGAAGCCATTCGCCTGATGGTCGAGGGGATCGAGGCGGGCCTGGCGCACCAGACCCTGCTCGGGGTGACGGGGTCCGGCAAGACGTTCAGCATCGCCAATGTCATCGCCCAGGTGCAGCGGCCGACGCTGGTACTGGCACCGAACAAAACCCTGGCGGCGCAGTTGTATGGCGAATTCAAGGCGTTTTTCCCCAACAACGCCGTTGAGTACTTCGTGTCCTACTACGACTACTACCAGCCGGAAGCCTACGTGCCGTCGTCCGATACCTTCATCGAGAAGGATGCGTCGATCAACGACCACATCGAGCAGATGCGCCTGTCGGCGACCAAGGCACTGCTGGAGCGCCGTGACGCGATCATCGTCACCACCGTGTCCTGCATCTACGGCTTGGGTAGCCCTGAAACCTACCTGAAGATGGTCCTGCACGTGGACCGCGGCGACAAGCTCGACCAGCGTGCCTTGTTGCGCCGCCTGGCCGACCTGCAGTACACCCGCAACGAAATGGACTTTGCCCGGGCGACCTTCCGTGTGCGGGGTGACGTGATTGATATTTTCCCGGCTGAATCGGACCTTGAAGCGATCCGCATCGAGTTGTTTGACGATGAGGTGGAGAACATTGCCGCGTTCGATCCGTTGACCGGGGAAGTGATCCGCAAGTTGCCGCGCTTCACCTTCTACCCCAAGAGCCACTACGTGACCCCGCGCGAAACTCTGCTTGAGGCAGTGGAGGGCATCAAGGAAGAGCTGCAGCAACGTCTGGAGTACCTGCACAAGGCCAACAAGCTGGTCGAAGCCCAGCGCCTGGAGCAACGGACCCGCTTTGATCTGGAGATGATCCTCGAGCTGGGCTACTGCAACGGCATCGAAAACTACTCGCGCTACCTCTCCGGCCGCCCGGCCGGGGCCCCGCCGCCGACGCTCTACGATTATCTGCCACCCGATTCGCTGCTGGTGATCGATGAATCGCACGTCAGCGTTCCGCAGGTCGGCGCCATGTACAAGGGTGACCGCTCGCGCAAGGAAACCCTGGTCGAATACGGTTTTCGCCTGCCGTCGGCGCTGGACAACCGGCCGATGCGTTTCGATGAATGGGAGAATGTCAGCCCGCAGACGATCTTCGTTTCCGCCACGCCAGGGCCTTACGAAGCTGATCATGCGGGCAGGGTAGTGGAGCAGGTCGTGCGCCCGACGGGTCTGGTCGACCCTCAGGTCGAGGTGCGTCCGGCCACCACCCAGGTCGACGACTTGTTGTCGGAAATCCATAAGCGCGTCGCGGTGGAAGAGCGTGTGCTGGTCACGACACTGACCAAGCGCATGGCCGAAGACCTGACCGATTACCTGGCCGATCACGACGTGCGGGTGCGCTACTTGCACTCGGACATCGACACCGTGGAACGGGTCGAAATCATCCGTGACCTGCGCCTGGGGACCTTCGATGTACTGGTGGGCATCAACCTGCTGCGTGAGGGCCTGGACATGCCCGAGGTGTCGCTGGTGGCGATTCTCGATGCTGACAAGGAAGGCTTCCTGCGCTCCGAGCGTTCATTGATCCAGACCATCGGCCGTGCGGCGCGTAACCTCAACGGCCGGGCGATTCTCTATGCCGACAGAATGACCGGTTCGATGGAGCGGGCGATTGGTGAAACCGAGCGCCGCCGCGACAAGCAGATCGCCTTCAACGCCGCCAACGGCATCGTGCCCAAAGGCGTGGTCAAGGACATCACCGACATCATGGAAGGCGCCAACGTGCCCGGCTCGCGCAGCAAGAAGCGCAAGGGCATGGCCAAGGCGGCCGAAGAAAGCGCGCGTTACGAAGCGGAGCTGCATTCACCCGGCGAAATCGCCAAGCGCATCAAGTTGCTGGAAGAGAAAATGTACCAGCTGGCGCGCGACCTGGAGTTCGAGGCCGCCGCGCAGATGCGCGACGAAATTACTGCGTTGCGCGAGCGTTTGATTACCGTTTGAGTCCCTTCGCCGGCAAGCCTCGCTCCCGTAGGCGCCAGGCTTGCCGGCGCGTGGGCGCCCCCCCCGGCCCCAACCCCCGGGCGTTGGGGTGCCCCCCCGAGAACCCCCCGGGCCGGTTGGGGGGGAAAAAAA
>NZ_JADUCM010000031.1 GCF_016009175.1 Pseudomonas alkylphenolica
GGGGGGCCCCGCTCAATGTACGCGTGTGCACCTGCCAGGGCCTGATTTGTCGCCCCCCCTGCTAACGTGGGGGAGCGGGCGCTCGCCGGCGTGGGGGCGCGTAGCGCCCCTGGGCTGGTACATCAACCGACGTACGGCGCGTAGTCCACGTAACCGCTAATACCGCCACCGTAATAGGTGTCGCGATCGGCCGGGGTCAGCGGCCAGCCATTTTTCAGGCGTGCGACCAGGTCCGGGTTGGAAATGAACGGCTGGCCGAACCCTGGCAGGTCGATCAGACCGCTGTCGACCAGCGCTTGCGCACGTTCCAGGGTCAGGTCGCCGGCCAGAATCAGCGCAGTGTTGCCCAGGACCTTGCGGCAATTTTGCAGCAGCTTCTTGATTGCTTCGTCGCGAACCTGGGCGCTTTCAGCAGCGAGGAAGAAGTTGGTCTGGTCCATGACATGGACATAGGCAATACCGCGCTGGCCCAGCCCCGCGCACAGCGCCGCATAGGTTTCGTCGATCTCGGGGTACAGCGGCATGTCCATCAACTGGCCGTAAGGCGAGATGCGGATGCCTACGCGTTCTTTGCCGATACGGGCGCACACGGCGTCGACCACTTCGAAGGCGAAGCGCAGGCGGTTCTCCAGGGTGTCGGCGGCGTACTGGTCGGTGCGGTCATTGACCAGCGGGTTGAGGAACTGCTCGACGATGTAGCCATTGGCGCCATGGATCTCGACGCCGTCAAAGCCGGCTTCAATCGCATTGGCTGCCGCCTGGGCAAAGTCCCTGACCACGCGGGCAACGCCCTCGGTGCTCAAAGGTTGCGGAACCGAGGTGGCAACAAAACCAGGGTTGCCCTGTTCATCGTAGCCAAAGGCAACTGCGCCTTGGGCGACTTTGCTGCTGGCGCTGACAGGGGCCTTGCCGCCTTCCTGAATCGAGGTGTGCGACACCCGGCCGACATGCCAGAGCTGTGCGTAGATCTTGCCGCCCACGCTGTGCACGGAATCAGTGACCAGTTTCCAGCCGGCGATCTGCGCCGGGGTGTAGATCCCCGGGTTGAACAGGTAGCCCTGGCCCTCACGGGAGATCGGCGTGCCTTCCGAGACGATCAGGCCGGTGGTGGCGCGCTGCGCGTAGTAGAGGGCGGTTTCGACGGTAGCGATGTCGTCAGGGGACCGCGAGCGGGTCATCGGCGCCATGACAAAACGGTTGCTGAGTACGTCGTTACCCAGTTTGAACGTGTCGAACAAGCTCATGCGTGAGATTCCATCAATTGGACCTATCGGAAAGTGAGCAAGGGCCTCATCAGAGGGCCTCTTTGCTCCAGAAAGCATTTCCACTAGGATATTGAAGAATCTGTAATTGATCCGAGGAGAAAATTACCAAGTGTCAGGAATTAAATTCATCAATCGCGGAGTCTGACGTGTATTCATCCGAGCGCCTCAAAGGCATCGACGTGTTCGTCATGGTGGCCGATCTGGGCAGCTTTACCGCAGCGTCCGAGCGCCTTGGCCTGACCAGCTCGGCCATCAGCAAGGGCATCGCCCGCCTGGAACAGCGCATCGGTACGCGGCTGTTCAACCGCACCACGCGCCGCCTGGCCCTCACCGAAGCGGGCACCACCTTTTACCGCACCTGCACCGCCGTGCTGGCAGACCTGGAAGAGGCCGAGCTGGCCATCGCCAGCGAGTGCAGCGAGCCCCATGGGCGCATCCGCATCGATCTTCCGGCGTCGTACGGGCGCCTGCATGTGCTGCCGCTGATCCTCGAATTCGTCGAGAAGCACCCGTTACTGCAGCCGCACATATCGTTCTCCGACCGCTTCGTCGATCCGCTGCACGACGGCATCGACATTGTCGTCAGGATCGGCGGCACAGACGCATGGCCGGCCGCACTGGGCCATCAGTACTTTGGCGCCCAGCGCCTGACCTTCTGTGCGTCTGCCGACTATTTGAAAGCGCACGGCGCTCCCACCACGGAGCGTGACCTTGAACAGCATCAGTGCATTGGCTACCTGCAAAGCGACGGGCTGGTCGGGCCTTGGTTCTTCAAGGGCGAGCTGCCGGGTGAAATGGAGCGCCGCGTGGTGCACACGCGGATGGCAGTGGGCGATGGTCAGGCGGAGGTGGACGCCGTGCTGGCCGGGCATGGCATCGGCCAGCTACCGACCTGGCTGGTGCACCAGCACCTGGAGTCAGGCGCGATCGTCGAAGTGCTGCCGGACCTCGCCACCGATGGCTTGCCGATGAACCTGATTTGGCTCAAGAGCCGGGAGAACCTGCCCAAGGTCAAGGCGCTGATCGACTACCTCGGCGAGCGGCTGGCAGCGCATGGTACGCATAAACGCTGAGTGCTGATCTTGAGGTTTGCTGAACCCTGAATGGGGGCGTCTCACCGACTCCCGACTGCATTGGAATTGACGTGTATCCCTCTCTATTCAAACAACGCTACAGCGCGAACAAAACCCGCCGAGGCATGGCGAATCTTGTAGGGAAAACACGAAACCCAGAAACCGGATGCAGGCAGCTGATCCAGGTTGGCCAGCTTCTCCATTTGCCCGTAACCGATGTCGCGTCCGGCTTTATGCCCCTCCCAGATGATCGAAGCGTCGCCCGACTCGGCGAAGCGCTCGCGGGTGTACTTGAACGGGGCGTCCCAACTCCAGGCATCCGTGCCGACCACGCGTACTCCGCGCTCCAGTAGATACAGGGTGGCCTCACGGCCCATTCCCACGCCCGCATCCAGGTAGCCCGGCTGACCGAACAACTCACCGGCGCGGGTGTTGATCAGCACGATTTCCAATGGACTCAAGCTGTGCTCGATGCGCATTAACTCCGTTTCCAGGTCCGCTACGGTGACCACGTGACCATCGGGCAAGTGCCGGAAGTCGAGTTTTACACCTGGCTGCAAACACCAGTGCAACGGCAGTTCATCGATACCAAATGCCGGCTTGCCTCCGTCTGTCGTCGATGCGTAGTGCCACGGGGCATCCATGTGGGTGCCACTGTGTGTGGTGATGGAGAGCCGCTCAGCCGCCCACGACTCATTGCCGGGCAGGTCTTCTTTGCGCAGCCCGGGGAACATGGCCGCCATTTCCGGCCAGCCTTGCTGGTGGTCCATGTAGTCGATGCGCGGGAGCAAGGGGGGTGGATCGGTATACGGGTTGTTGTCGAGACAGACCGACAGGTCGAGCATGCGGCACTTATTCAGGTTCATGGACAGCGACTCCGGTGTTGGCTGTTGTCGATGGGGTGGAACGCGGTTTGAGATTCAATGCGTTGCGCAGCAATGCCGCGGCGGAGCCGTCGTGGCGAAAGCCGGCTGTGCGGGCGCGAGGGGCGCGAAGGGGAGGCAGGCGCCCAAACAGGCGTTCCAGCTGTGGGTCAGGTTTGAAGCGAATGTTCGCGCCGTTGTTCTGGCCAAAGCGAGCACCCAGCGCATCGAGTACCTGGGCAATGGACAACTGCAGTACCGGTAGCTGCCAGAGGCGTTCTTGCGTCAGATTGTTGAGCTGCGCCGCGTGCAGCAGGTTGTCCACGCAGCATCGCGCCGACATCCACCAGGCTGTGGCCTGGGGTGAAACCGGACAGTCATAGGCATCACCGTCCGCAAAGGCGTGCAACAGGTCGCTCATGAATGCAGATTTAAGGCCGTTCGATTCACGCGGGCGCGCGACGATGCCGGGCAGGCGCAGCACGCGACCATCGACCTCACCCCGGCGTGCCAGGTCTTCGATGGCAATCTCGATCATGCGCTTGTGGGCCGCATAGGACAGCTGAGGCTGCGCGACCTGCGATTCGTCCATCCGTGCCGGCAGGTCACCGCCGTAAACGGCAACGCTGCTGGCGTAGACCAGGACCGGCGGGCGGTGGTGATTGCGCAACTGATTCAAGAGTTCAAGGCTGGCTTGCAGGTTGACCTGGTAGCCGAGTTCGTAGTGCGCCTCGGCAGCGCCGCCGGGGACGCTGACGAGGTGAAACACCACGTCAATGCCGTCGGCCAGCACTCTGCGCAGCAGCGCAGGGTCAGTGATGCTGCCGCTGTGGCGACGTAGCCGGCGGTCTTCCGGGAAGCTCTCCAGCATTTGGTCGAGCAACAGCAGCGCGTCGATTTTTTGCCCGCGCAGTTCACCCTGTTCAAGCAGCCGGGCAACCAGTTCACGGCCGACGAAGCCATTGGCGCCACTGACCATCACGCGCATGGCAAACCTCCTTGCACCACGCGCTGGTCAATGGCACCAAACAGTACCTCGCCGTCCAGGCCCCTGGCTTCCATGCGTACCCGGTCGCCAAAGCGCATGAACGCAGTGCGCGGCGCACCCTCGGCAATGGTTTCGATGGCACGGCGCTCGGCAATGCAGGCCGAGCCGACACTGCGATCACTGTTGGACACGGTGCCGGAGCCGATCAGCGTGCCCGCGCTCAAGGGGCGGGTCAGCGCGGCGTGGGTAATCAGCTGGTGAAAGCCAAAGTGCATGGCCCCGCCATGCGGATGACCGAACCACTCGCCGTTCCACTCGACCTGCAATGGCAGGTGTACGCGGCCATCGCGCCAGGCGTCGCCCAGTTCATCAGGGGTCACGGCCACAGGGGCAAAGCTGCTCGACGGTTTGGCCTGGAGGAAACCGAAACCGGTTTTCATCTCGCGTGGCGCCAGGGCACGCAGGCTGACATCGTTCAACTGCAACACCAGGCGTACATGGCGCAGAGCCTGGTCGGCCGGGCAGCCCATGGGGACCTTGTCGAGTAAAACTGCAAACTCGCCTTCGAAATCGATGCCGTGCGCTTCGCTGGGCAAAGGGATGTCTGCACGCGGGCCAAGGAAGTCGTCGCCGGCACCCTGGTAGATCAGCGGAATGCGTTCGACACCCTCAATGGGGTCGAGGTTGAAGGCTTTCTGCATCAACTCGCCATGGCTGAGGAAGCAAGAGCCGTCCAGCCATTGCCACGCCCGTGGCAATGGCGCCAGCATCTGCTCGACAGCCAGCGCAAAGCTGCCTTCGGCATCATTGTCATTCAGACGGCGATACAACTGCTCCAGCGCCGTGTGCACGTGCTCCCAGTTATCCAGCGCGGCCTGCAGGGTCGGGGCAATGGCGCCGGCATTTACCGCGCGCAGCAGATCGCGGGACACCACGATCAGGCATCCGTCGCGGGTGCCGTCATTGAGCGTGGCCAGTTTCATGGCAGCAGCTCCTGCAGGTGGGCGGTGTATCGACCGTCGAGCAGGATGAACACCATCCTCGCCATCTGTTCGGTGCGGTTGCTCCAGGCGTGGTTGGTGCCGCGCTGCACCACGATGTCGCCGCGTTTTAGGTGCACCTCTTCGTCGTCGAGCACCAGCCAGACTTCACCTTCGGTGATGACACCGTAGTCCAGCGTTTCGGTACGGTGCATGAGTTTGTGCCGGGACTGGGCATTACCGGTACCGGCGTGGAACTGGCCAATTTCGGCAAACGCCGCCGCGGCATCCTCGGCGCTGACCTGGTTCTGCACGCTGTCCGGCGGGATATCCACTACGCGGATGACACTGCCCAGCGGCCCGGGGCTCAATTGCAGGGGCTGGGCTGTCGGGTCCGGTGCATTGTCCAGCGGAGCCGGCGAAGTGGCGCTGTTCCACACCTCGTAGAACACCGTGCCAGGGACCGCCTTGAGCGGGAAATTGTTCGGTGTGGCGCCGGCGCTTGCGACCACGGCAAGGCCCTCGGCGTTGTGGCCGGTCACGATGCGTTTGAAACCAGGAAGTTGTTGCATGACTTCTCCTTTAGTTGCCATCGCCGATGGTGGTGCCACCGTCGACAATGATGTTCTGACCGCTGATGAAGGCGCCGCCGGGTGCGGCCAGTAACAGCGCCAGGGCGGCAATTTCTTCAGGGCGCCCGACACGGCGCAAGGGTGTGAGCGCCAGGCGGCGCTGCATCACCTCGGGGTTATCCGTAAGGGGGCGGGCGAATTCGGTTTCGATGACCCCGGGGCTGATCGCATTGACGCGAATGTTGCTGGGCCCCCACTCGACGGCGAGATTGCGCGCCAGTTGTGCCAGGCCTGCCTTGGATATTCCGTAAAGCCCAAGCGCCTTGTTGCCGCGCACGCCGGCAATGCTCGACATGAGCATGACGCTGCCGCCACCCTGTTCGGCCATGGCAGGGAGCAGGAGGCTGGTAAGCCAGACGCTGCTGCGCAGGTTCACGGTGAGGGTCAGGTCCCATTCAGCGTTGCTGGCGCTGGCGGTCGGTCCCAGGTGCGGTGCGACGCCAGCGTTGCAGACCAGCACGTCGATCCGGCCCAACTGCGCCAGCGCCTGAGTTGCCAGTTCAACGACATCCGGCTGGCAAGACAGGTCAGCAGGCACGGCATGGGCCTCTATACCGGCGGCACGCAACACGGCGGCGGTATCCCGGGTGGCCTGAAGGTCTTCGCTGCTGACAACCAGCCTGGCGCCGGCGCGCCCCAGTTGCCAGGCAACTGCCAGGCCGATGCCCCGCGTTGCTCCGGTAACAAGCGCTGTTTTGCCGGCGAGTGAGAACAGGTCATTGTGCAAAAGCGATTGAGCTGTCCCGGCTTTTTGCTCACGCGACATGGTGCACCGCCTTGTTCAAACGGATGTCGGCCGACGCCGTACCTGGCGAGTCAGCCGTCGGAACCGTTGCTGACGCGGTAACGCGACGTGGCAACAGGAAGTAGGCGAGGGCTGGTAGCAGCATCAGGGCACCGACCATATTCCAGACGAACATGAACGCCAGCAGCACACCCATGTCGGCCTGGAACTTGATCGGCGAGAAGATCCAGGTGCCCACGCCGATGGCGAGGGTTACACCGGTCAGCATGACCACCTTGCCGGTGAACAGCAGGGCCTGGTAATACGCCCTGGACAGGCTGGCGCCCCGGCGCAGCTGGGCCAGCACGATACTCATGACGTACAGGGCGTAGTCGACACCAATGCCGACACCGAGGGCGATCACCGGCAGGGTGGCGACCTTGACGCCCATCCCCAGCGCAACCATCAAGGCCTCGCACAGAATGGAGGTCAGCACCAGCGGCAGCACCGCGCAGAGCACCGCTCGCCACGACCGGAAGGTCACCAGGCACAGCAGGACAACGGCGCCATACACCCACCAGAGCATGTCGTGGTTGGCTTGTTTGACGACGATGTTGGTCGCCGCTTCAATGCCGGCACTACCGGCAGCCAGGAGGAATGCGGCCTCTTCATCGCTGTTGTCGCGGGCAAAGGCTTCGACGTGATCGACCACGTTGGTGAGCGTGTCGGCCTTGTGGTCCTTGAGGTAGGCATAGACTGTCAGCAGGCTGCAGTCGTCGTTGTACAGGCCACGTGGCGCACCGGCGGTGACCATGTTCAAGGTGGCCTGGTTGTTCACCAGCTCGTACCACTTGGGGTTGCCCTCGGAGAGGCCGACCAGCACGCGGCGATTGAGCAACGCCAGCGAGTTGGTCGAGTCGACGCCCTCCAGCCCGCGCAGCTGCCAGTCCAGGTCGTCAACGCGCTTGAGTGTGCTGTACGCCGAGCAGGCGCCGGCCGGGGTCTTGACCATCACCGCGAAGACATCGCTACTGGCACCGTAGTGCTGGGTGATAAAGGCATTGTCACGGTTGTAGCGCGAGTCCGGGCGCAGCTCGGGCGCTCCGGCATCCAGGTCGCCCACCTTGAGCTTGAGGCTGACTGCATAACCGCCACAGGCCATGAGCGCCGCGACGATCACGCACCCCGTAGCCCAGCGTTTGCGGGTAAAAAGGTCGAGAAAGCGCCAGACAACGTGCTTTTCTGCGCCACCCGCTTCGGCTTCTTCGGCGCGCAGGCTGCGTCGCGCAGCGGTGGGGCTGACGCCGATATAGGACAGCAGCACCGGCAGCAGGATCAGGTTGGTGAAGATCAGCACCGCGACACCAAGGCTGGCGATCACCGCCAGGTCCTGGATGACCTGGATCTTGATGATCATCAGCACTGCGAACCCGACCGCGTCGCACAGCAACGCCGTCAGGCCGGCCAGAAACAACCGGCGGAAAGTGAAGCGCGCGGCCACCAGGCGGTGCATGCCGCGGCCGATGTCCTGCATGATGCCGTTCATTTTTTGCGCGCCATGGCTCATGCCGATGGCAAACACCAGAAAGGGCACCAATACCGAGTACGGATCAAGCTGGTAGCCCAGCATTGGCAGCAAGCCCAGTTGCCAGATCACCGCGACCAGCGAACAGGTCACCACCAGCACCGTGCTGCGCACACAACGGGTGTACCAATAGAGCACGGCGGCGGTAATCAGTATCGCGGCAGCGAAGAACAGCACAATCTGCTTGAGCCCATCGATCAGGTCGCCGACGACTTTGGCAAACCCGGTAATGTGGATCTCGACACCTTGCGCCTGATACTTGCTGCGTAGCGTTTCAAGCGCATGCGCGAAGTCGGTGTAGTTCAGTGGCTGACCGTCCGGCGTGCGCTCCAGCAGCGGCACGTAGACGATACTGGAGCGCTGGTTGAAGGCCACCAGTTGGCCGATTTCGTTGGAACGTTCGACATTGCGCTTCAGCGCCTCCAGGCTGGCACTGCTGCCGTCATAGCCATCAGGGATGACCGGGCCGCCTTCAAGCCCCTCTTCGGTGACACCTGTCCAGCGTGTCGAGGGCGTCCAGAGCGATTTCATCGCTGCCCGGTCAACCCCGGGCAGCAGGTAGACCTCATCGTTGAGTTGCTGCAGCGTGTTCAGGTAATGACTGTCGTAGAGGGTGCCCTGCGGGTTGACCACGGCAATGCGCACGGCATTGCCCAAACCGGCCAGTTCCTGGCGATGCTCCAGGTAATTGACGATAAACGGGTGCTCGCGGGGGATCATCTTTTCGAAGCTGGCGTTGAGCGTCAGGCGTGTCGCCTGCCAGCCCAGCAGCAGTGTCGCGGCCAGGCACAGCAACAACACCAGGGTGCGATGGTTGAACAGCGCACGTTCCAGCAGGGAGCCTGAGGTGCTGTCGAACTGATCGAGGTCGCCTGAAGATGGCGCAGGGGAGGTAGGTACGTGCATGGCTCAGTCCGCGATGGTGTTAGGGGAGAAGGGCGCCAGGCGTCGTGGCTCGCCCATGCCGACAGTGACCAGGGCGCCATCGGCCGCCTCGGTAACGGCGGTCAGTGGCAGCCCGTCGGAAACGCCCATGGGCTGCAAGTCCAGGGTGCTCAGCTCGCTGCGCATGAGCATCCCGGCCTGGTTCACCGCCAGCAGTTGCTTGCCAGCAATGTGCAGGGCGTTCAGCGAGGCCGGAACAGGGGTGTTGACCGGCTGGAAGCTTTGGCCGCCATCATCGGAGGTGAACAGCTTGCCGCGCAGGCCACCGACCAGCATCCGGCCGTTGGGCAGCAGGGTGGTTGCGAAGTAACTGCCCTCGTAGGGGCCCTTGAGGGCGTCAAACGTGCGACCGCCATTGATGGAGCGCAGCAGCAAGCCTTGCTCCCCGGCAATGACGATCTCGTCACCCTGCCGCGCGACGGCATAAAGGTGCAGGCCACGGGGGTTGGGCAGCGAGCCCATCAAGGACTGCCAGGTAGTGCCGCCATCCTCGGTGATCAGGGCAAGGCCGTAGGCACCCAGGACAAGGCCGTGCCGGGCATCAGCAAAGCTCATGGCCAACAGCGGTTTGTCGGCGCCATCGGCCAGCAACCGTTGCGCGGCCGCGAAGCGCCGCGAGTCGTCGGTACGTTCGGCCGCTTGTAGCTCAAGCGCAGCCGCCTGCTTGCCATCGAGCTGCAGCTGCCAGCGTTCGCCGCCATCATTGCTGTGCAGTACCACACCTGAGTGGCCGACGGCCCAGCCATTGCTGGCGTCGACAAATTGCACGCAGGTCAAGGTAGTGCTGACGGGGCTGACAGCCTGTCGCCAATGCTGGCCGTTGTCATCCGACAGCAGCACCACGCCACGTTCACCCACCGCGACCAGGCGGGCGCCGGCTGGCGTGACGTCCAGCAGCACCGCGCCCAGTGCCTGAGTGCCGGCAACCGCCTTCTGCGAAAGGACATCCACCGTTTCTGCTGCCCAAACGGGCAGCAGGGCGCAGCTGGCTGCCATCAGCAAGCCACAGACTATCTTCTTCATCGCACGCAACCTTTGTTGTTCTTGTTTGCAGCAGGCGGGGCTTGCGCCCCGCCAACATCAGCGGACGCCTTCTCCAGCCATGGCATCGGCGGTAAACACCGCATCCTTGTAGGGCGGCACGATGCGGTACTGCTCGTTCTTCCCGGCAAACACATCACCGACGAACCAGGCACCGGAGAGCAGGTCGTAGAACCCGGTCGTGAGCGAGGCGGTGCCCGGAAGGTCGGGCAGCACGACAGGCGAGGTCCACAGCACTTTCGCCAGTTGCCCCTGGGCGTCGTAGCGATCGCCAAGCACAGCCGTCCAGGTGTCCTCATCGAGGTAGTAGGTGCTTTTTGGCATGACGTGCCGCGCACCTTTTTTCAGCGTGGCTTCAACCACCCAGACACGGTGCAGTTCCCAGCGCACGGCATCGGCTTTCATGTGGTGCTTGTCGAACAGGGCTTCGGGGCTGGAAGCGGTGAGTACGCGGTTGGCGTTATAGGGGATGTACAGTTCTTTCTTGCCGACCAGCTTCCAGTCGAAGCGGTCGATGCGGCCATTGAACACATACAGCTCGTCGAAGCTCATCACCCCCGCGGTGGCCGGTGTCGGGGTGTCGCAACAGGCGTTTGGCAGGCGACGAACTCGGCGCTGGCCGGGCAGGTAGGTCCAGGCTGCGGAGCTTTCGGCGTTGAGGTTCTCAAGGCCGGTAATGGCTTCCCCGGCACGCAGGGGCGGGCCATCGTTGGTCATGCGGATCGACCAGTACACGCCCTTGTCGCTGCTGAAACCGGGGAGGTACCACGGCATTTGCAGATCGGCCCGCGAATCGTTGGTCAATACATGCTTGCCGTCCGCCGTGGTCAGGTACTGGGTGAAGCTGGCGTGCCAGGAGGCCCCGCGCCAGCGCAGCAGATGGTTCCAGATGGCTTGCGCGCCGTCCTCGGGGATCGGGAACGGAATGCCGCCGGCAGCGCCTACCGGCATGGGGCCGGCCGGGCCGTCGACCAGTTTGCCGCGGGTGGCGTTGGCGAAGGTTGCCTCGTAGACCGACTGCGGAGCAGCGGCGCTGCGGTGGGTGGGGTACACCACGACCTGATAGCTGTCCGGGTACTTTTTCAGCATGGCCTGGGTCCCGGCCGAGAGCTTGTCGGCGTACTGCGCCATGTTCTGTGCGGTGATGGTGAGCAGCGGCTGGTCGGCCGCGTACGGATCACTGCGCTTGCCACCTGGCTTATAGGCAGGGTCGGCCTGGGTCAGGCCCCCTTGCCATTCAGGGATGCTGCCGTCGGCATTGCCGGCGCGTTGCGCGCCAAACGGCGTCAGGGTCGACTTGAGTTTGGCCGCTTCATCGGCGGAGACAGCCGCCATGGCACCCTGAGCAATCATCAGCGAAGCGCTCAGGGCAGTGAGCAGGTGTACCCATTTATTGGTGTGTTTCATCGAAGAATCCTCGGTCAGAACGTGCGGCTGACGGTGAAGGCGATGAAGTCGCGGTCTTTGAGCGACTGTTCGAAGGTGTAGTGGTTGTCGGCATCCAGGAAGGTGTTTTCCGGGCCGTAGTAGTGCGTGTAGGTAAGGCCAAGGTTCCAGGTGTTGAGGTAGTTGCCTTTGAGACCGATGTTGATGTCGCCACCGTTGTCGGCACCAAAACCTGTGCCCAGCGCCTCGGAGGCTCCGTTGGTGTAGCTGGCACCGATCGGTACAGACACATCCAGGCCCGGCAGGAGCTGGCGGTACATGGGCTCGTAGACCAGGCGCAGGCTGGTGGCGTCGCGGTCGGCATTGGGGTCGAGGGCGTCGCTGTTCTTGCTGACACTCATGACCCTGTTCCAGGCAATTTCACCGAGGAAGCTCGCTTCCGGAGCAATGAAGTTCGGCTCAAGGCTCGACAGCCAGGACAGGTTGGCGTGCAGCGTGCGCCCCGTTGCGTACAACGGTTCATCGTCGTTGTTGATCGACTCGCCCGGTGCCAGCGCGTGCTGGCTGGTGGAGGCCAGGGGTTGATTCCAGCGTGTGGAGAGTTCGCCGGCGATGTTGTAGTTGCCGACCGTGGTGGAGAAGCTCGCCCCCAGGGCCTCGATGCCTTCCGGATACACCCAGTAGTACTCGCCGGCCTTGCCCGACAGCGGGTTGAGGTTGGCGAAGTCCGGGCGCACGTTCAGCTGCGGGTTCTTGTCGTGGAAGCGGATGGCGTAGATGCCCCAGTCCACCGTCTCGGTGCGCCAGCGCAGTTGCACGCCGCCTTGCCCCGAGTCTTTCGCCTCTTTGTCATTGCCGTGATAGAAGGCCAGTGGCTGGGCCCCCGGAAACAACGGAGCACCAATGAACATGCGCTCGTTACCGTCACCGAAGGTGTCGCTTGAAGAAAAATAGCTGCCGGCGGCAGGCAGGCGGTTAGCCTCCCATTCGAACTGGTAGTAGGCGCCAATAGAGACATCCGGGGTCAGTTGCAGCTGACCGGACAGTTGCTGGACAGGGCGGATCAGCTCCTTGAACTGGGTGTTGGGTACCGACAGGCCTTTGACGACATCGATCGGTGCCATGCCGCCGGCGATTCCGTTCATGCCGTAGAACAGGCTTTCACCCCACTGCATGGCGTACTGACCGACACGTCCGGACGCTTGCATGTCGCCGATTTCGGCCTTGCCGAAAATGAACGCATCCAGCAGCTCACCCTTGCGGCCATGCAGGGTGCGGGTGTCATCGGTAAATTCGTCGTAGTCCACCGAATAACTGTTGGCCCGCGACGGATCGTTGTTGTCGGTACCACGGTTGTAGACATCGTCGTACCAGGCGGCGCCACTCAGGCGGGCACCGACGTTGCGGTAGGTGATGTCCATCTCCGAAAGCAGATCGAGGCGATTGGAGATCAGGCCCTTGTCGAAGTTGCGGTCACCGTCGTCGAGGTTCTGCGCGGTCTGGCCCTCGATCAGTTTGTCGCTCTGATCCTTGGTGCGCCAGGCTGCGCTGTATTTGAGGGTGTTATCCCAGCGTGCCCGAAGGTCGGGGTTTCCCGTATCGAATTCAAAGGCACGGGCGTCCGGCAGGCCGGCGCTGATGGCCAGTACGGAGACAGCCAGTGCCAAAGGTTTGAGCGGCGGCAACGGCCGCGTAGGTGCGCGCTTGCGAGACAGCATTTAAGTCACCTCATTCTTGTTTTTGTAGGTCAGTGTTGGCGTGCGGACGGGGGCAGCACAGGCGTGGCCGCCCCGCTGCGCTGTCAGACCGGGCGTGCCGTGACTTCGAGCATTTGCCTGACCAGTGCGATGCGGTCGAAGTCCGGGTCTTTCTGCATTTCTTTTTCGCCCGCGAGCAGCGACTTCTCGCTGATGAACTTGCAGCGCTCGAACCTGCGCGCCATGAAGCGCTGCAGCTGGTCTGCCAGGCTGCCGCCGGCGGTGAGCTCTTCACTCAGGACCACGGCGTCTTCAATCGCCATGCCCGCACCCTGGCCAAGGTGTGGCGTGGTGGCGTGCGCCGCGTCGCCGATAAGCAGCACGCGGTCGCAGTACCAGGGCTCATCGACAAACACCGCCTCAAGCGGCTTGTAGACGACTTGCGCGTTGTCGGTGATCTGCTCGCGCAGTTGCTCGATCAGGCCGCCAAAGCCGGTCAGGCGTTTGCGCAGTTCCTCGGCCAGGGTGTGCTCGTCCATCCACGGGTTGCCCGGCTCGTGGGAGGTGGTGAACAGGTACATCAGGTCATCGGCCAGTGGCACCAGGCCGGCGTTGCCGAATGGGCCCTGGTAGTTGGCCAGGTGGTCGATTTCGGCGACGCGAGGGAAGTTGTAGCGCCACACCGACTGACCGGTGAACTGCGGTTGGTACGTGTCGCCGAACAGCAAGCTGCGCACCCTGGAAAACAGGCCGTCAGCGCCAACCACCAAGGCATAGCGCCGACGGCTGCCATCGCTGAGCAGCACCTCGACGCCATCGGTATCCTGCTCGAACTGCTCGATCGAGGTGCCCAGGCGTACGTGAGTGCCCAGTTCGATAGCGGTTTCGCTGAGTACTTTATGCAGCGCGCGGCGCGAGATGCCGACGTTGGCGGGGTACTCCGGCCCGGCCAGGCGTTGACCGGGAATGCGCACCAGCGGCACACCGTCGGTGTTGTAGATGCCGACGTCTTCGAAGGCGTAGGCTGCGTCAAGGTAGGCGTCGAGCAGGCCCAGCTTGGCCATTTCGCGCACGACGTTGCTTTGCTGGATGATGCCGACCCCGTAGACCGTCCACTCGGTTTTCAGCTCGACCAGGTCAACCTCGATCCCTTTGCGGCGCAAGGCAATGGCGGCGCACAGGCCACCAATACCACCACCGACGATCAGTACGTTTGCAATAGTCATGACGTTACTCACGTGTTGTTCTTGTTCTGCGCAGCCATCACTGGATGCGGTTGTTTTTCGTGTGTGGCCCGAGTTTCCCGAGTGCCACAGGATTTGACTAATCGAGTCCCCGGATGCGACCTATCGCGCTGCGCGATACCTCAACGGGCTGTCCCATGGGGTCGATACACAGGCGCAACCAGCCGTCCTCACAGCGAAACGCGAGCCCGGTCAACGATTGCCCCAGGCACGGGCCAAAGACGCATTCGCCGCTGTCGGGCATGAACTGCGCGCCGTGCGCGTAACAAATGACCCGCTGGCCGTTGGCGGACAGGAATCGGTCCTTGCGGTACTCAAGGCGCACATCGAGATGCGGGCAGCTGTTGCGGTACACCCGCAGCGCGCCTCGATGCATGAGTGCAAACACGCTGTCGCGCCCTGAGCTGAACGGATCAAAGCCGATCGCCTGGCCTTCCTTGAGGTGCGCGAGCGGGCACAGCGCAACGCTGCGGTCCACGGTTCAACCCTGCTTGGGTGGCGGACCACCCGGGGCCCATTTGTCGCGGGAGGTAAACAGGAACAGCTGCGAGTTGTCGGCGGACATGGGCGCCTGGCGAGCGGCCCAGGCGTCATCGTGTTTGTCCATGTCGGCGTCGTATTCGATGTGGCAGCCAAGCGGGCTGTTGAAGTACCAGAACCAGTTGGAACCGAAGAGGTGACGGCCGGGCCCCCAGAAGCTTGTCCAGCCTTTTTCCTGGAAGCGGGTGCCCGCGAGCAGCACTTCGGTGCCGCTGCCCATATGAAAGGTAAAGTGCTCGCAGCCCTGCATGTGCGGCGGGGTCTGGATCATGAACAGGCAGTGATGGTCATCCATGCCGCGTGCACGCATGAACGGGCCGACACCGACAAAACTGTCGGTGGTGACGAAGCCCAGGCGATCACGGTAGAAGGCTTCACCTTTGGCCGCATCGGGGACGAAATACACCACATGCGACAGCGAACGCGGCCGGGCGTCCATCTCTGGCGTGATACCCGGTTGATTCAGCGGGCGTTGCGGTGCGCTGCCAGGGGCGTTGGTGAGGTCGGCAGGCGCCGAGAAGGGGCGGCGCCAGGAGACCTGGAAGGCAATCGCAAAGCCAAGGTCATCGACGGTGTGCAGGGCGCCATTGGCGTCGCGACGCACCTCGCGGTCGCAGCTCAGTTCATCTTCGATGGCGGCAAGGTCGGCGCTGCTTTCCACGCCGTAGATGGTTTCACGCAACGACGGTGCGGGGCCCAGTGAGGGCGGCAGGTCCGCGGCGTCGGCAGGGCGAATGATGATGGCCGAGCCGTCCCGGGCCTCGAAGTGGCCCCCGTCGGCATCCAGGTGGACTGCACTCAGTCCGTAATCACGCAGGCAATCCGCGCAGGCTTGCAGGTCGTCGACGCCAAATACCAAGGCGTCAAGGCCAAGAATGTTCATGGCTACCACTCCATTGAAATTATGATCCGGCAGCGGGGCCGGTGGTGGTGTCGCTGCGGCAACAGGCAGGCCGCACGACTGGCGAGCAGGGTGCTGTCAGCGCCGGTGGCTGACCAATCGCAATGGGGGATGCCTGCTATCGGCAAACTCCATACATGCCTGCGAAACCCGCAGGCAAAGGGCTGCCCGGGTAGGCAGCGCGCCGATGGCTTGACGTATCGAGAAGGGCGGACGAAGGTATCGCGAAAATAACTACAAAAACGGAGATGCATCGCCATGCGATTTCATCATTTGGATCTGAACCTTCTCGTGGCACTCGATGTGCTGCTGGATGAGCAGAACATCACCCGTGCTGCCGAACGCCTGCACATGACCCAGTCCGCCACCAGCGGCGTGCTTGGCAGGCTCAGAAAGTACTTCGAGGATGACCTGCTGGTGCAGGTCGGCCGGACCATGCAACCCACGCCCTATGCACTGGAGCTGGCGAAGCCGGTGCGCGAGGTGTTGTTGACGATCCGCTCCTCGATCACCGCCAAGCCGGTGTTTGATCCTGCCTCCAGCAAGCGACATTTTCGCCTGATCACCTCCGATTACCTGATCAGCGTGCTGTTTGCCCAGGTGATTCAACGTATCTACCAGGCCGCGCCGGGGATCACCTTCGAAATGCACCCACCTGGCGAGCAAGGCGTGGAGATGACCCTGCGCGGGGAAATCGACCTGATGATCGTGCCTGAGCGCTACCTTATCGAGGGGCATCCTTCGCAACTGCTGTTCGAGGAAGAGCATGTTTGCGTGGTCTGGAGTGGTAACACGGCGGTCGGGGAGTCGTTGACGCTGGAGCAGTACATGGACATGGGGCACATCTCCGTGGGGTTTGGCCGTTCGCGACAACTGAGCATTGAAGACTGGTTCATGAGCCAATACGGCTTCAAGCGCCGGCTCGAGGTCATCACCAATGACTTCAATACACTGCCGCAGCTGCTGGTGGGTACCCATCGCGTGGCAACCATGCACCGCAGGCTGGCCGAGTTGTATTCGCATTACCTGCCGCTGCGCATCCTGCCACCGCCGGTGAAAATCCCGGTGATGCGGGAAATCATGCAGTGGCATCGCAGCATGGACGGTGACCCCATGCACCGGTGGCTCAGAGAGACCGTCCGCGAGTTCATTCAAACGCTCGACCAGGCCGGCGGACAGGTCAGCCAAGCGCTGGTACTCAGCTAGTGCCCGGCTGTGGCATCGCGTTTGCCGATACCTCGCATCCCCACTCGCGATTGGCCAAAGCGCGGCGCGCTGCATAACGTCCTGCTCTGATCGTGCCCGGTACGGCTGATGCTGCCGGGCTCGCCTTCAGACCGCAAAAGGACAACAAGAACATGTTCCGCTACTTCCCCACGAATTATGTCTGGAACCTCTCGGTGGATCTCGCCATCGAAATGGGCGCTCGCCTGGGCGAGATCGAAGCGATGTGCGCGCCGCTGCAAGAAGCCGCCAAACAACCCGATGCGGCCGGTTCTGCGGCATTTCGCCAGACCTGGTCATCGATGGCCGACAAACTCTGTGGCCTTGCCGAAGAAGACGAAGCAGCTGGCCGCCTGTTGTCGGCAGGCGAAAAGTACAACCGCGCCGCCACTTACTACCTTACCTGCGAACGCCTGCAGGCCCATGGTGCACCCGGTCGCGTGACGCTGTACCAGCGTTTTCTGCAGACGTTCGCCCGCGGCATTGACCTGTCCAGGGAAAACTGCGAACGCGTCGAAATTCCGTATGAGGGCAAGCACATCAGTGGTCTGTATGTGCGCGCCGAGGGGGTCGAAGGCCCGGCGCCGCTGTTGGTTCAGGTCAACGGCCTGGATTCGACCAAGGAGATGAAATACCGCGTCGGCCTGCCGGCCTGGCTGGCCCGGCGCGGCGTGTCTTCGTTGATCATCGACCAGCCGGGAACCGGCGAGGCATTGCGTCTGCAGGGCCTCACCGCACGCTTTGACAGCGAGCACTGGGCCAGCCGCGTGGTCGATTGGCTGGAAACGCGCAGTGACGTTGACGCCAGGCGCATCGGCATGGAAGGCGTGTCGCTGGGCGGCTACTACTGTCCGCGCGCGGTGGCGTTCGAGCCGCGTTTCGCCTGTGGCGTGGTATGGGGCGCCAACCACGACTGGCGGGATGTGCAGAAACGTCGTCTTGAAAAAGAAGGCAGCTTCCCGGTGCCACATTACTGGAGCCATGTCTGTTGGGTGTGGGGCGCGAAAGACATCGATGACTTCATGCGCATTTCAGAGAGCGTGCACCTGGACGGCATTCTCGACCGCATCAAGGTGCCATTTCTGGTTACCCACGGTGAGCAGGACTCGCAGATCCCGCTCAAATGGGCTCAGCGCACCTTCGAGCAGCTGGTCAACAGCCCGAAACGCGAGTTGAAGGTGTTCACCGAGCGGGAGGGCGGGGTGCAGCACTCAAGTTTCGACAACAGCATCAATGCGGGTCACTACATTGCCGACTGGATCGCCGAAACCCTGGGTGGGCGTACGGCGTGAAACGGGCGCTGCCTGTGCCATGCACAGGCAGCGCCAACCGGCTCACCAGACCTTGAGGGTGTAGTCGACGTTTATCCGCGTTTCGTTGTCGCTGCGAAACGTCGAGGCCGCACCCTGCTGATTGCGGTAGAACGCTTCCCTGACGCGAAACGCCAGGCCTTTTGCCGGGCCAGACTGGATTACATAAGCCAGCTCCAGGTCTTTGGACGATTCGCTGAGGTTGCTGCCCCCTAAAGCGGGCAGGTCAATGTTGTCGCCGTGCAGGTAACGCACCATCCCGGTCAACCCCGGAAGCCCCGAAGCAGCAAAATCATAGTCATACCGCAGTGCCCATGTCCGCTCCTTGGGGTTGACGAAGTCGGCACTCATCGTGCCGTCGCTCAACACCACAGGCTCGCCACCGGCGATGTAGGGGAAGGCAGTGTCGCCAGACTGGCGCATGTAGCCGATCCCCACGCTATGGCCACCCCAGAGGTAGCTGAACATCCCGCCAATGTTGAGGTTATCGACGTTGCCAGCCTTGGCCTGGCCGTCCTCCTGGCTGTTGAACACGCGGATGTCTGATCGAAACTTGCCAACCCCGAACGGTAGCGTGTGCAGGACGCCGAGAAAGTCCTGGCGGTAGATGTCCTGCAACTCGGCATGGATCAGGCGTACGGTCAGGCTGTCGGTCCAGCGATAGTCACCGCCATAGAAGTCGAAGCGTTCAGACGTTGCACCGGGTCTGAAGCGGCCATTGGGCGACGCCACGGCCATCGGCTGATAGTCGGTGGAGTCGCGCAGGTTCACCCGGTCCATGCGTCCGGCATGGACAGTAAGGCGGTCTATGTCGTCCGAGATCAGGTAAGCGCCGCGAAACGACTGCGGTAGAAGGCGCGCCGGGCTTGCATTGATCACCGGTAGCGCCGGGAACTGCGTGCCCAGCGACACCCGGGTTTTCGACACTTTGCCTTTGAGGGCCAGTCCGAGCTCGGAATACTCGTCTCTTGCCTCACGGCTGACCGGGTTGTAGGCGAGCAACTGGGTACCGGTGCGATCAGGCGACGAGTCGAGCTTGAGCCCCAACAAACCGGTTACATCCAGGCCGAAGCCCACCGGGCCGTCGGTGAACCCGGAGTTGGCTCTGACGATAAAGCCTTGCGCCCACTCACGGGCAGCGGCGTAGGGTGTCTGGCCCTTGTAGTCGCGGTCCAGGTAAAAGTTTCGCGCGGTGAGCGTAACGCTGCTGTCTTTGATGAAGTCTGCAGCGGCACTTTGCGACAACAGTGCTGCGAGTATCGCCAGGCTGGCCAGGCTGAAACTTAAAGCGTGTGTGTACATGCACTATCACCTTATTGTTATTGTCAGGGGTGACGCTCAGGCGGCGGGTTTCAGTGCAACCTGCAGGACGGCACGGCTGTTCAGGCGCCAGACGGCAATCGCAGCGACAACGAACGCGCAGGCAAACAGCAGGTAAAGGTCAGCAGGTTGCCAGTGGGCATCGATCAACCGGCCTGCGACCAGCGGTGAGAGGATGGCGCCCATCCTGCCCATGCCGATCCCCCAGCCCAGCGCGGTGACGCGTTGCTCCGGCGCATAGATGCCGGGTGTCAGCGCATACAGGCCGGCCACGCAGCCGTTGACCAGCACCCCGATCATCAGGACCAGCGCGAATGCCAGGTCAAGGTTGGCGGTGAAGTGAACGAAGAGGGCGAGAAACAGCGCATTCAGGCACAGGTAGCTGATCAACACCCGGGGTAAGCAGTAGCGGGCCGCGAGCAAGCCAATCAGCGACGTCCCGACAATGCCGCCGACATTGAGCAACACCCCGCCCGTGATGCCCTGCTGGTTGGAAAGGCCGGCGCTGACCAGCAGCCTCGGCGTCCAGCTCATGACGAAGTAAAAGCCGAACATGACCAGGAAAAAGCCGGCCCAGACCAGCAGCGTGGTGCGCCGCAAGGCCTTGGAAAACAGGCCGGCGAGCGTTTCTCGGAATGAAGCCTGGGCACCGCGCTCGGGTGTTGGCAGATGGCTGACCGGCTCCACGCCTACCCGGTGCAGCAGGTGGTTGAGACGACTCACGGCATTGCGCGGCTGTCGAGCCACCAGGTAGGCGATGGACTCAGGCAGCAGGGCATACAGGACCGGCAGTACCAGCAGGGTGACCACACCGCCATAGAGGAACACCGAACGCCAGCCCAGATGCGGAATGATCTGCGCAGCGATCACACCGCCTACCGTCGCACCCAGGGCGTACGCGGTTGATTGCAGGCTGATCGCCAGGCTTCGCCACTTTTTGTTGGCGTATTCCCCGGCAATCACATAGCTGCTCGCCAGAACGCCGCCGATACCCAGGCCGGTCAGCAGCCGAAGCGCGCCGAGCATGGTCACCGAGCTGGCCTGGGAGGACAGCAGCATGCCCACCCCGGCGATCGAGATACACAGCAGGATCAGCGGCCGACGGCCAAACCGGTCGGCCCAGGGCGCGATGAACAGCGAGCCGAGGGCCATGCCCACCAGCCCGGCACTGAGCAGGTAGCCAAGCTCGATGCCGCTCAGCCCCCACTCGCTGGAAACCGATGCCGCCGTAAAGGCCATTACCAGTACATCAAAGCCATCCAACATGTTGATCAGGAAGCAGAGGGCGACGACCACCCACTGGAACGCCCCCATGTCTTTCTCTTCCAGCGCGTTATTGATCGAAAGACTCATCGCACGGTACCCCCTGTCGACAAGACCGGAGGGTTTTTGCGGGCGAGCGTGGTCATCCTGCAGGGGAGGAAACGTGAGAAATTCATTGAACACCTTCTTGTTATTGTTAGGCGTGCCGATCCGCCGAAGGTGGATCGGCAGGGCGGTGCTTAAGAGGACTGGCGCAGCTGCTCGATGATTTTGCGGGCGCGGTTTGCGCCCACGTCGACATGGATGTCCACCATCGGCTTGCTGCCGAACGCGAGCATGTTCCTGTACTGGGCTTCGATAACGACCTTGTCTTCATCGAAGGTCATCACCGTCTGCTCAACGACCTTGGCCTTGGTTTCTTGCGGATTGCTCTTCGGGTTGGTCGCCATGCTCCAGAAGTAGTGGCAGGTGGTTTCGGTTTCCGGCGTGACGCCATGGAAGCCGCGCATGTGAAAACCGTCCCGTTGCGGATCATCGAGCGACACGGTGTTGGCGTCTGCGGCACCGGTCCAGATGCGCAGGTGGGTGACGTGGAACTCGATTTCCTGCCAGCGATCGACCTTTCCCTGGAAGGGGTAGGCTGCCGTGTAGGTGGGCGGCGGCACGGAGTCCGGCATGTGACGCGTGACCTTCACCGTGGTGTCATCGCTGTCGACCTGCATGTGGGCGTTCATGTGAATGCTGGCATTGCCGCCGATGGTGCGCAGGTGCACATAGCCCAGGTGACTCAGGTCCAGGAGGTTGTCATGGATGAGCTGGTAGGGGGCGTCGTAGTGGTAGACGTCACCTTCGAACAGGTAGTCGGCATCGCTGTGGAAGGCATAGGCGGGCGGTTCGCCAGTGGGCGTCTGCTGATCCGCACTGCCGAACCAGATCCAGATGATCTGGTCGCGCTCACGAACGTGGTACGCAGGCACCTTGGCCTTTGAAGGAATCCTGGCCTGGCCGGGCACTTCCATGCAGTGCCCGGCGGCATTGAACAACAGGCCGTGATAGCCACAGCGCACGCCGTGGGCCTCAAGCGTACCGTGAGACAACGGCAGGGCGCGGTGGCAGCAGCGATCTTCAAGGGCCGCCGGCTGGCCATCGGCGGTGCGGAACAGTACGACGGGCTTACCGAGCAAGGTCCTACCCAACGGTTTGTCTTTCAGCTCCCAGGCAAAGCCTGCGACGTACCATTGATTGAGTGGAAACAGTGGCAGCGCTTCAGGCGCTCCCACCTCATAGGCCAGCGCCTGGCCGTGCGATGTACTCATGGTGATCTCCATCTGTCAGGTGTGTTGTTATCGGGGTTACAGGTCCAGTACCAGGCGCGCACTGCGCGCGCGGGAGCAGCACGGGGTGAATCGGTCGTTACGGGCATGCTCCGCAGCGGTCATGAACTGATCGCGGTGATCGGGCTCACCCGCCAGCACCGGGGTGATGCAGGCCCCGCAGATGCCTTGCTCACAGGAGCTCTCGATGGCCACGTCGTGCTCAAGCAGCACCTCCAGGGCAGACTTTTGCGCCGGCACCTGGATCACTCGGCCCGAGCGCGACAGCTCGATTTCGAATGGCTGATCGCCCTCCAGCACCTGCGACGGGGCTGCAAAGTCTTCGCGGTGCAGTTGCGGGTCACCCCAGCCGCACGCCTTGGCGGTGGCAAGAATGTGCGACATGAAGCCGGACGGGCCGCAGACGTACAGCTGGTCGCCAGGTGCTGGGCGGGCGAGGGCCTGCGCGGCATCCAGGCGTTGTTCAGCCGGGCCGTTGTCAACGTGAACGTGAACATGGGCGGCGAAGGGGGCCTGGTTGAGCACGCCGAGAAATGCCAGCCGTTCCGTAGCCCGGCCGCAGTAGTGCAACTCGAACGGCTTGTTCGCTGCGATCAGGGTGTGGGCCATGGCCAGAATCGGCGTGATGCCGATGCCGCCGGCAAACAGAACATAGCGCTCGCCTGACAGGTCCAGGTCGAAGAGGTTGCGCGGGTTGCCGATGGTCAGTGTCGAACCCTCGGCAATATCGGCATGCATGCGCCGCGAGCCGCCGCGTGACGCCGGTTCTTCGAGTACCGCTATCAGGTAACGCCCGCGTTCGTCAGGGGCGTTGCACAGTGAGTACTGGCGGGTGAGGCCGGGCGCAACCTGCACGTCGACATGTGCGCCTGCGGTAAAAGCAGGCAGTTCAGCGGCATTGGCAGCCATCAGTTCGAAGCTGCAGACACCTACGGCTTCAACGGATTTTCGGGAAACATAAACTTCGAGCATGAGCGTAACCCCACCGCGGATGTGCAGTGTTTGAAATCGAGTGGACGTTGGGCCGCTAGCAGCGGCCAGGTGGGCGAACGGAGACGATCAGGAAGGCGGGGGCAGGAGCAGGCGAGTCATGGCACGGCACCTCTGAGTTTTTATTGTTGTACGGCGCGCTTATGATGCAGGCGCGCAGTCGTTGCGTGATTCTTATCCTAAGCATTTTAGTTGCGGTGTCAACTAATTCAATCGACGTTCAGGAACCGCTCGTCATGACCCCATCAACACCCCTCAATCTGGACCGCTACGTTCCTGCGTTGCTGACCTTTCTCACCAACAAGATGTCGAGCGGTGCGTCGGCGTGCTATCGCAAGCATTTCGGGATCGGCATCGTTGAGTGGCGGGTACTGGCGTTGCTTGCGGTTGAAGACCACATCAATGCCAACCGCATGGTGCAGGTGATCGGCCTGGACAAAAGTGCGGTTAGCCGGGCGCTGCAACTGCTTGAGCGCGATGGGCATGTTTCGACGCAGGTGGATGCCAAGGATGCGCGCCGCTACACCGTTACCCTGACGTCTTCAGGGCGCACGTTGCATGACCAGGTGCTGGAAATAGCCCTCAAACGCGAGCAGTTGCTGCTGGCAGCCTTGAGCGAAGATGAAGTCGATACGCTGATCGGCTTCCTGCACCGCATGAGCGGTCAGCTGGACGCGGTCAACGCCGTGGAGCCGGAGCCGCGCGGCTAGCCCTGAGCCGCCGTGTACTGCGCATAGGCCGCCGTCATCACCTGCCAGGTGTGCGCATCGGCGGGAATCAGGTGTTCGATGCGCAGCGACGCCACGCTGATGTCCAGCGGCATGCCGAATGTCGTAAACGTGGACAGAAAACACAATTCCCCTTGTCGGACGCGCACCCGGGTCAGCACCACCGGTGTTGGCGTCGCCTCCAGCGGCAGATGCGACGGGCAGGGCAGTTCGCCTAGCAGGCGAGCCAGGTCGGGACTGCTGGCTGCCTCGCGGGTAGCGCGCTGCCAGGCAATCGCGCGGATCTCATCGGCGTTGACCAGATGATCACCCAGGCCGCCAGGGCGTAGCAGGGTGTCGAGCAGGTTGAGGCCGGACTCGCTGCCAGCCGGTACCCCGGCCATGTCGAAGAGCAAACCGGCACTGGCATTGGCGGCAGTGATGTCCCAGTTGCTGGCAATGACGATCGCCGGTGCCGGATTGTTGGCTTGCAGAATGTGCCCGATGGCGCCATGCACCATCGCCATGGCCGGTGCATCAGGTGCAGACGCCAGGTAACGGGGCGCATACCCCGCCGCGAGAAATACCGCATTGCAACGTTCCAACGGTACGTCTAGCGCCGCTAACAGTGCGTGCAATGTGCTGGGGCTCGGCTTGGCACGCCCGGTCTCGATGCAGCTCAGATGGCGTTGCGATACGCCGGCGACAAGCGACAGCGCGAGCTGGCTCAAACCGGCCTGGTGGCGCAGACGGCGAAGTTGCTCCCCGGCGCTGGCGCCCGGGCGGGTGGCGTGGAAGGCGTGTTGGCTCATGCGCAAATCCTGACTGTCCCTGTGTGAAGCGTCCATGACCTCTCAGGTCATTGAGTGGCGAGCCACTCTATCACTGCACTGCCGTGGTCTGAAACAAGCCGTGGCCAGTCCGCCAGAGCAGAGTCTTTATTGAAATTAAATTCAATAAGCGACGTTTTGCTATTGAAGATGTTTTCAGTAATGCCTAAGATCGGCCGCAGCCTGACAAGAACAAAACGAGGTGTGCAGTGCCAGAATTGAAAGACAGGGCCTACTGGCTCGAAAAAGCGCAGTCGCTGCGCATTGAAGGGCGGGCGTTTATTGAGGGTCGCCATGTCGATGCGCAAAGCGCCGCAACCTTTAATGCCTACAGCCCGATTGACGGTTCGCTGCTGGCGCCGGTCGCCCTGTGTGCCAGCGCCGACGTTGACCTGGCGGTGGCCGCCGCGCGGCGTAGCTTCGAGGCCGGCATCTGGTCGGACCTGGCGGCCCGCGAACGCAAGGCGGTGTTGCTGAAGTGGGCGGCGTTACTCGAAGCCCATAGTGATGAACTGGCGCTGCTGGAGTCGCTGGACAGCGGCAAACCCATCGCTGACACCACGGGCGGCGACCTGCCGGGCACGATTTACTGCCCGCGCTGGTTCGCTGAGCTGATCGACAAAGTGCACGGCGAAGTACCGGCGACCGATCCTCAGTTCTTTGGCACTGTCACTTCGCAGCCGATGGGCGTGGTGGCTGCGGTGGTGCCGTGGAATTACCCGCTGTTGATGGCCGCCTGGAAGTTTGCCCCGGCCCTGGCCGCCGGCAACAGCGTGGTCCTCAAACCGTCGGAAAAAACCCCGCTCAGCGCCTTGCGCGTTGCCGCCCTGGCGGTGGAGGCGGGCCTACCTGCAGGGGTGTTCAACGTGGTCACCGGCGATGGCGCCGTCGGCCGCGACCTGAGCCTGCATGGCGACGTCGACTGCATCGCCTTCACCGGCTCGGGAAAAGTCGGGCGCGAAATCGCAAAAAATGCCGCCGCCTCCAACCTCAAACGGGTCTGGCTGGAGCTGGGGGGCAAATCAGCCAATATCGTCATGGCCGATTGCCCGGACATCGTCCAGGCAGCGCGCTCGGCCGCCGCGGCGATTTTTGCCAACATGGGCCAGGTCTGCAGTGCCGGGTCGCGGCTGTTGGTGCAGCGCTCTGTTGTCGAACCCTTGCTGCGCGAGTTGCTTGCGGCCGCTGACGCTTACCAGCCGGGGCACCCGCTGGATCCTGACAGCGTCACCGGCGCCATCATCGATGGTCTGCAGTTCGAGCGCGTTTTGCATTACATCGACATCGGCAAGCAGGAGGCGCAACTGCTCAAGGGCGGGCAGCCGTTGGCGCTGGCCGCGTCCGGTGCCTACCTGGAACCGACGATATTTCTCGCCGAGCATGCATCGGCACGTATCGCCAACGAAGAAATCTTCGGCCCGGTGCTGGTGGTGATTCCGTTCGACACCCTTGAAGACGCCATCGCCATTGCCAACCAGACCGAGTTCGGCCTGGCCGCGGCGGTGTGGTCCTCCGATCTCAAGACGATCCATACCGCTACCCGCCAGCTCAAGGCCGGCACCGTCTGGGTCAATTGCTATGACGAGCTGGTGGACATGAACTTCCCGTTCGGCGGTTTCAAAGAGTCCGGCAATGGCCGGGACAATTCGGCACATGCCTTGAGCAAATACACCGAACTGAAATCAACCATCATGCGTTGCGCTTAAGGTGAACCCCGTGGAAAACACGCTTTCAGCATTGAACCCGCAGAAGTGGACCGTGCCGGTGCCGATGGAATATGGCCCGGGCGTGCGCAACCAGCTCGCCGCCCTGTGCCGGGAATTCAACATTTGCCGGCCGATGATCATCACCGACCAGGGTTCGTTGAACCTGTCTTTCGTTGGCGATATCCAGCGCAGCCTGACCGAGGCGGGTCTTGCCTGTGGCCTGTACGGTGGTATCGAGCCCAACCCGACCGATTTGTCGGTGATGGCCGGTGCGGCGGCGTACCAGGCGTGGGAAGCCGACGGCATCATCGCCCTGGGCGGTGGCAGTGGCCTGGATGGCGGCAAGGCGGTTGCCCTGATTGCCCGCCAGCAGCGTTGCGAGCTGTGGGCATTCGATTTCGACAAGCCGGTGCCTGCCGGTTTCAGCGCCGCAGACTTCCCGCCGGTCATTGCCATTCCTACCACCGCCGGTACCGGCGCCGAGACCGAAAGCACGGCGATGCTCACCGACATCGGGCGCGGTATCAAAGGCTGTGTCTGGCATCCCCATGCCCGGCCATCCGCGGTGATCCTTGATCCCGAGTTGACGCAAAGCCTGCCGGCCAACCTCACCGCCTGGACCGGTTGCGATGCGATCATTCATGCCCTGGAGGCGTACTTCGTACCGAGCTTCAACCCGCTCAGCGATGGCGCCGCGCTGCAGGCCCTGAGCCTGCTGTGGGGCTCGATCGACACGGCCGTGGTTCACGGCCGGGACCTGGAGGCGCGGGGCAAGATGCTCATCGGTTCGTGCCTGGCCGGGGTGGCCTTCCTCAAGGGCCTGGGCCTGGTGCATGCGCTCAGCCACATGGTCGGGGCGACCTACAACACTCACCACGGCCTGACCAACGCGGTGATCCTGCCGGTGGTGCTGCGTTTCAACCAGGCGGACATCACCCCACGTCTAAAGCCCGTGGCACAGGCAATGGACTTGCCCGATGCGCGCTTCGAGACCTTTTACAACGCCGTGTGCGCCTTGCTCGACCGTCTCGACATTCCCAAGTCCCTGGCTGCCCTGGGGGTCAAACATGCCGATATCGGCGAAATTGCCCGCAAGTCCATGGGCGACCCCGCGCGTCTGACCAACCCGCGGGACAGCTCGCTGGAGCAATTGGAGGCGCTGTTGGCCCAGGCCATCGAGCGCGCTCGCGACTGATGGCCTGAACCACGCTTCACGTTTTTCGCCGTGCAACCAAACCAATAAAAAAAGGTGCAACCGCCATGTCTGCGTCTAGCCAAACGGCGTCCAAGGGACGTCTGAATCTTGAAACACGCTCCATCGATTACGTCCCGCTTGCAGAACGTCATGGCAAGGCCTGGCATTTGTGGCCGATCTGGTTTTGCGGGGAAGTGCACCTGACCACCCTGGCGGTGGGGATCATCGGTGTCGGCATGGGTGCCAACCTGTTCTGGTCGGCGCTGGCGATCTTTCTGGGCTGCGCCTTCGGCACGCTGTTCATGGCCGGCCACTCGACCCAGGGCCCGCAGATGGGGCTGCCACAGCTGATCCAGTCGCGCCCGCAGTTCGGTTACCTGGGCGCGCTGCTGGTGTATGTGGTGGCGATCGCCACTTATGTCGGCTACAACGCCTTCAACCAGTTGCTGGTCGGGTAAACCCTGCATGAATTGTTCGACGTGCCGGAAAACGGCTCGGCGATTGCCTTCTCGTTGCTGGCGATCATCATGGCGATTGCCGGTTACAACACCTTCCACAAGGTGCAACGTTTGCTGGCCTTCGTGTTGATTGCAGTGATGCTGGTGTTCACCGTCGGCCTGTTCTTCTTTGTCCAGCTGCCGCCAGAGCAACTGAGTGTTTCCGGTTTCAAGGCCACGCCGTTCCTGGCGCAGTTCTTTGTGGCGGCGGCGTATCAGCTGAGCTGGGCGATCTACGTGTCCGACTATTCCCGCTACCTGCCCGCCAACGTCAGTGTGCGCTCGTCGTTCTGGTGGACCTACCTGGGCGCCATGATCGGCGGGGTATGGATGATGCTGATCGGGGCCCTGGCCGCCGCGCTGAGCCCGGGGCAGAACCTGGCCAAAGGCCTGGTGATGCTCGGCAACACGCTGTTCAGCGGTTTCGGTGAGTTCCTGTTGATTCTCGCCGTGCTCAGCCTGGTGACCAGCGCCGCGCAGAACTTTTACGGTGCGTCCATCACCTTGCTGAGCATTGCCGATACGATCAAAAGCCAGACCTCCACCTTGCTCAAGCGCATTGTCTCGATGCTGTTGGTGGGCGGTACGGCAATCGGCATCGCCATGACCGCCTCCGATAACTTCGTGAAGGACTTCGGCGACTTCCTCGCGATCCTGCTGTATTTGTTCACGCCGTGGACGGCGATCAACCTCGTGGACTTCTACAAAGTGCGTCACGGCAAGTTCTCGATCACCGAGATCTTCAAGCCCAACGGCATCTACGGCCGCTGGAACTGGCGCGGGATCGGTGCCTACGTGGCAGGCTTCGTGGCCATGCTGCCATTCTCCAGCACCGGGCTTTACACCGGGTATGTGACCACCTTGCTCGATGGCGCAGACATCAGCATGCTGGTGGGGCTGGTGGTCTCGGCAGTGGTGTACGGCTGGTTGTGCCGTTCACAGAACATCCAGGCTGAACTGTCGCGCATCGATGAACTGGACAAGCACCTGGAAAGCGGCCTGCAAGCCGGTTGATCGGCATTGCAAACAACTCACCGCCTGTAACGGGCGGTGAGTTTATTTGCTGTTGCTTGGCCGCTAAAAATTGCTAGATTGGCGCCTCGTTTCGCGTACCTACAAGGTTGTTGATGGATGAGCAGTGAATCTGGAGTGGTCGAACCGAAGAAGCGCCGGACACGTATCGACCCTTCGATGCGACGCAAGGCCATTATCGAAGCAACGATGCAGTGCATCACCCGCTACGGCCACAGCGGCAGCACCCTGGAGCGTATTTGCGCGCAAGCCGGGGTGTCCATCGGCCTGATCGGTCATCACTTTTCCAGCAAGGAAGAGTTGATGCTGTCGACCTACCAGGAACTCACCGACCAGCTGCGCGAAGAAACCCGCAAGTACCTGGAAGTGCAGGGCGGCTCGCCCGACGACCGACTGCTGGCGATCATTCGCTCGTCGTTTCGCGGGCAGATCTTCAACGAATTCATCCTCACCACCTGGCTGGGCTTCTGGGGCGCGGCGGTGTCGTCGGATGAGCTGCGCGCGCTGAACAAAAAGCTCTATGCCGACTACCGCAAGGAGCTCGAGGCGGTGTTCAAGGCCATCGGCAAGCAAAACGGCACGCAGATAGACGCCAAAAGCGCCGCGCTGACCATTACCGCGTTGCTCGACGGATTCTGGCTCGAGTGGGCCCTCGACCATAAAGCCTTCAGTGCCAAGAAAGCCGAGAAGTGCTGCATCACCACGGCGCACATGTTTGTGAACTGCGCAGCACCTGTCTGACCGGCAACGATCTCAATCCGTCAGTGGCAGGCGATGGATCACCTGGCAGGCATCGTTGGGATCACGCACGGTCGAAAAACCGAAGTCACGCGCCAGGTCCTGCATCTCGGCATTGGCCGCCGAGTCGATCGAGTGCATCGCCTTGAAGCCATTGGCACGCGCCTTGTCGATCAGGTGACCGAGCAGCAGCGCGCCCAGACCGCGACGCTTCCATTGATCGTCGACCGTCACCGCGCATTCACATTCACCGGGCTGGTCACAGGCCGCATAACGGCTGATGCCGACCTCCCGTAGCTCACCATCGACATGCACCAGCGCTACATAGGCCATGTTGTCGTGGTGATCAATGTCCATCAACTGATCAAGCATGGCCTCGCTGGGCTCCTTGATCTGGCACAGAAAGCGAAAATGCCGCGATTCGGGCGAGAGGCGCATGATGAAGGCCTTCTCGCGTTCACGGTCCTCGGCGCGCAGCGGCCTGATCAGCACATGCCCGCCATCGTCGAGCGGTTCGATCCAGTGTTCGCCCGTTACAGGCGCGAAGGCAGGCGAAACGGCGGTGGGTGCGTTGGAATGAACAGATGTCATGAGATGTACTCCGAAAGGTTGGAGAGAGTCATCAAGCATGCTTCATATCTACACCTGTCCACGCGCTCCGGCTTGATGCATGTCAACCCTAGGCCACGCAGCGTTGATGGTAACGAGTGGGGAAAATGGGTGGGGAATTGGGGAAAGCGTGGATCCAATTTTTGGGGGTGAACTCTTAACCTTTTGATAAGGCTTGAATTTTTTTATGGCGCGGAATTTGCTCGGCTGAAGGTCAACCACGGTTCATCTGACTTGGAGGCCCGCCAACATGATCTGCGCCCTGGAGCACACTCGACCCGACCCCAATGGTCTTCCTGGCTGGTTGAAAACGCCGGCCCGACTGGCACTACTCGCGGGCGTGTGGCTTGGCGGGGAGGAGGTAGAGGCCGCGGTGCAGTGTCAGCGCACCCTGGTGGCCGACGTGGTGGCCATGGACCAGCCGCTGATGTTCAACCGCCTGGGTGCGCACAACCCCAACGGCATGATGTTTGCGCTGCGCAGCGATGTGGTCGACACCAACGGCGTGTTGATTAGCCAAGGAGGGAGTGCCGTGCCTGGCCAGGTCACCTTGCGCCCGGACAAGCGCCCGCGTCCATTGGTGCTGCGGGTGGCGAGCGGGGACTGCCTGACAGTCAAGCTGCACAACCTGCTGGCGTTCCAGGCCAACCCCAATGGCCAGGGCAACGATCATGAAAACGCCGCCAATGGCGAACTGCATGTCGACGCCCAGGTCGCCGACCGCCATGTCGGCTTTCAGGTCAACGGCATGCAGGCGTTTGGTTCGATCAACGACATCGCGGCCAACAGCGGGCGCAACGACAACGCCTTGCTGGCGCCCGGCCAAAGCCGCACTTACACCCTTTACGCGGAGCGCGAAGGTACCTTCGCGGCCACCAGTTACGGCGCCACCTTTGGTAGTGAAGGCTCTTCCGGCAACGTCGGCAACGGCCTGTTCGCCCAGGTGGTGGTGCTGCCCAAAGGCGGGCGCGCCTACCACAACACGGTCACCGAAGAAGACATGCGCCTGGCAACCCGTGGCCGGACACCGGCCGGGCAGCCGGTCATCGATTACGAAGCGCGCTACCCGGTGAGCGAACCCTGGATCACCGAGGGCAAAGCAGGCAAGCCGATCCTCAACATGGTCGATGGCAGCGAGATCATTGCCAGCAATGCCGACGCCCTGGTCATGGGCCCCAACGCCGACGGCAGCTTCCCGCCGACCACCTACCCACTGGAAAGCCAGGGCAAGCGTAATCCGAGCCTGCCCAACCGGCTGGAGCCGTTCCGTGATTTCGCCGCAGTGTTCCACGACCAGTCCGCGGTCATTCAGGCGTTCCCCGGGTTCTGGGGCGACCCGGTGTTCGGTCAGGTGCTGGACCCGACCCGCGACGCCTTCATGGTCAACTACGGTTCTGGCGGCATGGGCGCAGAGGTCATCGCCAACCGCGTGGGGGTGGGCCCCATGCACGATTGCCTGTCGTGCGCCTATGAGGAATTCTTCCTCAGCGCCCACACCACCGGCGACATCGCCATGCAGGTCGATGTGCCGGCCAACACCGGCCTTGAGCTGCTTGCCCCCGGCCAGGTACCCGCGGCGGAGAACGTCGGGATCAAGGCCAGCATGGCCCTGTATCCCGCCGAGCCTGCCAACGTCGCCCACAGCTACCTGGGGGATGCGGTGAAGTTCCGCAACATCAGCGTTGGCTACGAGCAGCACGTGTTCCACCTGCATGGTCATCAGTGGCTGTTCAACCCCAACGACGACAACTCCGATTACATGGACGCCCAAGGCGTCGGTCCCGGCTCCGGTTACACCTACGAGATCGCCAATGGCGGTTCCGGCAACCGCAACCGGGTGGTCGGTGATGCCATCTATCACTGCCACTTCTACCCGCATTTTGCCCAGGGCATGTGGGCGATGTGGCGCATCCATGATGTGTTCGAAGAAGGCACACGCCTGGCGGTCAGTCAAACCGGCAACAATGCCTATCATGACGAGCCGTTTGCCTTGCGCAGCGGCTTGCCGGCCCAGGGCGCGCGGGCCTTGCCCGATGGCGAGATCGTCGCTGGCACTCCGATCCCGGCCATCGTGCCCCTGCCGGGCAAGGCCTTGCCGCCGATGCCGGGCAAAGTTGTGGTGGTGCCGAAGCTGAGTGGTGAAGCGGTGGCTAGCGAGGATGATGCTGGCGAAGGAGAGACCGGGCAGAAGGTCGTCGGCTCCCTGGCGCTGGTCGATCGCAGCGAAGCCAACCGTAACGCCGATGGCACGCTGAAAAACCCGGGGTATCCGTTCTGGATCGGCGGCGTGGAAAGCACCGTCGGCCAACGGCCGCCGACGCCACCGCTGGACATGCTCGATGCACAAACGGCCAAGACCCTGCGCGACAGCGGCAATGCCCTGTGGGCGGCGCTCGACCCTGCCCAGGCCGGCGGCTTCGACGGTGGCTTGCCACGCCACAACCTCGATGGCTGGGTGGCCGGAGGCGAAGCCCAGGTCACCACCAGTGCCCTGGACATGAGCAAGACCCTGGAGCGGGCCAAGCCGGTGTATTACCCGGAGGAGGGTACCGAGGTCGAACAGTCGGCCATGGCCTTCCACGCCAAGCCTGCGCACGCCAGCTTCGCCGTGCTGCCCAGTGGTCAGCTGCAGTCGCGCAGCTTCCTGACCAATGGCGCGCCGCCGGTGGCCGGCGCGCCGTTTTTCGAGCCGTGCATGGACGATCGGCAAAAACGCCTGACCCGCAACGCAGGCCTTGGCTACTACAACAGTGGCGAGCGTCTGGACGCCCAGTCGTTCAGCGGTGCGTCGCTGTTCAGTGCCGATTCCCCGCGTGTTTACAAAGGCGCCAATATCCAGTTCGACGCCGTATTCAACAAAGTCGGCTATCACTTCCCGCAAACCCGCATCCTTACCTTGTGGGAGGATGCCTGGCCGGTGATCAACAAGCAGCGCCCACCGGAACCGCTGGTGATGCGCATGAACACCTTCGACTGCACCATGTACCAGCACACCAACCTGGTGCCGTCGGTGTATGAACTGGACGACTTCCAGGTCCGCACGCCCACCGACGTCATCGGCCAGCACATTCACCTGCCCAAGTGGGACCTGACCGCCGCCGATGGCTCGGCCAACGGCTGGAACTATGAGGATGGCGTGCTTTCACCGTCCACCGTGGTCGAGCGCATCCACGCCATCCGCCGCTTCAATGACTGTCAGGCAGGCGACCCGCGTGAAGGCAGCAAGGATTGCCCGGTGGCCAGGCAGCACCCGTACTTCGGCCAGTTCAACCGCGCGGACTGGCTGGGCGCGCGCACTACGCTGCAGCGCTGGTTCGCCGACCCGGTGTTGAACGTGCACAACGTCGACCGTGGCCTGGGCAATATCTTTACCCATGACCACCTCGGCCCTTCGACGCACCAGCAGATCGGCCTGTATGCCACCGTGCTGGCCGAGCCCGCCGGTTCCAGCTGGTTTCATGCCGAAACCGGCGAGCCGCTGTACAACGGCGGCGGGCGCCAGGATGGCGGCCCGACCTCCTGGCAGGCGGTCATCGCCACCGGTGACATGAACGGTGACAACAAGGACGACAGCTTCCGTGAGTTTTTCCTCGAGTTCAGCGACTTCCAGCATGCCTACGAGGCCGGCGTGTATGTCGGCGCCGGTCCGGATGGCATTCCGAATGCGGGGGCCTTCCCGGCAACGCCGGACAGTTTCCGCTATGCCATCAACCCACCAGCACGCAAGCAGGCGGTGAACCTGTTGGAGTCGGTGCTGGAAGTTGCCGGTGGCCAGCTGCTGACCTGCCCGTCGCGGCCGTGCCCGCAAGCCATTTCGGCGTCGGACCCGGGTATTTTCGTGGTCAATTACCGTCATGAGCCGCTGGGCTTGCGCATCTATGACCCGAACAAAGTTGCCCCGGACGGCAAGCCCGGCATGCAGGCTGACGGTCTGGCCGGTGACCTTGCCTACGCCCTGCAAAGCCGTACCGACCGGGCAATCCCGGCACTCAACCTGGCGCCCAGCGCGGTCAACGCCGCAACCGGCCCAACCGGTGGTGTCACGCTGCTGCCCAGACACATCAACCGCGGTGACTTGCCGGGTGACCCGTTCACGCCGACATTGCGCACCTACACCGGCGACAACGTGCGCCTGCGGGTGAATGCCGGTGGGCACGAGGAAGAGCACAACGTGACCATGCACGGGGTGAAATGGCTGCATTCGGGCAGCGGCTTCGGCAACAGTTCCAACACCGGCTGGAAGGCCTCGCAAATGGTCGCGATTTCCGAGCAGTTCGGCTTCATGGCGCCGGTGGCGATGATGTCCAGCGCGGCCAGCGAAACGGGTGACTACCTGTATGCCATGGACGCGTCCCTGGAAGGCTATTGGAGCGGCCTGTGGGGCATCATGCGCAACTATTCGCAAAGCCGCAGCGACCTGTTCCCGCTGCCTAACAACCCTAAACCGGTAACCGCACGCAACACGGTCAACTTCAATGGCGTGTGCCCGCGCACCGCCCCCAACCCCAATGGCATCGGCATACGGCCGACCGTGCAGCGCAACTACGACGTGGTCGCGGCGCTGGCCAACGACATCCTTGCCAACCCGTTGGGCCTGAGCGTCGTTGATCCGACCGCTGTCGGCCAGCATGTGGGCGGCCCGCTCAAACCGCAAGGTGGCACGCTGGTCTACAACCCGCGGCCGGTGACGGTGCCGCAGGTGACCATCTTCGACCCTGAAGACGGCGAGACCTTCACCATCGGCGGGCAATCCGGACCGCTGCACGACCCGACTGCGATCCTCTATGTGCGCAAGGCCGACCTCGACCCTGTCACCGGCAAGCTCAAGGCCGGGGTTCCGGTAGAGCCGCTGGTGTTGCGCGCAGCAGCCGGTGACTGCATCAACATCACCCTGGAGAACCGCCTGCCACTGGTCATGCCCGACCTGCCGAACTTCGCGGTGATGCAGGGAACGGTGAAGCGAGACCGCGCCGGCGCGCAAGGCTCGACCACCTTCAACAACAACCTGATGCGGCCGTCCAGCCATGTCGGTCTGCACGCCCAATTGCTGACGTACGATGTGAGCAAGTCGGATGGCTTCAACGTCGGCAGCAACCCGGTGCAGACCGTAGCGCCGCGGGCGGGCAACACGGGCGCCTGGCCAAGTCGCACCTATCAGTACTACGCCGGGCACCTGGAGCGTGCCGGCCAGCCCACGGCTTCACAACTGGGGCGCAACGTCGATGTCATCGAGGCCACGCCCATCGAGTTTGGCGGGCTGAACCTGATGCCGGCAGACCCGATCAAACAACCGCAAAAAGGCCTGGTGGCGGCGATGTCGGTGGCACCGGCCGGTGCCACCTGGCAGGAGGATGCCGCTTCAAGGGCCTCGGCAACCGTGCAGACGCTTGACGGCAACCGCTACCGCGACTTCTCCCTGGTCTGGCAAAAGTCGCTGAACATGCGCTGGGCCAACGGCTTGCCGGTCGAGAACATGTCGTCCGAAGGGCCGGGTATTCCCAACGACCCTAAAGACAACTCGGACATGGCCATCAACTACAAGAGCGAGCCACTGTGGTACCGCTTCGCGCGCGCGCCGAATGCACCTTTCGGCCAGGCGGGCGGCAATGGCCTGGGGGCAGTGCCCAATGCCCATATGGCCTACAGCAACGCGCTGGTCGGCGGCGACCCGGTAACCCCGATACTGCGGGTCAAGCCGGGGCAGCCATTTCGCACCCATGTGCTGATGCCTTCCGGGGGCAGCCGCGGCGCGACCTTCCAGCTCGATGGCCATGTCTGGGCGTTCAACCCGTTCCAGGCCGAGCGCGTCGATCTCTGGGGTTATCCGCTGAAAGACGCCGGTATCGGCTCGGTACGCTTTGGCTACAACCCCTTGGCCATGTACATCGGTGCCCAGGAAAGCGTGCTGCCGGCCGCTCATTTCAGTTTCATGTTCCCCAGCGCCGGCGGTGCCAATGCGGTTCCAGGCGACTACCTGTACCGGGACTATGCCGCCTTCGGCAACCTGGGCGGTATCTGGGGGCTGTTGCGGGTGAGCGAGGAGCCGCTACCGGCTACCGCGCAATAAAGGGATGGAATGATCAGGAGGGTGCCAGGATGGAACGCAGACGGATGATGCAAACGGCGATGGCAACCGGGGTGCTGGCACTGCTGGTCAGTGCCGGCCTGTACCTTCACCGCGCCAACGTGCAGCAAGGTACTGCGCCCGCCCTTGTTGTCACAAAGGCGGGGGCCAGTGAGCGCCAGCGGGTAACCCGCGACGGTGTCTCCATCGAGTTCGAAGCGCTGCCGGCCACTGCAGGCGAGCCGTTGATGGAAGGCCAGCTCGCCGACATCCGCTTCCATATTCGCGATGCTGCCAGTGGCCAACCGCTCAGCGGGGTGGCGCCCGGGGCCTGGCTGGACCCGGCATCCACCACGGTCAGCCGCGATGGCCGCAAACTGGGCTGCAAGGCGCGCATCGGGCTGTACCTCAAGGGCGTGATGGGCGCGCGCGCCTTGCTGGACCTCAACAGCTATTACCTGTTGCTGATGAACAAGGACCCGAGCATCTCGGTGATAGACCCGTCCATTTCCGTCGGCGGCATCACCAGCACCCTAAGCCGTATACCGCTCAAGCGCGCGCCCATGGACTGGGTGGTCAGCAACGCCGACAAGCGTCTGTACGTGTCGATGCCCGATGCCGGCGAGATTGCCGTAATCGACACCGAAAGCTTCCAGGTACTGAGCTATGTCGCGGCCGGCAGCGAGCCGGTGAGGGTGGCGCTGCAGCCGGACGGGCGCTACCTGTGGGTCGGCAACAATACACCGGATAGCGCCGGGAGCGGAGTAACCGTCATTGATACGCAAACCCTGCAGAAGGTCTTCAGCTACCCGTCGGGGCAGGGCTTTCATGAGATCAGCTTCAGCGACGATTCGCGTCACGCCTTTGTCAGCAACCGCGACAGCGGCACCCTGAGTGTGTTCGACATCACCAACCTGCGCCACATCAGTGATGTTGCCACCGGCCCTCAGCCATTGTCGGCGGCCTATTCGGCGCTGGCCCAGGCGGTGTATGTCTCCGATGGCAAGGCCGGTACCATCAGTGTGATCGATGCCCGCAGCTTCAAGACACGTGCGGTGATCGAGACTGGCCAAGGCGTGGGGCCGATGCGCTTTACCCCTGACGGACGCTTTGGCCTGGTTCTCAACACCCTGGAAAACCGCTTGCAGGTGATTGATGCGGCCAACGATCAGCAGGTGCACGCGCTGGACGTCACGGCGGAGCCTTATCAACTGACCTTTACCCGCGCTTTTGCCTACGTACGCGGCCTGGGCTCTTCACGAGTGAGCATGATCAACCTGGCCTCGCTGGGGCAGGGCAAGCAGCCGATCATTCAGGATTTCGAGGCGGGACCGGCGGCGCCGAAGCTGGCCGGCAACCTGCCGTTGGCCGACAGCCTGGCCCCGGCGCGGGACGACGCGGCGGTATTTGTGGTCAACCCGGTCGACAACACCGCCTATTACTACATGGAAGGGATGAATGCGCCGATGTCCGGCTACCTCAACCGCGGCCATACGGCGCGTGCCGCGATGGTGGTCGACCGCAGTTTGCGCGAGCTGCAGCCCGGGGTGTACGGCGGGCGGATAAAGCTGCCTGCGGCCGGGCAACTCGACATGGCGTTCATGCTCAACCAACCGCAAATGACCCATTGCTTCGCTGTCGAGGTGCAGGCAAACCCCGGGCTGGAGAAGCTGCGTGCGACCGCCAAAGTGCAGTTCATGCTCGAACAGGCAACCGTACGCGCGGGCAATGAGCCCGTGATGGCACGGTTCCGTGTAGTCCAGGGCACTACGGGCAAACCGTGGCAGGGGCTGCAGGACGTGCAGGTACGTTACTACCTGGCGCCGTCTGCCTGGCAGGCCACCGCTCTGGCGCGAGAAGTCGAGGAGGGGGTATACGAAGCACCGCTGCAGATAAAACGCGCCGGGGCCTATTACCTGCAAGTGCAGTCGAGCACAGCCAAGCTTGGGGGGAACGGGCAAAGTTTTGCCAGTTTGAGGGCCTTGCCGGCGCAGCCCTCAACCGAAGCCGCCGCCCCCTGAAAAAGAGGGCGGCGGCATCGCTCACGGCTTGGCCTGGGCCTTGCTGTTTTCTTCGATTTTCGCATCCACCGCTGCCCGGATCTGGTCGATGCTGAAGCTGGCAGGCTTCTGGCTCGGCGGGTAGGCGATGAAGGTTTGCAGGAACCTCGCTGCTTTTGCCACCCCTGCGGCCAGCAGGTAGGAGTTCTTCACGGTCCAGTCGTAATACTGGTCAGACACGACGTCTGCGCGCTCGTACGGGTCCATGCGCATGTTGAACAGCTTGGGCACGCGCAACGGCACGAACGGGCTGCTCCACACGGCAAAGCCGCCGGGTTCGCGTTGCTCGGCGAATACTACCTTCCAGTTGTCATAGCGCATGGAAACCAGCATGCCGTCGTCGTTGAAATAGTAGAACTCGCGACGCTCGCCTTTTGCCTGTTTACCGGTCAGGTAGGGCAGCTGGTTGTAGCCGTCCAGGTGCACCTTGAAGCGTGTGCCGTCGCCCGTCGGTGACCAGCCCTGGAGCAGCTTTTCCTTCACGCTGGTGTCACCGGCCGCCGCCAGCAGGGTCGGGAACCAGTCCATGCCCGAGAACATCTCGTTGGAAACTTCACCGGCCTTGATCTTGCCCGGCCAACGAACGATGGCCGGTACCCGGTAGGCGCCTTCCCAGTTGGAGTTCTTTTCGTTGCGAAACGGGGTGGTCGCTGCATCTGGCCAGGAGAACTGGTTCGGGCCGTTGTCGGTGGTGTAGACGACGATGGTGTTGTCGGCGATTTTCAGGTCATCGAGGGTTTTCAGCAGTTTGCCGACGTCGCCGTCATGCTCGAGCATGCCGTCGGCGTAGTCGTTGCCGGGCATGCCGCTCTGGCCCTTCATCGATTCGCGCACATGGGTGAACAGGTGCATGCGCGTGGTGTTCATCCAGACGAAGAAGGGTTTGTCGGCCTTGGCCTGCTTCTCGATGAAGGCTTGCGCGGCTGCGGTGGTCTCGTCGTCGATGGTTTCCATGCGCCGGGCGGTCAGCGCACCGGTGTCTTCGATCTTGCCGTCGGCATAGCTGTGGATCACGCCGCGTGGCGTTCTGGACTTGACGAAGTCCGGGTCATCCTTGGGCCAATAGGCGCGCTCGGGTTCTTCTTCGGCATTGAGGTGGTAGAGGTTGCCGAAGAACTCGTCGAAGCCATGGTTGGTCGGCAGGAATTCATCCTTGTCGCCCAGGTGGTTCTTGCCGAACTGGCCGGTGGCATAGCCCTGGGACTTGAGGGCCTGGGCAATGGTGATGTCGCGTTTCTGGATGCCGATCGGCGCGCCCGGTACACCAACCTTGGTCAGGCCGGTGCGCAATGGCGACTGGCCGGTGATGAACGAAGAACGCCCGGCAGTGCAGCTGTTTTCCGCGTAGTAGTCGGTGAACAGCATGCCTTCGTTGGCGATGCGGTCGATGCTGGGGGTCTTGTAGCCTACCACCCCATGGCTGTAGGCACTGATGTTGGTCTGGCCGATGTCGTCGCCGAAGATCACCAGGATGTTGGGTTTTTCCGCGGCGGCAGCACTGGCCGAAATTGCCATGACCGAAGCCGCGATCAACGCGAGATCCGGTAGCCACTGGGTTATACGCGCCATTTGACGGGCTCCTTGTTGTTGGGCGTCGCGGTGAGCGATCAGCATCCATGTTCAGGCGTGGTCAGCAGGATCGCGCCACCCGGATCAGGTGGCGCGACGCTTGCCGCCCGGCTTATTGCAGGTTGCCGGCGACGGCAATGGTTTGCGCGGTGATGTAGTTGGACTCGGGCGAGCAGAACAGGTACACCGCATCGGCCGCTTCCTGCGCGGTGCCCGGACGGCCCAACGGGTTGCGTTGGGCGAACGATTTGGCCGCTTCCGGGCTGATGCCGACGCGGATGTCACGCCCTTCAATGTTCACTGTCGCACCGGCGTGGGCGTCGGCGCAGGTCATGCGGGTTTCAATGAAGCCGAAAGCCACCGCGTTGACGTTGACCTTGAAACGGCCCCATTCGCGGGCCAGCGCACGGGTCATGCCGATCACCCCGGCCTTGGCCGAGGAGTAGTTCATTTGCCCGGCATTGCCGTTAAGGGCGGACACCGAAGAAATGTTCACGACTTTGCGGAACACCTCGCGCTCCTGCGCCGCTTCAGCCTGGGCCTGGGCCTTGATGATCGGGTAGGCGGCGCGCAGGATGCGAAACGGTGCGGTCATGTGGCAGTCGAGGATCGCGTACCACTGCTCGTCGCTCATTTTCTGGATCACGTCGTCCCAGGTGTAGCCGGCGTTGTTGACGATGATGTCGATGGCACCGAAATGATCCATGGCGGTCTTGATGTAGCGCTCGCCAAAGTCCGGGGCGCTGACGTTGCCGTGGCACACAGCGGCTTCGCCACCGAGCTTGCGGATCAGTTCTGCGGTTTCGTGCGCAGGGTCGGCATCCAGGTCGTTGATCACGATACGTGCGCCTTCGCTCGCCAGTTTCAGGGCGATCTGCTGGCCGATGCCGCGACCGGAACCGGTGACCAGTGCGACTTTGCCGTCGAGTTTTGCCATGGGGTGTTGCTCCTCAATGATTGGTTTTGTTTACAGAGCGATCACGGCGTCGCCAACGATCTTGGTCTCGCCGTATTGATTGGTGGTGCGCACTTCAACCTTGATGCGTTGCTCGCCTTGCGCTTCAAAGCGCTCGACCACGACGCCAGTGCAGGTGATCTGGTGGCCCAGGTGGGTAATGCCGAGAAAACGCACGCCGAACTCGCGCAACTGGCGCTGGTCGACCCATTGCGTGAGCAGGCGGCCGAGGTAGGCCATCGACAGCATGCCGTGGGCGAACACGTCGGGCATGCCGGCCTTGCGTGCGTAATCGGTATCGATATGTATGGCGTTGTGATCGCCCGAGGCGCCGGCGAACAACGCCAGGGTGGTACGGTTGATCGCCGGCAGGGCGAGGGGCGGCAAGCTCTCGCCGACCTTGATTGCTTCGAGGCAGGTAGCGTTCATCAGGTTTCTCCGTCTTAGCCGTTGCGCTGCACAAGCACGCTGCGCAGGTCCGCGACGTGTTCACCGTGCTGGTTGGTGACGCGGGTTTCACGGACCACGAATTCCAGTGCGCCGCCTTTTTTGTCGTAGATGTCGGCGATGCGTACATCGAAGCGCAGCGTGTCACCGGCGTAGGCCATGCGGTGGTAGCGGAACGACTCTTCGCCGTGGAGAATGCGCGCGGTGACGATGCCCAGCTCATCGCGCCAGGCGTTGGACGGAATCTGGAATTCCAGCGAGAACAGGAAAGTCGGTGGCAGTGGCAGGCTCGGATACCCGGCGTCGCGCGCTGCTTGTTCATCGAAGTAAATAGGATTGGTTTCCCCGGTGGCCTTGGCGAAGAAGCGCAACTGCCCGGCTTCGGCGGTGGCGAGGAAGGTAGGCAATTGCCTGCCGATGTGTTTCTTGTCGATCATCTGGATGGCTCCTTTACTGGCCTGGCGCGTCAGTTCTTCTGGTACACGGTCACCACGCAGGCGCCGCCCAGGCCGAGGTTGTGCTGCACGGCGATGCGCGCGTTGTGCACCTGGCGTTGCTCGGCGCTGCCGCGCAACTGGTGGGTCAGCTCAAAGCACTGGGCAAGGCCGGTGGCGCCCAGCGGATGGCCCTTGGAGAGCAGGCCGCCGGACGGGTTGGTGACCCATTCGCCGCCATAGGTGTTGTCGCCGTCGCAGACCAGTCGTTCGCCAACACCTTCGGCGCACAGGCCCAGGCCTTCGTAGGTCAGCAGTTCGTTCTGGGCGAAGCAGTCGTGCAATTCGATGACATCGATGTCTTTGGGGCCGATGCCGGCCTGGTTATAGGCGATGTCGGCGGCCATGCGCGTCATGTCGAAGCCGACCACGCGGATCATGTCCTTGGCGTCGTAGGTGCTGGGCAGGTCGGTGGTCAGCGCCTGGCCTGCAATCAAGACATCGGTGCGCAGGCCGTGTTTTTTTGCGAAGGCTTCGGAGACCACAATGGCTGCGGCAGCACCGCACGTAGGCGGACAGGCCATCAGGCGGGTCAGCACGCCTTCCCAGAGCATCGGCGCGGCCAGTACTTCTTCAGTGCTGACTACGTTGCGAAACACCGCCAGCGGGTTGTTGGCCGCGTGGCGGCTGGCTTTGGCGCGGATCTTGGCGAAGGTGTCGAGGCGGGTGCCGTACTTTTGCATGTGCGCATAGCCGGCACCTGCAAACTGGCGAATGGCGGTCGGCAGGTCAGGCATGCCCACCAGTTCGTTGGTCAGCTTCAGCGCACGCTCGGTAGCCGGGGCGCGGTCGCTCCAGGCCGACTTCAAGGCGCCAGGGTTCATTTGCTCGAAACCGAACGCCAGGGCGCAGTCCACCGCACCGCTGGCCACGGCCTGGCGCGCCAGGAACAGTGCCGATGAGCCGGTGGCGCAGTTGTTGTTGACGTTGACCAGCGGTATGCCGGTCATGCCCACGCGGTACAGGGCCTTCTGGCCGCAGGTGGAGTCGCCGTAGACGTAACCGGCATAGGCCTGCTGGATGTCTTTGAAATCCAGGCCGCAGTCAGCCAGGGCCTGGCGGATCGCCTGCTCGCCCATGACGTCGTACGGCTCGTTGGTCCCCGGTTTCTTGAACTGGATCATGCCGACGCCGGCCACAAACACGTTTTGGCTCATCGTAGTTTTCCTTGTTGTTGTGAGGGTTCAGAGCTTGCGCGCGATCAATTCGCGCATGACTTCACTGGTGCCGCCGTAGATACGGTTGACGCGCATGTCGACGAAGGCGCGGGCAATCGGGTACTCGAGCATGTAGCCGTAGCCGCCGTGCAACTGGACCATGTCGTCGAGGCACTTCCACAGGGTTTCGGTGGTGTGCAGCTTGGCGATTGCGGCTTCTTCAAGGGTCAGGCGCCGGCGCATGTGTTCGCCCAGGTAGTAATCGACCATCACCCGCAGCGCGCAGGCCTGGGCCTTGATGTCGGCAAGCTTGAATTTGCTGTTCTGGAAGTCCCACACGGTCTGGTTGAAGGCCTTGCGCTCCTTCACGTAATCGAGGGTCTGTTCCAGCAAACGCTCAAGCTTGGCGGCGGCGGAGATGGCGATGGAGAATCGCTCTTGCGGCAGTTCGCCCATCAGGTAAGTGAAGCCCTGGCCTTCTTCCCCGAGACGGTTGGCCAGCGGTACGCGGACGTTGTCGAAGAACAGCTCGGCGGTATCGGCCGCGTGCTGGCCGACCTTCTCCAGTTTGCGCCCGCGCTTGAAGCCGGCACGGCTGGCTTCCACGGCGATCAGGCTGATGCCCTTGGCACCGGCTGCCGGATCGGTCTTGCACACGACGATCACCAGGTCAGCGGTCAGGCCGTTGCTGATGAAGGTCTTGCTGCCGTTGATCACATACTCGTCGCCGTCGCGCACGGCGGTGGTGCGCACGGCTTTCAGGTCGCTGCCGGTACCGGGTTCGGTCATGGCGATGGCAAGGATGATTTCGCCGGAGCAGATGCCCGGCAACCACTTCTGCTTCTGTGCTTCGTTGCCGCAGCGGTTGATGTACGGGGCAATCACATCGGAGTGCATGCCGAAGTAGGCGCCACTGACACCGGCCCGGGCAAACTCCTCGTTGAACACTGCACAGTGGCCGAAATCGCCGCCGCCACCACCGTATTCGGTCGGCAGGGTGATGCCCAGCAAGCCTTCACGCCCGGCTTTGAGCCAGGTTTCGCGGTCGACCTGGCCGGCTTTGTTCCAGGCGGCCTGGCGCGGCAGGCATTCGCGCTCGAAAAAGCGGCGTGCAGTGGTGCGGAACATCTCATGGTCGTCGCGGAAAACGGTTCGGGCGATATGCACGCAAGACTCCTCAGTGATCACGGGCCGGCTGTGCGGCCAGGCGCGAGTTGCGCCGTTGAACTGAGGGTTACGATAGGCTGGGGTACACAGGACGAACGCCACCCGAGGTGGGTGGCGGGGCAGGGAATTGAGCGGTCTTCGCAGCCCTTGTGGGAGCTGGGCAAGCCTGCGATCGAGCGCAAAGCGGTGGTAAATTCGCCTAAACGGACCCTGAACCGCTTTGCGATTCCAGATCGCGCACACGCGCTACGGCTTCATCGCGGCTGCTGACGCCGAGCTTGCTGTAAATATGGCTCAAATGCCATTTCACGGTTTCCGGCGACAGCCCCAGCGCGCGGGCGATCTTCTTGTTGGGCAGGGCCTGGGCAAGCAGCCGAACCACTTCGATTTCACGCTCGCTCAATGGCTCCATGCCGCTGGCCAGCGGCTTGCTCGGCGTTGCCGGGGCAGCTTTTGTTGTCGGAACGGCTGGCGTTTTCACCTGGGCTTCCTGCAGCCGCTCGACATAGAACGCCAGCACCGGGTCGAGTGCCTCCTGGCTGGCAATCTCGCTGATCAGCGCCAAGGCCTTGGGGTGGGCATCAAGCAGGCTGCGCAGCAAACCGAAGCGTTGCCCGCGGCGCAAGGCTTCGAGCACCTTGTCTCGCGCTGCCTCGGCGTTACCCCGCTGGGCCTCGATCACCCCGCTGAGCACCAGCAGGCGCACGGTACCGAGCTGGCGGCGGTGCACTTCGCAGAGTTCAATCAAGTGTTCTATGCGCGCCAGCGCGCCATCCAGATCACCTTCGTGCAGCTGCCAGCGCGCCCGCGCATTTTCGGTGAGGATGCGAATTTCCTTGAGCGCGGTGTGCCCGACATCCGGGTGGCGGGCGTCGATGGCCTCCAGACGCAGCAGTTTGGCGTGTGCCTGCGCAGGCTGACCGAGCATGATCAGCCAGCGGATCTGCCAGGTCAGGCTGTAGGCCTGCAGGCGCTCAAGCCCCAGCTTGATCGCGTACTCATCGAGGCGTTCGACATAGGCCAGGGCTTCTTGATGGTTGCCCGCCAGCCACTGCACGTGCCACAACACCTGCATCACGCGCAACACCGAGTCGGGAATGGAGATCCGCTCAAGAATATCGACCCAGCCCGACAGCAGTTTGAACGCGCCATCGACGTCGTTGGTTTCGTAGAGCACTTCACCCAGCAGCGCCGCAGAAAGGTATGTCGCGTCGGCACCGGCTTTGCCGCACTGCGTGGCTTCGTGCATGACATCCCGGTAAACCCGCTCCGCCAGCTTCATCTGGCCTTCCAGGGCGTGGCTCAAGCCGAGCATGCAGCGGCCCTGAAGGCTACCAGCGGTGGTGCCCAGCAGGGGCTCGCCATTGATCAGCAACATCGGACGCTCAAGTTGCACCTGACGCGCCTGTTCGTATTCGCCCCGGTGCATGTACAGCCAGGAGAGGATGTTGGCACAGGAACCCAGCGCCACGGCGTTGCTGCCAGAGGGAGGGTTGAGCAACTGTGGCAGCACGGTCATCGCCGCGTCGGTGTCATCGCGCTGCAGGGCAAGTGAGGCGCGCAGCAAGGCGATCATGAAACGATCATGGACATCGCTTTCGGGCACGTCCTTGAACAGCTGATCGAGGCTCTGGATACAGCCCGTGAAATCCCGGGCATAGAGCTGCATCCGGGCCTTGAGGATGCGCAGTTTTACCCGTGCCTGCACTTGCTCGACCGGCAACAGGCGAACCAGCTCGATGAGCATGCGCAAATCGCCATGGGCATAGAGCGATTCGGTGTGCTGCTCCACAAGGTCGGCGGCAGCGTCGGGGTCGCCGGACATGACCGCGTGATGCACTGCTTCATCCAGGTGCTGGTGCTGACCAAACCAGGCCCAGGCACGAGCGTGCACGGCCTGTTGTTCGGCCTGGCTGCGCGAATCGAAATACTTGAGCAGGGTTTCCCGCAACAGTGGGTGCAGGCGGTACCAGGTCTCGCGCTCGGGGCTGTCTACCGGAATCAGGAACAGGTTGTCGCGTTCAAGGTGGGCAAGCAGCGCATTGGCGTCGTGGACGGCCTGCGGGTTGCCGCTCAGGGCCGCGCACAACGAGGCACAGAAGCGGTTGCATACCGCCATGAGCAGCATCAGGTCGAGGTCGGTCGGTGACAGATGCGATAACACCTCGACTTCAAAGAAGTCGGCAAACGCCTTGTCGTCGCGCACCTGCGCCTGGCTGACGGCGGCGGGGCGGTTCTTCTTGCGGCTGACAGCCAGCAGTTGCAGGCCGGCCACCCAGCCATCGGTCAGCTCATGCATTTGCCTGGCGTCGCGGGCGTCGATCTGGCCCAGCTGGGCGTTGAGAAACTGCTCGGACTCGGCGGGCGTAAAGCGCAGGTCGCGCAGGTTCAGCTCCAGCACCTGTTCCTGACTGCGCAGGCGTGCCAACGACAGCGGCACGGCGCTGCGAGACACCAGGGCCAGGTGCAGGTTGGCCGGCGCGTAATCAAGCAGCCATTGCAAGGCCTGGTGAATGCCGACGTCGGTCAGGTGATGGAGGTCGTCAAGCACCAGCACCAGTTCCCGGCCACGGCTGGCAATGCTGCGCACCAGGGTGATAACGGTGCGCTCGACGGCCTCGCTGTCTGTGCCGCGACCTTCAAGCTGGGTGGCTTCGTGGACCAGGCCAGGGTCGATCTGACCGAGGCTGGCCAGCAGGTAGTCGATAAAGCGCGTCAGCTCGTTGTCGTCGGCAGACAGCGTCAGCCAGGCCACATCAAAGCCCAGCGGCATCAGCGCCTGACGCCAGGCAATCAGCGTCGAGGTTTTGCCGCAGCCTGCCGGCCCCTTGAGCACGATACAGCGCTGGCGGCGTGCCTTGAGCATCTGTTCCTGCAGGCGTTCACGGGAAATCAGGCGCCCGGTACTGCGCGGCGGGATCAGTTTGCTGCTGACGATCGGCGACTGGGCCGGATTCAGGACCGGGCGTGTGGGCGTGTCCGAGGCTGTGGGCTTACGGGGTTTGTCCATGGGGCTGTCCGAATCTTTTTTATTTTGAAGGTGCACTGAACCCAGACGAGTGTAACCCACCGTCGGCAAGACAGAACCCTGTGTTCGGCATTCGCCACCCGATGCGGGTGGTCGACGCCGGCGTCGGGGTTGATTAACTGGACGGCACAACAATAGGGGTGCTGCCTGGCGCTCCGTCAGATCAATGGAGCGGCGGTAATGGGTGTATTGAGCGGCATTCGAGTGGTGGAGTTCGCGGCAATCGGCCCGGCGCCTTTTGGCACGATGTTGCTGGCCGACATGGGCGCCGACGTGGTGCGTATCGACCGGCCGCAGGCACCGAGCGACCTGGGTCCGAAGCTGGAAGGCAAGCGTGTCGACGTGACCGGGCGCAACCGCCGCTCGCTGACGCTGGACCTCAAGTCCGCGCAAAGTGTCGCGGCGGCGCTGGAACTGATCGAGCGTGCCGACGTGCTCATCGAAGGCTTTCGTCCGGGCACCCTGGAACGCCTGGGGCTTGGCCCCGAGGTAGCCCTGGCGCGCAATCCGCGGCTGGTGTATGCACGCATGACCGGTTGGGGCCAGACCGGGCCGATGGCCGAGCGTGCCGGCCATGACCTGAACTATATCGCCCTGTCCGGTGTGCTGTCGGCCATCGGTCCGGCCGGTGGCCGTCCGGTGCCGCCGCTGAATCTGGTGGGCGATTACGGCGGGGGCGGCATGCTGCTGGCCATGGGCGTGCTGGCGGCGCTGTTGAATGTGCAGCGTGGCGGCGCCGGACAGGTCGTCGATGCGGCCATGACCGAAGGCGCGGCACAGTTGGGCTCGGCGATCTGGGGCCTGCTGGCCGGCGGTCACTGGCAGGAACAGCGCGGCAGTAATCTGCTTGATGGCGGCGCACCGTGGTACGACACCTATGAAACCGAGGATGGCCTGTACATGTCGATCGGGCCGATAGAGTCGCGGGTTTAAGTGCAGATGCTGGAGATACTCGGGCTGGCGGACGCCGACCAGCCAAGTCAGCACGACCGCCGCGGCTGGCCGCGTTTGCGCGAGGCGTTCACCGCTGCCTTTCTTGCCCGTACCCGCGCGCAGTGGGCCGAGGCCTTTGCCGGCAGCGATGCCTGCGTCGTGCCGGTGCTCGGCCTTGCCGAAGCTGCCGATCATCCCCAGAGCCGGGCCCGCGGCAGCTTCATCGAGGTCGATGGCGTGGTACAGCCGGTTCCGGCCCCGCGTTTTCTTGGCACCCCTTCGGCGCAGCCGCGACCCGCCCCGCAACGCGGCGAGCTGGGTCATGCGGCATTGCGCGACTGGGGCTTCGACAGTGTTGCTATCGAGCGGCTGCAGGCGTCAGGCCTGGGTTTCAAAGCCTGATGGCGTAGCCGTGAACACCCTCTGGAAGTCCCGCAGCGCAGGAGTTAGGCCATGGCCATTCAGTTCAAAATCATCAACCACGTGGCGCTGATCACGCTCGATGCGCAGCCGTTGAACAACGCGCTCACCGTCAGCGACCTGATGCACCTGCGCAAGACCCTGGTGGCCTGCCAGGATGACGAGCAGGTACGCATCATTGTGCTCACCGGTGCCGGAGAACGCGCGTTCTGCTGCGGTGCCGCTCACCGTGAACCGCTGCTGGCGGCGCAAGGCTACGTCGCCGGCGCGATGAAAAGCCGCGAAACCGAAGCTGAGGAGGGCGGTTATGCCCGATTGTTCGACTTCAGCGACCTGGACATCTGGAAGCCGGTGATTGCCGCGGTCAATGGTGCCTGCCTGGGTGGCGGACTGGAGCTGGCGCTGCAGTGCGATGTGCGCATCGCAACGGCCAGCGCCACCTTCGGCTTGCCGGAAGTGCAAGACGCAAGCATTCCGGCCGCCGGTGGCGTGCAATACCTGCTGCGCGCGGTGCCAGCGGCCCATGCGATGAAAATGGCCCTCAGCGGCGAGCCGATCGACGCCGGGCACGCCTTGCGCATTGGCCTGGTCAGCGACCTGGTAACCCGTGAGCAACTGCTGCCGAGCGCCCTGGAACTGGCTGAGCGCATTGCCGCCAACGGCCCGTTGGCGGTGCAATCGATCAAGCGCCTGGCGGTGCAGACGGCCCACTTGTCTGCCCGGGAGTTCGTCGCCCAGGCCCATCTTTACTGGGGGTTGCTGCGAGACAGCAACGACCTTGCCGAAGGGCGCGTAGCGCTTGCCGAGCAACGCCCGCCCAAATACACCGGTGCCTGATAGCGCGCCCCACCGTTGTGTTCTTCCTTGCCCGACAACAATAATTTTCAGGAGAACTCCATGTACCTTACTCAAGGCCTGCACCATGTGCTGCAGCAACGCCCTCATTCCCTGGCAACGGTGTTTCGCGGCCGACGCCACACCTACGCCCAGCTGGCCGAGCGGGTGGCGCGCCTGGCAGGTGCGCTGCAGCAGCTGGGTATGCACAGCGGCGACCGGGTCGGCCTGCTCGCACTGAACTCCGACCGTTTTCTTGAATACTACCTGGCCACCTGGTGGGGCGGCGGCGTGGTCAACCCGGTCAACATTCGCTGGAGCGTGGCAGAAATCGTCTATTCGCTGGACGACTGCGACACCCGCATCCTGATGATCGACGACAGTTTCCTGCCGATGGCTGAAGCCATTGCGGGCAGTGCCAAGGTGCGGCCGCTGCTGATTCATGTCGGCGACGGCCCTGCGCCTGAGGGCATGCTTTCGTACGAACAGCTGATACGCGACACGGCACCGGTCGGCGATGCCTTTCGCGGTGGCGACGACCTTGCCAGCATCATGTACACCGGCGGCACCACGGGGCGGCCCAAAGGCGTGATGCAGTCGCACATGAACCTGTGGTCGGCGGCTGTGGCGCGGGCTGCCGACGTGCCGGTGCCGGCCGATGCCTTGACCCTGCACATTGCGCCGATGTTCCACCTTGCGGCGTTGTCACGGGTGATCCTGATCTCGTTGCTGGGGCTGCCCGCCGTCTTTGTGCCGGCGTTCGAACCGCTGGACGTGATGCAAACCATCGAGCGCGAGCGCATTACCGACATTCTCATCGTACCGACCATGATCCAGGCGTTGATCATGCACCCGGACTTTGCCCGCTACGACCTCAGCTGCCTGCGTGACCTGACCTACGGCGCTTCGCCGATCGCCGTGCCGCTGCTGGAACTTGCCCTCAAGGCCTTGCCGAACGTGAGGTTCACCCAGGGTTACGGGATGACCGAAGCGGCGCCGCCCATCAGCGCAAACGGCCCGGAGAACCATGGCCCTGAAGGCATCGCCAATGGCCGCCTGCGTTCTGCCGGGCGCCCGGGGCTGGGGGTGATGGTGCGCATCGTCGACGAACATGACAACGAAGTGCCCCGGGGCACGGTCGGAGAGGTGGTGGTGCGCGGCCCGAACATCATGCTCGGTTACTGGAACAAGCCCGAGGAAACCGCCCAGGTGCTGCGTGGCGGCTGGATGCACACCGGGGACGGTGCCTACATGGACGAGGACGGTTACCTGTACATCGTCGACCGCTTCAAGGACATGATCGTCAGCGGGGGTGAAAACGTGTACTCCGGCGAAGTCGAAAGTGCCATTGCCAGTCATCCAGCCGTGGCTGCCTGTGCGGTGATCGGCATTCCCTGCCAGCAATGGGGCGAAGCGGTGCACGCGGTGATTGTCCTCAAGGCTGATCGGCAGGCGGTGGGCGCCGAGATCATCGAACACTGCCGCCAGCAGATTGCCGGTTACAAGACGCCGAAGTCAGTCGAGTTTCGCGCGGCCTTGCCGCTGTCGGGTGCCGGCAAAGTGCTCAAGCGAGATTTGCGCGAGCCTTACTGGGTCGGCAAGGACCGTGGGGTGAGCTGAGCCCATGTACATGACCCAATGCCTGCAGCGCATGCTGCAGCAGGACCCGGAGCATACCGCGACGGTGTTTGCCGGGCGCCGGCAGACCTACCGCCAGTTTGGCCAGCGCGTGGCGCGCCTGGCCGGTGCATTGCAGCACCTGGGCATGGCGGCGGGTGACCGGGTCGGCATGCTTGCGTTCAATTCCGATCGTTACCTTGAGTACATCATGGGGGGGTGGGGGGGCGGCGGGGTACTCAACCCGGTCAACATCCGCTGGAGCGTGGCGGAAATCGTCTATTCGCTGGACGATTGCGCCACCGGCATCCTCATCGTCGACGCACACTTTGCGCCGATGGCCGAGGCCATCCGCCAGAGCGCCCGTCAGGCGCCGCTGTTCATCTACGCGGGGGACGACGAGGTACCGGCGGGCATGCTCGGTTTCGAGCAGTTGATAGAGCAGGCGACGGCAGTTGAGGATGCCGGCCGCGGTGGTGACGACCTGGCCTGCATCATGTACACCGGCGGTACCACCGGTTCGCCCAAAGGGGTGATGCAATCGCACTTGAACCTGTGGTCGGCGTGCATGCCACGCATGGTCGATATGCCGCCGATACGCGGAGGACGGCTGCTGCACGTGGCGCCGCTGTTCCATGTTGCCGGCATGGCCCGCGCGCTGATTCAGTTTCTGGCGGGCGAAAGCCATGTGCTGGTGTCGGGTTTCGATGCCGGGCAGGTGCTGCAGGTGATCGAGCACGAGCGCATCACCGAGACACTGTTGGTGCCGACCATGATCCTTGCACTGTTGGCCCATCCGGACATTGACCGCTACGATCTCGGCAGCCTCAAACGCCTGACCTACGGTGCCTCACCCAGTGCCGGCGAGATGGTCGAGCAGGTGCTGGCACGCTTTCCCGACATCGAGCTGTCGCATTCCTACGGCCTGACCGAAGCCTGCCCGGTGGTCTCGAGCAATCTGCCCTGGAACCATACGCCGCAAGCGCGCAAGCGCGGCTTGTCGCGTTCGGTCGGACGCGGCGGGCTGGGCGTGAATGTGAAGATCGTCGACCCTCACGGCCACGAGGTGCCGCGTGGCACGGTGGGCGAAATCATTGTGCGCGGGCCGAACATCATGCTCGGCTACTGGAACCGGCCCGAAGAAACCGCCCGCGCCTTGCGCAACGGCTGGCTGTACACCGGTGATGCGGCGTACATGGACGAGCAGGGGTACCTGTTCATTGTCGACCGCCTCAAGGACATGATCGTCAGCGGCGGCGAGAACGTGTATTGCGCCGAGGTGGAAAACGTCCTTGCGCACCACCCGGCGGTGGCGCACTGCGCTGTCATCGGTGTCCCCCATGCGCAATGGGGCGAAGCCGTGCATGCGGTGGTGGTCCTCAAACCGGATGCTGAAACTGACGCTGAGCAATTGAAGGCCCATTGCCGCGCTTACATCGCCGGCTACAAATGCCCCAAGAGCATAGCGTTTCGCGACCAGCTACCGCTTTCCGCCGCCGGCAAGGTACTCAAGCGCGAGCTGCGTAAACCCACGCTGTAGCCGCTGCCCGCCACCCGGTATCGCTACCCGATCCGGGTGGCTTCAAGACCCACCCCCCCTCAATACATTGGACTCACGTACCAGGCGGACAGCCGCCTGGCCAGCCACTGGAGAGTCCGATGCACATCAACCGTACCGTTTACCGTGAAGACCATGAAATGCTGCGCGAAACCGCGCGCCGCTTCTTCGAGCGCGAGTGCCTGCCCAAACAGGCACAGTGGGACGAAGACGGGCAGGTCGACCGGGAAACCTGGCTCAAGGCCGGCCGCCATAACCTGTTGTGCCTGACCGTGCCGGTCGAATACGGCGGCGGTGGTGGCGACTTCGGTCACTCGGCAGTGCTGATCGAAGAACTGTACCGCGCCGGTGTCTCGGGCTGGAGCCTGGGTGTGCATTCGGACATCGTCGCGCCGTACATCGTGCGCCTGGGCACCGAAGCGCAGAAACAGCAATGGCTGCCGAAAATCTGCAGCGGTGAAACCGTGCTGGCGGTGGCCATGACCGAGCCGGGCACCGGATCCGACCTCAAGGCGATCCGTACCACGGCAGTGCGCGACGGTGACGAGTGGGTCATCAACGGCAGCAAGACCTTCATCAGCAACGGCCTGACCTGCGACATGGTCGTGGTGGTGTGCAAGACCGACCCGAGCGCCGGTGCCAAAGGCTGCAGCCTGATCATGGTCGAGTGCGACCGCGAAGGCTTCCGCCGGGGCAACAAGCTGGAGAAGGTCGGCCAGGCGGCCGCCGACACCGCCGAACTGTTCTTCGACAACGTACGGGTACCGGTAGGCAACCTGCTCGGTGAAGAAAACAAGGGCTTTATGCACCTGATGGAGGAACTGCCACAGGAGCGTCTGGTGATTGCGCTGTACAGCGCCGCGAAGCTTGAACGCCTGCTGGAGCAGACCATCGAGTACGTCAAGGACCGCAAGGCCTTCAACCAGACGGTGTGGGACTTCCAGAACACCAAATTCAAGCTCGCCGACATCAAGGCCCAGGCCACCGCCGTGCGCCTGACCATCGACCATTACATCAGCGAGCACATGCGTCGGCGCCTTACTGTGCAGGAGTCGGCAATCGCCAAGCTGCTGGCCACCGAAACCCTGTGCAAGTGCATCGACGACATGGTCCAGCTGCACGGCGGCTACGGCTACATGCTCGAGTATCCGATTGCCCGCGCCTTTGTCGACATGCGCGTGACCCGCATTTTCGGCGGTACCAGCGAAGTGCTGCGCGAGCTGATCGCGCGCCAGTTGTGATCCTTCCCCCTCATTTTCAGGTGACAGCATGAGCGAAAAAGTACAGGTGGCCGGCGTTGGCATGATCCCGTTCAGCAAGCCGAGCGCCAGCCCGACCTACGTGCAGATGGGGGCCGAAGCCGTACGGCGTGCCCTGGCCGATGCGGGTATCGATTACACCCTGGTCCAGGAGGCATACGCCGGTTACGTCTATGGCGATTCCACCTGCGGCCAGACCGTGCTCTACGAAGTCGGCATGACCGGCATTCCGGTGGTCAACGTCAACAACAACTGTTCCACCGGCTCCACGGCGTTGTACCTGGCGCGCAAGGCGATCGAATCCGGCTCGGCCGATTGTGTGCTGGCGGTGGGTTTCGAGCAGATGCAGGCCGGGGCGCTGAAGTCCCACTGGGACGACCGGCCGCCGACCCGCGAACGCTTCCTGCCGATCCTGCGCGGGTTGACCGCCGATGTCGGCACCGACATGGCGCAGGCCTTGCGCACCTTCGGCGGTGCCGGGCGCGAGTACATGCACAAGTACGGTACGCGTATGGAGACCTTCGCTGCCGTGCGTGCCAAGGCCAGCCGCCATGCCGCGAACAACCCGCTGGCCCTGTTTCGCAAGGTCTTGAGCACCGAGGAGGTGATGGCCGACCCGGTGCTGTGGCCGGGGGTGATGACCCGTTTGATGGCGTGCCCGCCAACCTGTGGCGGCGCGGCCGCGATCCTGGTGTCGGAGCGCTTTGCGAAAAAGCATGGGCTGCGCCGTGACGTGCAAATCGTCGCCCAGGCAATGACCACCGATACGCCTGAGTCCTTCAATTTCGAAAAGCCGTCGATGCTCGACTGGGTCGGCACCCACATGACCCGTGCGGCGGTCGAACAGGTGTATCAGAAGGCCGGTGTCGGCCCGCAGGACATCGATGTCTGCGAACTGCACGACTGCTTCGCCCAGAACGAAGTGATTTGCTACGAGTCACTGGGATTTTGCCCCGAGGGTGGCGCAGAGAAGTTCGTGATGGACGGCGACAACACCTACGGCGGGCAGATCGTCATCAACCCTTCCGGTGGCCTGCTTTCCAAGGGCCACCCACTGGGCGCCACCGGGCTTGCGCAGTGCTATGAACTTACCCAGCAACTGCGTGGCAACGCCGACCGGCGCCAGGTTGACGGTGCGCGCCTGGCGATGGCGCACAACCTCGGGCTGGGTGGCGCCTGTGTGGTAACGCTGTATGGCAAAGTCAACGGAGGTGACCTGTGAGCAGCCTGCTCGATGCCTTCCGCCTGACCGCGTTACCCGCCCATGCCGAAGCCTTTCGCGCTGAAGTGAAAGACTTTCTGCGCGGCCACCTGCCTACCGTGCCGGCCGATGTGCGGGCACGCAGCTGGACCGGGTTCGACGCAGCCTTCAGTCGCAAACTGGCACAGCGCGGCTGGGTGGGCTTGACCCTGCCCGACGCCTATGGCGGCGCGGGGCTGGATGCGTTCAGCCGCTTCGTGCTGGTCGAAGAACTGCTGGCTGCCGGCGCTCCGGTCGCAGCACACTGGATCGCCGACCGCCAGAGCGGGCCGCTGATCCTCAAGTTCGGCAGTGAGGCGCAGAAAGATTTCTACTTGCCGCGCATCTGCGCCGGCCAAGCGTTTTTCTGCATTGGCATGAGCGAGCCCAATGCCGGCTCCGACCTTGCCAGCGTGCGTAGCCGCGCCACGCCCTGCGACGGCGGTTGGCGCCTGAACGGGCGCAAGATCTGGACCACCAATGCCCACCATGCCGACTACATGATCGCCCTGGTGCGCACCAGCGGCGGCCCCGAGGACCGTCACCACGGGCTGTCGCAGTTCATCATCGACCTCAAGCAGCCGGGTATCAGTGTGCGGCCGATCCTTGACCTTGCCGGCGATGCGCATTTCTCCGAAGTGGCCTTTGACGACGTACTGCTACCACACGAGGCGCTGGTGGGCGAGGAGGGCAGTGGCTGGAAGCAGGTCAACGCCGAACTGGCTTTCGAGCGCAGCGGCCCGGAGCGCTTCTATTCCAGCGTGGTACTGCTCGACCTGTGGGCCGACACCTTGCGCCGCCACGGCGCCAGTGCCGCCGAGACCGCCTTGCTGGGCAGCTTCCTTACCCAGCTGGCGAGTTTGCGCAGCCTGTCGGTAGCGCTGACGGCATTGCTGGCCCGGTGTGAAAGCCCGGTGGTGGAGGCGGCTCTGGTCAAGGACATCGGCACCGAGTTCGAGCAGTCGATCCCGGCGGCGATTGCTGCGGCGATCAGCGCCACGCCGGATGCACCGACTGACGACGAGCTGTACCGCACCGTCGCCTACCTGAACCAGGTTGCGCCGACCTTCTCGTTGCGTGGCGGCACCCGGGAAATCTTGCGCGGCATGATCGCCCGTGGCCTTGGCCTGCGCTGATATCGAAGAGGAAAGATCGTCATGTTCACTGAAGCGATTGAAAAAATTCTTGCTGATCTATGTACGCCGACACGCGTCCGTGCGGTGGAAAACGGCGACGGCGCAATGGCGCTGTGGCGCGCCCTGGAGGACGGCGGTTTCCTTCAGTTGTTGACGCCGGAGTCGCAAGACGGTGCAGGGTTATCGCTGGCTGCGTTGTTCCCCGTGTTGCTTGCCTTCGGTCGCCACGCATTGCCGGTGCCTGCGGCCCAGAGCATCGCCGCACGGGCGTTGATGCAGGGCTGCGCGCAGCAGCCACCGGCCGGCATGCTGACCCTGGCCGGCAGCAGTCACAGCGATGCCGAGGGTGGCGTGTGCGTGCCGCGATTGGCCTACGGCATGCTCGCCGGGCATGCCTTGGTAAACCGCGGCGGCGACCTGTTGCTGCTCGATTGCAGCCTGGCCCGGCGCGAGCCTGTGGGTGTCCATGCCAGCCAGTGCGCCACGCTGTATTGGCCCAAGGACGCTGTCGGTACGCCGCTGGGCAGCAACGGCGAAGCGGTGCGCCTGTTCGCCGCGGCAATTCACGCAGCGAGCATGGCCGGTGCCATGGAGCGGGTACTGGACATGACGCTCGCCTATTGCAACGACCGGATCCAGTTCGGCAAAGCCATTGGCAAGTTCCAGGCCGTTCAGCATCAGCTCAGCGTGATGGCCGAACAGGTGGCGGCTTCACGCATGGCGGCCGAACTTGCCTTTGCCAGCGATCAAGCGGTTCCGACGCTGATCCCGGCAGCCATTGCCAAGGCGCGCACCCGCATGGCCGTGCCCCAGGTGACTGCCACGGCCCATGCCCTGTTTGGCGCTATCGGCGTGACCGAGGAACTGGACCTGCAGCTGTACACCCGACGCTTGCACGAATGGCGTGTCAGCGAAGGGTCGGAAACCAGGTGGAACGGCCAGGTAGGGCAGGCATTGCTGGCCCAACCAAACGTGACAGCCAGTGAGTTCGTGCGCCAAATCACCGAATCGACCATCGCCTGAGGATGCATCCGTGAGCAATTTTCTGAAGTACGAGCAAGCGGGTCATGTCGTTACCCTGACGATGAATGACCCGGAGCGGCGCAATCCATTGACCGGCAACAGTGCCGTACCCGAGTTTCTAGAGGCCATCGAGCGGATCGAGCGCGACAGCAGCGTTCGCGCGGTAATCATTACCGGTGCCGGCAGTGCGTTTTGCTCAGGCGGCAACGTGCGCGACATGGAGCGCTACGGGCAATTGTCGGGGATGGCGCTGCGTCAGGAGTATCGCACCGGCATCCAGCGCCTGCCGTTGGCGCTGTTCAACCTGGAAGTGCCGGTGATCGCCGCGGTGAATGGCGCAGCCATTGGCGCCGGCCTTGATCTGGCCTGCATGTGCGATATCCGTGTGGCCTCTGAAAACGCCCGTTTTGCCGAAAGCTTCGTCAAGCTGGGGATTATCCCGGGTGACGGCGGCGCATGGCTGTTGCCGCGCATTATCGGTTTGTCCAGGGCCACCGAGTTGACCCTGACCGGGCGGATGATCGATGCCCGCCAGGCTGAGCAATGGAACCTGGTGTCGCGCGTGGTGCCGCCCGAGCAGTTGCTCGACAGCGCTCGCGAGATCGCTGCAGCCATTGCCGAAAACCCGCCCCATGCGGTGCGCCTGGCCAAGCGCCTGTTGCGCGAAGCCTTGCACACCCGGCTCGACACACTGCTGGAAATGTCCGCGACCTTTCAGGTGCTGTCGCACCAGACTGCAGATCACCGCGAGGCGGTGGCAGCGTTCATCGAGAAGCGCCCGGCGACTTTTACCGGTTGAGTGTCACCGCGCGTAACGCCCGCCACGCGCCCGGCGCAGCGGGTTGTTACGCGCCCGAAAAGCAGACGAAAAACACTTCATCCAAATCACCCGTTCGGGTGTGAGGACCTCACCGCAGCCTCGCTAGCATGAGCGCTCACCACGTCATTTTTTACCGGGGAAACCGCATGACAAAAACAACAATGCGCGGCGTCTTTCAGCCCAGCCTGCTGGCCGTAGCCGTGATGGTTGCCTCTTGTGCGAGCCACCAGGCGCACGCAGTCGATTTTGCTATTGGCGAGATTCAGGGGTCGTTCGATTCATCGCTGTCAATCGGGGCCAGCTGGTCGACCGCCGATCCCGACAAACAGTTCATCTCCAACTTCAATTCCCAGGGCGTCAGCGGTGGCGAGTCCGCTTCGCGCACCACCGACGACAACCGCTTGAACTTCAAAAAGGGCGAGACCTTTTCGAAGATCTTCAAAGGTGTGCATGACCTTGAGTTGAAGTACGCCGACAGTGGTGTCTTCGTGCGGGGCAAGTACTGGTACGACTTTGAACTGATGGACGAAAGCCGGCCGTTCTACGACATCGATGATGCGGGGCGTGACCGCGCTGCCAAATCATCCGGGGCGATGTTCCTCGACAGCTTCATCTACCACAACTACACCCTTGGCGATCAGGTTGGTAACGTGCGCCTGGGCAAGCAGGTGGTGAGCTGGGGCGAGAGCACCTTTATCGGTAACTCGATCAACAGCATCAACCCGATTGACGTGGCCGCCTTGCGTCGCCCCGGCGCCGAAGTCAAAGAAGGGCTGATTCCGGTCAACCTGCTCTATGTGTCCCAGGGCCTGGCCGACAACATCACCGCCGAAGCGTTTTACCAGCTGGAGTGGGACAAGTCGGTGGTCGACAACTGCGGCACCTTCTTCGGCAGTGATGGCGTGCCGCAAGGCTGCAACGACCGCCTGGTAGTCGCCGGGCTGGACCTGCCGCCTGGTGTGGCGCGCAACACCGGTGGAGCGGCCGCCGTCGCTGCGGGCACCGACAATGCATACATTCCACGCCTGAAAGACAACGATGCCCGCGACAGCGGCCAGTATGGCGTGGCCCTGCGCTGGTATGTTCCGGAGGCGAACGACACCGAGTTCGGCGCCTATGCGATGAACTATCACAGCCGCAACCCGTACCTGAGCATCAACCAGATGACCAGTGCGGCAGGTGGCGTGACTTCGGCCCGCAGCGTGCGCTACTTCATCGACTACCCGGAAGACATCCGCCTTTACGGCCTGAGCTTCCAGACCAACGTGTCTGGCGTGGCACTGGGCGGCGAAGTCAGTTATCGGCCGAACATGCCCTTGCAACTGAACACCGCAGACCTGCTGTCGGCAGCCACCTTTGGTGCCACCTCGCCACTGATCACCAGCGGCTTTGCCGGCCGCACGCTGGGTGCCGGGGTCAATGGCTACAAGCGCATGCCGGTTACCCAGGCACAGGTGACGGCGACGCAGTTCTTCGACCAGGTGTTGGGCGCCAGTCGTCTGACCCTGGTGGGCGAGGTTGGCTACAACCACATCAATGGCCTGGGCAAGGCCGATGGTTCCGACCTGCGCTTCGGGCGCAGCCCGGCCTTCGGTTCCGGCGAACTGCAGGGCGCAGCCGGGGCAGCAACCTGCCGTGGCACAGCGGCGGGCACGCCAACGGCGAGCAACCCGGCGCAGGAATGCAACGACGACGGCTTCTACACCAGCAACAGCTGGGGCTACCGCCTGCGCGGCAAGCTCGATTACCAGAACGTGGTCGCCGGCATCAACCTGTCGCCCAACCTGGCCTGGTCCCATGACGTTCAAGGCTATGGCCCCAACTTCGATGAAGGCTCCAAGGCAGTCAGCGTCGGCGTCGATGCCGACTACCTGAACACCTACACCGCCAGCCTCAGTTACACCAACTACTTCGATGGCGATTTCAACACCAACGTCGACCGTGACTTCGTTGCGCTGAGCTTCGGCGTGAATTTCTGATGCAACTCTGCCCCCAGAGGTACCTGGAAATGACTCATTTCACTATCAATGCACGTACGATCTTTAGCGCCGGCGTACTGAGCCTGTCGCTGCTGTCCAGCGCTGTCATGGCGGCGGTATCGCCCCAGGAGGCGGCCCAGCTGGGCACCACACTGACGCCGTTGGGGGCCCAGAAAGAGGGCAACGCCAGTGGCAGCATTCCGCCCTGGACCGGGGGCTTGAAACCCGGTGCGGCGCCGCTCGACAACGGCTTTCTCGGGGATCCGTTTGCCGCAGACAAACCGCAAATGATCATCACTGCGGCCAATGCCGAACAGTACAAGGACAACCTGACACCGGGGCAACTGGCAATGTTCAAGCGCTACCCGGACAGCTACAGGATTCCGGTGTACAAAACTCAACGCACCGCAGCCGTGCCACAGAACATCTATGACATCGCGAAAAAAAGTGCGGTAACCACCGAGCTGACGCCGGACGGCAACGGTCTGCTGAACTTCTCGCAAACCCGTTATTACCCGTTCCCGATTCCGAAAAGCGGTGTCGAGGTCTACTGGAACCATACCAACCGTTACCGCGGTGGCAACATGGAACGCCAGGCGGCCCAGGCGGCCCCGCAAACCAACGGTTCGTACTCCATTGTCGAATACGTGGACAAGCTGGCCTTTCCGCAATTGATGGAAGGGGTCGAAGGCGGGCAGGGCGACAACGTCCTGTACTACTACAAGCAGGAAATTACCGCACCGTCGCGCATGGCCGGCAGCGTGATCCTCATTCACGAAACCATCGACCAGGTGAAGGAGCCGCGCCTGGCGTGGGTCTACAACGCCGGCCAACGCCGGGTACGCCGGGCACCGCAGGTGGCCTATGACGGCCCGGGCAGCGGCTCGGACGGCATGCGCACCGCCGACAACACCGACATGATGAACGGCGCACCGGATCGCTATGACTGGAAACTGGTCGGCAAAAAGGAGCTGTACATCCCGTACAACAACTACAAGCTGCAGTCGCCAGCGCTCAAGTACGACCAGATCATCAAACCGGGGCACATCAACCAGGACCTGACCCGCTATGAGCTGCACCGGGTGTGGCACGTCGAGGCGACATTGAAGCCGGGGCAGCGTCATATCTACGCCAAGCGCGACATGTACTTCGACGAAGACACCTGGCAGCTGGCCGAGGTCGACCACTACGACGGCCGTGGCCAGCTGTGGCGGGTGGCGGAAGGTTATGCGATCAACGACTACGAACGCGGCGCGCCCAACTTCGCCATGCTCGGGATCTATGACCTGATGGCCGGTCGTTACAACGTCCTGGCGATGACCAACCAGTCCCGGCATGCCACCACCTACGGCATGAGCGCGAAGATGACCGACTTCACCCCGTCGGCACTGCGCAACGCCGGTATCCGCTGACCGTTGGTCTTACCCACAACGCCCTGTTGGCAGGGCGTCGTGGGTTCAACGGGCGACCACCTGATGTGGGTGGCGCGTAACACACTGGCGAAGCCAATGATGGTCACCTCACCCTATCAGCGAGGTGCGCCATGTTTGTACCACGGCCGCATTTGTGCGACTTACTCAGGCGCGACCAGCGCCGCCTGCAACTGCTCTGTGCGCCTGCAGGTTACGGAAAGACAGTGTTGCTGCGCCGCCATGTGCAGGCGCTGCCATCAACCGCCAGGGTGGTCTGGCTGGGCCTGGAAGGGCAGGCGCCGGGTTTGCCGGGGTTGATCAGGAGGCTGGCCGGTGAGTTGGGGCTGGCTGCTGAGACATCACCTGAAGCCCTGTTGGTGTATCTGGCTTCCACGGGCCGGTCAGTTCAGGCCACAGACGACGATCACATCAGCCTTCGTCTGGTCTTCGACGACCTGCCAGGCGTCATGCCTGCAGACCTCAATCGCTGGTTCGACCAACTCTTGTGCCTGCACAACCCGCACCTGCAGCTATTGGTCAGCTGTCGCCAGCGCCCCGACTGGAACCTGCCGCAGCTGATGCTCACGGGCGAACTGCTGGAGCTGGACGCCCGGCAACTGGCACTGCGCCCTGATGAGTTCGATGCCCTGGTTGCACTGATCGCGCCTGAATCCGACACGGCGTGGCGGGAAAACCTCTGGCACCAGACCGGCGGGTGGTGTGCCGGCGTTCGCTTGCTGCCCGCATCATTACTTGGAGCCTACCTTGAGCGTGAGTTGCTCCAGCGCCTGGGCGATGAACAACGGGAAATGCTTTTCGGTTTGGCCCACTTGTCCAAGGCCAGCGCCGAACTTTGCGAACAACTCTGGGAAGGGCAGCAAGGCGCGCAGGTGTTTGGCGACCTGGTGGCAGCCCAGGCCTTTTTGTTCCCCATCGATAGTCAGCCGGGCTGGTTTCGCTTGTTGCCGGCGGTGGCGCAGGCACTGCAACCGCACCTCAGTGGCGCGCCGTTGCAACGGCTGCGCTTGCGTGCCTGTCAGCGGCTCAATGTACTGGGGCAGGTCGATGATGCCGTCGAGCAGGCACTCAGCGCCGATCGGCCGGAAGTGGCGGCCAGCTACATGGAGCGCTTGTGGCTGAGCTGGATTTTGGCCGAGCGGCACCTGGGCCGGTTCATGGACTGGCGTGAGCGCATCGAGCCGCAGTTGCTGCAGAGCAGCGCGCGGCTGATCTACCTGTGTGCCAAGGCCCTGGTGTTCAGTGGTCGGCTGGACGAAGCCGAGGAATGCCTGCAACGGCTCGGGCAGTTTTTGCCACTGCCCGAGCCGCAGCGCAACCGGCGCCTGCTGGCGAACTGGCAGGCGCTGTATGGCACCCTCCAGGCGATCCGCGGCCACCTTGACCCGGCGCGCAAGCATTGCCTCGAAGCACTGCCGGCACTCACCGCTCAGGACTGGCTGTCGGTGCTGTTGTGCCATTGCACCCTGGCGCGCATCGCCATGCAACGCGGCGAACTGCAGGAGGCCCACCGGCTGCTGGAACAGTCGCTGGAGCTTGCCCGGCGCCAGGGCAGTCGCGACGCCGAGGTGCTGGTGAACACCGACCGGGTGCGTTTGCTGCTGCTTCAGGGCCGGCTGGGTCTGGCACAGGCGGTATTGCGTAACGAGTGTGCGTACCTCAGCGGTGCCAACACCCAACCCAATCCCTTGCTGGGCCGTTTGCTGTTTTTGCACGGCGAACTGTTGCTGCTGCAGGGGCGCGACGATGAGGCCGAGCAGGTCTTGCAGAGCGGCCTGTTGCAGGTGCGCGACGTGTGCGCACCGTTTGTGCTGGCGGCCTACGTGCTGTTGTCCGAGTGTGCTGTACGCAAGGGCGAGGCCGACAAGGCGCAGCTGCTGCTGTACGACGGCGAACGCCGCATGCAGTGGGCAAAAATCGACACTGCCTGCTACCAGGAGCCGATCGCTGCGCAGCAAGCGCGCAACCTGACCCTCGCGCAGGCCAAGGCCGCTGACGCTGCACCACCGGCCCAGGCCGCTGGCGTAGCGGATTACCAGGATGACCTGACCCCTCGGGAAGTGTCGGTGCTCAAGTTGCTGGCAGAGGGCATGTCGGTGCGTGAAGTCGGCCATCGCCTGTTCATTTCGGAGAACACGGTGAAAAGCCATGCCAAGAACATCAACGTCAAGCTCGGTGCGTGTCGCCGTACCCAGGCCATCAACAGCGCCAAAGCCATGGGCATTCTTGCCTGAATCAGCTGCTTGCACCCACCCACCACCTGATCCGGGTGGCGGCGCGACGTCGGGCGATGGTCAACCATGCGGCCATCCCCGACGCACGGTTGCGCACTTGCACTGGCGTCCAGACAACCACAAGAGAGGTAGTGATGAGCGCCATCGAAAGCTGGACCGGCACCGACATCCGCACGATCCTGGACAAACAGCGGGCGGCCTTCCTGGCCAATGAACCCTGGACGGCGGAGCAACGCTGCGAACTGCTCGACCGGGCGATCGGCCTGCTGGTCAACCACGAACAGGCGTTCATCGAGGCGCTGACGGCTGACTTTGGCCATCGCAGCCCGAGTTTCTCGAAGGGCAGCGAAGTGTTGTCGCCGCTGGCCACGCTCAAGCAGACCAAAGCCGAACTGGCCGAATGGATGCGCCCCGAGCAGCGCAAGGCCCGGGGTGGCGAGGCATGGGTTCAGTACCAGCCGCTCGGCGTGGTGGGTATCGTCACGGCCTGGAACGTGCCGGGCTACATGGTTTTCAGTGGCCTCGCCGGCGCCCTGGCGGCGGGTAACCGGGTGATCATCAAGCCCTCGGAGTTTACCCCGCACACCTCTGCACTGATCGCCCGCCTGCTGCGTTCGGTGTATGCCGAGGACGAAGTGGCGGTGGTGCTTGGCGGGGCCGAGGTTGGCCAGGCGTTCTGCGCACAGCCGTTCGACCATTTACTCTTCACCGGAGCCACCAGCATCGGCAAGCACGTGCTGCGTGCCGCGGCTGAGCACCTGGTGCCGGTAACCCTGGAGCTGGGCGGCAAATCACCGACCATCATCTCGCGCAGCGCCGACCTCAAGGAGGCGGTGGCCAGAACCATGGTCGGCAAGTTGCTCAACAGCGGCCAGCTGTGTGTGGCGCCGGACTACGTGTTCGTGCCGCGTGAGTCGCTGGAGACGTTCATCCACATCGCCAGAGCAGTGGTTGCCGGCTTCCTGCCGACGCTCAAGGACAATCCTGAATACACCGCGATCATTAACTCCCGCCATTACCAGCGGTTGCAGGGGTACCTGAGCGAAGCGCGGGCGGCCGGCGTCGAGCTGATCGAACTGAACCCGGCCAATGAAGATTTAACCACCGCGACACACAACAAGATTGTGCCGACCTTGCTGCTCAACCCGGGCGACGACCTGCAGGTGATGCAGGATGAAATCTTCGGTCCGCTGCTGCCGGTCAAACCTTACGACGACATTGCCGAGGTCATCGCCCAGGTCAATGCCCGGCCACGGCCGCTGGCGCTGTATTACTTCGGCCACGATGCCGACGAGCAGGCCCGGGTACTGAGCCGCACCTGCTCTGGCGGCGTGACCCTGAACGGGGTCATGAGCCATGCCAGCAGTGAAGGCCTGCCATTCGGCGGTGTTGGCCAGAGCGGCATGGGTGCCTATCACGGCATCGACGGATTCCGCACCTTCAGCCATGCCAAAGCAGTACTGCGTACTGCGCCAACCCCGGCCTGAGCCCCCATTTCCCAGTCGAGAGAATTGCCATGAAAGCTGCCGTATTCCACCAGGTTGGAGCCCCGCTGGTCATCGAAGAGGTGGGCATCAGCAAACCGGGCCCCCGTGAAGTGCTGATCCGTACCCGAGCGGTGGGCGTCTGCCACTCGGACCTGCACGTCATTGATGGTTCGTTCCCGTACCCCGGCCCGATGGTGCTGGGCCACGAAGCCGCTGGCGTTGTCGAGCAGGTCGGTTCTGAAGTGCGTTCGGTCAAGCCGGGCGATCACGTGGTCACCTGCCTGACCGTGTTCTGCGGCCATTGCGATCATTGCGTGACAGGGCACCTGGCCCGTTGCGTGTCGCCGGAAACCAAGCGTGGCAAGGATGAGGAACCGCGCCTGACCTACGTGCAAAAGCCGATGCCGCAGTTCGTCAACCTGTCGGGGTTTGCCGAGCAGATGCTGGTGCACGAGAACGCCTGCGTCGCCATTCGCCGCGACATGCCGCTGGACCGCGCCGCGCTGCTGGGCTGCGCGGTCACTACAGGTACCGGTGCGGTGTTCAACACCGCCAACGTGCGACCGGGCGAAACCGTCGCGGTGATCGGCTGTGGCGGCATCGGTCTGGCGGCGATCAACGGCGCGGCACTGGCCGGGGCAGGGCGGATCATTGCCATCGACATGCTGGATTCAAAACTGGAGCTGGCCAAACAGTTCGGTGCCACCGACCTGATCAACGGCAAGGACGGTGACGCCGCCAAACAGGTACTGGAGCTGACCCGCGGCGGCGTGCATCACGCCTTCGAGTGCATCGGTCTCAAACAGACCGCCGAACAGGCCTTCGCCATGCTGGCGCGCGGCGGCACCGCAACGGTGATCGGCATGCTCAAGCCCGGTCTGAAAATCGAGCTGGACCCGCTGCAGCTGTTGCACGAGCGGCGCATCCAGGGGTCGTTGATGGGCTCCAACCGCTTCCCGGTCGATATGCCGCGGCTGGTGGATTTCTACCTGAGCGGCAAGCTCAAGCTCGACCAGATGATTTCCCAGCGGATCAAGCTTGAGCAGATCAACGACGCCTTCGATGAACTGCGCCGTGGCGAGCTGGCGCGCTCGGTGATCGTTTTCGACGCCTGACCGCGCCCCGCACGAACCTGCTGCCGGCCTGGGGGCCGGCACGCCCCTGGCTACGGAGTAGATGGATGGACATTGATTTCACCGTGCACGAGCGTGCCTTTCGCGATGAAGTGCGCGCCTACCTGCGTGACCACTTGCCGGATGAGTTTGCCCAGCGCATCGCCCAGGGCAAGCGCCTGAGCAAGGACCATCAAGTGCAGTGGATGCGTACGCTCAACCAGCAAGGCTGGCTTGCACCGGGCTGGCCGGTCGAGTTTGGCGGAACCGGCTGGACGGAGGTGCAAAAGCATATATTTGATGAGGAGTGCTTTGCCGCCGGTGCGCCAAAAGTGGTGTCTTTCGGGTTGAAGATGGTTGCCCCGGTAATCATCAAGTTCGGTACGCCGGAGCAGAAAGCGCGGTTTCTGCCGCGTATCCTCAGTTGCGACGACTGGTGGTGCCAGGGGTATTCCGAGCCGGGCGCAGGCTCGGACCTGTCTTCGCTGAAGACCCGTGCGGTGCGCGAGGGCGACCATTACCGGGTCAACGGTCAGAAAACCTGGACCACCCTGGCGCACTATGCCGACTGGATGTTCTGCCTGGTGCGTACCGACCCCGAAGCTCGCCAGCAACAGGGCATTTCCTTTCTGTTGATCGACATGAAAACGCCGGGTATCACCGTGCGGCCGATCATCACCCTGGATGGCGAGCACGAAGTCAACGAAGTGTTCTTCGACAACGTACGGGTGCCGGTCGCCAACCTGGTCGGCCAGGAAAACCAGGGCTGGACCTGCGCCAAATACCTGCTCACCCACGAGCGCACCAGCATCGGCGGCATTGCCCAGAACAAGGCATTGCTCGGCCGACTCAAGCGCATTGCCAGCCAGGAGTTGCGCAACGGCGTGCCGTTGATCGAAGAGCCGATGTTCCGCGCGCAGATCGCCGAAGTCGAAATGCAGTTGATGGCTGCCGAAATGAGCAGCCTGCGCACCCTGGCGGCGGTCAGTGGTGGCGGTGTGCCGGGGGCGGAAAGCTCATTCCTGAAGATCAGGGGCACCGAGATTCGCCAGGCGATCACCTACCTGATCAGCAAAGCCGTAGGGCCTTACGCCATGCCGTTCATTGAAGATGAGCTGGGCTATGGCGAAGAGCCGCTGCTGTACACCGACTACAGCAGCGCGGCCACCTACCAGTACCTGGATGCGCGCAAGGCCTCGATTTACGGCGGTGCGAACGAAATCCAGAAGAACATCATCGCCAAAATGATTCTCGAACTCTGAGGAGCCAACCATGGACTTCAAACTGAACGACGAGCAGTTGATGATGCAAGACACCGTGGCGCGGCTGGTGCGTGACACTTACGGCTTTGAGCAACGCGAGCACTTTCGGCAAAGCGAGCACGGCTTCAGTACCGCGTTCATGCAGCAGATGGCCGACCTGGGCCTGTGCGCCGTACCCTTTGCCGAGGCCTACGGGGGCTTTGGCGGCAGTGGCGTGGAAACCATGCTGATCATGACCGAGCTGGGCCGAGGCCTGTGCCTGGAGCCCTTCCTGCATTCGGTGATCTTTGCCGGTGGACTGGTCTCCCAGTTGGGCACCGAGGCGCAGAAAGCCGCGCTGCTGCCGCAACTGGCCACTGGCACCTTGCAGATGGCGGTTGCCGTCGATGAGCCGCACAGTCATTACCAGTTGCATGATGTACAGACTGTTGCGCAACCGGTGGCCGGTGGCTGGACACTCAACGGTCGCAAGTCGGTAGTGGTTGCAGGTCAGAGCGCCGGGCTGATCCTGGTGTCGGCCCGCACCGGTCAGGGTGTTCGGGACGAGCAGGGGATCAGCCTGTTTCTACTCGACCCTCAGGCACGCGGCGTTCGCCGGCGTGCGTTCGCAACCGTGGACGGGCGCATGGCGTGTGAGGTGTACCTGGAGGATGTATTCGTCGACAGCAGCGCGATTCTCGGAGAGGTCGGGCACGCGCTGCCAGCCTTGCGTTACCAGCAAGGCCGCTGTATCGCCGCACAATGTGCCGAGGCAGTCGGCAGCATGGAGGCGGCCTGCCGGTTGACCCATGACTACCTGAAAACCCGCCAGCAGTTCGGTCAGCCGATCGGCAAGTTCCAGGCCTTGCAGCACCGCATGGTCGACATGCGCATCGAACTCGACCAGGCCACCTCCATGACCTTGCTCGCCGCCTGCGTGGCCGATCAGCAGGACAGCGACCCGCGCAGCCGGGTACTGGCGGCGGCGAAGTTCATCGTCAGTCGCGCCAGCCGCTTCGTTGCCGACCAGGGCATTCAGTTGCACGGCGGCATCGGCCTGACGTGGGAGTACGTGTTGTCGCACCATGCCAAGCATCTGCTGATGGTCGCGCGGCAGTTTGGCGATGACGATCATCATCTGCAGGCGTACGCGAAGCTGTTGCAGGTGGCCTGAGCTGCACAAATTCTCCAACCCCACTCCCCAGGAGCGGTGCAGATCCCCCTCGACTGGTGCATAAGCTGCCAGTGCTTCAACGAGTGGATCCCCAAGGAGAATAACAATGTATCGCTCATCACCTTTTGCGTTTGCCAGAAGTGCACTCGCCGCTGCCTGCCTGGCGGCGACGCTGCAGCCGGCACTGGTTCAAGCCGCGCAAACACCCCCGGCCGCCTCGGTACAGGCGTTCTCGGACCAGGACGTCAGCGACGCTTACACCTATCTGCTCGGGCGCCTGCTGGTGCTGCGCCAGCAGCAACTGGATTTCCAGGCCGGGATGCAGTGGAACCGGCTGGTACACCGCAAACCGGGGGACGTCGAATGGCCCAACCCTAACCTGGATGTAGCTTATTCCGAGGCCTGGCTGGCGCTGGACGCCCACAGTTGCACTCTGGTCGGGGTGCCGAAGATCGTCGATCGCTACTACACGGTGCAGTTCCTCAACGGCTGGGGGGAAACCCTGGCCAACATCAACGAGCGCAGCCAGCCTGAGCACCCTTATGGCGACTATGCCGTGTGCTTGAAGGGGGCCAAGGTCGCGCTGCCAGCCGGGGTCAAGCGCATCGACCTGCCAGTGCGCACGGCGCGCCTACTGTCGCGGGTTGAGCTGGGCGCGGACTGGAAGCAGGCCGAGCAGTTGCAGCAGCAGTTCAGCCTGCGTGCCAGCGGCACGCCCGTCACCGAAGCGATCCCTCAAACGCCGATGTTTGCCCTTAACAAACTGCCGGGCGTCGAAGCGTTCGACAGTGCCGCAGTTGCCCTGCAGGAGCCCGACCTCAACCCGGGTATGCAGGCGCTGCAGGCCAAGGTACGCGCCATTGCGGCGCAGATCGGTGATCCGGCGGCCCGTGATGCCATCGACCGGCAGATCAGGACACACGCTTTTCCCGCCCTGGCCAAAGCGTCGCTGACCATCGGCCCGGGTACTCTGCGCAACGGCTGGGTGCGTCCGGCGGTATCCGGGGCCTACGGGAAGGATTACCTCACGCGCACCCTGGTCGACTACGGCGGCATCTGGGCCAATACCCAGGCGGAAGTTCACTATTTCCGCGGCGGTGCGCTGGATAACGGCGAACTGCTCGACGGTGGCAACAATTACTCGTTGACGTTCCCGGCCGACCAGCTGCCGTCGAAATTTGCCCGCTATTTCTGGTCGATTACCGCCACCGACGCCAAGCAGTTTCGCGTGTTGCCCAATGCCCAGGGGCGCGTTTTGCTCAATAACCAGTCCAGGCTGAACTACAACGCCGACGGTTCGCTGACCCTCTACTTCGGGCCGAAAGCGCCGGAGCAGGGCGCCGAGGCCAACTGGTTGCCTACGGTGGCCGGGCAGCCGTTCAAGCTGACGTTCCGTTACTACGGTGCCAAGGGCCTGGTAGCCGATGGCAACTACTTCCCGCCGGCGTTGGTTAAACGCTGAGTTCAATCCGGGCCGCGGGCAGGCGCCCCGGTCCTTTCACTTGCATGGATAATAACAATGACTGCATTGAAACCCCTGGCAGCCGCCATCGCTTTGTACGCGGCATGCCTGCCGGTCGCCCACGCCCAGGCCACAGCCGAAACACCTGTGGCGGTGACCGTTGATAATTTCATTCGCGCCGAAACCGATCGTTATTTCGGCCTGACCGTCCAGCGTGGCGGCTTCGGTACGTTCTCCCACTGGCGCGACCTGATCCCGGTAGACCGCCCGACCGTGATCCGTCCCAACCGGGACACCCTGTATTCCACGGCAATATTCGACATGAACGCCGGCCCCGTCAGCGTGACCCTGCCGGATGCCGGCGAACGTTTCATGTCGCTGGTGATGATCGATGAAGACCACCAGGTCATTGGCGTGCACTATGGCGCCGGTGAGTACCGCCTGAGCCCGGCGGATGTGTCTACCCGTTATGTGATGTTCGGTGTCCGCACGCTGATCAACCCCGCCGACCCGCAAGACCTCAAGAAGATCGCGGCACTGCAGGATGCCATCGTCGTCAGGCAGGAAAGCGGCCCGGGGCAGTTTCAGGTACCGACGTGGGATGAAGCCAGCCGTGCGCAGATCAGGCAGACGTTGTTTGCCCTGGGCTCGACCCTGAGCGATTCGCGGGGGATGTTCGGCAAGCGCGGTGAGGTCGACCCGGTACGCCACCTGATTGGCAGTGCCATGGCCTGGGGCGGCAATCCGGAGAAGGACGCCTATTACCAGGTGGTGACCCCGGCGCACAACGATGGCGCCACGGCGTACCGGCTGGATGTGCCTCCCGTGCCGGCCGGTGCATTCTGGTCGGTCAGCGTGTATGACGCGCAAGGGCATTTCCGCAAGAACCCGCAAGAGGCGTATGCGTTGAACAACCTCAATGCGCAAAAGGGCGATGACGGCAGCGTTTCGGTGCGCTTTGGCGGGTGCACGGCCACGGTCGCCAACTGCCTGCCGATCATGCCGGGCTGGAACTACATGGTGCGCTTCTATCAGCCGGCCAAGGCCGTGCTGGATGGAACCTGGAAGCTGCCTGACGCACAGCCGGCTCCATAAACACTGTAGGAGTTGGCGAAGCCGGCGATGGGCGGCGCAGCAGCCCCGATGCCTTTATTGGCTGCCAGTGTTTGCGACCGCTGTGCGGTCGATCGCAGGCTTCGCCAGCGCCTACGGGTCTGCGGTGTTCTGAAGTGCGATAGGCAAAAAAAAGCGGCGGGGAATTGACCCCCGCGTTTTTTTTTTGGGGTGGGGCGCCGCGCACCCCCGCGGTTCGCCGGGGGGGCGGGGGGGTGTGCTTGAAGCGCGGGTGGGTGGCCTAGAAGGGGGCGGGGTTGG
>NZ_JADUCM010000032.1 GCF_016009175.1 Pseudomonas alkylphenolica
CCCCCCCCCCCCCCCCCCCCCCCCCCCCCCCCCCCCCCCCCCCGCCCCGGGGGGGGGGCCGGGGGCCCCCCCCCCCCCCCCCCCCCCCCCCCCCCCCCCCCCCCCCCCCCCCGGGGGGGGGGCCCCCCCCCCCCCCCCCCCCCCCCCCGCGGGCGCCGCCCCCCCCCCCCCCCCCCCCCCCCCGCGGGCGGGGGGCCCCCCCCCCCCCCCCCCCCCCCCCCCCGCCGCCCCCCCCCCCCCCCCCCCGAAACAGTACAGAAGTAACGTTAGTTCAAGGCAGCTGTACTTCAATCGTGCCGTCGGCACTCATGGTGACATCGCTGGTGCCTGCTTCAATTTCCGGTACGGGCGCGGCATCGGCGGCGCCCATGGCGGCTTTCATCATCATCGGTGCGCTGCGGGCGTAGGGGTGCGGGTAGCCACTGCTGTTGAGGTTCAGGTTGATCACTTTATAGCTCTTGCCTCCCAAGGCTTCGGTGGCCAGTTGAGCACGGGACTTGAAGGCCTCGACGGCGTCCTTGAGCAGTGCGTCTTCGCTGCTTTTGCGCGTGGCCGGGGCGATGGAGAAGTCCATGCCGCCCATCTTCAGTTGTTGCAGGAGTTCGCCGGTGAGCTTGGACAGCGCCGGGAAGTCCGCGCTTTCCAGGCGAATTTCGGCGCGCTCGCGCCAACCGGTGATCTTCTGGTTCTTGTTGTCGTAGATAGGGTAGCTGTTACGGCTGCCCTGGCTGATCTTGACCTCCTTGACCTCGCGGGCTTGCTGCACCGCCTTGTTCATGGTCTCGGTGATTTCTTTGGCGAGTTTGCCGGGGTCAGTGTTTTGCGCTTCGCTGTAGAGGGTCACGACCATCAGGTCGCGGGCCACTTCCTTGCTGACTTCGGCACGCAGCGAGATCTGGTTGTAACGGGGCGCCTCTGCCAGCGCCGGAAGGCTGGCGAGCAGGCTGGTGGCCATCACGAGGGCGGCGCTGCGGCGGGAATTAAGCATGTACGGCTCCTTGAAAATAAGGCGTGGACACTGGCAAATCTGTTCCACGCAGGCCCCTAAGACTCGAAAGAGTGTAGTGAGGTTCAAAAAGGCCATTACTGTTATGTAAGAAAGTGTGGCGCTTTGCCGCACATCAGCAGACCACGGCGCAGCTTCGGTATACTCGCCACGATTCGCCCTGGAGCACTCATCAGGAGAGCTCATGCTCGCTCCCGTACAACTGTTGTCCGCTACCCGTCAGAACCTCTGGCGCCTGACCTTCATCCGTATTCTGGTACTGGCCGCCCAGGCCGGCTCGGTGGGCGTTGCCTACTGGACCGATCTGCTGCCGTTGCCGTGGTTTTCGCTGGTGCTGACCCTGGCCCTGTCGAGCATGCTCTGCGCATTCACGGCCTTGCGCCTGCGTCTGTCGTTGCCGGTGACGGAGCTTGAGTATGCCTTCCAGCTGGCCTGTGACCTGTTGATCCACAGTGCCTTGCTCTATTACTCCGGTGGCTCGACCAACCCCTTCGTGTCTTATTACCTGGTGCCGCTGGCCATTGCCGCGGTGACCTTGCCGTGGGTGTATTCGCTGGTGCTCTCGGGCATCGCTTTGGCGGCCTACAGCTTGTTGCTGGTGCAGTTCTACCCGCTCGAAACCTTCCCCGTGGCACGGGAGAAGATGCAGGTCTACGGCATGTGGTTGAGCATTGCCCTGGCCGCCGCGGTGATCACTTTCTTCGCGGCGAAAATGGCCGAGGAGCTACGTCGCCAGGAGCAGTTGCGGGCCGAGCGGCGTGAAGAGGGCCTGCGCGATCAACAGCTGCTCGCGGTCGCCACCCAGGCTGCCGGTGCTGCCCATGAGCTGGGCACGCCACTGGCGACCATGAGCGTATTGATCAAGGAAATGCGTCAGGACCACAGCGACCCGTTGCTGCAGGAAGACCTCGCAGTGCTGCAGGATCAGGTCAAACTGTGCAAGGAAACCCTGCAGAACCTGGTGCGTGCTGCCGAAGCCAACCGGCGCATGGCGGTCGAGGACCAGGAGGTCACCGCCTGGCTGGATGAAGCCCTCAACCGCTGGCACCTGATGCGCCCCGAAGCCAGTTACCGCTTCCAGCGCTTGGGCCAGGGCACTGTACCGCGCCTGGCGCCACCACCTGATTTGACCCAGGCGTTGCTCAACCTCTTGAACAACGCCGCCGATGCCTGCCCGGACGACCTTGAGGTGCGCCTGGACTGGGACGCACAGGACATGGTGATCAGCATTCGCGATCATGGTCCGGGCGTGCCGGTGGCCATTGCCGAATCCATCGGCAAACCCTTCTTTACGACCAAGGGCAAAGGCTTCGGCCTGGGCCTGTTCTTGAGCAAGGCCAGCGTGACCCGTGCTGGTGGCTCGGTAAAACTCTATAGTCATGAGGAAGGCGGTACGCTCACCGAGCTGCGCCTGCCGCGTGACGCGCGAGGAGATGTGTGATGAGTGATGAAATCCAGGTTGAAGGCGAAGAGCTCCCGCACCTGTTGCTGGTAGATGACGACGCGACGTTTACCCGTGTCATGGCGCGTGCCATGAGCCGCCGAGGCTTTCGCGTGAGTACTGCCGGCTCGGCCGAAGAAGGCCTGGTGCTGGCCCAACAGGATGTGCCCGACTACGCCACGCTTGACCTGAAGATGGATGGCGACTCGGGCCTGGTGCTGCTGCCCAAGCTGCTGGAGCTGGACCCGGAAATGCGCGTGGTGATCCTCACCGGCTATTCGAGCATCGCCACCGCCGTGGAAGCGATCAAGCGTGGCGCCTGCAACTACCTGTGCAAACCGGCCGATGCCGATGACGTGCTGGCCGCTTTGCTGTCCGAGCATGCTGACCTCGATAGCCTGGTGCCGGAAAACCCGATGTCGGTCGATCGTTTGCAGTGGGAACACATTCAGCGCGTGCTGACCGAGCATGAAGGCAACATTTCCGCGACTGCCCGCGCCCTGGGCATGCATCGGCGTACCTTGCAGCGCAAACTGCAGAAGCGCCCGGTCCGGCGCTGAGGTGGCAGCAACGCTTCGCGGGTGAACCCGCTCCCACAGGTCTGCGGAATTCTGTGGGAGCGGGTTTACCCGCGAAAAATCACGAGCTGGCGTATGATTAGCCCCCTAACGACAGCCACCGGGAACACCCAGCATGCTCGCCCTGTTTCTCCAGACGTTGAACATCACGGCTCCGGTCTTTGCCATGTTGTTCATGGGGGTGTTGCTCAAACGCATCAACGCGATCAGTGACAGCTTCATCCATACCGCTTCGGCGTTGGTGTTCAATGTCTGCATGCCGGCGCTGCTGTTTCTCGGGATCTATCACGCTGACCTGACGACGGCGGTGCAACCGGGCCTGTTGCTGTACTTCACTGTCGCAACGCTGGTCGGCTTCGGACTGGCCTGGGGCATGGCCATCTGGCGTTGCCCGCGGGAAGACCGGGGCATCTACACCCAGGGCGCCTTTCGCGGCAATAACGGTGTCATCGGCCTGGCATTGGCAGCCAGCATGTACGGCGACTACGGCATCTCCCTCGGGGCAATTCTCGCCGGGCTGGTGATCCTGCTGTACAACTCGCTGTCGGTGGTGGTGCTGGCGGTGTACAGCCCAAGTGCCAAGTCCGATCCCTGGAGTATCCTCAAGAGCATCCTGCGCAACCCGCTGATCATCAGCGTGTTGCTCGCGGCGGTACTGGCCTATGGGCAGGTGGCGCTGCCGAACTGGTTGCTGACCTCCGCCGACTACCTGGCACAGATGACCCTGCCGCTGGCGCTTATCTGTATCGGCGGCACCCTGTCGCTGGCGTCCCTGCGCCAGAGCGGCAGCATGGCCGTGAGTGTCAGCGTGCTGAAAATGGTCTGGCTGCCCTTGCTGGCCACAATGGGTGCCTGGTTGTGCGGCTATCGTGGGGCCGAGCTGGGCATCCTGTTCCTCTATTTCGGTAGCCCTACGGCGGCGGCCAGTTATGTCATGGCCCGGTCCACCAACGGTAACCACCAGCTGGCGGCAGCTATTATCGTCATAACCACGCTGATGGCCGCTGTTACCACCAATATCGGAATCTTCTTCTTGCAGTGGGGCGGATGGATCTAGATTCTGTGCAGCACAATTCCAACACTGCCTCTTAGCCTCGAGGACACTTCATGCAAGAAGAGATCACCCCAGAGCGGTTACACCGCGGGTTGAAAAACCGCCATATCCAGTTGATCGCACTGGGTGGCGCCATCGGTACCGGCCTGTTCCTCGGTATTGCCCAGACTATCCAGCTGGCCGGTCCGTCTGTACTGCTGGGTTACGCGATCGCCGGCCTGATTGCATTTTTCATCATGCGCCAGCTGGGCGAGATGGTCGTAGAAGAACCGGTTTCCGGTACCTTCAGCCACTTTGCCCACCGATACTGGAGCGAGTTTGCCGGCTTCATGTCGGGCTGGAACTACTGGGTGTTGTATGTGCTGGTGGGGATGGCCGAGCTGACCGCCGTGGGTATCTACATCCAGTACTGGTGGCCGGACTTCCCTACCTGGGCGACGGCAGCAATCTTCTTTGTGGTAATCAACCTGATCAACCTCAGCCAGGTGAAGGTCTATGGCGAGATGGAGTTCTGGTTCGCCCTGATCAAAGTCGTCGCCATCGTCAGCATGATTGCCTTTGGCGGTTACCTGCTGATCAGTGGCAATGGTGGGCCGGATGCCAGCGTTGCCAACCTGTGGCAGTACGGGGGTTTCTTCCCCAACGGCATCAGCGGCCTGATGATGGCGCTGGCCGTGATCATGTTTTCCTTTGGCGGGCTGGAGCTGGTCGGTATCACTGCTGCCGAAGCCGACAATCCCAAGCACAGCATTCCACGCGCCACCAACCAGGTGATCTACCGCATCCTGATTTTCTACATCGGCGCACTGGCGGTGTTGCTGTCGTTGTATCCGTGGCAAAAAGTGGTGCAGGGCGGTAGCCCGTTCGTGATGATTTTCCATGCCCTGGACAGCAACCTGGTGGCCACGCTGCTCAACCTTGTGGTGTTGACGGCGGCCCTGTCGGTTTACAACAGCTGTGTGTACTGCAACAGCCGCATGCTGTTCGGCCTGGCGATCCAGGGTGATGCACCCAAGCGCCTGCTCAAGGTCAACGTGCGTGGCGTGCCGCTGGCGGCGCTGGGTATCTCGGCATTGGCGACTGCACTGTGCGTCGTGATCAACTACGTGATGCCGGCTGAAGCCTTTGGCCTGTTGATGGCACTGGTGGTGTCTTCGCTGGTGATCAACTGGGGCATCATCAGCATTACCCACCTGAAATTCCGCCGGGCCAAGCAGGCTGCTGGCGAAACCACGTTCTACAAGAGCTGGGGTTACCCGGTGACCAACTATGTGTGCCTGGCTTTCCTCGCACTGATCCTGGTGATCATGTACATGACCCCGGGCATCCGCATTTCGGTGTTGCTGATTCCGGTGTGGCTGGCGGTACTGGCGGTAGCCTTCTGGATGAAGAAGAAAGGTCAACAGGCCGTCGCCTGACGGCCTGCCTGCTGGGGTGATCGATCAGCTGTTCTGGTAGCTGTCGATCACCTCCTGGGCGGCGCGAAACGCATCGATGGCCGCCGGTACGCCGGCGTAAACAGCACAATGCAGCAGTGCCTCACGAATTTCATCGACTGTGCAGCCATTGTTCAGGGCGCCGCGCACGTGGCCCTTGAGCTCCTGCGGGCACTTGAGTGCCGTGAGGGCGGCCAGGGTGATCAAACTGCGGGTTTTCAGCGGCAAGCCCTCGCGGCTCCAGACGCTGCCCCAGGCGTGTTCGTTGACGAAGTCCTGCAGCGGCTGAGTAAACTCGGTGGCATTGCCCAGTGCGCGATCGACAAACGCGTCGCCCATTACCTGGCGGCGGACTTGTTCGCCGGATTTTTTGTTTTCGCCCATGTTGTTTTCCTTAATGTTGGCGGCGCCAGGCGCGCAGGGTGGTGAACAGCAGTAACGCCCCGAGCACCGGCAGTGCGTAGAACAGCATCAGATTTTCCAGGCGCGTGGCCAAGGGCATGCCGGTGGTGAACGCCACCACGTGCAGGCCGTAGGCCAGGTACAGACCGAGAAACACCAGACCTTCGGCGCGGGTCACGCGGTAACCCGAGTAGAACACCGGCAAGCTCAAGGCGGCGACGCCAAGCATTACCGGCAGGTCGAAATCCAGGGCGTTGGGCGAAATCGACAGCGGCTCGGGCGCCACCAGGGCAGTCAGGCCGAGCACAGCCAGCAGGTTGAACAGGTTGCTGCCAATGACGTTGCCCACGGCAAGCTCTCGTTCGCCGCGCAGCGCCGCAATCAGCGAGGTCGCAAGTTCCGGCAGGGATGTGCACACCGCGACCACTGTCAGGCCGATCACGCGTTCGGAAAGGCCCAGGTCCACGGCGACTTCCACCGCCGCTTCCAGCAACAGATGCCCGGCGACACTGAGCAAGCCCAGGCCTGCCAACATCAGCAGCAGGCTGCTGAACCAGAACTTTCCACCTTGCTGCGGGCGTGGCCCGGGGGCAGGGTAGGTGCGGGCGTAATGGCGTGACTGGTGCCAGAGTATGGCCAGGTAGCCGATCAGGCCGAGTAGCAGTAGCGCGCCCTCAAGGCGCCCGAGCAGTTCATTGAGCGCCAGCAGATAAACCAGCACGCTGGCGCCGATCATCAGCGGAATATCCAGGCGCACCAGTTGGCGTGAGACCCGCAGCGGAATGATCAGGGCCGCCAGGCCGAGGATCACCAGGATGTTGAAGATGTTGCTGCCAATCACGCTGCCCACGGCCACATCCGGGGCACCGCTGAAGGCTGCCTGCAGGCTGACGGTGAGTTGCGGGGCGCTGCTGCCGAAGGCCACCAGGCTCAGGCCGATGATCAGCGGGCGCACCTGCAGGCCGGCCGCCACGCGCAGGGCCGAACGCACCAGCAGCTCGGCGCCGGCAATAAGCAGCAGCAAGCCGAAGGCCAGTTGCAGGAGGCTGAAAGTGGGTAAGGCGGCCAGGTCGAAAATGGTGGTGCTCCGTAACAGGATCAGTCGCTGAGACTTTGTACCCGTACGCGTGCCGTTCCGCTACGGATCATCCCCAACTTTTCTGCGGCAGCGTGAGACAGGTCAATCAATCGGCCACGCGTGTGGGGGCCGCGATCGTTGATGCGCACGACCACGCTACGGTCGTTGTTGAGGTTGGTAACCTTGACCCGGGTGCCGAAAGGCAGGCTGCGATGCGCGGCGGTCATGGCGTTTTTATTGAAAGGCTCGCCACTGGCGGTGCGTTTGCCATGGTGACGGGAGCCGTAATAGGAGGCGGTGCCGGTTTTGTCGTAACCGCGGGGATCGATATCGTGGCTGGCACAACCGGCCAGCAAGGCAAAGAGCGCGAGTGCGCTGAGGGGACGCCACATGTATGCAGATGCTCCGTGGGGTGGCCTTCGCGGGGCAAGCCCGCTCCCACAGGATTGTTGCCATACCTGTGGGAGCGGGCTTGCCCCGCGATAAGCAGGCGACGCGAATTACCCTTCGAGCTTGCTCTTGAGCAATTGGTTCACTTGCTGCGGGTTGGCCTTGCCTTTGGATGCTTTCATCGCCTGACCGACGAAGAAGCCGAACATCTTGCCGCGCTTGGCTTCGTCAGCGGCGCGGTATTGCTCGACCTGCTCGGCGTTGGCTGCGAGCATTTCGTCCAGCACCTTCTCGATCGCACCGCTGTCGGTGACCTGTTTCAGGCCTTCGGCTTCGATGATCTGGTCGGCATCGCCTTCACCGGCAGCCATCTTCTCGAAGACCACCTTGGCGATCTTGCCGCTGATGGTGTTGTCGAGGATGCGCTGCAACATGCCGCCCAGTTGTGCGGCGCTAACCGGCGCCTGGTCGATTTCCAGGCCGAGCTTGTTGAGCAGGCTGCCCAGTTCGACCATGACCCAGTTGGCGGCCAGCTTGGCATCGCCGCACACGGCAACTACCTGTTCGAAGTAGTCCGCTTGCTCGCGGCTCGAGGCCAGTACGTTGGCATCGTAGGCCGAGAGGCCGAACTGGCTCTGGAAGCGCTCGCGTTTCTGCGGTGGCAGTTCCGGCAGCGTGGCGCGAATGGTCTCGAGGTAAGCGCCCTCGATCACCACCGGCAGCAGGTCCGGATCGGGGAAGTAACGGTAGTCGTTGGCTTCCTCTTTGCTGCGCATGGAGCGGGTTTCGTCTTTGTTCGGGTCGTACAGGCGGGTTTCCTGAACAACCTTGCCGCCGTCTTCGATCAGTTCGATCTGACGCTGGATTTCGCTGTTGATCGCGCGCTCGATGAAGCGGAACGAGTTGACGTTCTTGATCTCGCAGCGGGTGCCGAACTCGACCTGGCCCTTTGGCCGCACCGACACGTTGCAGTCGCAACGCAGCGAGCCTTCGGCCATGTTGCCGTCGCAGATGCCGAGGTAGCGCACCAGCGCGTGGATGGCCTTGACGTAGGCCACGGCTTCCTTGGCGTTGCGCATGTCCGGTTCGGAAACGATTTCCAGCAGCGGGGTGCCAGCACGGTTCAGGTCGATGCCGGTGGAACCGCTGAAGTCTTCGTGCAGGCTTTTGCCGGCGTCTTCTTCAAGGTGTGCGCGGGTAATGCCGACACGCTTGACCGTGCCGTCTTCCAGGGCGATGTCCAGGTGGCCCTTGCCGACGATCGGCAGCTCCATCTGGCTGATCTGGTAACCCTTGGGCAGGTCCGGGTAGAAGTAGTTCTTGCGCGCGAACACGTTGTGCTGGCCGATCTCGGCGTCAATCGCCAGGCCGAACATGCAGGCCATGCGCACCGCTTCCTGGTTGAGCACCGGCAGTACGCCGGGCATTCCCAGGTCGATCAGGCTGGCCTGGGTGTTCGGCTCGGAACCGAAGGTGGTAGCGCTGCCGGAGAAAATCTTCGACTGGGTGGCGAGCTGGGTGTGAATCTCCAGCCCGATGACAACTTCCCATTGCATGTGGTGATCCCTCAGAAGCCGTTAGGTGCGCGGGTGTGCCAATCAGTCACTTGCTGATAGCGATGCGCGACGTTGAGCAGGCGGCCTTCCTGGAAGTACGGGGCGAGCAACTGCACGCCAACCGGCAGACCCTCGACAAAACCGGCCGGCATCGACAGGCCCGGCAGGCCCGCGAGGTTGGCGGTAATGGTGTACACGTCTTCCAGGTACGCAGCGACCGGGTCGTTGTTCTTGGCACCGATCTTCCAGGCCAGGTTTGGCGTGGTCGGGCCGAGAATCACGTCGACGTCGTTGAAGGCGGCCATGAAGTCGTTCTTGATCAGGCGGCGGATTTTCTGCGCTTGCAGGTAGTAGGCGTCGTAGTAGCCGGCCGAAAGGGCATAGGCACCGACCATGATCCGGCGCTGCACTTCGGCACCGAAGCCTTCGCCACGGGAGCGCTTGTACAGGTCGGTAAGGTCAACCGGGTTCTCGCAGCGGTAGCCGAAACGTACGCCGTCGAAACGCGACAGGTTGGACGAGGCTTCTGCCGGGGCGATCACGTAGTAAGCCGGAATCGCATGCTGCATGTTCGGCAGGCTGATTTCCTTGATCACGGCGCCAAGCTTTTCCAGTTCCTTGACGCTGGCCTGGATCAGGTCGGCAATGCGCGGATCGAGGCCGGCGCCGAAATATTCCTTCGGCAGACCGATGCGCAGGCCCTCGAGCGAGCCGTTCAGGCCGGCGCTGTAGTCCGGTACGGGCTCATCGATGCAGGTGGAGTCCTTGGTGTCGAAGCCGGCCATGCCTTGCAGCAGCAGGGCGCAGTCTTCGGCGGTGCGGGCCAGTGGGCCGCCCTGGTCGAGGCTGGAGGCGTAAGCGATCATGCCCCAGCGCGAAACACGACCGTACGTCGGTTTCAGGCCGGTGAGGTTGGTCAACGCTGCCGGCTGTCGGATAGAGCCGCCGGTGTCGGTGCCGGTGGTCGCCGGCAGCAGGCGCGCCGCCACGGCAGCCGCAGAACCGCCGGACGAACCGCCGGGTACGTGCTCCAGGTTCCACGGGTTCTTCACCGGGCCGTAGTGACTGGATTCGTTGGCCGAACCCATGGCGAACTCGTCCATGTTGGTCTTGCCCAGGGTCACCGTACCGGCCTCGGCCAGCTTGCTGACGACGGTAGCGTCGTAGGGTGCCTTGAAGTTGTCGAGCATCTTCGAGCCGCAGCTGGTGCGGATGCCCTGGGTGCAGAACAGGTCCTTGTGGGCGATCGGGGCGCCGAGCAAGGGGCCGTTCTCACCGGCGGCGCGACGGGCGTCGGCGGCACGGGCCTGGCTGATGGCCAGTTCTTCGGTCACACTGATGAAGCTGTTGAGCTGCGGGTCGAGCTGGTTGATCCGCGCCAGCAGGGTGCGGGTCAGCTCTTCGGAAGAAAACTTTTTGTCGGCGAGTCCGCGGGCGATCTCGGCCAGGGTCAGTTGATGCATGGCAGGCTCTATTCCCTTACTCGATGACTTTCGGAACCAGGTACAGGCCGTTTTCCGTCGCCGGGGCAATGGCCTGGTAGCTGTCACGATGGTTACTTTCTGTTACCACATCGGCGCGCAGGCGCTGATTGGCTTCCAGTGGGTGCGCCAATGGCTCAATGCCAGTGGTGTCGACCGCTTGCATCTGGTCGACCAGTCCCAGAATACTGTTCAGGGCATCGGTAGTGCGTGGCAGATCGGCTTCATTCAGGCCCAGTCGGGCCAGATGGGCGATCTTTTCCACGTCGCAGCGTTCAAGCGCCATGGGGATCTCCTGGGGAAACAAAAACGGATTTGGTCCGCGATGAGGAACATGCTGGCAGATTTACGGTCATAAGGCCGCGATTGTGTGCTGGCTTGCTCGGAAAAACTGCCAATTTAACATATTGGCGCCTTGCCCAAAATCCCCGCCGTTGTTAGAGTTTGCCGCACTTTTTTACCCACGCGTTGCCTAGGGTCACTTTCCCATGTTCAAGAAACTGCGTGGCATGTTTTCCAGCGATCTTTCCATCGACCTGGGGACTGCCAACACCCTTATTTACGTGCGTGAGCGCGGTATCGTCCTGAATGAGCCCTCTGTTGTGGCCATTCGTACGCACGGCAACCAGAAAAGTGTCGTCGCGGTAGGTACCGAAGCCAAACGCATGCTGGGCCGTACGCCCGGCAACATTGCTGCCATTCGTCCGATGAAGGACGGCGTGATCGCCGACTTCAGCGTTTGTGAAAAAATGCTGCAGTACTTCATCAACAAGGTTCACGAGAACAGCTTCCTGCAGCCAAGCCCGCGGGTACTGATCTGTGTGCCGTGCAAATCGACCCAGGTCGAGCGTCGCGCCATTCGTGAATCGGCGCTGGGCGCCGGTGCCCGCGAAGTATTCCTGATTGAAGAGCCGATGGCTGCCGCTATCGGTGCCGGCCTGCCGGTCGAGGAAGCTCGTGGTTCGATGGTCGTCGATATCGGTGGCGGTACCACTGAAATTGCACTGATCTCCCTGAACGGCGTGGTCTATGCCGAGTCCGTACGTGTGGGTGGTGACCGCTTCGACGAAGCGATCGTGACCTACGTGCGCCGCAACTACGGCAGCCTGATCGGCGAATCCACCGCCGAGCGCATCAAGCAGGAAATCGGCACTGCCTACCCAGGTGGCGAAGTACGTGAAGTCGATGTCCGCGGCCGTAACCTGGCCGAGGGCGTGCCACGTGCCTTCACCCTGAACTCCAACGAGGTGCTCGAAGCCCTTCAGGAGTCGCTGGCGACCATCGTCCAGGCGGTCAAGAGCGCGCTGGAGCAATCGCCTCCGGAGCTGGCGTCGGACATCGCCGAGCGTGGTCTGGTGCTGACCGGTGGTGGCGCCCTGCTGCGCGACCTCGACAAGCTGCTGGCTCAGGAAACCGGCCTGCCGGTCATCGTTGCCGAAGACCCGCTGACCTGCGTTGCCCGCGGCGGTGGTCGTGCCCTGGAGATGATGGACAAACACACCATGGACCTGCTCTCCAGCGAGTAAGCTGGCTGCAGCAAACATGACGCCCGGTTTACAGGTAGTGCCCACAGTGCTACCTGTATGTGCTGGGCTGACGTCCGTGTGGGCGTTATTTTCCGTCAAACCACAAGCAGGCCGGTGCGTTGCCGTATGAATGACCTCTTGAATCGTCGTCCACGAGGAGCGGCCCATTAAACCGCTTTTCGCCAAGGGCCCTTCGCTGGGCGTGCGCCTGCTCGTGCTGGTTGTACTGTCGATCACCCTGATGGTGGTCGATGCGCGCTTCCCGCTGCTCAAACCGGTACGCAGCCAGATGGGGCTGGTGTTGATGGAGTCCTATCACATCACCGACATGCCGCAGAGCCTGTGGCAGGGTATCGCCAGCCAGTTTGGCAGCCGTACCGAGCTGATTGCCGAGAACGAGAAACTCAAGACCGAAGCCCTGCTGATGCAGGGGCGCGTGCAGAAGCTCGCGGCCCTGACCGAGCAGAACGTGCGCCTGCGCGAGTTGCTCAACTCGTCGGCGCTGGTCAACGAGAAGGTCGAAGTTGCCGAACTGATCGGTGTTGATCCCAACCCGTTTACCCATCGCATCCTGATCAACAAGGGTGAGCGCGATGGCGTGGTGCTGGGGCAGCCGGTGCTTGATGCCCGTGGCCTGATGGGCCAGGTGGTCGAGCTGATGCCGTACACCGCACGGGTCTTGCTGCTGACCGACACCACCCACAGCATTCCGGTACAGGTAAACCGTAACGGCTTGCGCGCCATTGCCAGTGGCACGGGTAACCCCGAGCGCCTGGAACTGCGCCACGTTGCCGACACCGCAGACATCAAGGAAGGCGACCTGTTGGTCAGCTCCGGCCTGGGCCAGCGCTTCCCGGCAGGCTACCCGGTGGCCACGGTCAAGGAAGTGATTCATGATTCCGGCCAGCCATTCGCCATTGTTCGGGCGATTCCAACGGCTGCGCTGAACCGCAGCCGTTACCTGTTGCTGGTATTTACCGACAGCCGCACCCCTGAACAGCGCGCCGCCGATGCCGCGATGGCTCAGGAAGCCGCAGATCGCCAAGGCTTGCCGGGTACTGGTGAAGCGACACAGCCCGCTGCCGGTGCACAGGCGCCGGCGGCCAGCAGTGCGCCGGCGGCCCCAGCCAATCCAGGGCAGGCACCGACAGCGGCGCCAGCAGCCCCGGCTGCCGCGCCAGCGGCTCCGGCCGCAGCAACGGGCGCGGCCCCTGCCACGTCCCGGGAGAGACACTGATGGTAAGTACTCGCAGCCGAAACGGCTGGGTGGTCTGGCTAACGTTTGTAATTGGCCTGCTGCTCAGCGTTTCGCCATTGCCGCAGTTCATGGAAGTGTTCCGGCCGATGTGGCTGGCGCTGCTGCTGGCCTTCTGGACCCTGGCCCTGCCGCATAAGGTCGGCATGACCACCGCCTTTGTGCTCGGGCTCGCCGAGGATGTGCTGTACGGCACGTTACTGGGGCAGAATGCGCTGGTGCTGACCCTGATCACCTTCCTGGTACTGACCCTGCAGCAACGCCTGCGCATGTTCCCGATGTGGCAGCAAAGCCTGGTGATCCTGGTGATCTTCGGCCTGGCCCAGCTGATCCAGTTGTGGTTGAGCGCGCTGACCGGCAACCGCCTGCCGACCCTGGCGCTGATCTGGTCGGCGGTCATCAGTGCCTTGCTCTGGCCCTGGATCAGTTTCGCCCTGCGTGGTTTGCGTGTGCGCCTGAGCATTAACTGAGTTCGCATCCTGACCTGACAGGGAGATGTCACCATGACCCCGCTGTACCTGGCTTCTGGATCACCCCGGCGTCGAGAGTTGCTGACGCAGATCGGCATTCCCTATACCCCCCTCAGTGCGGCGGTCGACGAAACCCCGCTGCCTGATGAGGCGGCAACTACCTATGTCGAGCGTTTGGCGCGTGCCAAGGCCCAGGCCGGTCTGGCGGTGCTGCAAGGCCATGACGCCGGAGCGCCGCTGGCTGTGCTGGGCGCCGACACGGCGGTGGTGCTGGATGGCCGGATCCTGGGTAAACCTGTCGATCAAGACGACGCGTTGGCAATGCTGGCAGCCCTGTCGGGGCGTGAACATCAGGTGCTCACGGCGGTTGCTGTTGCTGATCCTCAACGTTGCCTGAGCATCTGCGTGGCCAGCCAGGTACGTTTCAGTCCAATCTCTGTAGAGCGTGCACGTGCCTATTGGGCCAGCGGCGAGCCCCAGGACAAAGCCGGTGCCTATGCCATTCAAGGCCTGGGCGCGGTGTTTGTCGAGCGTATCGAAGGCAGCTATTCGGCCGTGGTCGGCCTGCCGCTCAGCGAGACAGCAGCGCTGTTGGCGCAGTTCGGTATCCCTTGTTGGCAGCCATCGTCAGCCCTTTGAGCGAGGTCAAGACATAACGGCTGCTAGCCAGTCGCCTGCGCGCCATCCATCATTACTGAAGTCCTTTGACGAGAGCCTGCCATGAGTGAAGAGATTCTGATCAATATCACGCCGATGGAATCACGCGTGGCGGTGGTGGAGAACGGTGTTCTTCAAGAGGTGCATGTCGAGCGCACCCAGCGGCGGGGCATTGTCGGCAATATCTACAAGGGCAAGGTGGTGCGCGTACTGCCCGGCATGCAGGCGGCATTCATCGACATCGGCCTGGACCGTGCGGCGTTCATCCATGCATCGGAGATCTCCCAGCGCGAAGGTCCGGCGGTAGAGAGCATCAGCGCGCTGGTACATGAAGGTCAGAGCCTGGTGGTTCAGGTCACCAAAGACCCGATCGGCTCCAAAGGCGCGCGGCTGACTACCCAGTTGTCGATTCCTTCGCGCTACCTGGTGTACATGCCGCGTACCAGCCATGTCGGTATTTCCCTGAAGATCGAAGACGAAGCCGAGCGTGAGCGGCTTAAACAGGTGGTTGCCGACTGTATTGCCCAGGAAAACATCAAGGATGCCGGCGGTTTCATCCTGCGCACCGCCGCCGAAGGCGCAGGCGCTGATGAAATTCTCATGGACATCCGCTACCTGCGCAGGCTGTGGGACCAGATCGGTACCCAGATCAAGACCGTTGGCGCACCGGTGGAAATCTACGAGGACCTGGGGCTGGCCCTGCGCACGCTGCGCGACCTGGTCAATCCGAAAATCGAGAAGATCCGCATCGATTCCCGGGAAACCTTCCAGAAAACCACGCAGTTCGTCGCCGAACTGATGCCGGAAATCGCCGATCGCCTGGAACACTACCCAGGTGAGCGCCCCATCTTCGACCTTTATGGGGTGGAGGATGAGATTCAACGCGCCCTTGATCGCAAGGTGCCGCTCAAGTCCGGTGGCTACCTGGTGGTTGATCCTGCCGAAGCCATGACCACCATCGACGTCAACACTGGCGCCTTTGTCGGGCACCGCAACCTTGAAGAAACCATCTTCAAGACCAACCTGGAGGCGGCCACCGCCATTGCCCGGCAGCTGCGCCTGCGCAATATCGGCGGGATCATCATCATCGACTTCATCGACATGGAGGATGAGGAGCATCAGCGCCAGGTGCTGCGGACCCTGGAGAAGCAGCTGGAGCGTGATCACGCCAAGACCAACATTATCGGCATCACCGAGCTTGGCCTGGTGCAGATGACCCGCAAGCGTACCCGTGAAAGCCTTGAACAAGTGTTGTGCGAGCCTTGCCTGTGCTGCCAGGGCCGGGGAAAGCTGAAGACCCCCGAGACGGTTTGTTACGAGATCTTCCGCGAGATTTTGCGTGAAGCACGTGCCTACCAGGCTGAAGGCTATAGAGTACTGGCCAACCAGAAAGTGGTCGATCGCCTGCTTGATGAAGAGTCTGGCAACGTCGCTGAACTGGAGACCTTTATCGGCCGAACCATCCGCTTTCAGGTCGAGTCCATGTACTCCCAGGAGCAATACGATGTGGTGCTGCTCTGACGTCTGAACACACCGGGCCGCTGTGCGGGCTGGCAAAGCGGCCGGTTACGGCCATAGTTAAGGCACGAGTTGGAGGGCCATTGCCATGGAGCGTCTGATCCGCGTTCTAGGCGCGATGACCCGTTGGGGCCTGGGCATTTGCGCCCTGCTGGCGGTGTTGGTCGCGCTGTATGTCAGCCTCGGCCGACAGCTGGTGCCACTGGTCGCCGAGTACCGCGCCGAAGTTGAAGACAAAGCCGAGCAGGCCTTGGGGCTCCCTGTGCATATCGGTAGCCTTGAGGGGCGCTGGAGCGGCCTGGCACCGGTGCTGGGTGTCAACGACATTCAGGTAGGCGAAGGCGCCACGGCATTGCGCCTGGACGGCGTCAAGGTGGTGCCTGACCTCTGGGCCAGCCTGGTCGATCGTCAGTTGCGCCTGGCCAATCTTGAGGTCGGCGGCCTGCAGTTGAGCCTGCATGAAGATGAAAACGGGGCCTGGACCCTGGACGGTTTGCCGAAAACCGATGACCAGCCACTGGACCCGGAGCAATTGCTCAAGCGCCTGCAGGTGGTGTCGAAAGTCACGGTGGTCGATAGCCAGGTCACCCTTGAACCCTACCAGCGCGATCCCCTGACCCTTACTTATGTCAGCCTGGGCTTGCAGGTGGGCAGCCTGCGGCAGCGTCTGGATGTGCGCCTGACCCTGCCCGATGGCCAGCCGGTAGCGATGAGCCTGCGCAGCCGTGTGCGTGCCGAACAGTGGCGCGACGGCCGGCTGGATGCCTACCTCAGCTTGCCCCAGAGCGACTGGGCACGCTGGTTACCGCCCAAACTGCTCGGGCAATGGCAGGCCAAAGAGCTCAAGGCCGGTGGAGAGTTCTGGCTGAACTGGGATAAAGGACAGCTTCAGCGCTCGGTTGTGCGTCTCAACGCGCCGCAGTTGCGCGGTGCCTATACCGGTCGGGAAGAGGCCAAGGTGGAAAACCTCGCGCTCAATGGCTGGTTTGAGCGTGACAAGCAAGGCTTTGCGGTGCAGCTTGACTCGTTGGCCATGAGCCTGGGCAAGACGCGCTGGGAGTCGCACCTGCAGCTTGCGCAATCAGCCGCCACAGAAACGACAGAGGAAACCTGGAAGGTCCAGGCCGACCGTTTGAACCTGACGCCGCTAACGCCATTGATCGAGTCCCTGGCACCGTTGCCGGAAAACGTCATGGCGGTGGTCGAGGGGCTCAAGGTCAGCGGCAGCCTGCGTAATGTCCAGCTCGACATCCGGCCCAAAGCCAGTGGCGATCAACGCCTGAGCTTTGCTGCCAATCTCGAGCGGTTGGGTTTCAATGCCTATCACGGTGCGCCGGCTGCGGGGAATGTCAACGGCAGCATCAGCGGCGATCTGGGCCACGGCGAGCTGCGCCTGGACACCGACGCCTTCATGCTTCATCTCTACCCGATTTTCGCCAAGCCCTGGAACTACCAGAAAGCCAATGCGCGCCTGACCTGGCGCCTGGATGAGGAAGGGTTCACCCTCATCGCGCCCTACCTGAAGGTGCTGGGCGAGGAAGGCAAGATAGCCGGTGACTTCCTTATCCGCCTGCTGTTCGATGAGGCGCGCGAGGACTACATGGACTTGCGTGTAGGGCTGGTCGAGGGCGATGGTCGCTATACCGCCAAATACCTGCCGGAAGTGCTGAGCCCGGCGCTGGACGAGTGGCTGCGCACGGCGATTCTCAAGGGTGCGGTCGACGAAGGCTATTTCCAGTACCAGGGTTCGCTCAATCACGGTGCCTCCGAGCAGGCGCGCAGCATCAGCCTGTTTTTCAAGGTGCACGATGCCGCCCTGGATTTCCAGCCGGGCTGGCCGCAGGTGCAAAAAGTCGCTGGTGATGTATTTATTGATGACGATGGCGTGCGGATCGACGCCCACAGCGGGCAGTTGCTCGATACTCAGGTCACTGATGTACACGTCAATATTCCTCACGTCGCCAGTGGTGAGCACAGCCACATGTACCTGGACGGGGCATTCGATGGCGGGCTCGGCGATGGCCTTAAAATTCTTCAGGAGGCGCCGATCGGCACCGCCGAGATGTTTGCCGGCTGGGAAGGCCAAGGCGACCTCAAGGGCAAGCTGAAGCTTGATGTCCCCCTGGCAAAGGGTGAGAAACCCAAAGTAGTGGTGGACTTCGACACCAACGATGCGCGACTGAAAATTGCCGCCCCCGTGCTGGAGCTGAGCCAGTTGAAAGGCGGGTTCCGCTTTGACTATGACAAGGGGCTGAGTGGCCAGAACGTCAGCGCACGAATCTTCGACAAGCCGATGACGGCGCAGATTTTTGCCGAGGGCAAGCCCGGTGAAATGCAGACCCGAATTGAAGCCAAGGGCAGCGTCGCGCTGACGGCCCTGAGCCAATGGCTGCAGGTCAAACAAGCCCTGCCGCTGGCTGGTGAATTGCCGTATCAGCTGCAATTGAACCTGGGCAGTCGTGACAATCAGCTCAAGGTTGATTCCAGTCTCAAGGGGCTGGCGATCAACCTTCCGGCGCCGTTTGGCAAAGCCGCCGGGGACACCCGCAACAGTCAGTTCAGCATGACCCTGCAAGGGCCGGAGCGCCGCTTCAGCCTGAGCTATGCCGACGTAGCCAATCTGCTCTACGCCGCGCCCATGGACAAGCTCGAGCAAGGACGGGGCGAACTCGTGTTCGGTGGTGGTAGCGCACAGCTGCCGTCTGCCCAGGGGCTGCAGGTGCGTGGACGCTTGCCTGAACTGGATCTGCAACCCTGGCAGGAACAGGCACCGTCGCTCGCAGGCAATGATGCCGGCGGCAGTGCCCGCCAGCTTTTGCGCAGCGTCGACCTGAGCATCGGCAAGCTCAAGGGCTTTGGCCTGAACCTGAACCAGGCTGTGGTGCGTCTGGACCGCAACAGCAACAACTTGGCACTGCGCCTGGACAGCAAGGAAGTCATTGGCAACGCCAGGGTGCCCGATGCGCAGGGTGCGCCGATGGTCGTCAACTTGCAGACCATCCACTTGCCGGCGGCTGATCCCGCAGAAGTCACCTCGCCCAATGCGCCTGACCCGATGGCCTCCATTGACCCGCGCAAAATTCCCTCTATCGACCTGAGCATCGACAAGCTCTTTCGTGGTGAGGACCTGCTGGGCAGCGCTGCAGTGAAGATCCGCTCGACCGCCAAAGGCATTGCCTTGAACGATCTCGACCTGAGTCTCAAGGGCTTGCTGATCGACGGTAACGGTGGCTGGGAAGGAGCTCCAGGATCCAGTACCAGCTGGTACAAGGGACGCCTGGAAGGCAAGAACCTGGCAGACATCCTCAAGGCCTGGAACTTTGCACCGACGGTCACCAGCCGCGATTTTCGCCTGGATGTCGATGGTCGCTGGCCTGGCTCGCCGGCCTGGGTAGGCCTCAACCGGTTCTCTGGCAGCCTCGATGCGGCCTTGCGTAAAGGTCAGTTTGTTGAAGTCGAAGGTGGCGCTCAGGCGCTAAGGGTGTTCGGCTTGCTCAACTTCAACTCCATCGGCCGACGCTTGCGCCTGGATTTCTCCGACCTGATCGACAAGGGCCTGAGCTATGACCGGGTCAAAGGGCTGCTGGTGGCCAGTGAGGGGGTTTACGTGACGCGTGAGCCTATAACCCTGACCGGTCCGTCCAGTAACCTGGAGCTCGATGGCACGCTGGATATGGTCCGCGACCGGATCGATGCCCACCTGCTGGTCACCCTGCCGGTGACCAACAACCTGCCATTGGCGGCCCTGATTGTTGGCGCACCTGCCGTGGGTGGGGCGTTGTTCCTGGTGGATCGCCTGCTCGGCGACCGCGTGGCGCGTTATGCGAGTGTCAACTATCGCGTCGAAGGGCCGTGGAAAGAGCCTAAAATCAGCTTTATCAAACCGTTCGAGAAGTAAGTTCAGGAGCAGGCATGAAGTCAGCAGTGATCCAGATGGTCAGCCAGAGCGACATCCCGGCCAACCTGGAGCAGGCGCGGCGCTTGCTTGAACAGGCTGCACGAGCGGGCGCCAGGTTGGCGGTGTTGCCGGAGAACTTCGCGGCCATGGGGCGTCGCGACAGCGCTGCGATTGGTCGTGCCGAAGCGCTGGGGCAGGGGCCGATCCTGCCGTGGTTGAAACAGGCCGCCCGCGACCTCAGGTTATGGGTGGTGGCTGGCACGCTGCCGCTGCCGCCGGTCGACAATCCCGATGCGAAATCACATGCCTGCTCGCTGCTGGTTGATGAGCACGGTGAGATTGTCGCGCGCTACGACAAGCTGCATCTGTTTGATGTCGATGTCGCTGACAACCGCGGCCGCTATCGGGAGTCTGATGACTATGCCCATGGCAACCAGGTGGTGGTGGCCGATACACCGGTCGGTCGCGTGGGCTTGAGCGTATGCTACGACTTGCGCTTTCCGGAGCTGTACAGCGCGCTACGGGCTGCCGGGGCAGAGCTGATCACGGCGCCTGCGGCATTTACCGCAGTAACCGGGGCGGCGCATTGGGAGGTGCTGATTCGCGCACGGGCCATTGAAACGCAGTGTTATGTCCTGGCGGCTGCCCAAGGGGGTACCCATCCGGGGCCGCGGGAAACTTACGGTCATGCGGCGATCGTCGATCCCTGGGGGCGCATTGTCGCCGAACAGGCCAGCGGCGAAGCCGTGCTGCTGTGCGAACGCGACAGCAGCGAACAGGCGTCCATTCGGGCGCGGATGCCGGTGGCCTTGCACCGGCGCTTTTTCTCGCAGGACGCTTTGCGGCCTGCGCACACCTCGGAGTGACTATGAGCGAGATGTTATCCACTGTCAGCGAGCACCTGCTGGCGCCGGGGGGATTGACCCTCGACAGCCTGCAGTCGGTGCTGGGTGAGTTGGCCGGGCCGGGCATCGATGCCGCCGACCTGTATTTCCAGGGGCAGATTTCCGAATCCTGGGCGCTCGAAGACGGCATTGTCAAAGAAGGCAGCTTCAACCTTGACCAGGGCGTGGGCGTGCGTGCCCAGTCTGGCGAGAAAACCGGTTTCGCCTACAGCAATGCCATCAACCTTGAAGCCCTGACCTCGGCCGCCCGTGCGGCGCGTTCGATCTCCCGTGCCGGGCAGAACGGCACGGTCCAGGCGTTCAGCAGCCAGGATGTCACCCAGCTGTATGGCACCGACAACCCGCTGGAAGTGATCAGCCGCGCCGAGAAGGTCGAGCTGCTCAAGCGCGTCGATGCCGCCACGCGCGCGCTGGACCCGCGCATCCAGCAAGTCAGCGTGAGCATGGCAGGGGTCTGGGAGCGCATTCTGATTGCCGCTGCCGATGGCAGCCTGGCCGCCGATATTCGCCCGTTGGTGCGTTTCAACGTCAGTGTGATCGTCGAGCAGAACGGCCGGCGCGAGCGTGGCGGCCACGGCGGTGGCGGTCGTACCGACTATCGCTATTTCACCGATGAGCGGGTCATGGGCTTTGCCCGTGAAGCCCTGCGTCAGGCCCTGGTCAATCTCGAAGCCATTCCTGCGCCTGCCGGCACCTTGCCCGTAGTACTGGGCTCCGGCTGGTCGGGCGTGTTGCTGCATGAGGCCGTTGGCCATGGCCTTGAAGGCGACTTCAACCGCAAGGGCAGTTCGGCCTACAGTGGGCACCTGGGTGAGAAGGTTGCATCAAGCCTGTGCACCATCGTCGATGACGGTACCCTCGAAGGCCGTCGCGGCTCGTTGAGCGTGGACGATGAAGGTACGCCTACCGAATGCACCACCCTGATCGAGAACGGCATCCTCAAGGGCTACATGCAGGACAAACTCAATGCCCGCCTGATGGGCATGGCAGTGACGGGCAACGGTCGTCGCGAGTCGTATGCGCATTTGCCGATGCCACGCATGACCAACACCTACATGCGTGCCGGGGAAAGCGATCCCGAAGAGATCATCAAGTCGGTCAAGCGCGGGATCTACTGCGCCAACCTCGGCGGTGGCCAGGTGGATATCACCAGCGGCAAGTTCGTGTTCTCCACCAGTGAGGCCTACCTGATCGAAGACGGCAAGATCACCGCGCCGGTCAAAGGCGCGACACTGATCGGCAACGGGCCGGAAGCCATGAGCCGGGTATCGATGGTCGGTAACGATCTGTCGCTGGACAGCGGCGTGGGGACATGCGGTAAAGACGGTCAGTCGGTGCCGGTGGGCGTTGGCCAGCCGACACTGAAAATTGACGCGATCACCGTGGGTGGCACGGGCGCATGACGTTGAAACCGGGCGGGCAGGGTGCCTGCCCGGTCGCGAGGCTCAACGCAAGCCGCGTTGGACTTCGTCCAGGGTGCGAATGTACTTGAAGATCTTGCGGCTGGCGCTAGGCGGCTTGTTGGTCTTCAGCTCATGCTGGGCCTGGCGGATCAGCGAGCGCAGCTGCTGGCGGTCGGCTTCCGGGAATTCCTGGACGAATTTCTCCAGGACTTCATCGTTGCCGTCGATCAGCCGGTCGCGCCAGCGTTCGAGGCCGTGGAAGCGTTCGTTGTACTGGCGCGAGGAGGCGTCGAGTTGGTCAAGCAGCGCGTTGATTGCGTCGATGTCCTGGTCACGCATCAGCTTGCCGATGAACGACTTGTGACGTCTTTTCGCCTCGTTCGCCGTGTGGCGCTTGTGCTCTTCCAGAGCCGCGCGCAGCTCGTCGGTCAGAGGCAGCTTGGCCAGGGTATCGGGCTTGAGCAAGGTGAGGCGCTCGCCCATATCGACCAGCGCCTGCATCTCGCGCTTGATCTGGGTTTTGCTTTTTTCGCCGTCGAAGGCGGTGTCGTAAGAATCAACCATGGGGGCAGTCCGCTGAGAATCGCCGCCATGATAACCAGTCGGGGGCCGCTTGTCCGGCCCGGTCGTAGAATGACCTGTGCCGAACGCAGAATTTGAGTGGAGAAAACCATGAGTGCAGTCCAGAGCGTAGGCCCGCAGGCCCTGCCGGCGTTGCAGGAGCAAGTCGAACAGATCATTGCCGAAGCCAAGCGTCAGGGCGCCAGTGCCTGCGAGGTCGCGGTGTCGCTGGAGCAGGGGTTGTCGACCTCGGTGCGTCAGCGTGAAGTGGAAACGGTTGAATTCAACCGCGATCAGGGGTTCGGAATCACCCTGTATGTTGGCCAGCGCAAAGGATCGGCCAGCACCTCTGCAAGTGGCAGTGACGCCATTCGCGAGACGGTTGCCGCTGCATTGGCGATTGCCAAACACACCTCTGAAGACGATTGCGCCGGGCTGGCCGACCCGGCCCTGATGGCGCGCGAACTGCCTGATTTCGACCTGTATCACGCCTGGGACATCACCCCGGAACAGGCGATCGAGAAAGCCTTGGCCTGCGAGGCGGCAGCGTTCGATGCCGATGCACGGATCAAGAATGCCGACGGCACTACCCTCAATACCCACCAGGGCTGCCGCGTCTATGGCAACAGCCACGGTTTTATCGGCGGTTATGCCTCGACCCGCCACAGCTTGAGCTGTGTGATGATCGCCGAAGCCGACGGCCAGATGCAGCGTGATTACTGGTATGACGTCAATCGTCAGGGCGAACTCCTCGCCGACCCGCGCAGCATTGGCCAGCGCGCCGCGCAGCGTGCAGCCAGTCGCCTGGGCGCCCGCCCGGTGCCTACCTGTGAAGTGCCGGTACTGTTCTCTGCCGAACTGGCCGGTGGCCTGTTCGGCAGCTTCCTCTCGGCCATCTCCGGCGGCAACCTGTACCGCAAGTCGTCGTTTCTCGAGGGCACCATGGGCCAGCGTCTGTTCCCCAGCTGGCTGACCCTCGACGAGCGTCCGCACTTGCAGCGTGCGCTGGGCAGTGCCGCGTTCGATGGCGATGGCCTGGCCACCTATGCCAAACCGTTCGTCGAAAAAGGTGAGCTGGTGTCCTATGTGCTGGGTACCTACTCGGGTCGCAAACTGGGCCTGCCAAGCACCGCCAATGCCGGTGGAGTGCATAACCTGTACGTGACGCACGGTGTCGAAGACCAGGCAGCGCTGATCCGGCGTATGGGGCGCGGGCTGGTGGTAACCGAGTTGATGGGCCATGGCCTGAACATGGTGACCGGTGACTATTCTCGCGGCGCGGCAGGTTACTGGGTTGAAAACGGCGAGATTCAGTTCGCCGTCCAGGAAGTGACGATTGCCGGCAATATGAAAGACATGTTCCAGCAGATTGTCGCGATCGGTAACGATCTTGAAACCCGCAGCAACATCCACACCGGCTCGGTATTGATCGAGCGGATGACGGTCGCCGGCAGCTGATTGCCAGCAAGACCGATCCCTTTGAAGCCCGGCCATGTGTCGGGCTTTTTTGTTTTTCTACTTTCGCATCCTTGAACTGATTATGATTATCACTTAATAATGAATATCATTATCTAGGCGATGATGTTCATGAAACCTGTCCTTCACGAATTGCCCTACCTCGAAAACTGGCGCTGGCTCAGCCAGCGCATTCGTTGCGCGATGGAGCCGGACGAGCCGCGCTTGATCGAGCACTACCTTGCCGAGGGCCGCTATCTGGTGTGCTGCACCGACACCTCGGCCTGGACCGTCGCCCTGACCTCCTTCCGCCTGCTCCTGGATACCGCCTGCGATCGCATGCTGCCCTGGCATTGGCGCTGCCTGTGCCTGGACCAGGCGTGGAAGCCGCTGTTGCAGCTGCGCAAGCTCGACGGCGGCGAGCACGGCCAGCGTTGGCAGCCTTTTGCCCGTCAATTGGCGAACTGCACGCTATTGCCTTCGATTTCTTTCGATGAACTGATGCAAGGATTTGATGATGAGTAATACCCGTATCGAGCGTGACAGCATGGGCGAGCTGCAGGTGCCGGCCGAGGCCCTTTATGGCGCTCAGACCCAGCGTGCGGTGAACAACTTTCCGATCAGCCAGCAGCGCATGCCGACCCAGTTCATTCGTGCCTTGTTGCTGGCCAAAGCGGCGGCGGCCAAGGCCAACGTCCAGCTCAAACAGCTTGAAAGCGACAAGGGCACAGCCATCGTCAAGGCGGTCGAGCAGTTGCTGAGCGAAGGCTTCATTCAGCATTTTCCGGTGGATATCTTCCAGACCGGCTCCGGTACCAGTTCCAACATGAACGCCAACGAAGTGATTGCTACGCTGGCAAGCCGCATTCTCGGTGATCAGGTTAACCCCAACGATCACGTCAACTGTGGCCAGAGCAGTAATGACATCATCCCGACCACGATTCATGTCAGTGCTGCCCTGGCTTTGCATGAACAGCTGCTGCCGGCGCTCAAGTACCTCGTCCAGGTGATCGAGCACAAAGCCGAAGCCGTGCATCCGTTCATCAAGACCGGCCGCACCCACCTGATGGATGCCATGCCGGTACGCATGAGCCAGGTGCTGGGCGGTTGGGCTGCGCAAATCAATGGCGCAATCGCGCACCTGCAGGCGACCTTGCCCGCGCTGCAGGCCTTGGCTCAGGGCGGTACAGCCGTGGGTACCGGGATCAATGCGCACCCTGAGTTCGCCCAGCGCTTCAGTGAGCAACTGAGTGACCTGACCAAGGTGCCGTTTACCCCGGGGCAGAACCTGTTTGCCCTGATCGGCTCCCAGGACACCGCGGTGGCGTTGTCTGGCCAGCTCAAGACCACCGCAGTGGCCCTGATGAAAATTGCCAACGACCTGCGCTGGATGAACTCGGGTCCCTTGGCCGGCCTGGGAGAGATCGAGCTGGAAGGCTTGCAGCCCGGCTCCTCGATCATGCCCGGCAAGGTCAATCCGGTAATCCCGGAGGCGACCGCCATGGTTGCCGCCCAGGTCATCGGCAACGACGCGACCATCGCCATCGCCGGGCAGTCGGGGAACTTCGAATTGAACGTGATGCTGCCGATCATTGCGCAGAACCTGCTGAGCAGCATCGAGCTGATGGCCAATGTCAGCCGCTTGCTGGCCGACAAGGCCATCGCCAGTTTCAAGGTCAACGAGCCCAAGCTCAAGGAGGCGCTGGCGCGTAACCCGATTCTGGTCACGGCGCTGAACCCGATCATCGGCTACCAGAAGGCCGCTGAAATCGCCAAGACCGCCTATAAGCAGGGCCGTCCGATCATTGATGTAGCCCTGGAACACACGGATTTGCCGCGCAGCCAGCTGGAAGTGCTGCTGGACCCGGAAAAGCTCACCGCTGGCGGTATCTGATAGCGCGTTGGAGGTTTGTCATGCAGCACTGGAAACGCACCACCGAAATTGCCAACCGCCTGTTCGACCAAGGCGAACTGGTCGATGCCCGCGAGCTGTACCTGCAGGCCCTGGCATTGGCCCAGGTGTTGTTCGAGCGCTGGCATGACGCCGATGAAGCGGTGGCCGTGTGTGTGATTGCTCACCACAACCTGGCCGACCTGCACTTGCGCCTGAACCAGCCGCAGGAGAGCGCAGAGTACTTGTGCGCCGTCCATCAGCGGCTGCTACAGGCCATGCAGGACCCGCGCCTGGCGCCGGCGCTGCGTGAAGCAGCGCTGCGCCACAGCAGTAAAACCTATACCGAGCTACTGAATTTCATCAGCGAGTACGGACAGTACCCGCGCACCGAACGACTGCTGCATAGCCATGGCCCGCAACCGGCGTTGCTTGCCGGCCAGGAAAGCGCCGGGTCTCCTGCTCTTCACTACGGAATCCATTGAAATGTCTCACACCTTGCCTGCATTGCCTTACGCCTACGATGCACTGGAACCGCACATCGACACGCAGACCATGCAGATTCACCACAGCAAGCACCACCAGACGTATATCAACAACCTCAACGCCGCCGTAGAGGGTACCGAATGGGCCGAGTGGCCAGTCGAGCAACTGGTCGCGGCCGTCAAGCAGCTACCGTCAAACCTGCAGGCGGCGGTGATCAACCAGGGCGGCGGCCATGCCAACCACTCGTTGTTCTGGACGATCATGTCGCCCAAGGGCGGCGGTTTGCCTCAGGGCACTGTGGCCAAGGCTATTGATGAGCAATTGGGCGGCTTCGAGGCGTTCAAGGAAGCTTTCACCAAGGCGGCGCTGACCCGTTTCGGGAGTGGTTGGGCCTGGCTCAGTGTGACGCCGGATAAAAAGCTGGTGGTCGAAAGCAGTGGCAACCAGGACAGCCCTTTGATGAACGGCAACACACCGATCCTCGGCCTGGATGTATGGGAGCATGCTTATTACCTGCTTTACCAGAACCGCCGCCCTGAATACATCAGCGCTTTCTACAACGTGATCGACTGGTCCGAAGTAGAGCGTCGATACCTCGCCGCCCTCGTGTGAGTTGATCCGGTATGCGCTCGGATGTGATGTCCATTGGCAGTGTGCGCCTGTTTCGCCTGGCGCTGGGCACCCTGTTGCTGCTGGTCGGCTGCGCGCTGTTGATCGTGCAGGGCTTCGCCTGGCTCGACCTTGAGCCGCGGATGCTGCGTGCACTTGAAGGGGGCGCCTTGTGTGCGCTCGGCACGGCGCTGGGGGCTGTACCGGTGCTGGTGATCCGCACTATGCCGGTGGCCCTGGCCGATGCCTTGCTGGGCTTTGGTGCCGGGGTCATGCTCGCAGCCACTGCTTTTTCCCTGATCATTCCCGGCCTGGACGCCGCGCAGACGATCGGGTTGGGCAAGTGGGGCGCTGGCGGGCTGATAAGCTTTGGACTGCTTTTGGGTGCATTCTGCCTCTACCTGGTCGACCTCAAAGTCTCTGGCGCTTCGCCGGAGGCGTTGGTGGGCAGCGCGCAGCAGCCGGTGATCGCCGCACGGATCTGGGTGTTCGTCATTGCCATCATCGCTCACAACATTCCAGAAGGCATGGCAATTGGAGTCTCGGCGGGGGGTGGAATGCCAGACGCCGATAGCCTGGCCATGGGCATCGCGCTTCAGGATGTACCTGAAGGCCTGGTCATTGCGCTGGTACTGGCAGGGGCGGGTATGGCGCGGTTCAAGGCTTTCGCCATTGGTGCGGCATCGGGGCTGGTCGAGCCGGTGGCTGCGGTGATTTGTGCCTGGCTGGTGACGGTGGCGGAATTGCTGTTACCGCTGGGGCTGGCCTGCGCGGCCGGGGCGATGTTGCTGGTCGTGACCCAGGAAATCATCCCGGAATCTCGCAGCAATGGCCATCATCGTCTGGCCAGCCTGGGGCTGTGCCTCGGCTTCTGTCTGATGATGGTCATGGACACGGCGCTGTCTTGAGCGGTGGGTGAGGGCGGTTACTCGCCCTCGTCAAAGTAGTTGTTGATCAGTTCGACCAGTGCATCCAGTGCTGCATCCTCGTCTTCGCCCTCGGTGTGCAGGTGCACCTGGGTGCCTTTCCCGGCGGCGAGCATCATCACCGCCATGATGCTCTTGCCGTCAATCATCCGGTCGGGTGCGCGACCGACGCGTACGGAACAAGGGAAGCGTCCGGCGACGCCGACAAACTTTGCCGCAGCCCGGGCGTGCAGCCCCAGCTTGTTGATGATGGTGATTTCACGAGCGGGCATCGCGGCGTTGGTCCTGTGGGCTAGAGGTCGCGGTGGCGAACCTGAACATTCTTCAAGGATTGCTGCAGCAACTGGCCCAGGCGCTCGGTGAGATAAACCGAGCGGTGGTGTCCACCGGTACAGCCAATGGCAATGGTGACATAAGCGCGGTTGCTGGCGGCGAAGCGTGGCAACCATTTGAGCAGGTAGCTGGAGATGTCCTGGAACATTTCCTCTACATCGGGCTGGGATGCCAGGTAGTCGATTACCGGTTGTTCCAGGCCGGAATGTTCGCGCAGCTCTGGCTTCCAGTACGGATTGGGCAGGCAGCGCACGTCGAACACCAGGTCGGCATCCACGGGCATGCCGCGCTTGAAGCCGAAGGACTCGACCAGAAACGCAGTACCCGGCTCAGGCTGGTTGAGCAGGCGCAACTTGATGGAATCACGTAACTGATACAGGTTCAGGTTGGTGGTGTCGATCTTCAGGTCGGCGAGGTCGGCAATCGGGCCAAGCAGTTCGGTTTCAACCTTGATGGCCTCGGCCAGCGAGCGCTCGGCGTTGGTCAGCGGGTGGCGTCGACGGGTTTCCGAGAAGCGCTTGAGCAGCGTGTCTTCATCGGCATCCAGGTACAAGACATCGCACTGGATGTGCCGGTTGCGGGCATCTTCAAGCAGTTCGGGGAATCGGGTCAGATGGCTGGGCAGGTTGCGGGCGTCAATCGATACAGCCACTTTGGGCTGCATCAGCTCGGTATTGATCAGGGCGTTTTCGGCCAGTTGCGGAAGCAGCCCGGCCGGCAGGTTATCGATGCAGTAGTAGCCATTGTCCTCGAGGACCGCGAGTGCGGTGCTCTTGCCGGATCCGGACCGGCCACTGACGATAATCAGGCGCATGTTCAGGACTCTTTTTGTACGTCCAGTACGACCTGGTACAAGGCTTCACTGCTACTGGCGGCGCGTAGCCGGTCACGCACGTCCTTACGGTCGAGCATGCTGGCAATCTGGCGCAACAACTCAAGATGCGCATCGGTAGCCGCTTCGGGAACCAGCAGGACAAACAGCAAATCGACCGGAGCGCCATCAATGGCGTCATAGTCGATCGGTGCATCCAGGTGTATCAGGGCGCTGATGGGGGAAGCGCAGCCTTTCAGGCGGCAATGTGGAATGGCAATGCCATTCCCGAATCCGGTCGACCCGAGTTTCTCCCGGGCAAACAGGCTTTCAAAAACCTCTTGCATCTCCAGGTCCGGAACTTCCCGGTCAATCAGCGTGGCGATTTCCTGGAGTACGCGCTTTTTACTGCCTCCCGGCACGTTCACGAGGGAACGGCCGGGGGTCAGGATGGATTCAAGTTGGATCATGGATGAGGGGATCAGCGGGCCGCTGCACCTTGCAGGAGGCTTTGCTGTTTTTCCTTGTGTTTTTTCAGTTGGCGGTCGAGCTTGTCGGTCAAGGCATCGATCGCTGCATACATGTCGGTGTGTTCGGCATTTGCAACCACTTCGCCGCCGGGAATAAACAGCGTCGCTTCAATTTTCTGCTGCAGTTTCTCGACCTTCATGATCACCGTTACGTTGGTAATCTTGTCGAAGTGCCCTTCCAGCCGTTTCAGTTTCGTTTCTACGTACTCGCGCAGCGGCTGGGTGACTTCTACATGCTGTCCACTGATATTGACTTGCATACAGCTTCTCCTTTGTTGCCCGTGCATAAGAGGCAGGTGTTGCGCCTGCCACTGAACTGCTGTGGCTATCTCAGGGGCTACATCAGTCGCTTGCGTTCACTCGACGGTGCAATGCCGAGCGACTCGCGGTACTTGGCGACGGTGCGACGGGCTACCTGGATGCCTTGTGCCTCCAGTAAACCAGCGATCTTGCTGTCACTCAATGGCTTTTTCTGATTTTCCGCTGCAACCAGTTTTTTGATGATCGCGCGTATCGCCGTAGACGAGCATTCACCGCCTTCGGAGGTGCTTACGTGGCTGGAGAAAAAATACTTCAGCTCGTAAATGCCTCGCGGCGTGTGCATGTATTTCTGCGTCGTTACCCGTGAAATGGTCGACTCGTGCATACCCACCGCCTCGGCGATATCGTGCAGCACCAGGGGCTTCATCGCTTCGTCGCCGTGGTCGAGGAAACCGCGCTGGTGTTCGACGATCTGGGTAGCGACCTTCATCAGGGTTTCGTTGCGGCTCTGCAGGCTCTTGATGAACCAGCGGGCTTCCTGCAACTGATTGCGCATGAAGGTGTTGTCGGCGCTGGTGTCGGCGCGGCGGACGAAGCCTGCGTATTGCGGATTGACGCGCAGACGCGGTACGGCCTCCTGATTCAGCTCGACCAGCCAGCGTTCGTTGTCCTTGCGCACGATCACGTCGGGGACCACGTATTCGGCTTCGCTGGACTCGATCTGCGAACCCGGGCGCGGGTTGAGGCTCTGTACCAGTTCGATGACCTGACGCAGCTCGTCTTCCTTGAGCTTCATCCGGCGCATCAGCTGGCTGTAGTCGCGGCTGCCGAGCAGGTCGATGTAATCACGTACCAGGCGCTGTGCTTCGGCCATCCACGGCGTGCTGGCAGGCAGCTGGCGCAGTTGCAGGAGCAGGCACTCGCTGAGGTTGCGGGCGCCAATGCCGGCCGGCTCAAACTGCTGGATGCGATGCAGCACCGCTTCGATTTCGTCGAGCTCGATGTCGAGCTCCGGGTCGAAGGATTCGCAAATCTCTTCGAGGGATTCGTCCAGATAGCCCTGATTGTTGATGCAGTCGATCAGGGTGACGGCAATCAGGCGGTCTGTGTCGGACATCGGCGCCAGGTTCAATTGCCAGAGCAGGTGGCTTTGCAGGCTTTCGCCAGCAGAGGTACGGGTGGTGAAGTCCCACTCGTCATCGTCGTTGCTGGGCAGGCTGCTGGCACTGGTCTGGTAAATGTCTTCCCAGGCAGTGTCGACCGGCAGCTCGTTGGGGATGCGCTCGTTCCACTCGCCTTCGTCCAGGCTGTCCACTGTCGGGGTGGATTCCTGAAAGCTGGTGTCCTGGGTTTCAGCGACAGGCTTGCTTTCGGCGTTGTCCGCCATCGGGTCACTGTTGTCGAAGTCGTCGCCGTCTTCCTGGCGTTCGAGCATCGGGTTCGATTCCAGCGCTTCCTGGATTTCCTGCTGGAGGTCCAGGGTCGATAGCTGAAGCAAACGGATGGCCTGTTGCAACTGCGGTGTCATCGTCAGTTGCTGGCCCATTCTTAGGACGAGCGATGGTTTCATGGCAGGGGCTTAACACCTTATTCGCCGGCGCACATGCGCCATCCACTACAAGGGCACCGAAGCGCCAACTTTAAGCAAATTATATGCCTGAAATTGGAGCGTTTGCCTAGGGTGCTGTAACAATTAAGCCGGATTTCACCGGATCAGCAGCCCTCGGCAAGCGCTGTGTCGCCTCGAACTTACAAGCGGAACTCGTGGCCCAGGTACACTTCTTTAACCAGGTCATTGGCCAGGATGGTCTCTGCATCGCCTTCGGCAATCAGTTGGCCATCGTTGACGATGTAAGCGGTTTCGCAGATATCCAGGGTCTCACGGACGTTGTGGTCGGTGATCAGGACGCCGATGCCCTTGGCCTTGAGGTGGTGGATGATCTGCTTGATGTCACCGACCGAGATCGGGTCGACACCGGCAAAAGGTTCGTCGAGCAGGATGAACTTTGGCGCAGTTGCCAGGGCGCGGGCGATCTCGACACGACGACGCTCGCCGCCGGAGAGGCTCATGCCGAGGTTGTCGCGAATGTGGCTGATGTGGAACTCCTGCAGCAGGCTTTCCAGCTCCTTTTTGCGCCCGGCGCTGTCGAGTTCCTTGCGGGTCTCGAGGATCGCCATGATGTTGTCGGCTACCGACAGCTTGCGGAAGATCGACGCTTCCTGCGGCAGGTAGCCGATACCGGCGCGGGCACGGCCGTGCATCGGCTGGTGGCTGACATCCAGGTCGTCGATCAGTACACGGCCCTGATCGGCCTGCACCAGGCCGACGATCATGTAGAAGCAGGTGGTCTTGCCGGCGCCGTTAGGGCCGAGCAGGCCGACGATCTGGCCGCTGTCGATCGACAGGCTGACGTCGCGTACCACTTGTCGGCTCTTGTAGCTCTTGGCCAGGTGCTGGGCTTTGAGGGTCGCCATTTACTCGGCCTTCTTCTTCGGCTGGATCACCATGTCGATACGTGGGCGAGGTGTGGATACCTGGCCGCCGCTTCGACCGGCAGTCGCAACCTGAGTCTGGGTGTTGTAGACGATTTTTTCGCCTTCAGTGGTGTTGCCGTCGCTGGTTTCCACTTTGGCGTTATCGGTCAGGACCACGAGGTCGCGTTGCGACTGGTACTGGATCTGCTTGCCGTAGCCTTTCATCTTGTCAGGCTTGTCGGCACTTTGCTGCTGTTCGAAATAGGCCAGGTTGCCCACCGAGGTCACAACGTCAATGTCGCCATTGGCGGCACGGGTGATGGTCACGGTGTTGCCTTTGATCATCATCGACCCTTGGGTGATGATGACGTCGCCGGTGTAAGTGGCAACGCCTTTCTTGTCATCCAGATGGGCCTGGTCAGCCTGGATACGGATAGGCTGATCGCGGTCATTCGGCAGGGCCCAGGCGCTCGCGCTTCCCAGTGCTGCGCTCAGGCTGAGCAAAAAGGGGAGGGTTTTAACGAGCCTCATACTGTCCTCTTACGTTAGAAAGCAGGTCCATCCTGCCTTCTTTCAAATACGCTTTCATTCCATTGCCCGTAGATACGCCACCGGCGCCGTCGATTCTAACGGCTTGCTCGGTTTGCGCATATTGCTTCTGCGGGAATACCGTCATGCGGCTGGTGGTAATGATCATGGTGCGGTTTTTTTCATCGGTACGGGCTACCCGTACCGAATCAATCAGTTCGACTTCGCTGCCGTCGGGGTTGACCTCGCCCTTTTCACTTTGCACGTGCCAAGGGTAGGTGGTACCGCGGTACATCTGCAGGTCCGGTTTGGTCAGCAGGGTGACTTCGCTGGCCATCAGGTGTTCGACCTTGTCGGCGGTCATCTCGTACTGCATCTTGCCATCAGGCATGAACTGCACGCTGTGCGCGTTGGTGGCGTAGTAGTCGATGGCGGTGTCATCGACGCGGGCAACCGGCTTGTCGAGAAAAGTCTCGGGGCTGATGTTCCAGTAGCCGACCGCTACCAGCAAGGCAGCAATCACACTGAACAGCGCAGCGGTGCGAATTTTTTTACTGAACATGTGGCGCTCTACAGGTAATGGGCGTTGGCCGCGTCCAGGTTGCCCTGGGCTTGCAGGATCAGCTCGCAGAACTCGCGTGCTGCCCCTTCACCGCCGCGGGCGAGGGTGACCCCGTGAGCGTGCTCGCGGACAAAGGCGGCGGCATTGGCAACTGCCATGCCCAGGCCTACCCGGCGGATCACGGGCAGGTCTGGCAGGTCGTCGCCCAGATAGGCGACCTGTTCATAGCTTAGGTTGAGCTGGCCAAGAAGCTCGTCCAGGACCACCAATTTATCTTCGCGGCCCTGGTAAAGGTGTGGAATCCCCAGGTTTTTGGCGCGTCGTTCAACCACCGGGGTCTTGCGGCCACTGATAATGGCGGTGGTCACACCCGAGTTCATGAGCATCTTGATGCCCTGGCCGTCGAGCGTGTTGAAAGTCTTGAATTCGCTGCCGTCTTCAAGGAAATACAGACGGCCATCGGTCAGTACGCCGTCAACGTCAAATACGGCAAGCTTGATGGCTTTGCCGCGCTGGAGCAGGTCCTGGCTCATTTACATCACTCCTGCACGCAACAGGTCGTGCATGTTCAACGCACCTACCGGCCGCTCGTCCTTGTCGATCACCACCAGGGCGCTGATCTTGTGGTCTTCCATGATCTTCAGGGCTTCGGCCGCGAGCATGTCGGCGCGGGCGGTCTTGCCGTGAACGGTCATGACGTTTTCGATCAGGGTCGTGTGCACATCGATGTTGCGATCCAGGCTACGACGCAAGTCGCCGTCGGTGAAGATGCCGGCCAACCGTCCGTCGGCTTCCAGAATGACAGTCATCCCCAGACCTTTGCGAGACATTTCAAGGAGTGCGTCCTTGAGCAAGGTACCACGTTGTACCTGCGGCAGTTCTTCGCCAGCGTGCATGACGTTCTCGACCTTCAACAGCAGGCGACGGCCCAGGGCGCCACCCGGGTGGGAGAAGGCGAAGTCTTCAGCGGTAAAGCCACGCGCCTCGAGCAGGGCTATCGCCAGGGCATCGCCCAGGACCAGCGCGGCTGTCGTCGAGGACGTTGGTGCCAGGTTCAACGGGCAGGCCTCTTGCGCCACGCGGGCATCAAGGTTGACCTCGGCCGCTTTGGCCAACGGCGAATCCGGGTTGCCGGTCAGGCTGATCAGCTGGATGCCCAGGCGTTTGATCAGTGGCAACAGGGTGACGATCTCGGCGGTCGAACCGGAGTTGGACAGGGCCAGGATGACATCGTCACGGGTGATCATGCCCATGTCGCCGTGGCTGGCTTCGGCCGGGTGAACGAAAAATGCCGGGGTGCCGGTGCTGGCCAGTGTTGCTGCAATCTTGTTGCCGATGTGCCCCGACTTGCCCATGCCGACCACGACCACGCGGCCTTTGCTGGCCAGGATCAGCTCGCATGCCTTGACGAAATCGGCGTCGATGTGGGCTAACAAACCCTCAACCGCCTCGATTTCGAAACGGATGGTGCGTTGAGCGGATTGGATCAGGTCGCTGGATTGGCTCATATCGAAAATCGGAATGCCTGATGAAAAGGCGGCGATTATAGCGGTAATGCGCAAATCCCTCACCTTGTGATTGTCATACAGTCGCCGTGCAAGCTTAACCCTGCCTGAACAAGCACAGCGGCGGCCTTGGGGCGCGGCTATCAGCGATGCTATAGTTCGCCGCCTGTTCGGCCCGCTTAGGGCGTGCGTGCCTCCATGAAGGGGGCGCGCGTCTGAGTGAGAAGGCTGCATCGCAAGGAGTCTAGATGAGCGTTGATAACGCCTACGCGGTCGAGTTGAAGGGAGTCTCCTTCAAGCGCGGTTCGCGCAGCATCTTCAATAATGTCGATATACGCATTCCCCGCGGCAAGGTCACTGGCATCATGGGACCTTCCGGGTGCGGCAAGACCACACTGTTGCGTCTGATGGGGGCACAGTTGCGCCCGAGCAGCGGCGAAGTCTGGGTTGCCGGGCAGAATCTGCCGACGCTGTCGCGCAGCGATCTGTTCGATGCGCGCAAGCAAATGGGCGTGCTGTTCCAGAGCGGCGCACTGTTCACCGATCTCGATGTGTTCGAGAACGTGGCGTTCCCGCTGCGGGTGCATACCCAGCTGTCAGAAGAAATGATCCGCGACATCGTCCTGATGAAACTGCAGGCCGTTGGCTTGCGCGGTGCCATCGAGTTGATGCCCGACGAGCTGTCCGGCGGCATGAAGCGTCGGGTTGCCCTGGCGCGGGCGATCGCCCTGGATCCGCAGATTCTGATGTACGATGAACCGTTCGTCGGTCAGGACCCCATTGCCATGGGGGTTCTGGTGCGTCTGATCCGCCTGCTCAACGATGCCTTGGGGATCACCAGCATCGTGGTCTCTCACGACCTCGCCGAAACGGCCAGTATTGCCGACTACATCTACGTGGTCGGCGATGGTCAGGTGCTTGGCCAGGGCACGCCGGACGAGTTGATGGGCTCTGATAACCCGCGCATTCGTCAGTTCATGAAAGGCGACCCGGACGGACCGGTGCCCTTTCACTTTCCTGCGCCGGATTACCGCGCCGATCTTCTGGGGAAGCGTTGATGCGCAGAAAATCCTTGCTCGAACGTATTCGTCGCTTTGGCCGATCGGCCATTGACGTACTGGCCGTGCTCGGCCGGTCTTTTCTGTTTCTGATGCATTCGCTGGTCGGTCGTAGCGGTACCGGTGGCGGTTTTCAATTGCTGGTCAGGCAGCTTTACTCGGTGGGCGTACTGTCGCTGGCAATCATTGTCGTATCGGGCGTGTTCATCGGCATGGTGCTGGCCCTGCAGGGGTTCAGCATCCTGACCAAGTACGGCTCGGAACAGGCGGTGGGGCAGATGGTTGCCCTGACGCTGTTGCGTGAGCTGGGGCCGGTGGTCACCGCGTTGCTGTTCGCCGGGCGTGCAGGTTCGGCGTTGACCGCTGAAATCGGCAACATGAAGTCCACCGAGCAGCTTTCCAGCCTCGAAATGATTGGTGTCGATCCGCTCAAGTACATCGTTGCCCCGCGTCTGTGGGCCGGCTTCATCTCGCTGCCGTTGCTGGCGCTGATCTTCAGCGTTGTCGGCATCTGGGGTGGATCCTGGGTGGCGGTGGACTGGCTGGGCGTCTATGAAGGTTCTTTCTGGGCGAACATGCAGAACAGCGTGTCGTTCACCGATGACGTCCTCAACGGCGTGATCAAGAGCCTGGTATTTGCCTTTGTCGTGACGTGGATTGCCGTATTCCAAGGCTATGACTGTGAGCCCACCTCAGAGGGGATCAGTCGTGCCACTACCAAGACCGTGGTCTATGCCTCGTTGGCAGTCCTGGGTCTGGATTTTATTCTGACCGCCTTGATGTTTGGAGATTTCTGATGCAAAACCGCACCCTGGAAATCGGTGTCGGCCTGTTTCTTCTGGCCGGGATCCTGGCGCTGATCCTGCTGGCCCTGCGTGTCAGCGGCCTGTCGGCAAGCCCGAGCAGCGATACCTATAAAGTTTACGCGTACTTCGACAATATCGCCGGTTTGACTGTCAGAGCTAAGGTGACCATGGCCGGGGTAACCATCGGCAAGGTCACGGCCATCGATCTGGATCGTGATACCTACACCGGTCGGGTGACGCTGCAACTGGAAAAAAGCGTAGATAACCTGCCTACCGACTCCACTGCATCTATCCTCACCGCTGGGTTGCTCGGCGAGAAGTACATCGGTATCAGCGTGGGCGGAGACGATGGGGTACTCAAGGATGGTGCAACCATCCATGACACCCAGTCCGCGCTGGTGCTGGAAGATCTGATTGGCAAGTTCCTGCTTAATACCGTTGGCAAAGAAGCTAAATAAGGAGTTTCCATGATTTCAATCCTGCGACGCGGCCTGTTGGTGCTGCTGGCGGCGCTGCCGTTGATGGCGGGCGCAGCTGCCCAGTCCCCCAAAGAAGTTATTCAGGGGACCACCAACCAGTTGCTGGCCGACCTGAAGGCCAACAAAGAGCAGTACAAGACCAACCCGAGTGCGTTTTATGACGCCTTGAATGCCAACCTGGGGCCTGTCGTCGATGCTGACGGCATTTCCCGAAGCATCATGACCGTCAAGTATTCGCGCAATGCCACACCTGACCAGATGCAGCGCTTCCAGGAGAACTTCAAGCGCAGCCTGATGCAGTTCTATGGCAATGCCCTGCTTGAGTACAACAACCAGGGCATTACCGTCGGCGCAGAGAAAAAGGACGGCAGCGACCGTGCCAGCGTCGACATGACAGTCAAGGGCAACAACGGCGCCATTTACCCGGTGCAGTACACCATGACCAAGATCAACGACCAGTGGAAGGTGCGTAACGTCATCGTCAACGGTATCAACATCGGCAAACTGTTCCGTGACCAGTTCGCCGATGCCATGAACCGCAACGGCAACGACCTCGACAAGACCATCAATGGTTGGGCCGGTGAAGTGGCCAAGGCCAAGGAAACTGCTGAGCAGCAAGCGCAATGACCGGCAGCGCCGTGACCATGAGCGAGCCAGGTGTACTGAGCCTGGCCGGGGTGCTGGACTACCGCAGCGGGCCTGCCTTGCGCAAGGAAGGCAAGGCCTTGATCAGCGCCAGCAAGGCGACCGCCCTGGTGCTCGATTGCTCCAGCGTGGAGAAGTCCAGCAGCGTAGGTTTGTCGCTGTTGCTGGCCTTCATTCGCGATGGCAAGGCCGCCGGCAAGGCGGTCGAGGTTCGCGCCATGCCTCAGGACATGCGCGAAATTGCCGAGGTCTACGACCTTGAAGAGGTGCTGGCGGGGCAGTGACCGCCAGTCAAAAACGAGCCCCTCTGTCAGAGTCCTCGTTTACGGGGTTCGCAGGCGAGGGGCTTTTTTGTATCATGGCCGACCCGCGCGCACTGGGCGCCGATTGAGGTTGAGCATGCAGGCCGTAGAAGTTAAGAACTTCCTTGAAGAAAAGTTGCCGGGAACCCGGGTCGAAGTTGAAGGCGAAGGCTGCAACTTCCAGTTGAACGTGATCAGCGACGAATTGGCGGCCCTGAGCCCGGTCAAGCGTCAGCAGCAGATCTATGCTCACCTTAATCCGTGGATCACCGATGGCAGCATCCATGCGGTAACCATGAAATTTTTCAGCAGCGCAGCCTGGGCTGAGCGCAACTGAGCCTAAATTGGCGGCGAGACACAAATGGACAAACTGATAATTACTGGCGGCGCTCGTCTTGATGGCGAAATCCGCATTTCCGGTGCCAAGAACGCGGCGCTGCCGATTCTGGCCGCGACCCTGCTGTGTGATGGTCCGGTAACGGTCGGCAACCTGCCGCACTTGCACGACATCACCACCATGATCGAGCTGTTCGGCCGCATGGGCATCGAGCCTGTGATCGACGAAAAGCTGGCGGTGGAAATCGATCCGCGCACGATCAAGACCCTGGTCGCACCGTACGAGCTGGTGAAGACCATGCGTGCCTCGATCCTGGTACTGGGCCCGATGGTTGCCCGCTTTGGCGAGGCCGAAGTGGCACTGCCTGGCGGTTGCGCCATTGGTTCGCGTCCGGTCGACCTGCACATCCGTGGCCTGGAAGCCATGGGTGCGAAGATCGAGGTCGAGGGTGGCTACATCAAGGCCAAAGCGCCTGAAGGCGGCCTGCGCGGCGCGCACTTCTTCTTCGACACCGTCAGCGTGACCGGTACCGAGAACATCATGATGGCCGCTGCCCTGGCCAAGGGCCGCAGCGTGCTGCAGAACGCCGCGCGTGAGCCGGAAGTGGTCGACCTGGCCAACTTCCTGATCGCCATGGGTGCCAAGATCCAGGGCGCCGGTACCGACACCATCACCATCGACGGTGTCGAGCGTCTGGGTTCCGCGACCTATCGCGTCATGCCTGACCGAATCGAAACCGGTACTTACCTGGTTGCCGCCGCCGTTACCGGTGGCCGCGTCAAGGTCAAGGACACCGATCCGACCATCCTTGAAGCCGTGCTTGAAAAGCTCAAGGAAGCGGGCGCCGAAGTCACCACCGGTGAAGACTGGATCGAGCTGGACATGCACGGCAAGCGGCCAAAAGCCGTAAACCTGCGTACCGCACCGTACCCGGCATTCCCGACCGACATGCAGGCGCAGTTCATCTCGCTCAACGCCATTGCCGAAGGCACCGGTGCAGTGATCGAGACGATCTTCGAAAACCGTTTCATGCACGTGTACGAAATGCACCGCATGGGCGCGCAGATCCAGGTGGAAGGCAACACCGCCATTGTCACCGGTACCAAGACCCTCAAGGGTGCTCCGGTAATGGCCACCGACCTGCGGGCTTCGGCCAGCCTGGTACTGTCGGCGCTGGTTGCCGAAGGCGATACCCTGATCGATCGCATCTACCACATCGACCGTGGTTACGAGTGCATTGAGGAAAAACTGCAGATGCTGGGCGCGAAGATCCGTCGCGTGCCGGGCTAGTCTGTGATCGGCGCAGGGACGCGCCAGCCAATTGCTGCACCGAATTGAATGCGGTCGGGCCATATCGGGCCCGACCGGCTGTAGCCGCATAAGGACCGACGTTTCCCATGTTGACCATCGCGCTATCCAAAGGTCGGATTCTCGACGATACCCTGCCATTGCTGGCGGAAGCCGGTATCGTGCCGACCGAGAACCCGGACAAGAGCCGCAAGCTGATCATCCCTACGACGCAGGACGATGTGCGCCTGCTGATCGTGCGCGCAACCGACGTGCCGACCTATGTCGAGCATGGCGCTGCCGACCTGGGTGTGGCCGGCAAGGACGTGCTGATGGAGTACGGCGGCCAGGGGATGTATGAACCGCTGGACCTGCAGATCGCCCAGTGCAAGCTGATGACTGCCGGTGCCGTTGGTGCTGTTGAACCCAAGGGGCGCCTGCGCGTTGCGACCAAGTTCGTCAATGTTGCCAAGCGTTATTACGCCGAGCAGGGCCGTCAGGTCGATATCATCAAGCTGTACGGCTCGATGGAGCTGGCGCCGTTGATCGGCCTGGCAGACAAGATCATCGATGTTGTCGACACCGGTAATACCCTGCGTGCAAACGGCCTGGAACCCCAGGAACTGATTGCCACCATCAGCTCCCGGCTGGTGGTCAACAAGGCTTCGATGAAGATGCAGCATGCCCGCATCCAGAGCCTGATCGACACCCTGCGCCAGGCTGTCGAATCGCGACACCGCGGCTGACTTCTGCGCGCGACCTTCGCTGTCGCGCCCGTCTATCCGCGTCATAGCCAATTTTCTCGGGTGCCCGCGCGGATGGACTGGTAGCTTAGGGCGCCTGAGCATTCGCCATTTATTGAGGCCCTCGCTATGACCACGTCCACTGCAATTGCCCGACTCAATGCCGCTGACCCGGATTTCGCCCGACATCTGGATCATCTGTTGAGCTGGGAAAGTGTGTCTGACGACGCGGTCAACCAACGCGTACTCGACATCATCAAGGCGGTGCGCGAGCGCGGCGATGCTGCGCTGGTGGAGTTCACCCAGCGTTTTGACGGTGTTGAAGCCACGTCGATCAATGACCTGATTCTCGGCCGTGAGCGCCTGGAGCTAGCGCTGACCCGCATCACTGCGGCCCAGCGTGAAGCCCTCGAAAAGGCCGCCGACCGCGTGCGTAGCTACCACGAGCGGCAAAAGCAGGACTCCTGGAGCTACACCGAAGCCGATGGCACCGTGCTGGGCCAGAAAGTCACTCCGCTGGACCGCGCCGGCCTGTATGTACCGGGCGGTAAGGCGTCGTACCCATCGTCAGTACTGATGAATGCGATTCCGGCCAAGGTTGCCGGCGTCGGTGAGGTAGTGATGGTTGTGCCTACCCCGCGGGGTGAGGTCAACGAACTGGTACTGGCCGCGGCCTGCATCGCAGGCGTCGACCGGGTGTTCACCATCGGTGGTGCCCAGGCGGTCGCAGCACTGGCGTATGGCACCGAAAGCGTACCGCAGGTAGACAAAGTGGTCGGTCCTGGCAACATTTACGTTGCCACTGCCAAACGCCATGTGTTCGGCCAGGTCGGCATCGACATGATTGCCGGTCCTTCGGAAATCCTTGTGGTCTGTGACGGTCAGACCGATCCGGACTGGATCGCCATGGACCTGTTCTCCCAGGCCGAGCACGATGAAGATGCCCAGTCGATTCTGGTCAGCCCCGATGCGGCGTTCCTCGACAAAGTCGCTGCCAGCATCGACAAGCTGCTGCCGACCATGGAACGCGCCGAAATCATCAAGACCTCGATCAATGGTCGCGGTGCGTTGATCCAGGTGCGTGACATGGAGCAGGCCATGGAAGTGGCCAACCGCATTGCCCCTGAGCACCTGGAGCTGTCGGTAGCCGACCCGCAGGCCTGGTTGCCGCATATCCGTCACGCCGGTGCGATCTTCATGGGGCGTCACACCAGTGAAGCCCTGGGCGACTACTGTGCAGGCCCTAACCACGTACTGCCTACCTCGGGCACCGCGCGTTTCTCGTCGCCACTGGGGGTCTATGACTTCCAGAAGCGCTCCTCGATCATCTTCTGCTCGGAGCAGGGCGCGTCCGAACTTGGCCACACCGCTTCGGTCCTGGCCCGTGGCGAATCGCTGACTGCCCACGCCCGCAGTGCTGAATACCGCATCCTTGCCGACAAAAAGGGGAACTGAACATGAGTAAATTCTGGAGCCCCTTCGTCAAGGACCTGGTGCCTTACGTGCCGGGTGAACAGCCGAAGCTGGCCAAGCTGGTCAAGCTCAACACCAACGAGAACCCTTATGGCCCGTCGCCCAAGGCGCTGGAGGCCATGCGCGGCGAACTCAACGACAACCTGCGTCTGTACCCGGACCCCAACAGTGACCTGCTCAAGCAGGCCGTTGCCGATTACTACGGGGTCAAGGGTAACCAGGTGTTCCTGGGCAATGGCTCGGACGAAGTGCTCGCGCACATTTTCCACGGCTTGTTCCAGCACAATGCCCCGCTGCTGTTTCCGGATATCAGCTACAGCTTCTACCCGGTGTACTGCGGCCTGTACGGCATCCCATACGAGACAGTGGCGCTCGACGAGCACTTTCAGATCCGTGTCGAAGACTATGCCAAGGCCAATGGCGGGATCATTTTCCCAAACCCCAATGCGCCGACCGGCTGTCTGCTGGCGCTGGAGGCCATTGAGCAGTTGCTCAAGGCCAACCCGGACTCGGTGGTGGTGGTCGACGAAGCCTACATCGACTTCGGCGGGCAGACCGCGATCGCTCTGGTCGACCGTTACGACAATCTGCTGGTCACCCAGACCCTGTCCAAGTCCCGTTCGCTGGCGGGCTTGCGCGTAGGCCTGGCGGTCGGCCACCCCGACCTGATCGAAGCGCTGGAGCGGATCAAAAACAGCTTCAACTCCTATCCGCTGGATCGCATGGCGATTGTCGGTGCGGCTGCTGCGTTCGAGGACCGTACCTACTTCGACGAGACCTGCCGCAAGGTCATCGATAGCCGTGAGCAGCTGGTCGAAGTCCTCAGCGCTCGTGGTTTTGAAGTGCTGCCTTCGGCAGCAAACTTCATTTTCGCCCGTCATCCGCAACAGGATGCCGGCGAGCTGGCGGCCAAACTGCGTGAGCAAGGAGTGATCGTGCGTCACTTCAAGCAAGCGCGCATCGCCCAGTTCTTGCGTATCACCATCGGCACCGCAGAGCAGAACCAGGCATTGCTTGATGCCTTGAACTGATTTCGCGTCGCCCTGATCGCCGGCAAGCCGGCTCCTGCAGGTTTTGTAGGAGTCGGCTTGCCGGCGATTGCTTTTAATGGGAATTGCGCCATACTTTCGCTTCTTCAAATTCGTCCGATGATTGGATGTAATCAAGCATGACACTGCTAATCAAACGATCGCTGGTCGAGCAAGCCGTGGATCAACTGCGTGAACGCGTCGCCAGCGGTGCCTGGCTGGTGGGCCAGCGCTTGCCGACAGAGCCCGAGCTGGCCGCCGAACTGGGCATCAGTCGCAACACCGTGCGTGAAGCGATGCGGGTGCTTGCGTTCAGCGGTCTGGTCGAAGTGCGTCAGGGCGATGGCAGCTACCTGCGTACCGCGGTCGACCCGTTGCAGGCCATCAAGGCGCTGTCTGGCTGTACCCTGGAGCAGGCACGGGAAACCCGCCATCTGCTCGAAGCGGAAGCGATCGGCCTGGCCGCACTGCGCCGTACCGAAGCGGACCTGCAAGGCTTGCGGGACGCGCTGGCGCACAGCAGTGCGCACTTTCACGACGATCTGCAGCGCTATGTCAGCTGCGACCTGGTCTTTCACCAGCGCCTGGTAGATGCCGCGCACAACCCGGCCTTGAGCGAGTTGTATCGCTATTTTTCCGGTGTGGTTGCTACCACGGTGCACCACAACCTCACCCAGGCGCCACGCTGCCAGTCGGTTTTTGACCTGCATGGGCAGATTCTCGACGCCATTGAACAACGCGATCCGGACACGGCCAAAGCCTTGAGTCGGGCGCTGATCGAATCCTGACTTTGCGAGACTTCCATGTCGCATGACACTGCCCGAAACACCCAGCCGCCTAATGGGCCGGAGCTGGAAGAACTTTTGATCGACGCCGAAGCCGACGACGAACAGGTGCAACAACAGCCGGTGCTGCTGGTGCGCCCGTGGTTGTTGCTGCTTGGCCTGGTGTTGGTGGCGCTGAATTTGCGTCCGGCACTGTCGAGCATGGCGCCGCTGCTCAGCCAGGTGTCAGAGAGCCTCGGCCTGAGCGCCTCTCAGGCCGGATTGCTGACCACCTTGCCGGTACTCTGCCTGGGGTTGTTTGCACCCTTGGCGCCGATTCTGGCGCGACGCTTTGGCAGCGAGCGGGTGATCCTCGGCATTCTCCTCACCCTGGCTGCCGGCATTGCTGTGCGTAGCGCGTTCGGCAGCACCGGGGTGTTCGTTGGCAGCATCATGGCAGGCGCCAGCATCGGTGTGATCGGCGTTTTGTTGCCGGGCATCGTCAAGCGCGACTTTCCCAAGCATGCCGGTACCTTGACCGGGGTCTACACCATGGCGCTGTGCCTGGGCGCGGCCATGGCGGCCGGGGCGACCGTGCCGCTGAGCGAGCATTTTGGCGACAGCTGGTCGCTGGGGCTGGGCTTCTGGCTGTTACCTGCGCTGGTGGCCGCGCTGATCTGGTTGCCGCAAGCGCGACAGGGCCATGGTGCCCACCATGTGGCCTATCGGGTACGCGGCCTGCTGCGTGATCCGCTGGCCTGGCAGGTCACCCTGTACATGGGGTTGCAGTCGTCGCTGGCGTATATCGTCTTTGGCTGGCTGCCGTCGATCCTCATCGGCCGTGGCCTGTCCCCGACCCAGGCGGGCCTGGTACTGTCCGGTTCGGTGATCGTGCAGTTGATCAGCTCGCTCAGCGCGCCGTGGCTGGCGACCCGTGGCAAGGATCAGCGCCTGGTCATTGTCGTGGTCATGCTCCTGGCGCTGGCCGGGTTGTTCGGCTGCCTGTATGCGCCGCTTGAGGGCCTGTGGGGCTGGGCAATCGTGCTCGGGCTAGGGCAGGGCGGTACCTTTGCCCTGGCATTGACTCTGATCGTCCTGCGTTCCAAAGACGCGCACGTGGCGGCCAACCTGTCGAGCATGGCCCAGGGCGTTGGTTATACCCTGGCCTCCATGGGGCCGTTTGCCGTCGGCCTGGTGCATGACCTGACCGGTGGCTGGAACGCGGTCGGCTGGATTTTTGCGGTGCTGGGTATCGGCGCCATCGGTTTTGGTCTGAAGGCCGGCCGTAACCTGCATGTGCAAGTGGTCAGCGAGCGGGTTTGAAGTCATTGGTATTCATCGGGTAAATGCCCGTAGCTTTTTGCCATACGGTGGGTCTATCGTGCGGGTCTATTCCTTCGGAAACGGACCCGCCTCATGAGCGATGCCAACAGTGCTTTGATCACACGCTTTTACGAGGCTTTCCAGCGCCTGGACGCTGACGCGATGATTGCCTGCTACAGCGATGACATTGTCTTCAGCGACCCGGCGTTCGGCACCTTGCGCGGCAAGGATGCCGGCGACATGTGGCGAATGCTCACCACCCGCGCCAAGGATTTTTCCTTGACCTTCGACGGCGTCAAGGCCGATGAGCGCAGTGGCGCTGCCCACTGGGTTGCCACTTACCTGTTCAGCCAGACCGGCCGTATCGTGATCAATGACATTCAGGCGCGCTTTGTTTTCCGTGACGGCAAGATCTGCGAACACCACGACAGCTTTGACCTCTGGCGCTGGTCGCGACAGGCATTGGGGGCCAAGGGCGCGTTGCTGGGCTGGACACCTTTGGTTCAGGGCAAGGTGCGCCACCAGGCATTGAAAGGCTTGCGCGCGTTTCAGGCCGCCCGCTGAACGGGTAAGCTGTACGCTTTACCGTTCAATAGCGCCAACCGTGACCCAAGCCACTGCCGATACTCCCAGCAAACCCTGGTATGTCTACCTGGTGCGCGCCGCCAATGGTGCGCTCTATTGCGGTATCAGTGATAACCCGCAGCGACGGTTCATTGCCCATCAAAAAGGCCAAGGGGCGCGGTATTTCAGTACCAGCCCTGCGGTGGCGCTGGTCTACGTCGAAAGCTGGCCAAGCAAGGCAGAAGCCTTGCGCCAGGAACGGCTGGTGAAAAAACTGCGCAAAAGCGCGAAGGAGGCGCTGGTGGCCTCCTTCGCGACAGTCAGTCCTTGCGACGCTTGAGCTGATCGGTGAGCTGCGTCGGCAGGCCCTTGATGATCAGGGTGCCGGCCTCTTCGTCATACTCGATCTTCGAGCCCAGCAGGTGCGCTTCAAAACTGATCGACAGCCCTTCGGCGCGGCCGGTGAAGCGGCGGAACTGATTGATGGTGCGCTTGTCGGCCGGGATTTCTGGCGACAGACCGTAGTCCTTGTTGCGGATGTGATCGTAGAAGGCTCGCGGGCGTTCCTCGTCGATCAGGCCCGAAAGCTCTTCAAGGGTCACCGGCTCGCCAGCCTTGGTCTGGCTGGTGGCGTAGTCGACCAGGGTCTGGGTCTTCTCGCGGGCGGCCTCTTCGGGCAGGTCTTCACTTTCGACGAAGTCGCTGAAAGCCTTGAGCAGGGTGCGGGTCTCTCCGGGGCCGTCGACGCCTTCCTGGCAGCCGATAAAGTCGCGGAAGTACTCCGACACTTTTTTGCCGTTCTTGCCCTTGATGAAGGAAATGTACTGCTTCGAGGTTTTGTTGTTCTGCCACTCGGAGAGGTTGATGCGTGCTGCCAGGTGCAGTTGCCCCAGGTCCAGATGGCGGGACGGCGTTACATCCAGCTCGGCGTTCACCGCCACGCCTTCGCTGTGGTGCAGCAGGGCGATGACGAGGTAGTCGGTCATGCCTTGCTGGTAGTGGGCGAACAGCACGTGCCCACCCACCGAAAGGTTGGACTCTTCCATCAGCTTTTGCAGGTGCTCGACGGCAACGCGGCTGAAGGCGGTAAAAGTGCTGCCAGCGTCCAGGTATTCCTTGAGCCAGCCGCTGAACGGGTGGGCGCCGGACTCGGCATGGAAGAAGCCCCAGGCTTTGCCTTGTTTGGCGTTGTAGTTGTCGTTGAGGTCGGCCAGGAGATTCTCGATGGCGCTGGACTCGGCCAGTTCCGTGTCGCGGGCGTGCAGCACAGCAGGGCTGCCATCGGGTTTCTTGTCAATCAGGTGGACGATGCAATGACGGATCGGCATGGGATTCTCGGTTGAAAATGGGCGGTGCAGGCCGCGTTGCAAAGTCGGCAAGTGTACCTCAGGCAGGAGGTGATTCTGCGGCCAGATGTTGGCAGAAATGTCGGTTGTTCGTTTTTTGTTCAGTTTTTTGCGTTTTTTCGTTCAAAGCCCCGAAAAACCTGAAGATTTGCCCTGCCAGCAGCGGATATTTATCCGTTCCTGTGGTAGTTTTGCCCGGTCTTGCGCCCCGTGTGTGGCGCATTGCTGGCAGGTCGCTCGCGTCGCGTCGAACCAAACGCTGTTTTGCGTATCTACATACGCGATTGACAGGGTTTTAACACTGGACCGCCGGTTTCCCGCAGGTCTGGCTCGATGACTGACGCAGCACTCTGCATACTCACTGAATTGATAGGGAAGGAACACCACCATGGCATTGACCAAAGACCAACTGATCGCCGACATCGCCGAAGCTATCGACGCGCCGAAAACCACCGCGCGTAACGCTCTGGAGCAGCTGGGTCAGATCGTTGCTGATCAACTGGAAAATGGCAGCGAAATCACTCTGCCAGGCATTGGCAAGCTGAAAATCACCGAGCGTCCTGCCCGTACCGGCCGCAACCCTTCGACTGGCGCTGCCATCGAAATCGCTGCCAAGAAAGTCGTCAAGTTCGTGCCAGCCAAAGTGCTGACCGACGCTGTTAACAAGTAATTGTAAGCAGTTCGAAAAAACCGCGGCCGGGTTGCCCGGACGCGGTTTTTTTATGCCTTCTGGCTGGCCCAGCGTTGCTGGCGCCACACCTGGCGGGCATTGGCATCCTGGAAGGTCCAGGCCACCATGCGGCTCTGTTTCTGTCCCTGGCCCATCTCGACGACGTGCAGGTCGGTAGCGCCAGCCTTCTTCAACGCAGCCTGGATGCCCGGCAGGTTGGAAGCCTTGGACACCAGCGAGGTGAACCACAGCACCTGCTGGCCAAGTGCAGCACTTTCTGCAACCAGCTGGCTGACAAAGCGGATTTCACCGCCTTCGCACCACAGCTCATTGTTCTGCCCGCCAAAGTTCAGCACCGGCAACTTGCGCTTGGGGTCGGCTTTGCCCAGGGCGCGCCACTTGCGCTGGCTGCCACGGGTGGCCTCTTCGCGCGAGGCGTGGAAGGGCGGGTTGCACAGGGTCAGGTCGTAGCGCTCGTCGTCTTTGAGCAGGCCGAGGAGGATGTGCTTGCGGTTGCTTTGCTGGCGCAGGCTGATGGCTTTATCCAGGCCGTTGGCCTGAACGATGGCCTTGGCAGCGGCCAGGGCCGTGCTGTCGATGTCCGAGCCAAGAAAGCGCCAGCGGTAGTCGCTATGGCCCAGCAGCGGGTAGATGCAGTTGGCACCGACGCCGATGTCCAGGGCGCGCACCTGGGCTCCGCGGGGGATTTCACCGTTGTTATCAAGGGCGAGCAGGTCGGCGGCGACGTGGATGTAGTCGGCGCGGCCTGGAATCGGCGGGCACAGGTAGTCGGCCGGGATATCCCAGTGCTGGATGCCGTACTGGGCCTTGAGCAGGGCACGGTTGAACACCCGCACGGCGTCGGGGTTGGCAAAGTCGATGCTCGGCTTGCCATGGGGGTTGGTGATCATGAACCGGCCCAGGTCGGGGCTGCTTTTGATCAGCTCGGGAAAGTTGTAGCGGCCCTGGTGGCGGTTGCGCGGGTGCAGGGTCGGTTTGCTCGGTGTGGTCATGTCTGTCCTGTAAAAAACATCGCCGGCAAGCCGTGCTCCCGTAGGAGCTGGCTTGCCGGCGATTAACCGCTGTCGCGACTGCCGCATGGGGACTGTTGATGCAGTCCATCGCCGGCAAGCCGGCTCCTACAGTCAGCGGTCGTTACAGTGCGGCAATCCGCGCGTGCTGCTCGGTGAAGTTGGCCAGGGCCTGTTCGGCTTCGGCCAGCTTGGCGCGTTCCTTGTCGATCACCGCAGGCGGTGCCTTGTCGACGAAGGCCGCGTTGGACAGCTTGCCCCCCACCCGCTGGACCTCGCCCTGCAGGCGCTGGATTTCCTTGCTCAGGCGCGCGAGCTCGGCATCTTTATCGATCAGACCGGCCATCGGTACCAGTACTTGCAGGTCACCGACCAGAGCGGTGGCGCTCAGCGGTGCTTCGTCCTGTTCGCCCAGCACGGTGAAGGATTCGATCTTCGCCAGCTTTTTCAGCAGCGCTTCGTTTTCCTGCAGGCGGCGCTGGTCTTCGGCGCTGGCGTTCTTGAGGAACAGTTGCAGTGGCTTGCCCGGGCCGATGTTCATTTCGCCGCGGATGTTGCGCACGCCGAGCATCAGCTCCTTGAGCCATTCGATATCGCCTTCGGCAGCGGCATCGATGCGGCTTTCGTTGGCCACCGGCCACGGTTGCAGCATGATGGTCTTGCCTTGTGCGCCAGCCAGCGGCGCCAGGCGTTGCCAGATTTCTTCGGTGATGAACGGCATGAACGGATGCGCCAGGCGCAGCGCCACTTCAAGCACGCGCACCAGGGTGCGACGGGTGCCGCGGGCACGTTCGACCGGGGCGTTCTCGTCCCACAGCACAGGCTTGGACAGCTCCAGGTACCAGTCGCAGTACTGGTTCCAGATGAACTCGTAGAGCGCCTGGGCGGCCAGGTCGAAGCGGAACTGCTCAAGCTGACGGGTGACTTCGGCTTCGGTGCGTTGCAGCTGGGAGATGATCCAGCGATCCGCCAGCGACAGCTCGTAGGCTTCGCCGTTCTGGCCGCAGTCTTCGCCCTTGTCCAGCACGTAACGTGCGGCGTTCCAGATCTTGTTGCAGAAGTTGCGATAGCCTTCGACGCGGCCCATGTCGAACTTGATGTCGCGACCGGTGGAGGCCAGCGAGCAGAAGGTGAAGCGCAGGGCGTCGGTGCCGTAGCTGGCGATACCTTCCGGGAACTCTGCCTTGGTCTGTTTGGCGATTTTCTCGGCAAGCTTTGGCTGCATCATGCCGCTGGTGCGTTTCTCCAGCAGCGCGTCGAGGGTGATGCCGTCGACGATGTCCAGCGGGTCAAGGACGTTGCCCTTGGACTTGGACATCTTCTGGCCCTGGCCGTCACGTACCAGGCCGTGGACGTAGACCGTCTTGAACGGCACTTGCGGAGTGCCGTCTTCGTTCTTCACCAGGTGCATGGTCAGCATGATCATCCGGGCGACCCAGAAGAAAATGATGTCGAAACCGGTGACCAGTACGTCGGTGGAGTGGAAGGTCTTGAGGAACTCGGTCTGCTGCGGCCAGCCCAGGGTAGAGAAGGTCCACAGGCCGGAGCTGAACCAGGTGTCGAGCACGTCGTTGTCCTGGTTCAGGACCACGTCGGCACCGAGGTTGTGCTTGGCACGGACTTCTTCTTCGCTGCGGCCGACGTAAACCTTGCCGGACTCGTCGTACCAGGCCGGAATACGGTGGCCCCACCACAGTTGGCGGCTGATGCACCAGTCCTGGATGTCGCGCATCCAGGAGAAATACATGTTCTCGTACTGCTTGGGCACGAACTGGATGCGGCCATCTTCGACCGCAGCAATGGCCGGTTCAGCCAGGGGTTTGGTCGAAACGTACCACTGGTCGGTCAGCCATGGCTCGATGATGGTGCCGGAGCGGTCACCTTTCGGTACTTTCAGGGCGTGGTCGTCGACGCTGACCAGCAGGCCGGCGGCGTCGAAGTCGGCAACGATCTGCTTGCGGGCAACAAAGCGGGCGAGACCGGCGTACTGCGCAGGCAGGGTGGCGTCGATGCTTTCGTTGACGCGGCCGTCGAGGTTGAACACCTGTGCGGCCGGCAGCACGAAGGCGTTCTTGTCGAAGATGTTCAGCAGCGGCAGGTTGTGGCGCTTGCCGACTTCATAGTCGTTGAAGTCGTGAGCCGGGGTGATCTTCACACAGCCGGTACCGAACTCGGGGTCACAGTAGTCGTCGGCGATGATCGGGATGCGGCGGCCAACCAGCGGCAGTTCGACGAACTTGCCGATCAGTGCCTTGTAGCGTTCGTCTTCCGGGTTCACGGCCACGGCGGCGTCGCCGAGCATGGTTTCCGGACGGGTGGTGGCAACGATCAGGTAGTCTTTGCCGTCGGCGGTCTTGGCGCCGTCAGCCAGTGGGTAGCGCAGGTTCCACAGGTGGCCCTTCTCGTCATGGTTTTCCACTTCGAGGTCGGAGATCGCCGTGTGCAGCTTGGTGTCCCAGTTGACCAGACGCTTGCCGCGGTAGATCAGGCCGTCCTCGTGCAGGCGCACGAAGGCTTCCTTGACCGCTTCGGACAGGCCGTCGTCCATAGTGAAACGCTCGCGGCTCCAGTCTACCGACGAGCCCAGGCGGCGAATCTGGCGGCTGATGTTGCCACCGGACTGGTCCTTCCACTCCCAGACCTTCTCCAGGAACTTCTCGCGACCCAGGTCGTGGCGGCTCTGGCCCTTGGCCTCAAGCTGACGCTCGACGAGCATCTGGGTGGCGATACCGGCGTGGTCGGTACCTGGCTGCCACAAGGTGTTGCGGCCTTGCATGCGGCGGAAACGGATCAAGGCGTCCATGATCGCGTTGTTGAAGCCATGGCCCATGTGCAGGCTGCCGGTGACGTTCGGCGGCGGAATCATGATGGTGTAGGAATCGCCCGCGCCTTGCGGAGCGAAATAATTCTCGGACTCCCAGGTGTTGTACCAGGAAGTTTCAATAGCGTGCGGCTGGTAGGTCTTATCCATGCGCGGCGGGACCCTATGGCATTTATTCAGGAAAGCCGGAGAGTATAACGAAGCGGCAAGCTTCAAGCGACAAGCTGCAAGCACAGAGCGCCGCACGGCGCTGGCTTGTCACTTGAAGGCGGGGGTGGTTTACGGATTGAGCAGGCGTTCGAGCCGGGCATCAAGGCGACGCTTGATCTCGTTCTCGATGTGTGGGGTAAAGTCGTTGATCACATCCTGCATGATCGATTGCGCCGCTGCGCGCAGTTCGCTGTCCAGGTGCAACAGCAGCTCCTGGCGCTTGGCCTGCGGGTCTACAGGCGTTTCGGCGACTGGCTGCGCCACGGCTGCTGGTGCGGGCTCGGCTTCTTCGAGCAGCAGTGGAATCTGCTCCTCGACGGTGTCGGTCAGCAAAGGCGGTTCAAGGGAATCGTCCCCCAGCAATTGGCGGATCGACTCAAGGTCGTCCAGCAGGTGCGCGGACTGGGGCAGGGGAGTGGGTTTGTCCATTGTCTTCAGAGTCGCTGTAAGCGGTGATCTTGCAGAGCATAGCCCTGTTCGCGGTAGAAACGGAAACTCTCTCGGGCGGCCTGGCGAATCGTCGGCTCCTCGACCACGATCTCGGCGATACGGGCAAAGCGCGCGGCGAAGGGCGGAACCTTGAGGTCAAGGTTGATCAGCAGGTCCTGATGGCCGCCGGGATCGTCGCCCAGGCCCAGTACCACGCTGCCCTGGGGCTGCTCTTCTGCACCGTTGTGCGGCACGAACGCCTCGCCCTTGAAGGCCCACAGGCGGGCATCCAGTTCGTCGCGCTGGGCGGCATCGGTGCAATGCAGGTAAACCTGATGCCCCATGCGCCAGGCCTTGTCGCAGAGTTTGCAGGCGAAATCCAGGCGCGCCGAGGGCGCGTCGCTGGGCAGAATGTAGAAGTCGACTTTGCTCATGGTTAGCCTGCCGGCCAGTCACGCCTTAACCCGTGACTGGCCGGCAATCACTCAGGCATTGGCACGGTCGAGCAGGTACTGGGTCAGCAGCGGGACCGGGCGGCCGGTGGCGCCCTTGTCTTTGCCGCCGCTGATCCAGGCTGTGCCGGCGATGTCCAGGTGCGCCCAGTTATAGGCCTTGGCAAAGCGCGACAGGAAGCAACCGGCGGTGATGCTGCCGGCTTTCGGCCCGCCGATGTTGGCGATGTCGGCGAACGGGCTGTCCAGTTGTTCCTGGTACTCGTCAAACAGCGGCAATTGCCAGGCACGGTCGTCGGCACGCTTGCCGGCGTCGAGCAGCTGGCCCACCAGTTCGTCGTTGTTGCCCATCAGGCCCGACGTGTGGCTGCCGAGGGCAACGATGCAGGCACCGGTCAGGGTGGCAATGTCGATCACTGCTTGCGGCTTGAAGCGCTCGGCGTAGGTCAGGGTGTCGCACAGCACCAGGCGGCCTTCGGCGTCGGTGTTGAGGATCTCGACAGTCTGCCCGCTCATGGTGGTCACGATGTCGCCCGGACGGGTGGCGCCGCCGCTTGGCATGTTCTCGGCACAGGCCAGCAAACACACCAGGTTGATCGGCAGCTGCAGTTCGAGCACGGCGCGCAGGGTGCCGAAAACGCTGGCCGCACCGCCCATGTCGAACTTCATTTCATCCATGCCGGCACCCGGCTTGAGGCTGATGCCACCGGTGTCGAAGGTGATGCCCTTGCCGACCAGTACGAATGGCTTCTCGGACTTCTTGCCGCCCTGGTAGCTCATGACGATCAGGCGAGGTGGCTGGTCGCTGCCCTGGCCAACGGCGTAGAACGCGCCCATGCCCAGTTCCTTGATCTTTTTCTCGTCCAGCACCTCGACCTTGAGGCCCTTGTAGGCCTTGCCCAGGCCCTTGGCCTGTTCGGCCAGGTAGCTTGGGTGGCAGACGTTTGGTGGCAGGTTGCCCAGATCGCGGGTGAAGCTCATGCCGGCGGCAATCGCAGCGGCATGCTTGACCGCGCGCTCGACGTCGGCGGCGCCGGCCTTGTCGGCCAGCAGGGTGACTTTCTTCAGGGCGCGAGGTTCGGCCTTCTTGCTCTTGAACTGGTCGAACACATACTCGCCGTCGAGCAGGGTTTCGGCCAGCAGGCGCGTTTTGCCGTAGAACGCATCGCGGCCGGTAATGGCGACGTCGTCCAGCGCCAGTACCGCATCGCTGCCATTGATGCCTTTGAGTACGGCCAGGACTGCGGCAACCACTTTGCGCCAGCTGCGGTCACCCAGCTCTGCCTCTTTGCCGACGCCGACCAGCAGCACGCGCTCGGCTTTGATAGCAGGCAGGCCTTGCAGCAGCAGGGTCTGGCCGAGCTTGCCGGTCAGGTCGCCACGCTTGAGCACGGCGCTCAGGGCACCGTTGCTGGCATCGTCGACGGCCTTGGCGCTGGCGCCGAGTTTGCGGCCCTCGCCGACGGCGAGCACCAGCGTGGCGGTTTTCAAGGATGCAGCGGCTACGCTTTTTACAACCAGTTCCATGTCAGGGTCCCCGAATGATCTGTCTTTGCGCGCTGTCTGTGCAGGCACGTCAGGCGAGCTGGCCGCGTGATCGCGTACCAGTGATAAAGCTGCCAGTTTGAGCCTGCCCGGACCGCCCTGACAACCCCATTAATGAAGCATTGTGCGTCGCCAGTGACAGGCACGGCCAATCACAGGATAATGCGCCAACTTTTGTGCCGGTTCGCTTCTGGCGAGCAGGCAACTATCTTGGCTGTTATGGATTTCTTGTTTGGCTGTCCGAGCCTGACAACCCAGGAGTGTCTGGTTTGATTGTCTTCCGTTATCTGTCCCGCGAGGTCCTGTTGACCTTGAGTGCCGTCAGCGCCGTGCTGCTGGTGATCATCATGAGCGGGCGCTTCATCAAATACCTGGCTCAGGCCGCCCAGGGCATCCTTGACCCAGGCGTGTTGTTCCTGATCATGGGGTATCGCCTGCCAGGGTTCTTGCAGCTGATCCTGCCACTGGGGTTGTTCCTCGGCATTCTGCTGGCCTACGGTCGCCTGTACCTGGAAAGCGAGATGACCGTGCTGTCGGCCACCGGCATGAGCCAGCAACGCCTGCTGGGCATGACCATGGCGCCGGCCGCCCTGGTCGCCGCGCTGGTTGCCTGGTTGAGCCTGGGCCTGGCGCCTCAGGGCGTGACCCAGGTCGCCCAGATCATCAACCAGCAGGACGCCCTGACCGAATTCGATACCTTGGTGCCGGGTCGCTTCCAGACCTTGCGCGACGGTTCCCGCGTGACCTACACCGAGCAGCTGTCTGAAGACCGCGCCAACCTGGCCGGTGTGTTCATTTCCGAAAAGCGCTTTTCCCAGGACAAGACCAAAGAGCGTGCACCTTCGGTGCTGGTCGCTGAGAAAGGGCGTCAGGAGATCGGTGCCGACGGCAACCGCTACCTGATTCTGGAAAACGGCTACCGCTATGACGGTAATCCGGGCCAGGCCGATTATCGGGCCATCAAGTACGACACCTACGGTGTGTTGCTGCCCAAGCCTGAGGTCAGTGAAGAGATCACCGACCGTGAGGCCATCCCGACGTCCGAGCTGATCGGCAGCACTAACTTGCGCGAACGTGCCGAATTGCAATGGCGCCTGTCGTTGCCGTTGCTGGTGTTCGTAGTCACCCTGATGGCAGTGCCGCTGTCGCGCGTCAACCCTCGCCAGGGCCGCTTCCTCAAGCTGTTGCCGGCGATTCTTCTGTATATGGCGTACCTGACAATGCTGATTGCCGTGCGTGGTGCCCTGGAGAAAGGCAAGTTGCCGATCGGTCTGGGCATCTGGTGGGTCCATGGCCTGTTCCTGATGATCGGCCTCGGGCTGATGTACTGGGAGCCGCTACGCCTCAAGCGTGCCGCGCGTCGTGCGGAGGTGGCCCATGGTTAAGCTCGACCGCTACATCGGCAAGAGCGTGCTGGTGGCCATTCTTGCCGTGCTGGGGATTATCCTCGGGCTGGCGTCGCTGTTTGCCTTCATCGATGAGATGGGTGACATCACCGACCAGTACACCCTTATGGATGCCGGTAACTTTGTCCTGTTGACTGCGCCTCGCCGTCTTTACGACATGCTGCCGATGGCCGCCCTGATCGGTTGCCTGATCGGCCTGGGCAGCCTGGCCAGCAGCAGTGAACTGACCATCATGCGCGCCGCCGGGGTTTCCATCGGCCGTATCGTCTGGGCGGTGATGAAGCCGATGCTGGTGCTGATGCTGGCCGGTATCCTGATCGGTGAATACGTTGCTCCGGCGACCGAGAACAAGGCCCAGGCCGACCGTTCTCTGGCGCAGGGCAGCGGCGATGCGCAAAGCTCCAAGCGCGGTATGTGGCACCGTCAGGGCGATGAGTTCGTGCACATCAACTCTGTGCAGCCCAACGGCCTGCTGTACGGTGTCACCCGTTACCGGTTCGACAACGAGCGCCATCTGCTGACCTCAAGCTTTGCTCGTCGTGGCCAGTACCAGGAAGACCACTGGCAGCTGAGCGACGTGACCACCACGCATTTCCGTGGCGATCACACCGAAATCATCAAAACGCCTGTTGAGCGCTGGGACGTAACCGTTACCCCGCAACTGCTCAATACCGTGGTCATGGCCCCCGAGTCGCTGTCGATCACTGGCCTGTGGGACTACATCCACTATCTGTCCGACCAGGGCCTGAACAACTCACGCTACTGGCTGGCTTTCTGGACCAAGGTCCTGCAGCCGATGGTGACGGCAGCGCTGGTGTTGATGGCCATCTCGTTCATCTTCGGCCCGTTGCGTTCGGTTACCCTGGGGCAGCGTGTGTTCACCGGCGTTCTGGTAGGTTTTGTCTTCCGTATCGGCCAGGACCTGCTCGGGCCATCTAGCCAGGTGTTCGGCTTTCCGCCGCTGCTGGCGGTGGTGATACCGGCGGCGATCTGTGCGTTTGCCGGTTTGTGGATGCTGCGTCGGGCGGGATAACCGTCAGTGCAAATAAAAAGCCGACCTCAGGGTCGGCTTTTTTGTGGCAGTTACTTCTTGCGTTTGGGCAGTTGGACCAGCTGGCTATCGGAATACATGTCGTGCCAGCTGCGCTTGCGCTTGTCGATCAGCGCCCAGAAGAAACCCAGGCCCAGGCACAGCCACGAAGCAATCGACACCACAAAGCGCAGCAGCGCTTGCCACAGGTTGATGGCGCTGCCATCGGCGTTCTGCACACGAATGCCCCAGACCTGCATGCCCAGGGTCTGGCCACCATGGGTCCAGAATTTGGCGAAGAAGCCGAACAGGGCGAACAACAGGAGGGTCGACAGCAACGGGTCGCCATCCAGCGCGCCGGATTCCGTCAGCGCACGCATGCGTGTTTCGCCGATGATCGCCATCTGGATCATCTTGTACACGCCTGCGGTGACGATCAGCAGGGCGGTGCATAGCAGGAAGTCATAGAACATCGCGGCCAGGCGTCGACCGAAACCGACGGCGGGAAACTCACCCTGGGGCTGCAACAACGGCTTGGGCATACACGGGGCCCTCCTTGGGCAAAACGCCCATTCTACGGAATTGCGCGCATAAAAAAGCCCCTGCTGTTGCCAGCAGGGGCTTTTTATATCGGGAATCAGGCTTCCGCGATAACTTCGTCAGCCTGCATGCCTTTCTGGCCTTGCACGGCGATGAAGGTGACTTTCTGGCCTTCTTTCAGGCTCTTGAAGCCGTTACCCTGGATAGCGCGGAAGTGTACGAACAGATCCGGACCGCTTTCTGGAGTGATGAAACCAAAACCTTTCTCGTCGTTAAACCACTTGACGGTACCGCTCTGACGTTGGGACATTGTCTTATTTCCTTTGAAACTTAGAATTAGTAACAGCTTCTTCCAAATGAAAGAGTACTGGGCTGGGTTGCAGGAAAGTAAGAGACGTCGAACGGGTTGTAGCAAATCTCAGCGCTACTGCCCAGGTCACGAACCATTGCGACCCATGCAAACACAGTGCAGTGACTCTACGCTAACTCTGTGAAAAAAAACAAGCCCTGAAAGCCGCCCCGGCTCTACCTTTTAGCGGCCGCTGGGTCGATTCTTTGCTGCTCATTCCAAACAGCGTTACGGCGTTTTTCGAAAGTTATAAAACGCGTTCGGATTCGAAAACCCGAACGCGATATGACACTTTGTTTCAACTAACGATTCAGCCGCGATAATAGCGCTGGGCAACGAATGGCATCTTGCTGACTTTCATGGCTACGCGCTTGCCACGCACTATCGCCCAGACCGGTGTTTCCAGTGCGGTGTAAGCAGTGTCCAGATAACCCATTGCAACAGGACCTGCCAGCGTCGGGCCGAAACCACCGCTGCAGACTTTACCGATCACCGTGCCGGCTTCGTCCACAATCTCGGCGTCTTCGCGCACCGGCGTACGTTCCTGGGGCAGCAAACCGACACGCTTGCGTGCTACGCCATTTTGCTGCTGGGCGAAGACCTGCTCGGCACCCGGGAAACCACCGGCGCGGGCGCCATCGGCACGACGTACCTTGGAGATGGCCCACAGCAGGCTGGCTTCGATCGGCGTGGTCTGGGTATTCATGTCGTGGCCATACAGGCACAGACCGGCTTCCAGGCGCAGCGAGTCGCGTGCACCAAGGCCGATGGCGGCGACTTCAGGTTCGGCCAGCAGGCGGCGCGCCAGGGCTTCGGCCTTGTCGGCCGGTACCGAAATCTCGAAACCGTCTTCACCGGTGTAGCCCGAGCGGCTGACGTAGCAATCAGCGCCCAGCAGTTGCACGGGCTGGAACTGCATGAAGGTCATCGTTGCCACTTCCGGGGCCAGGCGCGCCAGCACGGTGACCGCGGCAGGGCCTTGCAGGGCCAGCAGGGCGCGCTCTTCGAACAGCGGCTGGATCTGGCACTGGTCGCCGATGTGCTGACGCAGGTGTGCCAGGTCCTGGTCCTTGCAGGCAGCGTTGACCACCAGGAACAGTTCGTTGTTGCCCAGGTTGGCGACCATCAGGTCGTCGAGGATGCCGCCGTGTTCGTTGGTGAACATGGCGTAGCGTTGCATGCCCACCGGCAGGTCGATGATGTCGACCGGCACCAGGGTTTCCAGGGCCTTGGCGGCGTTGGCGCCGCTCAGGCGGATCTGCCCCATGTGCGAGACATCGAACAGGCCGGCCTGTTCACGGCTGTGCAGGTGCTCCTTCATCACGCCCAGCGGGTACTGGACCGGCATGTCGTAGCCGGCGAACGGCACCATGCGCGCGCCCAGTTCCAGGTGCAGGGCATGCAGCGGGGTCTTGTGCAGTGTTTCGGTGGACATTGATGACTCCTTGGGGCTTGAGAGGGTGTCAGCATTCAATGATGTTGACGGCCAGACCGCCGCGGGCGGTCTCCTTGTATTTGCTTTTCATGTCGGCGCCGGTCTGGCGCATGGTGCGGATGACCTTGTCGAGGGAGACGAAATGCTGTCCGTCGCCGCGCAGGGCCATGCGCACCGCGTTGATCGCCTTGACCGAGCCCATGGCGTTGCGCTCGATGCAGGGCACCTGAACCAGCCCGCCTATCGGGTCGCAGGTCAGGCCGAGGTTGTGTTCCATGCCGATTTCCGCTGCGTTTTCGACTTGCTGCACACTGCCGCCCATCACCTCGCACAGGGCACCGGCAGCCATCGAGCACGCTACCCCTACCTCGCCCTGGCAACCGACTTCGGCGCCGGAGATCGAGGCGTTTTCCTTGTAGAGGATGCCGATGGCGGCGGCCGTGAGCAGAAAGCGCACTACGCCGTCTTCATTGGCGCCCGTGATGAAACGCATGTAGTAGTGCAATACCGCCGGGACGATGCCGGCGGCACCATTGGTGGGGGCGGTGACGACCCGACCGCCAAAGGCGTTTTCTTCGTTGACTGCCAGGGCGTACAAGTTGACCCAGTCCAGCACCGAGAGTGCGTCACGCAAGCTCGCTTCCGGGTTGCTGCACAGCTGGCGATACAGCGCCGCGGCACGGCGTTTTACCTTCAGCCCGCCGGGCAGGATACCTTCGTTGCGACAGCCGGCCGCCACGCAGTCCTGCATGACTTGCCAGATGCGCAGCAGGCCTTCGCGGGTCTCCTGTTCCGCACGCCACGCCGCCTCGTTGGCCAGCATGATCTGACTGATGGCTAGGCCGTTCGCTGTGCAATGGCCGAGCAGTTCCTTGGCGGTTTTGAACGGGTAGGGCAACACCGTGCTGTCTTCGACGATACGGTCGGCACCGGCGGCATCCTCATCGACAACGAATCCACCGCCGACCGAGTAGTACTCGCGGCTGCGGATCTGCAGGCCGGCACTGTCGAAGGCACGAAAGATCATGCCGTTGGGGTGATAGGCCAGCGGCTTGCGGATCATCGCCAGGTGCTGCTTCTCGATGAACTCGATGGCGTGTTCGCCTAACAGCTTCAGCCGTCCCGTGCTGCGGATGACCTGCAGGCGGGCGGGGATGCTTTCGGTGTCGACACTGTCGGGATGCTCGCCTTCAAGGCCGAGCAGCACGGCCTTGTCGCTGCCGTGGCCTTTGCCGGTGGCACCGAGCGAGCCGTAGAGTTCGGCCTTGACACTGACCGTTGCCGCCAGCAGGCCGTCGCGCCGCAGGCCTTCAGCAAAGCGCGCGGCAGCGCGCATGGGGCCTACGGTGTGGGAACTGGAGGGGCCGATGCCGATCTTGAACAGGTCGAAGACGCTGAGTGACATGGTCGTACCCTCGTTGTTGGGGAGGGGCTTCGCCGGCAAGCCCGGCTCCCACAAGGTTCTTGAATGTTCCCGGAACCTGTGGGAGCCGGCCTTGCCAGCGATGAGGCCCTAAAGCCGGACTCAGACGTCCTGGTAGCTCTCGATCGACGGGCAGGCGCAAACCAGGTTGCGGTCGCCAAAGACGTTGTCGACGCGACCGACCGGTGGCCAGTACTTGCCTTCCACCAAGGTAGCCAATGGGTATACCGCCTGTTCGCGGCTGTACGGATGGCTCCATTCACCGGCGATTTCGGCCGCCGTGTGCGGTGCGTTCTTCAGCGGGTTGTCGTCCTTGTCCAGGCTGCCATTTTCCACGGCACGAATTTCTTCGCGGATGCGGATCATGGCATCGCAGAAGCGATCCAGCTCTTGCCGGGACTCGCTCTCGGTCGGCTCGATCATCAGCGTACCTGCCACCGGGAATGACATGGTCGGGGCGTGGAAACCGAAGTCGATCAGGCGCTTGGCCACGTCATCGACGCTGATACCGCTGGTGTCCTTGAGCGGGCGCAGGTCGAGGATGCATTCGTGAGCCACCAGGCCGTTGCTGCCGGTGTACAACACAGGATAGTGCTCTTCCAGGCGGCGGGCGATGTAGTTGGCATTGAGGATCGCCATCTGCGATGCACGCTTGAGGCCGGCGCCGCCCATCATGCGGATATACATCCAGGTGATCGGCAGGATGCTGGCGCTGCCGAACGGTGCCGCGCAGACCGCGCCTTGTTTGTTTTCCATGTGCCCGTGACCTGGCAGGAACGGCGCCAGGTGCGACTTGACGCCAATCGGGCCGACGCCCGGGCCGCCACCGCCATGCGGAATGCAGAAGGTCTTGTGCAGGTTCAGGTGCGAGACATCGCCGCCGAACTTGCCCGGGGCGCACAGGCCAACCATGGCATTCATGTTGGCGCCGTCGATGTACACCTGACCGCCGTTGTCGTGGATGATCGCGCAGATTTCACCGATCGCTTCCTCGAATACACCGTGGGTCGACGGGTAGGTGATCATCAGTGCCGCGAGGTGCTCGCGGTGCTCGATCGCCTTGGCGCGCAGGTCGTCGATGTCGACGTTGCCACGGGCGTCACAGGCGGTAACTACCACGCGCATGCCGGCCATGTGGGCCGTTGCCGGGTTGGTGCCGTGCGCCGAGGACGGGATCAGGCAGATGTCGCGGCGGGCGTCGCCACGGCTCATGTGGTAGGCGCGGATGGCCAACAGGCCTGCGTATTCGCCCTGGGAGCCGGCGTTAGGCTGCAGCGACACGGCGTCGTAGCCGGTGGCGGCGCAGAGCATGGCCTCCAGCTCGTCGGTCAGTTGCTGGTAGCCCTGGCTCTGTTCGGCCGGAGCGAAGGGGTGCAGGTTGCCGAACTCGGCCCAGGTGACCGGGATCATTTCGCTGGCGGCGTTGAGCTTCATGGTGCACGAACCCAGCGGAATCATGGTGCGATCCAGCGCCAGGTCCTTGTCGGCCAGGCGGCGCAGGTAGCGCATCAGCTCGGTTTCGCTGTGATAGCGGTTGAATACCGGGTGCTCGAGAATTGCCGACTGACGCAGCAGGGCGACAGGCAGCTGGGCCTGAACGCTGGCAGCCAGGGTGCTGAATGCAGGTACGGCTTTACCGTCGGCAAACAGCTGCCACAGCGCTTCGACGTCAGCCTGGGTGCTGGTTTCATCCAGCGACAGGCCCAGGCGCCGGGCGTCGATCTGGCGCAGGTTCAGGCGCTGGGCGCGGGCCTTGTCGTGCAGGCTGGCGGTAGCGTCGCCGGTGGCCAGGCTCAGGGTGTCGAAGAACGCTGCGGTTTCGACGCTGACGCCGAGTTGCTTGAGACCGGCAGCGAGGATCGCGGTCAGGGCGTGGGTACGCTCGGCGATCTGTTTCAGACCCTGCGGACCGTGGTAGACCGCATACATACTGGCGATGTTGGCGAGCAGCACCTGGGCGGTGCAGATGTTACTGGTGGCCTTCTCGCGGCGGATATGTTGCTCGCGGGTCTGCATGGCCAGACGCAGGGCGGTTTTGCCGAAACGGTCGATGGACACGCCGACCAGGCGGCCAGGCATGTCGCGTTTGAACGCATCGCGGGTGGAGAAGTAGGCCGCGTGTGGGCCACCAAAGCCCAACGGCACACCGAAACGCTGCGCGCTGCCGATGGCCACGTCTGCACCGAACTCACCCGGCGGGGTCAGCAGGGTCAGGGCCAGCAGGTCGGCAGCAACAGCTACCAGTGCATTGGCCGCGTGGAAACGCTCGACCAGTTCGCGGTAGTCGAACACTTCGCCATTGCTGGCAGGGTATTGCAGCAGGGCGCCGAAAAAGGCGCTGACATCATCGAGCTCGCGCTCATCACCGACCACGACTTCGATACCCAGCGGCTCGGCACGGGTGCGCAGCACGTCGAGGGTTTGTGGGTGGCAATGCGCGGAGGCGAAGAAGGCGTGGCTGCCTTTGTTCTTGCTCAGGCGCTTGCAGAAGGTCATGGCTTCGGCAGCGGCGGTGGCTTCGTCGAGCAACGAAGCGTTGGCAATCGGCAGGCCGGTGAGGTCACTGATCAGGGTCTGGAAATTCAGCAAGGCTTCCAGGCGGCCTTGGGAGATTTCTGGCTGGTACGGGGTGTAAGCGGTGTACCAGGCCGGGTTTTCCAGGAGGTTGCGCAGGATCGGTGCCGGGGTATGGCAGTTGTAGTAACCCTGGCCGATGAAGCTTTTGAACAGCTGGTTGTTACCGGCGATGGCCTTGAGTGAGGCCAGGGCATCGGCTTCGCTTTGACCGTCGCCCAGTTCAAGGACGCTGGTGCCTTTGATGCTGTCAGGAATGACGGCGGCGCTCATGGCCTCAAGGGAGTCGAAGCCCAGGGTGGCGAGCATGTGCGCTTCGTCGTTCTGGCGTGGGCCAATGTGACGGGCGATGAATTCGTTGGCAGTGCCGAGGTTGATGGTCATGGTGGGTTCCTCAGGCGTCGGCGTTGGCTTTGATCAGGCGGTCGTAGGCATCCTGGTCGAGCAGTTGCCCGACTGCGCCGGCATCGGTGGGGATGAAACGGAAGAACCAGCCTTCGCCCAGCGGGTCTTCGTTGACCAGCTCAGGGTTACCTTCGAGTTTGTCGTTGACCTCGACGACTTCGCCCGTCAGCGGCATGTACACACCGCTGGCAGCCTTCACCGATTCGACGGTCGAGGCTTCGGCGCCCTGGTCGTAGCTCTGCAGCTCCGGCAGTTGCACATAAACCACGTCGCCCAGGGCGTTCTGAGCGAAGGCAGTGATCCCGACGGTGACGCTGCCGTCAGCTTCGGTACGCAGCCATTCGTGATCTTCGGTAAAACGCAACTCGCTCATGGAAACTCCTCAAGGACAGGCGTGGCTCAGGTGCGGCACTGAGCGCTGATAGTTGCGGTTTCCTTAGCAATTTCGCGGCCAATTATAAAAAATCAATACAAATCAATGGTTTATAAAAAATCCAGATCATGAAGAATTTATATGTGTAGCGATATCGCTACACCTGGGCGCTGGAAAAAAAGATCAAGTGGATCAGAACCTTGCCAGATAGGGCTCGGCATGCGTTGTACTGAAATCGCTACACTGTATTGATTTCAGTACGGCTGCCGATGGTCTTCAGGCCTTGCCGGGAATGCCGTATTTGCGCAGACGGTGGGCAATGGCGGTGTGGGAGGTTTGCAGGCGGCTGGCCAGTTGCCGGGTGGAAGGGTAGCTGGCGTAGAGTTTTTCCAGCAGGCCACGTTCGAAGTCTTCAACGGCCTGTTCCAGGCTATCGATTTCACCACCGTGATCGCGGGCCACCGAGGTGCCGGCGATATCCAGGTCGCCGATGTCCACCAGGTTGCCCTCGCAAATGGCCGCCGCACGGAAAATGACGTTCTGCAGCTGCCTGACGTTGCCTGGCCAGCGGTTGTCGAGCAGCGCCGGGTAGGTGGCGGGCGCCAGGCGGCACAAGGGGCGCTGAATCTGGGTACAGGCTTGCTGCATGAAGTAGCCGGCCAGCAACAGGATGTCCTTGCCGCGATCGCGCAGCGGCGGCACCTGCAGGTTGAGCACGTTCAAACGGTAGAACAGGTCTTCGCGGAAGCTGCCGTCGGCGACCATTTTTTCCAGGTCGCGGTGGGTGGCACTGAGGATGCGTACGTTGACCTTGACCTCGCGGTCGCCACCGACCCGGCGAAAGCTGCCGTCGTTGAGAAAACGCAGCAACTTGGCCTGCAGGTACGGTGACATCTCGCCAATCTCGTCGAGGAACACCGTGCCCTGGTTGGCCAGCTCCATCAACCCGGGTTTGCCGCCGCGCTGGGCTCCGGTGAAGGCACCGGGGGCGTAACCGAACAGCTCGCTTTCGGCGAGGTTTTCCGGCAGTGCTGCGCAGTTGAGTGCCAGGAACGGCGCATTGTGGCGGCTGCTGATGGCATGACAGGCACGGGCCACGAGTTCTTTGCCGGTACCGGTTTCGCCATGAATCAACAGCGGTGCGTCCAGGGCCGCGACCCTCAGTGCCCGCGCCTTGAGGGTGCGGATGGGGGGCGAGTCGCCGAGCAGTGCGTCGAACCCTTCGGCATGGTCGTGGTGCAGCGCCGACAGCCGCTCGCCGATGCGGTTGGGCGAGTACAGGGTCAGCAAGGCACCGGCGTTGGTAATCGGCGTCGCGTCGAGCAGCAGCGTCTGGCCGTTGAGCAGCACTTCGCGCATCGGCAGGTGGAAGCCGTTTTCGATCAGCGTTGCCAGCAGGCCGGCGTCGTCGAACAGTTCCGCCACGGACAGGCCGCCTGGTTCCTGACCGTACAGGGCAATCAGCGCGGGGTTGGCGAGGATCACATGGCCGGCACTGTCCAGTGCCAGCACCGGGTCGCTCATGGCGGCCAGCAGGGCATCGAGTTGCAGGTGGCGACGCTGGCCAGGGAGGATATCGACCACCCGCACCGACTGCACACCATGCACATTCAACAAGGCGTCGTGGAGCTCTTCGAGCACGGCCGGGCTCAGGGTCGGGGCATCGATGTAGACGTTGGGCGGGACCATCTCCACCGCATCCAGATTGAGGTTGCGGGCACCGAGCAGGGCCAGTACTTCCTGGGTGATACCGACGCGGTCGATGAAGCTGACGTGGATGCGCATGGGGCGGGGCAGGGTTCACGGCTGGCGAAGTGGGCAAGTATGCCTTGCGGCTGCGCTGCGGTCGAATCGTGAGACAAGCCCGCTTCTGCGGGAGAGTGGGCAGTTACGGGCTTGCTCGGGAATGGGGGGATAAGGCTACTCGAAATGTTCCGGTTTGATCGGATCACCCGATTTCATGTTCAGCTGTGTGCGGACATCTTCGAACATCAGGTCGTAGTGCTTGTGTACGGAGCCGATGTTGCTCAGGTGCTTGGGAATACCGTATTTCTCGGCAATCTTCGTGACGTTGCTGGCGAAGTTATAGGCTTCCTCCTTGGGCAGGAAGAACGTCTCCTTCATGTCTTTGCCTTGAATCGAGCCATGCATCGTGAACTGCATGCCTTTGCCTTTGCTCGGATCCGTGAAGACTTCGTAATTGAGGGTGATGTCGTAGCTGACGTCATCCTTGGTCAGCGCATGGCGCTCAATGTGCAATTCACCGGGTTTGAATGTGGCCATGGCAGGCTCCTCTGGAGGGTTGAAACGGGGGGGCCCCCCGGGCGCCCCCCCACCCACAAACGTCGGGGTTTAAAGGGCGGGGATGTTAAAAAAAAAACCCCCCACCCACCCCCCCAGCCAGAGGCGGGGGGGGGGGGGGGGGGGG
>NZ_JADUCM010000033.1 GCF_016009175.1 Pseudomonas alkylphenolica
GTGCCGGTGGTTTCACCGTCGGCAATGGTGATCACACCTTTGTCGGTGGTGATCGTGGTCACGCCTTGGGAGGCATGGCTCAGGGTGGCGGTGAAGACGTACTGCGCCGAAGAGCCTTCGTTCTGTACCGAGCCGGACAGGCTGACGGTCGAGGCGGTTTCGGTGTCGACTACTTTAGCCGTCGCCGAACCGTCTTTGATTTCCAGCTTTTCAAAGCCAGGGCCGTTCACGCCGGTGATAGTGGCAACCAGTTCGGAGCCGTCTTTGTAGACGTCTTCGCCATTGGCAGCATCGATCTTCAGGGTGCCGGTGGTTTCGCCGTCGGCAATGGTGATCACACCCTTGTCGGTGGTGATCGTCGTCACGCCTTGGGAGGCGTGGCTTAACGTGGCGGTGAAGACGTATTGCGCCGATGGGCCTTCGTTCTGTACCGAGCCGGACAGGCTGACAGTCGAGGCGGTTTCAGTGTCGACTACTTTAGCCGTCGCCGAACCGTCTTTGACTTCGAGTTTCTCAAAGCCAGGTCCGTCTACACCAGTGATAGTGGCGACCAGCTCAGAGCCGTCTTTGTAGACGTCTTCGCCGTTGGCAGCATCGATCTTCAGGGTGCCGGTGGTTTCGCCGTCGGCAATGGTGATCACACCCTTGTCGGTGGTGATCGTGGTCACGCCTTGGGAGGCGTGGCTCAGCGTGGCGGTGAAGACGTACTGCGCCGTCGAACCTTCGTTCTGTACCGAGCCGGACAGGCTGACGGTGGAGGCAGTTTCGGTGTCCACGACCTTCGCGGTGGCGGAGCCACTGCCGTCTTTGACTTCCAGCTTTTCAAAGCCAGGGCCGTTCACGCCGGTGATAGTGGCAACCAGTTCGGAGCCGTCTTTGTAGACGTCTTCGCCGTTGGCAGCATCGATCTTCAGGGTGCCGGTGGTTTCACCGTCGGCAATGGTGATCACACCTTTGTCGGTGGTGATCGTGGTCACGCCTTGGGAGGCATGGCTCAGGGTGGCGGTGAAGACGTACTGCGCCGAAGAGCCTTCGTTCTGTACCGAGCCGGACAGGCTGACGGTCGAGGCGGTTTCGGTGTCGACTACTTTAGCCGTCGCCGAACCGTCTTTGATTTCCAGCTTTTCAAAGCCAGGGCCGTTCACGCCGGTGATAGTGGCAACCAGTTCGGAGCCGTCTTTGTAGACGTCTTCGCCATTGGCAGCATCGATCTTCAGGGTGCCGGTGGTTTCGCCGTCGGCAATGGTGATCACACCTTTGTCGGTGGTGATCGTCGTCACGCCTTGGGAGGCGTGGCTTACCGTGGCGGTGAAGACGTATTGCGCCGATGGGCCTTCGTTCTGTACCGAGCCGGACAGGCTGACAGTCGAGGCGGTTTCAGTGTCGACTACTTTAGCCGTCGCCGAACCGTCTTTGACTTCGAGTTTCTCAAAGCCAGGTCCGTCTACACCAGTGATAGTGGCGACCAGCTCAGAGCCGTCTTTGTAGACGTCTTCGCCGTTGGCAGCATCGATCTTCAGGGTGCCGGTGGTTTCGCCGTCGGCAATGGTGATCACACCCTTGTCGGTGGTGATCGTGGTCACGCCTTGGGAGGCGTGGCTCAGCGTGGCGGTGAAGACGTACTGCGCCGTCGAACCTTCGTTCTGTACCGAGCCGGACAGGCTGACGGTGGAGGCAGTTTCGGTGTCCACGACCTTCGCGGTGGCGGAGCCACTGCCGTCTTTGACTTCCAGCTTTTCAAAGCCAGGGCCGTTCACGCCGGTGATAGTGGCAACCAGTTCGGAGCCGTCTTTGTAGACATCTTCGCCGTTGGCAGCATCGATCTTCAGGGTGCCGGTGGTTTCACCGTCGGCAATGGTGATCACACCTTTGTCGGTGGTGATCGTCGTCACGCCTTGGGAGGCGTGGCTGAGGGTGGCGGTGAAGACGTATTGCGCCGTCGAGCCTTCACTCTGTACCGAGCCGGACAGGCTTACGGTCGAGGCAGTTTCGGTGTCCACGACCTTCGCGGTGGCGGAGCCACTGCCGTCTTTGACTTCCAGCTTTTCAAATCCAGGGCCGTCTACACCGGTGATAGTGGCGACCAGTTCGGAGCCGTCTTTGTAGACATCTTCGCCGTTGGCAGCATCGATCTTCAGAGTGCCGGTGGTTTCACCGTCGGCAATGGTGATCACACCTTTGTCGGTGGTGATCGTGGTCACGCCTTGGGAGGCATGGCTCAGCGTGGCGGTGAAGACGTACTGCGCCGAAGAGCCTTCGTTTTGTACCGAACCGGTCAGGCTCACAGTAGTGGTATCGACGGTGTCTTTTACTTCAGCAGTGGCAGAAGCGCCAGTCAGGTTGGTGGCTTCGTAGTTGCCGCCATTCACCCCAGTGACAGTTGCAGTCAGGGTGCTGCCATCTTTGTAGACGTCTTCACCGTTGGTGTTCGGAACAACCAAGGTGCCTTTACCGCTGGCATCAACATTCACGGTGTAAGTGGTTTCACCGACTATAACGGTGAGGGTGGTCGTGCCTTGTGGCGGGTTGCTCAGCTGGAAGTTGAAGGTGACGTTTGCATCGCCTTCTTTAGCTGGGTCAGCGGTCACCGCCACGGTTGTTGTGTCGATGGTATCTTTAACATCGGCCGTTGCAGTCGCGCCGGTCAGGTTGGTGGCTTCGTAGTTGCCGCCATTGACCCCAGTGACGGTTGCCGTCAGGGTGCTGCCATCTTGATAGGCGTCTTCGCCGTTGGTGTTCGGAACAACCAAGGTGCCTTTACCGCTGGCATCAACGTTCACGGTGTAAGTGGTTTCACCGACTTTAACGGTGAGGGTGGTCGTGCCTTGTGGCGGGTTGCTCAGCTGGAAGTTGAAGGTGACGTTTGCATCGCCTTCTTTAGCTGGGTTTGCCGTCACTGACACGGTAGTGGTGTCGATGGTGTCAGTGATTTGTGTCACGGCCGGAGTTGGGTCTGGATTGACGACCAAACCACCACCGTTGGTCCCGGTGATGGTTACAGAAATTTCGCCCGGATCGAGATACACCGTGTCATTCGGCGGGATGGTCACGCTGACGCTACCGGTGGTCTGCCCGGCACTGATGACAATGACCTGCCCGTTGGACAGCGTCACCGTCAGGTCAGTCAGAGGTGGTTGACCCAGTGTTGCGGTATAGGTGATCACGCCACCGGCTTCGGTAATCGAAGGCGTAGCCGTCAGGGTAAGCCCTGTTTCAGCATCAGGGGCCGTGGTCAAGGCAGTGTTGGCGGTAAGGTCGCCCAGCTCTTCGCGGTTGTCGGCGATGGCGAAGTCGATCGGGGCCGTCGGGAAACCAATGGTGGGGTCCACCGAGCCTGCGGTGGCATCGAGCATCACGAAACTGTGGCCACCACCAACGGCGCCACCCGATCCACCCGCGGACGGGCCGGCGGCCGTGGCTTCCAGTTCAGTCGTCGGGTCAGCACCAGCGGCGATGGCCTGCTGCAGCTCTTCAACCGACGGCGCGGCCTGGGCGGTGGCTGCCGTCAGGTCGGTACTGCTGTCGGGCGCATCGGCGCTCCATTGCGTATCGCGCCCCAGGTCCAGGGTGCGGCCGTCAGCCAGCTCCAGGGTCACGGCGCCTGCCAGGCCCGTCAGGACCTGATCGCCTGCAAACAGACGGTCGCCCTCGATGAGAACCCGGCGGGCCCCTTCCGGGGATACGGCGATAACTTGACCAACAATGCTTTTGACGATGGCAACAACACTGCTCATTGGACGCTCCGATCTACCCGATCTGTTTGGCTTCCATGCCCTGGCGGCGCTGAATTGCCGCTATTGATGGAATTTGAATGTTGGTTATGCAGACGCTTTTGGCGTCAATTTTATGTCAATAACAATTGGCTATTTAGTTTATGCCAAAGTATTGACCTTCTTCTTGCCATCCTAAACAATCAGCCCTGTAATGTCACATTGATATTTAAGCGGCTGCCAAGCTTCCTGCGTACGTCCTTGTACCTCTTCGCAAGTTCCCGACTTTACGTCTTCCCGGTTGCCATTTTCGGATGCAGCAACGGTCTTTTGCTGTGATTTGGGACATGGTGTCCCCAGGAAAAAAGTAAAAATGCGCGCTTCATTGTTCACTGTTATTCCTTTCGCCCTTGCAGCCAGTTTCGTACAAGCACAAAGCCTGCCCGAAGCGATGCAAAAAGCCCTCGATGTACACCCGGAGATCCAGGCCGGCGTCAACAGCCGCATCGCTGCCGACTATCAGCTGCGAGCCGCCAAGGGTGGCTACCTGCCGAAGGTCGATGTGCTGGCCGGCTATGGCCGCGAAGGAACCGACAGCCCGAGCACTGGCAACCGCTGGGAAACACTCAACCGTGGCGAGTCCAGCCTGCGCCTGCGGCAGATGGTGTTTGACGGTTTTGCCACTTCCAGCGAAGTGGGCCGCCAACAAGCCACCGTCAACGCCCGCGCCTATTCCTTGCTGGGCACCTCCGAGCGCACGGCCCTGACCGTTGCCCAGGTGTACCTGGATGTCCTGACCCGCCGGGAAATGGTGCGTCTGGCAGAAGACAACCTGCGCAGCCACGAACGCATTTACGACCAGATCAAGCTGCGCACCTCCCGTGGCGTGGGCCGCCTGGCCGACCTTGACCAGGCCGAAGCGCGCCTGGCCCAGGCCCGTAACAACCTGATCACCGAGCAGACCAACCTGGCGGATGCCAAGACCAACTACCTCAGCGTGGTCGGGCAAATGCCCGACGAGCTGAGCGCGCCTGCACCGTTTGTCGACCTGCTGCCGGCCAACCTCGACGAAGCCCGCCAGCAAATGGTCGAAAGCAGCCCGATCCTGCGCTCGGCAGAATCCGATATCGCAGCGGCCGAGAAGCAATATGACGCGGCGAAGTCTACTTTCTATCCACGATTCGATGCAGAACTCGGACGGACGGCAGATAACGATATCGATGGCCTGAACGGTCACAACAACGAATGGCAGGCTATGCTGCGTATGAGCTTCAACTTGTACTCCGGCGGCAGCAACAAGGCTGACCTGGAATCCAAGTCGTATCTGACCAATCAGGCGCTGGACATTCGTAACAATGCCTTGCGCCAGCTCAATGAAGAATTAGGCCTGGCATGGAATGCTCTGGAAAACGCCAACGCGCAATTGCCTATTGCCCAGCAATATGTCGACCACAGCAATAACGTACGTACCGCCTACCAGAAGCAGTTCAGCCTGGGCGAACGCACGTTGCTCGACTTGCTCGACAGCGAAAACGAACTCTTCACTGCACAGCGTCGTCTGACTGAAGTGAAGAACATTCAGCTGTTTACTCAGTACCGAATCAAGGCGACCATTGGCCAGCTGCTCAAAAGCCAGGGTGTTGTCGCACCGATGGCCACTGTTGTGCAGAACGATATGAAGCCCCGTGTGAGCCTGCCAGGCATGAACTGAGGCTCGCCTTAAACGCCAACCGCAAACATCAAGAGAAGCCGCGTGGAATCAGAAGTCAGTCGAGTCCAACTCAGCCATGATCCACGCAGCCAGCACGATGATCCGTTGCTGGACAGCCTGCTATCACTCTGTGTGCTGCACCAGAAGCCGGCCAGCCGGGCGATGTTGACCACCGGCCTGCCGTTGCCGGAACAACGCCTGACCCCCGAGCTGCTGCCACGCGCCGCAGCCCGTGCAGGCCTGCAGGGGCGCCTGTTGCAGCGCAAGCTGGAGCAGATCCCGGCCATCGCCATGCCGGCCATGCTGCTGCTCAAAGATGGCCGTAGCACGGTCCTGCTTGGTTGGGAAAATGACGATACCGCGCGACTGCTGCTCAGCGAGAGCGATGGTGGCGAAGTGCATGTCAGCCGCGAGGCCCTGCAGAGCGACTACAGCGGGCGCGTCTTCTTTGCGCAACCGCAGCACAAATTCGACGTCAATCACGGCAACCTCATCCCCCGCGCCCGCTCCTGGTTCCGCGACACACTCAAGCGCAGCCGCTGGCTGTATATCGACGCCATCGCCGCCAGCCTGGTGATCAACCTGATCGCCCTGGCCGCGCCGCTGTTCGTGATGAACGTGTACGACCGCGTGGTGCCCAACCAGGCCACCTCCACCCTGTGGGTGCTGGCTGTCGGGATCACCGGCGCCTATCTGTTCGACCTGATCCTCAAGGGCCTGCGCAGCCTGTGCCTGGACCTTGCCGGGAAGAAAACCGACCTGATCATTTCGGCCACGCTGTTCGAACGCATCGTTGGCATGTCGATGAAGTACCGGCCGGCGCGGGTCGGCAGCTTTGCCCAGAACATCCACGAGTTCCAGGGCCTGCGCGATTTCCTCGCCTCGCTGACCCTGACCAGCTTGATCGACTTGCCGTTCACCCTCCTGATTCTGCTGGTGATCGCCATCATCGGCGGCCACCTGGTGTGGATTCCGATCATTGCCTTCCCGTTGGCCCTGGGCATTGGCTATGCCTTGCAAAAACCGCTGGTCGCCACCCTGGAGCGGACCATGGCCCTGGCCTCCGAGCGCCAGTCGAGCCTGATCGAAACCCTCGCCGGGCTCGATGCGGTCAAGGTCAACAACGCCGAAAGCGAACGCCAGTACATGTGGGAGCAGACCATCGGCACCCTCAGCCGCCTGGAGCTGCGGGTCAAGGTGCTGTCGGGCCTGGCCATGAACATCACCCTGCTGATCCAGCAACTGGCCGGTGTCGCGTTGATTTGTGCCGGTGTGTACCAGATCATGGCCGGCAACCTCAGCATGGGCGGCCTGATTGCCTGCTACATGCTCAGTGGCCGCGCACTGGGCCCGCTGGCCCAACTGTCCGGGTTGCTGACCCGCTATCAGCAGGCGAAAGTCACCATGGTCTCCACCGACCAGATGATGGAGCTGCCACAAGAGCGCAACTTTGAGGAGCGGCCGCTGAGCCGTCAGGTGCTGCAGGGTGCCATCGAGTTCCGCAGCGTAGATTTCACCTACCCGAATCAGCAGAACCCTGCCCTCAAGGGCATTTCCCTGACCATTCGCCCCGGCGAGAAAATCGGCATCATCGGCCGTAGCGGCTCAGGTAAAAGCTCGCTGGCCAAGCTGATCGTCGGCCTGTACGAAGCCGATAGTGGCTCTTTGCTGGTCGATGGCGTGGACATCCGCCAGATCGACGTCAGCGAGCTGCGCCACAACATCGGTTACGTGCCGCAGGATATCCAGCTGCTGGCAGGTACGCTGCGCGACAACCTGGTCAGCGGCGCGCGCTATGTCGACGACGAAATGGTCCTGCAGGCCGCCGAGCTCAGCGGTGTGCACGAGTTTGCCCGTTTGCACCCGCAAGGCTACGAGCTGCAGGTGGGTGAGCGCGGCCAGAACCTTTCCGGCGGCCAGCGCCAGAACGTCGCCCTGGGCCGGGCACTCTTGCTCAACCCGCAGATCCTGTTGCTCGACGAACCCACCAGTTCCATGGACAACACCGGCGAAGAACGCCTCAAGCAACGCCTGCAAGCGGTCATCGAAAGCAAGACCGTGGTGCTGGTAACCCACCGGGCTTCGTTGTTGTCACTGGTCGACCGCTTGATCGTCGTTGACCGCGGGCAGATTGTTGCGGATGGCCCGAAAGCCGCTGTTATGGACGCGCTGAAAAAGGGGCAGATCAGTGTTGCTTAAGGTGGATATGGGCCAGATCAAAAACAGCCTGCGCAAGTATTTCAAAGGCTCGGAGTCGCTCAGCGGCCAGCCGCTGCCCGAGGTCAACAAGGCCCTGATCGAGGATGCACCGCGCATTGTGCGCCTGACCATCTGGGGCGTGATCGGCTTCTTCCTGTTCCTGGGGCTGTGGGCTAACTTCGCGATCATCGACGAAGTCACCCGCGGTGAAGGCAAGGCGATTCCATCGTCGAAACTGCAGAAGATCCAGAACCTGGAAGGCGGGATCGTTGCGCAGATCTACGCCAAAGAAGGCGAGATCGTCGAAGTGGGTGCGCCGTTGCTGCGTCTGGACGACACCCGTTTTGTGTCCAACGTCGGTGAAACCGAAGCCGATCGCCTGGCCATGGCCCTGCGCGTAGAGCGCCTGAGCGCCGAAGTCGAAGACCGGCCGCTGAAGGTCGACGAAGAGATCCGCAAGGCCGCGCCAAGCCAGGCCGCCAACGAAGAGTCCCTGTACCAGAGCCGTCGCCAACAGTTGCAGGACGAAATTGGCGGCCTGCAGGAGCAACTTGTGCAGCGCCAGCAAGAGCTGCGCGAATTCAGTTCCAAGCAGGGTCAATACCGCAACAGCCTGCAGCTGCTGCGTCAGGAAATTCAGATGTCCGAGCCGTTGGTGGCCCAGGGCGCCATCTCTCAGGTTGAAGTGCTGCGCCTCAAGCGTGCCGAAGTCGAGAACCGTGGCCAGCTGGATGCCACTTCGCTGGCAATTCCGCGCGCAGAATCGGCGATCAAGGAAGTGGAACGCAAGATCGACGAAACACGCGGAAAATTCCGCAGTGACGCCCTCACTCAGCTCAACGAAGCCCGCACCGACCTGAGCAAGGCGCAAGCCACCGGCAAAGCCCTGGACGACCGGGTCAGCCGGACCCTCGTTACCTCGCCGGTGCGCGGTATCGTCAAGCAGCTGCTGGTCAACACTGTCGGCGGGGTGATCCAGCCGGGCAGCGACCTGGTTGAAATCGTCCCGCTGGATGACACCCTGCTGGTCGAAGCGCGTGTCCGCCCGCAGGATATTGCCTTCCTGCACCCGGGCCAGGAGGCCATGGTCAAGTTCACTGCCTATGACTTCACCATTTACGGCGGCCTGAAAGCCAAGCTGGAACAGATCGGCGCCGACACCATCACCGACGAAGACAAGAACACCTTCTACGTGATCAAGCTGCGCACCGAGCGCAGCCACCTGGGCAGTGACGACAAGCCGCTGCTGATCATCCCGGGGATGGTCGCGTCGGTGGACATCATCACCGGCAAGAAAAGCGTGCTGAGCTACCTGCTCAAGCCGATCATCCGCGCCCGCGCCGAAGCATTGCGCGAGCGTTGAGCCGATCGTGGCGGTCCGCCGCCTGTAGGACATCGACGTAGGAGCTAGCGGGCGGCGTTCCGACTTGCCGGCGAACCCAGGCACCGCGGTGCCCCTGATGCACCGCGTCATCGTTTTTCGCGGGCAAGCCACGCGCCTACAGGTTGAGGTACACCGCCGACCTGTAGGAACGGATTTATCCGCGATGATTGCGACGATATGCTTATGCATTAAAGATATTTAAAATATATCTCTTATGACTTTATAGTCACTCCCCTGCGTACCTGCCGACCAATCGGCGCGCCGCACGACCGAACCAACACGGAACCCCGTGAGTTTCTGATCGATGCGCGCACCCTTGGGCGCGCTCTGCGTGGGAGTGAATCATGTCAGTGGCCTCTATCGCCTTGTCGTCCAACGACAGCGCACAGCAGCAAGCCTTCGAAATCCTGCCGTTCAGCGGCGCCGTTGGCGCCGAGATCATCGGCCTGGACCTGTCCTTACCCGTCAGCGCCGACGATTTTTCCCGAATCCACCGGGCACATCTCGAGCACCATGTCCTGGTTTTTCGCGACCAGCGCATCACCCCCGAGCAACAGATCGCCTTCAGCCGCCGTTTCGGCGTGCTGCAGATCCACGTGCTCAAACAGTTCCTGCTAACGGGCCACCCGGAAATCCTCATCGTTTCCAACATCGTCGAAAACGGCCAGAACATTGGCCTGGGCGATGCCGGCAAGTTCTGGCACTCGGACCTCTCCTATAAAGAACTGCCGAGCCTGGGGTCGATGCTGCATGCCCAGGAACTCCCCAGCGAAGGCGGCGACACTCTGTTCGCCGACATGCACAAAGCCTGGGACGGTTTGCCCGACGCCTTGCGCAAGGCCGTAGAAGGCCGCAACGCGGCGCACTCCTACACCGCCCGCTACAGCGAAACCAAATTCGAAGGCAACTGGCGCCCTACCCTGACCGCCGAGCAACTGGCCCAGGTTCAGGAAGTGGTCCACCCGGTTGTGCGTACCCACCCGGAAAACGGTCGCAAAGCCTTGTTCGTCAGCGAGGGGTTCACCACCCGCATCGTCGGCCTGCCGGACGACGAAAGCCGGCAGATCCTCACCGAGCTGTATGCCCACAGCGTGCTGGAGCAGAACATCTACCGCCACCAGTGGCAGCCCCACGACCTGGTGTTCTGGGACAACCGTTCGCTCATTCACCTGGCCGCAGGCTGCCCCGCACACCTGCGCCGCAAGCTGTACCGCACCACCATCCAGGGCGACGCCCCGTTCTGATACGAGTCAAGGAGTACAGCATGCACAAGTCAATCAGCCGCCTGGCGGCCAGTATCGGCCTGGGTGTCAGCCTGCTTGCCGGCAGCCTCGTCGCCCCGGCTACGGCCCAGGCCGAAGGTGAAATCCGCATCGCCGAACAGTTCGGCATTGTCTATTTATTGCTCAACGTGGTGCGTGACCAGAACCTGATCGAGAAACACGGCAAGGAACAGGGCATCGACATCAAGGTCGACTGGACCCAGCTTTCCGGCGGTGCCGCGATCAACGACGCGCTGTTGTCCGGCTCGATCGACATTGCCGGGGCCGGCGTCGGCCCCTTGCTGACCATCTGGGACCGCACCCAGGGCCGGCAGAACGTCAAGGCCGTCGCCTCACTGGGCAACTTCCCCTACTACCTGGTCAGCAACAACCCGAAGGTGAAGAGCATCGCCGACTTCACCGAGAAAGACCGCATCGCCCTGCCAGCCGTGGGTGTCTCGGTGCAGTCGCGCTTTCTCCAGTACGCAGCGGCCAAGCAATGGGGCGACAAGGAATACGCCCGCCTGGACAAGTACACCCTCGCCGTACCACACCCTGACGCCACCGCCGCCCTGTTGGCTGGCGGCACTGAGCTGAACGCGCACTTCTCCAACCCGCCGTTCCAGGACCAGGTGCTGGCCAACAAGGACGTGCACGTGGTGCTCAACACCTACGACCTGCTCGGCCCAAACTCACCAACGGTGCTGTTCGCCACCGAAAAATTCCGCAACGACAACCCCAAGACCTACAAAGCCTTCGTTGATGCCCTGGCCGAAGCCGCCGACTTTGCCCAGAACGACAAGGCCGCAGCAGCCGACACCTACATTCGCGTGACCAAGGCCAAGATCGATCGCGACGCCCTGCTCAAGATCATCGACAACCCGCAGTACGAATTCAGCGTGACACCGAAAAACACCTACCCGCTGGCCGAGTTCCTGTACCGCGTGGGGGCGATCAAGCACAAACCCGAATCCTGGAAAGACTACTTCTTCCAGGACGAAAAGCCGCTGCAAGGGAGCTGAACCGGATGAACACCCCATTGCAAGGCCACACGGCCAGCAAGTTGAGCAGCGTCGCCACGCCACCGCTGCTGCAGGTGGATAACGTCAGCCTGGAATACCGCACCGCGCAACGCGTGGTGCGTGCCACGCACCAGGTCAACTTCGAAGTGGACAAGGCCGACCGCTTTGTTCTGCTCGGCCCCTCCGGCTGCGGAAAATCGACCCTGCTCAAGGCGGTCGCAGGCTTCATCGAACCGCAGGAAGGTCAGATCCGCCTGCAGGGCCAGGCGGTGCACGGCCCGGGGCCAGACCGCATCGTGGTGTTCCAGGAGTTCGACCAACTGCCACCGTGGAAAACCGTTAAACAGAACGTAATGTTCCCGTTGCTGGCTTCCGGCACGCTCAAGCGCAAAGAGGCTGAAGCACGGGCATTGCACTACCTGGAGAAAGTCGGCCTGGGCGGGTTTGCCGATGCTTACCCGCATACCTTGTCGGGCGGCATGAAAGCCCGGGTCGCCATTGCCCGCGCCCTGGCCATGCAGCCGAAAGTCCTGTTGATGGACGAGCCCTTCGCCGCCCTCGACGCCCTGACCCGACGCAAAATGCAGGAGGAATTGCTCCTGCTATGGGAAGAGGTGCGCTTCACCCTGCTGTTCGTCACCCACTCGATTGAAGAGGCCTTGGTGGTAGGCAATCGCATCCTCCTGCTGTCGCCGCATCCGGGGCGGGTGCGCGCCGAAATCCACAGCCACCAGTACGACCTGCAGAGCCTTGGCGCCAGCGACTTCCAGGCCTCGGCGCGACGCATTCATCGCCTCTTGTTCGACGATGACGCTCAGGTCGAGCATGACCCGACGCTGGGTTTCGCCGATATTCGTATTGCCTACTGACCGGGAGTTTTGCCATGACCACCTCCACGACACCGCGTCAGGAGTACGAAATTGTTCTTGAGCCGCTGCTCAGCGTGCCCGTCGAGCGCGCACTGCCACTTGGCCAGCGCTTGTGGCAGCAGGGCTGGCTGCGCAAAGGACTGATACTGGTGTTGCTGGCACTGGCCTGGGAAGCCGTCGCCCGCTACCAGGGCAACGACCTGCTCTTGCCCAGTTTCCTGCAGACGGCGGCAGCGCTGTATGACGGTTTGCTCAGCGGTGAGTTGCCGGCCAAGGTCGGTGTCTCGCTGGTGGTGCTGCTCAAGGGCTATCTGCTCGGTATCGTCCTGGCCTTCGGCCTGACCAGCCTGGCCGTATCGACCCAGTTCGGCCGCGATCTGCTGAGCACGCTCACCTCAATGTTCAACCCCTTGCCGGCCATCGCCCTGCTACCGCTGGCCTTGCTCTGGTTCGGCCTGGGCGACAACAGCCTGATTTTTGTCCTGGTGCATTCGGTGCTCTGGGCCTTGGCGCTGAACACCTATGCCGGCTTTCTCGGCGTGTCGGAAACCTTGCGTATGGCCGGGCGAAACTACGGCCTGCGAGGCCTGCGCCTGGTGCTGCATATCCTGATCCCGGCCGCACTGCCGTCGATTCTCTCCGGCCTGAAGATCGGCTGGGCCTTTGCCTGGCGCACGCTGATTGCCGCCGAACTGGTGTTCGGCGCTACCAGCGGCAAGGGTGGCCTGGGCTGGTACATCTTCCAGAACCGCAACGAGTTGTACACCGACAAAGTCTTTGCCGGGCTGGCAGTGGTGATTCTGATCGGCCTGCTGGTAGAGAGCCTGGTGTTCAACAGCCTGGAGCGCATCACCGTGCGCCGCTGGGGCATGCAGCGCTAGTCGCTGTACTGCGCCGCCGCATTGCTCAGGGTGTCGGCGATCTGCTGGCGCAAGGCCAAAGGTTGCTCGACGATCAGGCTGTCGCCCTGGCTCAGCAGCCACCAGCGCAACTGCCAGCTGTTGCTGACCACGGCACGCAATCGCTGGCCACGCTCAAGCTGGGTGAACTGCATGTCTGCCGCAAGCGGCGCGTCACGCACCTGACGCGCCAGGTTGTCACTTATCCACAGCTGCAACTCGATCCTGTCGGTCTCAACCGGCTGCAGGGCTTCGCTGAGCAGGCACGCCTGAAGGTCGACGTCACGCAGACCGTCAGCGGCATTGTCCGGCGTGCGTAGCTGGCGAAAGCGCTGCACCGCCTGCTGACGCATGTCGCCGTAGGCGGTTGCCGCCCAGTGCCAGCCGTAGGGAATGCTCTTGTCATTGCGTTCCAGCGGAAAGATCAACGACAGCTCGTTGAGGTCGCGTTCGATACTGCGCTTGCTGATGGAGAAACCTGCATCTTGCAACCGGGCAACCATTTCAGCACTGGTAATCCCGGGAGAGCGGCTGGGTAACTGGCGCAGCAGTTCCCATTGACGGCTGAGGGTGGCGCGGGTGGTAGCAGAGGGCAAAAGGCGGCGTCCTTGTCTAGGCTTGCGGTTGTAGCATGGTCCTAGTGGAAAGATATGGCAATTGGCCATTTATCTGTCAACTCAAGGATGAAGCAATTGATTTGCCTCAACCCAACCGTTCGCGACAGGTTTTGTCGTGACGCTGCGCAGAATCACGCCTCATTACACCCGCCTTCTGTACGGCGGGCGGTTCAATGAGGATGAACATGTCAGCTGCCAGCAACATCTACCCCCTGCTCGAGCGTCTACTGCCCGAGCGTGTCATTCCTGTGCCCGGTCGCACGGGTCAGCTGGAGCGGTTGTATGCCGGCGTGGGCATGCCCAGCCAGCGGGCGGCGCTGGGTGAGAGCTTTGTGCTGATCAGCCGTCTGGAAGAAACCACCGACCTCCAAGCGCTGTACGCCGACCTGCGCGCGCAGGCCCTCGACGGCAGCGTCACGGCACTCAACGATCTGGGCTGGATCTGGCTCAATGGCAAATACTGGCGGGCCGATCCGACCCTGGCCAGCCACCTGTTGCGCATGGCTGCGCTGCAAGGCAGTGCCGCCGCCTGGTTCAACCTGGGCCAGCAGTATTATTTCGGCAAAGGTGTGGACGTCTCCTACGCCAGCGCGAGCGAGAACTACCAGCAAGCCTTCGAGCGCGGCCTGGACCAGGCGGCTGCGGCACTGGGCGACCTGTATGAAGAAGAAATCTGCGACAGCGACGTGCAGGAATGGACCGTCGACCTGCAACTGGCCTATCGCTGGTTCCTGCGTGGCGCTCAGCGCGGTGAAGCGCGCTGCCGGTTTGAAGTGGGTTACCGGCTGCTGTACGGGCAAAACGTCACCGCCGATGAGAAGGCCGGTGTGTACTGGCTGGAACTGGCTGCCGTGGCAGGTGTGGTGCAGGCCGCCGAAGAGCTGGCGGTGCACTTCAGCACGTGTCAAAACGCATTGCGCTACCTGTTCTGGCGCGACCAGGCCATTGCCATGGGCAGTACCCTGGCGCTGACCATGAAGCTCGACGATCAACTACAGTCCTGAGGGTGCCTCCTGTCCTGCCTGCTTGACGGCGGAGGTGTCGATCGAAGAAAATTGATAGTTAGCAAACTATGAATATAGCGATGATTCCTCCCTCATGACTCTCGACGCCCTGCAAATGAACGTCAGCAGCGCAATGGTGGTGGCCGGCCGACACTGGCGGCGCATCTGCCAGGCGGCCGTGGCCGGCTACGGTATTTCCGAAGCCTGCGCCATGCCGTTGCTGATGATCGAACGCCTGGGCGACGGTGTGCATCAGGTGGCAGTCGCCCCGGCCGCCGGCCTGGAAAGCCCCTCGCTGGTGCGTCTGCTTGATCAACTTTGCCACGCAGGCTTTGTGTGCCGCACCGAAGACCCTGTGGACCGCCGCGCCAAAGCCCTGAGCCTGACCGCCAGTGGCCGTGCACTGGCCGAAGCCATCGAGGCTGAACTGGTGCGCCTGCGCCGCGAGGTGCTACACAACATCGACGAAGCCGACCTGCTGGCCACCCTGCGTGTGCTACGTGCCTTCGAGGCTGCCACGCAAGGCACGGCGAGCGTGCCATCGTGAAGGGCTTTTTCAGCACCCTGCCCCCGGCACGCGACTGGTTCTACGGCGTGCGCACCTTCGCGGCCTCGATGATTGCCCTGTACATCGCCCTGCAACTGCAACTGCCACGCCCCTACTGGGCGATGGCCACGGTCTACATCGTCTCCAGCCCGTTTGTCGGCCCCACCAGCTCCAAAGCCCTGTATCGCGCCTTGGGCACACTGCTCGGCGCGGCCGGCGCGGTGTTCATGGTGCCGCTGCTGGTGCAGGCGCCCGTGTTGCTGACGGTGGCGATTGCCTTGTGGACAGGCACTTTGCTTTATCTTTCGCTGCACCTGCGCACCGCCAACAGCTATGCCCTGATGCTGGCCGGCTACACCTTGCCGATGATTGCCCTGCCGGTGGTCGACAACCCGCTGATGGTGTTCGACGTCGCCTCCTCCCGGGCTCAGGAAATCTGCCTGGGTATCGTCTGTGCCGCGGTGGTCGGGGCCATTTTCTGGCCGCGCCGCCTGACCCCGGTGCTGGTCGGCGCCACCGGCAACTGGTTCAACGAAGCCATGCGCTACAGCGACAACTTTCTCGCCCGCCAGGCGACGGCGGAAAACGTCGGCCCATCGCGAGCGGCGATGGTCGCCACGTTCAACTCGCTGGAAACCATGATCGGCCAGTTGTCCCACGAAGGCGCACGCCCGCAGACGGTAAAAAATGCCCGCGAACTGCGTGGCCGCATGATCCACCTGCTGCCAGTAGTTGACGGCCTGGATGATGCCTTGCTGGCCCTCGAAGCCCGCGCACCGGAACAGGCCAACCTGCTCAAACCCCTGCTCGAACATGCCCGCGACTGGCTGAAAGGTACCGCCACCGATGCCTCGCCCAGCCGCTGGTCAACCCTGCGCGCCGAGCTTGAGCACCTGCAACCCAGCGCCGCGGCCCTGGACGAACGCGCCTCGCTGCTGCTGTCCAATGCCCTGTACCGACTGGCCGAATGGGTCGACCTGTGGCAAGACTGCTGCAGCCTGCAGCACGCAATCAAAAACGAAGACCAGTCGCCCTGGCGAGCGGTGTACCGCCACTGGCGCCTGGGCCGGCTGACGCCGTTCTTCGACCGCGGCTTGATGCTCTATTCGGTGTTCTCCACCGTCACCGCCATCATTGCCGCGACGACCCTGTGGATTCTCCTGGGCTGGAACGATGGCGCCAGCGCGGTGATTCTCGCCGCCGTGGCCTGCAGCTTCTTCGCCGCCATGGACGACCCGGCACCACAGATCTACCGGTTCTTCTTCTGGACCGCAGTGTCGGTGGTGTTCGCCAGCCTCTACCTGTTCCTGGTGCTGCCTAACCTGCACGACTTCCCGATGCTGGTGCTGGCCTTCGCCGTGCCGTTCATTTGCGTCGGCACGCTAACCGTCCAGCCGCAGTTTTACCTCGGCACCTTGCTGACCATCGTCAACACCGCCTCGTTCATCAGCATCCAGGGTGCCTACGACGCCAACTTCTTCACCTTCATCAACGCCAACCTTGCCGGGCCCGTGGGGCTGCTGTTCGCCTTTATCTGGACCCTGGTGATGCGCCCCTTCGGCGTCGAGCTGGCCGCAAAACGCCTGACCCGCTTCAGCTGGCGCGACATCGTCAGCATGACCCAACCGGCGACCCTGGCCGAGCACCGCCGCCTCGGTGTGCAGATGCTGGACCGGCTGATGCAACACCTGCCACGCCTGACCCAGACCGGCCAGGACACCGGTACCGCACTGCGCGATCTGCGCGCCGGCCTGTGCCTGCTCGACCTGCTGGCCTACATGCCGAGGGTCGGCGCCGAGCCGCGGCAGTTGCTCGAACGTGTGGTGGCGGAAGTCGGGGAGCATTTTCAGGCCTGCCTGGATGCCCACCAGCGCCTGCACGCGCCACAGGCGTTGTTGCAAAACATGGAGCGCGCGCGACGCGCCTTGAACCTTGAAGACCTGGCCGGCAATGCCGAGGCCCGTGTCCAGCTGCTGCACGCCTTGAGCGGATTGCGCCTGGCGCTGTTGCCGGGTGTGGAAGTGGTGCTCGACCCCTCCCATGACCAGCCGCAACTGCCTTATGGCATCGATGGAGCCCCCTTGTGATTGGTGAACTGGATATCAGCGGGGTATTTCTGCCGACGCTGCTGGTGATGATGGTGCTCACCTACCTGCTGTTTCTCGGGGTGCATGCCGTGCTCACCCGACTTCATTTCTACCGCCTGGTCTGGCACCGGGCGCTGTTCAACGTTGCGCTCTACGCCGTGCTGCTTGGCACCGTCGACCACTTTTGCCGAAGCCTGATGCTGCCATGAAAAAACCTTTGTTGACCCTGGGCCGCGTGGTCCTGACCCTGCTGGTAGTGACGCTGGCGACCGTACTGGTCTGGCAGATGGTCCTCTACTACATGTACGCGCCCTGGACCCGTGACGGCCACATCCGCGCCGATGTGATCCAGATCGCCCCGGACGTGTCCGGGCTGGTTCAGGAGGTGTCGGTACGCGACAACCAGGTGGTCAAGCGCGGTGACGTGCTGTTCACCATCGACCAGGACCGCTTCCGCCTGGCCCTGCGCCACGCCCAGGCCACCCAGGCCGAACGCAAGGAAACCCTGGCTCAGGCCCAGCGGGAAGCACGACGCAACCGCGGGCTGGGTAACCTGGTTGCCCAGGAACAGCTGGAAGAGAGCCAGTCGCGCGAAGCTCGGGCGCAGTCGGCGCTGGCCGAAGCCCAGGTGGCGGTGGACGCCGCCCAGCTCAACCTGGACCGCTCGGTGGTACGCAGCCCGGTCGATGGCTACCTCAACGACCGCGCCCCCCGCGCCCATGAGTTCGTCAGCGCCGGCAAGCCGGTGCTCTCTGTGGTCGACAGCAACTCCTACCACGTCGATGGCTACTTCGAAGAAACCAAGCTGGGTGGTATCCATATCGGCCAGGCCGTGGACATTCGCGTACTTGGCGACAACACCCGCCTGCGAGGCCGCGTGCAGAGCATTTCCGCAGGCATTGAAGACCGCGACCGGGTCAGCGGCGCCAACCTGCTGCCCAACGTCAACCCGGCCTTCAGCTGGGTACGCCTGGCCCAGCGCATTCCGGTGCGCATCGCCTTCGATGAAGTGCCGCAGGACTTTCGCATGATCGCCGGGCGCACCGCGACCGTGTCGATCATCGAGGACAGCAAGCCATGAAACGCCTGTCGTTATTCGGTGTGAGCCTGCTGCTTTCGGCGTGCCAGATGGTCGGTCCGGATTACCAGTTGCCCAAGGACGCGGCCATCCAGCGCAGCGACCTGCAAGGTGAACTGCGCCAGGACGCCGATAGCGTGGTCTCGGCGCCCGTTCCGCAAAACTGGTGGCACCTGTATCACGATCAACGCCTCAACAGCCTGATCAGCCAGGCCCTGGATGCCAACACCGAGTTGCGTATAGCGGCCGCCAATATCGCCCGTGCCCGTGCCCAGGTCGAAGAAGCCGAGGCCCGTGGTGGTTTCAACGCCGGGGTGAAACTGGGCGCCCAGCGCTTGCAGGAGTCTGGCGAGGCGTTTCTGTTGCCGGAAAAAGTGCCGGTGGCAAACATTGGCGAAGCGATCATCAGTGCGTCGTACCAGTTCGACCTGTGGGGCACCCTCAAGCGTGGGGTGGAGGCGGCCAAGGCCAATGCCGATGCGACCCAGGCCGCTGCCGATACCGCGCGTATCACCGTGGTCGCCGATGTGGTGCGGGCCTACACCCAGGTGTGCGCGGCCAACGAGGAGTACCACATCGCCCGTGAGTCCCTCGACCTGCAAGAGCAGAGCGTGACCCTGACCCAGCGCCTGCGTGACGCAGGCCGTGGCGACGAAACCCAGGTAACCCGCTCGCAAACCCAGTTCAAATCGTTGCGTGCAGAACTGCCGCGTTATCAGGCCGCCCGTGAAGCGGGCCTGTATACCTTGTCGATGTTGCTGGCCAAGCCGGTGGCGCAGTTGCCTGCCGGCACCGCCGAGTGTGCCGAGTTGCCGCATATCGCCCAGGTATTGCCCGTGGGTGATGGTGCCGCCCTGCTCAAGCGCCGCCCGGACATCCGCCAGGCCGAACGCAGCCTGGCAGCGGCCACGGCCACCATTGGCGTGGCGACCGGCCAGCTGTACCCGGACATCAGCATTGGCGCCCAGGTGGGCACCATCGGCATCCTCGACAACCTCGGCGAGCCGTCGACCAACCGTTGGGGCTTTGGCCCGGCGCTGACCTGGAACGTGCCGACCAATGGCACACGCGCGCGTATTCGCGAAGCCGAGGCTTCGACCCAGGCGGCGCTGGCGCACTTTGACGGTGTGGTGCTCAATGCCATCCGCGAAACCCAGACCAGCCTGGCGCAATACAGTGCCCTGCTCGACCGCCGCGATGCCCTGGCAGACGCCGAACGTTCGGCAAAAGAAGCGGCAGACCAGACTCACCGTTACTTCCAGGCCGGACGCGAGTCGTTCCTGGCGGACCTGCAGGCGACACGCACCTACACCGACATGCGCGCGCAGCTGGCGATGGCCAATACCCAGGTGGCGATGGGGCAGATCGGCTTGTTTCTGGCGTTGGGTGGCGGTTGGTAGAGACCGTTTTCACTGTAGGAGCCAGGCTTGCCGGCGAACCAGGCACTGCGGTGCCCCAGATGCACCGCGTCATCGTTTTTCGCGGGCAAGCCACGCGCCTACAGGCCCCGCGTGCTCTGCGTCGGCTTCACTTATCCACAAACCCTTTGAGCATCTCGATCGGCAACGGGAAAACAATCGTCGACGACTTGTCGCCGGCAATCGAGCCCAGGGTCTGCATGTAGCGCAGTTGCATGGCGCCCGGCTGGCGCCCGAGCATTTCCGCAGCCTGCATCAGTTTCTCCGAGGCCTGCAGCTCGCCTTCGGCATGGATCACTTTGGCCCGCCGCTCACGCTCGGCTTCGGCCTGGCGGGCAATGGCGCGGATCATCGATTCGTTGAGGTCGACATGCTTGATCTCGACGTTGGCCACCTTGATACCCCAGGCATCGGTCTGCGCATCCAGCACCTGGCGAATATCCAGGTTCAGGCGTTCGCGTTCGGCCAGCAATTCGTCCAGCTCATGCTTGCCCAACACTGCACGCAGGGTGGTCTGCGCCAGCTGGCTGGTGGCCATGAGAAAGTCCTCGACCTGAATGATCGCCTTTTGCGGGTCGAGCACGCGAAAGTACAGCACGGCGTTGACCTTGACCGAGACGTTGTCGCGGGTAATCACGTCCTGCGGCGGGACATCGAGCACCACGGTACGCAAGTCGACCCGGACCATCTGCTGCACACCCGGAATCAGCAACACCAGACCCGGCCCTTTGACCCGCCAGAAGCGCCCGAGCTGGAACACTACGCCCCGCTCGTATTCGCGCAAGATGCGAAACGCTGACAGCAACAGCAGTGCGCCAAACGCCAGCAACGCACCGATACCCAGTTCGAAGAACATGTTCAGTCTCCTTGCGCCGCTGCGTCGGCAGCGGCGCTAACGTCCAGAAGTACGCCCTTGCGTGAGATCACCCGGACGTGTTGCCCCACCTGCAGCGGTGTCTGGCTTTGCGCCTGCCACTGCTCACCCTGGGCCTGCACAGAGCCCAGGTACGGATCGCTGTCATTGACCGCCATGACCACCGCAAGGCCGCCGACCAGGCCAGCGTCGCCACTGACCAGCGCCCGCTGTCGGGCCTTTATCGCCATGCCCAGCACTCCGCCGAGCAGCAACGCCGAAAACAGCGCCAGAAACAGGATCAGCGCCAACGGAATACCGAAGCCCGGCACATCGGTGTCCATCAGGATCACCGCACCCACCACAAACGCGACGATGCCGCCAAAGCCGACCACGCCGAAACTGGGCATGAACGCCTCGGCGATCATGAATGCCACGCCGAGCAGGATCAGCCCGGCGCCGGCATAACTCACCGGCAACAACTGCAAGGCGTACAACGCCAGCAACAGGCAGATGCCGCCAATTACCCCGCCCACCCCGGAGCCGGGGCTCATGAATTCGAACATCAGCCCATAGACGCCAATCATGATCAGGATCAGCGCCACACTGGGGTTGGTGATCACCGCCAGCAGACGCGTGCGCCAGTCGGGCTGGCGCTCGATCACCGGGGCTGCGTCGGTGTGCAATTGCACGGTTTTGCCGCTGACCTCAAGGGACTTGCCATTGAGCTGGCGTAGCAAGTCGGGCAGATCGTTGGCCACCAGGTCGACCACCTTCAAACGCTGGGCTTCGCTGGCGGGCAGGCTGACCGCTTCGCGCACGGCCTGCTCGGCCCACTCGGCATTGCGCCCGCGCATCTGCGCCAGGCTACGGATATAGGCGGCGGCATCATTGACCTGTTTGCGGGTCAAGGTGTCCTGCTCGCTCGGTGCCGCTTGCTGGTCGCCCGGCGGTGCAGCCGGCGGCGAGGCGGGGTCTTTTGGCGTACCCGGCAGGCCGCCGAGCTGCACCGGCGTAGCAGCGCCAAGGTTGGTGCCCGGAGCCATCGCCGCGATGTGGCTGGCGTAAAGGATGTAGGTGCCGGCGCTGGCCGCCCGGGCACCACCGGGGGCAACGAAACTGGCTACGGGCACCGGGCTGGCCAGAATCGCCTTGATGATCTCGCGCATCGAGCTGTCCAGCCCGCCGGGGGTGTCGAGGCGAATCACCACCAGTTGGGCCTGCTCGGTTGCAGCCTGGTGCAGGCCGCGAATCAGATAATCGGCACTGGCCGGACCGATCGCGTCGTTGATACTCAACACCAGCACCGATTGACCGGGCGCCGCCTGGCCGCCAGACAGCGTGCCAAGCAAGATCAGCAGTAGCAGGTGCCGACACCAACGAGCGATCACCTGAATTCACCCGGTTTGTGCGTGTCCAATAAGTTTAGCTGCCCATGGCAGCACGGCCTAAACTTCAGAAATGGGGGCGCTGTATCCGGAGGTGCATCATGCGTATGGCAAAGACCCTGCAGCAATGCCTGGACAAGGCCGGCTGCGACTACGACATCGTTCCTCACGCGCACTCGGCAACCAGCCTTGAGTCGGCACGCATGGCTGGCGTACCTGCAGAGCGCGTGGCCAAGTCGGTCATGCTCGATGACCGTCACGGCAACTACCTGATGGCCGTGCTACCGGCCAACCGTCACCTCGACCTGAGCAAGGTACAAGCCACCGGTCAGTGGCACATGACCTCGGAAAGTAACCTGCCACACTTGTTTGGCGATTGTGAGCGAGGTGCCATTCCGGCGTTGGGCGATGCCTATTCGATCAGGATGCTGGTCGACCCGACGCTAACCCGCCAGGGTGATGTCTATGTAGAGGCGGGCGATCACGATCACTTGATCCACATGAACATGACGCAGTACCTGAAACTGGTGCCAAACGCCGAAGTGCGTGAGGTTTGCTAATGATCAACCCACTGCCAGGCTGGCGTCGTGGACGACTGGCCTGGCCTCCAGGAGTGACCCATGGAAGCAACCAATCACAAGTTTTCCGAACTGTTCAAACAACTCGGGCTGCGCGACGACCCAGAGGGTATAGAGCAGTTCATCACCAGTCACTCGCCGCTCAAGGACGATGTAAAGCTGGTTGATGCCACCTTCTGGACGCCCGCCCAACGCAAGTTTCTGGAAGACAGTATTAACGAAGATAGCGATTGGGCGGTCATGTTCGACCAACTCAACGAGGCCCTGCACACGAAAAAAAATAATCGCTGAGCGGCACCAGTACCGGCGTTTTACGTTGCTATGCTCAGAAAAAAACAACAGGGGGATAGCGCAATGAAAGATCCCTATGCCGTCGGTTTCTGGTGTGCCGTGACTGCCTTGGGTTTGCTGACCGTCGGTTATTTTTATGGTGTCAAAGAAGCCTACCAACTGAACCAGGCCCTGGTGTTTCTCTATGCTGCAGGTGGGGTGATCGGGGCGCTGGCATTGACCGCGCTGGCATGGATTGCCTGGCAACAGTTACGGGTGAGCAAACGCCAGCTGGCGCAAGGCCGCACGCTGGTCGCCATCTGGAACACCAAGGTTGCCCTGCGCCGGGTCGAGACAGTATTCGACCGCTACTTCTGGGGCAGCTACTGGCAACCGGGGCGAACCTTCCAGGAAGTCATGGGCGAGCTTGAAGGCACGCCGCTGGAACAAAGCCTCGAGGCACTGAAGCGCCAGTGCAAGGAACTCGACCGCGAAACCCACGACCACCGCCGCCATTGGCTGGACAACGCCCGCGAGCTTTCCACCGTTGCCACCGCCATGGCCCGCGAGCGCTACCAACTTGACCTGTGCGACTCCCAGCAAAGCAGCAAACGCGGCGGCGCTGCGGTGCTCAACCGTGACCTGGAAGTGCTGGTGTATACCTGGTCGGCGCGGCTGCGCAGCTTCGATCACCAGCTCGATGAGCTGGAGACCGAATACCGCTGATTGAGGTATCGCGGCGATTCAGTCGCCGCGAATGTACTGCTCCAGCTGCGCAATCATATTGGCTTGCTCGGCAATGGCCTCTTTGACCAGGTCACCGATCGACAACAGGCCCAACAGCTCACCGTTCTCCACCACCGGCAGGTGACGCAGATGGCTGTTGGTCATCATGTTCATGCAGTAGTCGATGTTCTGGTGCGGGTCGACGGTGATCACCGGAGCACTCATGATCGCGCTGACCGGGGTGCCTACCGATGAACGGCCCTTGAGCACCATCTTGCGCGCATAGTCGCGCTCGCTGACGATCCCCACCACTTGCCCGCCCTCGACCACGGGCAACGCACCGACGTTCTTCTCGGCCATCAACTTGAGGGCATCCAGCACCATCTGCCCGGGGGCAATGGTATGAACCTGGTGGTGCTGCTGCGCTTTTGTTTTAAGAAGCTGTGCCACAGTTTTCATAGAGGCCTCTGCGATGCTGGGAGTTGTTGACGGCAGATACCTACAGAATCGTGTACAGATGGTCGCAGGGCAAGGGAGAAAGCGTCATCGAGGCGATTGAAAAACGTCATGGCCTGGCAAAGGGGACTGTAGGAGCGCCGCCCGCTCGCTCCCACAGGCTACGAAGTGCCTTGGCGTTGCTCCAGTGCCTGGTCCTCGATGCCTTCAATCAATGCTTCCACCAGCCCTTTGGCCATCTCCACCGAATGCAGGGTCGACCAGAGAAAGTTCTTGCTGGCCGGATCAATGTCGTCGAAGGCTTTGTAGCCGGTTTCGTAAGCGCAGCTCAGATAGAGGGAAGCGTGTACCAGCGCATCGTGGGCGGCGATGCCGGAGCACACGGCGAACAACGGAGAGTGGCCGGCCTGGCAATTGCCGAAAATGGTATTAGCGGTGGCAACGGATTGATCCAGTGGTGGATCGGGTACTATTTTTTTCATGTCGAACTTCTCCTCTGAATGGTGAAGCCACATTCACTCGTTACCACACGAGAGGGGTGGCAGCTGTACGCAGGGTGGTAAACCGGACACAGGAACACCGGCAGGCTCGAAAGCCTCCCACGTACAGCCGCCATGACAAGCGACGGTACTCAATCAAGACCTGTGTCGCGGGTTACCACACCCACCACGCCGAGCACTCGGCGATGGGCAGCAGCCTAGAGGCACGCATTCCCGGGGACAATCAGATGGCCATCGACAGACGCGGTAGGGTATTTCCTAGGACGTAACATCGACCAGCAGTTTCAGGCCCGCCGAAACAAAATCTGACACACCACCCGCTTAAACGAATAAGCGACCACGCCGCCAACAATTTGCTTGCAATAGATGGTGGCGTTTTGACATGTTCTGACATATTTTGATGCATTACTGCCCCGACAACTCAAGGATACGGGCTGCATTACCGACAGGGATCGTATGTCAGATAGCCACAACAACGCCGGCAATGAGCCCATCAAAGGGCTTGAAGATTATGTCGCCATCCTGAAAGGCTATTGGCAAAGGCCAAATTCAATCCTTGAACATGCCAAGCACGCCTGGTGCAGCCGCCAGCAGCGCGTGCAGCATTACTTTTCCGGCTTCAAGAAGACCAGCCCAAAAGCTATCGGGCGCAAACTCTTCGAATGCAAAACCCTGTCCCGGGCTCCGATTATCTTCATCGCCTGGTTTTTCACGGTATTCATGCTGGACAAGCTCGACCCCTTTGGCCTCTCTCATCAAGTGCAGGCGTATTCCGAAGGGCTGTTCCAGAAAGTCACCTCCTCCTTCTATGAACCCAGTGCTCAAGACCGGATTGCCGTCGTCCTGATCGATGAGCAGACCCTTGCCAGCCGCGGCGAGTCCTGGCCCCCGCGGTACAACTACTACAGCGAAGTGATCCGCCGTATCGCCCGACAAGAGCCCTCAGCGATTTTTCTCGACTTCCTGGTCGAAGACCGTCGCAGCTATGACGATTCACTGGAGGCTGCCCGCGAATCCATTGGCGCAACGCTGACCAAGACGGGCGTACCGCTCTATCTGGCGACGCTGGATGACAAGCGAAACAGCGTATTCATCGATGTACCGGGCACCCAGACCACCGTGACCGGCTGGCGAGCCTATGGCGACGACTACCCGCTGTTGATCGGCCCCGGGCACTTCTACGGCGATAGTGAACAGGATCTCAAGGAAGGCGAGCAGTGCGACAGCTCACTCAAGCCCTCCGCCGCATTTCAGCTCTATCGCCAACTGTGTGAAAAAGGCCTGCAATCGGGCTGCCCCACCGAACTGATGCAGGGCAATGTCGAGGGCTTTTGCAGCGCAATGGTGGTGCAGTGGGGACGCAATGTTTCAAAGGTTGTGCCTGAGCGTCAGCTGATATCCGACAGCCAGTGTTCGGCCAAGGACTACACCTTGTGGGAGCGCATTACCGACGCGTTGACCTCCGGGGTCGCGGCCTTGACCTCCGGCCTCGACGACTCGTCGATGAAGCGCATACGCCAACGCTGCCCTTATGCCGTGACGGTGCGTGAAGAAGACCTCGCCTCCGAAAAAGCCCGCGGGGTATTGAAAGGGCGTGTGGTGATGATCGGCGTCAGCCTCAATGGCATCCATGACATCGTCGAGAGCCCGGTCCACGGCCAGATACCCGGCGTGTACCTGCACGCGATGGCGCTGGACAACCTGCTGAAGTGGAACGGCGACTACTTCAAGCGTGCCGAAGGCAGCATTGACTGGACATTGCTCGTCACCGCGCTGCTGTTGTCCTGGATCTGTGCAGCGCTCATGCGCGCCCAGCCAACACGCCTTGAATTTCTGATGCGCACAGTGGCCCTGTCGTGCGTGCTGCTGGTCAGTGTGATCAACCTTTATCTGCATAAACCACCGCTCGACTGGCTCGGCATTCTGCTGGTCTACGAACTGGTGAATCGGCTTATCGAGAAACAACAAGAAACCGAGCTGCCGGCACCTACCCAAGGAGGACACCACCGTGAACTGGATCAAGCCCATCAGCCGTAGTGCGACAGTGGCGACACTGCTGTTTTGCGCAACTGCATCTGCTGCTGTACAGAACGTGACGGCCCTTATGGATGACTCGGTCAGCACCTTTGCGCTAAAGAGCGATTACTTCGTCAAGCAACACAGTATCGCCAGCAAAGCCTTCACGCTGCCGGCACCTGTACTTGAGAAAAGCGCCAAGGGCTATGTGAAAGTTTCCCAGCAAGGGCAGGAAGTGTGGCTGGACATCATGGATGTCACCCTGTTTCCGCCTGAAAGTGCCGGCGATACCCGCTGCATTCGCACCAGTGACGGTGCCACCGCGAAAACCGGTCGTGGCGCAGGGAATATCTGCCCATGATGCGCAAGAGCCTGCTGATACTGGCCATCGCGCTTGCCAGCGGTTGCGCACAAATTCAGGTCCCTGGCATACCCTCGTTAGGCAAGGCCAAGGTCGACCCCAACCTCACGCAGATAGCTGCAAACTTCAAGGGCCCAGCCGCAGGGCGCAACGCCGTCGCCACGCAGACCCTGCAGAGCATTCAGCTGCAGAACAAAGCACTGGGCATTGCCCAGGATGCGAAAATCGACGCGTACCTCAACGCCATCCTGGCGCGGCTGCAGGCAGGCCTGCCGGGGACGCCTCCTCCGGCGCGGGTGTACGCCACACCCAATACCGAATTCAATGCGCGAAGCTTTGAGGACGGTGGCATTTTCATCCCTTACAAAGTGCTCGATGCCCTGGAGAGTGAGGACGAACTGGCGTCACTCATCGCGCACGAATATGCCCATGTCGCCCTGCAGCACTACCATTCGGACTGGATCGATACCGCGGCCAACCTCGCCTACTCCGCGGGCAACATCTACATCAACCGCCAGCTGAAAACCAGCTCGGACAAAGACCTGCTGGGCATGGTCGTGACCAATGACGCCGTGCTGGGTGCGTCCCAGATCGGTTTGGTGCCGGCGCTGACCCGGGACCAGGAAAACGAAGCTGACCAGCTGGGCGTCGACTTGCTGATCCGTGCCAGGTACTCGATCGTTGGTGCAATAACCTTCCTGTCACGCATGGAAGAATGGGAGGCACGTAACCAGGCCATTCTCGATCAACGCAAAACCAACTATTTCGACCTGTTTTCCAAAAGCGAACAAAGCGTCATTGCCAAGGCCATAGACGCGCAGATCGACGTACTGGAAAACAAACTGGCCAAGCAGATTCACAGCACATCGCAAAAACACGACAAGGGTGAAGATCGCTCAAAAACGCTGCGTAGTTATATCAAGCAGCATTATGCGGGGGTCGACCGCCCGCCGCTGTCGGTTGAACCTTACACCGCAGCCCTGAAGTCCACCCACGCCAAGGCGTTCTTCACAGGCCTTGATCAGGCCCACGCCTCTACCGCTGCGCTGGCCCAAAAAAACCTGCCGCAAGCGTTGTCGAATGCCACCGGTGCAACCAGAAGCCCCGCCGCACTCGTACCGTTCGCGCGGCATGTGATGATCAACGCGATGGCGGTCAACGGCAAACCCGCCGATGCCTTGGCAATGCTGGAAAGTGATGTGGGGACGAACAGCGCACTGTTTGTGGATAACGTGTTTTTGATCAACATCCTGAAAAAGTCATCGCCTGAAAAGGCTTTGGCCCTCTCCCAGCACACCTACGAGCGTTACGCCGACTCACCGGAGCTACTGCCTGACCTGATCCTGTTGAGCAAGCAGCAGAAGAACCCGTTTGCAGTCATGAAGTACTACGGAGTCTGCGCTGGCAAGGCAATGGCTTCGTCCAACAATGCGTTGCTGGAGAGCTGCAACAAGGCCAAGGGATAAGCTGAAACCAACAAAAAGGCCCAGGTAATCACCTGGGCCTTTGGCTACTGCAGCACCGATCAGAGCCCGTTGGGCAAGAACCGGGTAGCGCCACTGACATCATCGATCTTCTTGATACGGAAGGCCTTGATGCAGGTTTCATTACGGGTGTTGGTGTCTGGGCAGTACTGTTTGACGAAGGCGTTAAAGTCCATGTCCTGGCCATTAACGCTCAACACGCGCTTGAAGTACTCACCCTGGATACCCTGGGCCTGGCGCGACGTGGTCATTTCCTGATCAACCACCAGGCGACCGTGCAGGTCGACGGCAGGAAACTCGGCTTCTTTTTCAAAGCAGCCGCTCAGCAACAGGCCAGCGGCGGCCAGCAAGATCAGACGTAGCATGATGGTGTCTCTGCAGAAGATGGCCCCGGCGCATGCACCGGGGCCATACCGTGATGGTTAATTGCCGAACAGGCTGCCAGCGCGTTTGACTTCAGCCTTGCCGGCATCTTCAAGCAGCGACTTGGTGCCCGAGGTGACGTTGCGTGCGGAGTCGGCGTTGGACTGGATCACATCGGTGCGCGCGGCGCTGTCGCGCAGCTCGGCATCGATGTAGTCGTTAGCCCGTGCAACCTGCGCTTTTTTCGCTTGCAGCTGCAGGCGACGCTCTTCCAGCTCCAGTGCGCGCAGTTCGTCTTCGAAGCCTTCTTCACGGGTGCGAACGCGCTTCTGCTCAGCGGCTTGCGCCTGCTGCCGTTCGGCGGCGGCTTGCGCGGCGGCACGCTGCGAGGCGGCGCGCTGCTGGCGGGCAGCGGCTTCGCGAGATTCAGCACGCTGCTGAGCGGCGGCGGCCTGGCGCAGACGTTCAGCCTCCAGGGCGGCTTCAGATTGTTTGGTCTGCTGTTCGATCTGGTAAAGCTGATCGAACTGGCCTGCCACGGCGGTGGCGGCAGACAGCGCGAGGGCGGTGCCCAGAACAATATGCTTCATGTCGGCCGGCCTCAGCTCTTCTTCGGATCTGGGCAGGAAGCATTCGGCTGAATGCGGGTTTCGTTGGACATGGTCATGACCATCAGGGAGATTTCACCCACCTTGTAGTCGCATGGGCGGCCAACCTGGGCCGAGGTGAAAATCTTGCCGTTTTCCGAATAGCCGATCAGCACGCCCGGTACCAGCGAAGTGTCGTTGACCATCGAGCCTGCCAGCGCGCCAGCACCGCCACCGGCAACACCGCCGATGATCGCGGTATCGGTGTTTTTGCCTGCACCCAGCGCTGCGCCACCCAGAGCGCCCAGTACACCACCGACCATCATTGCGGCTTTCTGGTTCTTTTCGTTGCTGACTTTGATCTTGGTCGGGGAGACCGTAATGATCTTGACGGTCTTGGCTTCTTGCTGGGTGTTCACCTGGCTGGCATCAAACACATCCGATTGATACTGCTCGCCGGTCGCTTGGCAACCTACGAGTGCAGCGACAACGGTCAAGGCCAGACAGTGCTTAAACATCTTCATTCCTAAATTCCCTGGAGGGTGTGAGTAACCGGGCGGCAGTCCATTTTTTGGCGGCGGCATAATGCCACTATTCTAAGCGGATAGTTTAACCGGGGTAAAGCCAACAGAACTTAAGGGGGGATTTAATAGTGCGAAAAGTAATAAATCAGGCAGCGCTCCCTTCCACTCACACAGCGAAAACGGCACACTTTCCGGCTTTTTCCCGACAGGAAGTCCCCATGCAACGGATTGTGATTCTGGGCAATGCCGGTAGCGGCAAATCCACCCTGGCCCGCGCGCTTGGCAAGCATCTCGGCCTGCCGGTGGTGCACCTGGACACTTTGTTCTGGGAGCCGGGCTGGGTTGAGCCGGATGCCGAGCAGTTCCGCACCCGGGTTCGCGCCGCAGTCGCCACCGACCGCTGGGTCTGCGAAGGCAACTATGCCCGGCGAACCTTCGACCTGCGCCTGCCCCGCGCCGACCTGGTCATCTGGCTGGACACCCCCCGGCTCACCTGTTTCACCCGGGTTATCCGGCGTAGCGTGATGAACCGCCCTCGCCCTGACCTTGCGGCCGGCTGCTCAGAGAAACTCGATCGCGCGTTTCTGACCTTTCTGAAATTCGTCTGGCAGTACGATAAAGGCTACCGCCCCGGCATCGAGGCCGTGCGACTGGCCACAGCCCCGTACGTGCCTGTTGTACACCTGCGCAGCCCCCGGCAGATTGCCGCCTTTATCGACAATTTGCCTCCCCGTACGGTGAGCGCGCACTGAGCTTGCGGTCGTGGCGATCAACTATGCTTAGAGATGGTTGTGCCTTAGGGAGATGGCACCCTCGCCACCTTGTGAGTGAGTGAACATGAACATTCGCCGCGGTGCCTTCGTGTACTTTTGCTTCTGTTTATTGCTGACCCTTTTCAACACCTCATTTGCCGCCGCCCCACCCGATCTGCCTGCCGTCGAACTGACCCCCGCCGAGGAAGCCGAAGTACAGAGCCTGGTGCTGCCGGTGCCCGAGGACTGGGTCGGTGACTTCGAAGGCATGCGCGAGCGTCGCCTGGTCCGGATTCTGGTGCCTTACAGCAAAACCTTCTTCGAGCTCGACCGCGGCCGTCAGCGCGGCCTGAGTTATGAGCTGGGCAAGGGACTTGAGGCCTGGCTCAACAAAACCCAGCCGTACGCAAAAAAATCGATGCAATGGCGGGTGATGTTCATTCCCACAAGCCGTAACGAACTGATGCCCAAGTTGCTCAAGGGTGTCGGCGACATTGCCGTCGGTGGGCTGACCGTGACCGAGGGCCGCCTTAAAACCGTGGACTTTTCCGACCCGTTTGCGGTGAACATTCCGGAGGTGCTGGTGACCGGGCCCGGCAGTAAAGTCTTCAACAACATTGAGGACCTGTCGGACGAAGAAGTGACTGTGCGCTCATCGAGCAGTTACTACGAACACCTTCAGGCGCTGAACGACTCTTTCAAGGCGAAAGGGCTCGCGCCCATCAACATCAAGGCCGCTGACGAAAACCTGGAGTCCGAAGACTTGTTGCAAATGGTCAATGCCGGGCTGCTCAAGGCCACTGTGGTGGACCGCTACATTGCAAAAATCTGGTCGCCGCTCTACACCGGCATGAAAATCCACGAGGCATTCTACCTGCATGAAAACTCCGAGTTTGCCTGGGCGATTCGCAAAAACAGCCCGCAGCTAAAGGCTCAACTCGCGGCGTTCGTCAAAACCCACAAGGTCGGCACCGCCTTCGGCAACAGCCTGCGGACCAAATACGTCACCAACAGCAGCAAACGCGTACTCAACGCCACCTCGGAAGCGGAAATGAAGAAATTCCAGACGATGGTGGAGATCTTCAAGCGCCATGCCAGTACCTACGGATTCGACCCTTTGATGCTGATGGCCCAGGGGTTTCAGGAGTCGCAACTCGATCAGATGGCCCGCAGCCCCCGCGGCGCGGTTGGCGTGATGCAACTGCTGCCAAAAACGGCCCAGGACCCCACTGTTGCCATCAACGAGATCGACAAGAGCGCTGACAGAAACATCGAGGCCGGCTCCAAGTACATGCACCTGCTCGCCGACAAGTACCTGAGCGACCCGCAGCTGACGCCCATGAACAAAACCCTGATGACCTTCGCCGCCTACAACGCGGGGCCCGGCAACCTGCGTAAATTCCGTGCATTGGCTGAAAAGTCCGGGCTGGATAAGAACGTCTGGTTCGGTAATGTTGAGCAAGGCGCTGCCCAGGTGGTGGGCCGGGAGACGGTGGATTACGTCGGCAACATCTACAAGTATTACGTCGCCTACAAGCTGGTGCAGGAAAAGCAGGCGGCTGGCGCTGCAGCTGCGCCACTGCAAGAGCAGGCTCGCCAATGAAATCGGCAGGGTGCGCTGGCAACAGGGATGTAAAGGAGGGGAAACGTGTCTGGCGGATCGCCAACCCTTTGGGACCAAAGGGAGAAAGAAGATGGCGCACTCGGCGGGATTCGAACCCACGACCCCTGCCTTCGGAGGGCAGTACTCTATCCAGCTGAGCTACGAGTGCAACGCGGGCGCCATGATACCCATCTAGACTGGCGGCGTCCATCGCCACAATTGGCTGTGTTCGATTTTGCACACGCGGGGGCCTAACGGTGACGTTGATCTGAAAAAGGTCGCCGCATAGCGCTTTTTGTTCTTTTTTTCGAACACCCTATTGTCCTTTTTCCTCGTTGCTCCTAGGATTCGTTTGAGATTTCAAACGCTCTCCTTTTTCTACAATCAATAATTCGCGCCGTGTCTGTACGGTGCCGTTAAGGAAGCCGACATGCAGCTTAAAGACGCCCAGTTGTTCCGCCAGCAAGCCTTCATCGATGGTGCGTGGTTGGACGCGGACAACGGTCAGACCATCAAGGTCAACAACCCGGCTACCGGCGAGATCATCGGCACTGTGCCGAAGATGGGCGCTGCCGAAACCCGTCGCGCCATCGAGGCCGCTGACAAGGCGCTGCCAGCCTGGCGTGCACTGACCGCCAAAGAGCGTGCTGGCAAGCTGCGTCGTTGGTTCGAATTGATGATCGAGCACCAGGACGACCTGGCCCGCCTGATGACCACCGAGCAAGGCAAGCCACTGGCCGAAGCCAAGGGCGAAATCGCCTATGCCGCCTCCTTTATCGAGTGGTTCGCTGAAGAAGCCAAGCGCGTTTACGGCGACACCATTCCTGGCCACCAGCCAGACAAGCGCCTGATCGTTATCAAGCAGCCAATCGGTGTTACCGCGGCCATCACCCCGTGGAACTTCCCGGCCGCGATGATCACCCGTAAAGCCGGCCCGGCCCTGGCTGCTGGCTGCACCATGGTCCTCAAGCCTGCTTCGCAAACTCCGTACTCGGCCCTGGCCCTGGTTGAGCTGGCCACCCGTGCCGGTATCCCGGCTGGTGTGCTGAGCGTGGTAACCGGCAGCGCCGGCGACATCGGCAGCGAGCTGACCGGCAACCCGATCGTGCGCAAACTGTCCTTCACCGGCTCGACCGAAATCGGTCGCCAGCTGATGGCCGAATGCGCCAAGGACATCAAGAAGGTTTCCCTGGAGCTGGGCGGCAATGCGCCGTTCATCGTGTTCGACGACGCCGACCTGGATAAGGCCGTTGAAGGCGCGATCATCTCCAAATACCGCAACAACGGTCAGACCTGTGTCTGCGCCAACCGTATCTACGTTCAGGACGGCGTCTACGATGCCTTCGCCGAGAAGCTCAAGGCCGCTGTGGCCAAGCTGAAAATCGGTAACGGCCTGGAAGACGGCACCACCACCGGCCCGCTGATCGATGGCAAGGCCGTAGCCAAGGTTCAGGAGCACATTGCCGACGCCGTTGGCAAAGGCGCCCAGGTACTGACCGGCGGCAAGCTGATCGAAGGCAACTTCTTCGAGCCGACCGTACTGGTCAACGTGCCGAACAACGCTGCAGTGGCCAAGGAAGAAACCTTCGGCCCGCTGGCTCCACTGTTCCGTTTCAAGGACGAGGCAGAAGTCATTGCCATGTCCAACGATACCGAGTTTGGTCTGGCCTCGTACTTCTACGCCCGCGACATGAGCCGTGTGTTCCGTGTTGCTGAAGCGCTGGAATACGGCATGGTCGGTATCAACACCGGTCTGATCTCCAACGAAGTCTCGCCGTTCGGCGGCATCAAGGCCTCGGGCCTGGGTCGCGAAGGTTCCAAGTACGGCATTGAGGACTACCTGGAAATCAAATACCTGTGCATCAGCATCTGATCACAGCGTAAGGCTTTACCTCTGCCAGCGGGGCGCGAGAGCGACGTCTCGCTGGCCTTTTTACACCGTACATCCAGTGGCCTGGGCCCCTGCAGCAGTCGATCAACGCATGCTGCCTGCAGTTGAATACCGGCCACTCTGACGTGAATCGCGCCACCTTGTGTGTGCGAATTGAGGACACTATGAGCAAGACCAACGAATCTTTGATGCAACGCCGTGTCGCCGCCGTTCCACGCGGTGTTGGCCAGATCCACCCGATCTTCGCCGACTCGGCAAAGAACGCTACCGTTACCGACGTTGAAGGCCGTGAGTTCATCGACTTCGCCGGCGGTATCGCAGTACTGAACACCGGTCACGTGCACCCGAAGGTCATCGCTGCCGTTGAAGCCCAGCTGCACAAACTGACCCACACCTGCTTCCAGGTGCTGGCGTACGAACCGTACGTAGAAGTCTGCGAAAAGATCAACGCTCGCGTTCCAGGCGACTTCGCCAAGAAAACCCTGCTGGTGACCACCGGTTCCGAAGCCGTTGAAAACGCCATCAAGATCGCTCGTGCCGCTACCGGCCGTGCTGGCGTGATCGCTTTCACCGGCGCTTACCACGGCCGTACCATGATGACCCTGGGTCTGACCGGTAAAGTCGTTCCTTACTCGGCCGGCATGGGCCTGATGCCAGGCGGCATCTTCCGCGCGCTGTACCCGAACGAACTGCACGGCGTGAGCATCGATGACTCGATCGCTTCGATCGAACGCATCTTCAAGAACGACGCCGAAGCCCGTGACATCGCTGCAATCATCCTCGAGCCAGTTCAGGGCGAAGGTGGTTTCTACGTTGCGCCTAAAGAGTTCATGAAGCGTCTGCGCGCCCTGTGCGACCAGCACGGCATCCTTCTGATCGCTGACGAAGTACAGACCGGCGCTGGCCGTACTGGCACCTTCTTCGCCATGGAACAGATGGGCGTTGCTCCAGACCTGACCACCTTCGCCAAATCCATCGCTGGCGGCTTCCCGCTGGCCGGTGTGTGCGGCAAGGCCGAATACATGGACGCTATCGCTCCAGGCGGCCTGGGCGGCACCTACGCGGGTAGCCCGATCGCTTGCGCCGCGGCCCTGGCCGTGATGGAAGTGTTCGAAGAAGAAAAACTGCTGGAGCGCAGCCAGGCTGTTGGCGAGCGTCTGGTCACCGGCCTGCGCAAGATCCAGGACAAGCACCCGATCATCGGTGAAGTGCGCGCTCTGGGCTCGATGATCGCTATCGAAGTCGTCGAAAAAGCCGGTTCCCTGGCGCCTAACGCTGCTGCAGTTGCCTCGGTTGTGGCCAAGGCTCGCGACAAGGGCCTGATCCTGCTGTCGTGCGGCACCTACGGCAACGTCCTGCGTATCCTGGTTCCGCTGACCTCCCCTGATGAGCAACTGGACAAAGGTCTGGCAATCATCGAAGAGTGCTTCGCAGAACTCGCGTAAACTGTGACGCATTAGAAGAAAAACCCGCTTCGGCGGGTTTTTTTTCGACCAAAGGAAGGTAAGAAGGCTAAGGTTGCCTGTCAGGAGACCCCTTGGAAGGTACGCGGGATTGCGTGTCGTGAACTGTCGGAGATTTAAGTATGAGCAGTGCCAATCCACCCACAGCGCCCTGCGTGCTGATTGCCGAAGGCGATCCCTGGGTGCGGGAGATGCTCAGCCAGATGTTGCTCAGCGTGCGTTGCGATGCCCGCGTGCAGGTTTGCGCTGATGGTTCCCAGGCGCTGGCCGCACTGTCCTGCCAGCCTGACCTGATCATTGCCGCGCGGGAGTTGCCGGGAGGGGATGGCCTGGACCTGCTGCGTAACGTGCGGGCCAAAGGGCGCCAGCCGGTACTGCCGTTCATTCTCATGAGCAACCGTAGCGATGTCGCCAGTGTGCGCGAAGCACTGCCATATGCGCCCACGGCTTATCTGAGCAAGCCGTTGAACATGGATACCTTGCGCCATCGCCTTGAAGAGCTGTTGCTCAAGGTCGGTGAAGAAATCGCCTGCCCGGTGGTGCCGCTGCAACCGGGCATGACCCTGCCGCGCTTTCTTGAAGGGCGCCGGGCGACGGCCGATGGCGGGCCGCTGCTGGCCGATGTGCAGCAGGCGATCAAGCGCAGCCTCAATCCGCAGGGCCTGAACCTCAAGACCCTGGAAGAAGAAATCCGCAACGACCCGCAGATTACTGCGGTGTTGATCGCCGCCGCCAACAGTGCCGCACTGCACCGTGACGGCGCAGTGCAAACCTTGCTGCAAGCGTTGAACAAACTGGGGACCACCCAGAGCATGAACCTGATCCTGGGTCTGGCACTCAAGCGCAGCGCCAGGCTCAGTGATCCGTTGCTGTCCGAGCAGGCCGAGCACTACTGGGCGCTGTCGTTGCACACGGCCGAGTACGCGCGAACCCTGGCGCGGATGCTCGAGCTGGATCAGGAGCGGTGTTACTGCGCTGGCCTTCTGCATTGCCTGGGTGATCTGGCGCTGCTGCGCTGCCTGCAGGAATGGCGTTTGTCCGGGGGTGAGCTTGATCAAGACAACATTGCCCTGTCGCTCAACGAATTTGCCGCCGCCTTTGGCTCGGCGTTGCGTACGCGCTGGCGTTTGCCACTGGAGCTGCGCGAGTTGATTGCGGCGATCTACCAGTTGGGCGGCGGTGTGTACTCACGCGAGGCGCTGGTGATGAACCTGGCCGGGCAGCTGGCGCGGTTGCCTGCCGATCAAGGCCTGGAAGCGTTGGCCGATAGCAGGACAGCGCGGTTGCTCAAGGTGGGGATGGCGGAGCTCGGACGGCTGCGCAAGACCTGACTGTCAATCGCCGGCTTCGCCAGCTCCCACAATCAACAGGTGCACCGCAGACATGTGGGAGCCGGCAACGCCGGCGATGGGTTACACCACAAGGTGCCTAGCCAATCACGATCTGGTTCTTGCCCTGGCGCTTGGCCTGGTACATCGCGGCGTCAGCCCGGGCAAACAGGCTGTCCAGGTGCTTGTCGGCGTCGGTCATGCCTGTCAGCCCCTGGCTTACCGACACACCAAACGTCTGCTCTTCATGGCTGAAACTCAAACGCTGGATTTCCCGCTGCAAGCGCTCGGCAATCTGTTGCGCGATCTGTGGCGTACACCCGGGGAACACCGCAGCAAATTCCTCGCCGCCAATGCGCCCGAACAGGTCGCCACGGCGTAATACGGCCTTGCCGGTATCGGCGATACGCTGCAGCACCGTATCGCCCATCTGATGGCCGTAGGTGTCGTTGATCTGCTTGAAATCATCGATATCCAGCAGCAGAAACGCCAACGGCGTCTGATCCTTCCTGGCACTTTCAAAGGCCTGCTCGGCACTGTCGAAGAAGTGCCAGCGATTGCTGCTCTGGGTCAGGACGTCGGTAGTAGCCAGGCGCTGCAATTCACCTTCAAGCAGCTTTTTTTCGGTGATGTCTTCGGCCATGCCGACCACGATCACCCGTTGGCTGTTGTCGGTCTGCTGGTTGATGAAGCATTTGTCGCTGAGCCAGCGTACGTTGCCGTCGGCATCGATGATGCGGTATTCGCGGTCTTCCACAGCACCTTTGACCAGCACTTCGGCCAGGCTGCGCTCGGCGTATTCGAGGTCGTCGGGGTAGATACTGTCGCGCCACTGGTTGTAGTCGGCAAGCAGCAGGCCGGCAGGGCGACCAAAGATGCGCTCATAGGCGGGGCTGACATACAGCACCTGCCGCGACTCCCAGTCGAACGCCCAGAGCACGGCGTTAACGCTGTCGAGCAGCGAGCTGAACAGCTGTTCACGCTCGCTCAGGCGCGCCACTTCACCTTGGGCGTGCATAAGCGCCAGCAGCGTCTGGGCCGCTTCTGGCGGTTCGCTGTGGCAGTGGGACGTCGGTTTTTTATTGACCATTTGCGCGGAACTTCTCACACAGAGGCGGGCGGCCACGACCCGGCCCGCCACGCGGGCGTTATGCCAGTCAGAGTGAGAATAGGCGGTGAAGTTCCTGACCGCGCGCGCCCCAAGGGGGCGCGCCGATCAACGGCATCAGCTCAGGGCCGGCCGCAGGGAGTAGGTTTTCAGCTGGGCGGCAAAATCGCGCAGCGACTGGATACCGCTGGCTTCAGCCTCATGGACCCAGTCTTTGATGGCGGCCAGCATGTCGTGGCCATTGGCGCTGGTACGCGCCCAGATCTGCTGCAGGGCCAGGCGCTTTTCGTAGATGGTCTTGAGCGACTGGCTGTGCTCGAGCATGGTCTGGATACGCACGTGATGGCGGTCTTCGAGCAGGCTGGTTTCCCGCGACAACAGGCGCTTGGCGCGGCGGAACTGATGGCGTACCGAGTCGTCGACCCGGGCCAGTTCCTGCTTGACCAGCGGTGCGATCACCAGCTTGCGGTACTGGGCCATGATCTGGAAGCGGTTGTTGAGGATCGCCATGGCGGTGTCCATATCCAGCTGGCCCTTGCCTTCAACGCGGTGGGCGATCGGTGCGACGCGCTGCACCTTGGCCAGGCGCAACCAGCAGAACAGCTTGATCCAGGCCCAGCCCATGTCGAACTCCCAGCGCTTGACCGACAGCTTGGCCGAGTTGGGGTAGGTGTGGTGGTTGTTATGCAGCTCTTCACCGCCGACGATGATGCCCCATGGCACCAGGTTGGTGGCCGCATCGCGGCATTCGAAGTTGCGGTAACCCACGGCATGGCCGAGGCCATTGATGACGCCGGCAGCCCAGAACGGAATCCACATCATCTGCACCGCCCAGATGGTGATGCCCGCCGTGCCGAACAGCAGCAGGTCGATGACCGCCATCAGGACAATGCCGCCCATCTTGTAGCGCGAATAGAGGTTACGCTCGATCCAGTCTTCAGGGCAGTTCTTGCCGTAGATGCGCAGCGTTTCGGGGTTCTGTGCTTCTTCACGGTACAACTCGGCCCCTTTGCGCAGCACAGTCGACAAGCCCTTGATTACCGGGCTGTGAGGATCATCGACGGTTTCGCACTTGGCGTGGTGCTTGCGGTGGATGGCCGTCCACTCGCGGGTGTTCTGCGCCGTGGTCAACCACAGCCAGAAACGGAAAAAGTGCTTGAGCCCGGCATTCAGCTCCAACGAGCGGTGAGCCGAATATCGGTGCAGGTAGACGGTGACGCTGACGATGGTCACATGGGTCATGACCAGCGTAACTGCCAGCAACTGCCAGGCCGACAAGTTGAGCAAACCTTGGTACCACATAGGCGTAAGGGCCCTCTAGAACATAGGGAACAGCGGGAAGCATTATCCCTGCGCGAGCGAATAAAACCAGTCGGCCTTTTAGATAGGAGGTCACGGGATGTTTCTACCCTATAATCCCCCAATATTTTTTGTGGGCTTGTCAGGACCTTATGTCTGATCCTTTTCGAGACGCCTTGCGCATGGCTGCGCTTTATCTGGTGTTGTCTGTTCTCTGGCTGGCACTTTCTGATCAATTATTGAGCAGTCTTTTCGATAATCCTCAGCAACTCGCCCGCTGGCAACTGATCAGTGCCTATGCCTGGGTGCTGTGCAGCGCCCTGCTGATTTTCTCCTCCCGTGCGCGCCTGCTGAATTTCATTGGCGTCGGTGCCCGCCTGCGGCGCGAAGACCGTGAGCGCCTGCGCATGGCGGCAGCGGTGTTCGACAGCACCCTTGAGGGCGTGCTGGTGACCGACAGCGAAGGCTTGATCGTGCATGTGAACCGCGCGTTCATGCGCATCACCGGGTATGACAAGGATGAGGTCATCGGCCAGCGGCCGAGCAAGTTCAAGTCCGGCCGTCACGATGCCGCGTTTTATCAGGAGATCTTCGCCACCCTGGCGCAAAAGGGCGAGTGGAGCGGTGAGATCTGGAACCGGCGCAAGAGCGGCGAGGTGTACCCGCAATGGCAGACGATCTGCTCGATCCATGATGACTGCGGCAAGCTCAGCCACTATGTGGCGGTGTTCAGCGATATCAGCGCGATCAAGCACACCGAGCGTGAGCTGATCTACCTGGCCCACCATGACCCGCTGACGGACTTGCCTAACCGTTTGCTGTTCAACGACCGCGCCGAGCAGGCACTGGCGACGGCCCAGAGCAACAAGCGCGGCTGTGCGCTGTTGTTGCTGGACCTGGATCATTTCCAGAGCATCAACGACGGCCTCGGCCACAATGTCGGTGACCAGTTGCTCAAGGTCGTCGGCGAGCGCCTCAAGGCCCTGCTGGGCAACGGCGTGACCCTGGCCCGCCTGGGCGGCGACGAGTTTGCGGTACTGACTGAGCAATGCCCACAAGTCGGCCCGGCCGCGGCACTGGCGCAAAGCATCATCGACGCGATGAAAGAGCCGTTCATCCTTGAGAACCAGCGCCTGTTCGTCAGCGTCAGTATCGGTATCAGCCTGTTTCCCAGCGACGCCTTGAGCGCTGAACAACTGCTGCGTAACGCCGACTCGGCGCTGTTCAAGGCCAAGGCCAGCGGTCGTGCCGGTTACGCCTTGTACACCGAAGAGCTGACAGCCCATGCCCAGCAGCGGGTCGAAACCACAGCCGAACTGCGCCGGGCGCTGGAGCAGGAAGAGTTGCGGGTTTACTTCCAGCCGGTGCATGACCTGCGCAACGGCGCGATGATTGGCGTCGAAGCCCTGGTGCGTTGGCAACACCCGGAGCGCGGCCTGGTGCCGCCGGGTGAGTTCATTCCGATTGCCGAGCGCTCCGGACTGATTGCCGAGATCGATAACTGGGTGCTGCGCCAGTCCTGCTTACAGATGGTGCAGTGGCAAGCCGAGGGGCGAAAGCTGCTGTATGTGGCGGTGAACATTTCCAGTCGCCTGTTCAGCCAGCGCGACCTGTACCAGCAGGTGGCCAAGGTGCTGCATGACACCGGCCTGGATCCGGCATTGCTGGAGCTGGAAGTGACGGAAAGTGCGGTGATGGACAACCCCGAAGTCGCACTCGAACAGCTGCACCGCCTGCGGGAACTCGGGCTGCGCCTGGCCATCGATGACTTTGGTACCGGCTACTCGTCACTGCTGCGCCTCAAGCGTTTGCCGGTACAGAAGCTGAAGATCGACCAAGGGTTCGTCGCCGGCCTGCCGAACGACGAGGACGATGTGGCGATTGTCCGGGTGATCATCGCCCTGGGTAAGAGCATGGGCATGCAAGTGCTGGCCGAAGGCATCGAGCAGGCTGAACAGGCGCGGTTTCTGCTCGAATACGAGTGTGAGCTGGGACAGGGTTATTGGTTCGGGCGGCCGGTTCCGGCGCAGCAATTACGCTGGGAATAAAGGACGCCATCGCCGGCAAGCCGCCTCCTGCAAGCATTGTGTCTGCAGGAGCCGGGCTGCCGGCGATGAGGCCGTAGAGCGCTTCAGTACCTAAAACTTTTTTGGTTATATAAAAATTCTTAAATAGTATTTTTAAGAATATTCAACCCCCCCTAAGATTGCCCTCAAGCCAGGTGCAGTCGCCCTCAACTTCGCAACTGCACGGCGTCCCTTATTCTCAGGAGCACGAGCATGAGCGCATCTCTGCGTAGCGTTGACGGTCAGGACGAAACCACCATTCTGCGCGAAATCCAGAGCGCCTTGCGCGACCTGCGTTTTGGTGCCGTGGAAATCACCGTGCACAACGCTCAGGTCGTCCAGATCGAACGCAAGGAAAAGTTCCGTCTGCAAAACCCCGGCAACAAGCCCAGCTGACTGTTGGAGCGGGCCTGCCCCGCGATGAACGCGCCATCTAATTAGAAAAATACGCCAATCGGGAGCTTCACCATGTCCATCCGCCGTTATGCCCTGGCCGCACTTGCCAGCGCCGTTTTTGCCGGTTCCGCCATCGCCAAGGACTACGAGTTGTTGAACGTGTCCTATGATCCGACCCGTGAGCTGTATCAGCAGTACAACGCCGAGTTCATCAAGCACTGGCAACAGGCCAACCCGAGCGACAAGGTGAAGATCCAGCAATCCCACGGTGGCTCGGGCAAACAGGCCCGGGCAGTCATCGACGGCCTGCGCGCCGACGTGGTTACCCTGGCGCTGGCCGGTGACATCGACGAAGTGGCCAAGCTCGGCAAAACCCTGCCGGACAACTGGCAGACCCGCTTGCCGGATGCCAGCACCCCGTACACCTCGACCATCGTATTCCTGGTGCGCAAGGGCAACCCCAAAGGCATCAAGGACTGGGGCGACCTGGTCAAGAACGACGTTTCGGTGATCACCCCGAACCCGAAAACCTCCGGTGGTGCCCGCTGGAACTTCCTCGCCGCCTGGGCCTACGGCCTGAAAGCCGGTGGCAGCGAAGCCAAAGCCCAGGAATACGTGAAGGAGCTGTTCAAGCACGTACCAGTACTGGACACCGGCGCCCGTGGCTCGACCATCACCTTCGTCAACAACGGTCAGGGTGACGTGTTGCTGGCCTGGGAAAACGAAGCCTTCCTGGCACTCAAGGAAGACGGTGGTGCCGACAAGTTCGATATCGTCGTGCCGTCGCTGTCGATCCTCGCCGAGCCACCTGTAGCGGTGGTCGACAAGAACGCCGAGAAAAAGGGCAACGAAGCGATCGCCAAGGCCTACCTGGAGTACCTGTACAGCCCGGCCGGGCAGAAGATTGCCGCTGAGAACTTCTACCGCCCACGTGACGCCAAAGTCGCCGCCGAATACGCCAAGCAGTTCCCGAAACTGGACCTGGTGACTATCGACAAAGACTTCGGCGGCTGGAAGACTGCCCAACCCAAGTTCTTCAACGATGGTGGTGTGTTCGACCAGATCTACACGGCTCAGTAATACATGGCCGCAAGGATAATCGCCGTTCAGTAGCCAGCATGGGCCCGGGACTCGTCCCGGGCTTCGTGCGTTCAACCAGGGACCTATATGTCACGTCGTATCTCCCCCGTCATACCCGGCTTCGGGCTGACGCTGGGCTACACCTTGGTGTACCTCAGTCTGATTGTACTGATCCCGCTGGGGGCCATGTTCGTTCATGCCGCCCAGCTCACCTGGGAACAGTTCTGGGCCATCGTCAGTGCGCCGCGCGTTCTCGCCGCACTCAAGCTGAGCTTTGGTACTGCCCTGTGCGCCGCCATCATCAATGGCATCATCGGCACGTTGCTGGCCTGGGTACTGGTGCGCTACACCTTCCCCGGACGCAAGATCATCGAGGCGATGATCGACCTGCCTTTCGCCCTGCCCACCGCCGTGGCCGGTATCGCCCTCACGGCGCTGTACGCACCGGCAGGCCTGGTAGGCCAGTTCGCCACCGACCTTGGCTTCAAGATCGCCTACACCCCGCTGGGCATCACCCTGGCGCTGACCTTCGTAACCCTACCGTTCGTGGTGCGTACGGTACAGCCGGTATTGGCCGACATCCCGCGGGAAGTTGAAGAAGCCGCTGCCTGCCTCGGCGCCAAACCCCTGCAAGTGTTCCGCTATGTGTTGCTGCCAGCGCTGCTGCCCGCCTGGCTGACCGGTTTTGCACTGGCGTTCGCCCGCGGTGTCGGTGAGTACGGCTCGGTGATTTTCATCGCCGGCAACATGCCGATGAAAACCGAAATCCTGCCCCTGCTGATCATGGTCAAACTCGACCAGTACGACTACACCGGCGCCACCGCCATCGGCGTCTTGATGCTGGTGGTTTCCTTCATCCTGTTGCTGCTGATCAACCTGCTGCAGCGGCGCATCGAAACCCCTTGAAGGAGGCCACGTCCATGTCTGCATCCACCCTTGGCGCGGCCGCTTCGGCCAACGCCGCCCGCCGTGGCAGTGCTACTTCACGGCGAATCCTGATCGGCCTCGGCTGGTTGATCTTCGCCCTGTTCCTGTTGCTGCCGCTGGTGATCGTGGTGTCTCAGGGCCTGAAAATGGGCCTGGGCACCTTCTTTGAGGCGATCTTCGAGCCGGACGCCTTGTCAGCCCTGAAGCTGACGCTGATTGCCGTGGCCATTTCGGTGCCGCTGAACCTGGTGTTCGGTGTCAGCGCGGCCTGGTGCGTCAGCAAATACACCTTCCGTGGCAAGAGCATCCTGGTCACCCTGATCGACCTGCCGTTCTCGGTCTCGCCGGTAATTGCCGGTCTGGTCTATGTGCTGATGTTCGGTGCCCAGGGCCTGTTCGGGCCATGGCTGCAGGACCACGACATCCAGATCGTGTTTGCCTTGCCGGGCATTGTCCTGGCAACCATCTTCGTCACCGTGCCGTTCGTGGCACGTGAGCTGATCCCGCTGATGCAGGAACAGGGCACGCAGGAAGAAGAAGCCGCACGCCTGCTCGGCGCCAACGGCTGGCAGATGTTCTGGCATGTCACCCTGCCCAACATCAAATGGGGCCTGATCTATGGCGTGGTGCTGTGTACCGCACGGGCCATGGGCGAGTTCGGCGCGGTGTCGGTGGTCTCCGGGCACATTCGCGGGGTGACCAACACCTTGCCGCTGCATGTCGAGATCCTCTACAACGAATACAACCATGTCGCGGCTTTCAGCGTGGCCAGCCTGTTGCTGATCCTGGCGCTCTTCATCCTGCTGCTCAAGCAGTGGAGCGAGTCCCGCATTAACCGCCTGCGCCATAGCGCAGCGGAGGAATAATTCATGTCGATCGAAGTTCGTAACGTCAGCAAGCGCTTCAACGCTTTCCAGGCCCTGGACAGCATCAACCTGGATATCCACAGTGGTGAGCTGGTGGCATTGCTCGGCCCGTCCGGCTGCGGCAAGACCACCCTGCTGCGCATCATCGCCGGGCTGGAAACGCCCGACCAGGGCAATATCGTGTTCCACGGTGAGGACGTTTCCGGCCACGACGTCCGTGACCGCAACGTCGGTTTCGTGTTCCAGCACTACGCCCTGTTCCGTCACATGAGCGTGTTCGACAACGTTGCCTTCGGCTTGCGCATGAAGCCCAAGGGCGAGCGCCCGAGCGAGAGCAAGATTGCCGAGAAGGTCCACGAGTTGCTGAACATGGTCCAGCTGGACTGGCTCAGCGACCGTTACCCCGAGCAGCTGTCTGGTGGCCAGCGCCAGCGTATCGCCCTGGCCCGTGCCCTGGCGGTAGAGCCCAAGGTCCTGCTGCTGGACGAACCCTTCGGGGCACTGGATGCCAAGGTGCGCAAGGAGCTGCGCCGCTGGCTGGCGCGCCTGCATGAAGACATCAACCTGACCTCGGTGTTTGTGACCCACGACCAGGAGGAGGCCATGGAGGTCGCCGACCGTATCGTGGTGATGAACAAGGGCGTGATCGAGCAGATCGGCTCGCCGGGCGAAGTGTACGAGAACCCGGCCAGCGACTTTGTCTATCACTTCCTCGGCGACTCCAACCGCCTGCACCTGAGCGAAGGTCATCACGTGCTGTTCCGGCCGCACGAAGTGTCGCTGTCACGCCATGAGATCGAAGGGCACCACGCCGCCGAGGTGCGCGACATCCGCCCACTGGGTGCGACGACCCGGGTAACGCTGAAGGTAGAAGGGCAAAGCGAGCTGATCGAAGCCGAAGTGGTCAAGGATCACGACAGCCTGAGCGGGCTGGCCCGTGGCGAGACCTTGTTCTTCAAGCCCAAGGTCTGGCAGAAAGTCGCCAATATCTGATTGCTGTTGTAGCCCATCGCCGGCTTGCCGGCGATGGCGCCTGCCCTCAAATCGCCAGGTGTTCCAGGCTTCGCGCATCCAGGCTCTGGTCGGCCTGATCAGTACTCACAATCTGCTCGATCATCGCCTCGGCCAGGGGTGACAGGCGCACCCGTGCCCGGCTGACAATACCGTACCGGGTGTACAGCTCCTCGCAGTCCTCTCCAAGCCCATCGACAGTCAACCGCACCAGTGCCCCTGCTGCGGTGTGCAGCGCATCGCTGTTGGCGGTACAGATACCGATGGCGTCCGAGTTGAGCACCACACCCAACAGGCTGTAGCTGTTCTCGCACTCAACGTTGGCGACAAACTCCGGCTGGCCACTCAGGTCACCCAGCACCTTGCGCAAATTGGGCGGCCGCAACGTCGCCGCAAGCGGGTACTGCAACAGCGCCTGCGCACTGACACTGGGCTGCGCCGCCAGCGGATGCCCGGCACGGCAGCAGAAATACCAGCGCCGTGGCCGCAGACGTCGCGTGTGGTAATCGGGGTCCGCTTCGAACTCGCGGGTGTCGGCGACAAAGAACTCGAACTCCTCGGCCAGCAACCGCTTGTTCAGGCTTTGCCAGTGATCCACCTGGAACTGTACACGCGCATTCGGGTAGCGGCCGATGAAGCCACCTATCGCGCGCGGCACCAGCCCCGCCGCCGGCGCCGGCCCACAGCCAAAGCGCAGCTCACCGGCCTCCAGGCCATTGAACTGACGAATCTCGTTGCTCAACAGGCGCGCGCCACTGACCAGCCGCCGCGCATGTTCAAGCACCACCAGGCCCTGCTTGGTCGGCGGCAATTCCTTCTGCGAGCGATCCACCAGCAAGCACCCGGCACTGTGCTCCAGGGCCTGGATGCTGCGGCTGAACGCCGACTGCGAAAGGTTCACCGCGCTGGCCGCGGCAACGAAGCTGCGGTGTTCGGCAAGCGCAATCAGGTGGCGGAGCTGGCGTAAGTCGATATGCATTTTTCACATAAAAAGTATCGGGCAAATGCATTTGCCTTGCCTCTGTTGCACTCCTTATAAAGGCAATCACTTATTCAGTAAATGCATGTCGAATCATAAATAAATAACTTTCAGGAATATAGATTCCTGGCTAGGAGCCGCCCATGAGGCCGATCGATCGCCCCGCCCCCCTTTCTTCTCGACGGCTCCAGCGTCTGCCCATGGCTTTGTTGCTGGCAGGCAGTGCACATTGGCTACCGGTTCAGGCAGCCGAGCCGGTAAAACCGGCGGTACAGGCAAGCGACAGTCAACTCAAGACGGTTACCGTGACGGCACGCCGGCGTGAGGAAAGCGCCCAGAGCGTGCCGACGCCGATCAGCGTGCTGGATGGCCAGGCCCTGGAAAGCCAGCGGGTGTACCGGATTCAAGACCTGCAGCAACTGGTACCGAGCGTCAACGTCGCCTACATGCATGCGCGCCAGTCCAGCGTGTCGATTCGTGGCCTGGGCAACAACCCGGCCAGCGATGGCCTGGAAGGCAGCGTCGGCCTCTACCTGGATAACGTCTACCTCGGCCGCCCGGGCATGGCGGTATTCGACCTGATGGACATCGAGCAGCTGGAAGTGCTGCGCGGTCCGCAAGGTACCTTGTTCGGCAAGAACACCACGGCCGGGGTGATCAACATCAGCACCCGGGCACCGAGCTTCACCCCCGAGCGCAGCATCGAAACCTCGGTGGGCGAAGACGGCTATTTCCAGACCAAGGGCACCGTTTCCGGGCCGTTGAGCGAGACTCTGGCCGGGCGCTTTTCGGCCTATCGCACCCGCAATGACGGCGATATCAAGAACGAGTTCGACGGCCACACCCTCAATGGCGGTTCGCGTCAGGGCTTTCGCGGGCAATTGCTGTACAAGCCCAGCGAGCAGTTCAACCTGCGCTGGATCGGTGACTACAACGAAGAGGACTCCAGCGCTGGCACCCGCCTGCTGTACAGCACCGGCCCGACCATCAATGGCGTCAATCGCTACGAAGCCCGTGCCGCCGCTGCCGGTGCGACGTTGATCGATGGCAGCAAGCGCAAGGTCAATCTGGACAGTGATCAACAGGTCACGGTGTTCCAGGGCGGCACCTCGCTGGAAGCCAACTGGACCCTGGACAACGACTTCACCCTGACCTCGGTCAGCTCCTACCGCTGGTGGGACTTCACCCCGCGCAACGACGAAGGCCTGAACGTGCCCGCGGCGTACAACTCCGGGGTATCGGTACGCGATAAACAGTACTCCCAGGAATTTCGCCTGGCCTCGCCTACCGGCGGTTTCTTCGACTACGTCGTCGGCGCCTATTACTTTGGCTCCGACCTGGATAACGAATCCTTTGTTTACTACGGCCCGCAGGCAGATATCTGGAACGGCACCCCGGCCGGCGCCCTGGCCAATGTCACCACCCTGGGCAAGGGCCACATCAAGACCGACAGCTTCGCCCTGTTCGGCCAGGGCACCTGGCACCTGACCGAGCGCCTGGACTTTACCGCCGGCATACGCGGCACATACGAGGAGAAAAGTGCCTGGGTGGATCGTGCGGCACCTGCTGGCGGCGCTGCTGTCGCCGGGGCAGCCGCCGTGGCCCGGCAGGGGCGTGTCGGTGCCTATGACTCGGGGGACCTCAACCAGTACAGCGCCAGCCCCTCGGGTTTGCTCAACCTGAGCTACCGCTTCACCGATGACCTGCTGGGTTACGCGACCTTATCCCACGGCGAGAAATCCGGCGGGGTCAACCTCGCGGTGGCGACAGCCCCCGTGGCAGGCGCCGACTCGCTACTGGTCGGTACCGAGCGCGCCAACAACGCCGAGCTGGGCCTGAAGAGCACCCTGTGGGACCGCCGTTTGCAGCTCAATGCCAACCTGTTCTGGACCGAGGTGCATGGCTACCAGACCAACGCCTACGACGAAGCCAACCGCGTGCAGTACCTGACCAACGCAGGCTCGGTGCGCTCACGCGGGGTTGAAGTGGAAAGCACCCTGGTACCGGTGCGCGGCCTGACCTTGAACCTCAACGGCTCCTACAACGATGTGCGTTACCTCTCCTACAAAGACGCCCCGTGCGCACCGGAAGTGGCCCTGCAACCAGGTGCCCCGGCGGCCTGTGATCTGACGGGTCATCAAGTGGTTGGCGCCTCGAAGTGGATCGGCAACGCCAATGGCCAGTACCAATGGGACCTGGACAACGGCCTGCAGCCTTACGTCACCGCCAGCTATGCATTCCGCTCCAAGGCCGTGGGCACCGTCGAGGACTCCGACTTTGCGCAGATCCCCAGCTACGCCGTAGTCAACCTGTCCACCGGCTTGCGCGGCGATCTGGGCCAGGGGCAGTGGGATGTTTCGCTGTGGCTGAAAAACGCCTTCGACAAAACCTATTACACCACCCTCTGGAGCGCTGCCAACGGTGGCTATGAAGGCCTGGCAGGTACGCCAAGAACCCTGGGTGTGACCGGCCGGTATGACTTCTGACAGCGATGCGCAGTGCACGCCTCGAACACATTTGCAGCGAAACCCCAGGAGCTGATCTATGGGTAATGTCCACAACACCGCCACTGCGCTCGACGTACGCTGGCGCCAGACACCCGGTGGCGAGCTGATCGACCTCGGTCGGCCCCATCGCGAGCCACTGGCACAACAACGCTTGCAACGCTCCCCGAAAAGCGTGTTGGGCCGCCGGGAAAAAACCTTGCTGGTGTTCTTCGCCCTGACCCTGCACGGCGCCGTGGCCTATTGGCTAAGCCAGGCGCCAACACCGGTGTTGCCGGTGGTACCGCCGGAAATACCGCCGATGACGATCGAGTTTTCGCAACCGGCGCCACCGGTGGTCGAGCCGCCGCCCCCACCCCCACCTCCGGTGGCAGTTGAGCCGCCACCGCCGGTCGTCGATGAGTTGGCGGCAAAGCCTGCACCCAAGCCCGTGCCCAAGCCCGAACCCAAGCCAGTGCCCAAACCGGCCCCTAAAGCCGTCGAGCAACCTCCGGCACCACCCGCCCCGGCCCCGGTGACGCCGGCTTCAGCCAGCGCCGGGTACCTGAAGAACCCGGCGCCAGAGTATCCGGCGCTGGCGCATCGGCGGGGCTGGGAAGGCACGGTTTTATTACGGGTACATGTGTTGGCCAGCGGTAAACCCGGCGAAATCCAGCTGCAGAAAAGCAGTGGCCGCCAGCAACTCGATGACGCGGCGCTGGCAGCAGTCAAGCGCTGGAGTTTCGTCCCGGCCAAGCAGGGCGATGTGGCCCAGGACGGCTGGGTCAGCGTACCGATTGAATTCAAGATCCATTAATTCGCGCCAACAGAGAGAGTACTGATCATGACGTTATTGGCATCCCCCCTCGAATCCATCGAAAGCGCGGTGATCTGGCTGCTGGTGGGCTTCTCGGTCATCACCTGGGGCCTGGCCCTGGTAAAAGGCGTGCAGTTCGTGCGCTTGAAGAATCAGGACAAGCGTTTCCACCAGCAGTTCTGGGCGGCCTCCAGCCTGGACGCCGCCGCCGCGTTGAGTGAACACGAGCCGGGCGCAGCCGCGCGGGTCGCTCAGGCCGGTTCTGCCGCCATCGCAGTTGGCGAATCGGGCCAGGCCAACGACCTGAGCCAGGCGATCAACCACCAGGACCGCCTGGAGCGTGCGTTGCGCCAGCAAATCGTGCGCGAACGCCGCTCGCTGGAAACCGGCCTGGCAGTGCTCGCGAGTATCGGCAGCACCTCGCCCTTCATCGGCCTGTTCGGCACGGTCTGGGGCATCATGGAGGCCTTGAAGGGCATCAGCGCCGCAGGTTCTGCCAGCCTGGAAACCGTCGCCGGGCCAATCGGTGCAGCACTGGTCGCGACCGGTGTGGGCATTGCCGTCGCCGTGCCGGCCGTGCTGGTTTACAACTACTTCCTGCGTCGCCTGAAGCTGGCCGCCGCTGACCTCGATGACTTCGCCCATGACTTCTACAGCCTGGCGCAGAAGAGTGCCTTCCGCGTACTGGTTCACCCGGCCGCCTACAAGCCGGCTGGCAACACTGCGCAAAAAGTGAAGGAGGCTTCCTGATATGGCCTTCTCAACCCAGGACAGCGATGAAGTGCTCAGCGAGATCAACGTCACGCCACTGGTCGACGTGATGCTGGTGTTGTTGGTGGTGTTTATTGTCACCGCGCCACTGTTGACCAACGCGATCCCGATCAACCTGCCGAAAACCGAAGCTGTTGCACCGGTGGAACAAAAAGACCCGTTGGTGGTGAGCATCGATGGCGGTGGCAAGCTGTTTATCAACAAGGATGAAATTCAGCCGAACCTGCTGGAATCCAGCCTGCAGACCGCCAAGGCCAAAGACCCGGAGCTGCGCGTACAGCTGCAAGCCGATGATGGCGTGAATTATGGGGAAGTGGCGCGTGCCATGGCCTCGATCGAACGCGCAGGCATCACCAAGTTGTCGGTGATTACCGCCCGCTGAGCAATACCCTCAGGCAAGTCTTCAGGGGCCATTCCTCGGCAGGGGGTGGTCCCTTTTTTTATCCGGCAATGCAGCGCCGACAGCACCCACCTGAGCGAACAATCCAGAATGCCTGCTGGCAGAACAACAGTTGCAAAATATTCCCGGCGCACCAACAATGAGACTAATTATCATTTATAACCTTTTCTGCAGCGCTCCTCATGCCCTCTCCCGAGTCCGTGCATTCGCTCTACAGTCACCACCACAGCTGGCTGAACGCCTGGCTGCGCAGCAAGCTGGGTAACGCCGCCGACGCCGCAGACCTGGCCCAGGACACGTTCCTGCGCCTGCTGCAGCGGCGCGAGCAGTATGAGCTGAACACCCCTCGGGCGTTCCTGCGCACCATTGCCCGAGGCCTGGTCATCGACCACTGGCGGCGAGAAGAGCTTCACCGGGCCTACCTCGAAGCCCTGGCTCACCTGCCGGAGACCGAGGTGCCTTCAGTGGAGACTCGCGAGCTGCTGATGGAACTGCTCGAACGCATTGCACGGATGCTCGACGGCCTCAAACCGAAAGTACGACGGGCGTTCCTGCTGGCCCAGTGCGAAGGACTGACCCACAGGGACATCGCCGAGCAGATGGGCATTTCCCTGCGCTCGGTCGAACGCTATGTCGCAGAAGCGCTCTATCACTGCTACCTGCTGCGTTACGAGTCGCAGGAGTAGCCGCAGTGGCCATGCTGAATCCAGGCCCGCGGGTGGTGAAACAGGCCATTCACTGGCTGCTCAAGCTGCGTGAGAGTGGCAATAGCCCGCTGTTGCAGCACCAATGCGAGCAATGGCGTGCGGCTCACCAGGAACATGAGCTGGCCTGGCAACGGGTGCAATCGCTGCACCAGGAGCTGAACCTGCGTGCTGTGCCCGGTGCAGGCGTGGCACTACAGACCCTGGAGAGCAGTACACAACGATTGCAGCGCCGGCAGGCGTTGAAGCTGCTCGGCGGCGTTGTGATGCTCGGGTCAGCTGCCTGGTTGGGCAAGGACGTCGACGCACTGAGCAACTGGACCTCGGACTACGCCAGCGCAACCGGCGAGCGCCGCCACTTTGACCTGCCCGACGGCTCAGTGCTGCAGCTCAATACCGACAGTGCCGCCGACCTGGCCTTTGATGCCAGGCAGCGGCTTATCCGCCTCAAGCGCGGCGAGATGATGCTGACCTGCGCAAATGAAACCGCCAGTGCTGTCGGCCGGCCGCTGCTGGTGCAAACCCGTCACGCGCTGCTGGAGGGCTTTGACGGCCGCTTCGTGGTGCGCCAGGACGACAACTGCACGCAGATCAGCGTCAGCCAGGGCAACGTCGCCCTTCACGCACCTGGCGCCTTGCAGTGGGTCACCGCCGGTCAGTCGCTGCGTGTGGATGCGCAGGGGCTCAGCCTGCTTCAGCAACCGGACATGGACGCTGGCGCCTGGACCGACGGTCTGATCGTCACCCGTGATATGCGTCTGCGCGATTTCCTTGCTGAAGTGGGGCGCTACCGGCATGGCTTTGTCAGTTGCAGCGATGAGATCGCCGATTTGCGCCTGTCCGGGGTGTTTCGCCTGGAGGATACCGACCAGCTGCTGCAGCTGTTGCCACAGACCCTGCCCGTCAACGTCAGCTATCGCACACGCTGGTGGGTTCGCCTGGAACGACAGGCCTGACGTGTCTGATGTTTCTGGCGGGTTTTTCTCTCGAGTCCGGCTAGGACAGTAAGCGACACCTCCAGCCCTTACTGACTCAACGGATGCTTTCCAATGCGTAATGCTTTGCCCTTGCTGCGGCACAATAAGCTGAATGATTTTCAACCGGCCCTAGATAATCAACATCGCAGCGTGCTGGGCAAGGCCATTCGTGCCGCCCTGCTCGGTACTGCACTGGGTGTTGGCGTGCTGCCAGCCCTGGCACTGGCCGAACAGCCCGGCAGTGTCAGCCAGCAGTACAACATCCCGGCCGGCTCGCTCAACGAGGTGCTCAACCAGTTTGCGCGTCAGGCCGGCATTACCTTGTCGAGCACCCCGCAACTGACCGAGGACTTGCGTTCTCCGGGCCTCAACGGCAACTACAGTACCGACCAGGCCTTGCGCCAGTTGCTCAACGACACGGGTCTGGAGGCTGACAGCCAGAACGGTGGCAACTACGTTCTGCGTCATCAGCCACAGGACGCCGCACTCGCCTTGCCGAGTACTGAAGTGCGCGAGTTTGCATTGGGCAACGCACTGGGCAGCATGGAAGGCTACAACGCCACGCACAGCCAGGTAGCCACCAAGACCAGTGCCCCGATTCTGGAAACCTCGCAGTCGGTGTCGGTGGTCACCCGTCAGCAGATGGATGATCAGGGTGCGCAGACCGTAGCCCAGAGCATGCGCTATACCCCGGGAGTGCTGACCAACCCCTATGGCGCAACACACCGCTATGACTACGTGGCCATGCGCGGCTTCAACGATGGCTCTGTGGATAACATCTACCTGGACGGCCTCAAGTCCATGGGCGATAGCGGCACCTACAGCACCATGCAGGTCGACCCGTACTTTCTCGAGCGGGTCGATATTCTCAAGGGGCCGTCTTCGGTGCTCTATGGTCGCAGTTCACCCGGGGGCCTGGTCGCCTTGACCAGCAAGAAGCCCCTGTATGAGGCCTACCACCAGGTTCAGGCCACGGTCGGTACCCAAGGCCAACGTGGCATGGGCTTCGACTTCAGCGGCCCTCTGGACGACGATCAGCGCATCGCCTATCGAATGGTCGGCCTCGCTGACCAGTCCGACACGCAGTTCAATCACAATGAAGAGAAGCGTTTTGCCCTGGCGCCGACGCTCAGCATCAATTTCAGCGAAGACACGTCGCTGACCCTGCAAGCCTATCTGCAACACGATCCGGATGGCGGCTATCACGGTGGCGTGCCGGCTGACGGTGCACTGCATCAACGCAACGGCCAGCGCATCTCCGATCACTTCTTCGAAGGCGAGCCGGGCGTCGACCGCTATGAACGCGACCAACAGTCATTCGGCTACCAGTTCGAGCACCGCTTCAACGACGTATTCACCGCTCGACAGAACTTCCGCTACCTGGATTCGACGGTGAAGATGGACCAGGTGTACGCCTGGGGATGGACGACACCGACCAGCAACGAGTTGAACCGTTACTACACAGGCGGCGACGAAAAGCTGCACGCCTACATCATCGACAACATGCTGCAAGCCGAGTACTTCATTGGCAGCGCCAAACACACTACGCTGCTGGGGCTGGACTACCAGCGCCGCAAGACTGTGGTCGACTGGAACAGTGGCTCACTGGCGCCGATCAATGCCTTTGACCCGCAATACGGCAACGACGCCATTACTTACTACAACCCCACCAGCTACCTGCGCCGTCTGCAGCAAACCGGCGTGTACCTGCAGGACCTGATTGAGCTGGACCAGTGGCGCTTCTCCCTGGGACTTCGCCAGGACTGGGTGAAAACCTCGGAAGAGAACCGCATCGAAGAGGCCAGCCGCCCGCTGGGTACCCGGATCAGCGACGATCGCACCAAGCTGACCGGGCGCGCCGGTGTGCTGTATCTGTTCGAGAACGGCATTGCGCCGTATATCAGCTATTCCGAGTCGTTCAACCCCAACTCCTATGCCGATCAGAACGGCAACCCGCTGGCACCGACGGAGGGCACCCAGTGGGAGGCAGGTATCAAGTACCAGCCACCGGGTAGCGACAACCTGTTCACCGCTTCGGTGTTCCGAATCGAGCAGGAGAACCTCGCCTCCAAGCTGCCCCAGGAAGAGTTCTACCGGCCAGTTGGCCAGGTGCGTTCGCAGGGCCTGGAGCTCGAAGCCCATGTGCAGGTCACCGATAACCTGAAAGTGCTCGGCAGCTACACCTTTACCGACATCGAGTATTCCAAGTCGATGCCCAGCACCCTGTACGGCAGCAACCTGAACAACAAGGGCAACTCACCAACCCAGGCACCGCGCAACATGGCGTCGCTATGGGCCGACTACAACTTCCGCCAGGGGGCCCTCGACGGCCTGCGCCTGGGTGGCGGTGTGCGGTATGTGGGCTACAGCTGGGTAGATGCAGAAAATACCATGAAGGTGCCCTCCTATACCCTGTTCGATGCCTCGCTCGGCTATGACCTGGGCAAAGTGGGCCTGCAGGGTGTGGATGTACGCCTCAATGCCAACAACCTGACCAACGAAAGCTATATCGCCTCCTGTGCCAGCCTGAGTTATTGCTACATGGGTGAAGAGCGCAATGTCAGTGCAACAGTCAGCTATCAGTTCTGACCCTTACGGCTAAAACGACAAAGCCAGCGCCTGGAGTCAGGTGCTGGCTTTTTTGTGTCTGCCTGGTCCTTGGTGGCCAGCCAGAAAGACAAAACCCCTGTCTGCAAGGCAGACAGGGGTTTTGGAATTGAATCTTGACGATGACCTACTCTCACATGGGGAAACCCCACACTACCATCGGCGATGCATCGTTTCACTGCTGAGTTCGGGATGGGATCAGGTGGTTCCAATGCTCTATGGTCGTCAAGAAATTCTGTGTGCCGGTCCGTCGTGTTCGACGTGCCAGCGAATTCTTGATGCTTCTACCTTAAAGACAAAACCCCTACCTGCATACGCAGATAGGGGTTTCGGAATTTAATCTTGACGATGACCTACTCTCACATGGGGAAACCCCACACTACCATCGGCGATGCATCGTTTCACTGCTGAGTTCGGGATGGGATCAGGTGGTTCCAATG
>NZ_JADUCM010000034.1 GCF_016009175.1 Pseudomonas alkylphenolica
CCGGCCGCTCCACCCCCATAATTTTGAGGGTGCCTACGCAAACAAGCCCCGTCGCGGGGGGCCGGGAAAGAACCCCCGCCCTCGCAGCGGGCGCAATGCCGGCTGCGCTGATCCAAATCAACAGCCCTCGCGTACAAATCCTCTACAACCAGCCTGGGACGTACTCACGCCCCAGCGTTGCCTGATGAATCATAAAAACGATTGCACGCCCGCATGAAGGGACCTCCCAGGCCGGGCGAATAAAGGAATATGCAATGGCTTCCGTCCGTTCGCGTCTGGCCCTGTGCGCCATGACCCTGCTACTGATCCCTGTTCTTCATGCCCGTGAGCCGATAGCGGCAACGGATTCCGAGCCGGTCGACACGGCGTTGATCGATCGCGGCAAATATGTTGCCCAACTCGGTGACTGCATCGCGTGTCATACGGCGCCGCAGGGCGCATTGATGGCAGGCGGCCTGCAGTTGCAGACGCCGATGGGCACGATCTACTCGAGCAACATCACGCCGGACCCGGACACCGGTATCGGCCGCTACAGCTTCGAACAATTCGACCGGGCCATGCGCGAAGGGGTCAATGCCGAAGGCACCCACCTCTACCCCGCCATGCCCTATCCGTCCTACGCGAAGATGACCGAAGCGGACATGCGTGCGCTGTACGCCTACCTGATGGAAGACGTGGCGCCGGTCAACCAGGCGGATCTGCCGGCGCAGATGAGCTGGCCGTTCAATATGCGTTGGGGGCTGGCACTGTGGAACTGGGTATTTCTCGACGACCAGCCGTTCGAACCCGACCCCAAACGCCCTGCGCTGATCAACCGTGGCGCTTATCTGGTGCAAGGCCTGGGTCATTGTGGTGCCTGCCATACCCCGCGTGGCATCGCCTTCCAGGAAAAGGCCATGAGCGACGCCGGCAGCAGCGGCAAGCACTTCCTTGCCGGCGAGACCGTGGAACACTGGCGCGCGCTGAGCCTGCGCAACCTGTGGACCGTACCGGATACCGTGCAGTTGCTGAAAACCGGGCAAAACCGTTTTGCAACGGTCTCCGGCAACATGGTCGATGTGATTCATCACAGCACCCAGCACTTCAGCGACGCCGACCTGACTGCCATCGCCAGCTACCTGAAGTCGCTGCCACCGGGTGAAAATGACCGCCCGATGCCGGCGCTGCCTCTGACCCGGGCCTCGGCGCCAGACGACCTGTTCAGCAGCCGTGGCGGGCTGGGCTACACCCAGTTCTGCAGCGATTGCCACCGCACCGATGGGGCCGGTGTGCCAGGCATGTTTCCACCACTGGCCGGCAACCCGAGCGTTGCCTCACGCGACCCGACGTCGCTGCTGCACATCACCCTGACCGGCTGGAAGTCGGCGCAAACCGCCACCCATTCGCGGGTCTTCAGCATGCCCGGCTTCGATCGCCTTGCCGATCAGGAGATTGCCGAGATTCTCAGTTTCGTGCGCAGCCGCTGGGGCAACAACAGTTCGGCGGTCACCCCTGCCCAGGTAAAAAAGCTGCGCGATTCGCTCAACCCACAACCTGCAGATACCACGACCTTCGATACCCCGCGCCTGGCCGACCTGCTCATGGCCCCGAACGCCGATCAGGTCATCCGTGGCATGCGCCTGCACCTGCAAACCAAGGCGCTGCTGCCCGACAACGTCGGCAATGCCTTGAATTGCACCAGCTGTCACCTGAACGCCGGCACGGTGGCCGATGGCTCACCCTTTGTCGGCGTCTCCGCTTTCTTTCCCGGCTATGCACCACGGGCGGGCAAGGTGATTACCCTGGAAGAGCGCATCAATGGTTGCTTTCGCCGCTCAATGAACGGTAAACCGATCTCCGTGCAATCGCCGGACATGCAAGCCATGGTGGCCTATTTCGACTGGATGAAGAACAACACCCAACCCGGCGACAAGGTCGCCGGACGCGGTGTCGGCAAGATCGATCCGGCGATCAAACCCGACCTTGGCAACGGCCGACAGGTGTATGCCACGCAATGTGCGGTGTGTCATGGCGTCAGCGGTGAAGGGCTGGCCCACGAAGACGGCGGCCTGATATTCCCACCGCTGTGGGGCGATCAATCCTTCAATATCGGTGCCGGCATGGCGCGCACCTACACCGCCGCAGCGTTCGTCAAACGCAATATGCCGATCGGCTTTCACGGGCGCTTTCCACTCGGCCAGGGCGGCTTGAGCGATCAGGAGGCGGTAGATGTCGCCGCCTGGTTCTCACAGCAACCGCGCCCGGACTTCGCAGACAAAGTCAAAGACTGGCCCAATGGCGGCAAACCGGTGGATGCCCGTTACTGAGGTGATCCCGAGGTGAGCGTCAGGACTGTGGTGCGAAACTTGCTGTCATTGTGATGTCAGGCATCGACCGGTAACGGCCGGTGCCTTCCCACGACTTAGCGAATCGAAGGACACACAATGAAAAAAGCATGGCTGACGCTCTCCGCACTCGCTTTGTGTCTGGCTGCGGGCAATGCCCTGGCCAAGGAATACAAGGAGCTGCGCTTCGGCGTCGATCCGTCGTATGCACCCTTTGAATCCAAAGCTGCCGATGGCAGCCTGGTAGGCTTCGATATCGACCTGGGCAACGCCGTCTGCGCCGAGCTCAAGGTCAAATGCAAATGGGTCGAAAGCGATTTCGACGGCATGATCCCGGGGCTCAAGGCCAACAAGTTCGACGGGGTCATCTCGTCGATGACCGTCACCCCGGCGCGTGAAAAGGTTATCGATTTTTCCAGCGAACTGTTCTCCGGCCCGACTTCACTGGTCTACAAAAAAGGCTCTGGCATGAGCGCTGATCCGGCCTCGCTCAAGGGCAAGACGGTCGGTTATGAGCAGGGCACCATTCAGGAGGCTTACGCCAAGGCCGTGCTGGACAAGGCCGGGGTCAAGACCCAGGCCTACCAGAACCAGGATCAGGTCTATGCCGACCTGGTTTCCGGACGTCTCGACGCTTCGATCCAGGACATGCTGCAGGCCGAACTGGGCTTCCTGAAATCCCCGCAGGGCGCCGGCTACGAAGTCAGCCAGCCGGTCGACAACGAGCTGCTGCCATCCAAGACTGCCATTGGCATCCGCAAAGGTAACAGTGAGCTGCAGGCCTTGCTGAACAAAGGTATCGAAGCGTTACACGCGGATGGCACCTACGCCGAAATCCAGAAAAAACACTTCGGTGAACTGAACCTCTACAGCGGCAAGTAACTGCGCAGGAGCGGGCAAGGCCCGCTCCTGTACCACCTGGCATAGGTTGCGTTCATGTTCGAAGACCTCCTGCACTACCTGGGGCTCTCGGCAATTGGCTTGAAGGGCTTCGGCCCCCTGCTGCTGCAAGGCACCTGGATGACTATCAAACTGTCGCTGATGTCGCTGCTGGTCAGCGTCGGCCTGGGCCTGATCGGCGCCAGCGCCAAGCTTTCGCCCCTACGCCTGCTGCGCGTACCGGCTCAGCTGTACACCACCTTGATCCGTGGCGTTCCGGACCTGGTGCTGATGCTGCTGATTTTCTACAGCCTGCAAACCTGGCTGACCAACCTGACCGACTACATGGAATGGGAATACATCGAAATCGACCCGTTCGCCGCCGGGGTCATTACCTTGGGGTTCATTTATGGCGCCTACTTCACTGAGACCTTCCGTGGCGCCATCATCGCGGTGCCGCGCGGCCAGGTCGAAGCCGCCACTGCCTACGGCCTCAAGCGCATGCAGCGCTTTCGCTTCGTGGTCTTCCCGCAGATGATGCGCTACGCCCTGCCCGGTATCGGCAACAACTGGATGGTCATGCTCAAGGCTACCGCTCTGGTCTCGATCATTGGCCTGGCCGACCTGGTCAAGGCAGCACAGGATGCCGGTAAGAGCACTTACCAGCTGTTCTACTTCCTGGTGGTCGCGGCGTTCATCTACCTGCTTATCACCAGCGCCTCGAATGTCGCGCTGCGCTGGCTGGAACGGCGCTATAACGTCGGCACCCGGGAGGCTATCCGATGATCGAGTTGCTGCAGGAATACTGGCGTGCCTTCCTCTACACCGATGGCACCCACATCACCGGGCTTGCCATGACCCTGTGGCTGCTCACCGCGTCGCTGGCCATCGGCTTTGTGTGTTCGATCCCGTTGTCGATCGCCCGGGTCTCCAGGCGCTTCTGGATCCGCTGGCCCGTGCAGTTCTACACCTACCTGTTTCGCGGCACCCCGCTGTATATCCAGTTGCTGATCTGCTACACGGGGATCTACAGCCTGGCGGCAGTACGCGAGCAACCCATGCTCGACAGCTTTTTCCGCGACGCCATGAACTGCACGATCCTGGCCTTTGCCCTGAATACCTGCGCCTACACCACGGAAATCTTCGCCGGCGCGATTCGCAGCATGAACCACGGTGAGGTGGAGGCTGCCAAAGCCTACGGGCTGCGTGGCTGGAAGCTCTATGCTTACATCATCATGCCGTCGGCACTGCGCCGCTCGTTGCCCTATTACAGCAATGAAGTGATCTTGATGTTGCACTCCACCACGGTAGCCTTTACCGCCACCGTGCCGGATATCCTCAAGGTTGCGCGCGACGCCAACTCGGCTACGTTTCTGACGTTCCAGTCGTTTGGTATCGCAGCACTGATCTACCTGTGCGTGACCTTTGCGCTGGTGGGCCTGTTTCGCCTCGCCGAACGGCGCTGGCTGGCCTTTCTAGGACCGACTCACTAGGACTGATATGCATCACTCGACCCACGACATTCTGGCCCCGGTTCCAGGTATCGCCCGCCAGATCCACAGTTTTCATTTCGGCCCACGTGGCGCCGGCAAGATCTACATTCAGGCTTCGCTGCACGCGGACGAGTTACCCGGCATGCTGGTGGCCTGGCACCTCAAGCAGCGTCTGGGCGAACTCGAAGCCCAGGGTGCGTTGCGCCGTGAAATCGTGCTGGTGCCGATTGCCAACCCGGTCGGCCTCGAACAGGTATTGATGGATGTGCCGCTGGGCCGCTACGAGCTACAGAGCGGCGAGAACTTCAACCGCAACTTCGTCGACCTGAGCGACAGCATCGGTGACCAGATCGAAGCCCACCTGAATCAGGACCCGGCACACAACCTCACGCTTATCCGCGAGTGTCTGCGCCGCGCGCTGGACGCCCAGCCCGCAAAAACGCCCTTGCAGTCGCAGCGCCTGACCTTGCAGCGCCTGGCCTGTGACGCCGAGATGGTGCTGGACCTGCACTGCGACTTCGAAGCCGTCGCCCATTTGTACACTACGCCAGAGGCCTGGCCGCTGGTCGAGCCGCTGGCACGCTACCTTGGCGCCCAGGCCAACCTGCTGGCCACCGACTCGGGCGGACAATCCTTCGACGAGTGCTTCACCCTGGTCTGGTGGCAATTGCAGCAGCGCTTTGCCAAGCAGTTCCCGATCCCCCAGGGCAGCTTCTCGGTCACGGTCGAATTGCGTGGTCAGGGTGACGTCAGCCACCCCCTGGCCGAACAGGATTGCGCGGCGATCCTCGCGTACCTGAACCATTACGGTGCCATCGAAGGCAGCATCAGCGCACTGCCGCCGCTGATGTACCCGGCCACGCCGCTGGCAGGTGTGGAGCCGGTGGTGACCCCACTGGGTGGATTATTGGTGTTTCACGTAGCGCCCGGGCAGTACCTGGAGGCCGATCAACTGATCGCAGAAGTCATCGACCCGCTCAATGACCGTGTGACCCCGGTGCGCAACCAGCAGCCCGGACTGCTTTACGCCCGCTCGTTGCGGCGTATGGCTACGGCCGGCATGGTCATTGCCCACGTGGCGGGTCACCAGGCCTACCGCAGCGGCTACCTGCTGTCGCCTTGAGCACTCACTTCCAAGAGTTCGCGCATGTACAAACTGACAATCGAAGGCCTGCACAAACGTTACGGCGAGCACCATGTGCTCAAAGGCGTCTCGCTGCAGGCGAAAACCGGCGATGTGATTTGCCTGATCGGTGCCAGCGGCTCGGGCAAGAGTACCTTCCTGCGCTGCATCAACTTCCTCGAGCAACCCAACGAGGGGCGCATGACCCTCGACGGTAACCCGGTGCACATGAGTCATGACCACCTGGGTCTGCGGGTCACCGACCCCGACGAGCTGCAGCGCCTGCGCACACGCCTGGCCATGGTCTTCCAGCACTTCAACCTGTGGAGCCATCTGAGCGTGCTGGACAACATCAGCCTGGCGCCACGGCGGGTACTGGGTGTCAGCAAACAGGAGGCCGAAGCCCGTGCGCGTCGCTACCTGGACAAGGTCGGGCTGGCCGCCCGCGTAGCTGACCAATACCCGGCGTTTCTCTCTGGCGGGCAACAGCAACGGGTCGCCATTGCCCGCGCCCTGGCCATGGAGCCGGAGGTCATGCTCTTCGACGAGCCAACGTCAGCGCTGGACCCGGAACTGGTCGGAGAAGTGCTCAAAGTGATCCAAGGGCTGGCAGAGGAAGGTCGGACCATGATTCTGGTCACCCACGAAATGGCCTTCGCACGACAAGTGGCGACGCAGGTGATGTTTCTGCATCAGGGCCTGGTAGAAGAGCAAGGGCCACCCGCCGAAGTGCTCGGAAATCCGAAAAGCGAACGCCTGCGCCAGTTTTTAAGTGGCAACCTGAAATAGGTTTCAGGCTACAGGCGCCGGCGGTGGCTCGTCTGGCAGGGTCGGCTCGCCCGGCTCCATAGGCTGCCCCTCGCCAGGAGGTGGCTGATCGGGGGTATCGGGGTCAGGTTGACCGGGCACACCGCCCGCGTGGACGGTGTGAGGGTGCGGATGAGCCAGCAGCGACCAGGCCAGCACCCCGACATGATTGGGCTGCAATACGGCCAGTTTGGCGCTGATGCTCGGGTCGAGTTTCATGGACGACTCCTGGGTGAGGTTCGCCAGGCCTGTTACCCGGCGAAACGGTTCACTGCATTGGAGCTCACAAGCGGCCAGGAATTCCCGCGTTTTGTCGGCTTACGTGCGAGGCAGGGTAACGCCGCGCTGGCCCTGGTACTTACCACCACGATCCTTGTAGGACACTTCACATTCTTCATCGGACTCGAGGAAGAGCATCTGTGCCACGCCTTCGTTGGCGTAGATTTTCGCCGGCAAGGTAGTTGTGTTGGAGAACTCCAGGGTGACGTGACCTTCCCACTCAGGCTCAAGCGGGGTCACGTTGACGATGATGCCGCAACGGGCGTAGGTGCTTTTGCCCAGGCAGATGGTCAGAACGTTGCGCGGAATACGGAAGTACTCGACGGTACGGGCCAGGGCAAAGGAGTTCGGCGGGATGATGCAGACATCGCTTTTGACATCGACAAAGCTGCCGGCGTCGAAGTTTTTCGGATCGACGGTCGCCGAGTTGATGTTGGTGAACACCTTGAACTCGTCGGCGCAGCGCACGTCGTAGCCGTAGCTGGAGACACCGAAGGAAATCAGCCGGTTATCGCTCTCGCCACGCACCTGGCGCTCGACGAACGGCTCGATCATGCCGTGTTCCTGCGCCATGCGGCGAATCCACTTGTCCGATTTGATGCTCATGGCGGGTGTCCTGAAAGTAGCGAGGTGAAAAAATCTGTGGGGCATCTTACCGGGCCTGGCGCCTGGTTCAAAGTTTCATCCGCCGTCATGCGTCGAATCCACGTATCTCGGGGCTTTGCGGCTGACCGGTAGCACCGTCAGTCATGATTTGCGCGAAAGCTCAACAAGACCATTGGCACGTTCTGGAAAAACGGTTATGGTGACGCCACTGTGCTGCACGTGTCACTGAGAATATCTACCTGATGCAAGATCTCGATCAACCCATCTTCATGAATTTTCTGCCTCTTTGCACTCAGTCTCGGCCAGGGCGTTTCCTGAGTCGTAGTTAACTTTGTCCAAGGAGACAGACCATGTCCAATCGCCAAACCGGTACCGTTAAGTGGTTCAACGATGAAAAAGGCTTCGGCTTCATCACCCCACAATCCGGTGACGACCTGTTCGTACACTTCAAAGCCATCAAAGCTGACGGCTTCAAAAGCCTGAAAGAAGGCCAACAGGTCTCTTTCATCGCTACTCGCGGTCAGAAAGGCATGCAGGCTGAGGAAGTAGAAGTTATCTAACTTCTGCTTTACAGCTTGAAGAAAGCCCCGCCCTTAACAGGCGGGGCTTTTTTTTGCCCTGCGAAAAATTCGCGGGTAACCCCGCCCCCACAGGACTCAAGGACTGCCCTGACCCTGTGGGAGCGGGTTTACCCGCGAATGCCCGATCAGTCTTCGCTGATGGTGATATTCGGCATCGCCGGCGTAGCCGCTTCTTGCAACACGATACGCGCGCCCACCTGGCGGGCCAGCTCCTGGTAAACCATGGCAATCTGGCTTTCCGGCTCAGCGATGGCTGTCGGTTTGCCGCTGTCGGCCTGCTCGCGAATCAACATCGACAATGGTAGCGAGGCCAGCAGCTCTACCCTGTACTGGGACGCCAGCTTTTCACCGCCACCCTCACCGAACAGGTGCTCGGCATGGCCGCAGTTCGAACAGATGTGCACGGCCATGTTTTCGACCACACCCAATACCGGGATGTTGACCTTGCGGAACATCTCCACGCCCTTCTTGGCATCGATCAACGCCAGGTCCTGAGGGGTGGTGACGATCACCGAGCCGGCCACCGGGACTTTTTGCGCCAGGGTCAGCTGGATATCACCAGTGCCTGGCGGCATGTCGATCACCAGGTAGTCGAGGTTGTCCCAGGCGGTCTGGGTGACCAGTTGCAGCAAGGCGCCGGAAACCATCGGGCCACGCCAGACCATCGGCGTGTTGTCGTCGGTCAGGAATGCCATGGACATGACTTCCACACCGTGCGCCTTGAGCGGCACGAACCACTTCTGATCACGGACCTGCGGGCGGGTGCGCTCGGGGATGCCAAACATCACCCCCTGGCTCGGGCCATAGATGTCGGCATCGAGGATGCCCACCCGCGCACCTTCACGGGCCAGCGCCAGGGCCAGGTTGGCAGCGGTCGTGGACTTGCCCACGCCGCCCTTGCCCGAAGCCACGGCGATGATGTTCTTGACGTTGGCCATACCCGGAATCTGGGCCTGGGACTTGTGCGCGGCGATCACACAGTCGATCTGGACCTGCGCCACCTGCACGCCATCGATACCTTCGATGGCCGTTTGCAACACCTGGGCCCAGCCGTTCTTGAACAGGCCGGCGGCATAACCCAGCTGCAGCTGGACATTGACCCGTGCCCCCTGGATATCGATGGCCTGCACACAGCCGGCGCTGACCGGGTCCTGGTTCAGGTAAGGATCGGTGTATTGGCGAAGAACGGCTTCGACGGCTGCGCGAGTGACGGCACTCATGGAGACTCCCGTGATAAAGACTGAGCAAAACAGACCACTATGCTAACCCGCAAGACAACCGGAGTTACGTCCATGGGGTGAAATAAATTTCCCGGCGTTTTATAGTGGCCGATCACCGTTTCATCTCTAGTAGCCGAAAAAAGTAGCCGAGCCCCCATGTCCGAGCCACGTCAGATTCTCGTCACCAGCGCCCTGCCCTATGCCAATGGTTCCATTCACCTTGGCCATATGCTCGAGTACGTCCAGACAGACATGTGGGTGCGCTTCCAGAAACTACGCGGCAACCAGTGCGTGTATGTCTGTGCCGACGACGCCCACGGCTCGGCCATCATGCTGCGCGCCGAAAAGGAAGGCATTACCCCCGAGCAGCTGATTGCCGCCGTACAGGCCGAGCACAGCGGCGACTTCGCCGATTTCCTGGTCGAGTTCGATAACTTCCACTCGACCCACGCCGAAGAAAACCGCGAGCTGTCGAACCAGATCTACCTCAAGCTGCGTGAAGCCGGGCACATTGCTACCCGCTCGATCACCCAGTATTTCGACCCGGACAAGAAAATGTTCCTGGCCGACCGCTTCATCAAGGGCACCTGCCCCAAGTGTGCGGCAGAAGATCAGTACGGCGACAACTGTGAAAAATGCGGCGCAACCTACGCCCCGACCGAGCTGAAGAACCCCAAGTCGGCGATTTCCGGCGCCACGCCGGTGCTCAAGGACTCCCAGCACTTCTTCTTCAAGCTGCCTGACTTCCAGGCCATGCTCCAGCAATGGACCCGCAGCGGCACCCTGCAGGACGCCGTGGCCAACAAGATCGCCGAGTGGCTGGATGCCGGCCTGCAGGAATGGGACATCTCCCGTGATGCGCCGTACTTCGGTTTCGAGATCCCGGACGAGCCGGGCAAGTATTTCTATGTGTGGCTCGATGCGCCGATCGGCTACATGGCCAGCTTCAAGAACCTCTGCGCCCGCCGTCCCGAGCTGGACTTCGACGCGTTCTGGAACAAGGACTCCAAGGCCGAGCTGTACCACTTCATCGGCAAGGACATCGTCAACTTCCACGCCCTGTTCTGGCCGGCCATGCTCGAAGGCGCCGGTTTCCGCAAGCCGACCGGCATCAACGTGCACGGCTACCTGACGGTCAACGGATCGAAGATGTCCAAGTCGCGTGGCACTTTCATCAAGGCCCGCACCTACCTGGATCACCTGGCGCCGGAATACCTCCGCTACTACTACGCCTCCAAGCTCGGCCGTGGCGTCGACGACCTCGACCTGAACCTTGAAGACTTCGTACAGAAGGTCAACTCCGACCTGGTCGGTAAAGTGGTCAACATTGCCAGCCGCTGTGCCGGCTTCATCCACAAGGGCAACGACGGCGTAATGGTCGACGGCGACGCCGCGCCAGAGCTGACCGAAGCCTTCCTCGCTGCCGCACCCGGCATTGCCGAAGCCTATGAAGGCCGCGACTTTGCTCGCGCCATGCGTGAAATCATGGGCCTGGCCGACCGCGCCAACGCCTGGATCGCCGACAAGGCGCCGTGGTCGCTGGCCAAGCAGGAAGGCAAGCAGGACGAGGTCCAGGCGATCTGTGCCCAGGGCATCAACCTGTTCCGCCAGCTGGTGATTTTCCTCAAGCCGGTACTGCCGCTGCTGGCCGCCGACGCCGAGGCATTCCTCAACGTCGCTCCGCTGACCTGGAATGACCACCAGACACGCCTGACCAACCACAAGCTGAACCCGTTCAAGGCGCTGATGAACCGTATCGAGCCTGCCAAGGTCGAGGCCATGGTCGCCGCCAGCAAGGAAGACCTGGCTGCCAGCCAGACCTCCGTAGCCACCGGCAACGGCGAGCTGAGCAAAGACCCGCTGTCGGCCGAGATCGACTTCGACACCTTTGCCGCCGTCGACCTGCGTGTCGCCCTGATCCTCAAGGCCGAAGCGGTTGAAGGTGCCGACAAGCTGCTGCGCCTGACTCTGGACATCGGTGACGAGCAGCGCAACGTGTTCTCCGGCATCAAGTCGGCTTACCCGGACCCGGCCAAACTCGAAGGTCGCCTGACCATGATGATTGCCAACCTCAAGCCACGCAAAATGCGCTTTGGCGTCTCCGAGGGCATGGTCATGGCCGCCGGCCCTGGCGGTGAAGAAATCTACCTGCTCAGCCCTGACAGCGGCGCCAAGCCAGGTCAGCGCATCAAGTAAGCCGCTCGCCCCGGACAATTGCGTCCGGGGCGTTCTCATCCTTGCGTCATTGCCGGATAATGGCGAACAGCCTTGGCAATGTGCACCTCCATGAGCGAATTCATCCTGGCACTGATCAGCGCCGCGCTGATCAACAACCTGGTCCTGCACCAGGGACTGGCCATCGACCCGGTCTTGAACGCGTCCAGGGAAAGTGACCGCCGTCGACTTCATGCCCTGGGCCTGTCAACGCTTGCGCTACTGGTGGTGACCTGCAACCTGGGCCGGTTGATTTACCTCTACGCCTTGCAACCCTTGCAACTTGAATACCTTCGCCTGTTCGTTTTCCTGCCCCTGTGTATCGTGCTGATCGAACCATTGCTAAGCCTGCTGTCGCGCGCAGTTCCCACTTTGCCCTTTGACGGTTTGATGCCCTTGTTGCTGAGCAATGTGGCACTGCTCGGTCTAACCCTGCAGGTCACTGAAGGCGGTTACGGTGCCGTTCAGACCCTGGCCTGGAGCCTGGGCTCCGGCCTGGGGTTCTGGCTGGCCCTGGGGCTGTTCGCCGATCTGCTTCAACGCAGCGACAATGAGGCGATTGCCGTGAGTCTTCGTGGCTGGCCGATTGCTTTGATCGGGGCAGGGGTAATGGCTTTGGCGTTTCTCGGCTTCAACGGATTATTTACATCATGAGTCTGATTCAACGCATCGACGCCCTGCTGCCGCAGACCCAGTGCGGCAAGTGTGGCCACCCTGGCTGCAAGCCCTATGCAGAGGGCTTGGCCAAGGGCGAGGCGATCAACAAATGCCCGCCCGGTGGCAGCGAGACCATCGCCGCCCTGGCTGCGCTACTGCACGTACCCGTCATTGCCCTGGACACCGAACGCGGTAGCGCGCCCCCTCAGGTTGCCTTCATCCGCGAAGCCGAATGCATCGGCTGTACAAAATGCATCCAGGCCTGCCCGGTTGATGCGATTGTCGGCGCGGCTAAATTGATGCACACGGTGATCCGCACCGAATGCACGGGCTGCGACCTCTGCGTGGCACCCTGCCCGGTGGACTGCATCGACCTGCTACCACTCGAAGCCAATAGCAACATCATACCGATTGTCGGTGGCCTGGCCACAGATGCCGAAGCCTTGGCCGCACGCCGCCAAAAACGCAATCAGGCACGGCGACGCTTCGAGTTGCGCAACAGTCGGCTGCAACGCGAAGAAGCGCGCAAACAGGCCGAGCGTGCAAACCGCATTCAACGTCCCCCAGCAGCCAGCAACCAGACAGTGGTCAGCGATGATCCGATCAAAGCGGCTATCGAGCGAGTAAAGGCACAAAAAGCAGCCGCCGCCGATGCTGCCTTGAAAAAGGCCAAGATCGCTGCCGCCATGAGCCGGGCACAGCTCAGCAAAGCCAGAACCGCCTTTGGTGAAGCGCCCAACGATGCGCAGCGGGCACAACTGGCGGAACTCGAGCTGGAGGCCCAAACCGCCCAGGCCCACCTACAGGCCTTGCAACCGGTCAGCGCCGATGCCAGCCACTGACACTCAGGAGCGCCTGCGCAGCAGCATGATGCTGGTGCTCCTGGCCTGCCTGCCCGGTGTGCTGACACTGCTCTGGCAACATGGCTGGGGGTTGCTGTTCTCGTTGTTCCTCTGTGCGGCCACCGCCCTGGCGAGCGAAGCATTGCTACTCAAACTGCAGCGCCTGCCAGTCCTCGCCTCGCTCAATGATGGAAGCGCCCTGGTCAGTGCCACGCTGCTGGCTGTCGCACTCCCCGCCTACGCCCCCTGGTGGATCCCGGTGATTGCCACCGCAAGCGCCATCGCCGTGGGCAAACACCTCTATGGTGGCGTGGGTAAAAACCTGTTCAACCCGGCCATGCTGGGCTATGCCGTGGTCTTGCTGACCTTCCCGCAGCACATGACCCAATGGCCGGGTGCGCAATTACTGGATCTCGCCACCAGCGTGCAGCACGTATTTGGCGTAAGCAGCAGCGAACAGCCGGACGCCTGGGTGCAGGCAACGATCCTTGACGGCTTGCGCAATAACCGCAGCCTGACCCTGGATGAACTGTTCGCCAGCCATCCGGGCTTTGGCCACTACGGCGGCAAAGGCGGCGAATGGGTCAACCTGGCGTTTCTGCTGGGCGGATTGCTGTTGCTAAACCGCAAGATCATCAGCTGGCATGCACCGGTCGGTCTGCTGGCCAGTCTGTTTGTCATCAGCCTTCTATGCTGGAACGGCTCGGGCTCCGACTCCAACGGCTCTCCGTTGCTGCACCTGCTGAGCGGCTCCACCATGCTGGCGGCATTTTTCATTGCTACAGAGCCGGTTTCCGGGCCCAGGTTGCCTCAGGCAAGGCTATTGTTCGGCATCGGCATTGGCGTGCTGATCTACCTGATTCGCACCTGGGGCAGCTATCCCGACGGTACCGCTTTTGCGGTACTGCTGATGAACCTCTGTGTACCGGCACTGGAGCGCTGGGCCGGGCGTCGGCAAGCGGTGTCATCATGAACCGCATAACCGTTCGCAGTGCGGTGCTGCTGGTGCTGATCACCCTGTTGACGGTCGGTATCGCCGTAACCTGGCAACACGTGTTCTCACCCACCATCAACCTGGCACAGAAGCAGCTCAAGGCGCGCACCTGGTTGAGTGTTCTGCCGCCAACGTCCTACGACAACCAGCCTTTGGACGCACCCTTGGCGCTGGAAGACTCCGTTCTGGCACACAGTCAGCTGGTGGCAGGCTATCGCGCCACATTGAACGGCCAGGCCACCGCCGTGGTGCTTCACTGCAAAGCCCAGGGCTACGGCGGGCCTCTCGAGCTGCTGATCGCTATCGATAACCAGGGGCGCGTCATCGGCACCAAGGTACTGCGCCAGCAGGAAACGCCTGGTCTGGGCGCAAGACTGGTGGAAACCGGCAACCATTGGCTGGAGCATTTCAACGGGGCGAGCCGTCAGACCACAGCCGATGCCAGCTGGGCCATTAAGCGCGACAGCGGCCAGTTCGACCAATTGGCAGGAGCAACAGTCACCTCACGCGCCGTCATCCATGCCGTACACGATGCACTGCGCTACTTCGACGATCACCGCCAACGCTTGCTCGGAGAAGACCGGGATGAATAGACACTGGCTGGCTGCAGTGAGCCTGGCGCCGTTGTTGGGTGCAACCCAGACGCTGCTCGGCGCGTGCGCCATTGCCGCCTTCTGCGTGACATTGATTGGCCTCCATCACCTGATCATGAACCCGCTGCAGCGCTGGCTGGAGACTCGTGCCAGGATGCTGGCCAGCGTGTTGTTGGCCGCCATGTTAGCCACCTGCCTGGAACTGGGGCTGCGTGCCTGGGCCTTGCCGCTGTACCAGTCGCTAAGCCCCTATCCGGCCTTGATCGCCGTACAATGCGTGGTTTTCGAACATGCACAAGGCAAACATCGTCGCTGGCAAAACGTCGCCCAATGGCTAGGCGCATTTGCCGCCTTGTGTGTCGCACTGGGGGCATGCCGCGAAGTGCTCGCGGACTGGGCGGGTATCCGTCTGGCTGCGCTGCTCCCTGGTGCACTGTTTCTGTTGGGCCTGTTGCTTGCCCTGTACAACCGGGTTTGCCGCACCAAGCCCTCTCACGCCGTCAAGGAAAGCGTTGACCCATGAATGCTGCCAAACGCCTGGAAATATTTCGCAGGCTGCACGAAGACAACCCTGAGCCCAAGACAGAGCTGGCCTACACCACCCCTTTCGAGCTGCTGATTTCGGTCATTCTTTCGGCCCAGGCCACTGACGTCAGCGTGAACAAGGCGACGGCCAAACTGTATCCGGTCGCCAATACCCCGGAAGCCATCTATGCACTGGGCGTAGAAGGACTTTCGCAGTACATAAAGACCATCGGCCTGTACAACAGTAAGGCCCGCAATGTCATCGAGACCTGCCGGCTACTGATTGAACAGCATGGCAGCCAGGTGCCTGAAACCCGCGAGGCACTCGAAGCGTTGCCCGGTGTGGGTCGAAAAACCGCCAACGTGGTACTCAACACGGCATTCCGGCAACTGGCAATGGCAGTGGACACGCACATTTTCCGGGTCAGCAACCGCACCGGTATTGCGCCGGGCAAGACAGTGCTTGAAGTGGAAAAAGCGCTGATGAAGTTTGTACCCAAAGCCTATCTGCTCGATGCGCATCACTGGTTGATCCTGCATGGGCGCTATGTATGCCTCGCACGCAAACCGCGTTGTGGCAGTTGCCGTATCGAAGACTTGTGCGAATACAAGCAGAAAACCTCGGACGATTGAGAAGATAGTTAAAACTGTGCCTGGCCGATTGAAAAAATCTTTTTTACCCGCTCACGGATTCTCGCTATAAGGTGCGCCAATGGCCCTCTCGGCTTGGAGTGACTTATGAGCACCGATAAAGAAGACCTGGATGTAGATGACGAAGTGGTTGCGGAGGATCCGATTGACGAACCGGTTGAAACAGCGAAGACCAACCTGAGCAAACGTCGCACCATTGACAACCTTCTGGAAGAGCGCCGCTTGAAGAAACAACTGGCCGACTACGATTTCGATCTCTGACCCTTCACTCTCAAGCACACCTGCTACATCCTCACAAAAAAGCCTCCTTGATGGAGGCTTTTTTGCTTACCGCTTCGTCAAACCAGGCCGTTGCGTTGTGCCAGTTCGATCAGATCAACCAATGAACGCGCATTGAGCTTGAGCAGGAGCCGCGTCTTGTAGGTGCTGACTGTCTTGTTGCTGAGGAACATGCCATCGGCAATTTCCTTGTTGGTCTTGCCGCGGGCCAGTTGCTGCAACACCATCATCTCCCGCCCCGACAGACGCTCGACCATGTCTGCCTCGCTGATGCCCCCCAGGTTGGAGCGTACCGAATGCAGGGCCTGGTTCGGGAAGTAGCTGTAGCCCGACAATACCGCCTTGATTGCGCTGAGCAACTCGGTGAGGTCCTGCTGCTTGCAGACATAGCCAGCGGCCCCCGCCTGCATGCAGCGCATTGAAAAGTGCCCCGGTGCCTGGGAGGTCAATACCAGCACCTTGGCCCCCGGGCAGGTACAGGTGAGGCGGGCGATGACTTCAAGGCCATCGAGCTTGGGGATGCCGATGTCCAGAATGACAATGTTCGGGTCATGTTCGCGCGCCAGTTGCAAAGCGTCTACACCATTGTCCGTCTCCGCGATGACTTCATAACCATGCCGCTCCATCAGCATGCGTACCGCCAGGCGAATGACCGGATGATCATCCACGATCAGCACTTTATTCATGGGCAGATCCAATTGTTCACTGTTCGATTTTTTTTGAGCCCGCACAATAGCCTAGTCACAAGGCTTATTGTATTGCAGCGCCCGCGAGCAAATGCACACAAGGATAAAACCTACACCTACAAAGGATTGGTCCTACAAAACTTGGCATTTATGATGCCAATAGCCGCGTTAAAGCCACCCCGAAGTGCAGACCAATCTTCATGACTCAAAGTAACACCAAACGACAAATACAACCCAGTCAACAACACCATAAAACGCGCAGGAAAAATCCTATACCGTCGTTTGATATTTACCAAACCCTATAAGACCCACCCAATTTAAAGGGTAATAAGTTCTCCAAACAGAAACACCACCCGGTGCCCTTTCAGCGATTTTTCACGGTTAACTGCATTACGGCTAACTCGAATCGGAGGAGACGGCCATGAGCAATGCAGAGCCGAAAAGCCCTTTGACCATCATTGCGATTTTCGCCGGCATTATCGAAGCCTCCGCACTGGCATCGCTGCCTTTTTTAAGCGAGGACAGTCAGAGCATATACACGTGGTTCTTGGTCGGCTTTCCATTTTTCCTCACCGTATTATTCTTCCTGACGCTCAACTTCAACAACAAAACGCTGTTTACACCGCCAGCCACGAATCTAAACAACGCTATTGCTCCGCCCATAGCCATTACGCCGAAAACACAGGACAACATCGAAGCAAATGAAACAATGCAACTAAAAACCCACACTGAAGAGGACAACACCCCGATCGACAATACTTCCCTCGCGACAGTGGCCATTACGTTGAGCGGCGCAAAAGCCAATCAACTAACCCAGCACTTTGTAATGCTCGCACTGAATCAGGCGGAGTCACATGGCACTCACTGGGTTGTTTACAACCTGGAGACCGGCACGCGCACGACACTGAACACTCAGCCGATTGACAGGTAAAAAAAAGCCCCGGCCATGGCCGGGGCTTTTCTCAACGGGGGTTCAGATCAACGAACGACCCTTGTTTGCTGCAATACGCATGCGCAGCGCATTGAGCTTGATGAAGCCCGCAGCATCGGCCTGGTTGTAAGCACCGCCGTCTTCTTCGAAGGTCGCGATATTGGCATCAAACAGCGAGTCGTCGGACTTGCGCCCGGTAACGATGACGTTGCCCTTGTACAGCTTCAGGCGCACGACGCCATTCACGTTGACCTGGGAAGCGTCGATCATCTGCTGCAGCATCAGACGCTCCGGGCTCCACCAGTAGCCGGTGTAGATCAGGCTGGCGTACTTGGGCATCAGCTCGTCTTTGAGGTGAGCGACTTCGCGGTCCAGGGTGATCGACTCGATGGCGCGGTGAGCGCGCAGCATGATGGTGCCGCCCGGGGTCTCGTAGCAACCACGGGACTTCATGCCGACATAGCGGTTCTCGACGATGTCCAGACGACCGATACCGTTTTCACCGCCAATGCGGTTCAGGGTGGCCAGAACGGTGGCCGGGGTCATTTCAACGCCGTCCAGGGCAACGATGTCACCGTTGCGGTAAGTCAGTTCCAGGTAGGTAGGAACGTCCGGCGCGGCTTCTGGCGACTTGGTCCATTTCCACATGTCTTCTTCGTGTTCGGTCCAGGTATCCTCCAGCACCCCACCCTCGTAGGAGATGTGCAGCAGGTTGGCGTCCATCGAATACGGAGATTTCTTTTTGCCGTGACGCTCGATCGGGATCGCGTGCTTCTCGGCATAGTCCATCAGCTTCTCGCGGGACAGCAGGTCCCACTCACGCCATGGCGCGATAACCTTGACGCCCGGCTTGAGCGCATAGGCGCCCAGTTCGAAACGCACCTGGTCGTTACCTTTACCGGTCGCACCATGGGAAATGGCGTCGGCGCCGGTTTCATTGGCGATTTCGATCAGGCGTTTGGCGATCAGCGGACGAGCGATGGAAGTACCCAGCAGGTACTCGCCTTCGTAAACGGTGTTGGCGCGGAACATCGGGAAGACGAAGTCGCGCACGAATTCTTCGCGCAGGTCATCAATGTAGATTTCCTTCACGCCCATGGCCTGAGCCTTGGCGCGGGCCGGTTCGACCTCTTCGCCCTGCCCCAGGTCGGCGGTGAAAGTCACCACTTCACAGTTGTAGGTATCCTGCAGCCACTTGAGAATCACCGAAGTATCAAGGCCGCCGGAATACGCCAGTACGACCTTTTTTACGTCCGCCATGCCATCACTCCACGGGGTTTTACGGAAAGCCGTTGATTCTACCGGCCTTGCCGAAAAAATTACAGTGGGGCGACAGCTTGTGACGACAAAGCGACAGGAACTGTCGACGGCGCGACGGACGGTCGCACCTCAGGACTTAACAGACGACGTGCCGACGTCGTTCTGCACCGCGGGTGTCGAGACCGGCGCCGGCGGATTCTGCGCGGCCTGCTCTACCGGTTTTTCTACCGGCGCAACGCGATCGAGTTCGACATTCACCCGCCGATTACGCGCGCGATTGCCGGCCGAGTTGTTCGCCGCCAGCGGATAACGCTCACCATGAAAACGCACGGTGATCCGGTCTTCCGGGATGCCGTTGGCTTTCAGGTACTCCATGACCGCCAGGGCCCGGCGCCGGGACAGGTCACGGTTGGTCAGGCGATTGCCGCTGTTGTCCGAGTGGCCGTTGAGTTCAATATGGTTGACCGTAGGATCAGCCTTGAGGAAGGCCAGAATGACGTCAAGACGCGCTTTGGCATCTGCGTCCAGGTCTATACCACCGCCCGGGAAGCCGACCCGGGTCTGGCGCACCTGGTCGTAGTTCATCGGCAACAGTTTGGCGGCGCACAGCTGATAATCGGCGTAAGCCTTGCTGAATTTCACCGGCAACAAACGCACTTCCATCGAACGCCCGGCTTCGCCCGCATAATTGCGCACCACGGTACTGCGGCCGTCGAGCAGGCCGTTGATCAGGCGGCTGGCCTGGCCCTGGCTGCTATTGAACAGCACTCCGTTGCGGGCCATGCGCACCGAGCCCAGGTTGATGTCCCCGCGCCCCGGCTGCCAGGGCGCTGCGGCCGCGAGCAGGGTCGCTGCCCCCGTGCCCAGCACGTTAGTACTCGAGCGCAACTGGAAGGTGGCCTGCTCACCGGCACGACGCACGAACTCACCGCTGCCGAAATCGGCAACCGGCTGGACCAATCGGCACTCGAACTGATCGCCTTCGACCTTCCACTCGATATTCTCCAGACGGGTCTGGAACGTGAGTGCTGTCGCGGGCAGGCAGGCAAACACACTGAGCAGGGCAAGATAACGCTGGCGCACGGGCGGCTCCACAAAATTTCACGGTATACCCGCAGGCTATCGGTCAGGCCCGGCAAAACTTGATAGCGAGTGCTCGAACCCGGCTTTTCCGGTAGCATTCACCTTGAGTTCGACCCGCCTGGAATCCCCAATGTCCGACCGCCTGACCCTCTTGCGTCCCGATGACTGGCACATCCATCTTCGTGATGGCGCCGTCCTGCCCCACACCGTCGGCGACGTTGCGCGCACCTTTGCACGCGCAATCATCATGCCCAACCTGGTACCGCCCGTGCGCAATGCCGCTGAAGCCGAAGGCTATCGCGAGCGCATCCTGGCCGCGCGCCCGGCTGGCAGCCGCTTTGAACCGCTGATGGTGCTGTACCTCACCGACCGCACCCAGCCCGAGGAAGTCCGCGCGGCCAAGGCTACCGGTTTCGTGCATGCCGCCAAGCTCTACCCTGCCGGCGCCACGACCAACTCCGATTCCGGCGTTACCAGCATCGACAACATTTTCCCGGTGCTCGAGGCCATGGCCGAAGTCGGCATGCCTTTGCTGGTCCACGGTGAAGTGACGCGCAACGAGATCGACGTGTTCGACCGCGAGAAACTGTTCATCGACGAACACCTGCGTCGCGTCGTCGAGCGCTTCCCGACCCTGAAGGTCGTGTTCGAGCACATCACCACGAGCGAAGCCGTGCAGTTCGTCAACGAGGCCCCAGCCAACGTCGGCGCGACCATTACCGCCCAGCACCTGCTGTACAACCGCAACCACATGCTGGTTGGCGGCATTCGCCCGCACTTCTACTGCCTGCCGATCCTCAAGCGCAACACCCACCAGGTGGCGTTGCTGGATGCGGCCACCAGCGGCAGCAGCAAGTTTTTCCTCGGCACCGACTCTGCGCCCCACGCCCGTCATGCCAAGGAAGCTGCCTGTGGCTGCGCCGGCTGCTACACCGCGTACGCAGCCATCGAGCTGTATGCCGAAGCGTTCGAACAACGCAACGCCCTCGACAAGCTCGAAGGCTTTGCCAGCAAGCACGGCCCGGACTTCTACGGCCTGCCGCGCAACACCGACACCATTACCCTGGTTCGCGAAAGCTGGACCGCCCCAAGCAGCTTGCCGTTCGGCGAGCAGACTGTCATCCCGCTGCGCGCCGGTGAGCAACTGCGCTGGCGCCTGCTGGAGGAAACTGCGTGAGTGAAGATCTGTACGACGACCAGGACGGTCCGAGTGGTGGCCCCCGCCACCCGATGGCTGAACGATTTCGTGGTTACCTGCCGGTTGTAGTGGATGTCGAGACCGGTGGTTTCAACAGCGCCACCGACGCCCTGCTGGAAATTGCTGCCGTGACCATCGGCATGGATGAAAAGGGCTTCCTGTTTCCAGAGCACACCTACTTCTTCCGTGTCGAACCGTTCGAGGGTGCCAACATCGAACAGGCGGCACTGGAGTTCACCGGGATCAAGCTGGACCATCCACTGCGCATGGCAGTCAGTGAAGAGTCGGCGCTGACCGATATCTTCCGTGGCGTGCGCAAGGCACTGAAGGCCAATGGCTGCAAACGGGCGATCCTGGTCGGCCACAACAGCAGTTTCGACCTGGGCTTCCTCAACGCTGCCGTGGCGCGCAACGACATGAAACGCAACCCGTTTCATCCGTTCTCAAGCTTTGACACCGCGACCCTGGCCGGCCTTGCCTATGGTCAGACCGTGCTGGCCCGTGCCTGCCAGAGCGCCGACATCGACTTTGACGGCCGCGAAGCCCACTCGGCGCGCTATGACACCGAGAAGACAGCCGAGCTGTTCTGCGGCATCGTCAACCGCTGGAAAGAGATGGGCGGCTGGCAAGACTTCAACGACTGACATGTTGTTGCTCGCATAAAAAAACCGGCCATCAAGGCCGGTTTTTTTGTCGCTCGCGATTACAGCTTGCCGCTGTTCTCGCTCAGGTAAGCAGCAACGCCTTCTGGCGAAGCGGTCATGCCTTTGTCGCCTTTTTTCCAGTTGGCAGGGCAGACTTCGCCGTGCTCTTCGTGGAACTGCAGGGCATCGACCAGACGCAGCAGCTCGTCCATGTTACGGCCCAGCGGCAGGTCGTTGACGATCTGCGAACGAACAACACCTTTGTCGTCGATCAGGAACGCGCCACGGAAAGCCACGCCGCCTTCGGACTCAACGTCGTAGGCCTTGGCGATTTCGTGCTTCATGTCAGCCGCCATGACGTACTGAACGTGACCGATGCCACCGGCATTGATCGGGGTGTTGCGCCAGGCGTTGTGGGTGAAGTGCGAGTCGATCGACACCGCGATCACTTCAACGTTGCGGTCACGGAATTCGGACATGCGGTGGTCCAGGGCAATCAGCTCGGACGGGCAGACGAAGGTGAAGTCCAGCGGGTAGAAGAACACCAGGCCGTACTTGCCCTTGATAGCCGAAGCCAGGTTGAAGCTGTCGACGATTTCGCCATTGCCCAGTACGGCTGGAACGGTGAAGTCCGGGGCAATTTTGCCAACGAGTACGCTCATTCGATATCTCCTGATGGTTTGAAACACGCTGTGCATGCGGGCAGGCGCCCACAGACAGTGCAAAGGGCGGCCATGATACACCGCTGGGCGCTCCTCGCCGAATTTCAGCGTACGTTGTCAGACAGATGCCGTTGGTCGCCCTGACTTGCAACCTGCAAGATTGTGCTTTGACAAGCATTCTCATTAACATTAAGCTTCTTCGCATTGAGCCTAAACCCGCGATGGTCTGCCCTATGTATGTGTGTCTTTGTGTTGGTGTAACCGACGGACAGATCCGCGATGCGATCTATGAAGGATGCTGCAGTTACAAGGAAGTCAGAACGGCCACCAACGTGGCCAGCCAGTGTGGCAAATGTGCCTGCCTGGCCAAGCAGGTGGTGCGTGAAACCTTGACCGAATTGCAAGTCAGCCAGGCCGCCCTGCCCTACCCTGTGGAATTTTCCGTAGCGTAAAAACAGCCCATTCCAAGAACCGGACCTCGTGTCCGGTTTTTTTATGCCCGCAATTCAATAAGTTAGGCTTAAAACGCGGAACACAAACATTCTTATTCCGATTAATTTTCACTTATTATTCAATAACTTAGGTTTGACAGTCTAAGTTACGGGGCTCAGACTTGCTGTTATAGGCACACTTATAGGGCAGGACCCCATCATGAAAGGCGACGTTAGCGTCATCCAGCATCTCAACAAGATCCTCGGAAACGAGCTGGTCGCAATCAACCAATACTTCCTGCATGCACGCATGTACGAAGACTGGGGTCTGGATAAGCTGGGCAAGCATGAGTACAAAGAATCCATCGACGAGATGAAGCACGCTGACAAACTGATCAAGCGTATTCTGTTTCTCGAAGGCATTCCCAACGTCCAGGACCTGGGCAAGCTGCTGATTGGTGAACACACCAAAGAAATGCTCGAGTGCGACCTGAAGATCGAGCAAAAAGGCTTGGTCGACCTCAAGGCCGCCATCGCTCACTGCGAAACCGTTGGCGACTTTGGCAGCCGTGAAATGCTTGAAGACATCCTCGAGTCCGAAGAAGAGCACATCGACTGGCTGGAAACCCAGTTGAGCCTGATCGACAAAGTCGGTCTGGAAAACTACCTGCAGTCGCAGATGGGCGAATAATCTCGCCGATCAGCCAATAAAAAGCCCCGCATTGCGGGGCTTTTTATTGGCAAACCTGTAATCAGGCCTTGGCCGCCTCAGCCTTGGCTGCAGCTTCCTTGATCAGGGTCTGCAGTTCGCCGTTGGCAAACATTTCAGCCATGATGTCGGAACCGCCGACCAGCTCACCTGCCACCCACAGCTGTGGGAAGGTTGGCCAGTTGGCGTATTTTGGCAGGTTGGCGCGGATTTCCGGATTTTGCAGGATATCCACGTAAGCGAATTTCTCGCCACAACCCATCACGGCTTGCGCCGCCTTGGCCGAAAAACCGCACTGCGGGGCATTCGGCGAGCCTTTCATGTAAAGCAGAATGGTGTTGTTGGCAATCTGCTCTTTGATTGTTTCGATAATATCCATGAAGCACCTCGCGGCTGAACTTTCCGACCTGGTTGTCGGCACGGTGACGCATTGTATCGGAAAGCCGAGCGTGGCGCTCGGCCTTGCCGATATCAGGCGGCAACCACCTGCACCACCACACCATTGAGCGCAGCATTGCCTGACACGGCGTCCAGCTGACACTCATCGGTCAGGTCATTGGCACTGGCGCCCGCCTGGCTGCTGGCGATATCCATGCGCACGCCGGCACGCGCATGGCCAAAGCCATGGGGCAGGCTGACCACCCCAGGCATCATGTCCGTACATGCCTGCACCTCGACCTCAATGCTGCCCACCCGTGAGCTGACCTTCACCCGCTGCCCGTCCTGCAACTGCCTGCCTGCCAGGTCATCCGGGTGCATGAGCAACTGATGACGCGGTTTACCTTTCACCAACCGGTGATAGTTGTGCATCCAGGAGTTGTTGCTGCGCACGTGCCGCCGTCCGATCAGCAGCAATTGATCGGGTTCGGCAGGCAACTGCTCGGCGAGTCGTTGCAGGTCAGCAAGAATTTGCGAAGGCGCCGCCTGGATACGTTGGTTGGCGGTTTTCAGACGTTGCGCAAGGTTCGGCTGCAACGGCCCCAGGTCAATGCCGTGGGGATGCTGTGCCAACGTTTCCACGGACAGGTTATACGCAGAACCCTCACCATAAGGGCCGTGACGCAAGCCGATGTCGATCATCTGAGCCGGGGCCATGGTCGGTTTCAGCGGCTTGTCGCTTAGCACAGCAAAGGCCTTGGCCAGGCCTACGAAGATTTCCCAGTCGTGCAGCGCGCCTTGCGGCTTGGGCAGGATTGCCCGGTTGAAACGGCTGACGTTGCGCACTGCCAACAAGTTGAAGGTGGTGTCGTAATGATCATTTTCCAGCGCACTGGTGGACGGCAGGATCAGGTCGGCATAACGGGTGGTTTCATTGATGTACAGGTCAATGCTGAGCATGAACTCCAGACCGCTCAACGCCCGCTCCACCTGCTGTCCATTCGGCGTAGACAGCACCGGGTTGCCGGCCACGGTGACCAGCGCACGCACCTGCCCTTCGCCTTCAACCAGCATCTCCTGGGCCAAGGCTGCCACCGGTAGCTCGCCACCATACTCAGGCAACCCGGACACCCGGCTCTGCCAGGCGTTGAAGTGTCCGCCTGACGTGGTCGCCACAAGATCTACGGCCGGTTGCGTGCACAGCGCACCGCCGACCCGGTCGAGGTTGCCGCTGACCAGGTTGATCAGCTGGATCAGCCAATGGCAGAGGGTACCGAAGTGTTGCGTTGACACCCCCATGCGGCCATAGCAGACCGCCTTGTCGGCGGCCGCGAAGTCACGCGCCAACTGGCGAATCACCCGCGCATCAATGCCGCACAGCGGTGCCATGGCCTCGGCCGTGAACGGCGCGATGGCCTCACGAACCTGATCCAGGCCATCGACCGGGAGTGCCCCTGGGCGCTCAAGGCTTTCGCAGAACAGGGTATTGAGCAGCGCACTGAGCAGTGCCGCATCGCTCCCGGGTCGAACGAACACATGCTGATCGGCGATGGCTGCAGTTTCACTGCGCCGGGGATCAACCACCACTACCTTGCCACCTCGCCCCTGAATCGCCTTGAGGCGCTTTTCCACATCCGGGACGGTCATGATGCTGCCGTTGGACGCCAGGGGATTGCCCCCCAGGATCAGCATGAAATCGGTGTGGTCGATGTCCGGAATCGGCAGCAACAGCCCATGGCCATACATCAGGTAACTGGTGAGGTGCTGGGGCAATTGATCGACAGAGGTGGCCGAGAACCGGTTGCGGGTTTTGAGCAGCCCGAGAAAGTAATTGCTGTGGGTCATCAAGCCATAGTTGTGCACGCTGGGGTTGCCTTGATAGACCGCCACCGCGTTCTGCCCACGGGCCTGCTGGATCGCCCAAAGCTTCTGCGCGGCAAATTCGAAGGCCTCATCCCAACTGATCGCCTGCCAGCCGTCGCCCACCCGCTTGTGGGGTGCACGCAGACGATCAGGGTCATTCTGGATGTCTTGCAGGGCCACGGCCTTGGGGCAGATGTGACCGCGGCTGAAGCTGTCCTGAGGGTCGCCTTTTATCGAGCTGATCCGCAACCCGGCGGCAGGCGCCTCGGTAGTTTCGATGGTCAAGCCGCAAATGGCTTCGCACAGGTGACAGGCGCGGTAATGCAGGGTCTTGTTCATGGCCACCTCTATCGGGTGTCTGGAAATGCACCTGACTATGGGCCGGAGCTTGCCTGGCGGCCAGCGAGTTTCGCCGCGTGAATCTACCGGCATCAGGCATAGCGATTAGCCGCAGGGTTTGCCAAGGCGCCAGCGGTCAGTGTAAAACCCGGGGGTGGCAAACAAAAAAGCAGCCGGCCAATGGCTTACGAGGCTGCCCGCACGACAGACCGTGCACACCCCACTTGGTATGACGCGACATTTAATTATAGTATTGCGTCTCCCCTTATTTCGTCGCCCCGTGCGGCTTTCGCCGCAGGTCACTTCCGTTGTTTCTGAAAACCGGCATTGTTGATCTGCGGTCTGTTGCAAAAAGGTAGTCAAACATGAGCGCTAGGCACTTTCTCTCCCTGATGGATTTCACACCCGACGAACTGCTCAGTGTGATCCGTCGAGGCATCGAGCTGAAGGACCTGCGTAACCGCGGCGTACTGTTCGAACCCCTGAAGAACCGTGTACTGGGCATGATCTTCGAGAAATCCTCGACCCGTACCCGGCTGTCGTTCGAGGCCGGCATGATCCAGCTCGGCGGCCAGGCGATCTTCCTGTCCCCGCGCGATACCCAACTGGGCCGTGGCGAGCCGATCGGCGACTGCGCCATCGTCATGTCGCGCATGCTCGACGCGGTGATGATCCGTACCTTTGCCCACAGCACCCTGACCGAGTTCGCGGCCAATTCCCGCGTACCGGTGATCAATGGCCTGTCGGACGACCTGCACCCGTGCCAGCTTTTGGCCGATATGCAAACTTTCCTTGAACATCGCGGTTCGATCCAGGGCAAGACCGTGGCCTGGATCGGTGACGGTAACAACATGTGCAACAGCTATATAGAAGCGGCGATCCAGTTCGACTTCCAGTTGCGCATTGCCTGCCCGGCCGAGTTCGAGCCCAACCCGCAGTTCCTGGCCAACGCTGGCGATCGCGTGAAAATCTTCCGCGAGCCCAAGGAGGCGGTGCAAGGCGCACACCTGGTGAGTACCGATGTCTGGACTTCCATGGGTCAAGAAGAGGAAACTGCACGGCGTCTGGCCTTGTTCGCGCCTTATCAGGTAACCCGCGAACTGCTCGACCTGGCAGCACCCGATGCCCTGTTCATGCACTGCCTGCCCGCCCACCGTGGCGAGGAAATCAGCCTGGACCTGCTCGACGACCCTCGCTCGGTCGCCTGGGACCAAGCTGAAAACCGTCTGCATGCCCAGAAGGCGCTTCTCGAATACCTTGTTGAACCGGCCTACCACCACGCATGAGTCAACCTTTACTGCTTAACCTGCGCAACCTCGCCTGCGGCTATGGCGAGCAACGCATCGTCCAGAACCTCAACCTGCACCTCAACGCAGGCGACATCGGTTGCCTGCTGGGTTCTTCGGGTTGCGGCAAAACCACCACCCTGCGCGCGATTGCCGGCTTCGAACCGGTGCATGAAGGTGAGATCCAGCTGGCAGGAGAGGTTATCTCCAAGGCCGGCTTCACCCTCGCACCGGAGAAACGCAAGATCGGCATGGTGTTCCAGGACTATGCGCTGTTCCCGCACCTCACCGTGGCGCAGAACATTGCCTTCGGCATTGGCAAGCACCCCCAGCAGCAACAGGTGGTGGCGCAGATGCTTGAGCTGGTCAAACTCGACGGACTCGGCAAACGCTACCCCCACGAGCTCTCCGGCGGGCAGCAGCAACGTGTGGCGCTCGCCCGTGCCCTGGCACCCGAGCCGCAGCTGCTGTTGCTCGACGAGCCGTTTTCCAACCTCGACGTGGAACTGCGCCGACGCCTCAGCCATGAGGTTCGCGACATTCTCAAGAGCCGTGGCACCAGCGCCATCCTGGTCACCCACGATCAGGAAGAAGCCTTTGCCGTGAGTGATCATGTCGGGGTATTCAAAGAAGGCCGCCTGGAGCAGTGGGATACGCCGTACAACCTGTACCATGAACCGTTGACGCCCTTCGTCGCCAGCTTCATCGGCCAGGGGTACTTCATCCGTGGCCAGCTGACCAGCCCGGAGTCGGTACAAACCGAACTGGGTGAGCTGCGCGGTAACCGGGCCTACACCTTTACCCCGGGCAGCGCGGTCGACGTATTGTTGCGTCCTGACGACATCATCCATGCCCCGCACAGTGCGCTCAAGGCATTGATCGTCGGCAAGAGCTTCCTCGGTGCATCGACCCTGTATCGCCTGCAACTGACGACCGGCAGCCAGCTCGAAGCGATTTTCCCCAGCCATATCGACCATCAGGTCGGCGCTGAAGTCGGGGTCGAGGTCGCGGCTGATCACCTGGTCCTGTTCTCCGTGCCTGGCAGCGTTGCAGCGCAGCTGCCGGTACCGGAAAACGGCGTTCGCCGGTACAGCTCAGCCGTCTGATCAAGGACGGCTTCTGCACCTGTCGCGGGACGCCGGTAGCGCTCCCGCGATACGGTTACAGCATCAACGTGCCGCTCGCTACTCGCCGGGCATACCCCCCGATCTTCACCCGATCGCCTTCCAGCCGACAGTAAAGCTCACCACCACGGCTAGACCGCTGGAATGCACGCAGCTCGGTTTTGCCCAGTTGCCGGGCCCAGTAAGGAATCAGACAGCAATGAGTGGAGCCGGTCACCGGGTCTTCGGGTATACCAATGCCCGGGGCAAAATAGCGTGAAACGAAATCATGCGCGTCACCACGCGCGGTGACGATCACCCCAAGACCCGGCAGCTGTGCAACGGCGGCCATGTCCGGCACACAATCGCGCACAGCCTGCTCCGACTCCAGCACCACCAGCAACTCCTTGGTCTGCAGCACCTCGACAACCGGGCAACCCAGCGCCTCGGCCACCGGCAGGTGTTCTTGCAACGGTTGCGGGTCGATGCGCGGGAAATCCAGCAACAGCCGCCCTTGCTCTCGCGTTACGCTCAAAGGGCCCGACTGGCTGTGGAATTCCAGACGCTCGCTGGGAACATTGTAGATTTCCAGCAGCACGTGGGCGCTGGCCAGGGTGGCGTGGCCGCACAGCGGCACTTCGGTGGTGGGAGTGAACCAGCGGATCTGCCACTGCAATCCGTCTTGCACCACAAACGCAGTTTCAGCCAGGTTGTGCTCTGCGGCGATCTGCTGCATCAACCCGTCGCTGAGCCACTCTTGCAAGCGGTAGACCATGGCCGGATTCCCGGCGAAGGGACGCTCACTGAAGGCGTCGACCTGATGAAATTCCAAGTGCATGCGGCAACTCTCTCTTGTTCAGAGCCCAGAGCATGCACGTTGGAAGGTGCCGACCAACAGAGACAGAGCCGGCGGATTTTCAGCATACAGATGTCAGTCGCGCGCAATCTGCGCGAATGTTGCCTGGGTGTGCTCGGCCAACACCGCGGCCGACAACTCGACTTCGAGCCCGCGACGACCGGCACTGACAAATATGGTTTCAAAAGACTGCGCCGAGACATCTATAAAGGTGCGCAGGCGCTTTTTCTGCCCTAGCGGGCTGATGCCGCCCAGCAGGTAGCCCGTTGAACGTTGCGCTGCAGCCGGGTCCGCCATCTCACACTTCTTTACCTTTGCAGCGTGGGCAAGCCCCTTCAGATCAAGGCTGCCGATCACCGGAACCACCGCCACCAGCAACTCACCCTTTTCGCTGCTGGCAAGCAATGTCTTGAACACGCGAACAGGCTCAAGGTCGAGCTTTTCAGCTGCTTCCAGGCCATAAGAGGCTGCCTTGGGATCGTGTTCGTAACTGTGGATACGATGTTCGGCGCGAACCTTTTTCAACAAATCCAGAGCGGGGGTCATGCAGGACTCCATACAAGGGTATCGGTACTCTTTCGCTCGCTACTGTAGGTCAATTACCACCCTGCAACCACTGGTGAGCAGTACACACCTGAACGCAATCGTTTGCGTAAACCCGATACACTTCCCCCGGCCAATAGTCAGTTTGTGAACCACCGTTCACTTTCGACCTTTGACATAATCGTTTCTTGTCTATATTTTTTCGATTCTGAATATGGCAGTGCCCTGATAAGGTGCACTTTTTGCACCCCCACCCGACTGAAATGGGGATTTCTGTCGGGTGTTTGTCGAGCGCCCACGCGCCTCACAACAACAAGAACCGAGGTTACGAATGACGACTGCTCTACAACAACCAACGCTCTCGAGCCAATGCATGGCCGAGTTTCTTGGCACTGCGCTACTGATCTTTTTCGGCACCGGTTGCGTCGCCGCGCTCAAGGTCGCCGGTGCCAGCTTTGGCCTGTGGGAAATCAGCATCATCTGGGGCGTCGGCGTGAGCATGGCGATCTACCTGACGGCCGGCGTTTCCGGCGCGCACCTGAATCCTGCCGTGAGTATCGCTCTGACACTGTTTGCCGGGTTTGAAAAACACAAACTGCCGTTCTACATCGTTGCCCAGATCGCCGGCGCGTTCTGTGGTGCAGCGCTTGTTTACACGTTGTACAGCAACCTGTTCTTCGATTACGAACAGGCCCATGAAATGATTCGCGGCACCCAGGCCAGCCTGGAGCTGGCCTCGGTGTTTTCCACCTACCCGCACCCGGCGCTGTCCACCGGCCAGGCCTTTCTCGTCGAAGTGATCATCACTGCAATTCTGATGGCCGTGATCATGGCCCTGACTGACGACAACAACGGTTTGCCTCGCGGCGCCATGGCGCCGTTGCTGATCGGTCTGCTGATTGCGGTGATCGGCAGTGCCATGGGGCCACTGACCGGCTTTGCCATGAACCCCGCCCGTGACCTGGGCCCGAAACTCATGACCTTCCTCGCCGGTTGGGGCGAAGTCGCCTTTACTGGCGGACGTGACATTCCCTATTTCCTGATTCCAGTTTTTGCGCCGATCATAGGAGCGAGCCTTGGTGCCGCCCTGTACCGCGGCGTGATCGCCCGCAACCTGCCTGTTGCCCAGAGCGAGAACGCGCAGACCGACGCCAACCCTCAGGGCAAGACCCAGGCATCCTGATGCCGGAGCGGCGAGCCAGGCTCGCCCTGCCCTGATTCCACCTTATTAAGTGCAAGGCCAACGACATGACAGACACCCAGAACAAGAACTACATCATTGCCCTGGACCAGGGCACGACCAGTTCGCGGGCCATCATTTTCGACCGTGACGCCAACGTGGTGGGGACCTCCCAGCGCGAATTCGCACAGCATTATCCGCAAGCCGGCTGGGTCGAACACGACCCCATGGAAATCTTCGCCACCCAGAGCGCGACCATGGTCGAGGCCCTGGCCCAGGCCGGCCTGAGCCACGACCAGGTCGCCGCCATCGGTATCACCAACCAGCGTGAAACCACGGTGGTCTGGGACAAGGAAACCGGTCGCCCGGTGTACAACGCGATTGTCTGGCAGTGCCGGCGCAGTACCGAAATCTGCGAACAGCTCAAGCGTGAAGGTCTTCAGGACTACATCCGCGAAACCACAGGTCTGGTCACCGACCCGTACTTTTCCGGGACCAAACTCAAGTGGATTCTCGACAACGTCGAAGGCGCCCGAGCGCGCGCCGAACGTGGCGAACTGCTGTTCGGTACCGTCGACAGCTGGCTGATCTGGAAATTCTCCGGCGGCAAGGTCCACGTCACCGACTACACCAACGCCTCGCGCACCATGCTCTTCAACATCCACACCTTGCAGTGGGACGAGAAGATGCTGGAGGTGCTGAACATTCCCCGGCAGATGCTGCCTGAAGTGCGCAGCTCTTCGGAAGTCTATGGCCATACCAAAAGCGGTATCGCCATCGCCGGTATCGCCGGCGACCAGCAGGCGGCGCTGTTCGGCCAGATGTGCGTGGAGCCGGGACAGGCCAAGAACACCTACGGCACGGGCTGTTTCCTGCTGATGAACACCGGCAACAAGGCGGTCAAATCGTCCCACGGCCTGCTCACTACCATCGCCTGCGGCCCACGCGGCGAAGTGGCCTACGCCCTGGAAGGTGCAGTGTTCAATGGCGGTTCGACCGTGCAGTGGCTGCGCGATGAACTGAAAATCGTCAATGACGCGCACGACACCGAATACTTTGCCAGCAAAGTCAAGGACAGCAATGGTGTCTACCTGGTGCCGGCCTTCACCGGCCTCGGCGCCCCCTACTGGGACCCCTATGCCCGCGGCGCGCTGTTCGGCCTGACCCGTGGCGTCAAGGTCGATCACATCATCCGTGCGGCCCTTGAGTCGATCGCCTACCAGACTCGCGATGTGCTGGACGCCATGCAGCAAGATTGCGGCGAGCGCCTGAGCGAACTGCGTGTGGACGGTGGCGCGGTGGCCAACAATTTCCTCATGCAGTTCCAGGCCGACATTCTCGGCACCTGCGTCGAGCGTCCACAAATGCGCGAAACCACGGCGCTTGGTGCCGCTTACCTGGCAGGCCTGGCGTGCGGTTTCTGGAGTGGCCTGGACGAGTTGCGCGGCAAGGCGATCATTGAACGCGAGTTCACCCCGCAGCTGGATGAAACACGTAAAGAGAAGCTCTATGCCGGTTGGCTGAAAGCGGTAGACCGCACCCGGGACTGGGAACCGCACGAGGAGTAAAGAACGCCTGTAGGAGCAACTGTCTTTGTGGGAGCCAGGCTTGCCGGCGAACCAGACACCGCGGTGTCCTGATGCACCGCTTCATCATTTTTCGCGGGCAAGCCTCGCTCCTACAACCTGTAGGAGCGAGGCTTGCCCGCGATGGGCCGCAGCGCGGCCCCACAAGATGGGATAGCTACGCAGTCCATCGCGGCGGTCCGGCGCTCCGGTGAATCCGCTACACCTGCTGGCCGTCAGCCCATTCCTACGGCATCATGGCGCAATTTGCCCGGCATCCCCAAGGACCGCCCATGAATCTGCCCCCCCGCCAACAACAAATCCTCGAACTGGTCCGCGAACGCGGCTATGTCAGTATCGAAGAAATGGCGCAGCTGTTCGTCGTCACCCCGCAAACCATCCGCCGCGATATCAACCAACTGGCGGAGGTCAATCTGCTACGCCGCTACCACGGTGGTGCAGCCTACGATTCGAGTATCGAGAATACCGCCTACGCCATGCGCGCCGATCAGATGCGCGATGAGAAGCAGCGCATTGCCGAAGCCATCGCCGCGCAGATTCCCGACCATGCCTCGCTGTTCATCAACATTGGCACCACGACAGAGTCCATTGCCCGCGCCCTGCTCAACCACAACCACCTGAAGATCATCACCAACAACCTGCATGTGGCGTCGATCCTCAGCGCCAAGGACGACTTCGAAGTGCTGCTGGCCGGCGGCAATGTACGCCGTGATGGCGGCGTGGTTGGCCAGGCCAGTGTCGACTTCATCAACCAGTTCAAAGTCGATTTTGCCCTGGTCGGTATCAGCGGCATCGACGAAGACGGCAGCCTGCTGGATTTTGATTATCAGGAAGTGCGCGTTTCCCAGGCCATCATCGCCAATGCCCGGCAGGTCATTCTGGCGGCCGACTCCAGCAAGTTCGGGCGAAATGCTATGGTTCGCCTGGGCTCGATCAGCCTGATCGATTGCCTGGTGACCGATCAGGCCCCGGTACCCGCCCTTACCCAGTTGCTCAACCAATACAAGATCCGTCTCGAAGTGGTCTGAGTCAGCAACAGCTGCCACCGCAAGGGTGGCAGCGTAAATGTTCGTTATTTTTCATTTTATTCTCGTTCTATCAGTACTTTCTATCAGATGCGACTGGTGGCCAGCATCTTCTTGCGCTAATATTTTCGCAAATGAACATTGATGTTCAGTTTCGATATTAAAAAGCTCTTGAGGAAGCCGCCCGTGCAGCAGTCCAGCCAATCGTCGCCCGCCCCCGCTGACATCTATGACCTCGCCGTGATTGGCGGAGGCATCAACGGTGTAGGGATCGCCGCTGATGCAGCCGGACGCGGCCTGTCAGTGTTCCTCTGTGAAAAAGACGACCTTGCCAGCCATACCTCGTCGGCCAGCAGCAAGCTGATCCATGGCGGCCTGCGCTACCTCGAACACTATGAATTCCGCCTGGTACGTGAAGCCCTGGCCGAGCGTGAAGTGCTGCTGGCCAAAGCTCCGCATATCGTCAAGCCGATGCGTTTCGTACTGCCGCACCGTCCGCACCTGCGCCCGGCCTGGATGATTCGCGCAGGGCTGTTCCTTTACGACAACCTGGGCAAGCGCAAAAAGCTCGGCGCCTCGCGCAGCCTGCGCTTCGGCCCCGGCAACCCGCTCAAACCCGCGATCACCCGCGGTTTCGAATATGCCGACTGCGCAGTCGACGATGCCCGCCTGGTGGTACTCAACGCCATGGCTGCCCGGGAAAACGGTGCAACGATCCGTACCCGCACCCGTTGCATCAGTGCCGAGCGGGTTGACGGTGTGTGGAAGGTGCAACTGCAAAATGCCGACGGCAGCCTGCAAACCATCCAGGCTCGCGCCCTGGTCAATGCTGCTGGCCCGTGGGTCGCCAAGTTCATCCAGGACGACCTCAACCTTGAGGCGCCGTATGGCATCCGCCTGATCCAGGGCAGCCACCTGATCGTCCCCAAGCTGTATGACGGCGAACATGCCTACATTCTGCAAAACGAAGATCAGCGCATTGTGTTTGCCATCCCGTACCTGGAGCGCTTCACCCTCATCGGCACCACTGACCGCGAATACACCGGTGACCCGGCCAAGGTCGCGATCACCGAAGGCGAGACCGACTACCTGCTCAAGGTGGTCAACGAACACTTCAATCACCAACTGAGCCGCACCGACATCCTGCACACCTACGCCGGAGTGCGCCCACTGTGCAACGACGAATCCGACAACCCATCGGCGGTGACCCGCGACTACACCCTGGCCCTGTCGGCGAGCGCCGGCGAAGCGCCGTTGCTGTCGGTGTTCGGTGGCAAGCTGACGACCTACCGTAAGCTGGCCGAGTCGGCGATGACCGAACTGGCGCCGTTTTTCACCCAGATGCGTGGCAGCTGGACCGCTGCCGCGCCCCTGCCGGGCGGCGAGAACATGACCACCCCACACGCGCTGGCCGAGGCAATTCTGGCCCGTTGCAGCTGGCTTCCGGCCGAGATCGCCAAGCGCTGGGCACTGACCTATGGCAGCCGCGTCTGGCGCCTGCTCGAAGGTGTGCAAGGCCCTGCAGACCTGGGCGATGCGATTGGTGGCGGCCTGTTCACCCGCGAGGTGGACTACCTGTGTGGCGAAGAGTGGGCCGTCAGCAGCGACGACATCCTCTGGCGTCGCAGCAAGCTCGGCTTGCTCACCACTGCCGCCGAACAACAGGCACTGCAGGACTACCTGCAGCGACTGGAAGTGAACCGGGCACGCGTTCAGGCAGCCTGACACCGGGTCGACCCTATCGCCGGCTGAGCCGGCTCCCAGAATCAATGGCCGCTCGTCCCTTTGCATTCGGAATCCCGAACAGGCAGACGAGCGGTATTCGGCCGGCCGGACGAATCATCCCGCCACCGAACCTTCAAAAAAGATTAATACCTCGATTTCTCAAGGCCTTGTGATCAAAGTCAGGGCTTGGCACGACTCATGCTCTACACTCAGTACCCGAATGCGCAACGCTTCATTGCAGTGTTCGCTGAACGAAAGAGCCGGCCAACGGCTCCATAAGAAAAACAACGTCGAGGAAATTTTGATGCGTATCGTCCCCCACCTGTTGGGCGCAGCCGTCACGGCTGCTTTGATCAGCATGCCCGTCAGCGCTGCAGAACTGACCGGCACCCTGAAGAAAATCAACGACTCGGGCACCATTACCCTGGGGCACCGCGACGCTTCTATCCCGTTCTCCTACATCGCCGACGCTTCGGGTAAACCCGTCGGTTACTCCCATGACATCCAACTGGCAATCGTCGAGGCCCTGAAAAAGGACCTGAACAAGCCAGACCTGAAGGTCAAATACAACCTCGTCACCTCCCAGACCCGTATTCCGCTGGTACAGAACGGCACCGTTGACGTCGAGTGTGGCTCGACCACCAACAACGTCGAGCGCCAGCAGCAAGTGGCCTTCTCGGTCGGTATCTTCGAAGTCGGTACCCGCCTGCTGACCAAAGCAGAAGACGGCAAGCCGGAAAACGCCAAGTACAAGGACTTCCCTGACCTGGCTGGCAAGAACGTGGTCACCACCGCAGGCACCACCTCCGAACGCATCCTCAAGGCCATGAACGCCGACAAGCAGATGAAGATGAACGTCATCTCTGCCAAGGACCACGGTGAATCCTTCCAGATGCTCGAGTCTGGCCGCGCCGTAGCTTTCATGATGGACGACGCCCTGCTCGCCGGCGAAATGGCCAAGGCCAAGAACCCGAAAGGCTGGGCCATTGTCGGTACGCCGCAGTCGTATGAAATCTACGGTTGCATGGTCCGCAAGGACGACCCGGCGTTCAAGAAAGCCGTCGACGATGCCATCGTCGGTCTCTACAAGTCGGGCGAGATCAACAAGATCTACGACAAGTGGTTCAACCAGCCAGTCCCGCCTAAAGGCCTGAACCTGAACTTCCCGATGAGCGACGAGCTCAAGGCGTTGATCGCCACGCCTACCGACAAAGCTGCAGACGACAAGAAGTCCTGATCCCCAGCTAGTTTGTGTCTAACCTTTCATCCGAGGGTGCCTTGCACCCTTGGATGCTCGAAGGTGCCCGTGAAAAAACTGATCTGAGGGGAAATCCCGATGAATTACAACTGGGACTGGGGCGTGTTCTTCAAGTCCACTGGTGTTGGCAGCGAAACCTATCTGGACTGGTATATCACCGGCCTGGGCTGGACCATCGCCATTGCCGTCGCCGCCTGGATCATCGCGCTGCTGCTGGGCTCCGTGCTCGGCGTCATGCGTACCGTCCCGAACCGCGTGGTATCGGGTATCGCCACGTGCTACGTGGAACTGTTTCGTAATGTGCCGCTGTTGGTGCAGCTGTTCATCTGGTACTTCCTGGTGCCCGACCTGTTGCCTGAAGGCCTGCAGGAATGGTTCAAGCAAGACCTCAACCCGACCACCTCGGCGCTGATCAGCGTAGTCATCTGCCTGGGGCTGTTCACTGCCGCGCGTGTCTGCGAACAGGTACGCACCGGTATCCAGGCGCTGCCGCGCGGCCAGGAAGCCGCTGCCCGCGCCATGGGTTTCAGCCTGCCGCAGATCTACTGGAACGTACTGCTGCCGCAAGCCTACCGGATCATCATTCCGCCGCTGACTTCTGAGTTCCTCAACGTCTTCAAGAACTCCTCGGTGGCCTCGCTGATCGGCCTGATGGAGTTGCTGGCGCAAACCAAACAGACCGCCGAGTTTTCGGCCAACCTGTTCGAAGCCTTCACCCTGGCAACCCTGATCTACTTCACCCTGAACATGGGCCTGATGCTGCTGATGCGCATGGTCGAGAAGAAAGTCGCGGTACCCGGCCTGATTTCCGTGGGGGGCAAATAATGGACTTCAGTGGAATCATTCCCGCCCTGCCAGGCCTGTGGAACGGCATGGTGATGACCCTGCAACTGATGGTCATGGGGGTTGTCGGCGGTATCGTGCTGGGCACCATCCTGGCCCTGATGCGGCTGTCGTCGAACAAGCTGCTGGCCAATCTTGCCGGTGCTTACGTCAACTACTTCCGCTCCATCCCGCTGCTGCTGGTGATCACCTGGTTCTACCTGGCGGTACCGTTCGTGCTGCGCTGGATCACCGGCGAAGACACGCCAATCGGTGCCTTCACCTCCTGCGTCGTGGCGTTCATGATGTTCGAGGCGGCGTATTTCTGCGAAATCGTCCGGGCCGGCGTGCAGTCGATCTCCAAGGGCCAGATGGGTGCCGCCCAGGCGCTGGGCATGACCTATGGCCAGACCATGCGCCTGATCATCCTGCCCCAGGCGTTTCGCAAGATGACCCCGCTGCTGCTGCAGCAGAGCATCATCCTGTTCCAGGACACCTCGCTGGTCTACACCGTCGGCCTGGTCGACTTCCTCAACTCGGCACGTGCCAGTGGCGACATCATCGGGCGCTCCAATGAGTTCCTGGTATTCGCCGGTGCCGTGTACTTCGTCATCAGCTTCTCCGCTTCCTGGCTGGTCAAGCGTCTGCAGAAAAGGATAACCGTATGATTTCCATCAAGAACGTCAACAAGTGGTACGGCGACTTCCAGGTTCTGACCGACTGCAACACCGAGGTCAAGAAAGGTGAAGTGGTGGTCGTTTGCGGTCCGTCCGGTTCGGGCAAGTCGACCCTGATCAAGTGCGTCAACGCCCTGGAGCCTTTCCAGAAAGGCGACATCGTTGTCGACGGCACTTCCATCGCCGACCCGAAGACCAACCTGCCCAAACTGCGTTCGCGGGTCGGCATGGTGTTTCAGCACTTCGAACTGTTCCCGCACCTGACCATTACCGAGAACCTGACCATTGCCCAGCGCAAGGTCCTCGGCCGCAGTGAAGCGGAAGCCACCAAGAAGGGCTTGGCCCTGCTTGAACGCGTAGGCCTCAGCGCCCACGCCAAGAAGCACCCGGGGCAGCTCTCCGGTGGTCAGCAGCAGCGTGTGGCCATTGCCCGCGCCCTGTCGATGGACCCGATCGTCATGCTGTTCGACGAACCCACCTCGGCGCTGGACCCGGAAATGGTCAACGAAGTACTCGACGTCATGGTCGAGCTGGCACATGAAGGCATGACCATGATGTGTGTGACCCACGAAATGGGCTTTGCCCGCAAGGTCGCCAACCGGGTCATCTTCATGGACCAAGGCAAAATCATCGAGGATTGCCAGAAGGAAGCCTTCTTCGGCGACCCGAGCGCGCGTCATGAGCGCACCCAGCACTTCCTCAGCAAAATCCTGCAACACTGAGGTGACGACCAGCACCCTCTGTCCAAGGCATCCCGGACAGAGGATGCTGGTCGTACCAAGGTCACTGTGATGAAATGCGACCCCACGCTCTTTCGCCCAGCCAAGCCTGCTCTTGCCGTGAAACCCCGTTTGATCCGCCAACTGCTGATACCGCCCCTGATCATTTTGCTGATGGTCGGCCTGGGTGTGGCTGGCTTCCTGATCAGCGAACACAACGGCATCCGCACCTTGAGCGAGTCCGGCGAGCGCCAGCTTGAGCTGCACGCGCGTGGCGTCGAAAGCGAAATCAGCAAGTACACCTACCTGCCCAGCCTGCTGGAACTGGAAAACAGCGTTTCCAGCCTGCTGACCGACCCCGACGGCGAGCATCGCCAGACGGTCAACGAATACCTCGAGGGCTTGAATCGCCGCAGCCGTAGCCGCGCGATCTTTGTCCTCGACACCACCGGCCGGGTCCAGGCCACCAGCAACTGGCGCGACGTCGACAGTTTCCTCGGTGAAGACCTGTCGTTCCGCGCCTACTTCCAGCAAGCCGTACGCGGCCAGCCTGGGCGCTTCTATGGCATCGGCAGCACCACCGGCGAGCCGGGCTACTACCTGGCCCACGGCCTTGAAGAACACGGCAAGATCATCGGTGTAGCGGTGATCAAGGTGCGCCTGGAGAACATGGAAGAGCGTTGGCAACGCGCACGCCTGGAAGCCTTTGTCAGCGACGAGAATGGCATCATCATCCTCTCCAGCGACCCGGCGCGGCGACTCAAGTCCGTGCGCGCGCTGACCCCGGAAATAAAAGAGCGCCTGGCGCGCAGCCTGCAGTACTACTGGTGGCCGCTCAACGAGCTGCAACCCTTGTCGCGGGAGACGCTGGCTGACGGCATCGAAAAACTCAGCTTCCCGGCCAATGCCGAGTTGGGCGACGGTCGCAGTGAAGTCGCCTACCTGGCGCAGACCCGCCGCCTGGCCGACACCCCGTGGCATTTCACCCTGCTCACCCCGCTGCAAGACCTGCGCCGCGAGTCGATCATCCAGGGTGTGCTGGTCGCCGTTGCCTTTGCCCTGCTGACCATCGTCCTGATCGCCTGGAACGAACGACGCAAGGTCATTGCCACCCGACTGGCCGCGCGTGAAGCACTGGAAGAAGCCAATAGCCAGCTGGAGCGCAAAATCACCGAGCGCACTGCCGACCTGCGCGCCAGCAACGACCGCCTCAAGGCGCAGATTCGCGAGCGCCGCAGCGCCGAGCAAACCTTGCGCCATGCCCAGGACGAACTGGTCCAGGCCGGCAAGCTCGCCGCGATCGGCCAGATGTCCACCAGCATTGCCCATGAACTGAACCAGCCGCTGGCGGCGCTGCGCACCCTGTCGGGCAACACCGTGCGTTTTCTTGAGCGCGGCGCACTGGAAACCGCCAGCACCAACTTGCGCACCATGAACGACCTGATCGACCGCATGGGCCGGATCACCGCCAGCCTGCGTTCCTTTGCCAGGCGCGGTGAAGACAGTGGCCAGGCATCGCTGGCCAAGGCCGTGGACGCCAGCCTTCAAGTGCTGGGTACACGGATTGCCGGGTGCCACCTGAAACTCAACCAGCAGTTCGACGACCAGCAGCTGGCGATCGACCAGACCCGTCTGGAGCAGATTCTGGTCAACCTGATCGGCAACGCCCTCGATGCCATGGCCGCGCAACCACTGCCCGAGCTGTGGCTGGAAGGCGAACTGCAAGGTGACAAATACCGCCTGCGGGTACGCGATAATGGTCACGGGATTGACGATGAAGCGCGCAAGCACCTGTTCGAACCCTTTTTCACCACCAAACCCGGTGAGCATGGCCTGGGCCTGGGCCTGACCCTGTCTGCCAGCCTGGCCGCCGCCGCCAAGGGCAGCCTGAGCGTCGAGCACCCCGCCGAGGGCGGAACTGCATTCGTCATTACCCTGCCCCTGGCCAACGCCCCAACAGAAGTTGTCGTGCCCCTATGAACCACGCGCCCCTTACCGTCCTGATCGTTGAAGACGACCCGCATGTGCTGCTGGGCTGCCAACAAGCCCTGGCGCTGGAAGACATCGCCTGTGAGGGCGTCGGCAGCGCCGAAGAAGCCCTGCAACGCATCGGCGATGACTTTGCCGGTATCGTGGTCAGGGACATCCGCCGGCCCGGCATCGATGGCCTGGAGCTGTTGAGCCGCCTCAAAGCCCGCGACGGTAGCCTGCCGGTTGTACTGATTACCGGCCATGGCGACATCGACATGGCCGTGGGCGCGATGCGCAACGGCGCCTACGACTTCATGGAAAAACCCTTCGCCCCGGAGCGTCTGGTCGAGGTGGTACGCCGCGCCCTGGAACAACGCGGGTTATCCCGGGAAGTCTTCGCCTTGCGTCGGCAACTGGCCGAGCAAAGCACCCTGGAAGGCCGGATCATCGGCCGCTCCCCCGCGATGCAGAACCTGCGTGAACTGATTGCCAACGTCGCCGACACTTCGGCCAACGTCCTCATTGAAGGTGAGACCGGCACCGGTAAAGAGCTGGTCGCTCGTTGCCTGCATGACTTCAGCCGTCGCCAGAGCCAGCCCTTTGTTGCCCTGAACTGTGGTGGCCTGCCGGAAAACCTGTTTGAAAGCGAAATATTCGGCCATGAAGCCAATGCGTTTACCGGCGCCGGCAAACGTCGCATTGGCAAGATTGAGCACGCCAACGGCGGCACGCTGTTCCTCGACGAAGTCGAGAGCATGCCGATCAACCTGCAGATCAAACTGTTGCGGGTGTTGCAGGAACGCACCCTCGAGCGACTGGGTTCGAACCAGAGCATCGCTGTCGACTGCCGGGTGATCGCCGCCACCAAATCCGACCTCGACGCCCTTGGCCAGAGCGGACAGTTTCGCAGCGACCTGTATTACCGCCTCAACGTCGTTACCCTGGAACTACCGCCACTGCGTGAGCGTCGCGAAGACATCCTCCAGCTGTTCGAACACTTCCTGCAGCTGGCCGCACTTCGCTTCGACCGCGAAACACCGCAACTGGACAGCCAGACCCTGTCACGCTTGATGGCCCACGACTGGCCGGGCAACGTGCGCGAGCTGCGCAACGTCGCAGAACGCTATGCACTGGGGCTGCCGGCGTTCAAAAAGTCCGGCACCAGCGCCGCTCAGGGATTGGGGTTTTCCGAAGCGGTCGAAGCCTTCGAACGCAACCTGCTCAGCGACGCCCTGCAACGTACCGGGGGCAACCTCAGCCAGGCCAGTCAGGAGCTGGGCATGGCCAAGACGACCCTGTTCGACAAAGTGAAAAAATACGGCTTGGGTTGACCGGCCCATCAATCGAGAGCACCTGTGGACCTCATCCTCAAAGCCTGTCTGGGCGCCGCCGTGGTGGTGATCCTTGCCGCCCTGGCGAAAACCCGCAACTACTACATCGCCGGGCTGGTCCCGCTGTTTCCGACGTTCGCCCTGATTGCCCACTACATCGTCGGCAAAGAGCGCTCATTGGAAGACCTGAAGACCACCATCCTGTTCGGCATGTGGTCAATCATCCCCTACCTTGTCTACCTGATGGCCTTGTACCTGCTGGTCGATCGCCTGCGCCTGGAAGCGTCGCTCGCCCTGGCGACGCTGGCCTGGCTGGTAGCCGCCGGCATACTTGTGAGCCTCTGGCTGCGCCTGCACTAAAGCTGCGCCCAATGGCTGAGGTCCTGTCGATGGGCTTTCAGGTAAGGCAAAACAGCCGCCAGCAGCGGCGCCTTGAACTGTTCCTGAAAGCGATGGGCCAAGCCCGGGATCAAGCGTAACTGGCTGCCCTGAATATGCGCAGCCAGGTGCACACCATGCATCACCGGCAGCAACGGATCGGCCGTGCCATGCACCACCAGGGTGGGCACCCGCAGGCGATCCAGCAAGGCCACCCGGCTGGGTTCGGCAAGTATGGCCATGATCTGGCGTTCGACCCCTTCAGGATTGAAGGCACGGTCATAGGATTGCGCCGCCTGGCGCAACAGTTCCTGACGATCGTCCTTGACCTGTGGGCTGCCCAGCGCCGCCAGCAGGTCGGCCTGCTGCTCGATGGACACCTCACGGTTCGGCGCTTCGCGGCGGGCCAGCAACTGCACCAGCGCCGGGCTTGGCGTTGGCAGGCCCTGGGCGCCGGAGCTGGACATGATCAAAGTGAGGCTCTCCACCCGCTCGGGGGCCAGGGCCGCCAAGTGCTGGGCGATCATTCCGCCCATGCTCACCCCCAGCACATGAAAGCGTTCGATGCGCAGGGCGTCCATCAGCCCCAGGCTGTCTTCGGCCATGTCCGTAAGGGTGTAGGGGGCCGTTACCGAGAGCCCGAGTTTGTAACGCAACAGCTGATAGGTGAGGTTGGCAGTGGCCGGGGCCTGGCTCCAGGTGCTCAGCCCGACATCACGGTTGTCGTAACGGATCACCCGAAAACCTTGCTGACACAGGGCAACCACCACCTCATCGGGCCAATGGATCAATTGCCCGCCCAGGCCCATGACCAACAGCAGGGCCGGGTCCGAATCGCGGCCGATGCTCTGGTACGCCACGCTCAGTTGCGCCAGCTCGACCCGCTCGGTGGGCACATTGACGTCACAGCGCGACGCCGCAAAGGAAGAAGTAGCACCGATCAGTGCCAGAAAAAACAAAAAAGCCCGCATGACAGAAACACCAGAATGCAAATCCCCAGTAGAACGCGAGTCTGATGAAAGCCGTTCAAGCGCGCTGCCACAGTTGCGTGACAATTTAATGAATGGCGCCCGACGGTCATCCCGACGACGGGCTGTGGACGTTACCGGGCGTCGCTCAACTGCAAAATGCCAGTCGACAGCCAATAACAACATGAGAGAAACTCAACATAAGAAGTTTTTCATCCAGTTTTGCTCATGGAGCCAGTCGTGCTTGAGATCCGCCACCTGAAAACCCTGCATGCCTTGCGCGAGGCTGACAGCCTGGTCGAGGCCGCTGAACGGCTGCACCTTACCCAGTCGGCCTTGTCTCACCAGTTCAAAGAGCTGGAAGAGCGCCTGGGGATGCAGCTGTTCATGCGCAAGACCAAGCCAATCCGCTTCACCAGCGCCGGCCTGCGCCTGCTGCAGTTGGCAGACGCCACCCTGCCCTTGTTGCGCGGTGCCGAACGCGACATCGCCCGCCTGGCAGGCGGCACCGCCGGGCGTCTGCACATGGCTATCGAATGCCACAGCTGCTTTCAATGGCTGATGCCGACCATCGACCAGTTTCGCGACGCCTGGCCAGAGGTCGAACTGGACCTGGCTTCTGGCTTTGCCTTTGCGCCGCTGCCCGCCCTGGCACGCGGCGACCTCGACCTGGTGGTGACCTCCGACCCGCTCGAGCTGGCCGGCCTGACCTATGTGCCGCTGTTCACCTATGAAGCCATGCTCGCCGTAGCCAACCAGCACCCCTTGGCCAGCAAGCCTTACATCGTGCCGGATGACCTGATCAGTGAAACCCTGATCACCTACCCGGTAGAACGTGATCGCCTGGACATTTTCACCCGTTTCCTCGAACCCGCCGATGTTGAACCTGCGCAGGTGCGCACGGCGGAACTGACGGTCATGATGATGCAGCTGGTCGCCAGCGGGCGAGGCGTTTGTGGCATGCCGCACTGGGCTTTGCACGAATACAGCTCGCGCGGTTACGTGAAGGGCAAACGCCTGGGCGAGAAAGGTCTGTTTGCCACTTTGTATGCAGCCGTGCGCACCGACATGCTCGATGCACCCTACATGCGCGACTTTTTGCTGACCGCCAAAGATACCTCGTTCTCCACCCTCGACGGGGTCAGCGCCGTGCGTTGACGGTCACGCCAGCTTGCGCTGCTCCTGCACCAGGCGCAGTGCCAGGCCGGCAAGGACAAAGCCCATGACATACCGCTGCAGCCTCAGCCACAGCGGATAACGCACGAACCAGGCCGAAAGGCTGGCAGCGAACACAGCGATCAACAGGTTCACCGAGAAACTCACGCTGATCTGGGTCAGGCCGAGGATCAGGCTCTGGGCCAGTACCGAGCCGTGCTCAGGGGTAATGAACTGCGGCAGGATCGACAGGTAGAAGATCGCCACTTTGGGGTTCAGCACGCTGGTCAGAAAGCCCATCATCACCAGTTTTGCCGGTGCATCGGGGGCCAGTTCGCGGGCCTCGAAGGGCGAGCGTGCCCCCGGCTTGAGTGCTTGCCAGGCCATCCACAGCAAGTAGGCGGCGCCCGCCCAGCGAAGCAGGTCATACCCCAGTGGAACTGCCATGAACACGGCCGTCAGGCCCACGGCGGCGGCCGTCATGTGCACCAGAAAACCGGCAACCACGCCCACCAGCGAGGTGACCCCGGCCATCCGACCCTGGCAGATCGAGCGCGAAATCAGGTAGATCATGTTGGGGCCGGGCGTCAGCACCATCAACAACGCCGCGCCGGTAAACAACAGCCATTCATGCAGGGGAATCATAAGCAGTCCTTTGCCAATGGAAGGTTAGCCAGCTTACCGCGCCAGCGTGCGGTACAGCGGCAGGATCAGGTCCCGTGTCAGCGGCGCCAGCTCGAGCGACAGCGGCTTGCGTGCCGAGACCCAGACCACCTCTTCGATTTCTGCACCGGGCTCGACGGGCATCGCGGTGTGTACCTGAAACAGCTCGGCCTGAACCTCAAATCCCGGCTCGTTGGCCGCTGGCGCGCTGAACTGGCCGAGGTAGTCCGCATCCTGGGGGTCGATCTGCAACCCCAGCTCTTCAAACAGTTCGCGGGCCAGCGCCGACACCGGCTGTTCATCGGCCTCGATCTTGCCGCCAGGCTGCATGAAGGCCTGGGTGCCACGCTTGCGTACCAACAGGGTACGGCCTTGCGGGTCGAGCAGCAGGGCAGCAGCGATGCGGATGGTTTTGCTCATGGGAAACTCGTCAACAGAAAAACGCGTTAGGATCACATGTTGCCGGTGCCAGCACAATCGCGTCGCCGTACCGCGCCCTGACGAACGTCCCTTGCAACGCGCCGCGCCTGGCCGCATAAACAGTCCATGAACCTGCCCGCGATGAACCACCCGGAACTGGCAGCATTCCACCCGGCCGTACGTGCCTGGTTCCTGCACTGTTTCCCGACCGTGACCGCCGCCCAGGCCCAGGCCTGGCCGCTGATTCGTCGTGGCCAGTCATTGCTCGTGGCGGCCCCGACCGGTTCAGGCAAGACCCTCACCGCGTTCCTGGCGATTCTCAACGAGCTGTTCAAGCAGGGCCTCGCCAGTGGCGCGTTGCCCGACCAGACCCAGGTGGTTTACGTCTCGCCGCTCAAGGCGCTGTCCAACGACATCCAGATCAACCTGCAAACGCCGCTGGCCGGTATCAACCAGGCACTGATCGAACAAGGCGCAGAGCCGCTGGCGATTCGCACCGCAGTGCGCAGCGGCGACACCCCGCAAAAGGAACGCAACGCAATGCGCCGCCTGGCGCCGCATATTCTGGTCACCACCCCCGAGTCATTGTATGTGCTGCTGGGCTCCGAATCCGGGCGCCAGGGCCTGGCCAGCGTGCACACGGTGATCGTCGACGAGATTCATGCCCTGGCTGGCAACAAGCGCGGCAGCCACCTGGCCTTGAGCCTGGAGCGCCTGCAAGCATTGTGTGAACACCCCCTGCGGCGTATCGGGCTGTCAGCCACCCAGCGGCCGATTGAACGCGTGGCCGAGTTTCTGACCGGCCAGGGTCGCACCTGCGCAATCGTCGATATCGGCCACGCCCGTGCCCGCGACCTGGCCCTGGAAGTCCCACCGGTGCCGCTGGATGCGGTGATGGCCACCGATGTCTGGGGATTGCTGTACGACCGCCTGGCGACCCTGGCGCGCGAACACCGCACCACCCTGGTGTTCGTCAACACCCGCCGCCTGGCCGAGCGCTTGACCCGCCACCTGAGTGAGCGCCTTGGCCCGGATGCGGTCGCCGCGCATCACGGCAGCCTGGCCAAGGAGCATCGCCTGGCAGCCGAGCAGCGCCTCAAGCGCGGCGAGTTACAGGTGCTGGTGGCCACCGCGTCACTGGAACTGGGGATCGATATCGGCGAGGTCGAACTGGTGTGCCAGATCGGCTCGCCGGGCTCCATCTCGGCTTTTCTGCAACGGGTCGGGCGCTCCGGCCACCAGGTCGAGGGCACGCCCAAAGGGCGGCTGTTTCCCCTCTCCCGCGACGACCTGATCGAATGCGCGGCCCTGCTCGACTGCGTACGCCGTGGTGAACTCGACACGCTGCACATTCCAGAGGCGCCGCTGGATGTACTGGCCCAGCAGATCGTTGCCGAAGTCAGCTGCCAACCCTGGCAGGAGCAAGCGTTGTTTGACTGCCTGCGCCGGGCCATGCCCTACGCCGGGCTCGACCAGGGTCACTATCAGGCCTTGCTGACGATGCTCGCCGAAGGCTTCAATGGCCGTCAGGGCGTGCGCAGTGCCTACCTGCACCGCGATGCCGTGACTACCAGCCTGCGCGGGCGACGCGGCAGCCGCCTGACCGCCCTGACCAGTGGCGGCACCATCCCCGACAATGCTGACTACGCCGTACTGCTCGAGCCTCAAGGGTTGAACATCGGTAGCGTCAACGAAGACTTTGCGGTGGAAAGCATTGCCGGCGACATCTTTCAGCTGGGCAATATCTCGTACCGCATCTTGCGGGTGGAAAGCGGCAAGGTGCGCGTCGAAGATGCCAAGGGCCTGCCGCCGAGCATCCCGTTCTGGCTGGGTGAGGCACCGGGGCGCAGCGATGAGCTGTCATTCGCGGTTGCACGCCTGCAAGGCGAGATCGACCGGCGCCTGGGCGCGCCTTCCAACCCGCAGCAGGTGGCGCTCGACTACCTGAAAAACGTAATTGGCCTGGCGCCGGACAGCGCCGAGCAACTGCTCGACTACCTGGGCCTGACGCGCCAGGTGCTGGGCGCGCTACCGTCGCAAGACACCCTGATCATGGAACGCTTCTTCGACGAATCCGGTGGCACCCAACTGATCATCCACTCGCCTTTCGGCAGCCGGATCAACCGCGCCTGGGGCCTGGCTCTGCGCAAGCGATTCTGCCGCACGTTCAATTTTGAATTGCAGGCGGCGGCCAGCGAAGACGCCATTGTGCTATCGCTGTCGACCAGCCACAGTTTTGCCCTGGAGGAGGTATGGCGATACCTGTCGAGCAACACCGCCGAATCCATCCTGGTTCAGGCACTGCTCGATGCACCGCTGTTTGGCGTGCGCTGGCGCTGGAACGCTGGCGTTGCCCTGGCCTTGCCGCGCTTTGTCGGTGGCCGCAAGGTGGCCCCGCAGATCCAGCGCATGAAAAGCGAAGACTTGATCGCCGCCGTGTTCCCCGACCAGATCGCCTGCCTGGAGAACATCGTTGGCGAACGACAAATTCCTGACCATCCGCTGATTGAACAAACGCTCGATGACTGCCTGCATGAGGCTATGGACTGCGAAGGCTGGCTGGCCTTGCTCAAGCGTATCGAACACGGCCAGATCACCCTGGTCTGTCGTGACCTGCCTGCACCCTCGCCCCTTGCAGCGGCCATCCTCAATGCGCGGCCCTACACCTTTCTCGACGATGCACCGCTGGAAGAGCGACGGACCCAGGCGGTGCAACGTCGACGCTTCGGTGAGGTGCAAAGCAGTGACGACCTTGGCGCCCTGGACCCCGAGGCCATCAGCGCCGTGCAGGCCGAAGCCTGGCCAACACCTGACCGCATCGATGAAATGCACGAGGCGCTGATGAGCCTGGCGTGTATCAGCCTGGAGGAAGTAACGGCCAACCCTGAATGGCACGCATGGCTTGAATCGCTCGCCAGCGCTGGCCGGGCCTGCTACCTGCAGGTGGACGCAGGTCACGGCCTGTGGCTGGCCCGTGAGCGTCTGATGTTGCTGCGCAGCCTCTATCCCGACGCCCCCATGACCCCCGCCCTCGCACCACTTGCCGGGTTTGACCAGGCTATCGAGCACGAAGCGGCGCTGGTGGAAGTGTTGCGCGCGCGCCTGAGCGGTTTCGGGCCGCTCACACTGGAACAGATCGCCGCACCGCTGCAGCTGCCCAGCAACGCGCTGGAACAGGCGCTGGTTGTACTGGAGGCGCAAGGTTATGTCATGCGCGGCTACTTCTGCCCCGAGCAAGCGGCGCTGCAATGGTGTGAACGCCACTTGCTCGCGCGCATTCATCGCTACACAGTCAAACGCCTGCGGCGGGAGATCGAACCGGTCAGCCTGCAGGATTTCATGCGTTTCCTGTTCGACTGGCAGCACCTCTCGACCGTCACCCGCTTGCAAGGACCGGCAGCGCTGAACGAGGTACTCGCGCAACTGGAGGGTTTTTCTGCCGCCGCCGGGGCCTGGGAAAGCGACCTGCTGCCCAGCCGGATCAAGGACTACAGCCCGCGCTGGCTGGATGAAAGCTGCCGCGCCGGCAAACATGCCTGGGCACGCCTGGCACCCGCTGCTGCCAGCAACACGTTACGCAGCACGCCACTGGTGCTGTTGCCGCGCCCGCAACTGAACCTGTGGCGGGCACTCGTCCCCGGCGTTGAAAACAACGAATTGAGCCCTCGTGCACAACGGGTTCATACGGTGTTGAGCGAGCACGGAGCGCTGTTTTTCGACGAACTGGTGCATGACGCGCACCTGCTGCCCAGCGAACTGGAAAACGTGCTGCAGGAACTGCTCGCCGCCGGCCTGGTCAGCGCCGACAGCTTCGCCGGCTTGCGCGCGCTGATCACCCCCGCCAGCAAGCGCCAGGGCCGTAGCCACCGGCGTAGCCGTGGGCCGCTGTTCAGCAGCATGGAGGACGCCGGGCGCTGGTCCCTGCTGCGCAAGGTCACGGCTGCGGACGACCGCGAAGCGAGTCTGGAGCACGTTGCCCGCACCTTGTTACGTCGTTATGGCGTGATCTGCTGGCGCTTGCTGGAGCGCGAAGCCGACTGGTTGCCCAGCTGGCGTGAACTGCTGCGCTGCTACCATCGCCTGGAAGCCCGTGGCGAGATCCGTGGCGGGCGCTTTATCAGCGGCCTTGCAGGTGAACAGTTCGCCTTGCCCGAAGCCGTGGCGCTGTTACGCGAAGTTCGCAGGCGTCCCGTGGACAACAGCCTGGTCGCTATCAGCGCCAGCGATCCGTTGAACCTGCTCGGCACGCTGTTACCTGGCAGCAAGGTACCTGCGCTGAGCGGTAATCGCGTGCTCTTTCGCGATGGCCTGCCGGTCGCCAGCCTGGTCGCCGGCACCCTGCATTATCTGGTTGAAATCGAACCGAACCAGCAAGGCCCGTTGCGCGACCGCTTGATCCGCGAGAGCAGTCTTTCGGCGTAACCGGCCGTGCGCGAATGATTTTTACTCAAGCAAACCGCCGGCAAACCTTCATCTGTGCAGGCTGGCGCTATCGCGCCGAACCGGGCTATGGTCGTGGATTGTCCAGGCCCTGAGCCTGACCGTGCCATCGCAAGGAACCCGTATGAGCCTGTCACTTCTCAGCCGCTACGCCTTTTTCGCCGCCTGTGTCCTGTTCACCCTGGCGAGCCTGCCGTTTCTGCACCATGAATGGCTGTGGCCGTTCACCCTGGGCACCGCCGTGCTCAGCCTGATCGGTATCGTCGACCTGCTGCAGAGCCGCCATGCGGTGCGGCGCAACTACCCGATTCTGGGGAATATCCGCTACCTGGTCGAAGGCATTCGCCCGGAAATCCGCCAATACCTCCTCGAAGCCGACAGCGATGCCCTGCCCTTCTCCCGCGCCCAGCGCTCTCTGGTGTACGCGCGGGCGAAAAACGAAGCCTCCGACAAACCCTTCGGCACCTTGATTGACGTTTACCAGGCCGGCTTCGAGTTCATCGGCCACTCCATGCGCCCTGCGCCCTTGAGCGACCCGTCGAGCTTTCGCGTGATCGTCGGCGGACCGCAGTGCACCCAGCCTTATTCGGCTTCGGTGTTCAACATCTCGGCCATGAGCTTCGGCTCGCTCAGCGCCAACGCCATCCGGGCGCTCAACCAGGGGGCCAAGCTGGGCAACTTCGCTCATGACACCGGTGAAGGCAGCATCAGCCCCTATCACCGCGAACACGGTGGTGACCTGACCTGGGAGCTGGGCAGCGGCTATTTTGGTTGCCGCACCTCTGACGGTCGCTTCGACCCCGAGCGCTTTGCCGAGCAAGCGCGCAGCCCGCAAGTGCGCATGATCGAAATCAAGATGAGCCAAGGCGCCAAGCCCGGCCATGGCGGTATCCTGCCCAAGCATAAGGTCACCCGCGAAATTGCCGATACCCGTGGGGTGATGATGGGCGAAGACTGCATTTCGCCGTCGCGCCACAGCGCCTTCTCGACGCCGATCGAGATGATGCAGTTCATTGCCCAACTGCGTGAACTGTCGGGTGGTAAGCCGGTGGGATTCAAGTTCTGCCTGGGCCATCCCTGGGAGTTCATGGGCATTGCCAAGGCCATGCTGGACACCGGCATCCTCCCGGACTTCATCGTCGTCGACGGCAAGGAAGGTGGCACTGGCGCCGCACCGGTAGAGTTCACCGACCATATCGGTGTGCCCCTGCGTGAAGGCCTGTTGTTCGTGCACAACACCCTGGTCGGCCTGAATCTGCGCGACAAGATCAAACTCGGCGCCAGCGGCAAGATTGTCAGTGCCTTCGATATCGCCAGCGTGCTGGCCATCGGTGCCGACTGGGCCAACTCGGCCCGCGGCTTCATGTTCGCGATTGGCTGTATACAGTCGCAAAGTTGCCACACCAACAAATGTCCCACCGGCGTCGCCACCCAGGACGCCTTGCGCCAGCGTGCCCTGGTAGTGCCGGACAAAGCCCAGCGGGTATTCAACTTCCACCACAGCACCCTCAAGGCCCTGGCCGAAATGCTCGCCGCCGCCGGCCTGGATCACCCGTCACAGCTGGAAGCCAAGCACCTCGTGCGCCGCGTCTCGGCCACCGAAATCAAACTGTTCTCGCAGATGCATGTGTTCCTCAAGCCGGGTGAATTGCTCAGCGGCGAAATCAGTGGCGAGTTCTATTCGCGGATGTGGCAGATGGCCCAGGCCGAGAGCTTCGAGCCGCGCACCATCACGGCAGCATGAACCAGCGCTCGGCAGTGCACCTGGCGCAAGGCAGAGACATCCGGTAATACCCTGTCTTTGCAATCGTCGTCAAAACTTGCAAACCTCCCGCCGCCGATCGGCCTGTCCCTGCAGCACGGAACCACTGCTGCAGGGCACCTATCCTTTACTGAAACACCCTCGCCAAGGCTTTCATCATGAACAACGGTCGCGACCATCGCATCGACTTCTATCGCGGACTGGCGCTGATCTTCATTTTCTGGGATCACATTCCCGGCAACCCGCTGGCCAACTTTACGGTGCGTAACTTCGGCTTCAGCGATGCCGCCGAAATTTTCGTCTTCCTGGCCGGCTACGCAGCGGTGCTGGCCTACGGCAAGATCGCCCTGCGCGATGGCTGGCTGGTCGCCAGCGTGCGCATTCTGCGTCGCGCCTGGGTGCTCTATGTGGTGCACATCTTCCTGTTGGTGCTGCTGATGGGGATCGTCTTCGTCGCCAACAACCATGTCGAAACCCGCGACATGATCCAGGAAATGGGCCTTTACTATTTCCTCGGCAACCCGCAACAAGCGCTGGTGGACGAACTGCTGCTGCGCTTCAAGCCCAACCTGATGGACCCGCTGCCGCTGTACATCCTGCTGCTGCTTGGCCTGCCGCTGGTGCTGCCGGCGATGCTGCGCAAGGTCGAGTATGTGGTAGGCCTGTCGGTCGCCCTGTACCTGCTGGCGCCGATGTTCCAGTGGAACCTCGCGGCCCAGGAAGGTGGCGTGTGGTTCTTTAATCCGTTGGCCTGGCAGCTGTTGTTTATTCTCGGCGGCGCCGTGGCGATTCATGCCCAACGCGAAAAGCCGCTGCAAACCCGAGCGGCCTGGCGTCAGCCACTGTTCATGGTGGCCGCGATTTACCTGCTGGTGTGCGCCGTGATCGCCTTGTCCTGGCGCTGGCCTGCGGTGCATGACGCCTGGATGCCCAAGCTGCTTGCCGAATGGCTGTACCCGATCAGCAAGACCAACCTGTCGCCTGCACGCCTGTTGCACTTCCTGGCCCTGGCTTATGTCACTGCCAAGCTGTTGCCGAGCGGGCCCTGGGTTGAAGGCTGGCTGGTGCAGCAAAGCTGCCGGATGGGGCGTTATTCGCTTGAGGTATTCTGCTTTGGTGTACTGCTGGCGCCGCTGGCCGACATGGCCAATGCGCTGGGTGGCGATACCTGGCCCGTGCAGGTCGTGACTGCGCTGGTTGGGGTGGGCCTGATGGTATTGCTGGCGCTCTGGCTTGACCTGAACAAGCGCCTGGGGCGGCCGGTGCAAGTACCGGCTTGAGCCTTTCTATAGAGTGGGCGCCCCCCGGTAGGCGCCCCCACAATTTGGAGGGGGGGTGAGATCACGGTGCCGCGCCCGCCCGCGGAACCTCGGCAGGCGTG
>NZ_JADUCM010000035.1 GCF_016009175.1 Pseudomonas alkylphenolica
AGTCGACTCGCCCCGCGATGGCTTCCCCCTGCCTTTTTCTGATACCCACAACGCTGTCCATGCGTTAGCATCCCTCCCGAATATTTCGCACCCGTCTGTAGGACGGTTGGTGCCAACAATAAAATTCGAGTCTTCTTGCTGGGGGATCTGGTGATGTTCAAAAAATACCTGTCGATGCTGCTGGTCGGCGTCACCGCACTGGTTGCGGTCAATGCCGCCCAGGCGGCCGGCGCTATCGACGACGCGGTCAAGCGTGGCACCCTGCGTGCGGGCATGGACCCCACCTACATGCCGTTCCAGATGACCAACAAGCGTGGCGAGATCGTCGGTTTCGAAGTCGATATCCTCAAGGCCATGGCCAAGTCCATGGGCGTCAAGCTGGAGATGGTGTCCACCTCCTACGACGGCATCATCCCGGCCCTGATGACCGACAAGTTCGACATCATCAGCAGCGGCATGACCCTGACCCAGGAACGCAACCTGAAGCTGAACTTCAGCGAACCCTTCATTGTTGTCGGTCAGACCCTGCTGATCCGCAAGGAGCTGGCGGGCGAGATCAAGTCGTATAAAGACCTGAACAACGAGAAATACCGCCTGACCTCCAAGCTCGGTACCACCGGTGAACTGGTCGCCAAAAAGTTGATCGGCAAAGCCAAGTACCACGGTTACGACAACGAGCAGGAAGCGGTCATGGACGTGGTCAACGGCAAGGCTGATGCCTTTGTCTATGACGCCCCGTACAACGTGGTTGCGGTGAACAAGGCCGGTGCCGGCAAGCTGCTGTTCCTCGACAAGCCGTTCACCTTCGAACCGCTGGCCTTCGGCCTGAAGAAGGGCGACTACGACAGCCTGAACTACATCAACAATTTCCTGCACCAGATCAAGCACGACGGTACCTACGATCGAATCCACGACAAGTGGTTCAAGGACACCGCTTGGCTGAAGGACATGGAATAAGGCCAGGGCCTACCCTGGTTTGAAACCCGACGCGCAGGCTGGCCCTGCGCGTTCGCTTTTACGGAAGTACCCTGAAGTGATCAAACACAAGAAAGCCCAGTGGCCCTGGCACGGGCTTACCGCGCTGGTCCTGGTGGGCCTGGCGCTGAGCCTGTACTACGCAACCTCGATGATCTCCTATGAGTGGAGCTGGAATCGGGTACCGCAGTACTTTGCCTATCAGGCCGAAGTTGCTCAGCGCGCCGCCGATAACGGCACCGTCGAATCGATCACCAGCAACGGTGGGATGGCAAGTGTCACCGTGCGCGATGAAAGCGGCGGCGAGCACGTATTCGACGTCGAGCAGGGCAGCGTGCAGCTGTCCCGTGGTGACGACGTCGCTGAAGGCGACCTCATCGGTGTGACCCGTCACTGGGCTGCAGGCCCGTTGGCCTGGGGCTTGTGGACCACGGTCTGGATTTCGCTGGCCTCCGGCATTCTGGGCTTGCTGGTCGGGCTGTTTGCCGGACTTTGCCGTCTGTCGAGCAACCCCACGCTGCGCGATCTGTCCACCGTGTATGTCGAGTTGGTGCGCGGCACGCCGCTGCTGGTGCAGATCTTCATTTTCTATTTCTTCATCGGCACGGTGCTCAACCTGTCCCGTGAGTTCGCCGGTGTTGCGGCGCTGGCGCTGTTTACCGGGGCCTACGTGGCCGAAATTGTCCGTGCCGGTGTCCAGTCGATTGCCAAGGGGCAGGGCGAAGCCGCTCGCTCGCTGGGCTTGAGCGCCGGTCAGTCGATGCGCCACGTGGTCCTGCCGCAAGCCTTCAAGCGTGTACTGCCGCCGCTGGCCGGGCAGTTCATCAGCCTGGTCAAGGACACGTCGCTGGTCTCGGTCATCGCCATCACCGAACTGACCAAGAGCGGCCGCGAAGCGATCACCACGTCGTTCTCGACGTTCGAGATCTGGTTCTGTGTCGCCGGCCTGTACCTGTTGATCAACCTGCCGCTGTCGCACATGGCCAGCCGGCTTGAGCGGAGGCTTGCGCAAAGTGATTGAAGTCCGTGACCTGGTAAAAGTCTTCGACACCCGTGGTCAGGTGGTGCGTGCCGTCGATCACGTCAGCACCAACGTGGCCAAGGGTGAAGTACTGGTGGTGCTCGGCCCTTCGGGTTCGGGCAAGTCGACCTTCCTGCGCTGCCTCAACGGCCTGGAGTCCTTCGATGAGGGCACCGTGGCCATCGACGGCCTGCAACTGGCCGACCCGAAGACTGACGTCAATGCCTATCGCCGCGAAGTCGGCATGGTGTTCCAGCATTTCAACCTGTTCCCGCACATGACCGTGCTGGAGAACCTGTGCCTGGCACAGAAGGTCGTGCGCAAGCGCGGCAAGGCCGAGCGTGAGGCCAAGGCCCGGGCATTGCTGGAAAAGGTCGGCATTGGCCAGAAAGCCAACGAATACCCGTCGCGCCTGTCCGGTGGCCAGCAGCAGCGGGTGGCCATTGCCCGTGCCCTGGCGATGGACCCGAAGGTGATGCTGTTCGATGAGCCGACCTCGGCGCTTGACCCGGAAATGGTCGGCGAAGTGCTCGACGTCATGAAGACCCTGGCGCTGGAAGGCATGACCATGGTCTGCGTAACGCATGAAATGGGCTTTGCCCGGGAAGTGGCGGATCGCGTGTTGTTCTTCGACCATGGCAAACTGCTGGAAGACTCGCCGCCCGAGGCGTTCTTCACCTCGCCCAAAGACCTGCGCGCCCAGGCGTTCCTGCGTCAGGTGCTCTAGGGCTGGCAGAACCCCTGTAGGAGCTGGCTTGCCTGCGATCTGGTGCGCAGCACCAGCAATGGCGGCCAACGCGGTGTGTCAGGCAAACCGAGGTCGCCGGTGTTGCGGCCGCTACGCGCCCGATCGCCGGCAAGCCTGGCTCCTACAAAGATCGCGATGGCCTTAAAGCTGGAATTTGCCGACCAGGCCCTGAAGGTGGGTACCCAGGCGCGCCAGCTCGACGCTGGAAGCTGCGGTTTCTTCGCTGGCGGCGGAGGTTTGGTCCGAAACGTCGCGCACGTTCATCACGCTGCGGTTGATCTCTTCGGCCACCGCACTTTGCTCTTCGCTGGCGGTAGCAATCTGCTGGTTCATCCCCTGGATATTCGAGACTGTGCGGGTGATCTGGCCTAGCGCATCCCCGGCCCTGCGGCTCAGTTCGACGCTGTCGTGGGTCAGGCTCTTGCTGTTGTCGAGCAGGCGGGTGACCTGACCGGTGCCGTCATGCAGGTTGCCAATCAGCTGTTCTATCTCTTCGGTGGAGTGCTGGGTGCGCTGGGCCAGGCCGCGCACCTCGTCGGCCACCACGGCAAAGCCGCGTCCGGCTTCCCCGGCCCGTGCCGCCTCAATGGCCGCGTTCAAGGCCAGCAGATTGGTCTGTTCGGAGACGGATTTGATCACATCAAGAATGCTGCCAATGCGCTGGCTCTCGCTGGCCAGTTGGTGCATGGCGCCAATCGAATGATCCACCTGCCGGGCCAGTTGCTCAATCTGCTCTACCGCCTCACCGACAACCTGGTCGCCCAGTTGCGCCTGCTGGTCAGCTATTGTGGCTGCCTGCGATGCCTGCTCGGCACTGCGTGCCACTTCATGCACGGTAGCGCTCATCTGGTTCATCGCGGTGGCCACCTGGTCGGTTTCATCCCGTTGCTGGGTGATTCTCACCTTGGTCTGTTCGCTCACCGCTGCCAGTTGTTCCACTGCCGAAGACAACTGGGTGATGCCTTGATCAATGCCGCCAATCAATTCGCGCAGGCTCAGGGTCATGGCATGCACGCTCTCCTGCAACTGGCCCATTTCATCGCGCCGTTGGGGCCGCTCGTCCAGCCGCAGGTCACCGGTGGCAATGCGTCCGGCTAGGGCCAGCGTCTGCTTGAGCGGGGTGGTGATCTGCACCGTGATCAACCAGGCCGCCAGGCTGCCCAGTAGCAACGCCAGGGCAGCTTCGCCGCTCAGCACGCGCCGGGCTTCAATGGCCTCGACGTCCCGTTGCTCGATCTGGTGGTCACTCAGCTTTCGGCTGGCATCGCGCAGTTGTATGCCCAGTTGTTCCAGTGAGTTCTGTACCGTTTCCACCGCAACGGCGGCACGACGGAACTGATCCACGCTGTCCTGGTAACGGCTCAAGGCGGGGCGCAGGTTGTCCAGCGTGCTGCCTTGCATGTTATGCCTGAGCATCAACTGCGTCAGTTGACCCAGTGTTTGCCCGGCCGCATCCAGTGCCACCTGGCCAACTGTCGAAAAGCTTTCAAGCGGTTCGAACGTGTACGCCGGCACTTCGCTCTGCTGGGTGGCCGCACCGATGTGCCGGGCCAGCGCTTCGGCCAGATCCAGCAGACGGCTCTGACTGCTGAGCAGGCTGTCGTCACGCATTTTCTCCAGCGCCTGGTCGTTTACTTCATCGATCAGTTCCATCAGGCGCTGTTCTGCACCCTGCATGGACTGTCGTTGTTCCTGACGCAAGCTGACGGCCTGCTGCAGCTGTTCTAAGCCTTGGGCAAAGCGCTGCACAGTCTGCAATTTGCCCGCGATCATTTGTCGGTCTTCGGGGGAGTCATAGCGGTCGATCATCGCCGTCAACAGTGTGTTCAAGGCGGTCAGGGATTTCTCGATCTGCGCCTTGCTGTGGGCATCGTTCAGCACCCGGAAGGTAATACGTTCGGCCCTGAGGTCTTTGCCGATGTCGTTCAGGCGGGCTATTTCCTCAAGTTTTTCCGAGCGTTGAACCGCGTCGTCCAGCGCGCGCCAGCCACTGAGGGTGATCAACAGCGTCAGTGACAGGACCAGGGCAAAGCCCAGGGTCAACTTCAGTCTGACGCTCATGTTGCCAAGCATCCGATTCACAGGTCCGAGCATGGGGCTCTCCAGCAGGTAAGGGTGAGCCGGTGTCTGGGCGTGCCCAGGCACCGGCTCACTGCTCATCGGCCGGGAGGCATGGCGCTGGACCTGTGATTAGCGTAGGAAATGTCGTCGAAAAAGCGACGAAATGATGTGCTTTAGAGGGTTTTGTAGGAAGTCGGGTAGGAAGTAAAACGGGTGGAGTCCGCTAAAGCGCCAACCTGTGCTGCAGCTACACAGCACAGGATGTTTGGCGTCAGAGCTGGAATTTTCCGACCAGGCCCTGAAGGTGGGTGCCCAGGCGTGCCAGCTCGACGCTGGAAGCTGCGGTTTCTTCGCTGGCGGCGGAGGTTTGGTCCGAAACGTCGCGCACGTTCATCACGCTGCGGTTGATCTCTTCGGCCACGGCGCTTTGTTGTTCCGCCGCAGCAGCGATTTGCTGGTTCATCGCCTGGATCGAGGACACCGTGCGGGTGATGGGCTCCAGCGATGCGCCAGCGCGACGGGTCAGTTCGACGCTGTTGTCGGTGAGGTTGCGGCTGGCATCCAGGGTGCTGGCCACCTGCTGGGTGCCACTTTGCAAACCGGCAATCAGCGCCTCGATTTCTTCGGTCGACTGCTGGGTGCGCTGCGCCAGGCTGCGCACTTCGTCGGCAACCACGGCAAAGCCACGGCCGGCTTCACCGGCGCGTGCGGCTTCGATGGCCGCGTTCAGGGCCAGCAGGTTGGTTTGTTGTGCCACCGACTTGATCACATCCAGCACACTGCCGATCTTGTCGCTTTCACTTTTGAGGTGACCCATGGCTGCGCTGGAGTGGTTCATTTCACTGGCCAGGCGTTCGATTTGAGTAATGGCTTCGCCTACTACGCGGTCACCTTCACGGGCCTGCTGGTCCGCCGCCAGGGCCGCCTCGGAGGCTTCTTCAGCATTGCGTGCGACTTCCTGCACCGTGGCGGCCATCTCGTTCATGGCGGTAGCCACCTGGTCAGTCTCGACTTTCTGATTGTTGACTCCGGCGCTGGTCTGCTCGGTCACTGCCGACAGCTCTTCCGCGGCGCTGGCAATTTGGGTGACGCCATCGCCGATGCCACCGATCAGCTCACGCAGGCTGACGGTCATGCGCTGCATGCTGCGTTGCAACTGGCCCAGCTCGTCGCGGCGCTCAGCGTTCAGGTCCTGGCGCAGGTCGCCACTGGCAACCCGGTCTGCGGCGCTGAGGGTCTGGCGCAGGGGGATGACGATCTGGCGGGTAATGGCCCAGGCGGACAGCAGGCCGAACAGCAGTGCCAGGGCAGTGGCCAGGGTGAGCATCGACTTGGCATGCTGCGATTCTTCGTCACGCAACTGGGTCAGGGTGAGCGTCAGTTGCTGGCTCTGGTCGATCAGGATCTGCCCCTGGGCCGCCATCAATTGGGTTGCCTGCTCGATGGTCGATTGCGCGGCGGAGAACTGCTCGACAGCGGCGCGGTAGTTATCAAGGGCACGTGCGGCCTGGTGGAAATTGCCGCTGTAGCTCGCTGGCAGCACCTCGGCGAGGGTTTTCAGTTGCGAGGACGCCAGGTCGATCGCTTGCAGGGCCGAGGTGTGGAATTCCGGCTTGCCGCTGTAGGTGTAACCGCGTACCTGGAAGCGCGCCTGCTGCAGCAATTTGCTCGCACCGACCACGCTGTTGAACAGGTTCAGGTCGCCGCCGCTCAACAGCTGTTGCTCGACCTCGGTGATCAGCGCAACGGCTTCGTCGGCACTGCTGCCGAGCACAGCGCGGCTGGCTTCGCGTTGCTGGCTGGCTTTTTCGGCAGTGTCCAGGGCCTGACGGTATTGGCGCAGGGCGTCGATCTGCTGTTCGATGCGCCGATGGTCTTCGGGGCGGCTGATGCGCTGCTTGACCTGTTGCAGCTGGCGGTCCAGCGCCGCCAGGGCATTGTTGAGGTTCTGCTGGGCGCTGTCGTCACCCTTGATCTGGAAGTTCTGCCGGGCGACGCGCAGTTCCAGCGTCGCCTGCAGCACCTGGGAAACACCGCCGAGGGTGTCGCCGCGGGACGTCACGCCGTTAACGCCCTGCCAGCCAGTCAGGGTGATGCTCAAGGTCAGCAGCAGGACCAGGCCGAAGCCGATACCGAGTTTACGATTGACGCTCACGTGACCCAGGTGCAGGGCTAACCATTGGTACATGGTGGAACTCCATTACGATCGGCAGAGGCAGATTGTTGTTCTGATGCCAATGCATCGGCCTTGCGTCGCGAAACTGAAGTCAGAACAGACGGGCGAGCAGGGCGGTGACCGCCGTCTCTACACGCAGGATGCGTTCGCCCAGTTGTACCGGCGCCAGACCGGCTTTACCCAGCAGGTCAATCTCATAGGGAATCCAGCCACCTTCGGGGCCAATCGCCAGGGTGACCGGTTCGTCGAGGCCACGCGGGCAAGGCGGGAACGGTCCTGGGTGGCCGACCAGGCCCAGCGTGCCATGGGCGATGGCGGGCAGGCGGTCCTCGACGAACGGCTTGAAGCGTTTCTCGATGATGACTTCTGGCAGGCGGGTGTCACGGGTTTGCTCAAGGCCCAGGATCAGCTGCTCGCGGATCGCTTCAGGCTCGAGAAAAGGCGTTTGCCAGAAACTTTTTTCGACCCGGTAGCTGTTGACCAGAATCAGCTTCGGCACGCCCATGGTGGCGACGGTCTGGAACACCCGGCGCAGCATTTTCGGACGTGGCAGGGCCAGCACCAGGGTCAGCGGCAGCTTGGCCGGCGGTTCACGGTCGAAGCTGACCGCAAGCTCGGCTTCATGCCCTTCCAGGCGCACGACACGGGCTTCACCCATCAGCCCGCCGATGCGTCCGACGCGCAGGCTGTCGCCCACCGCCACACGGTGGATCTCCTGCATGTGGGTAAAGCGCCGATCGGCAAGAATGACGCGATCGGCCGCGATGAAGTCGGCTTCTTCGAGTAACAGCAGGTTCACGGCTGGGTCGCTGGCGGCTGGTCGTTAGGGTCGTCGGCGGTGTCGTCGCGATGCTCGCTGCGTTTGCGGATCAGCCCGCCAAACAGCACGCCAATCTCGAACAGCAGCCACATGGGCACGGCCAGCAGGGTTTGCGAGAAGATGTCCGGCGGGGTCAGGACCATGCCGACCACAAAACAGCCGATGATCACGTAAGGACGGATCTTCTTCAGGTATTTGACGTCGACGACGCCAATCCATACCAGCAGGACCACCGCCACCGGGATCTCGAAGGCCACGCCGAAGGCGAAGAACAGGGTCATGACGAAATCGAGGTAACTGGCAATGTCCGTCATCATCGACACCCCTTCAGGGGTGGCGCTGGCGAAAAACCCGAATATCAGCGGGAACACCAGGAAGTAGGCGAACGCCATCCCGGCGTAGAACAGGATGATGCTGGAGACCAGCAACGGAATCGCTATGCGCTTCTCGTGGCGGTACAGGCCTGGCGCAATAAAGCCCCAGATCTGCTGGAGAATCAGCGGAATCGCCAGGAACAGCGAAACGATCATGGTCAGCTTGAACGGCGTCAGGAACGGCGAGGCCACGTCGGTGGCGATCATCGTTGCGTTGGCCGGCAAGTGCGCACGCAAGGGTGCGGAAACCAGGGTGTAGATCTGCTGCGCGAATGAAAACAGCCCGGCGAAGATCAGGAAGATGGCCGCGACGCAGCGCAGCAGGCGAGTGCGCAGCTCGGTGAGGTGCGAAACCAGCGGCATCGGCTGGTCGTTTTCCGGAATTTCGCTCATGGGGCTCGCGGCGGCTGTGTCGGTTCGGGGGTTACGCTGGCGGCCGGTGTGGCATCGGTGCTGGCGGCAGGCGGTGTTACCACGGCGTCTTGGCTGGCAACCGGTGTGACAGGTGGCTCAGGCGTCACGCTCTGCGGGTTGAGGATCTTGCGCGCTTCCTGCTCCATGGAGAGGATGTGCTCGTTGTGCAACTGGCGGCGGATGTCGTCGGCGCCGATCTCACGCTCGACTTCCTGCTTGATCGCATTGAAGCTGCGCTTGAGGCGGCCTATCCACAGCCCGGCCGTGCGCGCAGCCCCCGGCAAACGCTCGGGGCCGAGCACCAGCAGGGCCACCAGGCCCACAAGCAACAGTTCGCTGAAGCTGATCCCGAACATTGATCAATCTTTCCTGATGGGCTCTTCGACCTTGTGCGCCTGGCCGTCGATGGTCTGCGCCTGGTTCAGCGGCGAAGTGGCCTGTGGTTGGGCCGTTTGCACCGGCGGCGGGGTTTGTTCGGCCGGCTTGGATTCTTCTTCGTTCATGGCCTTGCGAAAGCCCTTGATCGATTCGCCCAGATCGCTGCCGAAGTTTTTCAACTTCTTGGTACCGAACACCAGTACCACCACGACCAGCAGGACGATCCAGTGTTTCCAGTCAAAAATACCCATGGTGCAATCCCTCGAAATAATTCAGTTAGGCCGACGGTTGACGCGCTGCTTTCTCGGCATGACCAGACAGGCCGAACCGGTGGTCCAGCTCATCGAGCACAGCCTGCGGATGCTGACCCAGCTGGGCGAGCATCACCAGGCTATGGAACCACAGATCGGCGGTTTCGTAGATTACATCGCTGTAATCGCCGCTGTTGGCTGCGTCCTTGGCTGCGATGATGGTTTCGATCGACTCTTCGCCGAGCTTTTCCAGAATCTTGTTCAGGCCCTTGTGATACAGACTAGCTACATAGGAACTGTCAGGCTCGGCGCCTTTGCGCGCTTCCAGCACTTCGGCCAGGCGGGTCAGGGTGTCGCTCATGTCAGTGTCCTGCGTTGTAGATGGTGTTGGGGTCTTTGAGGACCGGGTCGACAGTCTTCCACTCGGCGCTTTCATAGACGCGGTAGAAGCAGCTCTCGCGACCGGTATGGCAGGCGATATGGCCCAGTTGCTCGACCATCAGGATGATCACGTCGGCATCGCAGTCCAGGCGCATTTCGTGCAGTTTTTGCACGTGCCCGGATTCTTCGCCTTTACGCCACAGTTTGCCACGCGAACGCGACCAGTAGATGGCCCGCTGCTCGGCGGCGGTCAGTGCCAGCGCTTCGCGGTTCATCCAGGCCATCATCAGCACGCGCCCGGTCTTGTGGTCCTGGGCAATGGCCGGTACCAGGCCATCGCTGTTCCAGTTGATCTCGTCCAGCCAGTCTTTCATGCACAACTCCAAAACTCGTGGCCCGATCCTCTGCCGACCCATGGCGCTAGTGTGCCAGCGCGCGGCGCTGCTGGCTATCGACGCACGATCAGGTAAAGGCCGGCGGCGAGCATCAGCCAGGCCGGCCAGGCGGCCGGAGCGCTAAGGCTGACAGCACCGGCGGCCAACGTCGCCCCGCCGCCCAGCAGGCCGGCGCCGAGCAGACGCAGGGCCCAGCCATCACGCTGCGGCTGGTTGGCAGGCGCTTCGGCGGGGTGGGTCATGCGCTCAAGCAGGTCACGGGTCATGCCAGCGAGGTGCGGAATCTGTTCAACCTGGCCGTGCAGGTTCTGCAGCAGGGTCTTGGGGCTGACCCGTTCACGCATCCAGCGCTCGAGGAACGGCTGGGCGGTGCTCCACAGATCGAGTTCAGGGTACAGCTGACGGCCCAGGCCTTCGATGTTGAGCAAGGTCTTTTGCAACAGCACCAGTTGCGGCTGGACTTCCATGTTGAAGCGCCGGGCGGTCTGGAACAGGCGCATCAGCACCTGGCCAAAGGAGATGTCTTTCAACGGCTTTTCAAAGATAGGTTCGCACACCGTACGGATCGCCGCTTCGAACTCGTTGAGCTTGGTGTGTGCCGGTACCCAGCCAGAGTCGATGTGCAACTGGGCCACGCGGCGGTAGTCGCGCTTGAAGAAGGCGAACAGGTTGCGTGCCAGGTAGTCCTGGTCTTCAGGCGTCAGGCTGCCGACGATGCCGCAGTCGATCGCAATGTATTGCGGGCTCCACGGTTTGATCGTGCTGACGAAGATGTTGCCCGGGTGCATGTCGGCGTGAAAGAAGCTGTCACGAAATACCTGGGTGAAGAAGATCTCCACGCCGCGCTCGGCGAGCATTTTCATATCGGTACGCTGGTCGGCCAGGGTTGCAAGGTCGGTGACCTGGATGCCATAGATGCGCTCCATCACCAGGACCTTGGGGCGGCACCAGTCCCAGTACACCTGGGGCACATACATCATTTCCGAGCCTTCGAAGTTGCGCTTGAGCTGGCTGGCATTGGCCGCCTCGCGCAACAGGTCGAGCTCGTCATAAATGGTCTTTTCGTAGTCGCTGACCACTTCCACCGGGTGCAGCAGGCGGGCGTCGGCAGACACCCGTTCAGCACCGCGGGCGATCAGGAACAGCCAGGCCAGGTCCTGGGCGATGATGGGCTTGAGGCCCGGGCGCACCACCTTGACCACCACTTCTTCGCCGCTTTTGAGCTTGGCCGCATGCACCTGGGCCACCGAGGCCGAAGCCAGTGGCTCGACATCAAAGCGGCTGAACACTTCGCTGATCTTCGCGCCCAGTTGCTCTTCGATCAGGGCCACGGCCTTTTGCGGGTCGAAGGGTGGTACCCGGTCTTGCAGCTTCATCAGTTCATCGGCGATGTCTTCGGGCAGCAGATCGCGACGCGTTGACAGGAGCTGGCCAAACTTGATGAAAATCGGCCCGAGGTCCTGCAAGGCGAGGCGCAGGCGCGCTCCACGGCTGAGATCCAGGGGCTTGCGGGGCAGCCAGCGCCAGGGCATCACGTGCCGCAGGGCCATCAGCCACCACGGGAGCGGCAGGTCAAACAGCAGGTCATCGAGGCGGTAGCGAATGACTACGCGCTGGATGCGCAACAGACGGCGGACGGCAAGCAGCTTCATGCGTTATCGCTGGTATCAAGGGATCGGGCAAGGCGCTCAATGCGCGCCTCAAGGCGTTCGATGTCGACTTTGAGGGTGTCGAGCTCACTGAAGCGGGCTTCGGCTTCGCGTTGGCCAACCAGGGTGCGGGCTTCTTCGGCCAGGTACTCGGAGAGATTCTGGTTAAGTGCGGCAAAGCCCTGGCGGGTCCAGTTGGCGCGGCTGCGCAGGTGGCCACTGAGCAACTGGGTAGCCACAGGGCCAAGCCAGCGCGAGACTTCGTATTCCCAGTCCAGCTCCAGGTCCTGCAGCACCTTGACCAGGTCGAGCAGTACCGCGCTGTCGCCTTCGAGCTCGACGTGCGGGCTGTGCAGCACGGCCGTCTTGTCCTGGCTCAGGGCCAGGCGCACCAGGCTGCTGGCCGGGGCGCGCAGGGTGCAGTCGGCATCATTGGCCCAGTGGCTGGCGAGCATCAGGCCCTCGTCGCTGGGCAAAATGTACAGCTGCAGCGCCGGCTGACGGCAATCGATGGCAATGACCTTGCCATCGAGGGGGCGCAATCGCGGCAATGCCGTGCTGTCCAGGCGCAGAACACGGTTCAGGCCGTGTTCGACACTGGCAAGAAGGCCGGCCAGGAGCATCAGGGCTTGATGCCCCGGTGCAGGGCAACGATACCGCTGGTCATGTTGTGGTAGGTCACGCGATCAAAGCCGGCCTCGACCATCATCGACTTCAGGGTTTCCTGGTCGGGGTGCATGCGGATCGACTCGGCGAGGTAACGGTAGCTTTCCGAGTCGTTGGTGATCAGCTTGCCGGCCAGTGGCATGAAGGCAAACGAGTACGCGTCGTAGACCTTGGACATCAGCTTGTTGGTTGGCTTGGAGAACTCCAGCACCAGCAGACGGCCACCGGGCTTGAGTACGCGCAGCATCGAGCGGATGGCGTCTTCCTTGTGGGTGACGTTGCGCAGGCCGAAGGCGATCGTCACGCAATCGAAGTGGTTGTCCGGGAACGGCAGCTTTTCAGCGTCGGCCTGGACGAACTCGATGTTGCCGGCCACACCGCGGTCGAGCAGGCGGTCACGACCGACCTTGAGCATCGACGCGTTGATGTCGGCCAGTACTACCTGGCCGGTCGGGCCGACCAGTTGCGAGAACTTGGCGGCCAGGTCACCGGTGCCGCCGGCGATATCCAGTACGCGGTTGCCGCTGCGCACACCGGAGAGTTCGATGGTGAAGCGCTTCCACAAGCGGTGCATGCCAGCGGACAGTACGTCGTTCATCAAATCGTATTTGGCGGCTACCGAATGGAAAACCTCAGCGACTTTCTCTGCTTTCTGGCTTTCCGGTACGTTTTGGTAGCCGAAATGGGTGGTGGGTTCGGCGTGGTCGCCTTTGCGCTGGTCGTTCATATCGCTTCACCGAAAAAAATTACTGGCCATTCTAGGGCGTACGGTCGGATTTGTCTTGGCGGGGTGTGTCGCAGGTCGGGGTGCGGGCATAATAGAAGTATGCCTTTGAACCCAGGATTGAATGAATGACCCAGATCAGCGTTGAGCGCAAACACAGCCTGGGCCGCGAAGCGGCTCGGGAAAAGGCCCAAACCCTGGTCGACAAGCTGGCCCGCGAGTACGACCTCAGCGCCCGCTGGAATGGCGACCGGGTCGAGGTCAAGCGCAGCGGTGCCACGGGCAGTGTGCAGATCGGTGAAGACACCATCAGGGTCGAGCTGAAACTGGGCATGATGCTGTCGATGATGAGCACAACCATCAAGAGCGAGATCGAGCGGGCGCTGGACAAAGCGCTGGCTTGAATCCGGCTTCTGCAGCTTAGGGTGAGGATTCTAATTTTTCACCCTACCTTATGCTCAAGCCCAGTTTCCATGGGCAGTTCCTCCATATCTATTCGAGCGTGAGGTGCAGAGCATGGTTAAAGTGACCCTGAAGAAAAAAGACGACGACCAGCACACGCTGGGCGAAGTGCGCGGCTACGCGCGCAAGATCTGGCTGGCAGGCCTCGGGGCTTATGCCCGGGTTGGCCAGGAAGGTGCCGACTACCTGAAAGAGCTGGTCAAAGCTGGCGAAACCGTCGAGAAACGTGGCAAGAAACGTATCGACAAAGAACTTGATGCTGCCAATAGCCAGATCGATTCGGTCAAGGGCGAGATCACCAGCGTCAAGGGCAAGGTCGAAGTGCAACTCGACAAAATCGAAAAGGCTTTCGACACACGGGTCGCCAGCGCCTTGAATCGCATCGGCATTCCGTCTAAACATGACGTGGAGGCACTCTCTGCCAAGCTCGAAGAGCTGACGGCATTGCTCGAACGTGTCGCGCGCAAACAATAAGGAGAGCAGGATGGCTGGCAAGAAGAATAGCGAGAAAGAAGGCAGCTCCTGGGTCGGGGGGATCGAGAAATATTCCCGCAAGATCTGGCTGGCTGGTTTGGGTATCTACTCCAAGATCGACCAGGACGGCAACAAGCTGTTCGAGTCCTTGGTCAAGGATGGCGAGAAGGCAGAGAAGCAGGCCAAGGATTCGGTAGATTCCGCCAAGGCTTCGGCCAAGTCGGCCACCTCGCGAGTAGGCGATGTGAAGGACCGTGCACTGGGCAAATGGAGCGAGCTCGAAGAGGCTTTCGACAAGCGCCTGAACAGCGCCATCTCGCGTCTGGGCGTCCCTAGCCGTAATGAAGTCAAGGCACTGCACCAGCAGGTCGACACCTTGACCAAGCAGATCGAGAAACTGACCGGGGCATCGGTCAAGCCGGTTGCCAGCAAACCGGCAGCCAGCAAGGCGGCGGCCAAGCCATTGGCCAAGGCTGCGCCGAAAGCTGCTGCCAAGCCTGCGGCGAAAACTGCAGCGGCCAAGCCTGCAGCCAAGCCTGCAGCGGCAAAAACGGTGGCGGCCAAGCCTGCAGCCAAACCTGCAGTCAAGGCAGCAGCCAAACCTGCAGCGGCGAAAAAGCCGGCAGTGAAGAAAGCCCCGGCCAAGCCTGCAGCCAAGCCCGCAGCACCTGCGGCCAGTGCAGCACCGGCACCGAGTGCAGCGCCAGCAGCAACCGCAACCGTAGCACCGGCAACGCCGACGCCATCGGCACCGCTGAACGCGATCAGCCAGTCCTGATTCCAGGCGGTTGTCTGCAAACGCCCGGCCTCAGTGCCGGGCGTTTTCATTTGCAGCCCGGGGCTGCCGACATCAGCCGCTCAGGTACCTCAGCGCGATCTGCTCGGCGGCATGCCGGGAGCCCGCTTCCAGATGCGGTGCCACCAGCATCATGACCTGATACACCACCACCCCGACTTCGCCCTCGCGCGCCAATACCCGCTGATAATCCAGCGAGAACAGCAACGTCAGGGTGATCTGCTCCACCAGTTGCCCCAGAGCCCGGGTGTCGCTGACCACCTGGCCCTGGGCCTTGAGGCTGGCGAGCAAGGCGGCCAGGGTGCGCTTGAGGGCGTTGAGCAAGTTGCGCATGCCCCGGGCCAGCTTGGGTAAACGCCCGGTGAGGTTCGACAGGTCCTGGAAGAGGAAGCGGTATTGGGCCATGCGCTCGACGATCAGGTGCAGGAACAGCCAGTAGTCCTCGGCATCCAGGCGCACCTCCAGAGGTGGGTCGAGCAGGGGCGTCAGTTCCTCTTCGAAGCGTTCGAACAGGCCGAGCACCAACGGCTCCTTGCCGTGGAAGTGGTAGTAGAGGTTGCCCGGGCTGATCCCCATTTCATTGGCAATCTCCAGGGTCGAGACATTGGGTTCGCCCTGCTGGTTGAACAGCTGCAGGGCACACTCAAGAATACGGTCGCGGGTTTTCATCCGTTCTACTTGTTCAGCGCGCCAGGACGTAAGTGCCGGGTGCGGGGTCCATGGGAGGGTAATTCTGGTTGCCCAGGGTCATCAGGGTTTCACGCTGCTCACCGGAGCGTACCTGAATCCATTCCAGCCACTGCGGCCACCAACTGCCTTCCACCTGTTTGGCGTCATAGAACCAGGCCCGCGGATCGCTGCTCAGGCGCGGGTTGTCGACATAGTGCGCCTTGGGATTGCCGGGTGGGTTGAGGATGCTTTGCACGTGGCCGCTGTTGGCCAGGATGAAACGTTTGTCGCCGCCCAGCAGCAAGGTCGAACGGTACACCGCATCCCAGGGTGTGATGTGGTCGTTGCTGCCGGCAACACTGAAACTGTCGACGTTGACCTTCTGCAGGTCGATCGGCGTACCGCAGACTTCGAGCCCGGCAGCATGGGCCAGCGGATTGTGTTTGAAGAAGTCCAGCAGATCGCCGTGCAGGGCCGCCGGCAGGCGGGTGTTGTCGTTGTTCCAGTAAAGGATGTCGAATGCCGGCGGTGCCTTGCCCAGCAGGTAGTTGTTGACGAAGTAGTTCCAGATCAGGTCGTTGGGGCGCATCCAGGCGAAGACCTTGGCGATCTCTTTGCCGTCGAGCACGCCTTGCTGGTAGGAACGGCGCTTGGCAGCTTCCAGGGTCTGCTCATCGGCGAACAGGCTGGCGGGGCTGTCGATCTCACTGTCGAGCAGACTGACCAGGTAAGTGGCGCTGCCGACCCTGCGCAGTTGCCGCTTGGCCTGTAAATGGCCTTGCAGCGCGGCCATGGTCAGGCCGCCGGCACACGCGCCCATCAGGTTGACTTCGCGACTGCCGGTTATCGCCCGGCAGACATTCATGGCTTCTTCGAGCGCTTCGACATAGCTCGTCAGGCCCCACTCGCGATGACGCGGGTCGGGATTGCGCCAGCTGACCATGAACGTCTGCAGGCCGCTCTTGAGCATATACTGGACGAAGCTGTTGCTCGGGCTCAGGTCGAAAATATAGAACTTGTTGATCTGTGGCGGCACCACCAGCATGGGCCGGGCGTACTGCTTTTCGCTCATCGGCTTGTACTGGATCAGCTCCAGCAGTTCGTTGCGAAACACTACCGAGCCTGGTGTGGTCGCCAGGTTGCGACCCACTTCGAACGCTTGCGGGTTGACCTGACGTGGCAAGCCGTCGTTATGGCGCAGGTCATCAAGCAAGTGGCTGGCGCCGCGCACCAGGCTCAATCCGCCGGAGTTGAACAGCTCCTTGACGGCGGCAGGGTTGAGCAAGGAATTGCTTGGCGCCATGGCATCGTTGAGCAAAGCGAAGAGAAAATGCGCCCGTGCCCGGTCATCGGCATCCAGCTGGCTTTCATCGATCCACTGGCGGGTCTGTTTCTGCCAGGCCAGATACGCTTGCAAGCCGCGACTATAGAAGGGGTTGAGGCTCCAGGCCGGATCCTTGAAGCGATTGTCCCGAGGGTGTGGCTGGTGGGGCGTATCGCCGAGTAGCACGCGTCCCAGCTGATTGCCCAGCGAGAGCATGTGCTTGGCCGTGTGCAGCGGGTGGCGAAGGCTGTGGCGGCTGACATTGCGCAATGTGGACAGCAGGTCGCGGCCGCGCAGGCCAGTGATTGCACTCTGCACGTTCATGTAGGAGGCGGGGACCGGTAGCGACCCCTTCGCGGGCTTGTCTTTCATCAGGCAACACTCCGTCGTCAGGCCATCAACAAACAATTCAATGCAAGAGCGACACCAACCTCGTGCCGCCGGTCAAGCTACAAGGCATCCTGCCTCACGCGTGATCGCGTTTCATCTCAACTGGCAGCAGGCCGGGGGTGCATGACGGCGCGTTGGCGCTCTTGCTGGAGAAACTTCATGATGATCGGGGCGACGGCTTCGGCCCGGGTGATCAGGAACAAGTGGCCGTCGTCGATTATGTGTAGCTGGGCATTGGGAATCCGCCAGGCGAGCAGACGCATATTGATCAATGGAATCAAGGGGTCATCGTCGCCTGCCAGCACCAGGGTCGGCTGCTGGATCTTGTGCAGCCAGTGAATGCTGGTCCAGCCAAGCCCTGCGAACAGTTGCCAGTAGTAGCCGAGCTTGCCCGAGGAACGCACCTTGGCGGCGTGGTTCATGGCCAGGTCCGGGTCGCGGCGAAAGGCGCCCCCGTAGATCTGCGGTGCAATGCGGATCACATGGGAAGGCTGGATGTAGCGCCGCGGGCTGGCCATCAACCACAACACCTTGGGCTTGCCCGGCACCATCACCGCACCGGCAGCGGTCGCCGCGAGCACGAGCTTTTTGCAGCGTTCCGGGTAGTCATGGGCGAACTGCTGGGCCAGCGCGCCACCCCACGACACGCCGATGACATTGACCTGCCCGTAATCGAGGTAATCGAGCATGCGCGCAGTGAGCCTGGCCAGGCCCGGAAAGCGATAGGGGTGCCTGGGAGTTGATGAGCCGCCGACTCCGGGCACGTCGAAGGCAATGACCTCCAGGTCCGGGTCCAGTGCCTGGATAAAGGGGAATACCAGTTCCAGGTTGGCGCCGATGCCGTTGAAAATCAGCAAGGGCGTCAAGTGGGGCTTGCCGGGGCGAACCGCTGTGCGGATGGTCTGGCCATCCAGTTCAACGGTTCTGAAGATATACGGTTGCGGCATGCGCGAAGCCCTGTGCTGGATGAGGCGCCGTGACCTGCAGTGGCCACGGCGGACGCTGCAATCAACGCTCGTGAACGTAGGTCCCCGGTGCCGCTTCAGCGGCGGCATAGGCCTTGTTGCCCAACCTTGTCGGTGCTTTTTTCAGTTCGCCCGAGCGTTGGCTGAGCCAGTTTTGCCAATGCAGCCACCAGGAGTCGGTGTGCTTGCTGGCGTTTTCCTGCCAATCACTGGCCTGCGCCGGCAGCTCGCTACTGGTCATGTAGCGCGCCTTGGGGTTGCCGGGCGGGTTGAGAATGCTCTGAATGTGGCCACTGTTGGACAGCACGAATTCGACATTGCCGCCAAACAGCTGGGCCGAGCGGTAGCAGGCCTGCCACGGTGTGATGTGGTCGGTGGTGCCGGCCAGGCTGTAAATGTCGGTCGTGACTTTTTTCAGGTCGATCGGTGTGCCGCACACTTCCAGTGCATCGGCACGGATCAGTGGATTACTTTTGAACATTTCGATCAGGTCGCCGTGGAAGGCGGCCGGCAGGCGGGTGGTGTCGTTGTTCCAGAACAGGATGTCGAACACCGGCGGCTCGTTACCCAGCAGGTAGTTGTTGACCCAGTAGTTCCAGATCAGGTCGTTGGGGCGCATCCAGGCAAATACCTTGGCCATGTCGCGGCCTTCGAGCACGCCGGCCTGATAGGACTGGCGCTTGGCCGACTCAAGGGTCTGCTCGTCGACAAACAGCGCGACCTGGGTGTCGAGGGTGGTGTCCAGCACGCTGACCAGCAGGGTCAGGGCGTTGACCTTGGTCTCGCCCAGGGCGGCGTAGTGTCCCAGCAGCGCGGTGCAGGTAATGCCGCCCGAGCAGGCACCGAGCATGTTCAGGTCTTTGCTGCCTGTGATCGCCAGGACGACGTCGACGGCTTCTTTGAGCGCATCGATATAGGTCGACAGGCCCCACTCGCGCTGGGCCTTGGTCGGGTTGCGCCAGCTGACGATGAAGGTCTGCACATTGGAGCGCAGGCAGAAGCGCGCCAGGCTCTTTTCCGGGCTGAGGTCGAAGACGTAGAACTTGTTGATTTGCGGTGGTACCACCAGCAACGGGCGGGCGTGTACCTGTTCGGTGATCGGCTGGTACTGAATCAGCTCCAGGACATCGTTGCGAAACACCACGGCGCCTTCGCTGGTGCCCAGGTTCTTGCCGACCTCGAAGGCCGCCATGTTCACCTGGCTGGGCATGCCGCCGTTGTTGACCATGTCTTTGGCCAGGTTCGACAGGCCGTCGAGCAGGCTTTTACCGCCGGTTTCAAAGAAGCGTTTGACCGCCGCCGGGTTGGCTGCCGAGTTGGTCGGGGCCATGGCTTCGGTCATCAGGTTGATAACGAAGTGACCGCGGCTGGCGTCCTGTTCCGACAGGTTGCTGTTGTCGATCCAGTCGTGCAGTTCTTTGCGCCACGCCAGGTAGGTTTGCAGGTAGCGGCGATAGAGCGGGTTCTGGCTCCAGGCCGGATCGTTGAAACGGCGGTCGTCGCTCTCCGGTTGCAGAGCCGATTTGCCGAAGATCACATTCTTCAGTTCCAGGCCGAAATGAGCGACATGCTTGGCGCTGTGCAGCGGTTGACGAATGGCCTGGCCCAGCACCATTCGAGCAGAAGTCAGCAAATCCTTGCGGCGCACGCCGATTACCGGGTTCAGGCCCAGTGTGTTTTCCGAGGCTTGGCGCTGCAGGTCATCGTTGTTCTTGTTACTCATCTACGACGCTCCGTTGTCCTGAGACGAGTACCGGCCTGTTGTGCACTTACACAGACGAGTGCCCGGTACTGCTGCTCGGGTGACCAGTGATAACGAACTGCGGTCCTGCGGCCGGATGCAAACGACGATGAGCCATGCGGGTTTTTCTGCGTGTGAAGACAGCCTGCTTTCGCTCGCGACCTCTACATCCCGGCCTGACCCTGCGCAAAAAAATCAATGCAGGGAACTTGCCAGATCCATTGGTTACCCGACTTTCGAGTGTTTCGCAATACGGCCACTCATTGGCCGTTGTGCAGGCATTCAAGCAAATAGAATTAGAAAATGCGCTCTAAATCCTGGGAGGCTTGAACTAGAGCATCAGCTTGACGATCGACTCGGAAGGGTCGCGAGATTTTCCGGCTTTTGCCAGGTCATCAAGGTACTCGGCCCAGAGCTGTTCCTGACGCAGGCACAGTTGTTCCAGGTACTCCCAGGTGAACAGGCCGCTGTCGTGGCCGTCGTCGAAGGTCAGTTTCAGTGCGTACTGGCCTGCCGGTTCGATCTGCTTGAGACCGACGCCCAGTTTGCCGAATTGCAGGATGGGATTGCCGTGGCCTTGAACCTCGGCGGAGGGGGAATGCACGCGCAGGAATTCGGCGGGCAGGTGGTACACCTCTTCGGGCCCGTAAGTCAGGCTCAGGGTCTTGGAGGCTTTGTGCAGGTTGATGCCGGTGGGGAGTCTGGCCATGTGGTTCAGGGCCGCAAGCGGCCCTGCCTGTAAGAGAGTGAGGCTTACAGAATATAACGAGAAAGGTCTTCGTTCTGCGCCAATTCGCCGAGGTGGCTGTTGACGTACTCGGCGTCGATGCGGATCGGCGCCTCATCGTGGGCGCTGGCCAGGTCACCGGCGCTGAACGACACTTCTTCGAGCAGACGCTCAAGCAGTGTGTGCAGGCGGCGGGCACCGATGTTCTCGGTCTTTTCGTTGACCTGCCAGGCGATCTCGGCCAGGCGCTTGATGCCCTCGGCGGCGAATTCGATGTTCAGGCCTTCGGTCTTGAGCAGTTCGCGGTACTGTTCCGTGAGCGAGGCATGCGGTTCGCTGAGGATGCGCTCGAAGTCTTCCGGGCTCAGCGCCTTGAGCTCAACGCGAATCGGCAGACGGCCTTGCAGCTCGGGCACCAGGTCGCTTGGCTTGCTCAGGTGGAAGGCACCGGAGGCGATGAACAGGATGTGGTCGGTCTTGACCATGCCCAGCTTGGTGTTCACCGTGCAGCCTTCGATCAGTGGCAGCAGGTCGCGCTGTACACCTTCACGGGACACATCGGCGCCGCCGACGTTGCCGCGCTTGGCAACCTTGTCGATTTCGTCAATGAACACGATGCCATGCTGCTCGACGGCTTCCAGAGCCTTGGCCTTGAGCTCGTCTTCGTTGACCAGGCGGCTGGCTTCTTCGTCGCGTACCAGCTTGAGCGCTTCCTTGACCTTGAGCTTGCGGCTCTTGCGCTTGCCCTTGCCCATGTTGGCGAACAGGTTCTGCAGCTGGTTGGTCATCTCTTCCATGCCCGGTGGCGCGGAAATGTCGACGCCCATGGCTTCGGCCACTTCGATCTCGATTTCCTTGTCATCCAGCTGGCCTTCGCGCAGACGCTTGCGGAACAGCTGGCGGGTGTTGGAGTCGGTGCTGGTGGTCTGGTCTTCGTTGAAGCCGGTGCGTGCCGGTGGCAGCAGGGCATCAAGGATGCGCTCTTCGGCGGCGTCTTCGGCACGGTGGCCGACGCGGACGATTTCCTGCTCGCGGAGCATCTTGATCGCGGCATCGGCCAGGTCACGAATGATCGACTCGACGTCACGACCAACGTAGCCGACTTCGGTGAACTTGGTCGCTTCGACCTTGATGAACGGGGCATTGGCCAGTTTGGCCAGGCGCCGGGCGATTTCGGTCTTGCCGACGCCGGTCGGGCCGATCATCAGAATGTTCTTGGGGGTCACTTCAACGCGCAGCTCGGCAGGCAGCTGCATGCGCCGCCAGCGGTTGCGCAGGGCGATGGCGACAGCGCGCTTGGCGTCGTCCTGGCCGATGATGTGGCGGTTGAGTTCGTGGACGATCTCGCGGGGGGTCATGGACATGGTAATGATGGTCCTTGGGCTCGATAAGTCAGCGTGGAAAAGCCCGGCCGTCGGGGCCGGGCGCCAGAACAGCTGAATTACTCGGCCAGGTCCTGCTCCTCGATGGTCAGGTTGTGGTTGGTGAACACACAGATGTCACCGGCGATATTCAGGGCGGTCTCGGCGATTTCACGTGCCGAGAGGTCGGTCTTTTGCAGCAGGGCGCGGGCTGCGGCCTGGGCGTAGGCGCCACCGGAGCCCATGGCGATCAGGCCGTCCTCGGGTTCGACGACGTCACCGTTGCCGGTGATGATCAGCGAGGCGTCTTTGTTGGCAACGGCCAGCATGGCCTCCAGACGGCTCAGGGAGCGGTCGGTACGCCATTCCTTGGCCAGCTCGACGGCGGCGCGGATCAAATGGCCCTGGTGCTTTTCCAGCTGGCCTTCAAAGCGTTCGAACAGGGTGAATGCGTCGGCGGTGGCGCCAGCGAAGCCGGCGATGACCTGGCCGTGGTACAGGCGGCGGACTTTCTTGGCGTTGCCTTTCATCACGGTATTACCGAGAGAAACCTGGCCGTCGCCGCCCATGACGACTTTGCCGTGGCGACGAACTGAAACGATGGTGGTCAAGGGAGAGTCTCCACGCAGCGGGGCGAAAATGCCTGATGCAGACTCATATGGGGGTGCAGGGAAGGATTTCAACCTGCAAGGACGAGCGGTCAGCCTTCTGGGCTTCATCGCCGCAAAGACCGGCCCCACAAGGGCCGGTGTATGCAGACCCTGTGGGAGCCGGCCTAGCGGGCGATCGGGCCGTAATGCGGCCCCGACAACATCACGCTTCGTGGCTGATATGCCCATCGACCAAGGTATAACGCACCGCGCCCGGCAGGCAGTGGCCGATAAACGGGCAGTTGTCGCCCTTGGAGCGCCACTGCTCACCGGCAACGGTCGAGGCCTTGGCGTCGAACAGTACCAGGTCGGCGGCGCCGCCAACTTTCAGATGGCCAGCCGGCAGGCGCAGGGCATCGGCCGGGCCGGCTGACAAACGTTGCAACAAAGTTGGCAGGTCGAGCAGGCCGTCCTCCACCAGGGTCATGGCCAGCGGCAGCAGCAGTTCGACACTGCTGATACCCGGCTCGGTGGCGCCGAACGGCGCCAGCTTGGCATCGCGCTCGTGCGGTTGGTGATGGCTGGATATCGCCTGGATCACACCGGACTTCACTGCCTCACGCAGCCCGTCACGGTCGGCGCGGGTGCGCAGCGGAGGTTGCACGTGATAGAGGCTGGAGAAGTCGCGCAGCGCCTCGTCGGTGAGGATCAGCTGGTACAGGGCAACGTCGGCGGTAACCGGCAGCCCGAGTTCCTGGGCCTGGGCGATCAGGCGTGCACCGCGGGCGCTGGTCAGCTGGCTGAAGTGCGCGCGCACGCCGGTCTGTTCGACCAGCAGCAGGTTGCGCGCCAGGGCCACGGTTTCAGCGGTTTCCGGGATGCCCGGCAGGCCGAGGAAGCTGGCCATCGCGCCTTCGTGGGCGAGGCCGCCCTGCGCCAGGTCGCGATCCTGCGAGTGGAACACCACGGTCAGGTCGAAGGTGGCTGCGTACTCCAGGGCACGGGCCAGGGTGCGGTTGTTGGCGAAGGCGTTCAAGCCGTTGCCGAAGGCCACGCAACCGGCATCACGCAGGGCAATCAGCTCGGCCAGCTGTTCGCCTTCCAGGCCCTTGCTCAGGGCACCGATCGGGAACACTTTGCTGTGCCCGGCTTCGCGGGCGCGGTCGAGGATCAGCTCGGCCACGGCGGAGGTGTCGAGCACCGGCTTGGTCTGCGGTGGGCAGCACAGGCTGGTGACGCCGCCGGCCGCTGCCGCGCGGGTTTCGCTGGCGATGCTGCCCTTGCGGCTGTAGCCGGGTTCGCGCAGCGCTACGTTGAGGTCGACCAGGCCGGGTGCGGCGACCAGGCCGTGAGCGTCGATGCTGCGTGCCGGGGAGAAACCGGCAGGTGCCGCGCCCATGGCGACGATCTTGCCGGCATCGATATGCAGGTCGGTGATCTGGTCCAGGCCGCTGGTGGGATCAATGACCCGGGCGCCAAGAATACTGAGGGTCACTGGGCGTTCTCCTGCTCGAATTGACGTTGGGCGTTCTGCCCGCTCATGGCCATGGACAGTACGGCCATGCGCACCGCGATACCGTAGGTGACCTGGTTGAGGATCACTGAGTGGGCGCCATCGGCCACGGCGGACTCGATTTCCACGCCGCGGTTGATCGGCCCCGGGTGCATGACGATGGCATCGGGCTTGGCCCCGGCCAGGCGTGCGGTGGTCAGGCCGAACAGGCGGTAGAACTCGCCTTCGCTGGGCAGCAGACCGCCGGCCATGCGCTCACGCTGCAGGCGCAGCATGATGACTACGTCGACATCCTTCAGGCCCTGTTCGAGGTCGGTGTAGACCTTCACGCCATATTGTTCGATGCCGATCGGCAGCAGGGTTTTCGGGCCGATCACGCGGATGTCCTGGCAGCCCAGGGTTTTCAGCGCGAGCATGTTCGAACGGGCCACCCGCGAATGCAGGATATCGCCGACGATGGCCACCGAGAGGTTCTCGAAGCTGCCTTTGTGCCGACGAATGGTGAGCATGTCGAGCATGCCCTGGGTCGGGTGGGCGTGACGGCCGTCGCCGCCGTTGATGATCGCCACTTCCGGGCACACGTGCTCGGCGATGAAGTGCGCGGCACCCGAGTCGGCGTGGCGCACGACGAACATGTCGGCAGCCATCGCTTCAAGGTTGCGCAGGGTGTCGAACAGGGTTTCACCCTTGCTGGTCGAGGAAGTCGACACGTTCAGGGTGATCACGTCCGCCGACAGCCGCTGGGCGGCCAGTTCGAAGGTGGTGCGGGTACGCGTGGAGTTCTCGAAGAACACGTTGCACACGGTCTTGCCGCGCAGCAACGGGACTTTTTTAACGGCCCGGGCACCGACTTCAAGGAAAGAGTCGGCGGTGTCGAGGATTTCGGTCAGCAGTTCGCGGGGCAAACCGTCGAGCGAAAGAAAGTGGCGCAGCTGGCCCTGATCATTGAGCTGCAGCGGGCGCTTGGCGTCGATTGGCGTCATCGCGATGGACTCTTAAAGGGCGGAAGCGGAAGCGAGGTCCTGGCGCTCGAGAGCGAGCGGCGCGGGTCCGGTCAATTTTACCCGTTCATGGGCGGCCAGCGACAGCGTCGCACCGACCACATTCGGCCGGATCGGCAACTCGCCGGCATCCAGGTCGAGCAGGCAGACCAGGGTTACGCTGGCCGGACGGCCATAATCGAACAGTTCGTTGAGGGCGGCGCGGATGGTACGGCCGCTCATCAGCACGTCGTCCACCAGGATCAGGTGCTGGCCTTCAATCTCGAATGGCAGGTCGGAAGGGCGCACTTGCGGGTGCAGGCCGTTCTGGCTGAAGTCGTCGCGATAGAACGAGACGTCGAGGGTGCCTAGCGCACTGTCGCTGCCCAGTTCTTCGAGCAGGGCCTGGGCCACCCAGATACCCCCGGTGCGGATGCCGATGAAACGGGGTTCGGTGATGTTGCGTCGGGCCAGATGGGCACGAAGGTCGACAGCCATCTGCCGGATCAGTTCGGCGGGATTGGGTAGGCTCATGCTTGCTCCTCAATAGACCGGGGGCGTAGCGCTGCCCGGCTTGAATCCGATGGTCAGGATTGCCCGGTATTGGCCTCCAGCCAGCCTTGCAGCAGCAGGGCCGCGGCGATGGCATCCACCGGGTTGTCGCGGTAACTGCCACGCTGGCCGCCGCGGGCCATGCGTTCGCCCTTGGCTTCGAAGGTGGTCAGGCGTTCGTCGTGAGTATGCACGGGCAGGTTGAAGCGGCCGTTCAGGCGCCGGGCGAACTTCTCGGCGCGGGCACTCATTTCGCTGGGCGTGCCGTCCATGTTCAGCGGCAGGCCAACGACGATGGCATCGGGTTGCCATTCCTTTATCAGTTTTTCCACCTGGGCCCAGTCCGGCGCGCCGTTCTGGGCTTTCAGGGTGCACAGCTCGCGGGCCTGGCCGGTAACGACCTGACCAACCGCGACGCCGATCTGTTTGGTGCCGTAGTCAAAGCCCAGCAGCAGGCGCAATTCGGCCATCAGGCGTGCCCCGCCTGGCTGGTGAGCAGGCTGAGGTTGATGCCCAGGCTCGCCGCGGCGGCTTCAAGGCGCTGCTCGCAGGCCATGCCAAAGATTATTTCAGGGTCGAACGGGCAGTTCAGCCAGGCATTGTCAGCCAGTTCCGCTTCCAGTTGGCCCGCTTCCCAGCCGGCGTAGCCGAGGGTGATCAGGCTTTGCTTTGGCCCGGCGCCATCGGCGATGGCAAACAGGATGTCCTGGGAGGTGGACAGCGACAGGCCATCGAGCTGGACGGTGGCCTGGAAGGTCTTGTCGTTGGTGTGCAGGACAAACCCGCGGTCAGTCTGTACCGGGCCGCCCAGGTAGATGGGCACGTGGATGCAACTGGCCGGCGCTTCGACCTCAGGCCGCAATTGCTCGAGGATATCCGCCAGGTTCAGCTCTTGCGGGCGGTTGACCACCAGCCCCATGGCGCCATTGGCGTTGTGCTCGACGATGTAGGTCAAGGTATGCGCGAAGTTCGGGTCGGCCATGTGCGGCATGGCAATCAGGAACTGGTGCTTGAGGTAACTCGGGCTGAGGTTTTTCATGGTTGATAGTGTGGCGTTGGGACGCCTCACTGACAAGCCTGTTGTAGGTGCGTCAGAGTCAGTTGCTGGACAACCGGTCGCCGCGTGCAAAGCGCCAGGTGCGAATGATCTCCAGGCGGTCGAACTCGGCCAGATCGCCGGTAAACGGTGCAAAGGGCGCGGCCAGGCGCACGATGCGCTGGGCGGCCTGGTCGAGCAGCGGCTGGCCGGAGGATTCCAGTACCAGGACTTCGTAGAGCGAGCCGTCGCGGTTGATCGAGACCATTAGCCGCAGGCTGCCGTAGATCTGCTGGCGGCGCGCTTCGTCGGGGTAGTTGAGATTGCCGATACGCTCGACCTTTTTGCGCCATTCGTCTTTGTACCAGGCGCCCTTGTCGCGCATCGTCGAGGCCGCATTGAGGCGATGGATGCGCGGGCGTTTGGCGTACAGCTGCTGTTCGGGGGACAGCTCGGCTTCGAGGCTGGCTATCTGGCTGGACAGCTGCGAGCTGTCGAATTCGGGAGTGGCAGCCTTGGGTTTTGGCTGCGGCTTGGCTTCTTTGGGCCGGGTTTCGACTTTTTGCGGCTTGGGTGCCTGGGTGGTCACCACGGCCTTGGGCGGGGCCGGTTGTGGTTGCACCTCGGGCTTGGCTGCCGGCGGGGGCGTGACCTTGTTGATCTTGCTGTCCTGGAACGGCGCGATTTCGGTGGTTTTCGGCACCGCCTTCTTGTCCAGCGTGCCGCTGCCCTGCTGGTTGTCCTGGGCGAGGTAGTCAGCCTTTTCCGGCGCTTTCTCGCTCTTGAAGGTGGACAGTGTGATTTCCATCGTGCGGCGAATTTCTTCGGGTTTGGCGAAGGTAAAGCCCACACCGAGGATCAGCGCCAGGTGCAGCAGAGCTGCCAGAAACAGGGTAAAGCCGAGCCGGTCCGCCGGGCGAACGCGGGGCGGGGAGAAGTCGGCAGGGATGTCAGCAGGCAGCGTCATCGGGTATCCAGCAACCACAAGGCCGGCGAAAAACCGGCAGAGCGAGTGCACAGGTCAAAAAAACGACCCGCATGATACCCCACTCTGCGCAGTAGCTTCGCGTCGGCGGTCAGCGCGCCTTGAGCTTGCGATCAATGGCATCCATCAACTGTGCGCCGATAGCGGTACCAAAGGCGTTGTCGATCTCGCGAATGCAGGTCGGGCTGGTCACGTTGATTTCGGTCAGGTGCTCACCGATCACGTCCAGGCCGACGAACAGCAGGCCTTTCTCACGCAGGGTCGGGCCGACCTGTGCAGCGATCCAGCGGTCGCGGTCAGTCAGCGGACGGGCTTCGCCGCGGCCACCGGCGGCCAGGTTGCCACGGGTTTCACCGCTGGCAGGAATGCGCGCCAGGCAGTACGGCACAGGCTCGCCATCGATCATCAGGATGCGCTTGTCGCCCTCGACGATCGCCGGCAGGTAGGCCTGGGCCATGATCTGCGAGGCGCCGTTGAGGGTCAGGGTCTCGAGGATCACCGAGAGGTTCGGGTCGCCCGCGCGGTGACGGAAGATCCCGGTACCGCCCATGCCGTCCAGCGGCTTGAGGATCACGTCGCCATGTTCGGCGGCGAACTGGCGGATGATGTCGGGGCGACGGCTGACCAGGGTCGGCGGCGTGCATTGCGGAAACAGGGTGGCGAACAGCTTTTCGTTGCAGTCACGCAGGCTCTGCGGGCGGTTGACCACCAGCACGCCGGCGGTTTCGGCCTGTTCCAGCAGGTAGGTGCTGTAGACGAACTCCATGTCGAACGGCGGATCCTTGCGCATCAGGATCACGTCGAGGTCGCTCAGGGCGTTGTCCTGCTCGGCGTCCAGCTCGAACCAGTGCTGCGGGTCGGCAAACACTTTCAGCGGGCGCATCCGCGCACGGGCCTGGCCCTGGCCTTGGTACAGATCCTGTTGCTCCATGTAGAACAACGACCAGCCGCGCTCCTGGGCGGCGAGCAGCATGGCCAGCGAGCTGTCCTTTTTGTAGGAGATGGACGCAATGGGGTCCATGACAATCCCGAGGCGAACGCTCATGGGGTAGTTCCTCTCGGCGGCGCTATGCCGCAGTAGCTCGAATGAAAAGTGGCATCAGGGTGGCGCCCGCAGCGCCGGCGGTCAAGGGAAAAACGCATCCTGGGCGGGCCGTGGCGCGGGCCGATGGAATGCACCCCCAGAGTGTGCTAAAAAGGCCTGGCACGTGGCCTGCACGGCCCTTCCAGGCGACGCCTGAGCAGCGATGGTAGAGCGATTATGGAACAGCCCGGCACGGCACTGAAAGTGATGGTGATCGATGACTCCAAAACGATCCGTCGAACCGCACAAATGTTGCTCAGTGAAGCAGGCTGCGAGGTCATCACGGCCACCGACGGCTTTGATGCCCTGGCCAAGATAGTCGACCAGCACCCGCAGATCATATTTGTCGACGTGCTGATGCCGCGTCTGGATGGTTACCAGACCTGCGCCCTGATCAAGCACAACAGCGCTTTCAAGGACACACCGGTGATTCTCCTGTCGTCCCGCGATGGCCTGTTCGACAAAGCCCGGGGCCGTGTGGTCGGCTCTGATCAATTTTTGACCAAGCCTTTCAGCAAGGAAGAGCTGCTGGACGCAATCAGGGCGCATGTGCCCGGGTTCGCCGCAGAAGAACAACACGCACCCTGACGCCGCGCCAGCGCCGCGGCGTTCATTCCTTTGATGGGGAACAGCATGGCCCGAGTTCTGATCGTCGACGATTCGCCGACCGAAATGTACAAACTGACCGGAATGCTCGAAAAACACGGGCATCAGGTACTCAAGGCCGAGAACGGCGCCGATGGCGTGGCCCTGGCTACTCAGGAGAAGCCCGACGCGGTGCTGATGGATATTGTCATGCCCGGCGTAAACGGTTTCCAGGCCACCCGCCAGTTGAGCAAAAACCCGGAAACTGCATCCATTCCCGTGATTATCGTCACCACTAAAGATCAGGAAACCGACAAGGTCTGGGGCAAGCGCCAGGGCGCCAGCGACTACCTGACCAAACCTGTGGATGAAGACACGCTGATCAAGGTGCTCAACGGCGTTCTCAAAGGTTGATCAAGCAGCCCATGGGCGAGTCACTGACGGCGTTCGAACTGCTGCTCGACATCGACCGGCGCTGCCGCCTGCTGGCGGCGGACCTGCCGCTGCAGGAGGCGCGGCTGCAGAGCTGGAGCGGCATCGGCTTTCGTATCGCTGACCAGTGGTTCGTCGCGCCCATGGGCGAGGTGGCTGAAGTCCTGCACGAGCCGCGCTTGAGTCGGATCCCGGGGGTAAAACCCTGGGTCAGTGGCGTGGCCAACCTGCGCGGACGTTTGCTGCCGGTGATGGACCTGTGCGGTTTTTTCGGCTTGGGCCTGTCGGCAGCGCGCAAGCAGCGGCGGGTACTGGTGCTCGATCACGAAGAGCTGTTTGCCGGGTTACTGGTCGACGAGGTTGTAGGCTTGCAGCATTTTCCGCTGCACAGCCTTGACCTGTCACCACCCAAACCCCTGCTGGACGGCGCGGCACCCTTCGTTCAGGGCCATTTCCAGCAGCAACGTTGCTGGGCCATTTTCAGTCCGTTGGCCCTGGCCCAGGCGCCGGGTTTTCTTGATGTGGCGTTGTAAAGGAATGCCAGAGTCGTGACCAATACCAAGACGGCTACTTTGACCCAAGGCTCGCGCAGCAGCGCCCGGATCGCGGCGTTGTTCGTCGTGCTGATCCTGTCGATCGTGCTGTTGTTCGCCAACTTCGCCTACCTGAACACCCAGGCCAACTACGACAAGCAGTACATCGGTCACGCCGGCGAACTGCGGGTGCTGTCCCAGCGCATTGCCAAGAACGCCACCGAGGCGGCGGCGGGCAAGGCGCGGGCGTTCCGCTTGCTCAGTGAGGCGCGCAACGATTTCGAGCAGCGCTGGGATTACCTGAAAAAGGGTGATGCAAGCACGGGCCTGCCTGCGGCGCCACCGGCGGTGCGCAACGAAATGGACGCCGTGCTGCGCGACTGGGAAGGCCTGCGCAAGAATACCGACACGATCCTGGCCAGCGAACAGACGGTGTTGTCGTTGCATCAGGTCGCGGCCACCTTGGCCGAGACCGTGCCGCAGCTGCAGGTTGAATACGAACAGGTTGTCGATATTCTGCTCAAGAGCGGTGCACCGGCCAATCAGGTGGCGGTGGCCCAGCGCCAGTCGCTGTTGGCCGAACGTATTCTCGGTTCGGTGAATACAGTGCTCGCCGGTGATGACACCTCGGTGCAGGCGGCGGATGCCTTCGGTCGTGATGCCAGCCGTTTCGGCCAGGTGCTCGAGGGCATGCTTGCAGGCAACCCGAGCATCCAGGTCACGCGGGTTCAGGACCCCGATGCCCGGGCGCGGCTGGGCGAGATCGCCGAGCTGTTCCAGTTTGTCGCCGGCTCCGTGGATGAAATTCTTGAAACCTCGCCGGAGTTGTTCCGCGTGCGCGAGGCGGCCGGGAACATCTTCAACCAGTCGCAGACCCTGCTCGACGAAGCTTCGCGTCTGGCCAACGGCTTCGAAAACCTGGCCAGTGGCCGCACCCTGGATACCGTCGGGGGCTATGTATTGGGCCTGCTGGCCCTGGCGTCGATCATCCTGATCGGTCTGGTGATGGTGCGTGAGTCCAACCGGCGACTGCGTGAAACCGCGGAAAAGAACGAGCGCAACCAGCAGGCGATCATGCGCCTGCTCGACGAAATAGAAGACCTGGCCGACGGCGACCTGACCGTGATGGTCTCGGTGACGGAAGACTTTACCGGCGCCATTGCCGACTCGATCAATTACTCCATCGACCAGCTGCGCGATCTGGTGGCCACCATCAACCTCAGTGCCGAGGAGGTGGCCAGCGCCGTGCAGGACACCCAGACCACGGCCCGTCAGCTGGCCAAGGCCTCGGAGCACCAGGCCGAACAGATCACCGAAGCGTCGGTGGCGGTGGGCGACATGGTCGAGTCCATCGACCGGGTGTCCACCCATGCCTACGAGTCGGCCAAGGTGGCCGAGCGCTCGGTGGCCATTGCCAACAAGGGCAACGAGGTGGTGCACAACACCATCCATGGCATGGACAACATTCGCGAGCAGATCCAGGACACCGCCAAGCGCATCAAGCGCCTGGGCGAGTCTTCCCAGGAAATTGGCGATATCGTCAGTCTGATCGACGACATTGCCGACCAGACCAACATTCTGGCGCTCAATGCGGCGATCCAGGCGTCGCTGGCCGGCGAGGCTGGGCGTGGCTTCGCGGTGGTTGCCGACGAAGTCCAGCGCCTGGCGGAGCGTTCATCGTCTGCCACCCGGCAGATCGAGGCACTGGTACGCACCATTCAGGCTGATACCAACGAAGCGGTGATCTCCATGGAGCAGACCACCGCAGAAGTGGTACGCGGTGCGCGCCTGGCCCAGGATGCCGGCGTCGCCCTGGAAGAAATCGAAGGCGTGTCGCAAACCCTCGCCGAGCTGATCCACAGCATCTCCGATGCCGCTCAGCTGCAGACCTCTTCGGCCGGGCAGATCTCGCATACCATGGCGGTGATCCAGCAGATCACCTCACAAACCTCGGCAGGCTCCAGTGCGACGGCCGACAGCATCGGCAACCTGGCGCGCATGGCGAGTGAAATGCGTCGTTCGGTGTCCGGTTTTACCTTGCCACCGACATCGCCGCGATGAGCGTGCGTCCGTGAGCATGGCATCGGGAGCAGATATGGCTGAGCGGCACGACACAGTGGCCCTGGCCTGGGTCAAGGGCGCCATCACCGAGTGCCTCGGACAGGCACGCCTGGCGCTGGAGCAGTTCTCAGCAGAGCCTGGCGATGAGCAGGTGCTGGCCGGGTTTACCGACAACCTCCATCAGGTGCGCGGTTGCCTGGTGATGCTCGAGCTCAGCGGCGCGGCCCTGTTGGCCGAAGAGCTGGAGCAACTGGGCCTGGCCTTACGCGTAAAGCGTGTCGCTCAGCGTGGCGAAGCCCTGGGCGCGCTGTTTCGCGGTCTTGAGCAGTTGCCGTTGTACCTTGAGCGGCTGCGCAGTGCCCGGCGTGATCTGCCGCTGGTGGTGTTGCCGGTGCTCAATCAACTGCGTGCCGAACGTGGCGTCGAGCCGCTGGGGCAGAGCAGTGTGTCGGGCGCCGCGCCGGTGGCTGCCGACGAGCTGGCCAACCTCGACCTTTCGTTGGGGTCGTTGCGCGAGCGCCTGCACGCCGGTACCGATCGCGATGCCTTGCGTTCGGTGGTGGCGGCGTTGTGCGACGACTTGATGCGGGTCAAGGAGCGTCTTGACCTGTTCGTGCGCGGTGACCGTCAGCGTCTTGATGACTTGCAACCCTTGCTCTCGCCCCTGCGGCAGATTGCCGATACCTTGGCGGTGCTTGGCTTTGGCCAACCCAGGCGGGTGATTATTGACCAGGTATGGGTGCTGCAGAGCCTGGCCCAGGGCCAGCGCGCGGTGGACGACGCAGTGTTGATGGATGTTGCGGGTGCGCTGCTGTATGTCGAGGCGACCCTGGCCGGCATGGTCGGCCCGCTGGAGCAGCACCCGAGCCAGAGCTCGCTGCCGGGTACCGACCTGGCCGAGATCCGTCAGCTGGTGCTGGAGGAAGCCCATGCCGTGTTGCAGCAGGTCAAGGACCAGATAGGCGATTGCCTTGAGGCCGGCTGGCAGCCCCACCGGTTGCAGTCGTTGCCGGGATTGCTGCAGCAGATCCGTGGCGCCCTGGCCATGCTGATGTTGCCCCGTGCAGCAACCCTGATCGGCCAGTGCGGTGATTACGTCCAGGCCAGCATGCTCGGCAGCGCCCCGCCGGATGACGCTGCACTGGCGCACCTGGCGGATGCACTGAGCGCCTGTGAGTGCTATTTGCAGTGGCTGAACGCCGACCCTCAGGCAAACCCCTGGTCGTTCCTGGAGCAGGCGCAGTCCAGCCTGGCAGCCCTGGGCTTTGCCCCGGCGCCGGAACCTGCGGTGGAGATCAAGGCGGCGGTGGTTGAAGAACCCGTCGTCGATGAAGAACTTCGCGAGGTGTTCCTCGAAGAAGCCCAGGAACTGTTGCCCGAACTCAATCGCCAGTGGGCACGCTGGCAGGCCAATACCGGCGACCGTGATGCACTTATCGAGCTGCGCCGTGGCCTGCACACCCTCAAGGGCAGCGGGCGCATGGTGCGGGCACAAGGTCTGGCAGAGTTGGCATGGTCCGCCGAGCACCTGCTCAACCGCGTGCTTGAAGGACGCGTGGAAATCGGCGCTGCGCCGCTGGCCAGTCTGCAGCAGGCCCTGGACATGTTTCCCGGGTTGCTGGTGGCGCTTGCCAACGGGAACCTGCAGATCGGCAAGGACCTCGAGCAGTTGTCGCTGCGCCTGCACGCCCTGGCCATGAACGACGCGCCGCATGAGGCGGACAGTCAGGAGGCCATTGACCCACAACTGGTGGAAATTTTCCGAAACGAGGCGTTGGGACACCTGGCCAGCCTCGAGCGCTTCCTGGCGGCGGCCGACCAGCATTTGCCGCAACCGGTCAGCGACAGTTTGCAGCGCGCCTTTCATACCCTCAAGGGCAGCGCGGCCATGGCCGGTGTGAAGCCCATTGCCGAGCTGGCCACGGCGCTCGACCTGCTGGCAAGGGAATTCAAGGCCCACCAGCTGGCGTTCGACATTGAAGAGATTTACCTGCTGGAGAGCGCCGAGCCGCTGTTGCGCCGCGGCCTGGAGCAACTGGGCAGCGCGCCTCAGGCACCGATCAATGGCGCCTCGACGCTGATCGAGGATATTCAGCAGGTGGTCGATGCCCGCCTGCAGGCCTTGCAGCAGGCACCGCGCCAGGGCGGCAGGATCAAACGCGATCCGCAATTGATCGCCAGCTTTCTTGCCCAGGGCATGGATATTCTGCTCGATGCCGAATCGCTGTTGCTGCGTTGGCAGGAGCATCCCGGCGAGCGCCAGGAGCTCAATGCGTTGCTCGACGAGCTGACCACCCTGGGCCAGAGCGCGCACCTGGCTGACTTGTGGCAGGTGGATGAATTGTGTGAGGCCTTGCTGGACCTTTACGGGGCGGTCGAAGAAAGCAGCCTGGCAGTCAGTGCGCATTTTTTCGAACAGGCCCAGCAGGCCCATGAGGCACTGATCGACATGCTCGATCAGTTGGCCGCAGGTCAGGAGGTGAGCCCGCGTCCGGAACGCCTTGAGGCCTTGAGCAAACTGCTCGACGAAGCGCTGGCGCCCGACGCCACAGGCCTGATCCGCCATCAGGGTGGCCAGGCACAGATCGCCGATCTGGGTGCTGCCACGGCGGCCCTGGCCGTCGATCCGGCGGTGGTGGAGCTGTTTCTCGAAGAAGCCAACGATGTGCTGCAAAGCGCCGATCAGACGCTGGAACGCTGGCTGGCTGACCCGGACAATGGCTCGGCGCTGTCATCGTTGCAACGCGATCTGCAGACCCTCAAGGGTGGGGCGCAGATGGCCGAATTTGGCACGGTCGAGGTGCTGGCCCAGGAACTTGAGCTGGTGTACGAAGGCCTGGTTGATCGACGCTTTGCGCCGACTCCAGAACTGGTCGCCTTGCTCAAGCGCAGCCACGCTCAGTTGGCCCGGGTGCTTGAGCAGTTGCAGGCCGGTGCTGCGCCCGCTTCGATGGTGGAGTTGCTGGCAGCACTGCGTGAGTATCGTCATAGCGCACCGCCTGCCGTTGTGCTGGAAAAGGTCGCAGACCCGGTTGAAGACGCCGGCGACAAAGAGCTGCTGGAAATCTTCCTTGAGGAGAGCTTCGATATCGTCGAAAGCTCAGGCGCTGCCTTGCTGCGCTGGCAGGCCGAGCCGCGCAACAGCGTCGAGATCGAGAACCTGTTGCGCGACCTGCACACCCTCAAGGGCGGCGCGCGCATGGTGCAGATTGCGCCGATCGGCGACCTGGCCCATGAGCTGGAGTTTCTTTACGAGTTGCTGGCCGCCGGGCAGTTGCAAGCCAGTGCCGCTCTGTTCAGCCTGCTGCAAAACTGCCATGACCGCCTGGCACACATGCTCGACGCGGTGCGCCTGCAGCAGCCGTTGCATGCTGCCACGGCACTGATCGACTACATCCGCAACTTCAGCAGTGCCGCACTGGCCGATACGGCGGCCCAGCAGTCGCAACCTGAAGCAGCACCCGTGGACGTGCCGGCAGCGGCACCTGAGCGTGGCCCGGTGGACATGGTCAAGGTGGCCTCGGAGCTGCTCGATGACCTGGGCAACCTCGCAGGCGAGCACTCGATCCTGCGCGGGCGCATCGAACAGCAGGTCAACGACGCCCAGGTGGCACTCAACGAGATGGAAACCACGCTGGAGCGTATGCGCGATCAGTTGCGCAGGCTGGACACCGAAACCCAGGGACGGATTCTCAGCCGTCAACAGGCCGATGCCGGTGGCCAGCTCTACGATGACTTTGACCCGCTGGAAATGGACCGCCATTCGCAGCTGCAGCAACTCTCCCGGGCCCTGTTCGAGTCCGCTTCCGACCTGCTGGATCTCAAGGAGACCCTCGCCGTACGCGCCCAGGACGCACAGAGCCTGTTGCAACAGCAGGGGCGGGTGAACACCGACCTGCAGGAAGGCCTGATGCGCACACGCATGGTGCCGTTCGAACGCCTGGTGCCACGTTTGCAGCGGGTGGTTCGGCAAGTGGCCAGCGAACTGGGCAAGCAGGTCGAACTGGTCGTTGGCAATGCCGAGGGCGAGATGGACCGCAGTGTGCTCGAGCGCATGGTGGCACCGCTGGAGCACATGCTGCGCAACGCCGTCGACCACGGCCTGGAATCCAGTGAAATACGCCAGGCCGCCGGTAAGCCTGCGCAAGGGTTGATTTCGTTGAACCTGCTGCATGAAGGCGCCGATATCGTCATCGAAATGAGCGACGACGGCGCGGGTGTGCCGTTGCAGGCGGTCCGCAACAAGGCCATCAAGCGGGGCCTGCTGGACCCGGCGGCGGTGCTGAGCGATCACGAGATCATGCAGTTCATTCTGCAACCGGGCTTCTCTACCGCCGAAAAAATCACCCAGATTTCCGGGCGCGGCCTGGGCATGGACGTGGTCCATGAAGAGGTCAAGCAACTGGGCGGCTCGATGGTGATCGAGTCCCGGGCGGGCAAAGGCGCGCGCTTCCTGATTCGCTTGCCGTTCACCGTCTCGGTCAACCGGGCGTTGATGGTGCAGTACGGTGAAGAGCAATACGCCGTACCGCTCAATACCATCGAAGGTATCGTGCGGGTGCCACCGGTTGAACTGGAAGCCTGCTACCAGCTTGAATCGCCGTATTACGAATACGCCGGGCATCGCTACGAATTGCACTACCTGGGCGGGCTGCTGCAAGGTGCCGTGCAGCCACGCCTGCTCGGCCAAAGCCTGCCGTTGCCGGTGCTGCTGGTGCATTCTCACGAGCAGCAGTTTGCGATTCAGGTCGATAGCCTGGCGGCCAGCCGCGAGATTGTGGTCAAGAGCCTGGGGCCGCAGTTCGCCAGTGTTCAGGGGCTGTCCGGGGCGACCCTGCTGGGTGACGGTCGGGTGGTGCTGATCCTTGATCTGCTGGGGCAACTGCGCGGCTTGCACCATCGACATGCCCAGCGCATTGGGGCCCTTGCCGGTGTCCAGTTGCAAGCTATCGAACAGGCCCCGACGCGACCGCTGCTGGTGATGGTGGTCGATGACTCGGTGACAGTGCGCAAGGTCACCAGCCGCTTGCTCGAACGCCATGGCATGAACGTACTGACGGCCAAGGACGGGGTCGATGCCATGGCCCTGTTGCTGGAGCACCGCCCGGATATCCTCCTGGTGGACATCGAGATGCCGCGCATGGACGGCTTCGAGGTGGCGACGCAGGTACGCAACGACCCCGACCTCAAGGATTTGCCGATTATCATGATCACCTCGCGAACCGGACAGAAGCACCGCGACCGGGCGATGTCCATCGGCGTCAACGACTACCTGGGCAAGCCCTATCAGGAGTCGGTATTGCTGCAGAGCATTGCCCGCTGGAGCCCTCGCCATGCTTGAACAATCTGCCCGCAACGGGCGTCGCAGCAGCCTGACCGGGCTGTTGCTGGCAATGTCCGATCGCTGCCTGGTGTTGCCCAACGTCGCCGTAGCCGAGCTGATCGGCTACCAGGTGGGGACGCCGGCGACGGACCAGCCGCCGTGGATGCTGGGCTGGATCGAGTGGCGCAACCAGCGCTTGCCACTGCTCAGCTTCGAAGCGGCGTGCGGGGGACAAGTGCGGATTGGCGAACGGGCGCGGATCGTCGTGCTCAATGCCCTGGGTGGCAGTCGCCTGCGCTTCATTGCCTTGCTGGTGCAGGGCATCCCGCGTTCGTGCAAGCTCGACAGCCAGCTCAACTACGTGGATGTGCCGTTGGCGGCGCTGGAGCTGGCGGCGGTGCAAGTGGGGGATCAGGTTGCCAGAGTGCCTGACCTGCCGGCGCTTGAGCAGTTGCTGGAGGAAGCAGGGCTGGTTTGAAACATTTGCCTGTGTAGGATGGGAACCCTGTCCGTAGTCTGGAGGACCCTGTCGCATGTATCACGGTGAACGTTTCAACGCCTGGACCCATCTGGTCGGCGCAGTGCTCGCCTGTATCGGCGCCATCTGGCTATTGGTGGTGGCGAGTCTGCAAGGCGACCCCTGGAAGATCGTCAGTCTGGCGATCTACGGCTTTACCCTGCTGTTGCTCTACAGCATCTCGACGATCTATCACAGCGTGCGCGGCAAGGCCAAAGTGGTGATGCGCAAGCTCGATCACTTGTCGATCTACCTGCTGATTGCCGGCAGCTATACACCGTTCTGCCTGGTCAGTCTGCGCGGCCCCTGGGGCTGGAGCCTGTTCGGCGTGGTCTGGGGGCTGGCGCTGATCGGCATGCTGCAGGAGATCAAACCGCGCTCCGAAGCACGGGTGTTGTCGATCATCATCTATGCTGTGATGGGCTGGATTGTGCTGGTGGCGGTCAAGCCGTTGCTAGCCAGCCTCGGCACGGCGGGCTTTGCCTGGCTGGCTGCCGGTGGTGCGTTCTACACCATCGGCATCATTTTCTTTGCCTTCGACAGCCGCTTTCGCCACTGGCATGGCATCTGGCACCTGTTCGTCATCGCTGGCAGTTTGCTGCACTTCATCGCAGTGTTTTTCTACGTGCTTTAGAAGTCGCCCCACAACTGCTGAGCCACGGCCAGGGCCACCACCGGTGCGGTTTCCGTGCGCAGTACGCGCGGGCCGAGGCGGGCGGCATGGAAGCCGGCGGCCTTGGCCTGCTCGACTTCGGCTTCGCTCAAACCACCTTCCGGGCCGATCAGAAAGGCCAGGCTGGCGGGTTGCTGATGGCTGGTGAGCGGCTCGGCAACCGGGTGCAAAACCAGCTTGAGCTGTTCGTCACAGGCCTTGAGCCAATCAGCCAGCAACACCGGCGAGTTGATCAGTGGCACGCTGGAGCGGCCGCACTGTTCACAGGCGCTAATGGCGACCTGGCGCCAGTGGGCCAGCCGTTTGTCGGCGCGCTCATCCTTCAGGCGAACTTCGCAGCGCTCGCTGACGATCGGAGTGATGACCGTGGCCCCCAGTTCCGTGGCTTTCTGGATGGCCCAGTCCATCCGCTCGCCACGGGACAGGCCCTGGCCGAGGTGAACCTTGAGGCTGGAATCGGGTTGACCGGCAAACGACTCGTTCAGTTGCACCCGCACGGTCTTCTTGCCGACTTCAAGTAGCTGGCCGAGGAATTCCATGCCGCTGCCGTCGAACAGTTGCACGGCGTCACCAACGGCCATGCGCAGGACCCGGCCGATGTAATGGGCCTGGGCCTCAGGCAAGTCATGCTCACCAAGGCTCAGGGGGGCGTCAATGAAGAAGCGGGACAGTCTCATCTCATAACTCTGGGTAGGTGTTGGCGATGCGGTTAGCCCGGATCGCGGAAGTCGGGGTGGAAATCTGCCGGAACTGCGACGCTGACACTGTCGCGTGTGGCGATATCAATGCCTTCGCTGGCCACTTCGGCAAGGAAGTCGATTTGCTCCGGGGTAATGACGTAGGGCGGCAGGAAGTACACCACGCTGCCCAGTGGACGCAGCAGGGCGCCGCGGGTCAGGGCGTGCTCGAAGACTTTCAGGCCGCGCCGCTCCTGCCAGGGGTAGGCGGTCTTGCTGGCCTTGTCCTGAACCATCTCAATGGCCAGGGCCATGCCGGTCTGGCGCACTTCGGCGACATGGGGGTGATCGACCAGGTGCGCCGTGGCACTCGCCATGCGTGCAGACAAACCCTTGTTGCGTTCGATGACGTTGTCTTGCTCGAAGATGTCCAGGGTCGCCAGTGCCGCAGCACAGGCCAGCGGGTTGCCGGTGTAGCTGTGCGAGTGGAGGAAGGCGCGCAGGGTCGGGTAGTCGTCGTAGAAGGCGCTGTACACCTCATTGGTGGTCAGGCACGCGGCGAGGGGCAGGTAGCCGCCGGTCAGGGCCTTGGACAGGCAGAGGAAGTCCGGGCGGATGCCGGCCTGTTCGCAGGCGAACATTGTGCCGGTGCGGCCGAAGCCCACGGCGATTTCGTCATGTATCAGGTGCACGCCGTAGCGGTCGCACGCTTCACGCAGCAGTTTGAGGTAGACCGGGTGGTACATGCGCATGCCGCCCGCACCCTGGATCAGCGGCTCGACAATGACGGCGGCGACGCTGGCGTGGTGTTCTGCCAGGGTGTGCTCCATGGCGGCAAACATGTTGCGCGAGTGTTCTTCCCAGCTCATGCCCTCTGGGCGCAGGTAGCAGTCCGGGCTTGGTACCTTGAGGGTGTCGAGCAGCAGGGCCTTGTAGGTTTCGGTGAACAGCGGCACATCGCCGACCGACATCGCGGCGATGGTTTCGCCGTGGTAGCTGTTGCTCAGGGTGATGAAGCGCTTTTTTTCTGGCTGGCCTTTGTTCAGCCAGTAGTGAAAGCTCATCTTCAGCGCAACTTCGATGCACGACGAGCCGTTATCGGCGTAGAAGCATCGATCCAGGCCATCAGGTGTCAGCTTGACCAGGCGCTCGGACAACTCGATGACCGGCTGGTGGCTGAAACCGGCGAGGATCACGTGTTCGAGCTGGTCGACCTGGTCCTTGATGCGCTGGTTGATCTGTGGATTGGCGTGGCCGAAGACATTGACCCACCAGGAGCTGACTGCGTCGAGATAGCGCTTGCCCTCGAAATCTTCCAGCCACACGCCTTCACCGCGTTTGATCGGGATCAGGGGCAGGTGTTCGTGGTCTTTCATCTGGGTGCAGGGGTGCCACAAGACCTTGAGGTCGCGTTCCATCCACTGTTGGTTGAGGCCCATTTCGATTCTCCTGGCGACGACAGCGCGCACGTGCGGCGCAAGCCTATGCAATGCGTCGACGAAGGACAACCCGTGGCATGCAATCAGCTACCTGGCATTGCTGGCGAGCGGGCTTGGCGTGACGTATCCTTCGGCTATTCTTTCCGGGGGCTTCCCCCACATTCTGCTTTGATCCGGAGTTCGCCAAAATGTCTGCTGCTTGGCTGCGCGCCTGTGCGCTCGTAATGATAGGACTGTTCAGCGGTGCTGCGCTGGCCAAGACCCCGACGGCAATCGTCGTGGGTGGCGGTCTGGCGGGCCTGACCGCTGCATATGAACTGCAGGGCAAGGGCTGGCAGGTCACCCTGCTGGAGGCCAAGTCCGGCATGGGCGGGCGCTCGGGCCTGGCCACCAGCGAGTGGATCGGCAACAGCAAGGCGCAGCCGACCCTCAATCAGTACCTCGATACCTTCAAGATCAGCACCCAGCCGGCACCGGAGTTCGTGCGTACGCCGGGCTACCTGATCGACGGCGAGTACTTCAGCTCGACGGACCTGGCCACCAAGCAGCCGGCCACCGCCGAGGCGCTCAAGCGCTATGAAAAGACCCTCGACGACCTGGCGCGCTCGATCGACGATCCGCAGAACCCGGCCGCCAACAGCACTTTGTTCGCCCTCGACCAGCTGAACGTGTCCACCTGGCTGGACAAGCTGCAACTGCCGACCACCGCTCGTCAGTTGGTCAACCAGCAGATTCGTACCCGCTACGACGAGCCATCGCGTCTGTCGCTGCTGTATTTTGCCCAGCAGACCCGTGTCTACCGTGGCGTCAGCGACCGCGACCTGCGTGCAGCCCGCTTGCCTGGTGGCAGCCCGGTACTGGCCCAGGCGTTCGTCAAAGAGCTGAAGACCATCAAGACCAGCTCGCCGGTCAGCGCCATCACCCAGGACAAGGACGGCGTCACTGTTAAAGTCGGTAGCGTGGGTTACCAGGCCGACTACGTAGTGCTGGCCGTGCCGCTGCGTGCACTGGCGAAGATCCAGATGATCCCGGGCCTGGACAACCAGCACCTGGCAGCCCTCAAAGGCACCAACTACGGTTGGCGCGACCAGTTGTTGCTGAAGTTCAAGAGCCCGGTGTGGGAAAGCCGTGCGCGCATGTCCGGTGAAATCTACAGCAACACCGGCCTGGGCATGCTCTGGATCGAACCGGCGCTCAAGGGTGGTGCCAATGTCGTCATCAACCTCTCGGGTGACAATGCCCGCCTGCTGCAGGCCTTTGGCGACAAGCAGATGGTCGACCAGGTGCTGATCCGCCTGCATGCGTTCTACCCGCAAGCCCGTGGTGCGTTCACCGGTTATGAAGTACGCCGTTACAGCACCGATGCCAACATGGGCGGCGCTTACCTGGCCTACGGCCCGGGGCAGATCAGCAAATTCTGGCGCCTGTGGGAGCGTCCGGTTCAGCGCGTCATCTTTGCCGGTGAGCACACTGATGCCCTGTACCCTGGCACCCTCGAAGGCGCGCTGCGCAGCGGTCAGCGTGCGGCAGGCCAGGTGCAAGACCTCGCCGCAGGCAAGTCCTTCGATCCCGCCAAGGCAGCCACTGTTGCCGGTGCGGCCGCCACGGCGGCAGCCGCCAGCAAAGGTAATTTCTTCTCCAACATGTTCGGTGGATCGTCCGATAAGCCGGCGAAAGCGGTAGACACTTCGAAACAGGAAGAAAGCAAGCCGGGCTTGTTCAAGCGGATGTTTGGCAGCGATGACAAGCCAGCCGCGCAACCGGAAGCGAAAGCTGCCGACGCCGCTCCGGCACCCGTAGCCGCGTCAGCGCCGGTATCCACGCCAGCAGTGGCCCCGGTCGCCAAGGAAGAAGCCGTCAAGCCTGCACCTGCCAAAGCGCCAGCCAAACAGGCCCCAGTGAAAAAGCCTGTGGCCAAGGCCGACCAGGCGAAGAAAACTGCAGCCAAGGCGACCGCGCCAGTGAATAAAGCCACGGTCAAGGCTGAACCAGCCAAAAAGCCGGTGGCCAACATTCAGGCCAAGGCGCAGTAATGCGCTGAAACCCCAGACAAGCCCGTCCCCGCCGTCACCTAAAGGGTGAGCGGGCTTGTCCCTTGATGCATTCCTTCCCCCGTAGTTAATGTTTCCTTAATGGCGCTGTAAAACACTAACAATCGTCTTTCTCGATATTTCAAAGCAAAATTTTCGGCTTTAATTCGATAGATAACTCGTTAGTCTTGGGCACAGTTCTTTCAGGGAAGCACGGCAATGCAACTGCGCAATTCATCCTCTCGTTACGGCCTTGTCAGCATCGTCATCCACTGGGGTGTGGCGCTGGTTGTTTTCGGGCTGTTCGCGTTGGGCTTGTGGATGGTCGGTCTGGACTACTACAGCGCATGGCGCAAAGACGCTCCGGACCTGCACAAGAGCATCGGCCTGGTGTTGCTGGGCGTGATGCTGCTCCGGGTGCTCTGGCGTTTCATCAGCCCGCCACCGCCGGCACTGCCGAGCTACAGCAAGTTAACCCGCGTGGGTGCCACGTTCGGCCACGCGCTGCTCTATGTCGGTCTGTTTGCAGTGATGATAGCGGGTTATCTGATTTCCACTGCCGACGGTGTAGGCATTCCGGTGTTCGGCCTTTTCGAGGTGCCGGCGCTGGTCAGCAACCTGCCTGATCAAGCGGATATTGCCGGTGAGATCCATCTGTATCTGGCGTGGGGCCTGGTGATTTTTTCCGGTCTACATGGCCTGGCAGCCCTGAAGCACCACTTTATCGACCGTGACGCGACCCTCAAGCGCATGCTGGGCCGCAAAGCTTGATGTTCAACCTCAACTCCAAAGGGATATAGACGCATGTTGAAAAAGACTTTTGCCGCTTTGGCGCTCGGTACTGCTCTGCTGTCGGCTGGTCAGGCCATGGCTGCCGATTACAAGATCGACAAGGAAGGTCAGCACGCTTTCGTTGACTGGAAGATCGGTCACCTGGGCTTCAGTTTCATCCACGGTACGTTCAAGGACTTCGATGGCACCTTCTCGTGGGATGCCGCCAAGCCTGAAGCGAGTAAGATTGCAGTCGACCTGAAAACTGCCAGCGTCTGGTCCAACCACGCTGAGCGTGACAAGCACATCGCCAGCGCAGATTTCCTCGATGTGAAGAAGTTCCCGGAGGCCAAGTTCGTCTCCACCGCAGTCAAATCGACCGGCGAGAAAACTGCTGACGTGACCGGTGACCTGACCCTGCACGGTGTGACCAAGCCGGTAGTGTTCAAAGCGACCTTCGTCGGTGAAGGCAAAGACCCATGGGGCGGCGAGCGCGCTGGCTTCAACGCCACTACCACCCTGAACCTGGTCGACTTCGGCATCAAAGGCCCAGGCCCGGCTTCGCAGACCCTGGACCTGGATATCTCGGTCGAAGGTGTGAAGCAGAAGTAACATTGCAACCCGCACCAACAAAAACGCCGCCCCTAGGGGCGGCGTTTTTTTTTGGTGCGTCACTGAATCAGCGGTTACGCGTCAGTAGTGCCGGCTTCTCGCCACGCGGACGGCTTGGCAGTTGCTCAAGCTGTTCGGCTGTCGGGAAGCGGTCGATTTTCGACTCTTTGTGCATGATCTTCGGTTGCGGCTGACCTTCTCGCGGGTTGCGCACGGCAGGCTCGCTCGACGGAGTGTCGCTGCCTGGGCGGCGATTGCGGGCACCACCGCCATCACGACGCTGCTGGCCACCGCCGCCGTTGCGCGAACCACCGCGCTTCTCACCGTTGGCCGAGCCACCTGCGCCGCTGCGCGGGCCGTTGTTGCGGCCCTGGTTTGCACCGCCGCCTGTGCCGGTACGTGGCTGGCCGCCTGTGCCGGTACCGCTTTGAGCCGGAGCACCCGGGCGACGGTTGCGACCCTGATTACCTTTGTTCTGGTAAGGGCTGACGTAGTCGGCACGGTTGCCGAAGTTGTCTACTTCATCATCCAGGAACTCTTCCGGGTCACGATCCGCCGGGATCGACGGTGCGCCTGCCTGGGTTGACTGCGCCTGGCGAGGCTTTTTGTTGTCGCGTGGCTTGCGCTCCTGACGACCACCGGTACCAGCAGATTTCTCTGCGGTTTTTTCCTTGTCCTTGTCGCGACCTTTGTCCTTGCCCTGATCCTTGCCTTTGTCCTTGCGGCCACCGTTGCTGCTGTTGGTGCCGTCAGCGCGTTGGCCACGGCCACCGCGAGGATTGTTTTGCGGCCGTTCACGGGTTTCCGGCTTCTCGGCTTCTACCTTGGAGGCGTCAAAGCCCATCAGGTCGCCATCCGCAATCTTCTGCCGGGTAACGCGTTCAATGCTCTTGAGCAGCTTCTCTTCGTCGGGAGCGACCAGCGAGATGGCCTCACCGGAGCGACCAGCGCGGCCAGTACGGCCGATACGGTGCACGTAGTCTTCTTCAACGTTGGGCAGCTCGAAGTTGACGACGTGTGGCAGCTGGTCGATGTCCAGGCCCCGGGCGGCAATATCGGTGGCAACCATGATGCGCACGGTGCCGGCCTTGAAGTCGGCCAAGGCTTTGGTGCGGGCATTCTGGCTCTTGTTGCCGTGGATGGCAGCAGCGGTCAGGCCGTGCTTTTCCAGGTACTCGGCCAGGCGGTTGGCGCCATGCTTGGTGCGGGTGAACACCAGTACTTGCTCCCAGGCCCCGGTGGTAATCAGGTGAGCCAGGAGTGCGCGCTTGTGGCTGGCCGGCAGGCGGTAAACACGCTGCTCGATACGCTCGACCGTGGTGTTGGGCGGCGTTACCTCGATGCGCTCGGGGTTGTGCAGCAGCTTGTCGGCCAGCTCGGTGATGTCCTTGGAGAAGGTCGCCGAGAACAGCAGGTTCTGACGCTTGGCAGGCAAGCGCGCAAGGACCTTTTTCACGTCATGGATAAAGCCCATGTCGAGCATACGGTCGGCTTCGTCCAGCACCAGGGTTTCGACGTGGGAGAGGTCGACGCTGCCTTGGCCGGCCAGGTCGAGCAGGCGGCCAGGGCAGGCCACCAGCACATCGACGCCACGGGCCATGGCTTGAACCTGTGGGTTCATGCCAACACCACCGAAGATGCAGGCGCTGACGAATTTGAGGTCGCGGGCATAGACCTTGAAGCTGTCGTGTACCTGGGCGGCCAGTTCACGTGTAGGGGTCAGCACCAGAACCCGCGGCTGGCGAGGGCCATGGCGCTGGGATTTGTCGGGGTGACCGCCCGGGAACAGGCGTTCAAGGATCGGCAGTGCGAAACCGCCAGTTTTACCAGTACCTGTCTGGGCGGCAACCATCAGGTCGCGACCTTGCAACACGGCGGGGATGGCCCGCTGTTGCACCGGAGTGGGCTGGGTATAGCCTGCGGCCTCGATGGCGCGGACTAGAGCCTCGGAGAGACCGAGGGAAGCAAAGGACATGAGTAATCCTGTTCTTAGTGGGGGCTAAGCCCGATGGGATAATCTTGCCTGGCGCGACGGGCATCGGGTGATGCTATCGCGTCCGGTCCAGCAGGGCCTTCAATGCGCATCCGGAATGTGGCGGGCGGGCTCTTGGCCGCGCTGTCCTGCCGGTCGGGATGCCTTTTGCAAGGCCAAGCGTCCGGGCGTAAGCCTGGCGGGAAGGCCCGAGTATAACAGAGCAATCACGGCGTGCCGCTTTCCTGCTGCTCAACGGTGGGTGGAAATTTATCACCCATGCTGGCGTAGCGGGCATTCAGGGCTGCATAGGCGGGTTCACGTTTGAACCGGCGCAGTTCTTCGGCGAAACGATGGGCCAGTGCATCCATCCCGGTGTTGCGGCGTATGGCCAGGTACTGCTGCTGGCTGTTGACGACCAGTGGCAGTTCGCTGACCTCCTGCGCCAGGCCCAGTTCGTTGGCTACAAATCGACCAACGCGGCGGTCCGTAATGAGCAGATCGATACGACCCCGCTGCAGTTTGCCAAAATTGGCTTCATGGGTCGGTGCCGGCTCGCGCTTGAACCGCGGTGACTCATTGAAGGCGGTCGAGTAGGTGTAGCCAGGCGAGGTGCCAATGGTTAACCCGTCCAGGTCTTCCAGGCGCTTTACCGAATGAGGGCGGGCGTTGGCATAGAACAGCACGAAGGCCACTTCCGACAAAGGCTCGTCGGGGTAGTGCAGGTAGTGGTCGCGCTCTTCGGTCTGGAATATATCCAGAATGCCATCGGCCAGGCCCTGGTCGATCATCGCCAGGCAGCGCTTCCAGGGCAGGAACTGCCAGTCCACCTCCACGCCCAGGCGCTTGAACACCTCGACGGTCACTTCGTAGTCGATGCCTTTGGCCTGACCGTTTTCCAGGTACACATAAGGCGCCCAGGGCTCGGTGACGATGCGCAGTTTCTCGCCATGGGCAAACGTACTCAGGCAAGTGAGCAACAGGACGGTAAACAGGCGGGTGAAATCGGGCATGGCGGGAGATTACGACGTGCGCACGGCTATGGCTAGTAGACGTGCGCACAGCGTTGGCAAGGCGTTCAGTGGTGTGAGCGCTTTAACAGGGAGTCACGCACTGCCCGACGTTTACTGCCAAGGCTCAGGCGCATGCCAGGGTGGTCGAACCACTGCTTCAGCTTGTTCTGACACACGGGTTGTGGGTGGCGCGCGTTGAGGTTGGCCAGCGCCTTGTCCCACCAGGCGGGGGCGCTGGCGCGGTCGAATTCGTTGGGGTATTCGTAGCAGCCATACATCAACTCGCGCAGGAACTGGCGCTGCTCGGTCGGCAGGGTCAGGCTCAAGGCTTTGTAACCCAGACGCTGCAAGGCGGGCGGCTTGGGCAGTTGCGCGTTGACCTTGGTGACATCTTCCAGGGCTTCGCGGCTTAGCGGTGCGTGCTGGTGCTTGGCCAGCCAGGCCTGAACCTTGGCGCGGAACAGCTGCTTGCGGCTCCAGTAGTGATGGATCAGGTCGGTGCACTGATTGACCTGCATGCTGCGGTAGGCGGCAACGGACAGGCAGAACTCTTCCAGCGTGTAGGCGCCATTGGCGTGCGGGTAGTACTCGTCCATCAGGGCGACGGAGCGATCAAGCAACGGCGCATCCTGTTGTGTCAGCCCGATCACTCCGGAATTGAGCAGGGGCATGTGCTGATCGGCCAGGCCGCGTGTTTCAAGCATCGACGCCAGGCGCTGGAACAGCGGGCACTGTTTGTCCGCGCCATAGGTGCTGCCGATGGCATTGCACAGCAATGTACCGGGTGCAACGCGACGGAACAGTTCGATGGGCGACTGATGGAAGAAGGTGTCAGTATCGATCAGCACGGCCATCGGTGCCTGGGCCAGTACCTGGCGCAGGACGACATGCTTGCTGCGAAAATGATAGCCGTAGGGCTGGTTCCAGGCTTCACGGGTAGCGGCGTCGAGCGGGTGGACGGTTACCGGAAGTTGTTGGTAGGGCTCAGGGTCGTCGCTGTAGACCTGGATGTCCAGGGCCTCACCGGGTGTCTTGCGCAGGTTGGCCAACGCGCTGACGATGCTGAACTGTGCTTCTTGATGATAGGTTTTGGCCCCGAATACCAGGTAAACAAGTTGCGGGTGAGTAGAGGTATGTCCTTGGGGCATGGTGGCGCAATAATCCGTTAGTTGTAAATTGCAGAAAGGCCTTAGCGTAAGCCAAGGCCCGTCCAAAATCTGCATCAATTGTTACTAACGGTAAATTGCGTCGATCAGCGGGGCAACTTGAGGTTGTTCCAGATCGCCAGGCTCGGATCTGCCTGGTTCAGGGTGTAGAAATGCAGCCCTGGCGCACCGCCTTGCAGCAGTTGTTCGCTCATGCGGGTAATGACGTCTTCACCAAAGGCCTGGATGCTCTGGACGTCGTCGCCGTAGGCTTCCAGTTGCTTGCGGATCCAGCGCGGGATCTCGGCGCCGCAGGCGTCAGAGAAGCGCGCCAGCTTGCTGTAGTTGGTGATCGGCATGATCCCCGGTACGACAGGAATGTCTACGCCCAGCTTGCGTACGCGCTCGACGAAGTAGAAGTAGCTGTCGGCGTTGAAGAAGTACTGGGTGATGGCGCTGTCGGCACCGGCTTTGGCCTTGCGCACGAAGTTGTTCAGGTCATCTTCGAAGTTGCGCGCCTGCGGGTGCATCTCTGGGTAAGCGGCAATTTCGATATGGAAGTGGTCGCCGCTTTCCTGGCGGATGAACTCGACCAGTTCATTGGCATAGCGCAGCTCACCGCTGGCCATGCCCATGCCCGAAGGCAGGTCGCCACGCAGGGCAACGATGCGCTTGATGCCGGCGGCCTTATATTGGGCCAGCAGGCTGCGCAGGTCGTCTTTGCTGTCGCCGACACACGACAGGTGAGGTGCGGCCGGGATCTTCACTTCGCTTTCCAGCTGCAGCACAGTGTTCAGCGTGCGATCACGGGTCGAACCACCGGCACCGTAGGTGCAGGAAAAGAAATCCGGGTTGTAGCTGGCCAGCTGACGGGCAGTGGCGAGCAGTTTTTCATGTCCAGCATCGGTCTTGGTCGGGAAGAACTCGAAGCTGTAACGACGTTCCTGAGACATGGCGAAATCCTGGTAAACCGATCAAGCAGGCCAGCGCTGTGGCTGGCTTACAGAAAAAAGCCGGTGACGCTTGAGGCGTCACCGGCTTTGGCCCATCAGTAGCGGTAGGCGTGCGGCTTGAACGGCCCTTCAACAGTCACGCCGATGTAGTCGGCTTGCTGCTGAGTCAGCTGGGTCACTACGCCGCCGAAGCCGCGGACCATTTCCAGGGCCACTTCTTCGTCGAGTTTTTTCGGCAGCACTTCAACGGTCAGGCGCTCGGCCTTCTGCGCAGGCGACAGGTCGGCGTATTTCTGGCCGAACAGGAAGATCTGCGCCAGTACCTGGTTGGCGAATGAGCCGTCCATGATGCGGCTTGGGTGACCGGTGGCGTTACCCAGGTTGACCAGGCGGCCTTCGGCCAGCAGGATCAGGTAGTCGTCGTTTTGTGGGTCGAATTCGCCAGCGCCGGTACGGTGGATCTTGTGTACTTGCGGTTTGACTTCTTCCCAGGCCCAGTTCTTGCGCATGAAAGCGGTATCGATTTCATTGTCGAAGTGGCCGATGTTGCACACCACAGCGCGCTTTTTCAGGGCTTTGAGCATGTTCGCGTCGCAAACATTGACGTTGCCGGTGGTGGTCACGATCAGGTCGATCTTGCCCAGCAGTGCCTTGTCGATGCTTGCTTCGGTACCGGTGTTGATACCGTCGATGAACGGCGAAACCAGCTCGAAGCCGTCCATGCAGGCTTGCATGGCGCAGATCGGGTCGACTTCGGTGACCTTGACGATCATGCCTTCCTGACGCAGCGACTGGGCGGAGCCCTTGCCCACGTCACCGTAACCGATGACCAGCGCTTGCTTGCCGGACAGCAGGTGGTCGGTACCGCGCTTGATGGCGTCGTTCAGGCTGTGACGGCAGCCGTACTTGTTGTCGTTCTTGCTCTTGGTGACCGAGTCGTTGACGTTGATGGCCGGGATTTTCAGCTCGCCCTTGGCCAGCATGTCCAGCAGGCGGTGAACGCCGGTGGTGGTTTCTTCGGTCACGCCGTGAACGCGATCCAGAACGGCCGGGTATTTCTTGTGCAGCAGTTCGGTCAGGTCACCGCCATCGTCGAGGATCATGTTGGCGTCCCATGGGGCGCCGTCCTTGAGGATGGTTTGTTCCAGGCACCACTCGTACTCTTCCTCGGTTTCACCTTTCCAGGCGAATACCGGGATACCGGCAGCGGCGATGGAAGCAGCGGCCTGGTCTTGAGTGGAGAAGATGTTGCAGGACGACCAGCGTACTTCGGCACCCAGGGCAACCAGGGTTTCGATCAGCACGGCAGTCTGAATGGTCATGTGGATGCAGCCGAGGATCTTCGCACCCTTGAGCGGTTGCTCTTGCAGGTACTTGCGGCGCAGGCCCATCAGTGCAGGCATTTCCGATTCGGCGATGATGGTCTCGCGACGGCCCCATGCAGCCAGGGAGATGTCAGCGACTTTGAAATCGGTAAAACCGGCAGGCGTGTTTACAGCGCTCATGAAGAGCCTCCATTCGTAATGTGCGAATGGGCGCCGTTGTGCGTTTAGTGTCGGCAGGCAGGCCTGGCCAGACAACGCCCCATCCGAGCCTGACAGGTAGAACCTGCTGCAGCGCCCCTCGGACAGGTGGCGGGAACGGTATCAAGTGCAGATGACCGTTTTTCAAGCGATGGCGATTATAGCCGTGCCTGCGCATCTGCCCAAGGCTTTCTGTCGATTAATCGAGACCATAGTCGATGTTAAATGGAGGCGGGGGGCGAGCTCTGCCATCATTAGCGTCATCAATTGGCAAGATGGTCAGGAGCAGTTATGAATTTTCACACCCGCAAATGGGTAAAACCTGAAGACCTCAACCCCAATGGCACCCTGTTCGGCGGCAGCCTGCTGCGCTGGATCGACGAAGAGGCGGCGATTTATGCCATCGTCCAGCTGGGTAACCAGCGTGTGGTCACCAAGTACATCTCGGAGATCAACTTCGTCAGTGCGTCGCGTCAGGGCGACATTATCGAGCTGGGTATCACCGCCACCGAATTCGGCCGCACCTCTATCACCCTCAAGTGTGAAGTGCGCAACAAGATCACCCGCAAGAGCATCCTGACGGTAGACAAGATGGTCTTCGTCAACCTGGGCGAAGATGGTTTGCCGGCAGCGCACGGGCGCACCGAGATCAAATACATAAAGGACCAGTTCGACACCACGGTCGAGTAAGCAATTGCATCGCCAGAAAGCCGGCTCCTTGTAGGAG
>NZ_JADUCM010000036.1 GCF_016009175.1 Pseudomonas alkylphenolica
CCCCCCCCCTCCTCCCCCCCCCTCTTTCGGGGGGCCCGCTTCTTTGTTAAAACCCCCCCCCCCCCCGGGCCCTTAACACATTGCCCCCCCCACCCCCCCCCCCCTTGTAGGAGCCGGCTTTCTGGCGATGGTCGCTCCACTCAAGGCTGCTCGGTTACCCCGCGCACCACCCGGCCGATCGTCAGCCCCTGCAACAGGATCGATGACAGCACCACGATGTAAGTGATGCTCAGCAACAGGTCACGCTCGGTACCCGTAGGCAGCGACAGCGCCAGGGCAACCGACACACCACCGCGCAGGCCGCCCCAGGTCAGCACGCGCACGGTTCCGCGTGGCACGCTGCGCCAGCGGCGTAACAGGACAATCGCCGGTGCCACGGTCAGCAAACGCGACAGCAGTATCGCCAACGCGAGCACGCCCGCAGCGGTCAGGTGCATCCACGAGAACGGCAGCAGCAACAGCTCCAGGCCAATCAAGGCGAACAGCAAAGCGTTGAGCATGTCGTCAATCAGTTCCCAGAAGCCGTCCAGATAGCGACGGGTCATCTCGTTCATTGCCAGGTTGCGCCCCAGGTTGCCGATGATCAGGCCGGCCACCACCATCGCGATCGGCGCCGAGACGTGCAGTTCATACGCCATGGCCGAGCCACCGATGACCAACGCGAGGGTCAGCATGACTTCGACCTGGTACTGCTCGATGCTCTTGATCATGCGGTAGGTGATGTAGCCGATCAGGCCGCCGAACAGCGCACCGCCAATGGCTTCGCGGGCGAACAGCATGGCGGTTTCGCCAACGCTCGGGGTTTCACCCAGTTGCGCAATGCCCAGCAGCACGGTGAACACCACCACGGCGGTGCCGTCGTTGAACAGGCTCTCACCGACAATGGTGGTTTTCAGCGGTTTGGAGGCGTTGGCGGTACGCAGGGCGCCCAGTACTGCAATCGGGTCGGTCGGCGAAATCAGTGCGCCGAACAGCAGGCAGTAAAGCAGGCTGACATGCCAGCCGAACAAGGCAAAGATCCAGTGCGCCAGGTAGCCGATGACCACAGTGGCAATCAGCACGCCGACGGTGGCCAGCAGGCCGATAGGCCAGCGATAGCTGCGCAGGTCGGCAAGATTCACGTGCAGGGCGCCGGCAAACAGCAGGAACGACAGCATCCAGTGCATCAGCAGGTCGTTGAAGTCGATCTGGCTCATCAGGCTTTGCACCCGCTCTTCCAGCCCCGGGTAGCCGATGACGCTCAAACCTTGCAGCAACAGGGAAAACAGCAGGGCGGTGACCATCACGCCGATGGTGGGCGGCAGGCCGATAAAGCGGTAGTTCAGGTAGGTGAGGAGGGTGGTGAGGCAGATAAACGCAGCAACAAGCTCAAGCATTCCAGGTCCTGTAATGGCTTCCGATATGGCGCCCGATTCCGTCGGGCAGAGCTTGGATGGCCTGTCGAGGGTATGGGGACACAGTTTTTCCGTGCATGCGTTGACCGCGCCTGGGCGATTTGGTTTCCGTCGTTGGCAAATGTGCGCGACGTGGCGGCGGGGGAAATGCTTAGATAGCGGCTGGCCATTGACGACCCTTCTGCTTTGCCAAGGACCTTCGCGTGTTAGCCACTTCCCTTGTGCTGGTTGCCGCCCTGTTGCATGCAACCTGGAACACCCTGATCAAGTTCAGCGGCGAACGCCTGCTGGTCATCGCCAGCATGGACGCCGTGGCACTGGTGTTTGCACTGGTGATGGTTGCCTTCGTGCAGTTCCCGCCGGCCGAGGTCTGGCCGTGGTTGCTGGCCTCGGCACTGTTCGAGCAGTTCTACCGGTTTCTGTTGATCCAGGCCTATCGGGTGGGCGACCTGGGCCTGGTCTATCCCTTGATGCGCGGGCTGTCGCCGCTGGTGGTGCTGGCGCTGACCCTGACCTTTGCCGGTGAAACACTTAGCAGCCAGCAGATCATCGGCATCCTGCTGATTCCCTGTGGCATGGCCTGTCTGCTCTGGCAGGGCGGTGGAGGGGATCGACTGCCCTGGTCGATGCTGCCGGTGGTGGCGCTGATCGGGCTGTGTATCGGTTGTTACACCTGGTTCGACGGTCAGGCCATTCGGTTGTGGTCGCAGCCACTGGACTATCTTGTGTGGTTGACGCTGCTCAGTGCCTGGCCATTTCCGTTGTTGGCCGGTGTTGCCCGGCGCGCGCCGTTCCTCCTGTTCTGGCGCTTGCAGTGGCGGCTCGGCCTGGCCGTGGGTGTCTGCGTGCTGCTCAGCTATGCGCTGGTGCTCTGGGCCATGCAATTGGGGTCGGTGGCAGAGGCGGCAGCGTTGCGCGAGGTCAGTGTGATTCTGGTGGTGCTGTTCGGTATGCGCTACCTCAAAGAACCTTTTGGTGGGCCCAGGCTCTTAGCTTGTGCCCTGGTGCTGATTGGCATGCTGATCATGAAATTCTGACTTCCCGACCGACAAGGAAATAGTTATGACCGTTGCTCTGTGGTGTGTATTGATTGCGATGTTTTTGCCAGTGTTGTGCACCAGCATCGCCAAGTTCGGCAGCGGGGGCTACAACCTGCGGCAAAATCACGATCCGCGGGCGTTTCTCGACAAGCTCGAAGGCTTGCCACGGCGTGCGCATGCGGCGCAGTTGAACAGCTTTGAAGCCTTCCCGGCTTTTGCTGCCGCCGTGATCATTGCCGATATTGTCGGCAACGCAGAGCAGGTGACCCAGGATGTGCTGGCTGTGCTGTACATCACCAGCCGCCTGCTCTACATCATCTGCTACCTGGCCGACTGGGCGGTATTGCGCTCGCTGGTCTGGTTTGTGGGCGTGGGGTTGATCGTTTCGTTTTTTGTTGTGTCGGCCTGACCTAACCGCGGGGCCAGCTCCCCACCTGCAGATGATGGTGGTAGGGGCTGGCCCCGCGATCGGATCACAGCACCTTCGGCACTTCAGGCAGCGCTGCACCTTTGGGCCATAGCAACCAGATCTGCCCTTGCTGCTTCATGTTGCCAGCCAGTTCTCCTGCTTCGGCACCGGTGCCCCAGAACAGGTCTGCTCGCACTTCACCGGTGATGGCCCCGCCGGTGTCCTGGGCCGCAACCGGACGCACCACCGGCGCGCCATCCGGACGCGTGGTGGAGAGCCACAGCAAGCTGCCCAGCGGGATCACCTTGCGGTCGATGGCCACACTGTAGCCTGCGGTCAACGGTACGTTCAGCGAGCCGCGTGGCCCTTCGTTGCTGTCCGGGCGTGTACTGAAGAACACATAGCTGGGGTTGCTCGCCAGGAGTTCGGGCACACGTGTCGGGTTCGCCTCGGCCCAGGCGTGAATGGCACCCATGGACACTTCTTCTTTTTTCAGTTGGCCCTGTTCGACCAGCCAGCGCCCTACCGGACGATAGGGGTGGCCGTTCTGGTCGGCATAACCCACGCGTAGCTGGCGGCCGCTGTCGAGCTGGATACGTCCCGAGCCCTGAATCTGCAGGAACTGCAGGTCCATCGGATCGGTAAGCCAGGCCAGTACCGGGGCCGGCACGCCTTGCTGGTTGATCACTTCGGCGGTGTCGTAAGGCTTGAGCACGCGACCTTCCAGGCGGCCGCGCAGGCGCTTGCCCTTGAGTTCGGGGTAAACGCTGTCCAGTGAGACGACGATCATGTCGTCCGGCACGCCATACACCGGCACATGCGCACTGGCGGTCTGGGTCAGGCTGCCGGGGTAGACCGGTTCGTAATAGCCGGTGATCAAGCCGTTCGCGCTGTTGTCGCCCGAGCGCATGCTGTAGACGTCCAGCTGCGCCTGGAGAAAGCTGCGGACCTGGGCGCTGTCGTTGGGCACGCTGACCGCGGCAGCACAGGTACCCGCCCAGATGGCATCACGCTTGAGGCGTTCGCAAGCACTGCGCCAGGCTTCGAAGCCGGCCAGCAGATCGCTGTCGCTGACGTGAGGCAGGTCTTTCCAGGTGCTGCTGACATAGGTGGCAACTGCATGGGGCTGGGTTTTTTCCGGGGCGCTGCCGTTGCAACCGGTGAGCAGGGCCAGTACCGAGAATGTCCAGCCCAGGTGGCGTAAAGGAAATTTCATGAAGGGGTTTCCGTGGCGGATTGCCCGGGGTTGAGGCGTGGACGGCAATCCGTATGTTTAATAAGGGTATTGGTCTTTGGCGGTGAGGCGAGGATACTGGCCGCCTTTTTCCCGTGAGCCGACGTTACCATGATGCTCAAGCGACTCTCCGTTGTACTGCTTGCCTGCCTGACCCTGACCGCCTGTGGTGGCGTTGATCCCAATTCGCCGCTGGGCCAGCGCAAGACCATTTTCAAACAGATGCTCAAGACCAGTGAAGACCTTGGTGGAATGCTGCGCGGTCGGTTGGCGTTCAACGGACAGAAGTTCGCTGACGGCGCCGTTCAGCTCGACACCTTGTCCCGTGAGCCGTGGAAGCATTTTCCACAGGTGCGCGAAGAGGATGAAACCAGTGCGCGCCCTGACGTCTGGGAAAAGCAGGCGCGTTTTCAGGAACTGGCGCGCCAGCTTGAGGCCGCGACCGGCGAACTGGTTGCCGTGACGCGTACTCAACCGCTGAAGGCGGCCGACCTGGCGGCGCCGACCGACAAGGTTGAAGCAGCCTGCAAAGCCTGTCATACCGAATTTCGTAACCATTGAATACAAGATCGCGGGGCTTGCTGGCTACCACCCTAAGGCGTAGACCGGCCCCGCGATAATCACAGCGCTAATGCGCTGGCTTACTTGTCGAGTTCGTCCAGCGCTTCTTGCAGTTCCTTCTTGGATTCGGCGAGTTTGTCTTTGCGCTTGTTGATCTTCTCGGCATCGCCTTTTTTCATGGCCTTGTCCAGGTCTTTGGTGCGCTGGGTCACTTCATGACGAGCGTCGAGGACTTTCTGTTCGCGCTCCTTGCGCAAGGCGGTGTCGGTGCAGTGCTCGTTGACTTCGCTCAACGCTTTCTCAAGGCCCGACTTTTCGAAAGGGTTGGTGGATTGATCAATCTGCTGCTGGATGTCGGCTTTCTTGGCTGCGCAGCCGGTCAGGGGGCTGGCCTCCGGGGCTGCTTGTACCGCGCTGGCCGCCAGGCCAATTGCGGTCATTAGAATCAGCGAAGAAAAGACTTTCATGGGCGCCTCCATTCGGGGCATAGCAGTAAAGGTTGGGGGAAATCCTGCCCGTATTTCGCGAATTAAGGAACCCTAGGTGGACTTTTCGGCTGCATTGTCAGAAAAATCCTGCTTGTCGAGAAGGTTTCTAATACCCGCGTTGAGGAAGCCTTCAATACCTTGAACCCCTAGTTGCTCAGCCACAGCGGCCAGTTTCGGGTGGGTGAAGAAGGCCTCGAGTTGTTTGGCGCGGGTAGCGCCGATTCCGGGCTCGCCGGACCATTGGGACGCTGTCATGGTTGCCAGCGTTGGCCAGTCCGACCGCAGCTCAAGGTTACGTGGTACCGGTACTCCCAAGGCGCGCAGCCACTGCTGGAAAGGGCGTGTTCGCGCGAGGTCGACGCGCTGCATCAGCTGCTCGGCGCTAGCGGTGTTGAAACCGGGTAGCGGCTGCAGCTGTTCGCCCGTGAGCGTCAGCCAGTCACTCAAGCTGGTGACCAGGCCAGTCTGCACGAGGTTGCGCCAGGCGCCGGCACCTACGTGTGGCAGGTCGAGCCCTTGCTTGCTGCTGAGCCAGGTGAGGCGGGCAATGAACTGTTCTTCGCAGCCAGGGCTGGCCTGCAAGCAACTCAGGGCGTGGAACTGTCCTTGATTCGGCGGCTGAACCTGCTGGCGAACAGTGCTGCGGTGTACGACGTTTTCCAGGCGGGGGATGGTAAGGCCAGCCAGGCTTATCGACACCTGATCGCCCGGGCGTATGTCCAGCGCTTGCCAGCGCGCGACTGATCCCAGGCTGACGTGGGTGATGCGCCGGTCATCGAGGACGACCGGCTGCAATTGCACAACGGGTGTGATTTTGCCGGTGCGCCCGACCTTGAAATGCACCTGGCGTACTTCGGCCAGCACTTGGGAGAACGGGTGTTTCCAGGCAGCGACCCAGTACGGCGCGTTTGTCCGCCAGCGCTCGGCGGGCGGGCGGCTGTCCTGGCGCAGTATCACCCCGTCGGTGGCAAAGGGCAGGGCCGTACCGTACCAACGCTGACGCCAATGCGCGGCCTCTGCCGAGTTGTTGATGGCGACGCTGTAGCGTTCGCTGTCGGCGAAACCCAGCGCGCTCAGCCTGGCCACGCGTTCGGCCTGGGTGTTCGGTCCTGCTGGCCAGTCCCAGACGAACAGGCCGACTCCGGCGCCTTGTGCGCGACTCAACTGTTTGCGTGCCATCAGTCCCGCCACGGTACCGCGTGCACCGAGCCCCCCAGCGCTGGATTGCACATGCGCGTCCAGGCGCCAGTAAAGCTCACCCTGCAGTGTGAGGTCGAGTGGCTGCGGCAGTTCTCGGGTGATACCACCAAGGGACGGAATATGCCGGCTCCAGTCATGCCCGTGTGTCCCGTCGCCGCGGCTGAGCAATTGCTTCAGCCGGCCTTCACGGAAGATCAGTGAAACGGCGACACCGTCCACCTTGGGTTGTATCCAGATGTGCTGTTTACCCTGCATCCAGCGAGCGACGGCGTGTTCGTCGGCCAGCTTGTGCACGCCGGTGTGAGGGACGGGATGGGCGACAGGCCCGCGGGCGCTGGCCAGCGGTGTGTCGCTGGCCTTGCGGTTGAAGCATGCCTGAAGGTGTTTCAGGCGTTGTCGGCTCTGGTCATAAAGCTCATCAGGTACCAATGAAATACCCTGGCCGTGGTAATGCACATCCCAGCGGCTCACGGTTTCGCCCAGCTGGCTTATTTCACGTTGTGCACGGTCGACGGACCAGGCGGGGCAGGTCTGGGCCTGTGCTGTGGATAAGCAGGCGGTTGCGAGCAGCGAGGCGAGCAATTTGAACAACATGGCCAGCATCCTTGCTTGGCAGTAGGGAGTCCTCAGCCTAGGCAACGGTTGCTCAGGGCAGTGGCTGGAGTTGTCAGCCGATATGTCACAAAAAAGCCCCAGCCGATCACTCGGCTGGGGCTTTTCTTGTCGCTTGCAGCTTAGCGCTGGTCGCTAACGCTTACAGGCCGGCGGCAGCGCGCAGGGCGTCGACGCGGTCGGTACGTTCCCAGGTGAAGGTGGTGAAGGTGTCGTCACCGACAGTCTTCTGCTGCGGGATACGGCCGAAGTGACCGTAGGCAGCGGTTTCCTGGTACATCGGGTGCAGCAGGTCGAGCATGGTGGTGATGGCGTACGGACGCAGGTCGAAGCACTCACGCACCAGCTGGACGATCTTGTCGTCGGAGATCTTGCCGGTGCCGAAGGTGTTCAGCGAGATCGACGTAGGTTGGGCTACACCGATGGCGTAAGAGACCTGAATCTCGCAACGCTCGGCCAGGCCGGCGGCAACGATGTTCTTGGCCACGTAGCGGCCGGCGTAGGCTGCCGAACGGTCAACCTTGGATGGGTCTTTACCGGAGAATGCGCCACCGCCGTGACGGGCCATGCCGCCATAGCTGTCAACGATGATCTTGCGGCCGGTCAGGCCGCAGTCGCCCACCGGGCCACCGATGATGAACTGGCCGGTCGGGTTGATGTGGAACTGGGTGTCTTTGTGCAGCAGTTCGGCAGGCAGGGTGTGCTTGACGATCAGCTCCATCACGGCTTCCTGCAGGTCTTTTTGCGAGACTTCAGGGTTGTGCTGGGTCGACAGGACCACGGCGTCGATGCCGACGACCTTGCCGCCTTCGTAACGGCAGGTGACTTGCGACTTGGCATCCGGGCGCAGCCACGGCAGCAGGCCGGACTTGCGGGCTTCGGCCTGGCGCTCGACCAGACGGTGGGAGAAGCAGATCGGTGCTGGCATCAGCACGTCGGTTTCGTTGCTGGCATAGCCGAACATCAGGCCCTGGTCGCCAGCGCCCTGGTCTTCAGGCTTGCTGCGGTCAACGCCCTGGGCGATGTCTACCGACTGCTTGCCGATGATGTTCATTACGGCGCAGGTGGCGCCATCGAAGCCGACGTCGGAGCTGTTGTAGCCGATGTCGACGATGACCTTGCGGACGATCTCTTCGAGGTCTACCCAAGCCGAGGTGGTGACTTCACCCGCGATGATCGCTACACCGGTTTTCACCAGGGTTTCGCAGGCCACGCGTGCGTATTTGTCCTGGGTGATGATGGCGTCCAGCACAGCATCCGAAATCTGGTCGGCGATTTTGTCCGGATGCCCTTCAGACACGGACTCGGAGGTGAAAAGGGAGTATTCGCTCATCTCGACGGGTTCCTAAAATTTACCGATGTTGAGTGTCGCCAGCCGGTCGCTGAAAATGGCGGACCTGAATCTGGAAACCATTACGTAAGCCCACATAGAGGCTGTCCCCGGGAGCCAGTCCCGCAGCGCTGGCCCAGCGGGCCAGGTCGTCCTGTTCAAAACCCAGCCAGAGATCACCGCAGGCCTCTCTGGCCCAGCTTTGGTCATGGCTGCACAACTCTGTCACCAGCAGGCTGCCGCCTGCCTTTACACGGTTGGCCAGTTGCCGCAGGGCTTGGGCCGGGGCGCTGAAATGGTGCAGGACCATGTTCAGCACTACGCAGTCGGCTTCCACATCCGTTGCACTGAGTGCATCGGCCAACTGCAGGTTCACATTAGCCAGGCCTTCACGCTGACAGACCTGGCGTGCCAGCTCGAGCATGGTCGGGCTGTTGTCCAGTGCGGTGACCCGGGCAAAGCGCCGGGCCAGCTCGGGTAGAAATTCACCATCGCCAGGGCCGACTTCGAGGGCACTGGCGTGGGGGGCAAAACTGAGCTTGTCGAGCAATGCCAGCAGGCTTTCGCCATATTGTGGCAGGCCGGCAATCAAATCTTGCTGGGCGCGAAACTTCTCTTCCACACGCAGGAAAAAGTCCTGACTGGTGGCGGCACGGCGCTGCTGCACCTGGTCGATCCGCATCTGGACGTCGTCGGCCAGGGCCAGTGCATCAACTTCTTCCAGCAACGCGGCGTGCAGCTTGCCGCCCAGTCGCTGGTCGTCCGGCAGGGCACGGCGATAGAACACCGCGTTGCCTTCGCGCCGGGTGGCCACCAGGGAGGCTTGTGCCAGCACCTTGAGGTGATGGCTCATGCCTGACTGGCCGATGGCAAAGATCTGCGCCAGTTCCAGCACGCCGAACGAGTCGCTGGCCAGGGCGCGCAATACGTTCAAGCGCAGCGGGTCGCCGCCGGCCTTGCACAGGGCGGCCAGTTCGTCGCTTTGCTCAGGGCGGATTGCGGGCGCAAGTACGTTCATGGGGCGGCAGTCTAGACAGGGCACCCCTCCAGTCGCAAGAGCAATATCAAAAAGTTTTGATATTGCTCGATAAGCGGGGCAAATCGTCGCAGCGTTAGCGACCGATCCTGCTGTTTGCCCGGGCTAACCCCTGAATCTGCGCTTAAACACAGGAAAATCACACTGCATCGACCATCCGTCATTGCCCCCGGACACGTGCCTGGGCGAAAATGGCCGCCTTTTTTCGTTTCGTAATTAATTCAAGCCCAGGAGATAAGCGATGCCCAGCCGTCGTGAGCGTGCCAACGCCATTCGTGCCCTCAGCATGGATGCCGTGCAAAAGGCCAACAGCGGCCATCCCGGTGCCCCTATGGGCATGGCGGATATCGCCGAGGTTCTTTGGCGCGACTATCTGAAACACAACCCGACCAACCCGAACTTCGCCGACCGTGACCGCTTCGTGCTGTCGAACGGCCATGGCTCGATGTTGATCTACTCGCTGCTGCACCTGACCGGCTATGACGTCACCATCGACGACCTCAAGGCTTTCCGTCAGCTGCACAGCCGTACCCCGGGTCACCCCGAATTCGGTTACACCCCGGGCGTCGAGACCACCACCGGTCCGCTCGGTCAGGGCCTGGCCAACGCCGTGGGCTTTGCCCTCGCGGAAAAAGTGCTGGGTGCCCAGTTCAACCGTGAAGGCCACAACATCGTCGATCACCACACCTATGTGTTCCTGGGTGACGGCTGCATGATGGAAGGCATCTCCCACGAAGTCGCTTCCCTGGCCGGTACCCTGGGCCTTGGCAAGCTGATTGCGTTCTACGATGACAACGGTATTTCCATCGACGGTGAAGTCGAAGGCTGGTTCACCGACGACACGCCCAAGCGTTTTGAAGCCTACGGCTGGCAGGTGATCCGCAATGTCGACGGCCATGACGCCGACGAGATCAAGACCGCCATCGATACCGCTCGCAAAAGCGAGCAACCGACGCTGATCTGCTGCAAGACCATCATCGGTTTCGGTTCGCCGAACAAGCAGGGCAAGGAAGACTGCCACGGCGCACCGCTGGGCAACGATGAAATCGCCCTGGCCCGTAAAGAATTGAAGTGGGACCACGCGCCGTTCGAAGTGCCGGCTGATATCTACGCCGAATGGGATGCCAAGGAAGCCGGCAAGGCTGCCGAAGCGGCCTGGGACAAGCGTTTTGCTGCCTACGCTGCTGCCTTCCCTGAGCTGGCCAGCGAGCTGAAGCGTCGCCTGAGCGGCGAGCTGCCTGCTGACTTCTCCGAAAAAGCCTCGGCCTACATTGCTGAAGTGGCGGCCAAAGGCGAGACCATCGCCAGCCGCAAGGCCAGCCAGAACACCCTGAACGCCTTCGGTCCTCTGCTGCCAGAGTTTCTCGGCGGCTCGGCTGACCTGGCCGGTTCCAACCTGACCCTGTGGAAAGGTTGCAAGGGCGTCAGCGCTGAAGATGCCAGCGGCAACTACATGTTCTACGGCGTGCGCGAGTTCGGCATGACCGCCATCATGAACGGCGTTGCCCTGCACGGCGGCCTGGTGCCTTACGGCGCAACCTTCCTGATGTTCATGGAATACGCCCGTAACGCTGTGCGCATGTCGGCACTGATGAAGCAGCGTGTGATCCACGTCTACACCCACGACTCCATCGGTCTGGGCGAAGACGGCCCGACTCACCAGCCGATCGAGCAACTGACCAGCCTGCGCAGCACGCCTAACCTGGACACCTGGCGCCCAGCCGACGCCGTTGAATCGGCGGTGTCCTGGAAGCATGCGCTGGAGCGCAAGGACGGCCCTTCGGCACTGATCTTCTCGCGTCAGAACCTGCAGCACCAAACCCGTGATGCCGGCCAGATCGCCGACATCAGCCGTGGTGGCTATGTGTTGAAAGACTGCGCAGGCGAGCCTGAGCTGATCCTGATCGCCACCGGCTCCGAAGTCGGCCTGGCCGTTCAGGCCTTCGACAAGCTGACCGAACAAGGCCGCAAAGCCCGTGTCGTGTCGATGCCGTGCACCAGCGTGTTCGATGCCCAGGACGCTGCGTACAAACAATCGGTACTGCCGCTGCAGGTTGGCGCGCGTATCGCTATCGAAGCGGCCCATGCCGACTTCTGGTACAAGTACGTCGGCCTTGAAGGTCGTGTCATCGGCATGACCACCTACGGCGAATCGGCCCCGGCGGCTGCTTTGTTCGAAGAATTCGGCTTCACCCTGGAAAACATCCTGGGTACTGCTGAAGAGCTGCTGGAAGACTGATAGACCGGTGAGGCTGTACCGGCCTCATCGCGGGCAAGCCCGCTCCTGCAGGTTCATCTGATCTGTGCAGGAGCGGGCTTGCCCGCGATGGGCTGTGCAGCAGCTATGAACCGGCCAGACAACGTATACGTTCGTGAGCCTATCCATGCCACACCCGCGTCCCTACAAAGTTGCACTCAACGGCTACGGCCGTATCGGTCGTTGCGTTTTGCGCGCACTCTTTGAACGAGGGGCAAAGGCCGGCTTCGAAATCGTTGCGCTGAACGACCTGGCCGACCAGGCCAGCATCGAATACCTGACACGCTTCGACTCCACCCACGGGCGTTTTCCCGGCGAGGTGAGGGTCGATGGCGATTGTCTGCATATCAATGGCGACTGCGTGAAAGTCTTGCGCAGTGCCACCCCTGAGGACATCGACTGGGCCGCACTGGATGTCGACCTGGTGCTTGAATGCTCAGGCGCCTACAACACCCGTGCCGATGGCCAGCGCTTTCTTGACGCCGGTGCGCCGCGGGTGCTGTTTTCCCAGCCCATGGCCAGTGAAGCCGACGTCGACGCAACCGTTGTCTACGGCATCAACCAGGATTGCCTGGACGGCAGCGAACGGCTGGTCTCCAACGCCTCCTGTACCACCAACTGCGGCGTCCCGTTGCTGCGCGTGCTGGACCAGGCCTTTGGCCTGGAGTACGTGTCGATCACCACGATCCACTCGGCGATGAACGATCAGCCGGTGATCGACGCCTATCACCATGAAGACCTGCGCCGTACCCGCTCGGCGTTCCAGTCGGTGATTCCGGTGTCCACCGGCCTTGCCCGTGGCATTGAACGCCTGCTGCCGGAACTTGCCGGGCGAATTCAGGCCAAAGCCGTGCGCGTGCCGACGGTTAATGTGTCGTGCCTGGACATCACCCTGCAGACCGCCCGCGATACCACGGCGGCCGAAGTCAACCAGGTGTTGCGTGACGCAGCCCTGAGCGGACCGCTCAAGGGCTTGCTGGCCTACACTGAACTGCCGCATGCCAGTTGTGATTTCAACCATGACCCACATTCGGCGATCGTCGATGCCAGTCAGACCCGCGTTTCCGGCCCCCGGCTGGTCAACCTGCTGGCCTGGTTCGACAACGAATGGGGTTTTGCCAACCGTATGCTCGACGTTGCCGAACACTATCTGCACGTCGTCAATCAAACCCGCTCCACTTGTAAACAGCCCTGAAGGACTGCATTCATGACCGTGTTGAAGATGACCGACCTCGACCTGCAAGGTAAGCGCGTACTGATTCGCGAAGACCTCAACGTCCCTGTGAAGGACGGTGTGGTTGCCAGCGATGCGCGTATCCTGGCTTCGCTGCCGACCATCAAGCTGGCGCTGGAAAAGGGCGCGGCCGTGATGGTGTGCTCGCACCTGGGTCGCCCGAGCGAAGGTGAGTTCTCTGCCGAGAACAGCCTGAAGCCAGTTGCCGACTACCTGAGCAAAGCGCTGGGCCGTGAAGTACCGCTGGTTGCTGACTACCTCGACGGTGTTGACGTCAAGGCCGGCGACATCGTGTTGTTCGAGAACGTGCGCTTCAACAAGGGTGAAAAGAAGAACGCCGACGAGCTGGCGCAAAAATACGCCGCACTGTGCGATGTGTTCGTGATGGACGCATTCGGCACCGCTCACCGCGCCGAGGGTTCGACCCACGGCGTGGCCAAGTTCGCCAAAGTCGCTGCCGCCGGCCCGCTGCTGGCCGCTGAGCTGGATGCGCTGGGCAAGGCCCTGAAAGCCCCGGCCAAACCGATGGCTGCCATTGTGGCCGGCTCCAAGGTGTCGACCAAGCTCGACGTGCTCAACAGCCTGAGCCAGATCTGCGACCTGCTGATCGTGGGTGGCGGTATCGCCAACACCTTCCTGGCCGCTGCCGGTCACCCGGTTGGCAAATCGCTGTACGAGCCCGACCTGATCGATACTGCCAAAGCCATTGCCGCCAAGGTCAATGTGCCGCTGCCGGTCGACGTAGTGGTTGCCAAGGAATTCGCGGAAAGCGCTGCGGCAACCGTCAAGCTGGTGGGTGACGTAGCCGAAGATGACATGATCCTCGACATCGGCCCGCAAACTGCGGCCAACTTTGCCGAGCTGCTGAAGTCGTCCAAGACCATCCTGTGGAACGGTCCGGTTGGTGTGTTCGAGTTCGACCAGTTCGGCAACGGCACCAAAGTGCTGGCCCAGGCTATCGCTGAAAGCGCGGCGTTCTCCATTGCCGGTGGTGGCGACACCCTGGCCGCCATCGACAAGTATGGCGTTGCCGAGCAAATCTCCTACATTTCTACCGGTGGCGGCGCGTTCCTCGAGTTCGTCGAGGGCAAGGTCCTGCCAGCAGTGGAAGTACTGGAACAACGGGCCAAGGCCTGATTCGCTCAGCGCCTGGCAAAGGGAGCGACCTGATGGTCAAGCGATTGCCTGTGTTTGTCCTGGTCGGGATGCTGGGCGCTTGCTCCAGCACTCCGGAGCCTTCGGCCGATAAGCCGGGCGCGCCGAAAGGCGGCTGCTATCAGTCCGAATGGCAGGCGGAAACCGTCCCGGTGATCAACAAGCGGCTCGGCCCGGATGGCCTGGAAAAATACGACGATGAACACCAGCGCCGGGCTCAGGGTTGCCCTTGATCGGTTGATGGCAACCTACCGGCCCGTTTGTGGTCTGCTAGAGGATATTCAATGAAAGGAGTCGTGGCCGTGCTGGCCCTGGCAGTACTGGGCGGATGCGCAAGCTTCTCGCCCGCACCGGCGCCGTCGGACAACTGGACGCGCTGGGTGTGTGACAGCCAGGCCGAAGTGCTGTGGCGCTTTGCCGACAGCAGTCAGCAGCAGGTTGATGTGCGACTGGGCGGCGGTGACCAGGTTTACCGCCTGAAGGCCGAGCCCGGTGCCTCGGGCAGTTTGTACAGCGATGGTGTGCTGGCGTTCCACAGCAAGGGTGACGAAGGCCTGGTGTACTGGGTCGCCACCAACGATTTGATAGGGCGGGGCTGCAAGGCGCCGTGACTGGCCGGGCCGCCGATGGCGGCCCACACTACTTGAATAGCAACCGCCACTGCGGCAGGCTTGCACGATTAAAACGACGCTTGTCGGGAGAGAGATACACAATGGCACTCATTAGCATGCGCCAGATGCTGGACCACGCCGCCGAGTTCGGCTACGGCGTTCCAGCTTTCAACGTCAACAACCTCGAGCAGATGCGCGCTATCATGGAAGCTGCCGACAAGACCGACTCTCCGGTGATTGTCCAGGCGTCGGCCGGTGCCCGCAAATACGCTGGCGCCCCGTTCCTGCGCCACCTGATCCTGGCTGCGATCGAAGAGTTCCCGCACATTCCGGTGTGCATGCACCAGGACCACGGCACCAGCCCTGACGTCTGCCAGCGCTCGATCCAGCTGGGCTTCAGCTCGGTCATGATGGACGGTTCGCTCGGCGAAGATGGCAAGACCCCGACCGACTACGAGTACAACGTTCGCGTCACCCAGCAGACTGTCGCCATGGCGCACGCCTGCGGTGTTTCGGTTGAAGGTGAGCTGGGCTGCCTGGGTTCGCTGGAAACCGGCATGGCTGGCGAAGAAGACGGTATCGGCGCCGAAGGCGTTCTGGATCACAGCCAGATGCTGACCGATCCTGAAGAAGCCGCTGACTTCGTCAAGAAGACCCAGGTCGATGCCCTGGCCATCGCCATCGGTACCAGCCACGGCGCCTACAAGTTCACCAAGCCACCTACCGGTGATGTGCTGGCGATCGACCGTATCAAGGAAATCCACAAGCGCATTCCCAACACCCACCTGGTGATGCACGGTTCCTCTTCGGTTCCGCAAGAGTGGCTGGCGATCATCAACCAGTACGGCGGCGACATCAAAGAGACCTACGGCGTACCGGTTGAAGAAATCGTCGAAGGCATCAAGTACGGCGTACGCAAGGTCAACATCGACACCGACCTGCGTCTGGCCTCTACCGGAGCCATGCGTCGCCTGATGGCACAGAACCCGAGCGAGTTCGACCCGCGCAAGTTCTTCGGCGCCACCGTTACCGCCATGCGCGACGTGTGCATCGCCCGTTACGAAGCCTTCGGCACTGCCGGCAATGCCTCGAAGATCAAGCCGATCTCCCTGGAAGGCATGTTCCAGCGTTACCTGAAGGGCGAGTTGGCTGCCAAGGTCAACTAAGTCCCGGGTAGCCCGAAAGCCCGCAGCAATGCGGGCTTTTTTGTACCTCTCGCGCCATGTACAGGGTAGTTATGGCCCGAGCGGACAGGCCGTTAGTCGGCTAAAGGAACTTTACTGCGGTGATGGCAATCTGATGACTTCAGATTTGTTACAGCCGGGTCTAGAGTTAGTTTCGAATTTCACTCGAAGTTTGAAGTCGGTTTTACAAGAGAAGCAGCATGGATTGCGCGCAACCTCCGTCAAACGATGGCAGTTCGGTACTACTGGTCGTCGATGATTACCCCGAAAACCTGATCAGCATGCGTGCCTTGCTGGCTCGTCAGGACTGGCAGGTATTGACCGCAAGTTCCGGTACCGAAGCCCTCAGTGCATTGCTCGAACACGATGTCGACCTGGTCCTGCTGGATGTGCAGATGCCCGGTATGGACGGTTTTGAAGTGGCACGCCTGATGCGCGGCAGCCAGCGTACCCGACTGACACCGATCATTTTCCTTACCGCCAACGAACAGTCCCAGGCGGCTGTGCTCAAAGGCTATGCCAGCGGTGCAGTTGACTACCTGTTCAAACCCTTCGACCCACAAATCCTCAAGCCCAAAGTGCAGGCGCTGCTGGAGCAGCAGCGAAACCGGCGCTCTTTGCAGCGCTTGAGCCACGATCTGGAAGCGGCGAGGGCATTCAACGCTTCCGTACTCGAGAATGCTGCCGAGGGCATACTGGTGGTGGCCGAGGATGGCATGATCCGTTACGCCAACCCGGCGATCTCCAATTTGCTCGACGTACCCTTCGAACACCTGCCGGGCGCAGGCTTGCTGGATTTTGTCCAGTCGCCCGGCGCCGGCGCGTGGCACGGCTCGCTCTTCCACCAGGCTTACCAGGAGCGCAGCACCTTGCGTATCCATGATGCGGTCCTGCGTACGGCGGGCGGGCATCCGATTCCGGTCGCACTGTCATGTGCGCCGTTGCCGGGCGAGCAGCGGGCAGTGGTGGTCACCGTGCTGGACATGTCGGTGGTGCGCAACCTTCACCAGCAACTCGAGTACCAGGCGATTACCGATCCGCTGACCGGGCTGCTCAATCGCCGGGGCTTCTACCAGGCTGCAGAAAGTGCACTGCTACGCAACGAGCGCGCCGACCGGCCGCAAGCGCTGCTGTTTCTCGACCTGGACGGATTCAAACGTATCAATGACTCGTTGGGGCATGAGGTCGGTGACCGGGTGTTGCATTGGGTTGCCGAGCAACTCAAGGACTGCCTGGGTTCCTGTGCAATTCTTGCACGCATGGGCGGCGACGAGTTCACCGCGCTGCTCGACTCGCTGGAGTACCCTGAACAGGCGGCGCGGTGCGCCGAAAAGCTGATCGAACGCATGTCGATCTACCGGGAAATCGACGGCTCGGAAGTGACGCTCGGCGTCAGCATCGGTATCGCCACTTACCCGGAGTGCGGGGCCAGTCTCGACGGTTTGTTGCGCGCTGCGGATGCCGCGATGTACGCCGCCAAACAGTCGGGGCGCCAGCAGTACCGGTATTACGACAAAGACCTCAATGGTCGCGCACGTTCGCGGCTGATGCTTGAAGACAGTGTGCGCGGTGCCATCGAGCACAACGAGTTCCGCCTGGTCTATCAGCCGCAAGTGGCGTTGGCTGATGGCCGCTTGCGGGGATTCGAAGCATTGTTGCGCTGGAACCACCCCAGTGTCGGTGACGTGCCGCCCGGGTTGTTCCTGCCCTTGCTGGAGGAGGCCCGCCTGATCACGCGGCTGGCCAGCTGGATCTACCAGAAGGGGGCGGCACAACGGCGTGCCTGGTATGAACGCTATGACGCCAGTCTGGTGCTGAGCATCAGCTTGAGCCGTGTGCAGTTCGCCATGCCGAACCTGGCTGAAGAGCTCGAACGGGTCATCTTCAATCAGGGCATAGAGCCCGCCCAACTGGAAGTCGAAGTCGCTGAAACGTCATTGCGCTACAACATCGACGATGCCATGAAGCAACTGCATCGTTTGCGGGCGCTGGGCGTGCGCATCGCGCTGGATGATTTTGGCGCCGGTGATTGTTCGTTGCGCATGCTCCGCGATCTCCCGATCGACACCCTGAAACTCGACCGCCACCTGGTACAGCGATTACCGGAGTCGACCCTCGATGCCACTTTGGTCCGTTGCGTGATTGCGGCCTGTCGATCTTACGGGATCAGTGTCATCGCCGAAGGGGTCGAGTCCCGTCAACAGGCCGACTGGCTGCAGGCCAACGGTTGCGATTATGTACAGGGCTTTTTGCTGGCCCACCCGATGACGGCCGGTGACGCCGACGCGTTCCCGGGCTTTTTTGACTGGCAACAGGTTTAGTTGGGTACACTGCATTTTTACCTGCCCGCTGTACGATCATGACACCGCTCAAATACCTTCAAGCTTATCCTGCTGCCTTGCAAGACCAGGTTCGACAATTGATTGCCAGCAACCGCCTGGGCGCCTACCTGCAGCAGCGATACCCGCAGCGCCACGGGATTCAGAGCGACAAGGCGCTGTACGGCTATGCGCAGGGCCTCAAGCAGGAATACCTGCGCAACGCGCCCAACCTGGACAAAGTACTGTTCGATAACCGCCTGGACCTGACCCATCGGGCCCTGGGGTTGCACACCGCCGTTTCACGGGTGCAGGGCGGCAAGCTGAAGGCGAAAAAGGAAATTCGCATTGCCTCGCTGTTCAAGGAGGCGGCACCCGAGTTTCTGAAGATGATCGTCGTGCACGAGTTGGCGCACTTGAAAGAAAGCGAGCACAACAAAGCGTTCTACCAGCTCTGTGAACACATGCAGCCGGGCTACCATCAACTGGAGTTCGACTTGCGTGTTTACCTGACGTACCGCGAGCTGCCTGAGATCGGGTGAGCCATAAGGACCTGCCAATGGATGTGAGCAAGACCAAGACCAGCTTTTACCGTCGCCTGTATGTTGCCTGGTTGATCGATAGCCAGACCGCCGCCAGCGTGCCGGCCCTGATGGAGGCCACCGGCATGCCGCGGCGAACGGCCCAGGACACTATTGCAGCCCTGGCTGACCTGGATATCGTCTGCGAGTTCGAGCAGCAGGCGGGGGCGCGCAACCATGCCGGGCATTATCGAATCCGCGATTGGGGCGCGATCGACAAGGAGTGGATCATCCAGCATTTGCGCCGTATTCGTGAAGTGCTGGGCTATCCCTGAGGGCTGCCGGCGATGGACACGCCGCCGCGGTCAGCCGCGGCGCATGCCAATGTGCGGAATATCGTCCTCGAGGTATTCCTCGCCGACCACGACAAAGCCGTAGCGCCCGTAGTAGCCCTGCAAGTGGGCCTGTGCCGACAGGTAAACCGGCACGCCTGGCCAGTTTTTCTCGGCTTCTTCAAGCGCCCTTTCGATCAGTCCGTGACCCAGGCCCTGGCCCCGTGCCGACGGCGCGGTGACCACACGCCCGATGACGACATCGCCGCCCTGTGACTCCGGGTCAAGCAGGCGCAAATAGGCCTGCAACTGGTCATCCCGCCACGCCATCAGGTGGCAGGTATCGCCGGCCAGGTCCTGGCCATCGACTTCCTGGTAGGCGCATTTCTGTTCGACCACGAAGACTTCGGTGCGCAGTTGCAGAATGGCATAGAGTTGTTCTTTGCCAAGGTCGCTGTGATGTTTACAGATCCAGTCGATGGACATAGGGGGCTCTCAGGCAATTGACCCCTCTGATCATGGCAGATGCCAGGGGTGAGGACGAGGGTGTAACGGTTACAAGTCAACACAGGGTGTGACATCGCTCAAAATAAAGGCAAATTGATATCATTGAAGCTGCCTTGAGCCTTCATCTTTGTGTAACCTTCGCAAAGGCGCGGATAGCGGAAACTCTCAAGCAGTTGATATCAACGGCGTGCAAATGGCACGTCTACTGAAGGATTTGAGCATGCTGGCACTGCTTCGAGTCTTGGCTCTGTTTGGATTGATGTTGGTGCTCGGTACCGCGCAAGCGCAAAAACTGCGCCTGGTGGCTGACAGCTGGCCGCCGTTTACCGACGCGAGCATGCCCGGCGGGGGGCTGGCAACCATGATTGTCACCACCGCTTTGCACCGCGCCGGTTTCGACAGCGAATTCGAGCAAGTGCCCTGGGCGCGGGCACTGCTGGGGATAGAAGAAGGGCGTTATGACGTCTTGATCAACGCCTGGCGCAATGAGAGCCGTACCCATATCGGGCAGTTTTCGGCGGGCTATCTGAGCAACCGCATCCGCCTGCTCAAGCGCAAAGGCGATCCGCTGCGGTTCAAGTCATTGAATGACCTGTATCCCTATCCGGTTGCTGTGGTCCGGGACTACGCCTACTCGCCGGCATTTGATGCCGATGAGCATTTGCAGAAAATCCCGGTACGCAACTTTTCGGTAGCGGTGCGTATGCTGGCTGCCGGCAGGGTCGGCCTGACGCTGGAAGACGAGTATGTCGCGCGTTACTTCATGCAGCGCGAATCGCGTTCGGTGCGCGAGGCGGTCGAGTTCGTCGACAAGCCCCTGGGCGAAAACACCCTGCATATACTGGTCAGCCTCAAGAGCCCGCAGCATCAGAAGATCGTCACTGCCTTCAACCAGGCCATCCTCGAGATGAAAGCCGATGGCACCTATGAGCGTTTGCTCAAGCACCACGGCCTTTGATCAGGCGGGCTCTTCCTTGATCAGGTGCGCTGCAAGCGTACGTAGCGGGCCCAACTGACGGCAGATCAGGGCCAGTTGGGTCTGCACCAGCCGCTGGTTCTCTTCAAGTTCTTCCGACATCTGCTCAAGCGAATTGGCCAGGGCCTCTTCGGCATCGCTGTGAATGGCCACGGGTGCCTTGCTGGCCAGCCCTTCGGCAATCTCGTCCAGGCTGTTGGCCAGGCTGGCCCCGGCGCCATCGATCAACTGTTCGTGAACATCGGCAGGCAGGGTCGTTTCACGGTGCGCGCCCAGGCCCGACAGGTAACTGAGCAAGGTGTGCGAGAGGACCAGGAAGCGAAAGCCGACATCGGCCTCCTTACGAAAGTGCCCGGGCTCCATGAGCATGTTTGCCAGCGTCGTCGACAATGCTGCATCGGCATTATGGGCATTGCGTCGGGCCAGGCGATAGGCCAGGTCGTCACGTTTGCCCTGGGCGTACTGCTGCATGATCTGGCGCAGGTAATTGCTGTTGCAGGTGAGGGTGTTGGCCAGCACTTTGTTCAGGCGTCGCCCCTGCCAGTCGGGCAGGAACAGGAACACCGCCAGAATGGCGATCAGGCTACCGACCAGGGTGTCGAACAGGCGTGGCAGGAACAGGCCGTAGCCGTCGCCGACCTGATTGAAGCAGAACAGCACCATCAGAGTGATTGCGGCAGTAGCCAGGGTGTAGCGGGTGGTGCGGTTGACGAAGAACACCACCCCGGCCGCCACCGCGAACAGCGACTGGATGATCGGGCTTGGAAACAGGTCGAACAGCGCCCATCCCACGGTCAGGCCGATGCCGGTACCGATAATCCGCTGCACCAGCTTGCGCCGGGTTGCACCGTAGTTGGGCTGGCACACGAACAAGGTGGTGAGGATGATCCAGTAGCCCTGGGTCGGGTGGATCAGATGCACCATGCCATAGCCGATTGACAGCGCCAGCGGCAGGCGCAAGGCGTGGCGGAACAGCAGCGAGGTTGGCGTCAATTGCTGGCGCAAGCGGCTCCAGACATCGGCCAGGCTACGCGGTGAGCGATCGAGCAGGCTGCTGTCGCTGGCGTCGGCCAGGTTGTCGGGGTTACTGGCATCGCTGAGCAGATGGTCGAGGGTGGCGAGGTTCGCCGCCAGGGCCCGCAGCGACCGCAGCAGCCCGCGCCAGGCCGGATTGCTCTGGATGCGCAGGTGCTCCAGCGAGGCGTTGAGGTCTTCCAGGGCCTGGGCGAATCCGGTGTCGTAGATGAACGGCTGGCGCAGCTGGATCGACTCTGACAGTTGCTGGCAGGCCACGCCCTGTTGGCGCAGCAGGCGCTGGCAGCGAAACAGCACGTCGCTGTGGAAGAAGGCTTCGGTCAGGGCGTTGTACGGGTAGTGTGAAGAGCTGGCGCGTTCGTGGATGTCCTGGGCGAGGAAGTACAGCTTCAGGTAGCGGCTGACCTTCGAGCCCGGCCGGCCGTTGCCGACCCGGTGCAGAATGATTTCCTTTGCCGCATTGAGCGCCGCCACCACGCGCCCGTTTTGCTGGGCCAGCTCCAGCCGCCGGGCTTCCACATCCAGCTGGCGGATAGGTTCGAACAAGGTCGCCTTGAGTTTCAGGTAGCGCCCCAGTTCGCGAAACAGCCGCGCCAGGCTTTGCTGCACCGGCTGATTGGAGAACAGCACCTGCCACAGCACCGAGAGCAGCCCGTACCACGCTGCACCTGCCACCAGCAGCAGGGGTTCGTGCCAGAAGTCAGTAACCTCGCCACCGCGCTGGTCCACGCCGATCATGGTGTAGACCGAGAGAATCAGGGTGGCCGAAGCAATCGCGCCGTAGCGCTCACCCAGGGCGCCGAGCATGGTCAGGGCGAAACTGGCCAGGGCCAGCGCGACAGCAAAAATGATCGGATAGGGGAACAGCAGTTCCACCGACAGCGCCGCAACGGTAAAGCACACCAGCGTCACCGCCAGGGCGTTCAGGCGGCCTTGCCAGCTGTCATCGGTTTCCGCCAGAGCGCTTGCAATAATGCCGAGGAACAAGGGAATCAGCAGGCTCATCTCGTCCTTGTACCAGCACAGCAGCATGCTGCCGGTCAGGGCGATGAGTACGCGGATGGCATAGCTGAATTTGTCCAGGGCCCAGAGACGGCGTAGCGATTGGCTGAACGAGGAGGAAGACATGAGGGTTCGGCAGACCTTGGGCGATGATCGAAATTGAGCCAGTCAGGTGACAGCAGTGTTAATGCCGCCTCTGACCAGCAAAATTTGTTCCTTGATACGCTGATTCTACCGCGAAGGTTAGACGAACTGCGCGGCCGCGTACGCCGAAGCCCAGGCCCACTGGAAGTTGAAGCCGCCGAGGTGGCCGCTGACGTCGAGCACTTCACCGATAAAGTACAGCCCCGGGCTTTTCAGCGACTCCATGGTCTTGGACGACACTTCGCGGGTGTCGACCCCGCCCAGGGTCACCTCGGCCGTGCGGTAGCCCTCGGTGCCCGCAGGTACCACCTGCCAGGCCGCCAGTTTGTCGCTGACCTGGGCCAGCTCCGCCGGGGTGTACTGCTTCATCGGCTTGGAGACGAACCAGTGTTCGGCCAGCAGGTTGGCCATCTTCTTGGTGAAGACCTCGGCCAGCAGGGTTTTCAGTTCGCTGTTGGGGCGCTCGGTCTGCTGCTGTTGCAGCCAGCCCAGGGCGTCGTGGTCGGGCAGCAGGTTGATTTCGACGGTGTCGCCCGGCTCCCAGAACGACGAGATCTGCAGGATCGCCGGCCCGCTCAGGCCGCGATGGGTAAACAGCAAGTTCTCGCGAAAATTGGTGCCGTTGCAACTGGCGATGCAATCCACAGAGCTGCCGGAAAGCTCGGTGCAGATACCTTTGAGCACCGGTTCGGTGATCGTGAACGGAACCAGGGCGGCGCGGGTGGGCAGCAGGTTGTGGCCAAACTGGCGGGCAACCTGATAGCCGAAGCCTGTGGCACCCAGGGTCGGAATCGACAGGCCGCCGGTGGCAATCACCAGCGACTGGCACTGGAACTGGCCGGCGCTGGTTTCCAGCAGGTAACCGCCTTCGACTTTTTCGATCTGCTCGATACGGGTGTCCATGCGCAGCTCGACGCTGACGTTGGCGCACTCGGTGAGGAGCATGTCGAGGATGTCGCTGGATTTGTTATCGCAGAACAGCTGGCCCAGCTTCTTCTCGTGATAGGGCACGGCGTGTTTGCCGACCATCTCGATGAAGTCCCATTGGGTGTAGCGGGCCAGGGCCGACTTGCAGAAGTGCGGGTTCTGCGAGAGAAAATTGGCAGGCTCGGTGTACATGTTGGTGAAGTTACAGCGGCCGCCGCCCGACATCAGGATCTTTTTGCCCGGCTTGTTGGCGTGGTCAAGCAGCAGTACCTGGCGGCCACGGCCGGCGGCAGTCAGGGCACACATCAGGCCGGCGGCGCCTGCGCCAATGATGATCACTTCGGTGGAACGCACTGCAAAATCCTCAAACAACACTGGTAAGCGCCGGCTTGCCGGCGATGAGCCCCCGCACGATCAACAGCGCACTCAGACGATGCGTACCCGCAACGAGCGGCCCTTGATCTTGCCGCTGTTGAGGCGCTGCAGTGCCTGCTTGGCGACCGCGCGTTCCACGGCGACGAATGCCTGGAAGTCGAAAATGGCGATCTTGCCGACCTGGGTGCCCGGCAACCCGGCATCACCGGTCAGGGCGCCGAGGATATCGCCAGGGCGCAGCTTGTCCTTGCGGCCTGCGGCGATGCACAAGGTGCTCATGGTCGGCAGCAGCGGCGCACCATTCTGGGCCTTGAGGCTGTCCAGCTGTTCCCAGCGCAGGTCAGCCTTCTGCATCTCTTCGATGGCTTTGGCGCGATGGCCTTCGGCCGGTGCGACCAGGCTGACCGCCAGGCCTTTCTCGCCGGCGCGGCCAGTACGGCCGACGCGGTGCACGTGGATCTCGGCATCACGGGCAAGCTCGACGTTGATGACCATGTCCAGGGCATCGATGTCCAGGCCGCGTGCGGCAACGTCAGTGGCCACCAGCACCGAGAGGCTGCGGTTGGCGAACAGGGTCAGGACCTGATCGCGGTCGCGCTGTTCCAGGTCGCCATGCAGGGCCTGGGCGGAAATGCCCTTGGCCTGCAGGTGTTCGACCAGTTCCTGGCATTGCTGCTTGGTGAAGCAGAAGGCCACGCAGGACTGTGGACGGAAGTGCCCGAGCAGCTTGCTCACCGCGTCCATGCGCTGATCTGGCGAGATTTCATAGAAGCGTTGTTCGATCTGGCTGTCGGCGTGCAGCGCTTCGACCTTCACGGTTTGCGGGTCGCGCATGAACGCGGCAGCCAGCTGCTTGATGCCGGCCGGGTAGGTGGCCGAGAACAGCAGGGTCTGACGGCGCTTCGGGGTTTGCCCGATGATGTCGGCGATGGCGTCGTAGAAGCCCATGTCGAGCATGCGGTCGGCTTCATCGAGAATCAGTGTGTTCAACCCGTCGAGCACCAGCGTGCCCTTGCTCAGGTGCTGCTGCACACGGCCAGGGGTGCCGACGATGATGTGCGCACCATGCTCCAGCGAGGCGATCTGTGGGCCGAGGGAGACGCCGCCACACAGGGTCAGGATCTTGATGTTGTCTTCGGCGCGGGCCAGGCGGCGCAGTTCTTTGGCCACCTGGTCAGCCAGTTCGCGCGTCGGGCACAGCACCAGGGCCTGGCAGCCGAAGTAACGCGGGTTGATCGGGTTGAGCAGGCCGATACCAAAGGCGGCGGTCTTGCCGCTACCGGTCTTGGCCTGGGCGATCAGGTCCATGCCCTTGAGGATTACCGGCAGGCTCTGGGCCTGGATCGGGGTCATCTGGGCGTAGCCGAGGGCGTCCAGGTTGGCCAGCATGGCGGCGGACAGCGGCAAGGTGGCAAAGGCGGTGGCAATGGTGGTCACGAGACTGGCCTGCAAAACAAAATGTCGCGCAGTGTACCAGCCTCGTGGCCTTTAGCCCTAAGGCTCGATCTCCGGTTCCAGACGAGGGGCGCGCCTTCCGTCCGTCTTGGACAGCTGGACGAAGATCGCCGCCGCCAACATGGCCATCAGGCCGATGGTCAGGAAGGTCAGCTGGAAGGCACCCAGTGTACTCTCGACGCCTTCGGCACTGCCGGCGGCGCTGAAGCCCCCGAGCAGGGCGCCGGCGCAGGCCACGCCGAGGCTCAGCGACAGCTGCGCGACCACCGACAGCAGGCTGTTGCCGCTGCTGGCGCTGGCATCGTCGAGGTCGATCAGGGTGACGGTGTTCATCGCCGTGAACTGCATGGAGTTGACCGCGCCGAGCAGGCCCAGCTGGAACAGCAGCAAGGCGTAGGGCGTGTGTTCGTCGACCAGCCCCAGGTTGGCCAGCAGTGCACCGAGCAGCAGGGTGTTACCGGTGAGGATCGTACGGTAGCCGAAGCGTTCGATCAGCGGCCGTGCGATGGATTTTGCCACCATGGCCGCCGCCGCCAGGGGAATCATGCTCATGCCCGCCTGCGAAGGCGAGTAGCCGAGGGCGACCTGCAGCAACAGCGGCACCAGAAACGGCAGCGCGCCGCTGCCCAGGCGCGCGAACAGGTTGCCGAGGATGCCGACCGAGAACGTCCGGGTGCGAAACAGCCTGGGCGAAAACAGCGGGTTGTCGACACTGCCGGCGCGCAACCAGTAGGCGGCCAGGCAGGCCATGCCGGCAAACAGCAGCAACATCACCCGCAGATGCGGCAGGTGCAGTTCGCCCAATCCCTCCATGGCGATGGTGATCAGCACCATCGCCGCGCCGAACAGCACGAAACCAATGCCGTCGAAGCGCGTGCGCTCGCTACCGCGCAGGTCGGGGATAAAGCGCCACACCGCGTAGCAGCCGAGCACGCCGACCGGCAGGTTGAGCAGGAAGATCCAGTGCCAGCTGAAAATTTCCACCAGCCAGCCGCCCATCGTCGGGCCCAGCAGTGGGCCAAGCAGGCCGGGGATGGTGATGAAGCTCATGATCCGCACCAGCTCCGAGCGCGGGTAGGCGCGCAGTACTACCAGGCGCCCCACGGGCAGCATCAGCGCACCGCCCAGGCCCTGGATGACCCGCGCGCCGACCAGCATGCCGAGGCTGTTGGCCAGGGCGCAAAGCAGCGAGCCGAGGCTGAACAGCAAAATGGCGCCGAAAAAAATCCGCTTGGTACCGAAGCGGTCAGCGATCCAGCCGGAGGCCGGGATCAACAACGCCACAGTCAGCATGTAGGCAATGATCACCGACTGCATGCGCAGCGGGTCTTCGGCCAGGTCTTTGGCCATTGCCGGCAGGGCGGTGTTGAGAATCGTGCCGTCGAGTGACTGCATGAAGAAAGCGATGGCCACCACCCAGGGGATCCAGCGGGCGGTGACAGGGTCCAGCGGGGCGTGGGTGGGCATGGTGTATTCGAAAGTCCTTTTGGGCCCTTCGCCGGCTATGCCGGCGAAGGGGACATCACAATGTCAAAGTCAGGCGCTTGACCAGTGCTCCCGGCAAATGGCTTGAACTGGTCTGCCGCTGGCCGTAGGTGCTGGTCGACAGAATCAGCTCGCGCTCCGTCGTCAACGCCTCCAGCTGTGAACCCAACAAACTGTAGACGCTGTCATCGAAACGCATGGTGCTGACGGGCGCCTGAATCTGCCCGCCTTCTACCCAGAACGTGACGAAGCGGGTCAGGCCGGTCATGCGCGCTGCGGGCAGGTCGGAGAAGTTCAGGTACCAGAGGTTGCTGATATACAGGCCTGTGCCCAGGCGCTCGAGAATGTCTTGCTGGGCGAGTTCGCCAGCGGCCATGCTCAATGCGACTGGTGACTCGTAACCGTCGGCGCCGTTGGCGGCCAAGGCAAACTCTGCCGCACTGCGCGCGCAGACCAGGCGATCCAGGCCGCGCCCTTGCTCGATCAGGCGCAGGTCGTGGCGCACCGTGCCTTCATCGGAAAACGCCGGGCTGAGCGAGTCGCTGATCTGCTCGCCGATGCTGACCATGGCGTTCAGTTGGGCATCGTCGGCAAACAGGCGTTGCAAGGGGCTGCTTTTGGTTGCCAGGGCCTGAGCCGAAAACCCGCCCCAGCAGAGCATCCCCATGATCTCGTCCATGGCCGCTGGCGCCAGGTAGGCGCGGTATTCGCCGGGTGACAGGGTCTTGAGCGGGCGGCCGAGGTATTCCAGTTGCTCACGGGCCTGACGCAGGCGCACGGCGAAGGCTTCGCGGTCCCAGGCCTGGCCGGCATAGTTGGCTTTGACCGCCTGGCCATTGCGGTGAAAAAGGCTCCAGTCAAAGTTGAAGCTGTTGGCCTGGTGCCAGCCGAAGGCCCCGAACGAGTTGGCAAAGCCACGGTAGATCGGGCCGGCGGCATAGATGCCGACCAGGTCCAGTTCGGCGGCGCCTTGCTTGATTTGCGCCAGTACCTGGTCGGTGTCAGGCAGTGCCTGCTCCTGCACGCTGTGGCTGTGCCAGGCCTCGTCGTTGAGTTGCAGGTACGGGTCGGCGGCCAGCAACGGCAAGGTCTGGCGCAATTGTTCGATGGCCTGGACCAGGCGCTGCCGGTCGACGTCAGGGTCGTTGCAGAGGGTGAACTGCAGCTCGGCCTGGCGACCGTCGTTGACCAGCTTGAGCGTGCAGCTGGCCTGCTGTACTTCGCCGGCCTGGCGCACTTTGGCATGGTTGAAACGAATGAATTGCGAGTGCTCGGCGCTGTAGCCGAGGGTGTAGTGTTCCGGGGAGCGCACCTGATCCTGCAGGTAGGCCGCCAGGCGCTGGAAACTGTGCAGTGGGGTGGCGGTCATCAGGCGTCTCCTCCGAATACGTCGATCTGGCTGAAGACACAGGCGGGCGAAGCGTGACCGACCCGCACCACCTGGTTGGGTTCGCCCTTGCCGCAGTTCGGCGTGCCGAGGACTTCGAAGGTACTGGCGTCGCCAACGGCACTGAGGTTGCCCCAGAACCGCGCGGAAATACCGCGGTAATTGGGGTTCTTGACCACGCCTTTGAGCTCGCCGTTCTCGATCAGCTGGCCCCATTCACAGCCGAACTGGAATTTGTTGCGCGCATCGTCAATGGACCAGGAGCGGTTGGTGCTCATCAGGATGCCGTGCTCGATGCCGCCAATCAGTTGCTCGAGACGTTGCTCGCCGGGCTCGATGTTGAGGTTGGCCATGCGGTCGATCGGGGCGCGGTTCCAGCCGCAGGCGCGGCTGTTGGCAACACCGTCGAGCCCTGAGCGGAACTGCGACAGCGCACCACCCAGCGGGCGCAGCAGCACGCCGTCACGGATCAGGAACTGTTTGCTGGCCGGGGTGCCGTCGTCGTCATGGCTGTAGCTGGCCAGCTCTTCGCCCAGGGTCGGGTCGAAGGTCACGTTGAGCAGCTTCGAACCGTATTGCAGGGTGCCGAAGTCGCTGGCGCTGACGAAACTGGTGCCGGCGTAATTGCGTTCATCGCCGAGGATGCGGTCCATTTCCAGCGGGTGACCGATGGATTCATGGATCTGCAGCATCATCTGGTCAGGCATCAGCAGCAGGTCGCGCGCACCACTCGGCGTATTGGGTGCCAGCAGCAATTGCAACGCCTGGTCGGCGACCTTGGCACCGGCATTCACCAGGCCGCAGCGCTCGATCACGTCCTGACCGCCTTGCTGGCCGAAGTTGTCGCGCCCCAGGCTGCGGGTCTGGCTGTCCTGGCCATCGAAGGCGGTCACGCTGAAACCCGGGTAGACGAAACGCTGCGCCTGACGGAGTTCGGCACCTGCAGTGTTCAGGTAGATCTGCTCGAGGTTGCTGACGCCAAGGCTTGCCTGCCAGTTCACCAGGCGGCTGTCGTCAGGCACGCTGGCGGACTCGCGAGCGAGCAGGTCAACGCAGTCGGCCAGAGACGGGAAGGGCTGTTCAAGGCTGGGCGAGCAGTAGTCCCGGCGCTCGCTGGCCACCGCTTGGTCGCTGAGGTTGAGCAGGGCCAGTGCGCCAATCTGCCGGGCAAGCGTTTCGGCGCGCGCCAAGGCCTGCTGCAAGCCGGCCTGGGACAGGTCGGCGGTGGCCGCATAGGCTTCCACACCCTTGACCCGGACTGTCAGCATGACCCCTTCGTCGCGGCTGAAAAACGGCGGCTCGGCGATGTTCTTGCGCACCGACAGGTACTGCTGGGACTGCTGCACATAGCGCAGGGAAAAAAACTCGGCATCGCTGCGCAAGGCGGCAAAGCGCTGGCGCAGCAATGCGGTGATCTCGAACATGCAGGAACCTCCGTAATACGGCGGTTCCCCCTCAGAACCACTCGTCGCGCATGCTCAGGCAGGTGTCGTCGCGGGCCTCAAGCAATGCCAGCTCATTATGGCAGCCCGGCACTTCCCAGGTCAGGAAATAACGCGCGGCCTGCAATTTGCCCTGGTAGAACGCCAGGTCCGCCGAATTGCCCCGGGTCAGGCCCTGCTCGGCGCGGATCGCCTGTTCCAGCCAGCGCCAGCCGATCACGCAATGACCAAAGGCCTTGAGGTACAGCGCCGAGTTGGCCAGGGCCAGGTTGACCTTGCCCTGGGCCAGGTCGCCGAGCAGGCTCAGGGTCACGTTCTGCAGGCGGACCAGCAGTTGCTCCAGCGGGGCGCGCAGGGTGTCGAGGCTGGCGTACGGGCGCGCTTGTTCGCAGGTGCCGGCAATCAGGCGCACCAGCTGCTTGAGCCCGGCGCCGTTGTTCTGCGCCAGTTTGCGTCCGAGCAGGTCCAGAGACTGGATGCCATGGGTACCTTCGTGGATCGGGTTCAGGCGGTTGTCGCGATAGTATTGCTCGACCGGGTACTCGCGGGTGTAGCCGTGTCCACCGAGAATCTGGATGGCCAGTTCGTTGGCCTTGAGGCAGAACTCCGACGGCCAGGATTTGACGATCGGCGTCAGCAGGTCGAGCAGCTCGTGGGCCTGTTGGCGCTGGCTGTCGGTTTCGCCGGTCTGGGTGTCGTCGAACAGCCGCGCCGCGTACAGGCCAAGGTCAAAAGCCCCTTCGACATAGGCTTTCTGGGTCAGCAGCATGCGCTTCACATCGGTGTGGCTGATGATCGGCACGGCGGCGGTGGCCGGGTCCTTGTTGTCGGGAAGGCGGCCCTGCGGTCGCTGGCGGGCGTACTCCAGCGAGTACAGGTAACCGGAGTAGCCGAGCATCACTGCGCCCATGCCGACGCCGATACGCGCCTCGTTCATCATCTGGAACATGCAGGCCAGGCCCTGGTGCGGCTTGCCCACCAGATAGCCGACGCACGCGCCGTTGTCGCCAAAGTTCAGTGCTGTGGAGGTGGTGCCACGCCAGCCCATCTTGTGGAACAGCCCGGCCAACAGCACATCGTTGCGCGGGCCCAGGCTGCCATCGGCGTTGACCAGGAACTTGGGCACGATGAACAGCGAAATACCCTTCACGCCCGGGGGCGCATCCGGCAGCTTGGCCAGCACCATGTGCACGATGTTTTCCGACAGCGGGTGGTCGCCGCCGGAGATGAAGATCTTGTTGCCGCGCAGCCGGTAACTGCCATCGCCTGCGGGTTCGGCACGGGTGCGGATGTCGGCCAGCGACGAGCCGGCATGCGGTTCGGTCAGGGCCATGGTGCCGAAGAAGCGCCCTTCGATCATCGGCTGCAGAAACAGGCGTTTCTGTTCTTCGCTGCCGAAGCTTTCGATCAGGTTGGCGGCCCCCATGGTCAGAAACGGGTAGGCGGTAGTGCCGGCGTTGGCCGCCTGAAAGTGCGCAAAGCAGGCTTGCGAGAGCAGCGTTGGCAGCTGCATGCCACCGGCTTCGAAATCGCGGGCGGCATTGAGAAAGCCTGCTTCAAGAAAAGCATCAACCGCCGGCTTCACCTCGGGGATCAGCACCGCTTCGCCGTTCTCAAAACGCGGCTCCTGCTCGTCGCCCTTGCGGTTGTGCGGGGCGAAGTATTTCTCGGCGATGGTCCGGGCGGTGGTCAGCGCGGCATCGAAGGTTTCACGCGTGTGGTCGGCAAAGCGTGGGCGCTGAGTGAGGGCCTCGGCGTCGAGCACTTCGTAGAGTTCGAAGGCCAGGTTGCGGGCGCTGAGCAGGGTCTCGGACATGACGGCATTCCTTGAACGGGATGCCGCGAGTCTAGGCAGCGGAGTCGATGAATCACAGGGAAATAGGTGAGGGTGATGAAGAGGTAAAAGGAAAATCACTGTATTCGAACGGTGTCCCGCGCGATGTGCGTTTGGGCTCTATATGGCTCGCTGATTGACAAGGCATGAGTGGGCTTTCGGCCACATCGGACGGGTCGTACTTTCGCCTCGGACCTGTAGGGCAGATTCCACCTGCCTGAGGAAGGTTAGATAGGAAGTCTTTCTCTGATCCAGAGCGGGTATTCCGTCGATGATTTCAGCGTCCACCGCAGTAACCACTGATGAGCATCAGTTTTATGTCGTATCGCCTAAAAAACTGGCGGTCATGACGTTTTTCACGTTCGGGTTGTATTGGTGGTTCTGCTTCCATCGAAGCTGGGTCTTGCATCGACGCGTCACAGGGGAGCCTGTAATGCCCTTGGTCCGGGCATTATTTCTGATTTTTTTCATATACCCGCTGATGCGTCGGATTGACAGGCGAATTCTTCAGGCTGGGTTGCGATACAGATGGTCGCCGCTGCTACTGGTATTGATCTACTTCATCGGTGTACTCACCCTGCTATTGATAGATCAGGGGGCTTTCCAGCATAACGTCGCAGCCTCTACGGTGCTTCTATTGACCTCTTACGGTGTTTTCATAACGGTCATAGTTTGCATTCAACACGCCATAAACTTCAGTGAAGGCGATGAGCAGGGCTTGGTAAATGCGAATCTGACTCTGGTCAATTGGGTCTGGATGCTGTTCGGTCTTTTGTTCTGGCCGGCGCAGGTGTTGTTGGCAATTCTTTCCTTGGTGATGGGGTAGCAGGAAAGGTAGGGCAAGGCCAGCCGCTGTTCTGAATTGCCCCCGGCATTCCTTGCCAGGGCCTCTCACTACTTGAGCGCACTGGCCAAAGCGTTGCTCGATGATGTCGAGTTGGCGATGAAGCACTGACGTTACGTTGGGTCTGAAAAGAAAAAAGGAGAGCCTGAGCTCTCCTTCTTCTTGAACAACCGCCAGCTATCAGCCGATAGTCATCAAGCTCGCGTTGCCCCCCGCCGCAGCGGTGTTGACGCTCAACGCACGCTCGATTACCAGGCGCTCCAGGGCAATCGCGGTGTCGCCCGAAGACAGGCCGTGTACGCCGACAATCGCACCGGCACGCTTGGCAACCTGCTCGCACACTGCGCGCAACTGATCGGAATGACCGTGGTGCAGGACGGCGTCAAACACCACTTCGTCCTTGGTCCAGTCGCCGACCAGCTTGATGCGTGCCTGTACTTCTTTCGGCAGGCGGCTACGCAGGGTCTTGGTCAGTTCGCCTTCCGGCCACACTGCCGAGCTACCCACAGCCAGCACCGCCGCCAGTTGGGTCAACAGGTCGGCTTCGACCTCGGCCAGGCACAGCACGTGCTCGCGAGGCAGGATGGTGTAGCTGTTACGCTCACCGGTCGGGCCAGCCAGCAAGCGGCTGATACCGCTTTGCGACTGCTTGGCGAATTGCTCGCACAGGCTGTCCATATCGCTCAGCTTGTTGCTTGCAGCCCAGGCTTTGAACGCTTGCAGCGGCTTGGTCAGTTCGTCGCGCAGGCGGGTGTCCGGGGTCGTGGCGCCGTCAGTACGCTGGAACGATTGCTCGATGGCGTCAGCCGGACGGGTGGACAGCAGGCGGTACAGGTACAGCGGGCCACCGGCTTTCGGGCCGGTACCGGACAGGCCTTCACCGCCGAACGGCTGAACGCCTACCACAGCGCCGACGATGTTGCGGTTGACGTAGACGTTACCGGCGTTGACGTTGTCGATGACCTTGGCAATGGTTTCGTCGATCCGGGTGTGTACACCCAGGGTCAGGCCGTAACCGGAGGCGTTGATCTGCTCGATCAGCTGGTCGAGGTTCTTGCGGTTGTAGCGCACCACGTGCAGTACCGGGCCGAAGATCTCGCGCTGCAGTTCGTCGAAGCTTTCCAGTTCGATCAGGGTCGGCATGACGAAGGTGCCGCGCTTGATCTCTTCACCGTCGGCGATAGCCACCTGGTACACGCTGCGACCTTTGTCGCGCATGCCCTGGATGTGCTTGTCGATACCGGCTTTGGCTTCGGCGTCGATTACCGGACCGATGTCCACGGACAGACGCTCAGGGTTGCCCAGACGGCTTTCGGCCATGGCGCCCTTGAGCATTTCGATAACGCGGTCAGCCGAGTCTTCCTGCAGGCACAGCACGCGCAGTGCCGAGCAACGCTGACCGGCGCTGTCAAAGGCCGAGGAGACCACGTCAATGACGACTTGTTCGGTGAGTGCCGAGGAGTCGACGATCATAGCGTTCTGGCCGCCGGTTTCGGCGATCAACGGGATCGGGCGGCCCTGGGCATCCAGGCGACCGGCGATGTTGCGTTGCAGCAGGCGGGCGACTTCGGTGGAGCCGGTGAACATCACGCCTTTGACGCGATCGTCTCCGACCAGGCGGGCGCCGACGGTTTCACCGCGGCCAGGCAGCAGTTGCACTACACCGGCAGGGATACCGGCTTCGAGCAGCAGGCGCACGGCTTGGGCGGCGACCAGCGGGGTTTGTTCAGCCGGCTTGGCCAGCACCGGGTTACCGGCAGCGAGGGCGGCGGCAACCTGGCCGCTGAAAATCGCCAGCGGGAAGTTCCACGGGCTGATGCACACCACAGGGCCCAGCGGACGGTGGGCATCATTGCTGAAGTCGTTGCGTGCCTGTACCGCGTAATAACGCAGGAAGTCGACGGCTTCGCGCACTTCGGCGATGGCGTTGGCGAACGTCTTGCCAGCTTCGCGGGCCAGCAGGCCCATGAGTGGCTGGATCTCGGCTTCCATCAGGTCGGCGGCGCGTTCCAGGATCGCAGCGCGTTCGGCAGGCGGTGTGGCCTGCCAGATCGGTGCGGCGTTAAGCGCACACTGAATGGCGTTGTCGACGTCGGTAACGGTAGCTTCCTGTACATGACCGACCACGTCGCGGTGATCAGCAGGGTTCAAGACTGCAACCGCGGCTTCATTGCTGGCGGCGCAGCCCAGCATCGGTGCGGCTTTCCAGTCGTTGTGAGCAGTGGCCAGCAAGGCGCAGGACAGCGACGCCAGGCGATGTTCGTTGGCCATGTCGATGCCCGCAGAGTTGGCGCGTTCGGTACCGTACAGGTCGCGTGGCAGCGGGATGCGTGGGTGCGGCAGGCCAGCACTGCCTTCCTGGGTAGCCATCTGCTCGATGGTGGCGACCGGGTCGGCGACCAGTTCCTGGATCGAGATCGACTGATCGGCAATACGGTTGACGAACGAGGTGTTCGCACCGTTTTCCAGCAGGCGACGCACCAGGTAGGCCAGCAGGGTTTCGTGGGTGCCAACCGGCGCGTACACACGGCACGGACGGTTCAGCTTGCCATCAGCCACTTTACCTACAACCTGTTCGTACAGAGGTTCGCCCATGCCGTGTAGGCACTGGAACTCGTACTGACCCGGGTAATAGTTCTGGCCGGCGATATGGTAGATGGCCGACAGGGTGTGGGCGTTGTGGGTGGCGAACTGCGGGTAGATGACTTCCGGAACCGACAGCAGCTTGCGGGCGCAGGCGATGTAGGAGACGTCGGTGTACACCTTGCGGGTGTAGACCGGGTAGCCTTCCAGGCCGTCGACCTGGGCGCGCTTGATCTCGCTGTCCCAGTAGGCGCCCTTCACCAGACGAATCATCAGGCGATGGCGGCTGCGGCGGGCCAGGTCAATGACGTAGTCGATCACGTACGGGCAGCGCTTCTGGTAGGCCTGGATCACGAAGCCGATACCGTTCCAGCCGGTCAGCTGCGGCTCGAAGCACAGGCGCTCGAGCAGGTCCAGCGACAGCTCCAGGCGGTCAGCTTCTTCGGCGTCGATGTTCAGGCCGATATCGTATTGCTTGGCCAGCAGGGTCAGCGACAGCAGGCGCGGGTACAGTTCGTCCATCACGCGTTCGTATTGGGCGCGGCTGTAGCGCGGGTGCAGGGCCGAGAGCTTGATCGAGATGCCCGGGCCTTCATATATGCCGCGGCCGTGGGAAGCTTTACCGATCGAGTGGATCGCCTGCTCGTAGGACGCCAGGTATTTCTGCGCGTCATGCTCGGTCAGTGCGGCTTCGCCGAGCATGTCGTAGGAGTAACGGAAGCCCTTGGCTTCGAACTTGCTGGCGTTGGCCAGGGCTTCGGCGATGGTTTCACCGGTAACGAACTGCTCGCCCATCAGGCGCATGGCCATGTCGACGCCCTTGCGGATCATCGGCTCGCCGCTCTTGCCGATGATGCGGCTGAGCGAGGAAGTCAGGCCGGATTCGTTGTGGGTCGACACCAGTTTGCCGGTCAGCAGCAGGCCCCAGGTGGCAGCGTTGACGAACAGCGACGGGCTGTTGCCCAGGTGCGGCTGCCAGTTGCCGGTGCTGATCTTGTCGCGGATCAGGGCGTCACGGGTGCCTTTGTCAGGAATACGCAGCAGGGCTTCGGCCAGGCACATAAGTGCTACGCCTTCCTGCGACGACAGGGAGAACTCCTGCAGCAGGCCTTGAACGATTCCGGCACGGCCACCGGCGCTCTTCTGGTTACGCAGTTTTTCGGCAATGCCGGCGGCCAGCTTGTTGGTGGCGTCGGCCATGGCGGCAGGCAGGCGTGCCTGTTCCAGCAGCATCGGTACCACTTCCGGCTCAGGGCGGCGGTAGGCGGCAGTGATTGCCGAGCGCAGCACCGATTGCGGCAGGATGCTTTCGGCAAACTCAAGGAAGCACTGGTGGGCGTGGTCGTGCGCGACCTCACCGGCTTCGTCCCCGTTAATGCTGGCGTGACCATTGAGTTCGGTCAGCGTGGCGCCACCCTCGAGCTTTTCCAGGTAATTGAAGATTGCCTGTTTGATCAACCAGTGCGGCGTGCGGTCAATGGACTGCGCAGCTGCTTTGAGTCGCTCACGGGTCGGGTCGTCAAGTTTGACCCCAAGGGTGGTCGTCGCCATTTCTTATCCTCATTATTGCCACAGGCTGTGGCTTAAGCTGGCGTCAAGATTAGCTGTGCGCGAATTCGGGTGCAACCTAGTGCAACCCAAATTCTGTAGGAATAATGCGCAGTTCGTCTGGTAAGAAAATTCCCACATTAAAAATGCATGATTCTGGGGCGATTTACCTTTTCATTAGTTGATATTGCGCTGAAAGAGCGCAAAAGCGGCCAAAACGGATGGATTTCCGACGGGGTGCAACTGGATTGCAAAAACAGGTTGCACCCACTTTGCGTTGTTGCATAGCATTCGCTGCCTGGGTGCAACCTCTTCGAGGCTGTCACTACATAAAAACAAACGCCAGGGCGCAACAATGAGTGTAAGTAATCCAACGCTGATCACGTTCGTGATCTATATCGCGGCAATGGTGCTGATCGGCTTCATGGCCTATCGGTCGACCAACAACCTGTCTGACTACATTCTCGGTGGCCGCAGCCTCGGTAGCGTGGTAACCGCGCTTTCCGCCGGTGCTTCGGACATGAGTGGCTGGCTGCTGATGGGGTTGCCGGGCGCGATCTACATGTCGGGTCTGTCGGAGTCCTGGATCGCGATCGGCCTGATTGTCGGTGCCTACCTGAACTGGCTGTTCGTTGCCGGTCGTCTGCGTGTGCAGACCGAGCACAACGGCGATGCGCTGACGTTGCCGGACTACTTTTCCAGCCGTTTTGAAGACCACAGCGGGCTGCTGCGAATCATTTCCGCGGTCGTGATTCTGGTGTTCTTCACCATTTATTGCGCTTCCGGCATCGTTGCTGGCGCCCGCCTGTTCGAAAGTACTTTCGGCATGTCCTATGAGACGGCGCTGTGGGCGGGCGCGGCGGCGACCATTGCCTACACCTTCGTGGGTGGTTTCCTGGCTGTGAGCTGGACCGATACCGTCCAGGCGACCCTGATGATCTTTGCCCTGATCCTGACGCCAGTGATCGTGCTGATCGCCACCGGTGGCGTCGATACGACCTTTGCCGCCATTGAGCTGAAGGACGCCGGGAACTTCGACATGCTCAAGGGCACCACCTTTATCGGTATCATCTCGCTGATGGGTTGGGGTCTGGGTTACTTCGGTCAGCCGCACATTCTGGCGCGTTTCATGGCTGCCGACTCGGTCAAGTCGATCGCCAAGGCGCGCCGTATCTCCATGACCTGGATGATCCTGTGCCTGGTTGGTACCTGTGCCGTTGGCTTCTTTGGTATCGCTTACTTCTCGGCGCACCCGGAAGTTGCCGGGCCTGTGACCGAGAACCATGAGCGCGTGTTTATCGAGCTGGCCAAGCTTCTGTTCAACCCATGGATTGCCGGTGTGCTGCTGTCGGCCATTCTGGCCGCCGTCATGAGTACCTTGAGCTGCCAGTTGCTGGTGTGCTCCAGTGCTCTGACCGAAGACTTTTACAAGACCTTCCTGCGCAAGGGTGCTTCGCAGATGGAGCTGGTCTGGGTCGGCCGCGCCATGGTGCTGCTGGTGGCGGTGGTTGCCATTCTGATTGCATCCAATCCTGAGAACCGCGTTCTGGGCCTGGTTAGCTACGCCTGGGCGGGCTTCGGTGCGGCCTTCGGTCCGGTTGTGCTGATCTCGGTACTGTGGAAAGGCATGACCCGCAACGGTGCGCTGGCCGGTATCCTGGTGGGCGCAATCACCGTAGTGGTGTGGAAGCACTTCTCCATCTGGGGCTTGTACGAAATCATTCCGGGCTTCCTCTTCGGCGCCCTGGCGATCTACTTCGTCAGCAAGGCCGGTAGCCCGTCGGCGACCATGGTTTCGCGTTTCGAAAAGGCAGACGAGGCGTTCAAAGTCGGTCATTGATCGGCGCTTGAACTGCACCTGACAACGGCCCGGCCTCGCAAGAGTCCGGGCCGTTGTCGTTTTCGGCGGCTGCGCCTGACGCGGTCCGCGTGACAAGGTAAACTGCCGGGTCTTGCAGGAGTTGCCATGAACTATCGTCACGCCTTTCACGCCGGCAACCACGCCGACGTCTTCAAACACCTTGTGTTGACCCGTCTTATTGCGCTGATGTCGCGCAAGGAGCAACCGTTCGCCTATCTCGATACCCATGCGGGCCTTGGTCTCTATGACTTGCAGGGTGATCAGGCAACGCGCACCGGTGAGTACCTGGAAGGCATTGCACGCCTGTGGGGGCGTGACGATCTGCCGGAAATCACCGCCGACTACCTGCGTATCCTGCGCAAGATGAATCCCGACGGCGAGCTGCGCTACTACCCGGGCTCGCCGGAGCTGGCCCGGCGCCTGGCGCGCCAGCAGGACCGTGTGTTGCTCAACGAGAAGCATCCGGAAGACGGGCGCATGCTCAAGGACAACATGAAAAAGGACCCGCGTGTCGCCGTGCACCTGGGTGAAGGCTGGCATGTGCCGCGTGCGCTACTGCCGGTGCAGGAAAAACGCGCGGTGATGCTGATCGATCCGCCCTTCGAGCAGGCCGACGAGCTCAAGCGCTGCACAGTGGCCCTGAAAGAGGCAATCAGTCGCATGCGCCAGACGGTCGCAGCGATCTGGTACCCGATCAAGGATCAGCGCCAGCTGGTGCGCTTCTATCAGGACCTGACCAGCACCGGTGCGCCGAAGTTGCTGCGCGTCGAGCTGTATGTGCATCCGCAGGACAGCCCGCAGGGCCTCAATGGCTCCGGCCTTGCCATTGCCAACCCGCCGTGGGGCCTGGAAGAAGAGCTGCGCGAGCTGTTGCCATGGTTGTCCCAGGTGCTGGCGCAGACCCACGGCAGTTGGCGGATGGACTGGCTGATCGCCGAGTAGGTGGGACGCGCCTACAAGCGCCCGCGCTTTACGTTATAATCCCGCTCTTTCGTTGCCGCTCGCCCCAAGGGGCCAGGGCGCATTTTTACAGATTGAAGAGGCTAGACCCTTGGCATTGACGATTCTTGGCCTGTCCGGCGCCCTTAGCCATGATCCTTCCGCGGCCCTGTACATCGACGGCAAGCTGATTGCGGCCGCTGAAGAAGAGCGCTTCGTACGCGACAAACATGCAAAGAACCGCATGCCCTACGAGTCGGCGAAGTTCTGCCTCGAGCAGGCGGGCATCAAGCCGTCCGACGTTGACGTGGTGGCCATTCCGTTCGCGCCGATCAGCCTGCTCGGCAAGGCTCGCTGGCATTACGCCAAGCGTTACTGGTATGCCCCGGACCGCGCACTTGACGCGATCCTGATGGGCAACCGTCGCTACAAGCGCTACCGCAAGAAAATCGTCTGGTGCCTGGAGCAGCTGGGCTTTGACCCGAAGAGGGTCAAGATCGAGCCGGTCGAACACCACCTGGCTCACGCCTCCAGTGCCTATCACTGCTCGGGCTTCAAAGAAAAAACCGCGATCCTCGGTATCGACGGCAAGGGCGAGTACGCCACTACGTTCTTCGGCTACGGCGAAAACGGCAAGATCCACAAGATCAAGGAATTCTTCGATCCGGATTCCCTGGGTGGCCTGTACGGCGCAATCACCGAGTTCCTCGGCTTCGAGATGCTCGACGGCGAGTTCAAGGTCATGGGCATGGCGCCGTACGGTGACGCCAGCAAGTATGACTTCTCGCGTCTGGCCAGCTTCGAGAACGGCGAATTGGTGATCAACACCGACTACGCCAACGTGATCGGCCTGCGCCGTTACAAAGAGAAGGGCAAGGGTTTCTACTTCTCGCCGAAGCTGATCGAGTGGCTGGGTCCGAAGCGCGAAGGCGACATCGCCGACGAGCCGTACATCCACTACGCCGCGAGCATGCAAGCGCTGTTTGAAAAGATCGCGCTGCAGATGATCGACCACTACCTGGGCGACATCCTCAAGGAAACCGGCAAGCTGGCCTACGCCGGCGGTTGCGCGCTGAACGTCAAGCTCAACCAGAAGATCATTGCCCGTCCCGACCTCAAGGAACTGTTCGTGCAGCCGGCCTCCGGCGACGCCGGTACCGCAGTCGGTGCAGCGGCCTATGTTTCGCACGCACGCGGCGTCCCGGTCGAGAAGATGGAACACGTCTATCTCGGCCCTTCGTACTCCAATGAAGACGTGATTGCCGCCTGCGCCCGTCACCCGAGCCAGCCAAAATGGCGCAAGCTCGAGAACATGCCGGAGCAGATCGCCAAGATCATGGTCGATGGCAACCCGGTGGCCTGGTTCCAGGGCCGCATGGAGTTCGGCCCGCGTGCGCTGGGCGGTCGTTCGATCATTGGTTGCCCGAGCGTGGCCGGCGTTGCCGACCGGATCAACCACCAGATCAAGTTCCGCGAGCGTTGGAGGCCTTTCTGCCCGTCGATGCTCGACACCGTTGCGCCACAGATGATCAAGATCGATCACCCGGCGCCGTTCATGACCTTCACCTTCGAAGTGGCGGAAGAGTGGAAGACCCGCGTGCCGGAAGTCGTTCACGAAGATGGCACTTCGCGGGCCCAGGTGCTCAAGCGCGAGTACAACCCGCGCTACTACGACATGATGAAGGCGCTGGAAAACCTGACCGGCAACGGTGTTTCGCTGAACACCTCGCTCAATCGTCGCGGTGAACCGATGATCTGCTCGCCGACCGATGCCTTGAACATGTTCTTCGGGTCGGACCTGCAGTACCTGATCATGGAAGACATTCTGGTGGTCAAGGACGGCGCGGACACTTATGAAGCCCAGGGCTGAAAAGCGCGTCCTGCAGTTTTGCCACGGCTATGACGGTCCGTTTCTGGATTGTGCACGGCAATATGCGAGCCTGTTTGACGGCAGCGAGTACAAGGTCACCACGGTGTTCCTGACCGGCGCTGCCGACCCGCAGGTAGCGGCCGGTTGCGCCTCTGACGAAGTGATCTTCCTGGAGTTCAGCTCCAGGGCTGTCCGTGGTCTCAAACTGGGGGCGATCCGTGCGTTGCGGCGGATCGTTGCCACACGCGATTTCAGTTTCTGTATTGCTCACCGTTTCAAGCCGATCTACATCGCCTTGTTGGGCAGCCGCCTGCCGGTAATCGGCGTGCACCATGCCTTTGGTGACTACAAGCGCGGTAGCCGTCAGCTGTTTGCCAACCTGTTTCGTCAGCGCTTGAGCTTGCTGGGCGTCTCTGAGGCCGTGCGCGACGACATGCGCAAATGCTTGCCCAAGTGGCCGGCCGAGCGCATTCAGACCCTTTACAATCGTATCGACATCGACGCGCTGCACAGTGCGTTGGTGCCGGCCAGCCAGGCGCGTCAGGCGCTGGGGCTCGACCCGCAGGCCTGGATTGTCGGTAACGTCGGTCGACTGCACCCGGACAAAGATCAGGCGACCTTGTTGCGTGGCTTTGCCCAGGCTTTGCCGAACCTTCCAAGCGGCGCTCGCCTGGCCATTCTTGGCAAGGGCCGCCTGGAACAATCGCTGAAGACCCTGGCCGCCGAGCTGGGGATTGCCGCACAGGTGGACTTCCTCGGCCAGGTGCCCGATGCACGCCGCTACTTCAAGGCGTTCGATGCCTTTGCACTGAGTTCAGACCATGAACCGTTCGGCATGGTGCTGCTGGAGGCCATGGTCGCCGGCGTGCCCGTGCTGGCCACAGCCTGTGGTGGAGCCATCGAAGTGGTCGAAGGTGTCGGCATTCTGTTTCCGCTGGCTGATGCCGAGCGCCTGGCGCAAGGGTTGCAGCACCTGGCGGTGCTCGATGAAGGGCAGCGCCAGGAGTGCGCCGAGCGCATGCTGGCGCGTCTGCATGAGCGCTTCTCCGACAGTGCGGTGCGCAACACCTTCTGGCAGTTGCCGAACGTTCGCGCGCTGGCTTCGGAGGTTTGATGCTCAATCATATTCAAGGCTGGCGCGAGCGTGGCTGGCACGTTATCGATGCGGCGGCCTACGCTCAGGCCTGGCAGCGTTTTGGCGGCAGTGTCGCCACCCATCCGCTGGTCATTGAACAGCTTGCCGACCTGGCGCAGATACCGGTGCGCTACCTGGGTTGGGAGCAAAACGGTGAGCTCAAGGCGGCCATTCCGACCTGGGGGCGTCACCTGGCCTTGTCCAAGGACGTGCTCAAGCGCCAAGGTAAAAAAGGCTTGTATGACCTGGGCAATGCCGAGCTGATCCTGCCTGCGGCAGCGGATGCCCAGGCGCCGTTGCGCCATGCCGGGCGTTATTTGTCCGAGCTCAACCAGGGGCGGTTTGCCCACCTCAAGGTGCAGACCGAGTCGCTGGCGATGGCGCGCACGCCAGAGGATCTGTCGAAGAAGTTTCGTTACAACCAGCGCCGCGAATTGCGCCTGCTTGAAGAGGCAGGCGGTCAGGTGCGTCCGGTCACGGATTTCACCAGTGCCGAGCTGGCGGCCATGTACTGCGACCTGTTCCAGCGGCGCTGGGAATTCCCGGCGACCGGTGCTGTGCACATGGCCGAGGTGATCGAGCGTCTGCGCGAGCTGCTGATCGGCTCGGTGCTGTTTCTCGATGATGCGCCAATTGCCATTCAGCTGGTGTATCGGGTTGAAGCGCCAGAATGGATCAGCGTCGAGTACATCAACGGCGGTGTTGATCCACAAACCAAGGCGTTCAGTCCGGGGAGCGTGTTGAGCTTTCTCAATACCCAGGCGGCCTGGGAGGATGCCCGGGCGCGCAACAAGCCGCTGCGGTTTTCCTTCGGCCGCGCCGATCGCGAGTACAAGGACCGTTGGTGCAACCCTGTGCCGGTGTTTCAGGTGTGAGCCGCAAGCAGCAGCTGCTCAGGCAGCATCGGCGTAACAAGCGGCTGGCATTGCTGGTCGGCCTGGTCGTGCTGCTGGGTCTGGGCATTTTCGTCCAGTGGTGGTTGCCACTGGTGCTGTTGCCGCTGGTGTGGGTGGCCCATGAGGCCTGGTTCGCCGATCACCTGTTCTACTCGCCTGGCGAAGACTATCAGTATGAGTTGCCGCCGGCGTGCACTGTGAAGGCAGTCAGGCTGGTCGACGGCGTCGTGCAGGTGCAGTCGCCCTTGCAGCTCGACGGTAATGAAACGCTGGTGCTGCAGCTGCGCCTGAAAAGTCGCTGGCTGGGGCGTTTTCTTGATCCGGCCGTCACCCTCAATGATGGCGACTGCCAGGTCTTTGAACGTGGTGTCGCTGGCCTTCGTTACCTGAACCTTACTGGGCTGGCCACGTCGTTGGCAGCAGGGCAGTTGCGCTTGCGAGGGCGGTACTGTCGCCTGCCAACCGAGGGCCAGCTTTGGGTGGTGCCGGGGAACGATTTGCGTCAAAAGCGGGTGATGGTCATTGCGCCCCACGCCGATGACGCCGAGCTTGCTGCCTACGGGCTGTACAGCCAGGCCCAGGAAGCCTGGGTCGTGACCTTGACGGCCGGTGAAATCGAAGCCGAGCACTATCAGCAAATGGGCCTGGAAAAAGCCGAAGCGGCCCGTCTGAAGGGGCGCCTGCGTGCTTGGGACAGTATTGCCGTGCCGCGTTGGGCCGGCATTCCTGAATCGCGCTGCGTACAGCTGGGCTATTTTTGCCTGCAGCTGCCAGCTATGCAGGCGGCGGCAGATCAGCCGATCGCATCGCGGGAGGCGCAACTGGACGATACCCGCCTGTTCCGCCAGTTCAATGCCATGGCGCTACCGGGCGACCGGGATGGGGCGCCGACCTGGAACAACCTGCTTGCCGACCTGCGTGAGCTGTTGCTCAAGGCGCGACCGCAGGTGCTGGTGATGCCGCATCCAACCCTTGATCCGCACCCGGACCACATCTGTGCCCAGGCTGCAGTGCTCGAAGCCCTGCAGGGGCTGGCGTGGCAGCCGGAAACGCTGTTGGGGTACGCCAACCACCTGCACGACAATGATCGCTGGCCCATGGGCGACAGCGGTGCCGGCGTCGCTTTGCCGCCGCAGATGGAAGCTGTCCAGGGGTGGGCGCCGTACAGTCTGACGCTGGACCTGGCAACCCAGCGAGACAAGGCCATGGCTCTGGGCATGATGCATGACTTGCAGCCGCGGCCGCCGTTCAAGCGTCGCCTTCGTCGCTTGTTGCAGCGCTGGCTGGCGGGGCGACGCGCTTCACCTTACGGCGAGAACGAATTTTTCCGCAAGGCCGTGCGCCGACATGAATTGTTCTGGCGCCGTGATCTCTGATCCAGGCGTATGACTGTTAGCGGGCGATAAGCCCTGCAAGGAAGACAATGAAAGTTCTATTTCTGGTGCAGAAAGAACAACGGGCAATTCTGGACCGGCTCTACGACGGTGTTGCGGCCCATAGCGAGTGCGATTTGCGCTGGCTCAGCAGTGCTGACCAGCGCAACCTGCGCAGCTATTTCCGCCGTGAAGTCGACGTTGAAAAATACGACCGGATCGTGTTCTTCCTGCGTTTCAAGCAGGAGATTCGTCAGGTCGGTTTCATCCGTACCGTGCCCAACCTGGTGATTCTTGAGCACGATGCCTATCAGAACTACATCCCGTGCAAATACACCGGCAAGTTCAGCGCGCATTACCGCCAATTGCCGTGGGCGCGGGTTATCAGTTCCGGGTACATGGTCAGCGAACGCTTGCGCCAGGAAGGTTTCGATGCCGAGTTCGTGCCCAAGGGCTACGACCAGCAATTGCTGGCCGACCAGGGGCGCGAGCGGGACATCGAACTGGCTTTTGTCGGCAGCACCAATAGCGTGGCCTACAGTGGCCGCAAGGCGTTGCTCGATGAACTGGCACAGGTTGAAAACCTGCTGGTGACCCGGACCAAGTCCGGGGAAGAGTATTGCGACACGCTCAACCGGATTCGGTTCTTTGTCAGTGCCGACGTCGGTATGGGCGAGTACATGATCAAGAACTTCGAAGCCATGGCGTGTGGCTGTGTGCTGCTGGCCTATGACCAGGGCGAAGCGGAAAACCGTGCCCTGGGCCTTGAGGACATGCACAACGTGGTGCTGTACAACAGCATCGCTCAATTGCAGGCCAAGCTTCAGGTACTGCGTGCCGATCCTGAGCTGGTTGAGCGTATTGGCAGAAACGGGCGGGACCTTGCTGTTTCGCGCTTCAGTTTCGCTCAGGTCGGCCGTAGCATCGTGGAAAAAATGCAGCCTGCCCTGCGACCGCGTCCGGCATTGACCGCCTGGCAGCGTTTGCGTTTGAGAATGGGCATATGAGCCTGGCTGATGACCGTGCCCCGGTGAGCATCGTCAACATCATGTGGTCCGGCGGTGCGCCGTATGTCTCGGTGCACCGGGTGCATCAGCAGGTGCTCTCCCAGGCCGAACCGGGGGCGGTGATCAGCAATTGGTTGCTGCAGGGTCAGGGGCCGTGCAGCACTGTCGGAACCACGCGAGAGTGGCAGTTGCCGACGCGCCTGCTCAAGGGGCGTGGTGTGTGGAAGCTGTTGCGTCCTTGGGTTCAGCGCCGCTTTCGCCATGCGCTGGAACAGGCCAACTGCGAAGTGTTGGTGCTGGATGGCATCGGGGTGTCCAAATTTGTGCTGCCGCTGCTGCGCCGTTTGCCTGATGTGCGGGCGGTCATCCTGTTTCATGGGGCGACCCGTCTCAATCCTGCCGAGATCGCCCTGTTGCGCAGCTTCAATGCTGCTCAAGTGACCTTGGTAGCGGTCTCCAACGCCCTGGCCGAAGTCCTGGGTCGTGACCTTGGGATGCCGGTAACGGTGTTGCGTTCAGCCCTTGAGCCAGGCGCGTTTCGCCAGCAATTGCTGACCCGCGAACAAGCCCGCCAGCGGCTGGGCCTGCCCTTGGATGGCGGGCCGGTCCTGGGGGCCGTGGGACGCCTCGTTGAGAGCAAGGGGTTTGACTATCTGCTCGACGCCTTTGCACGAGCACGCAAACAGCAACCGGCCATGCGCCTGGTAATCCTCGGAGAAGGCGGGCAGCGCGCCCAGCTTGAAGCGCGTATCAGCGCCTTGGACCTGAAGTCGGCGGTGTCACTGCTGGGGCATGCCGAGGACCTGATCAGGCTTTACCGGGCGTTTGACTGGGTTGTGATCCCTTCACGGGCCGAAGGCCTGGGCCTGGTAGTGCAGGAGGCGGTCACAGCGGATGTTCCGGTCCTGTGCAGTGACCTGGCGGTGTTCCGTGAGCAGTTGGGTGAGAGCGGTTGCTATGCCCCGGTCGGAGATGTCGCGGCCTGGGCGCAGGCAATTGTCGACAGCGTCACGGGTGCTGGTTGCGAGGTGGCCCATGCCCAATATCAGGCCTTGGCGCCCGAGCAGGCCTGGCAGCGTCTCAACCAGACCTCGATAGAGTTGCTGCGCCGGCCTTGAGGCATTCAGCCCAGTAAGGCCTGCTCCAGTTCGGCAAGGGGGAACTGCGTTTCAAGCTTTTCGCGGGCGATGTAGCGGGCAAAGTGTTGCACGTTACGTCGGACCATGCGCTTGGACAGCGGTGCACGCATGAAGCGCATGTCGGCCACGTCGATCAGGCCCATCGTCTGCTCGGGCGTGACAACGATGTTGCCCAGGTGCAGCGAGCGGAAGTAAACGCCGGTCTTGTGCAGCGTGCGCACCAGGGCCACCAGTTGCGGCAGGCGTTCATCCCAGTGGAAGCCAGGTTGGCGTGACAGGTAACTCAAGGTGTCGCCGGGAAGCGGCTGATACAGCACTGCGGTCATTCCAGGCGCATCAAGCTTGTAGTGCTTTAGCGCTTTTAGTGTAGGAATTCCCTTTTTCTCTAGCTGCAGCGCGTTATCGATAAAGCGTTGGGAGTATGGTCGCAGCAGCGCAGATGAAATCAACCGCTTGCGCCGGAATAACTTAAGGATATTGCCGTCCTTTAGCCGGTACACTTTGGCGCCGAAGCTGTCGGCCTCAAGGACCTGGGCATCGAGCGTCAGCTGGTTGAAGTCGACCTGGGGTAGCCGGGAGCATTGCATGGGGTAGGGCCTTGTCAACTGACAGCGAAAGGACCGGCCATGATGCCGAAAAGTTCAAGGATGCACCATACTGGTGTTGGTTAATCGTTGGGGACACAGATGATGTACGCGAAACGCTGGGCACAGACCTGGCTAGCGATTGGTTTTGTATGGTTTCTGGTGGCGATTGCCCTGGCGCCTAGTAACAAGCTGTATCAGCAAGGCCTGGTGCTCTTTCTCTGGGTGCCGACGTTGATCCTGTTGTGGTCCGCGCGCGCTGTGCTTGCAGATATCTGGAATACCCAGCGGGCTTTGAGCATTTCAATTCTGTTGCTGCTTGCCTGGTCGGTGATGAGTCTGTCATGGACCAGTGCGGACGATTTGGGGCGCGAATTCAAACGAGTTTTGTACATTGCCACCTTTCTGCTGTTTTTCCCGATCTTGGCCAGTATCGGGTTTTCTCGTCTGATTCGGTTGCTTCAGTGGGGCGCTGTCGGCCTTGGCGCTGCGGCATTGTTCTCGATTGTGCAGTTCTATGGTGTGCAAGGAAATTTGTGGACTACCCGGCTGTACGGCATCGGCCAGATTTCGCATCCGATCCTCGGCGCGTATGTCATTGCCGCCGCTATCGTCTGGATGCTCCATTGGCAGCCGCAACAGCGCTGGTTTCAGGTGCTTTGGGCGCTGTCATTGCTGTGCCTCGGCGCGTTCATCGTGCTTTGCCAGAGCCGCGGGGCGGCGCTGGGTTTGCTGATATCCATCGTGGCCATGCCGCTGTGGTGTCGTGACCGTCGGAGTTGCTGGCTCGCGGCTGCAGCTATCGTGATGGCCGCATTGGCCTTCTGGACGGTGCACTCGTTGATCATGCTTCGTGGCACTTCATACCGCCCGGAAATTTTCCAGGCCAGCCTGCAGATGATTGCCGAGCATCCCTGGACGGGGCTTGGAATTGGCAGCTTTTATCGGGTTACGGCGGTTGGGCAGATTTTTGAGCATACCCACAACATGTTTACCCATGTTGCACTCGAACTGGGTATTCCGGGAATGCTACTGTGGTTAGGTGTGTGGCTTTGTACGTTGCGCGAGATCTGGCGTGTGCGCGCTACGCGCTACGGCAAGGGATTGATGGGTTTGTGGCTGTTCGCCACCCTGGCCATGCAATTCGATGCCGCGAGTCTGACTGCCACTCCGCGGGCTGAGTGGTTCATCAGCTGGTTGCCGGTGGGCCTGGCCCTGACGTTGGTGTGGATGCATGCTCGCCGCCCCGGCTGTGATAAAATTTCCGGTTCTATCTGAACAGCGAGCTCGACGATGGCCGAAACACCGCTAAAGGCGGAGCAGCAGAGCAGCTCCAGCCTGAAAATCTACTTCCGGCTGCTGAGCTATGTGAAACCGTATATTGGCATTTTCATGCTGAGTATTGTCGGTTTCGTGATCTTCGCCTCAACCCAGCCAATGCTGGCGGGGATTCTCAAGTATTTCGTCGACGGCCTGAGCAATCCCCAGGCGGTGTTGTTCCCCACTGTCCCCTACCTGAAGGACCTGCAGTTGCTGCAGGCCGTGCCGTTGCTGATCGTGCTGATCGCAGCCTGGCAAGGTCTGGGGTCGTTCCTGGGTAACTATTTCCTGGCCAAGGTGTCGCTGGGGCTGGTTCACGACCTGCGGGTGGAGTTGTTCAACAAGTTGCTGGTATTGCCCAACCGCTACTTTGACAACCACAACTCCGGCCACCTGATTTCTCGCATCACCTTCAACGTGACCATGGTCACCGGTGCCGCCACGGATGCCATCAAGGTGGTGATTCGTGAAGGCCTGACCGTGGTGTTCCTGTTTGTTTACCTGTTGTGGATGAACTGGAAGCTGACCCTGGTGATGCTGGCGATACTGCCGGTGATTGCGGTCATGGTGGGCACGGCCAGCAAGAAGTTTCGCAAGCAGAGCAAGAAAATTCAGGTGGCCATGGGCGACGTCACCCATGTCGCCTCCGAAACCATTCAGGGCTATCGCGTCGTGCGCAGTTTTGGTGGCGAGCACTACGAGCAACAGCGCTTTGCCAACGCCAGCCAGAGCAACACCGACAAACAGCTGCGCATGACCAAGACCGGGGCGATCTATACCCCGATGCTGCAATTGGTGATCTACACCGCCATGGCGGCATTGATGTTCCTGGTGCTGTTCCTGCGCGGCGATGCCACGGCGGGTGATCTGGTGGCGTACATCACCGCAGCCGGTCTGTTGCCCAAGCCGATCCGCCAGCTGTCGGAAGTCAGCTCGACGATCCAGAAAGGCCTGGCGGGTGCCGAAAGCATTTTCGAACAGCTGGACGAAAAGCCGGAAGTTGATAACGGTACAGTGGAGCTGGAGCGTGTCGTGGGGCGCCTGGAAGTGCGCAACCTGAACTTCACCTACCCCGGTACCGAGCGTCAGGTGTTGTCGGATATTTCCTTTACAGCCGAGCCTGGGCAGATGATTGCACTGGTCGGGCGTTCGGGCAGTGGCAAGTCGACGCTGGCCGCGCTGATTCCGCGTTTCTACCACCACGACCAGGGACAGATTCTCCTCGACGGTGTGGAGATCGAGAACTATCGCCTACGCAACCTGCGCCGCCATGTGGCCCAGGTAACCCAGCATGTCACCCTGTTCAACGATACCGTGGCCAATAACATTGCCTATGGCGATCTGGCCGGCGCACCGCGTGCCGATATCGAGGCAGCAGCTGCAGATGCCTACGCCAAGGAATTTGTCGACCAATTGCCGAAAGGCTTCGACACCCAGGTCGGCGAGAATGGCGTTCTGCTCTCCGGTGGTCAGCGCCAGCGCCTGGCAATTGCCCGAGCCTTGCTCAAGAATGCACCGCTGTTGATCCTTGACGAGGCTACCTCGGCACTGGATACCGAGTCCGAGCGGCATATCCAGGCGGCACTTGATCATGTGATGCAGGGGCGTACCACGCTGGTCATCGCCCACCGGCTGTCGACCATCGAGAAAGCCGACATGATCCTGGTAATGGACCAGGGCAAGCTGGTCGAGCGCGGGACACATGCCGAGCTGCTGGCTGCCAATGGTTATTACGCCAGGCTCCACGCCATGGGCCTGGATGAACCGGTCAAGGCCGACATCACCTGAGCCAGTTGTCGGAGCCCGTCCTGGGCTCCGAC
>NZ_JADUCM010000037.1 GCF_016009175.1 Pseudomonas alkylphenolica
GCAGTGAACCGGGTAGATAACGTGTTCGGTGACCGCAACCTGTTCTGTGCTTGTGTACCGGTGGACGACTATCGGTGAGGCAAGGATCGCCCGCCAGCCCGCGCCCGCCACCCCCCGCCCCGGGGGCGGCAAGCGTGGCGGGCGATGGCCTGCAGCGCAGGCCCAATCCCGGGTCAGTGGGCTTCCCCAGCCTTCAAGCCCGCTGGCAGTTTGCGCGTCATCATCACCGCCACCATGCTGATCGCCAAGCCAATGCCAACGAAGTGGAAGGCATCGTTGTAGGCCATGATCATTGCTTGCTGGTGGGTGATTTCACTCAGTTTGCCCAGTGCCGCATTGTCGCTGCCCAGGCGTTCCGCGAGTTGCGTCAGGCGCTCGGCCACCTGCGGGTTGGTGGGTACAATCGACTCGCGCAAATAATCGAAGTACACCTTGGTACGTGCATCCAGCAGGGTCGCCAGCAAGGCAATGCCGATGGCGCCGCCCAGGTTGCGCAGGATGTTGAACAGGCTCGAGGCCGAGCCGGCATCCTGGGGCAGGATGTAACTGGTGGCGATCAACGAAATGGTCACCATGATCATCGGTTGCCCAAGCGCGCGGATGATCTGGATCTGGTTGAACTGCTCGCCGGCAAAGTCCGGGTTGAGCACCCCGGAGCTGAAGCTGGCCAGGCCGAAAAGGCCAAAGCCCAGGGTGCAGAGGATTTTCGGTGAAATCACCTTCATCAGTTGCGGCACCAGCGGGATCAGGAACAGCTGCGGAATCCCCATCCACATGATCACTTCGCCAATCTGCAGGGCGTTGTAGTTCTGGATCTGCGCGAGGTACAGCGGCAGCAGGTAGATCGACCCGTACAAGCCCACCCCCATCCCCAGGCTGGCAATGCTCGACAGGCCGAAGTTGCGGTTGCCGAGAATGCGCAGGTTGATCAGCGGGTTGGGTTTGGAAAACTGCACGATCACAAAGGTGATCAGGCTCAGCAGGGCGATGCTGCCCAGGCCGACGATCAGGCTCGACTCCAGCCAGTCCTTGCGGTGGCCTTCTTCAAGGAACACCTGCAGGCAGCCCAAACCCACGCCAAGCGTGACGATGCCGGCGTAGTCGGTGCTTTTCAGCAGTTCCCAGTGTGCTTCCTTTTTTTCCAGGCCATACATCAGGCCGGCGATCATCAGCAGGCCGGGCGGGATGTTGATGTAGAAAATGTATTCCCAGCCCCAGTTTTCGGTCAGCCAGCCACCCAGCGTTGGCCCGATGGACGGGGCGAAGGTGGCGGTCATGGCAAACATCGCCATGCCCTTGGCGCGATGGTGCTCGGGCAACTTGATCAGGGTCAGGGTAAACGCCAGTGGAATCAGTGCGCCACCGGTAAAGCCCTGCATGGCCCTGAAAATGATCATGCTTTCCAGGTTCCAGGCCATGGAACACAACAGCGACGACACCAGAAAGCCCAGTGATACCCATACCGCCAGGCGCCGTGCCGAGAGCAACTGCACCAGCCAGGCGGTGAGCGGGATCATGATGATCTCGGCCACCAGGTACGAGGTGGAGATCCACGAGCCTTCTTCCAGCGTCGCCGAGAGGGCGCCCTGGATGTCTTTGAGCGAGGAGTTGGTGATCTGGATGTCGAGCACCGCCATGAAGGCGCCGAGCATCACACTCATCACTGCGATCCAGTCGCGTCGGCTGGGCTCGCCGACGGGACGGATCAGCGCATCACCGGCCATGGTCGGCGGTATCCCGGATGTCTACGGTCGCGGTGACCGACATGCCCGGACGAATCCTCCCTTGCAACGGGTTATCGGCAGCGAAGGTCAGCTTGACTGGAATGCGCTGCACCACCTTGGTGAAGTTGCCGGTGGCGTTATCCGGTGGCAGCAGGCTGAACTGCGCGCCGGAGGCCGCGAACAGGCTGTCGACACGGGCCGCGATCGGGGTGTCGGGGTAGCTGTCGAACACCAGTTCGGCGTTTTGCCCGGGTTGCATGTGGCCAATCTGGGTTTCCTTGAAGTTGGCCTGAATCCAGATGGCTTCGTCCGGGACAATCGACAACAGGTAGGCGCCGGCCTGAACCACCTGACCATTGCGGGCGGCGCGCTGGCCGATCATGCCGCTGATCGGTGCACGGATTTCGCTGCGGGTCAGGTTCAGCTCGGCCTGGGCCAGGTCGGTACGTGCATTGACGATCTGCGCATCCAGACGCTTGATTTCAGCGGTCAGGGCATTGACCTGCTGACGCTGGCCTTGCAGGTCGGCCTGGGCCTTGCTCACTTGGGAGCGGGCGACATTGTTTTCCGCCGACAGAGTGGTGACCCGCTCTTCGGAGACGAAGCCTGGCTTGCGCAGGGCTTCGGCGCGGGTCAGGTCCAGTACGGCGCGGCCCAGTGTGGCCTGATTGGCGGCGACCTGGGCCTGACCGGCGGCGATCATGCTGGCTTGCTGGGTGAGGCGGCTTTCGGCTTGCAGGCGCTCGGCCTGGCGGGTGTCGAGGGCGGCGCGGGCACGGTCTACGGCCAGACGAAAATCATCCGGCTCGAGGCGTACCAGCAGGTCGCCCTTGGCCACATGCTGGTTGTCCTGTACCAGCACTTCGTCGATGCGAGCGCTAAGCTGGCTGGACACGCGGGTGATTTCGCCCTGCACATAGGCGTTGTCGGTGCTTTCGTAGAAGCGCCCTTTGAAGTACCAGTGGGCAAGAAAGGCGAGGGCAATCAGCAGGACCAGCGTGAGAAAAACCAGCAGGCGGCGTTTGAGTTGAGCGGGCATGGGTACCATCGTTCCAAAAATGTAAGCAAATTTAACCGTGTTTGGATCCGCATCCACAAGGGGTGATTGCGCCCATTGCTGGAGCCCGATGCCCGCTCCCTGTTAACATCCTGCCTTTGTTTCATCTCTAGTTCGAGACAGTCCATGACCACCGTTCGCACGCGTATCGCGCCTTCGCCTACTGGCGATCCCCATGTCGGCACCGCCTACATCGCCCTGTTCAACTACTGCTTTGCCAAGCAGCACGGCGGCGAGTTCATCCTGCGTATCGAAGATACCGACCAGCTGCGTTCGACCCGCGAGTCGGAACAGCAGATCTTCGACGCCCTGCGCTGGCTCGGCATCGAGTGGAGCGAAGGTCCGGACGTCGGCGGCCCGCATGGCCCGTACCGGCAGAGCGAGCGGGGCGATATCTACAAGCAGTACGCCCAGCAACTGGTCGACATGGGCCACGCGTTCCCGTGCTTCTGCACCGCCGAAGAGCTGGATCAGATGCGTGCCGAGCAGATGGCCCGCGGCGAAACCCCGCGCTACGATGGCCGCGCCTTGCTGCTCTCGGCTGAAGAAGTGCAGCGCCGCCTGGCCGCAGGCGAGCCGCATGTGATCCGCATGAAGGTGCCGAGCGAAGGCGTCTGCGTGGTGCCGGACATGCTCCGTGGCGATGTCGAGATCCCGTGGGATCGCATGGACATGCAGGTCCTGATGAAGACCGATGGTCTGCCGACCTACTTCTTGGCCAACGTCGTCGATGACCACCTGATGGGCATCACCCACGTGTTGCGTGGCGAAGAATGGCTGCCGTCGGCACCGAAACTGATCAAACTGTACGAATACTTCGGTTGGGAACAGCCGACCCTGTGCTACATGCCGCTGTTGCGTAACCCGGACAAGAGCAAACTGTCCAAACGCAAGAACCCGACCTCGGTGACGTTCTACGAGCGTATGGGCTTCATGCCGGAAGCCATGCTCAACTACCTGGGGCGCATGGGCTGGTCGATGCCGGACGAGCGTGAAAAGTTCTCCCTGGCGGAGATGGTCGAGCATTTCGACCTGTCGCGGGTTTCCCTGGGCGGGCCGATCTTCGATATCGAGAAGCTGTCCTGGCTCAACGGCCAGTGGCTGCGCGACCTGCCGGTGGAAGAGTTTGCTGCGCGCGTGCAGAAGTGGGCGTTCAACAGCGACTACATGATGAAGATCGCGCCACATGTGCAGGGCAGGGTAGAGACCTTCAGCCAGATCGCCCCGCTGGGTGGCTTCTTCTTTGAAGGCGCGCTGAAACTCGATGCCAAACTGTTCGAGCACAAGAAACTGTCGGCCGATCAGGTGCGCCAGGTTATCCAGTTGATCCTGTGGAAGCTGGAAAGCCTCCGTCAGTGGGAAAAAGACCGTATCACCGGTTGCATCCAGGCGGTGGTCGAAGCGCTGGAGCTGAAGCTGCGTGATGCCATGCCGCTGATGTTCGCGGCAATCAGTGGCCAGGCAAGCTCCGTGTCGGTGCTCGATGCCATGGAAATCCTTGGCCCTGACCTGACCCGCTACCGTCTGCGTCAGGCGCTGGATTTGCTCGGTGGTGTGTCGAAGAAAGAGAACAAAGAGTGGGAGAAGCTGTTGGGCACTATCGCCTGACAGCGGATCGCGTTGTGATTCTGTAGGAGCGGATTCATCCGCGATGGGCCGCACAGCGGCCCCCAATTGGGACTGCCGCGCAGTCCATCGCGGATGAATCCGCTCCTACAGGCACCCGCCTGCAACCCCCGTTTTTGCGGGCTGAAACCGGGGCAGGGTGGTAAGTGGTTGTTATCTCGGAAATTTTTTTTGAATTTTGTTGAAAATATATTTGACAGGTTCGCCATCCGATCTTAATATGCGCCCCGTCCACAGCGATGAACGAAACGAAACGCGAAGCACCCAGCCAAGCGATTCAGTTCAGAGCGACATTGTGGGGCTATAGCTCAGCTGGGAGAGCGCCTGCATGGCATGCAGGAGGTCAGCGGTTCGATCCCGCTTAGCTCCACCAAATTCCGATTCGTAGTCAGCTACACTGACTGCGAAGTCAACCGGGTTCCAGCAGCCGGGTTGTCAAGGTAAGAAGGTTCGTCCCCTTCGTCTAGTGGCCTAGGACACCGCCCTTTCACGGCGGTAACAGGGGTTCGAGTCCCCTAGGGGACGCCAGTTTTACACAAGCGACATCGAAAGAAGTCGCTGGGCCGCGAGGCTAGAAATCTGGGGCTATAGCTCAGCTGGGAGAGCGCCTGCATGGCATGCAGGAGGTCAGCGGTTCGATCCCGCTTAGCTCCACCAATTTTGCCAGGATTCGTGAAAACGGATCTGTACGAAGGTTACAAGTCCCCTTCGTCTAGTGGCCTAGGACACCGCCCTTTCACGGCGGTAACAGGGGTTCGAGTCCCCTAGGGGACGCCATTTTACCCACTTTGTGGGATTTCAAGGCTCATTCGATTATTGAATGAGCCTTTTGTTTTTGCCCCGAAAAAAGTTTTCCTTTCCTTTTTTCCTCCCTCTCGATCTCGACGCGACAAGCGGACAGAAAAAACGCTTGCGGAAAAATATGATGAGAATAATATTCTACTCATAATATTCGGAGGCCGGTCATGAACGACAAAAAAGCGAAAACCCGCGAGCGGATTCTCGATGCAGCCTGCAGCGCGCTGATCCAGCACGGGCCTGCCGAGCCCAGCGTCAACCAGGTCATGAGCGCCGCCGGGCTGACGGTGGGTGGCTTCTACGCGCACTTCGACAGCAAGGATGCGTTGATGCTTGAAGCCTTCAGCCAGCTGTTGGCCGAGCGCCGGGCCTTGCTGGCCGAGGTCGATCCGAGCATGAGCGGTGAAGAGCGCCGCGCGCTGGTGGCCGCGTTCTACCTGTCGCGCAAACACCGCGACGCCACCGAGCGGGGCTGCCCGCTGCCGACTGCCCTGGGCGAGATGGCGCGCCTGCCTGACGCCTTTCGCCAAGTACTGGCCGATCACCTGGAGCTGATGATGGCCAACCTGGCGGACAGCCCGGAAGACGCCGACAAAGTGCTGGCCGACATGGCCCTGATGATCGGCGGCCTGACCCTGGCCCGTGCCTTTGGCACTGGCGAATTGTCTGACCGTATCCTGCGTGCCGCCAAGTCGGCGGTTGTCTGAACGAGCGAGAGCCCCGGAGCGAAGCGATGAATACCTTGAGCTGGATTCGTAGCGTCAACGGCACCCTTGGACGGCTGGCGCCAGAGCACATTGCCGGCAAGATGCACCGCGCCTTCCTGACTCCGCGCAACCTGCCGCCGCGTGAGTGGGAGTTGCCGCTGCTGGCACGTGCCGAGCGCATCACCCTGCGTTTTGGCTTGTCCGCGCTGCGCTGGGGGCAAGGGCCGACGGTGTTGTTGATGCACGGCTGGGAAGGGCGGCCCACCCAGTTCGCGAACCTGATCGAAACGCTGGTGCAGGCCGGCTATACCGCCGTGTCGCTTGAAGGCCCCGCTCATGGCCATTCGCCGGGCAATCAGGCGGATGTCGTGCTGTTCGCCCGGGCCCTGCTGGAAGCGGCGGCGGAGTTGCCGCCCTTGAAAGCGGTGATCGGTCACTCGATGGGCGGCGCTAGCGTCATGCTCGCATTGCAGTGGGGGCTGCGTGCCGAAGCGGCCGTTAGCGTTGCGGCGCCGGCGCAGTTGCTGGGTGTGCTGCGGCGTTTCGCCAAGCACCTGGGGCTGCCGACACGGGCGCGTGCCGCCTTTGTGCGCCAGGTCGAACGGGGCGTTGGCATACCGCTCGGCCGCCTGGACGTCAGCGGCTATCAACTGGACATTCCCGCGCTGATCGTACACGCCGAAGACGACCGCCTGGTGCCGGCCAGCGAGGCCCAGGTCATCCACCAGGCATGGTTCGACAGCCGCCTGTTGCTGCTGCCGGAAGGCGGGCACCAGCGGGTTCTGTCCGACCCGCAGGTGATCGAAGGCGTGCTGGCGCTACTGGCGCATCGTCATTCGCCGGCGCGGCAATTGGCCTGAGCATCCGTTACACTCATGCCCGTTCACCACAGACCTGGAGCGGGCATGAGTTGGGATCTGGCAACACCGTTCACGATCGATCTGCGCGTCGCTGCCGATGACATCGATGGCCTCGGCCACGCCAATAACGCGGTTTATGTCACCTGGCTGGAGCGCTGCGCCTGGAGGCATTCCCAGCGCCTGGGGCTGGATCTTGCCGAATACCGGCGCCTGGACCGGGCGATGGCAGTGGTACGTCACGAAATTGATTACCTCGCCAGCGCCTATGAAGACGACGAGTTGCAACTGGCCACCTGGATTGTCGACTGGGATCAGCGCCTGAAGATGACCCGGCGATTCCAGCTGGTACGCCCCAGTGACGGCACCACTTTGCTGCGCGCGCAAACCACCTTTGTCTGCATCGAGTTATCCACAGGGCGACCCAAGCGTATGCCGGCTGAGTTCATTGAGGGTTATGGACAGGCGCTGATGACCGGAGCGCTGTAGTGCGCGGATTTTGCTAGACTGCGCGCCTTTTTGCCCGAGATGCCACCCATGCAAATTGCCCTGGCCCCGATGGAGGGGCTGGTCGACAACATCCTTCGTGACGTACTGACCCAAGTGGGCGGCATCGACTGGTGTGTCACTGAATTCATTCGCGTCTGTGACCGGCTGTTGCCTGCGGCGACCTTCGACAAACTCGCACCCGAGTTGAGTCAGGGCGCGCAGACCGCAGCCGGGGTGCCGTTGCGCGTGCAATTGCTCGGTTCCGATCCCGTTTGTCTGGCGGAAAACGCGGTATTGGCCTGTGAGCTGGGCGCGCCGGTAATTGACCTGAACTTCGGCTGCCCGGCCAAGACGGTGAATAAGTCCCGTGGCGGGGCGGTGCTGCTCAAGGAGCCGGAACTGCTTCACGCCATCTTGCGCGAAGTGCGCCGCGCGGTCCCTGCGCACATACCGGTCACCGCCAAGATGCGCCTGGGCTTCGACAGCCCTGACGGTGCCCTGGATTGCGCGCTGGCCTTGGCCGAAGGCGGCGCCGAGCAACTGGTGGTGCATGCGCGAACCAAGGTTGATGGCTACAAGCCGCCCGCGCACTGGGAGTGGGTGGCGAAAGTGCAGGACGTGGTCAAGGTGCCGGTGTACGCCAACGGTGAGGTCTGGACCCTGGACGATTGGCGGCGCTGCCGCGAGGTGAGCGGTGTCGAAGACATCATGCTCGGTCGTGGCCTGGTGTCGCGCCCGGACCTGGCGCGGCAGATTGCAGCGGAGCGCGACGGTGTCGAGTTCGTGCCGATGGATTGGCAGAGCCTGTTGCCGCTGATCCAGGACTTCTGGCTTCAGGCCCGGGCGCAGATGACCCCGCGTCAGGCACCGGGGCGCTTGAAGCAATGGGTGGCAATGTTGACCCGCACCTACCCCGAGGCGGTGGCATTGTTCACCGAACTGCGCCGCGAAACCGACTGTGATCGGGTGGGGCAATTGATCGGCATGCCGGTCAGCGAGGCGGCCTGAAAAATTTTTTCAGGGGTGCTTGAAAAGCAGGCGAGGGTCCTTATCTAAGGAGTACGCGATGCCGAAGTCGGGTCGCGTTACTAAACAACCTCGCTGATTTTCAGGAGATGCATCATGACTACTGCTTTTTCTCTGGCTCCACTGTTCCGTCATTCCGTAGGCTTCGACCGTTTCAATGACCTGTTCGAATCTGCGGCGCGTAATGAGGCGGGTAGCAGCTACCCTCCCTACAACGTTGAGAAACATGGCGAAGACCACTATCGAATCGTCGTTGCTGCAGCCGGCTTCCAGGAGCAGGATCTGGATCTGCAAGTTGAAAAAGGCGTGTTGACCGTCACTGGCGGCAAACGTGAAAGCAACGGTGAAAGCGTTACCTATCTGCATCAGGGCATTGCCCAGCGGGCGTTCAAGTTGTCCTTCCGCCTGGCCGACCATATCGAAGTGAAGGCGGCGGGCCTGGCCAATGGTTTGCTCAGCATCGATCTGCTGAGAATTGTGCCGGAAGAGGCGAAAGCCAAACGCATCCCGATCAATGGGGATAGCAAGCCTGCTCTGAACTGAGTGAGGTGATGTTGTAAAAGAGGGCACCTTCGGGTGCCCTTTTTGTTGGGGGCTCAATCCGGACTCTACAGCGCAGGCATTTCCAGCAACATCCGCCGAAATTCCCCCAGCGGCAACGGCCGGCTATGCAAATACCCCTGATACAGGTGGCAGCCCAGCCGTTCCAGAAACTCCAGCTGTTCGGACAACTCAACCCCCTCGGCAATGACCGCCAGCTCCAGGCTGCGCGCCATGGCGACGATCGCCCGGACGATTTCGGCATCGTTGGGGTCCACCGGCGCGTCGCGCACGAACGACTGATCGATCTTCAGGGCATCCACCGGGAGGCGCTTGAGGTAGGTCAGCGATGAATAACCGGTCCCAAAATCATCCATGGCAAAGCTCACGCCATAGCGTTTGAGCTCGCGCATTTTGTTGATGGTGTCTTCCAGGTTCTGGATGACAATGCCTTCGGTGATTTCCAGCTTGAGCATTTTGTACGGCAGGCTGAAGTCGTCGAGGCTGCGCAATACGCGTTCGACAAAGTCGTTCTGGCGAAACTGCCGTGGGCTGATGTTCACGCACAGGCTGAAATCGTCCATGTCGATCAAGTGGTCACGCAGCATTCCGGCGCAGGCGTCGCAGGCTTCGTCGAGTATCCAGCTGCCCACTTCGAGAATCAGGCCGCTCTCTTCCAGTACCTGGATGAACTGCGCAGGTGGCTGTTGGCCCAGTTGCGGGTGGTGCCATCGCAGCAGCACTTCGGCGCCGATGATGCGGTTGTCGCGGGCATCGACCTGGGGCTGAAAGTGCAGGGCGAGTTCACCGCGGGCCAGGGCCATGCGCAGGTCACTTTCCATGCGCAGGCGCTCGCTGGCGGCCTTTTGCATGGTGGTGTGGAACAGCTGAGTGGTGTTGCGCCCGGAATCTTTGGCCCGGTACAGGGCAATATCGGCACGCTTGAGCAGGTCGGCCGGGGTGGTGCCGTGGTCGGGAATCAGCGCCACGCCGATGCTGGGAGTTACCTGCAGGCGCTGGCCATCCAGCGACATCGGCTCGGCCAGCAGTTCGCGCAGGGTGTCGGCCAGGCCGCGGACTTTCTCCGTGACCTCGTCACGGCTGCCTTCAAGGCCACTGAGCAGCACGACGAATTCATCCCCGCCCAGGCGCGCCACGGTGTCTTCCAGGCGCACGCTGGCTTCGAGGCGGGCGGTGATGATCTTCAGCACCGTGTCGCCGACCGGATGGCCGAGGGAGTCGTTGATGTGCTTGAAGTGGTCAAGGTCGAGAAATAACAGGGCGCCGCGCAGGTTGTGGCGCTTGAGCAAGGCGATCTGCTGGCTCAGGCGGTCCATCAGCAGGGCGCGGTTCGGCAGGTTGGTCAGCGGGTCGTGGTAGGCCAGGTGGCGGATTTGCGCCTGGGCGTTCTTCAGCTGACTGACATCACGGGCAGTCAGCAACAGGCATTGTGTTTCGTTGAGGGTAATCGGTTCGATCGAGACTTCAACGGTGAGGATCTCGCCGCGCTTGTTGCGCCCGAGCATCTCGCGGTGGTGTACCCGGCCCTTGTCCTTGAGTTCACTGATGAGGGTTGTGCGCTGCTTGTCGTCGGCCCAGATTCCGATTTCGCTGGCGGTGCGGCCAAGCACTTCGTCGGTGCTGTAGCCGGTCAAGCGGCAGAAGCCGTCATTGACCTCCAGGTAACGGCCGCTTTCAAGCTCGGTAATGGTGATGGCGTCGGGGCTGGAATGGAACGCCTTGGCAAACTTCTCTTCGCTGGCTTTCAGTGCAGCTTCGGCGCGCTGTTGCTGGGTGATGTCGCGCAGGGTGGTGACGCTGCACGGTTGTTCCTCCACGGTGATCAGCCGGCTGGATATCACACAGGTCAGGGGCTGGCCGTCCTTGTGGTTGATCACTACGGCGACATTGTTCAGGGCCTCGTCGCGAATGACCTGTTCGATACGCCGCGCGCGCTCGGGAGAGCCGGCCCACAGGCCTATTTCTTCCGCGGTACGGTTGATGACCTGGCTGGCGTCCCAGCCAAAGATCTGGGTGAACGCCGGGTTGATCTCGATAAACTGACCGGTGTCCTGGCGCGTCACGCAAATCGGGTCGGGACTGGCCTGGAACAGGCTGGCGAATTTTTCCTCCGAACTGGTCAGGCGCTGTTCACGTTCGACCTGTTCGGTGATGTCGAGCAGGGTGCCGGCCATGCGCAACGGGTTGCCCTGTTCATCGCGGTACAACCGCGCTCGGCTCTCGATGTAGCGTGAGGCACCGTTCTCCAGCTGGATCCGGTAGGTGATCTGGTAGTTGCCGGCCGGCCCCTCACGCAGGCTGCGGTAGGCCTTGCGCATGGAATTGCGCTCATGTTCCGGAACCCCCTCGAAGAACGCTTCGAACGACTCGTGGAAGGGTACCGGGTCGAGGCCGTGCAGTTCCGCGGCGCGGGCCGAGCCGTAGAGCATGCCGCTGGGAATGTGCCAGTCCCAGGTACCCAGCTGTGCGGAATCCAGGGCCAGGTCCAGGCGCTCCTGGCTGTCTTTCAAGGCCTGCTCGGCACGTTTGTGCTCGCTGGTGTCGACGAAGGTACTGAGCAGGTAGACCGTACCTTCGAACTCGATGCTCTGGGCGCTGAGAATGCCGTCGTGCACCTTGCCGTTGCTGGCGCAAAACTGCACTTCCAGGGTCACCGGGCCGCTGTTGTCGCGGGTGGCGTCGAGCACGGCATGGCGCTGCATCGGGTTGGCCCACAGGCCGAGCTCGATGGTGGTCTTGTTGATGACCTGATGACCCGGCCAGCCGAGAGTCTTTTCAAAGTGCTGGTTGACCTCGTAGATCAGGCCGTCGGATCGGCGGGTCAGCAGGACGACGTTGGGGCTCAGGTGAAACAGGGTGGCGAAGCGCTTTTCCGAATTGATCAGCGCGGTCTCGCGCTCGCGCTGGCGGGTAATTTCGCGGATCACCCCAACCATCTGCGGCCGACCGTGTTTGTCCTTGACCAGGCTGCCGTTGATTTCCAGCCAGTGCAGGCTGCCATCGGGCCAGTAGATGCGGTGGCGCAAGGCTTGCTCCACCGGTTCGCCGCTGATGATTGCATTGAAGGCCTGCAAGGCGCGGGCGCGGTCTTCGGGGGGCAGCAAATCCAGATAGTCGACATCGTTGGGCAGCGGCTGTTGGGGGTCGAATCCAAACAGTGCCTGGGTGCCCCTGGACCAACTGATCTGACCGGTTTCAATATCCCAGAACCAGGCGCCCAGGCGCGCGCCATTCAACGCCGACAGCAACTGCGGCGCGTTTTCCCAGGTCTGCTCCAACGCCTGGGGGTCTGCCGCATGGATGCGCGGCAGGCGCGGAAAGCGATTTGCTGATTTGGGCATCGGTTACCAGACCTTTGGCGGGTGACGCGTCCTTGAGAGTCGTACTGACCGGGTTTTACCTCGTTGGATCAGGGCTGCCTTGCGTGGCTGTCGAGCAAGGCCATGAAGGCTTTGGCCGCATTCGATAACGTTCGTTCAGTGTGCAGAATGTAGCCTAGCTGGCGGGACAGCTGTATGCCGGGCAAAGCGATAGGCGCAACTTGCTCATCGAGCATAGTACGCGGCAGTACACTCCACGCCAGGCCGATCGAAACCATCATTTTTATGGTTTCCAGGTAGTTGGTGCTCATGGCGATGTTGGGCGTCAGGCCCTGGGCCTCGAACAGGCGTTGCACGATGTGGTGGGTGAATGTATTGCCGCCAGGGAACACTGCCGGGTGATGGGCGACATCGGCCAGGCTCACGGCGCCGTTGCTCGCCAGCGCGTGTTCGGGGGCGGCGACGAAGTCCAGCGGGTCGTCCCACACCGGTACCGCACGGACCAGATTGTGCGGCTCCGGCGCCAGGGTAATCACGGCGATTTCTGCACGGCCATGGAGAATTTCATCGTAGGCCGCTTCCGAATCGAGAAACTGAATATCCAGTGCCACCGCCGGATACTGTCGGGTGAACGTGCGTAGAACCGGCGGCAAGCGGTGCAGGCCGATATGGTGACTGGTCGCCAGGGTCAGACGACCTGCCACTTCGCCGGTAAGATTGGTCAGGGCGCGGCGAGTGTCATCCAGTACGTTGATGATCTGGTAGGCCCGAGGCAGGAGCGCGCGGCCAGCTTCGGTGAGATTGACTTCGCGCCCGAGGCGGTCGAACAGGCGTACATCCAGCTGCTGCTCCAGGCCAGCAATACGTTTGCTGATGGCCGGCTGGGTGAGGTGCAGGCGTTCGCCGGCCCCGGAAAAGCTGCCGGTTTCAGCCACGGCGATGAAGGCATTGAGGTTGGCGACGTCCACGGCTTACGTATTCCCTTTGGTTATCCAAAGCATAAAAATTATGAATTTGAGTTATCCAATCTAACCGCATAGCATCGTCCGTACAAGCCAAGTGGTTATTGGCATAGAAAGACGCTGATGAGGAACAGTCTGATGGCCGGCAAAACGCTCTACGACAAGCTCTGGGATTCGCATTTGGTCAAACAGCGCGACGATGGGTCGGCGCTGATCTACATCGACCGTCACATCATTCACGAAGTGACGTCGCCGCAAGCCTTCGAAGGCCTGCGCCTGGCCAACCGCAAACCCTGGCGCATCGATGCCAACATCGCCACGCCTGACCACAACGTACCGACCACGCCGGAGCGCAAGGGCGGCATCGACGCCATTGTCGACCAGGTGTCGCGCCTGCAGGTGCAGACCCTCGACGAAAACTGCGACGAGTACGGCATCACCGAATTCAAGATGAACGACGTGCGTCAGGGCATCGTTCACGTTATCGGCCCGGAGCAGGGCGCGACCTTGCCGGGCATGACCGTGGTCTGCGGCGACTCGCACACCTCCACCCATGGCGCTTTTGGTGCTCTGGCGCATGGCATCGGTACTTCGGAAGTCGAGCATGTGCTCGCCACCCAGTGCCTGGTGGCCAAGAAAATGAAGAACATGCTCGTGCGTGTCGAAGGTCAGTTGCCGTTTGGCGTGACCGCCAAAGACATCGTGCTGGCGGTGATTGGCAAGATCGGCACCGCCGGTGGCAACGGCCACGCCATGGAGTTCGCCGGTAGCGCCATCCGCGACCTGTCGGTAGAAGGGCGCATGACCATCTGCAACATGTCCATCGAAGCGGGCGCGCGGGTAGGTTTGGTCGCGACCGATGAGAAGACCGTCGCATACGTCAAAGGTCGCCCGTATGCGCCGAAGGGCGAGCAGTGGGCGCAGGCGGTAGAAGCCTGGAAAGACCTGGTGTCCGACGCCGACGCCGTGTTCGATACCGTGATCGAGCTCGACGCCGCGCAGATCAAGCCGCAGGTCAGCTGGGGCACTTCGCCGGAAATGGTGCTGGCGGTTGACCAGCGCGTACCGGACCCTGCTGCCGAAGCGGATCTGGTCAAGCGTGGTTCCATTGAGCGCGCCTTGAAGTACATGGGCCTGAGCGCCAACCAGGCAATCACCGACATCCAGCTGGACCGCGTGTTCATTGGCTCGTGCACCAACTCGCGGATCGAAGACCTGCGCGCTGCCGCCGAGATCGCCAAAGGTCGCAAGGTGGCCTCGACCATCAAGCAAGCCATCGTCGTGCCGGGCTCGGGCCTGGTCAAAGCCCAGGCCGAGAAAGAAGGCCTGGACAAGATCTTCGTTGAAGCCGGCTTCGAATGGCGTGAACCGGGCTGCTCCATGTGTCTGGCAATGAACCCGGACCGCCTGGAGAGCGGCGAGCACTGTGCCTCGACCTCCAACCGTAACTTTGAAGGCCGTCAGGGTGCTGGCGGCCGTACCCACCTGGTGAGCCCGGCCATGGCTGCCGCCGCCGCTGTCACCGGCCGTTTTGTCGATGTACGTGAGTTGATCCAAGGGAGCGCAGCATGAAAGCCTTTACCCAGCACACCGGCCTCGTCGCGCCTTTGGACCGTGCCAACGTCGACACCGACCAGATCATCCCCAAGCAGTTCCTGAAGTCGATCAAGCGCACCGGCTTTGGTCCGAACCTGTTTGACGAGTGGCGTTACCTGGATGTCGGCCAGCCGTACCAGGACAACAGCAAGCGTCCGAAGAACCCGGACTTCGTCTTGAACCACGACCGTTATCAGGGTGCCAGCGTTTTGCTCGCCCGTGAGAACTTCGGTTGCGGTTCCAGCCGTGAGCACGCGCCATGGGCACTGGAAGAATACGGTTTCCGCAGCATCATCGCGCCGAGCTATGCCGATATCTTCTTCAACAACAGCTTCAAGAACGGCCTGTTGCCGATCATCCTCAGCGATGAGGAAGTCGACGAGTTGTTCAAGCAGGTTGAAGCCGACCCAGGCTATCAGTTGACCATCGACCTGCAGGCGCAGACCGTAACCCGCCCTGACGGCAAGGTCCTGAGCTTCGAGATCGACGCCTTTCGCAAGCACTGCCTGCTCAACGGCCTGGACGATATCGGCCTGACCTTGCAGGACAGTGATGCAATTGCCACCTTCGAAGCCAAGCACCGTGCCAGCCAGCCATGGTTGTTTCGTGACGCTTGATTGATTGACGCCATCGCTGGTGCTGCCAGCGATCAAGGCCAAGGAGATCGTGATGACCAGCACCCGCCATGAGGATGTCGTCCAGCGCCAGTTTGGCGAGCAGGCCAATGCCTACCTGAGCAGCGCCGTGCACGCCCAGGGCAGCGAGTTCGCCTTGCTCCAGGCTGAGCTGGCCGGCCAGGGCCGGGCACGTGTGCTGGACCTTGGCTGTGGTGCCGGGCATGTCAGTTTTCATGTCGCACCGTTGGTGCGCGAAGTGGTGGCTTACGACCTGTCGCAACAGATGCTCGACGTGGTGGCAGCCACCGCCGACGAGCGGCAGTTGGGCAATATCGTCACCGAATGCGGTGCTGCCGAACGCCTGCCGTTCGCCGATGCCAGCTTCGACTTTGTCTTCAGCCGCTATTCGGCGCACCACTGGAGCGACCTGGGCCTGGCCCTGCGTGAAGTACGCCGGGTGCTCAAACCCGGCGGCGTCGCCGCGTTCATCGACGTGATGTCGCCGGGCAGCCCGCTGCTCGACACCTATTTGCAAAGCGTCGAAGTGCTGCGCGATACCAGTCATGTGCGCGACTACTCCGCTGCGCAATGGCTGCAGCAAGTGAGTGACGCTGGCTTGTTCATCCGCAGCCATAGCCGTCAGCGCTTGCGCCTTGAGTTCCGTTCCTGGGTAGAGCGCATGCGCACACCGCAGGTAATGTGTGACGCCATACGCCATTTGCAGCAGGCGATGGGCGAAGAAGTACGGCAGTATTACCAGATTGAAGCCGACGGCTCGTTCAGCACCGATGTTCTGGTGCTCTGGGCCGAGCGCTGATTATTTTTCCGGCAGGCCATTGCGGCGTGTCGCTTGAGTCGAACAAGAGGAACCCATGAGCAAGCAGATTCTGATTCTCCCAGGTGATGGCATTGGTCCGGAAATCATGGCCGAAGCGGTCAAGGTGCTGGAGTTGGCCAACGACAAGTTCCAGCTCGGTATCAGCCTGTCCCATGACGTGATCGGTGGCGCAGCCATCGACAAGCACGGCGTGCCGCTGGCGGACGAGACCCTGGAGCGCGCGCGCCAGGCTGACGCGGTGCTGCTGGGCGCCGTGGGTGGCCCTAAATGGGACAAGATCGAGCGCGACATCCGACCGGAGCGCGGCTTGCTGAAGATCCGTTCGCAACTGGGCCTGTTCGCCAACCTGCGTCCGGCGATCCTATACCCGCAACTGGCAGATGCCTCCTCGCTCAAGCCAGAGATCGTTGCCGGCCTGGATATCCTCATCGTTCGCGAGCTGACCGGCGGCATCTACTTCGGCGCCCCGCGCGGCACCCGCGAGCTGGAAGGCGGCGAGCGTCAGTCCTACGACACCTTGCCGTACAGCGAGAGCGAAATCCGCCGTATCGCCCGTGTCGGTTTCGACATGGCCCGTGTCCGTGGTAAAAAACTCTGCTCGGTGGACAAGGCCAACGTTCTGGCATCCAGCCAGCTGTGGCGCGAAATCGTCGAGGAAGTGGCCAAGGACTACCCGGATGTCGAACTGAGCCACATGTACGTCGACAACGCGGCCATGCAGCTGGTGCGTGCGCCCAAGCAGTTCGACGTGATGGTCACCGACAACATGTTCGGCGACATCCTGTCGGATGAGGCTTCCATGCTCACCGGCTCCATTGGCATGCTGCCGTCTGCGTCGCTGGATGCCAGCAACAAGGGCATGTACGAGCCGTGCCACGGCTCCGCGCCAGACATCGCCGGGCAAGGCATTGCCAACCCGTTGGCAACCATTTTGTCGGTGTCGATGATGCTGCGTTACAGTTTCAATCAGCAGGCAGCAGCCGAAGCTATTGAAAAGGCGGTCAGCCTGGTGTTGGATCAGGGCTTGCGCACCGGCGACATCTGGTCGGCCGGTTGCAGCAAGGTAGGCACGCAGGAAATGGGCGACGCAGTAGTCGCAGCGCTGCGGAATCTGTAATCTCTCGGGCCCGCTGCTGTTTTTCCATGTGAAGCAGCGGCCCACTTTTTAGCAAAGGTGTAGTTGCGATGAAACGTGTAGGTCTGATCGGTTGGCGCGGTATGGTCGGTTCCGTGCTCATGCAGCGGATGCTGGAAGAGCAGGATTTCGATCTTATTGAGCCGGTGTTCTTCACCACCTCCAACGTAGGTGGCCAGGGTCCGGCTGTGGGCAAGGATATTGCGCCACTCAAGGACGCTTACAGCATTGAAGAGCTCAAGACCCTCGATGTGATCCTGACCTGTCAGGGTGGCGACTACACCAGTGAAGTCTTCCCCAAGCTGCGCGAAGCCGGCTGGCAGGGCTACTGGATCGACGCGGCTTCCAGCCTGCGTATGCAGGATGATGCAGTCATCGTGCTGGACCCGGTCAACCGCAAGGTGATCGACCAGCAGCTCGATGCCGGTACCAAGAACTACATCGGCGGCAACTGCACCGTCAGCCTGATGCTGATGGGCCTGGGTGGCCTGTTCGAAGCGGGTCTGGTCGAGTGGATGAGCGCCATGACCTATCAGGCGGCTTCCGGTGCCGGTGCGCAGAACATGCGCGAACTGATCCGTCAGATGGGGGCCACTCACGCAGCGGTCGCCGATGACCTGGCCAACCCGGCCAGCGCCATCCTCGACATCGATCGCAAGGTCGCCGAGGCCATGCGCAGCGAAGCCTACCCGACCGAAAACTTCGGTGTGCCACTGGCGGGCAGCCTGATCCCGTGGATCGACAAAGAGCTGCCTAACGGTCAGAGCCGCGAAGAGTGGAAGGCCCAGGCCGAAACCAACAAGATTCTCGGTCGTTTCAAGAGCCCGATCCCGGTCGACGGTATCTGCGTGCGCATCGGCGCCATGCGTTGCCACAGCCAGGCGCTGACCATCAAGCTGAACAAAGATGTACCGATCGCCGATATCGAAGGCATGATCAGCCAGCACAACCCATGGGTTAAGCTGGTGCCGAACCAGCGCGAGATCAGCATGCAGGAGCTGAGCCCGACCAACGTTACCGGTACCCTGAACATTCCGGTGGGTCGTTTGCGCAAGCTGAACATGGGTTCGCAGTACCTGGGTGCGTTCACCGTAGGTGACCAGTTGCTGTGGGGTGCGGCCGAACCGCTGCGCCGCATGCTGCGGATCCTGCTGGAGCGTTGATCGCTGCGGTGAGTTGAACAAAGCCCGTGCTGGTAACAGCGCGGGCTTTTTGTTTTCCTGGGGGCATCGTGGATTTATCCATGGTAGGCACAGTAGAGCCCTGAGTGAAATCCAAGTACAGTGCCGCTCCCGTCGTTCCAGCAGAGGATTTTTCCATGAGCCAGCCTATTGATATCGCCGTGATCGGTGCCACCGGTGCTGTCGGTGAAGCCCTGGTACAGATCCTCGAAGAGCAAGACTTTCCAGTGGGTACCTTGCACCTGCTGGCCAGCAACGAATCTGCCGGCAGCGGTGTGATGTTTCGCAGCAAAAGCCTGCGTGTGCGCGAAGTCGACAGCTTCGACTTCAGCAAGGTCAAGCTGGCCTTTTTCGCCGCAGGCCCGGCAGTCACCCGCAGTTTTGCCCCGCGCGCCCAGGCGGCGGGGTGTGCGGTGATCGACCTGTCCGGTGGTTTGCCCGCCGAACAGGCGCCAGCATTGGTGCCCGAGGCCAATGCACAGCGCCTTGACAGCCTGTCAGTGCCGGTTCAGGTGAGCAGCCCGAGCGCAGCGGCCGTGGCGCTGGCGGTGACCCTGGCACCGCTCAAGGGCTTGCTCGACATCGAGCGGATCAACGTCACCGCGTGCCTGGCGGTGTCGGCCCAGGGCCGTGAAGCGGTCAATGAACTGGCCCGGCAGACCGCCGAGCTGCTCAACGCGCGCCCGCTGGAGCCGCGCTTCTTTGACCGGCAAATGGCGTTCAACCTGTTGGCGCAGGTCGGTGCCAGCGACGCCGAGGGCCACGGTACCCTGGAGCGTCGCCTGGTCAGCGAGTTGCGCGAAGTGCTGGGCTTGCCGGCACTGAAGATTTCCGTGAGCTGCATTCAAGTCCCGGTGTTTTTCGGCGATAGCTACAGTGTGTCGGTACAAAGCCGTGAACCGATTGACCTGGCGGCAGTCAATGCAGCGTTGGAGGCAGCGCCGAGCATTGAACTGGTCGAGGAGGGTGATTATCCGACCCCTGTTGGTGACGCAGTCGGACAAGACGTGGTCTATGTTGGACGTGTACGTGGCGGAATCGACGACAGTGAACAGCTCAATCTGTGGCTGACTACCGACAACGTGCGCAAAGGCGCGGCGTTGAACGCCGTGCAGCTGGCGCAATTGTTGATAAAACAAGTTGTGTAAAAGATACTTGCAGATAATTTTTACCGGGATTTTTCCCGGGTGCCGGGGACGGTTCATTCAAAGGAAGAGGTCATGCTTCGAATTCGCAAACTGGTCTTAGCAATTGCCGCAGCGTCGGCGCTGTCGTCCGGTATGGCGCATGCCCTCGGCTTGGGTGAACTGACCCTTAAGTCGGCGCAGAACCAACCGCTGGATGCGGAGATTGAACTGCTTGATGTGCGCGACCTTACCGCGGCCGAACTGGCCCCGAGCCTGGCCCCGGCCGAAGAGTTCGCCAAGGCCGGCATCGAACGCCAGCCCTTTCTCAATGACTTGATCTTTACACCAGTCATCAATCCCAACGGCAAGAGCGTGCTGCGGGTGACGTCCAGTCAGCCGTTGCCGGCGCCGATGGTCAAGTTCCTGGTGCAGGTGATGTGGCCTAGCGGGCGGTTGCTGCGTGACTACAGCGTGTTGGTCAACGCTGCAGCGTTGCCGGGTGCCAAGCCCGAGTCGGCGATCAATCCGGCGGTCAGCGCTGCTTCCAGCTACACCACGGTGCGTCGCGACACCTTGTGGGAGATCGCCTCGAAAGCCCGTCAGGGCGGGTCGGTGCAGCAAGCGATGCTGGCCATTCAGGCCTTGAACCCGGATGCCTTCATCAACGGCAATATCAACTTGCTGAAAACCGGCCAAGTGTTGCGTATGCCCGATCAACAGCAGGTCATGAGCATTCCTCAGGGCCAGGCTGTGACCGAAGTGGCCGAGCAGTATGCGGCCTGGCGTGAAGGTCGGCGTTTGGGGCCACGCGCGCGGCAACTGGACGCGACCCGTCGCACCGGTACCGAGGCGGCACCGGCGCGCATTGCCCAGCAGGACAACCTGCGCCTGGTGGCACCCGAAGGTAAAACTGCCGGTGGCAGCAAGGCGGTCAGCGACAAGCTTGCCGTTGCCCAGGAAAACCTCGACACGACCAAACGCGACAATGCCGAGCTGAAAAGCCGCATGACCGATCTGCAGAGTCAGCTGGACAAGCTGGAACGCCTGATCGCCTTGAAGAATGATCAATTGGCCAAGCTCGAAGCCGAGGGCGCTGCTGATCAGGAGGCGTCTGCAGACGCAGCGCCACCTGCCGTCAACGCGCAGCTTCAACCGGTGCCGGCTGAACCTGTACCGGCCGAGCCGGTGGTGACCCCGGCCCCGGCAGCGGTCGACGCGGCCACGCCGGAAGCGGCCGAGACGGCACCTGCCAGCTCCAGCAAAGTGCTTGACGACATCCTTGGCAACCCGGTGTTGCTGGCGTTGATCGCAGGCTCCGCCTTGCTGGTGTTGCTCCTGCTGCTCTTGCTGTTGGCGCGCAAGCGCAAGGCTGACCAGGAAGCGGAAAAGCACCTGCGCATGGCCCGTGCACTGGCCGAAGAAGGCGAGCGTGGCCCGGATCTGGACCTGCCACCGAGCAGTTTCGACGGCCTTGAAGTCCCGCCGCCGAGTGTCACCCTGTCGCCTGCCGTTGGCGCCGCGTCGGCGGCGGCTGCCAGTGCTGCCGAAGCACCAGTGGCTGAAACCCGGCCTGAGGTGAAGCCGACCGAGCCGCAGCCCATGGCTGCACCGCTGGTAGCCCCGGCAGCCAACGCGACGCCGGAACCGACCGGTGATGCGTTGCTTGACGAGGTCGAGCTAAGCATTGCGCGCGGTCGCCTCAACCATGCAGCCGACCTGCTTGAGCCCGCCGTTGAAGCTGCGCCGCAACGAAGTGACCTGCGCCTGAAGCTGATGGAGGTGTATGCGCGTCAAGGTGACCGTGATGCGTTTGTCGGGCACGAGCGCCAACTGATCGCTACCGGCCAGAACCACGCCGACGTCGAATCCCTCAAGAGCCGTTTCCCGGCCATGGCGGCATTGGCAGTCGCCGGTGGTGTGGGGGCGGCCGCCCTGGCTGCTGAGCTCGATGCCCAGTACGTTCAGGCGTTGTTGAACGATGAGCCGGCGGTCGAGCCAGAGGTTCAACCGGAGCCAGAGGTTCAGCCGTCGCCCGAACTCGAACCCGAAGCGATTGCCGCGCTGGAGCCTGAATTGGAGCCGGTTGTCGAAGATGACCTGGACAGCGCCTTTGACTTAAGCCTGGATGATGACCTGCAAGGTCTGGAACTGGATGCGCCACAACTCGAAGAGGCGCCTGCAGTGGCTGAGGAGGTCGTCGTTCCGGAACCTGTGGTCGACACAGCGGTTGTCGAGCCGTCAGTCGACGTGCAAACCGAGGCGGCGCCCGTCACCCTTGACGACCTGTCTGACTTCGACCTTGATGTTCCGCTCGAGCAGTCGGCCGCGCAGCCGGTCAGTGAGCCGATCGATATCGCTGCAGAGCTTGCGGCTTTCGACGAAACGATGCCGGAGTTCGACCCGCTGAGCGAGCTGGAGCTGCCGGAAGACTTCGACTTGTCGCTGTCGCTGGACGATGAATCCGATGCGGCCAAGAGCTTTGCGTCCGAACTGGATGATGTCAACGCCGAGCTCGACAAGCTGTCCCAGAGCCTGGAGCAGCCGTCCATCGAACCGCACTTTACTGCCGAAGATGCCGCGTTGAGCGACGATCTGGGTGACGACCTGGAGTTTGACTACCTGGGCGGCGCCGATGAGGCGGCAACCAAGCTTGACCTGGCCCGCGCCTACATCGACATGGGCGACCATGACGGGGCCCGCGACATTCTCGACGAAGTGTGTAAAGAGGGTAACGATACCCAGAAGCAGGAAGCCGAGGAGATGCTCTCGCGTCTGGTCTGAGTCCTGCCCTTGTACGTCCGAGGGCTGCCCGGGGGGCGGCCGTTGTCGTTATAATTCCCGCCATCTGCTAAATCGACAGGCTGTATCTTCTTGGAAACTATTGATAACACGGTTGCCGAATCGGCGGCCGAAGGCTTCTTTCGCATTGCTCTGGGCGTCGAATACAAAGGCTCGCGCTACCGGGGATGGCAGCGCCAGGCCGATGGCGTGCCGAGCGTTCAGCAAACCCTGGAAGAGGCTTTGTCCAAAGTTGCCGATTCGCCTGTGACGCTGCTGTGCGCCGGGCGCACCGATGCGGGCGTGCATGCCTGTGGTCAGGTGGTGCACTTCGATACCCAGGTGGTGCGCAGCATGAAGGCCTGGACCATGGGCGCCAATATCAATTTGCCCCACGACATCAGTGTGAGCTGGGCCAAAGAGATGCCTGCGCATTTTCATGCGCGCTTCAAAGCCATTGCGCGGCGTTACCGCTATGTGATCTACAACGACCAGATCCGCCCTGCGCATCTGGGGCAGGAAGTGACCTGGAACCACCGGCCGCTGGATGTCGAGCGCATGGCGCTGGCCGCCGAGTACCTGGTGGGAACACACGACTTCAGCGCATTCCGTGCCGGTCAGTGCCAGGCCAAGTCGCCGATCAAGAACCTTCATCACCTGCGGGTGACGCGCCACGGCAAGATGATTGTCCTGGACATTCGCGCCAGTGCCTTCCTGCACCACATGGTGCGCAATATCGCCGGCGTGCTGATGACCATTGGTGCCGGCGAGCGTCCGGTGGAATGGGCCCGTGAGGTGCTGGAAAGCCGCGAGCGTCGCACGGGCGGGGTAACCGCTCACCCGTTCGGTCTTTATCTGGTGCAGGTGGAGTACCACGACGAGTTCGCCTTGCCCGAGCGTTACATTGGCCCACACTTTCTCACCGGTTACGAGTCGCTGGCGGCTGACGACCCACACGCCATTTGCTAACATCCGGAGCTCTCAAGATCAGCCGAGGTTCACAGGGTATGAGCGCCGTTCGCAGCAAAATCTGTGGTATTACCCGCATCGAGGATGCGCTGGCCGCAGCCGAGGCGGGGGCGGACGCCATTGGCCTGGTGTTTTATGCCAAAAGCCCGCGGGCGGTGAATGTGCAGCAGGCGCGGGCAATCATTGCCGCGTTGCCACCCTTCGTCACCACAGTGGGTCTGTTCGTCAATGCCAGCCGCTGCGAACTGGGCGAAATTCTCGAAGCGGTGCCGCTGGACCTGCTGCAATTTCACGGCGATGAAACCCCGGCCGATTGCGCGGGTCATAACCGACCATGGATCAAGGCGTTGCGGGTGCGCCCGGGGGATGACCTCGAGGCCGCCTGCAAGCTGTACAACGAAGCCAGTGGCATCCTTCTCGATACCTATGTTGCCGGGGTACCGGGCGGCACGGGTGAAGCCTTCGACTGGTCGCTGGTGCCGGAAAAGCTGAGCAAGCCGATTATCCTCGCCGGTGGGCTGTCACCCGCCAACGTTGCCAGCGCCATTGCCCAGGTTCGCCCGTATGCCGTGGACGTCAGCGGCGGGGTCGAGCAGGCCAAGGGCATCAAGGATGCCGCACTGATCGACGCCTTTGTCGGGGCGGTCAAGCAGGCGTGATAAGGTCTGTTGTTGCGGATGTGACGGCTGGCCGCGCGCCATCGTCCATAGCTTTCGCAGCCCGGTGCTGCCGGACCGCACCTATGGAGCGGTCGAAATTACCGGGTGGCGCCATTGGCGTCGCCCTTACAGGTTGACGATGGAACGGTGTCAGGGCACCTCGCTGTACGCGAGGCGTCGGAGCCGGCCCCTCATCGCGATATACATGAATTGAGCTCAAGGGCATACGCGCGAACCTGGCAGCCAAAGCCTGCGGGTCGCCGTTACTGGAGAAAGAAAGCATGAGCAACTGGTTAGTAGACAAACTGATCCCTTCGATCATGCGTTCCGAGGTGAAGAAGAGTTCGGTACCTGAAGGGCTGTGGCACAAGTGCCCGTCCTGCGAGGCCGTGCTGTATCGTCCGGAGCTGGAAAAGACCCTGGATGTCTGCCCCAAGTGCAACCACCACATGCGCATCGGCGCGCGTGCGCGCATCGACATTTTCCTCGATGCCGAAGGCCGCGCCGAGCTGGGCGCCGAGCTGGAGCCGGTTGACCGCCTGAAATTCCGTGATGGCAAGAAGTACAAGGATCGCCTGAGCGCTGCCCAGAAGCAGACCGGCGAAAAAGATGCGCTGATCTCCATGAGCGGTACCCTGCTGGGTATGCCGGTTGTGGTCAGCGCCTTTGAGTTCTCCTTCATGGGCGGATCGATGGGGGCCATTGTCGGTGAGCGCTTTGTACGCGCGGCCAACTACGCCCTGGAAAACCGTTGCCCGATGGTCTGCTTCTCGGCCTCCGGCGGCGCGCGTATGCAGGAAGCGCTGATCTCGCTGATGCAGATGGCCAAGACTTCCGCGGTGCTGGCGCGCCTGCGCGAAGAAGGCATTCCGTTCATCTCGGTTCTGACCGACCCGGTCTACGGTGGCGTATCCGCCAGCCTGGCGATGCTCGGCGATGTCATCGTCGGTGAGCCCAAGGCGCTGATCGGCTTCGCCGGTCCTCGCGTGATCGAGCAGACCGTGCGCGAGAAGCTGCCGGAAGGCTTCCAGCGCAGCGAGTTCCTCCTGGAGCACGGTGCCATCGACATGATCATCCCGCGCCAGGAAATGCGTCAGCGCCTGGGTAACCTGCTGGCGCAGATGATGGGCCTGCCAACGCCGAAGTTCGTAGCCCCCGTGCTTGAGCCAATCGTCGTACCGCCGGCGCCTGCCACCGTATGATCCAACGTACCCTTGGCGACTGGCTCGCCTATCTCGAGCAGTTGCACCCCTCGGCCATCGACATGGGCCTGGCGCGTTCGCAACAGGTTGCGGCCAGGCTCGGGCTGGACAAGCCGGCGCCACGGGTCATCACCGTGACGGGCACCAATGGCAAGGGCTCGACCTGCGCCTTTCTGGCGGCCTTATTGCGCGCCCAGGGCCTCAAGGTCGGGGTCTACAGCTCGCCGCACCTGCTGCGCTACAACGAGCGGGTGCAGATCGACGGCCGTGAAGCCAGCGATCAGCAGCTGTGTGAAGCGTTTGCTGCTGTTGAGGCCGCGCGCGGTGATATTTCCCTGACCTACTTTGAAGCCGGCACGCTGGCCGCGTTCTGGCTGTTCAGGCAGTCGGCGCTGGATGCCGTGGTGCTTGAAGTAGGGCTGGGTGGTCGTCTGGACACGGTCAATATTGTCGATGCCGACATGGCGCTGGTTACCAGCATCGGTGTCGATCATGCCGACTACCTGGGGGACACCCGTGAATCGGTGGCCTTCGAGAAGGCCGGTATCTTCCGTCAAGGCAAACCGGCGCTGTGCGGCGACCTCAATCCGCCACAACCGCTGCTGGACAAGGCGCGCGAGCTGAGCTGCCCGTTCTTCCTGCGTGGGCGTGATTTCGATCTGGCCAGCACCGACCAGTGCTGGCAATGGCGCGGCCTGGACAGTGCCGGCCAGCAGGTTGAACTGCATGACTTGCCATTGCTCGACCTGCCGATGGAAAACGCCGCGTTGGCGCTGCAAGCCTACCTGCTGCTGGGGCTACCCTGGGATGCCGGGCAGCTTGCGGCAACGTTGCGCGCTACGCGGATCGTCGGTCGCCTGGATCGTCGGGCATTTCGCTGGCAGGGCAAGTCGTTGACTATCCTCATGGATGTCGGGCACAACCCGCACGCTGCCGAGTACCTGGCCCGACGTCTTGCCGAGCGCCCGGTGCAGGGCAAGCGCCTGGCGGTGTTCGGTCTGTTGGCCGACAAAGACCTTGAAGGTGTGGTGCAGCCGTTGCTGGCTGAATTCCAGCAGTGGGCGGTTGCGCCGCTGGACACGGCGCGCAGCCGGCCGGCGAATGAGCTTGAGGCGACCCTGGCTGGTTTTGGTGCCGAGGTCGTGCGTTATTCCAGCGTGGCGGATGCACTTGACGGTCAGTGCGCGCTGGCAACGGCCGATGATGAAATCGTGCTGTTCGGATCGTTTTTCTGTGTCGGCGAAGCCCTGCAGTGGCTGGACCGGCACGCCATGGAGGAAAGGGCAGATGGCATTGCTGGATAAAGTGGTCAAGCAGCGGATGGTCGGTGCGCTGGTGCTGGTCGCACTGGCGGTGATCTTCCTGCCGATGCTGTTCTCCCGTGAAGACGAGATGCGTCAGGTGCGTGTCGATGCGCCGGAGGCGCCAGCAGCGCCGACCATGGCCCCGGTGCAGGTCGAGCCGGTGGCAGTGCCCGAGCCGCAGGTACTTCCAGACGAAGCCCCGGTGGTGGTCGACGAATCGACAGCGCCCGTGCAGACGCCGAGCGCGCCCATCACGGCAGTTCCTGCGACCGTACCGGTGCCTGCTCCTGCCCCGGCGCCAACGGTTGCCAGCAAGCCGGTGACGCCACCGCCAGCTGCAACAAAGCCTGAAGTCAAACCTGCAGCCACGGTTGCCACTGCCGCCAAGCCGGCAGCGGGCAAGATCGACGCCAATGGCCTTCCGGTCAGCTGGTCGGTACAGCTGGCCAGCCTGTCCAGCCGGGCGGGCGCCGATAACCTCCAGAAAACCCTGCGCAGCCAGGGATACAATGCCTACATCCGCTCGGCGGGTGGCATGAACCGGGTGTATGTCGGGCCGCTGATCGAGCGCGCTGAAGCCGAGCGTCTGCGTGAGGTGATCAGCCGCCAGCAGAAGCTCAACGGCATCATTGTGCGATTCCAGCCCGAGCGCAGTTGAAGCGGCGCTGCCCGGCTGGCGCCGGGCGGCAAATCACTGCTTACCGACAGCCCGCTGCTCTGGTAAAATGCGCCGCCTTATCCGTTTGCAGGCAACACTGTGGCATTTACCTGGGTCGACTGGGCGATTTTCGCGATCATCGCCATTTCTTCGCTGATCAGTCTCAAGCGCGGCTTCGTCAAAGAGGCCTTGTCGCTGCTTACCTGGATCATTGCCGGTGCGGTAGCCTGGATGTTCGGTGGCTCGCTGTCGCAGTACCTGGAATCCTATATCCAGACGCCTTCGGCCCGGGTCATTGCCGGATGCGCCATTCTTTTCGTCGCCACCCTGCTGGTGGGGGCCATGATCAACTTTCTCATCGGCGAGCTGATTCGCGTCACCGGACTTTCCGGGACCGATCGCTTCCTGGGCATGGCATTCGGTGCCGCCCGTGGGGCCTTGCTGGTGGTGGTGGCTGTCGGGCTGTTGAGCCTGGGGCCGGTACAACAGGACCAGTGGTGGCAGGACTCGCGCCTGATACCACAATTTCTATTGGTGGCTGACTGGTCGAAAAACCTCATTCTGGGGTTCACCAGTCAGTGGCTAGCCAGCGGGATCAGCGCACCGGCTGATCTCCCGTTCAAGGATCAGCTTCTGGGGCCCAAGACGCCTTGAGAGCTGCTCAGTCCAGTTTCATTAAGTAGGGGTTGCGTCGCATGTGTGGCATCGTCGGTATCGTCGGTAAGTCGAACGTCAATCAGGCGCTGTATGACGCGCTAACCGTCCTCCAGCACCGCGGCCAGGACGCTGCCGGTATTGTGACCAGTCATGATGGCCGGTTATTCCTGCGCAAGGACAACGGCCTGGTTCGTGATGTGTTCCAGCAGCGCCATATGCAGCGCCTGGTCGGGCACATGGGCATTGGCCATGTGCGTTACCCGACCGCGGGCAGCTCGACCTCGGCCGAGGCTCAGCCGTTCTACGTCAACTCGCCCTATGGCATCACCCTGGCGCACAACGGTAACCTGACCAACGTTGAACAGTTGGCCAAGGAGATCTACGAGTCTGACCTGCGTCACGTCAACACCAGTTCCGACTCTGAAGTCCTGCTCAACGTCTTCGCCCACGAGCTGGCGGTGCGCGGCAAGCTGCAGCCAACCGAAGAAGACGTGTTCGCCGCAGTGACCGATGTGCACAACCGTTGCGTGGGTGGCTACGCCGTGGTGGCAATGATCACCGGTTACGGCATCGTCGGCTTCCGCGACCCGAACGGCATCCGTCCGATCGTGTTCGGCCAGCGTCACACCGACGAAGGCGTCGAATACATGATCGCCTCCGAAAGCGTTTCGCTGGATGTGCTCGGTTTCACCCTGATTCGCGATCTGGCACCGGGTGAAGCGGTGTACATCACTGAAGAGGGCAAACTGCACACCCGTCAGTGCGCAACCAACCCGCAACTGTCGCCGTGCATTTTCGAGCACGTCTACCTGGCCCGTCCTGACTCGATCATCGACGGCGTCTCGGTCTACAAGGCGCGCCTGCGCATGGGCGAGAAGCTGGCCGAGAAGATCCAGCGCGAGCGTCCGGATCACGACATCGACGTGGTCATCCCGATTCCAGACACCAGCCGTACCGCTGCGCTGGAGCTGGCCAACCACCTGGGCGTCAAGTTCCGCGAAGGCTTCGTCAAGAACCGCTACATCGGCCGCACCTTCATCATGCCTGGCCAGGCGGCGCGCAAGAAGTCGGTCCGCCAGAAGCTCAACGCGATCGAGCTGGAGTTCCGCGGCAAGAACGTGATGCTGGTCGATGATTCCATCGTGCGTGGCACCACCTGCAAACAGATCATCCAGATGGCGCGTGAAGCCGGGGCGAAGAACGTCTACTTCTGCTCGGCCGCACCTGCAGTGCGTTACCCCAACGTCTACGGCATCGACATGCCGAGCGCTCATGAACTGATCGCCCACAACCGCAGCACCGAAGATGTCGCCGAGCTGATCGGCGCTGACTGGCTGGTTTACCAGGACCTGCCAGACCTGATCGAAGCGGTCGGCGGCGGCAAGATCAAGATTGAGCATTTCGACTGCGCAGTGTTCGACGGCAAGTATGTGACCGGCGACATTGACGAGGCCTACCTGAACAAGATCGAACAGGCGCGCAACGATGCCTCGAAGGTCAAGAATCAGGCGGTCAGCGCGATCATCGACCTCTACAACAACTGAATCGGGAGCAGCGGCATGACACAGGAATGGGATGCCGGGCGCCTGGACAGCGACCTCGAAGGGGTCGCTTTCGATACGCTGGCGGTACGCGCCGGCCAGCATCGAACGCCGGAAGGTGAGCACAGCGACCCGCTGTTCTTCACCTCCAGCTACGTGTTCCGTACAGCGGCCGATGCCGCTGCACGGTTCGCCGGCGAGGTTCCAGGCAACGTCTATTCACGCTATACCAACCCGACCGTACGTGCGTTCGAAGAGCGCATTGCCGCCCTGGAAGGCGCCGAGCAGGCTGTGGCGACGTCCACCGGCATGTCGGCGATCCTGTCCACGGTGATGGCGCTGTGCAGCGCCGGTGACCATGTACTGGTCTCGCAGAGCGTATTCGGTTCGACTATCAGCCTGTTCGAGAAGTACTTCAAACGCTTCGGTGTCCAGGTCGACTATGTGCCGCTGGCGGACCTGGCCGGCTGGGACAAGGCGATCAAGACCAACACCAAACTGCTGTTCGTCGAATCGCCGTCCAATCCGCTGGCCGAGCTGGTGGATATCGCGGCGCTGGCCGAAATTGCCCATGCCAAGGGTGCGCAACTGGTTGTGGATAACTGCTTCAGTACCCCGGCCTTGCAGCAACCGCTGAAGCTGGGCGCCGACATCGTCGTGCATTCGGCGACCAAGTTCATCGACGGCCAGGGCCGTTGCATGGGCGGTGTGGTAGCCGGGCGCAGCGAGCAGATGAAGGAAGTCGTGGGCTTTCTGCGCACTGCCGGGCCGTCCCTGAGCCCGTTCAACGCCTGGATCTTCCTCAAGGGACTGGAAACCCTCAACCTGCGTATGCGTGCCCATTGTGCCAATGCCCAGGCCCTGGCCGAGTGGCTGGAGCAGCAGGACGGCATCGAGAAGGTGCACTACGCAGGGCTTGAGAGCCATCCGCAGCATGCGCTCGCAAAAAGCCAGATGAGTGGTTTTGGTGCGGTCGTGAGCTTCGAGGTCAAGGGTGGCAAAGAGGGCGCCTGGCGCTTCATCGATGCCACGCGGCTGATTTCGATCACAGCCAACCTGGGCGACAGCAAGACCACCATTACCCATCCCGGCACCACCTCCCACGGCCGTCTGTCGCCGCAGGAGCGTGAAGCCGCAGGCATTCGCGACAGCCTGATCCGGGTGGCCGTGGGGCTTGAAGACGTCGGCGACCTCAAGGCCGACCTGGCTCGCGGTCTGGCGGCGCTGTGATCGACTGGTCGGTGGGCGACAGCAGCCATAACGGCCGCGTCGCCCTGGTCACCGGAGCAGCCCGGGGAATTGGCCTGGGCATCGCTGCCTGGCTGATTGCCGAGGGCTGGCAGGTGGTGCTGACCGACCTCGACCGTGCGCGAGGCACCCGCGTTGCCAAGGTGCTGGGTGACAATGCCTGGTTCATCGGCATGGATGTCGCCGATGAAACCCAGGTGAAGACCGGCGTGGCCGAAGTACTCGGCCAGTTCGGGCGCCTGGATGCGCTGGTGTGCAATGCCGCGGTCGCCGACCCGCACAACACCACCCTGGAAACCCTGAGCCTGGCCCACTGGAATCGTGTGCTGGCGGTCAACCTCGGTGGCCCCATGCTGCTGGCCAAGCACTGTGCGCCTTATCTGCGCGCTCACGGCGGTGCCATCGTCAACCTGGCGTCTACCCGCGCTGGCCAGTCAGAGCCCGATACCGAGGCGTATGCGGCGAGCAAGGGCGGTTTGCTGGCCCTGACCCATGCCCTGGCGATGAGCCTGGGGCCAGAGATTCGCGTCAACGCGGTAAGCCCCGGCTGGATCGATGCCCGGGACCCGTCCCAGCGTCGCGCAGAACCTTTGAGCGAAACCGATCATGCCCAGCATCCGGCGGGCAGGGTAGGGACGGTGGAAGACGTTGCAGCCATGGTTGCCTGGTTGTTGTCGCGCAATGCCGGCTTCGTCACCGGCCAGGAGTTCGTGGTCGACGGCGGCATGACCAAGAAGATGATCTACACGTAACACTGCTTTTTTGCCCTTTTTGAAAAAAACTTCAACGGGGGTATTGACTTAGGTTCGATACCTGCGTAAATTTCGCCACCTCAGCGAAGCACACGGGTGATTAGCTCAGCCGGGAGAGCATCTGCCTTACAAGCAGAGGGTCGGCGGTTCGATCCCGTCATCACCCACCACTTCCTGAGATGTTCCTGGCCCGACACATTCGCAAGAAGGTGTTACCAGAGAGGAACAGGACGCAAGTCCACTATGCGCAGCGGTAGTTCAGTCGGTTAGAATACCGGCCTGTCACGCCGGGGGTCGCGGGTTCGAGTCCCGTCCGCTGCGCCACTTTTCTCCAGATCGGTTCAACGACCGGTTTGAGGTCCGAAGGCACCGAAGCCTTCAGGCCAGATCCCAGTTTCAAGCAAGCGCAAGCTTGTATGATACGCAGCGGTAGTTCAGTCGGTTAGAATACCGGCCTGTCACGCCGGGGGTCGCGGGTTCGAGTCCCGTCCGCTGCGCCATATTCACCTGGAGGCCCTTGAACTCCTCCAGGTAACAAAGAGAGCGACATTAAGTTCGCTTTTTTTGTGCCTGAGATTAGCGGCAGTTTCGCAGTCCAGGTGAGCACGACCACGCAGCGGTAGTTCAGTCGGTTAGAATACCGGCCTGTCACGCCGGGGGTCGCGGGTTCGAGTCCCGTCCGCTGCGCCATATTGATGTAACAAGAAAAGCGACCTCAGGGTCGCTTTTTTTGTGCGCGCCATTTGGCAGCCCTGGCCAGGAACCTAGACCCTGAATCGTGCTACCAGCGCTTGCAGCTCGCCACCCAGGCGCGCCAGCTCCACTGACGAGGCGGCGGTCTGTTGGGAGGCGGTTGAAGACTGTTCCGCCACATCCCGCACACTGAGCACGCTGCGGTTGATCGATTCGGCCACGGCGCTTTGCTGTTCGGCGGCGGTGGCGATCTGCAGGTTCATGCTCTGGATGCTGGTCACGGTCTGGGTGATGGCTTGCAGCTCGATACCCGCTTCATTGGCCAGCGCCACCGTGGTGCCGACCATTTCGTGACTGCTATGCATCATCTGCGCGGCTTTCTGCGCGCCTTGCTGCAGCGAGACAATCAACGCTTCGATCTGGGCTGTGGATTGCTGGGTGCGCTTGGCCAGTGCACGGACTTCGTCGGCCACCACGGCAAATCCGCGTCCGGCGTCGCCTGCCCGTGCCGCTTCAATCGCGGCGTTGAGGGCCAGCAGGTTGGTTTGCTCGGCCACGGCGTTGATCACGGTCATCACGCTGCTGATGTGTTCGCTTTCCGTTGATAACTGGTTGACCGCCTCGGCGGAGCTACCGATGTCGACGGCCAGTTGCCCGATCTGGGCCAGTGCCCGTTGCACCACCTGGTTGCCCTGGTTGGCCTGGCTGTTTGCCTGGCGGGTGGCTTCGCTGGCCTCTTCGGCATTGCGTGCCACGTCCTGGACGGTAGCGACCATTTCGCTCATGGCTGTGGCCACCTGATCGGTCTCGACCTTTTGGCTGTTGATGCCGGCGCTGGTTTGCTCGGTGATCGCCGATAGCGCCTCGGCAGCCGTGGACAGTTGGCGAGTGACATTGCCGGCCTGGCCAAGCATTTCGCGCAGATTGTTGGCGCTTTGCTCCAGCGCCAACAGCAACTGACCGAATTCGTCACGGCGCGGTTCGCTGGCGGCGTGGGTCAGGTCGCCTTCACCGATGCGCCGGGCGATGTCCACGGCCTGGCGCAACGGTTGGGTGATCTGGCGGATGATCACGGCGCTGATGAGCACGCCGAGTACCAGGGCGCAGAACAGCAGGGCGAGCATCAGGGTACGGCTGTGGCTGGATTCTTCGTTGCTGTGCTGGTTTTGCAGGGTGATCAGCTGATTGATCGCCTCAAGGCCCCTGTGTACGTTCTCCAGCAACTGGTCGTGGAGCCGGGCCTGCTCCGGGCTGTTGGCCGTTGCAGCCTGCAGTTGCCGGAATTGCTCCTGGTAGCGCTGCAGGTCGTCCTGGGTGGCGCGCAGCAGTCGCTGTGAGTCGGCGTCAACCAGGTGCCTGAGGTTTTCATCGAGCAGTTGCCGGGTTTGTTGATGGGCTTGGTTCAACTGATCAACAAATACCGCTTCACGGCGCTGTTCGAAGCTCAACTGGGCAGCGCGCATTTCATTGAGGTTGTCGAGGATGTAGTTGACCGATACCAGCCGGTCGGCACGTTGGGTCAGGGTATTCAGGCTGCTGATGGCAGTGATGGCCAGGAGCACCATCAACACCAGGATGGGGGTGAAGCCGAGCAATAGCTTGATTTTCACTGACAGGTTTTTCACCGGGGTAACTCCTTGTAGTTGTCCGGTCCGGATGGTGGCTACATGCCAGCGTAGTTGCACATTGGCGGGTTAAAAAGTCGGAACCCGGTAGATTTCCGCGGAGTGCCGACTGAATGGATACAAGATTTTTCGACCAGCGGCGCCCAAGGCGTTGCGCCTTATTTACGGCCTTATCAAGGATTTTTCCGGGGTGATTGCCCGGCTGCGGTTTCAGTGATCCGCCGATGTGTTGCACAATAGGCGTTGATCGTTTTACTCAGGATTTGCAATGTCAAAGTCAACCGTCTTGGGTGCGCTCGGGCTGGCCCTTGTGCTGGCGGGTGTTTCCGGCTGTTCCTCGAAGAAAGCTGCCATCTACGAACACGAGAATTTCGACGACTCGGGTACCTATTCGCGCAGCTTTGCGGTTAACGAAGCCAGTACCTGCGAAGCGGCCCGGCGTGCCTTGCTCAGTCAGGGCTACATCATTACCAGCAGCGACGCCGGTCAGGTCAATGGCAACAAGAGCTTCCAGCAGACGGGCGAATCGCACCTGCAGATCAGCTTCAACGTGGTTTGCGCCCGCGACAGCGGAGACGAGCAGCGCTCGACCATGTTCGCCAACGCCCTGCAGGACCGCTATGCGCTGAAAAAGTCCAACACTTCGGCCAGCGTCGGCGTGGGTGTGCTGGGTTCGTTGTCGATGCCCATCGGCTCGACCGACGATTCGATGGTCAAGGTTGCCAGTGAGACCGTGACCTCGGCCAAGTTCTACGAGCGTTACTTCGCCCTGGTCGAAAGTTTCCTGCCCAAGGAGCCGAAGAAAAAGATCGCGCTGAAAAAACCGGTCGAAAAACCTGCACCTGAGCTGGGTATCCCCGAGCCTGCGCCGGTGGCAGCTCCCGCCGCCCTTGCGCCTGTTACGCCCGACGTGCCGGCCACTGAACCTGCACCGGCCCAGCAGGCGGCAACCGTTGAAGCGGCGCCTGCGCCGGTAGTCGATGACAGCGCCGGCTCCAAACCGGTCGCGCCACCGCTCGATGCAGCCCCGATCAATGTCGAACAGCCCGCGCCACCCAGCGCCGAGCCGGTATCGACGGTAACGCCGGCGGTGCCGGTCAGCAGCCCGGAGCAAGCACCGCAATAACCGGGCGGATAAATTTTGCATCTGCTGCTACGTTGTTTTGATACGTGTCATTGTCATTTTTTATTCATCGCGGCACTTTAGGCTCGATGACGAATCAATGAATTGAATGAGAAACGACGGAGCAGAAAATGGACGATTATCAAGAAGAACTACTCGAATACCGCGCCTTTGAACTCGATCCACCCGAGCCTGCCGAAGACGCCACCGAGCTTTAATCTCAGCCGGTACGCCGCTGACTGCGGCGGAACTCCCCGGGGGTCATGCTGTTCCAGCGCTTGAAGGCGCGCTGGAAGGCCTCGGCCGAGGCAAACCCGAGCAAATACGCGATCTCGCCAAACGCCAGTTCCGTGTCGCGGATGTAGGCCATGGCCAGGTCGCGGCGCGTGTCATTGAGAATCGCGCGAAACTGCGTGCCTTCCTCGGCCAGCTTGCGCCGCAATGTCCAGGTTGGCAGTTGCAGGTGCCGTGCCACTTCCTCCAGATCAGGCTCCCGTCCGCCATTGAGCAGCGGCCCCAGCAAGTGGGCAATTCGCTCGCTCAGGCTGCGGATGCGGGTGCGTTGTTCCAGTTCCGTTTCACATAACTTGAGCAGGTGCTGCCAGGTGCTTGGGCAGTGCGTGGGGTTGCGCAGGGCGAGGCTCGCACGGCTCAGGCGCAACTGATTGGTCTGTGCGCCAAACTGCACCGGGCTTGTGCACAACGCCTGGTAGTGGCTGGCGTAGGGCGGCGCCTCGAATTCTATCTCCATCCGTTCGGCCATCAGCGTGACCCCGGCCAGACTCGACAGTTGTGCCAGCCAGCCAGACAACAGCGAATCCACCACAAAGCGGTTGTAGGTGTTGTATGGGCTGATGGAGTAAAAACGCAGCCAGGCGCCGCTGGCGTCTTCTTCAAAGCTCGAGTGGCCGCGATAATTGGCGGCATACAGTGGCTCAAAGCGCAGCAAGGTGCGGGCCGCCACACCCACGGTGGGGGCCGGGGCGGCGGTGACGCCTGCCAGGCCGGCCGGGCTCAGGCGGCTGATCTGGCCCATGTGCAAGCCCCGCGCCGGATCGCCGGTCATCTCGATGGCGGCATGGCCCAGGTGCATGTAGCGCGGGATCGACAGGCGCGCCCCGGCTTCAGCCAGGCGTTCACTGTCCAGTCCATAGCGCTCCAGCAGCGCTGTGGGCTCGATGCCGCGTTGCTGCAGGGTTTCGCTCAGGCTCTGGACGAAACCGACAGACAGGTCTCCCAGGCGCATCCGTGGACGGTTCATGCCGGGCCTACAGCCACAGGTTCAGCAGGCGAGCGCCAGCAGCGCGGGTACCGCTCAGGTGGACGCCGGCGCGGCTGGCAAAGCCCTGGCCGTCGGCGACTTCGTCCCAGAAGCGCCCACGCAGGAACACGCTCATGCTGCTAACTCCTGTGGGATTGGCGTTGAGCGTCAACTGTTGCCAGGCCTGGGCTTCGCTGACTTCGCCGGGTTTGATAGGCAGGGTGGCGGCCAGGGGTTGGTGGCGATTGCCGCGCCACGGTCCGTTCCAGCTGTCTTTGCCGGCCAGGAACGCCGGGTTGGCGATCAGTTGCGCGGATTGATTGACCAGCTGTTGCTGGTTGCTCGGGTACCAGCTGTCGCTGCCGATCAACACCCCCAGGCGCCCGGCGGGGGTTTGCAGCACTTGTGGTGGCTGGTCGGTGCCGCTGCTGATAAAGCGCCGCACTTCGCCGTCCGGGTGTTGTTGCAGTTGCGGCTGGCCAAGCACCGAGCCGTCGCCTGCAAATACCAGGCTGCTGTTGTACAAGGCGCCTGAACCGATTTTCAGGATGCCGCGCTCAACGTAAGGGGAGGGCAGGACAATCGAGCCTGCGACCAGGGTGACTCCGAACTCTTTGGCCAGGCCACTGAACAGTTGCTGGTAGTCGCTGGCCATTTGCTGCGCCTTCATGCGCAGGTGAGCATCGGCACGGCGGTCATCGCCCTCGGCGCCGAGCATGGCCAGGCCGTAGCTGAGCGGGTTGCTCAGTTCCAGCCACTGCAAGGCTTCACGGCGCTGGGTGACCTGGTACAGCTCGTTTTTCTCGCCCCGGGCCCAGAGCCAGGTGCCGATGTGCTCGGGCAGGATGACCACGGTGCGGGCATTGATCAGGCCTTGCGCACGAGCTTGCTCAAGATAGGCGGCCAGTTTGCGGTGCAGGCGTTGCAGGTTCTGGTAATCACCGGGATACAGTTGCGGTTCGACCCCGAGCAGATTGCCGTGGTCGGCGGGTACGCCTTCGCTCAGGGTCAGTTCGACGCGCAGGTCTGACAGGTAATGGCCGGTAGGTCGTTGCCCGGTCCAGAACCCGTAGCCGCACAGTGCCGCAATGATGACCAGCGCCAGGGCGCCCAACAGGAGTTTTCGCATGAATCAGCACAGCACCAGCAAGGGATTCGGTCATTAGGGTAGACCCCGCGTGCAGTAGGATCAATAACTTGTAACTTTCGGTTATTGAGCCGGGAGCGCTGGCTCATTAATGTCGGCCACAGATAACTGACGGGCTCCGCTCACTGAGCGAGGTGCCCGCATCCCGTGATTAAGTCTGTTGTGGAGTTCACTATGGCCGCCGCTCGTTACCCGCACCTGCTCGCCCCGCTGGATCTGGGCTTCACCACCCTGCGCAACCGCACCCTGATGGGCTCGATGCACACCGGCCTGGAGGAAAAGCCCGGTGGTTTCGAGCGCATGGCTGCTTATTTTGCCGAGCGTGCACGTGGCGGTGTCGGCCTGATGGTCACCGGCGGCATCGGCCCTAACGTAGAGGGCGGCGTGTATTCTGGTGCGGCCAAGTTGAGCACCCCGGAAGAAGCCGACAAGCACCGTATCGTTACCCGTGCCGTACACGAGGCGGGCGGCAAGATCTGCATGCAGATTCTCCACGCCGGTCGCTATGCCTACAGCCCGAAGTCGGTAGCACCGAGTGCCATCCAGGCGCCGATCAACCCGTTCAAGCCGCGCGAGCTGGATGAAGAGGGTATCGAGAAGCAGATTCAGGACTTCGTCAATTGCTCGGTGCTGGCACAAACCGCCGAGTACGACGGCGTCGAAATCATGGGGTCGGAAGGTTACTTCATCAACCAGTTCCTGGCCGCGCATACCAACCAGCGCACCGATCGCTGGGGTGGCAGCTATGAAAACCGCATGCGCCTGGCGGTAGAGATCGTCAGCCGGGTGCGTGAGGCGGTCGGCCCGAACTTCATCATCATCTTCCGCCTGTCGATGCTCGACCTGATTGAGGGTGGGAGCAACTGGGAAGAGATCGTGCAACTGGCCCAGGCGATCGAGAAAGCCGGTGCGACGATCATCAACACCGGCATCGGCTGGCACGAAGCGCGCATTCCGACGATCGCCACCAAAGTGCCTCGCGCCGCGTTCAGTAAGGTCACGGCCAAGCTGCGTGGCGCCGTACAGATTCCGTTGATCACCACCAACCGCATCAACACCCCGGAGGTGGCCGAGCAGATTCTGGCCGATGGCGATGCCGACATGGTCTCCATGGCGCGGCCTTTCCTTGCCGACCCGGACTTCGTCAACAAAGCCGCTGCCGGCCGCAGTGACGAGATCAACACCTGCATTGGCTGCAACCAGGCCTGTCTGGACCACACTTTCGGCGGCAAGCTGACCAGCTGCCTGGTCAACCCGCGTGCCTGCCATGAAACCGAGCTCAATTACCTGCCGGTTACCCAGGTCAAACAGATCGCTGTGGTCGGTGCCGGCCCTGCCGGCCTTGCGGCGGCCACCGTGGCTGCCGAACGCGGTCATCAGGTGACACTGTTCGATTCAGCCAGCGAGATCGGTGGTCAGTTCAACGTCGCCAAACGCGTGCCGGGCAAGGAAGAGTTTTATGAAACCCTGCGCTACTTCAAGCGCAAGTTGCAGACCACGGGCGTCGAGGTGTGCCTGAACACCCGTGTCGATGTCGAGCAACTGGCGGCAGGTGGTTATGACGAAATCATCCTGGCTACGGGGATCGCACCGCGTTTGCCGGCGATTCCGGGCATCGAGCACAGCAAAGTGCTGAGCTACCTGGACGTGCTGCTTGAGCGCAAACCGGTCGGGCAGAAAGTCGCGGTGATCGGTGCCGGTGGCATCGGTTTTGACGTCTCCGAGTTCCTCGTCCACCAAGGCAAGGCCACCAGCCAGGACCGCGAAGCATTCTGGAAGGAGTGGGGCATCGACACGGCGCTAGAGGCACGTGGCGGGGTGGCCGGCGTCAAGGCGCAGCCGCATGCTCCGGCACGTGAGGTGTTCCTGCTGCAACGCAAAAAGACCAAGGTCGGCGACGGCCTTGGCAAGACCACGGGCTGGATTCACCGTACCGGCCTGAAAAACAAGCAGGTGCAGATGCTCAACAGCGTCGAGTACCTGGGCATCGACGATGCCGGCCTGCATATCCGCATTGCCGAAGGCGAGCCGCAGGTGCTGCCTGTGGATAACGTGGTGATCTGTGCCGGTCAGGACCCGCTGCGTGAGTTGCATGACGGGCTGCAGGCGGCGGGTCAGTCGGTGCACCTGATCGGCGGCGCTGATGTCGCGGCTGAACTGGATGCCAAGCGGGCCATCAACCAGGGCTCGCGCCTCGCTGCCGAGCTCTGAGTACGGCGCGCAGCGGGGTGCAGACCCTGCTGCGCTGCTAAACTGCCGCCTCCTTGCGGCAGTGATCCCTGTATGACCGGTTTTGATGCGCTTCCTGATGCTCCACTGCACCGCTTGACACCGGACTGGCTACGCCCTTTCGGTGTCGAGTTGGCGGTGTTGCGCCTGGACCTGATTGATCCCCTGATCAGCGGCAACAAGTGGTTCAAGCTGCTGGAGCACCTGCGCCTGGCGCAACAGGCCGGCGCTCCGGGCGTTATCAGCCTTGGCGGGGCGCACTCCAATCACCTGCATGCCCTGGCGGCGGCCGGCAAACGCTTCGGCTTTGCCACCGCCGGCTTGTTGCGCGGCCATGCCCAGGACACACCCACCGTCCGAGACCTGCTGGCTTTTGGCATGCACCTGCACTGGCTCGGCTACGGCGGCTATCGGGCGCGCCATCAGGCCGATTTCTGGTTGCCATGGCAGCAGCACTATCCCGGCTGGCACTGTGTACCGGAAGGCGGTGGCGGCCCACTGGGCGCCAAAGGCTGTGCCTTGATCGTCACGCAGGCGAAGCAGCAGTTGGCAAAGGTGGGCTGGGCGGATTATGACGGCTGGTGGCTGGCCGCAGGCACCGGTACCACGTTGGCGGGGCTGGTGCTGGCCGAACAGGGCGAGCATCCGGTACATGGGGCGCTGGCCGTGCCTGCCGGTCACGGCGTGGCGGAGCAGGTCGAGGCGTTGGCTGGCGGTAGCGGCTACCGCCTGTACGACGCCAGCCGGGGGGGATTTGCCAAGGTGGACGAGGCGTTGCTGGCGTTCATCGATGCCAGCGAGGCGGAATCCGCCATGCCGCTGGAACCGCTCTACACCGGCAAGGCATTGATGGCGCTGCGCGAACAGGTTGAAGCGGGTGCCTTTGCCCCCGGCACACGCCTGATCTTCCTGCACAGCGGCGGCCTGCAGGGCCGCCGCGGCTTTGTCTAGTCCTTGCCTGGGAGCATGCGCAGCAGGGTGTTATCGCGCTGCACGTAATGATGGTAAAGGCCGGCCAGGGCATGCAGGCCGATCAGCCAGTAACCCCAGGTGCCAATGCGCTCGTGCCAGCCCTTGATGAATTTGGCCTGGTCCGGGTCCGGTGCGATCAGCGCCGGCAGTTCGAAACCATAGAACGGAATCGGTTTGTCGGCGGCACTGAGAATCAGCCAGCCGGCGAGCGGCAAGCCGATCATCAACAGGTACAGGGCCAGGTGCATCAAGTGGGCGAGGCCGGTCTGCCAGGCCGGTGGCTTGGGAATGATGGGCGGTGTCGGGCGGCTCAGGCGCACCACCAGGCGCAGCCAGACCAGGACGAATACGGTCAGGCCAAGCATGAAGTGCAGGTCTTTCATCAGGTTGCGTTCGGCGCTGTCCTTGGGGAACAGACCGCGCAGTTCGATCAGGGCGTACACGGCCGCCAGCAATACCAGCATCAGCCAGTGCAGGGCAATCGACAGGCCGCCATAGCGGGTCTGGGGCGCATTCAGGGTCATGGTCATTCCTTGTCATCATCAGGTCGTAGGTCGCGCTCTTGCTGGCGCAATGCTGTAACTGTAAACGCTGGAAAGCCGATTACTTGGGGATTGCAGCAAAAAAATGCCAGCCTTGCATTGACCTGTCGCTAGAATTCGCCGTTTAGTCCCTTTCGAATTCAAGGTTCGTGTCATGTTGATGGCGTCGCTGATTTTCCTGCTGACCATTACCCTGGTGATCTGGCAGCCCCGTGGGCTGGGTGTTGGCTGGAGCGCCAGCGGCGGTGCATTGCTGGCGCTGCTCAGCGGCGTGGTGCAGTGGGGCGATGTACCCGTGGTCTGGCAAATCATCTGGAATGCCACAGGCACCTTCATTGCGCTGATCATCATCAGCCTGCTGCTGGATGCGGCGGGCTTCTTCGCCTGGGCGGCGCTGCATGTGGCACGTTGGGGGCGCGGTAATGGGCGTCGACTGTTCAGCTTCATCGTGTTGCTCGGTGCGCTGGTGTCGGCACTGTTTGCCAACGATGGCGCGGCGCTGATCCTGACCCCCATTGTCATGGCCATGCTGCTGGCATTGCGCTTCAGCCCGGCGGCGACCCTGGCTTTCGTCATGGCGGCCGGCTTTATTGCCGATACCGCGAGTTTGCCACTGGTGGTGTCGAACCTGGTCAACATCGTCTCGGCGGACTTTTTTGGCATCGGGTTCAACCGTTACGCGGCCGTGATGGTGCCGGTGAACCTGGTCAGCGTGCTGGCGACCCTGCTGGTGTTGCGCTGGTATTTTCGCCGCGACATTCCGGCTGACTACGACCCGCTGCAACTGGACCGGCCACGCAGCGCAGTGAACGACCCGGCCACTTTCGTTGCCGGATGGCTGGTACTGGTGATCCTGCTGATCGGCTGTTTTGCCCTGGAGCCATTGGGCATTCCCATCAGCGCGATTTCGATCGTGTGTGCGCTGGTGTTGCTGGTGGTGGCGGCGCGCGGGCACAGGATTGCTGTGCGCAAGGTGCTCAAGGAAGCGCCCTGGCACATTGTGGTGTTCTCCCTGGGCATGTACCTGGTGGTCTATGGCCTGCGCAACGCCGGGCTGACCGACTATCTGGCCGGCTGGCTGGATGATTTTGCCGCTGGCGGCGTGTGGGGCGCGGCGCTGGGCACCGGGCTGCTGGCGGCGGTGTTGTCTTCGGTCATGAATAACTTGCCGACAGTGTTGATCGGCGCCTTGTCGATCGATGCAAGCACGGCCACCGGGGTCGTCAAGGAAGCGATGATCTATGCCAACGTGATCGGCAGTGACCTGGGGCCGAAGATCACCCCCATCGGTAGCCTGGCGACCTTGCTCTGGTTACATGTGCTGGAGCGTAAGGGGGTGAAAATTGGCTGGGGGTATTACTTCAAGGTCGGGATCGTATTGACCGTGCCGGTGTTGCTGGTGACGCTGGCGGCGTTGGCCGTGCGTTTGAGCTGGGGCTAAAAGGCGCCCCTGTTTCGTGTCGCGCTTGCGACCTTCGCGGGTAAACCCGCTCCCACATGGGAGTGCAATGGTTGAGACCTTGTGGGAGCTGGCGAAGCCTGCGATGGGCTGCACAGCAGCCCCGGGACCGGGTCAGCCGGGTAGATTCGGCCATAGGTCGGAGACCAGAAACACCCGCTGTGCTTCTTCCCACTCGCCATCCTCACCTGCCACCAGACGTACCAGCAGTTGTGCCGGTGCCTGCGGATCAAGTGCATTGAGCCAGGCATCGAAACGTTCCAGGCTCCAGCACTCGTCCGCTGCACAACGTGCCGGTGCCAACCAGGCTTGCCGGGGCAACGGTTGCCAGAAGCCCGGCAAGCTCTGCTCGACATAGCCTTGCCAGTCCCGCTGATGCAGCCATTGCCCGGTCAGGTGCTGCGGGTGGGCCCCCGTGGGTGAGTCGGCATGTGCGGGCCAGGGGTAAAACAGGTAGCCGGCCAGCCACAACTGGGCACTGAACTGCTCGATCTCCAGCGCCGCGAGTGCCTCACGACTTTCTGCCCGTGCCGAAATCGGCAACTGGTGCTCGGCCAGGTGCGCAAGCTTGACGTCCAGGCGGTCGTGGCACCCCGGGCCCAGCCAGTGCGCCGGGTCTTTGCCATCACCGCCTGGCGGCCCCAGATAGAGTTTGATCGCCAGCTCCAGATGGTGCACACCTTCAGCATCGCGCAGCAGGATGTCCAGCTCGCCCAGGGTGTGGCCGCCCGTGCGGATCGGCAGATTGGCAGCAAGCAATTCGACGCCGGGCGCGTGCTGCAAGGCAAACTGCCACAGACGTTCGTAGTACAAGCCCAGGCGCCGGGTCGCCAGCTGTGCCAGCCAGTGTTCGAGCAAGTGACTGTCGTGATCCAGGTCATGCAGCCACTGGTGCAGTCGCTGTGGATGGTCGACCCAGTCACTGGCAGCCAGCGGATGGCGCTGTGGCCAGGGCGTTTCGCGCAGCATCGGCGGCGCCAGGATGACCCAGGCCAGGTCGCGCACCTGGGGGTGGCGCAACTGGCGGGGCAGGTCGGCCAGGGCGGAAAAAGGGTTCATCCAGCGAGCATAGCCGCTATGCCCCGGGCACTGGCGATTTTCTCCGGCGTTTGCTGCTACCCGGCGCTTTCGCCCATAATCGAACTCTTGGGCCAATTGAGCCTCTTTACCCGCCGTAGCGTCTAGCAGGAGCCCCATGGAGCAATTTCGCAATATCGGTATCATCGGCCGCCTCGGCAGCTCCCAGGTGCTCGATACCATTCGCCGACTGAAAAAATTCCTGCTCGAACGGCACCTGCACGTCATTCTCGAAGACACCATCGCCGAAGTGCTGCCCGGCCACGGCCTGCAGACTTCTTCACGCAAGTTGTTGGGCGAAGTCTGCGACCTGGTGATTGTCGTCGGTGGTGACGGTAGCCTGCTGGGCGCCGCGCGCGCCCTGGCCCGGCACAACACCCCGGTACTGGGCATCAACCGCGGCAGCCTGGGCTTTCTTACCGACATTCGCCCCGATGAGCTGGAAGTCAAAGTCGCTGAAGTGCTCGACGGCCACTACCTGGTGGAAAACCGCTTTCTGCTCCAGGCCGAAGTACGCCGTCATGCCGAAGCCATTGGCCAGGGCGATGCCCTCAATGATGTAGTGCTGCACCCGGGCAAGTCGACGCGGATGATCGAATTCGAGATCTACATCGACGGTCAGTTCGTCTGCAGCCAGAAAGCCGACGGCCTGATCGTCGCCACACCGACCGGCTCGACGGCCTATGCGCTGTCGGCGGGCGGCCCGATCATGCACCCCAAACTCGACGCCATCGTCATTGTGCCAATGTACCCGCACACCCTGTCGGGGCGGCCGATCGTGGTGGATGGCAACAGCGAGTTGAAGATCGTGGTGTCCAAAGACATGCAGATTTACCCGCAAATTTCCTGTGACGGTCAGAACCACTTCACCTGCGCCCCCGGCGACACCATCACGGTGAACAAGAAGCCGCAGAAACTGCGCCTGATCCACCCGCTGGATCACAATTACTATGAGGTATGCCGGACCAAACTCGGTTGGGGCAGCCGCCTGGGTGGTGGAGGCGAGTGATGCTCGATCCAGCCCGCAGTTACGATTTGATCGGTGACGTGCACGGCTGTGCACATACCCTTGAGCGCTTGCTCGACGCCCTGGGCTACAAGCGTCAGGGCGGCGTGTGGCGCCATCCTCAGCGCCAGGCGCTGTTCCTCGGCGATATCATCGACCGTGGCCCGCGAATCCGCGAGGCCCTGCATATCGTTCACGACATGGTCGAAGCCGGTCAGGCCCGTTGCATCATGGGCAACCATGAATACAACGCGCTGGGCTGGAACACCCCGGCGTTGCCTGAAAGCGGCAAGCAGTTCGTGCGTGAACACAACCCGCGGCATGGCCGCCTGATCTACGAAACCCTTGAGCAATTCGAAGGGCACCCGGCGGACTGGCACGATTTTCTCGAGTGGTTCTATGAGCTGCCGCTGTTCCTCGATGCCGGGCGTTTCCGCCTGGTGCATGCCTGCTGGGATTCACGTCTGATCGAGCCGTTGCGCCAACAGTACCCGAACGGCTGTATCGACGAGCATTTCATCCAGGCCTCGGCAGTGCCTGACAGCTTTGCTGCCACAGTCTGCAACCGCTTGCTGCGTGGCACCGACATGCGCCTGCCGGACGGCCTCACCCTGACCGGTGGCGATGGCCTGACCCGGGCATTTTTCCGGACCAAGTTCTGGGAAGAAGACCCGAAAACCTACGGCGACATCGTTTTCCAGCCGGATGCCTTGCCGGAAAAGGTTGCCAGCACGCCGCTAAGTCACAGCCAGAAGAATGCCTTGCTGCGCTACGGTGAAGAGGAGCCCATGTTGTTCGTCGGGCACTACTGGCGCAGTGGCAAACCGGCGCCGATCCGCGCCAACCTGGCCTGCCTGGACTACAGTGCGGTGCTGTACGGCAAACTGGTTGCCTACCGTCTCGACGATGAAACCCGACTCGACCCGCGCAAATTCGTCTGGGTCGACGTGGACCGGCCGGAGGCCAGCCAATGAGTGCAGTGGTGGTATTGCGTATGCCGTTGAACACCGACCTCAGTGGTTTTGTCGGCCTGCTGCGGCGCCTGCAGGTGCCGCATCGGGTCAGCGAGGAGGGCGGCGACCAGGTGTTGTGGGTGGCGGAAAACCTGGCGCAGGATGTGCGTGAACTGTACCAGCGCTTCCCTGAAGGTGACGCCGACTTCCAGTTGCCCGCCCAGGCCACACAAGCGCCAGCACGCCCGAGCATCGGCGAGCAGTTGCGCGCCAGCAAGGCCACGGCCGCCGTGTTGCTGCTGTGCCTGATCGTTGCCGGTTTTACCGGGCTGGGTGACAACTTCGCCACCTTGAGCTGGCTGACCTTTCTCGATTTTCGCGTACAGGGCGAGTACCTGTATTTCACCCCGCTAGCCGCCAGCCTGGCCGACGGCCAATGGTGGCGCCTGTTCACACCGATGCTGGTGCATTTTGGCATCCTCCACCTGGCGATGAACGCCCTGTGGTACTGGGAGCTGGGCCGGCGCATCGAACTGCGCCAGGGCTCCTGGACGATGCTGAGCCTGACCCTGCTGTTCAGCCTGGTATCCAATGCCGCGCAATACCTGTTTGGCGGGCCGAGCCTGTTCGGCGGCCTGTCGGGGGTGCTGTACGGCCTGCTTGGGCACATCTGGTTGTACCAGTGGCTGGCACCCAACCCGGTGTATCGCATGCCACGCGGGGTACTGGTCATGATGCTGATCTGGCTGCTGCTGTGCCTGTCGGGGCTGGTCAGCCTGCTGGGCTTCGGCCAGATCGCCAACGCCGCCCATGTCGGCGGGTTGTTGGTCGGTTGCCTGAGCGGGCTCTTGGGCGGGGCGCTGGCTCGGCGTAAACTGACGGCTTGATTTGGGAGACGCTATGTCCACTTTTGCGCAAATGATTGAAAACATTACCCCGGAAATCTACGAGAGCCTGAAACTGGCTGTGGAACTGGGCAAATGGGCGGATGGGCGCAAGCTCACCACCGAGCAGAAAGAGCTGTCGCTGCAGGCGGTCATCGCCTGGGAAATGCAAAACCTCCCCGAAGAGCAGCGCACCGGCTACATGGGCCCGCAGGAATGCAGCTCGAAGTCGGCACCGGTTGCCAACATCCTGTTCAAGTCGGATGCGATCCATTGATCGAACTCGGCCGTGGTTCCATCAGTAAAATGTCGGCGCGTCTCGACGCACCGGTAGTGCAGTACGCATTTCGCCTGGGCGAGCTGGAAGTGCCGGTCAATCCGTTGATCGGCAAGACTCTGCGCCTGGAATACCTCGGCGCCATCCATTGCAGCCACTGCGGTCGCAAGACCAAAACCAGCTTCAGCCAGGGTTATTGCTACCCGTGCATGACCAAGCTGGCGCAGTGTGACGTGTGCATCATGGCTCCGGAAAAATGCCACTACGATCAGGGCACCTGCCGCGAACCCGCCTGGGGTGAGCAGTTCTGCATGACCGATCATGTCGTGTACCTGGCCAATTCCTCGGGCATCAAGGTCGGTATCACCCGTGCCAGCCAGCTGCCCACGCGCTGGCTCGACCAGGGTGCAAGCCAGGCCCTGCCGATCGTGCGGGTTGCCACGCGCCAGCAATCGGGGTTGGTCGAAGACCTGTTCCGCAGCCAGGTTGCCGATCGCACCAACTGGCGTGCGCTGCTCAAGGGCGATGCCGAAGCGGTCGATCTGCTGGCCGTTCGCGATCAGCTGTTCGACAGCTGCGCCGAAGGCCTGAGTGCCTTGCAGACACGATTCGGCCTACAGGCCGTGCAGCCGCTAAGCGACGGCGAGGTGCTGGAAATCCGCTACCCGGTCGAGGCCTACCCGAGCAAGATCGTCAGCTTCAACCTGGACAAGAACCCGGTGGCTGAAGGCACGCTGCTGGGCATCAAGGGCCAGTACCTGATCTTCGATACCGGTGTGATCAATATTCGCAAGTACACGGCGTACCAGCTTGCCGTGCATCAGTAAAAGGACCGCCACATGCGTACCGAACAGCCGCAAGTGATCTACCTCAAGGACTATCAGGCGCCCGAGTACCTGATCGACGAGACGCACCTGACCTTCGAACTGTTCGAGGACCACAGCCTGGTCCACGCGCAGCTGGTCATGCGCCGTAACCCCGCACGTGGCGCCGGCTTGCCGCCACTGGTCCTCGATGGCCAGCAACTGGAGCTGCTCAGCGTGGCGCTGGACGACCAGGCGCTGAATGCCGGCGAGTACCAACTCGACGACAGCCAGCTGACCCTGCAGCCCAAGGCCGCGACCTTCACCCTCGACACCAGCGTGAAGATCCACCCGGAAAGCAACACGGCGCTCGAAGGCCTGTACAAGTCCGGCAGCATGTTCTGCACCCAGTGCGAGGCCGAAGGCTTCCGCAAGATTACCTACTACCTGGACCGCCCGGACGTGATGAGCACGTTCACCACCACGGTGATCGCCGAGCAGCATCGCTATCCGGTGCTGCTGTCCAATGGCAACCCGATCGGCAGCGGTCCGCAGGACGACGGCCGGCACTGGGCGACCTGGGAAGACCCGTTCATGAAACCGGCCTACCTGTTCGCGCTGGTGGCCGGTGACCTGTGGTGTGTCGAAGACACCTTCACCCGTCAGTCGGGCCGCGACGTGACCCTGCGCATCTATGTCGAGCCGGAAAACATCGACAAGTGCCAGCACGCCATGACCAGCCTGAAGAAGTCCATGCGCTGGGACGAAGAGGTCTACGGTCGCGAATACGACCTGGACATCTTCATGATTGTTGCGGTCAACGACTTCAACATGGGCGCCATGGAAAACAAGGGCCTGAACATCTTCAACTCCAGTTGCGTGCTGGCCCGCGCCGAAACCGCCACCGATGCCGCGCACCAGCGGGTCGAGGCGGTGGTGGCCCACGAGTACTTCCACAACTGGTCGGGCAACCGCGTGACCTGCCGCGACTGGTTCCAGTTGTCGCTCAAGGAAGGCTTCACGGTATTCCGCGATTCGGAATTCAGCGCCGACATGAACTCACGCACGGTCAAGCGCATCGAGGATGTTGCCTACCTGCGTACCCACCAGTTCGCTGAAGATGCCGGCCCGATGGCGCACGCCGTTCGCCCGGACAGCTTTATCGAGATTTCCAACTTCTACACCCTGACCGTTTATGAGAAGGGCTCGGAAGTGGTACGCATGGTGCGTACGTTGCTGGGCGCGGACGGTTTCCGCAAAGGCAGCGACCTGTACTTCGAGCGCCATGACGGCCAGGCGGTGACCTGCGACGATTTCATCAAGGCCATGGAAGATGCCAACGGCGTCGACCTGACGCAGTTCAAGCGCTGGTACAGCCAGGCCGGTACGCCGCGTCTGACGGTGAGCGAGTCGTACGACAGTGCGGCGCACACCTACAGCCTGACCTTCCGTCAGAGCTGCCCGGCGACGCCGGACAAGGTCGAGAAAAAGCCCTTCGTGATCCCGGTCGAACTGGGGCTGCTGGACGCCCAGGGCAACGACATCGCCCTGCGCCTGCAAGGCGAAGTTACTGCGCTGGGTACTTCACGCGTGGTGTCGGTGACCGAAGCCGAGCAGACCTTCACCTTTGTCGACGTTGACGCCAAGCCGTTGCCATCGCTGTTGCGCGGCTTCAGCGCACCGGTGAAGCTGAGCTTCCCCTACGATCGCGATCAGCTGATGTTCCTCATGCAGCATGACAGCGATGGCTTCAACCGTTGGGAAGCCGGCCAGCAACTGTCGGTGCAAGTGCTGCAGGAACTGATCGGCCAGCATCAGCAGGGCAGTGCCCTGGTGCTGGACCAGCGTCTGGTCACGGCGTTGGCTGCAGTGCTGGGTAACGACCAGCTGGATCAGGCCATGGTCGCCGAGATGCTCTCGCTGCCGAGCGAGGCCTACCTCACCGAAATCAGCGAAGTGGCCGATGTCGACGCCATTCACGCGGCCCGCGAGTTTGCCCGCAAGCAGATTGCCGACCAGCTGTTCGATGCCCTGAATGCGCGTTACCAGGCCAACCGTGCTGTTTCGCGAAACACCGCGTATGTCGCCGAGGCCGAGCATTTTGCCCGCCGCAGCCTGCAGAACATTGCCCTGTCGTACCTGATGCTCAGCGGTAAGCCAGAAGTAGTGGCTGCCACCCAGGAGCAGTTTGACGCCTGTGACAACATGACCGAGCGCCTCACCGCGCTGGCCGTGCTGGTCAACTCACCGTTCGAAGCCGAGCGGGCCAAGGCGCTGGAAGTCTTCGCCGAAAACTTCAAGGACAACCCGTTGGTCATGGACCAGTGGTTCAGCGTACAGGCCGCGAGCACCCTGCCGGGCGGTCTGGCACGGGTCAAGGCGTTGATGCAGCACCCGGCGTTCACGATGAAGAACCCGAACAAGGTTCGCGCCCTGATCGGTGCGTTCGCCGGGCAGAACCTGGTCAACTTCCATGCCGCCGATGGTTCGGGCTACCGCTTCCTGGCGGACCTGGTCATTGAACTCAATGCGCTCAACCCGCAGATCGCTTCGCGCCAGCTGGCGCCGCTGACGCGCTGGCGCAAGTACGATGACGCGCGTCAGGCGCTGATGAAAGGCGAGCTTGAGCGCATCCTGGCCTCGGGCGCACTGTCCAGCGACGTTTACGAAGTCGTGAGCAAAAGCCTGGCCTGACGGCCTCGCGGGCAAGCCTGGCTCCTACACGATCTGTAGGAGCGCCCCAGGTCAGCGGCCCCGAGCCCCCCCCCGCCGCGGAGCACCCCCCGCTTGGCGATTGGCCGGCCCC
>NZ_JADUCM010000038.1 GCF_016009175.1 Pseudomonas alkylphenolica
ACAATCCCTGCCCCGCCGTGCCCCCCTCACCTCCAACCCCGCCACAACCACCAACCCCCCCCCGCGGCCGCCCCGGCGCCCCCCCCGCCTGCGGCGGGCCGGCGGATGGCTGGTACTTGAAAAAAGTCCTGCCGGATGATCGTTACAGTGCTTACAGCTGATCGTAACGGATTCTCACAAATTTCATACGATCGTTTGAATTCTTAATATGCGACCTACGCCGTCGTACATCCTTGTATTTTCTCGATTTTTACCGACTTTAGCCGACATTTCCCCAACCATTCCCGACACTTCGCTGTGCCAAAAAGCGCCGAACGGACGCTAACCAGTCAGCGGCAGATGCATCGATTAGCAGGGATTTCTGGCATAATCGCGCCCCCTTATGACCGGGTCAGAAAACCTTCATGATCGATTTATTCAGCGGACTTGATGCCTGGGTACTGGTGAGCCTGCTGCTCGCTTTGACCTTCGTACTCGCCTTCGAGTTCATCAATGGCTTTCATGACACCGCAAACGCGGTAGCTACAGTCATTTATACCAAAGCCATGCCTCCGCACCTGGCGGTGTTCTTTTCCGGGGTGTTCAACTTCCTCGGCGTGCTGCTCGGCGGTGTCGGGGTGGCCTACGCCATCGTGCATCTATTGCCGGTAGAACTGCTGATCAATGTGAACACCGGTCATGGATTGGCCATGGTCTTCTCCTTGCTGGCCGCCGCCATCGCCTGGAACCTGGGGACCTGGTACTTCGGTATCCCGGCGTCCAGCTCCCATACCCTGATCGGTTCGATCCTCGGTGTAGGCCTGGCCAATGCCCTGATCAGCGACATTCCATTGGGTGACGGGGTCAACTGGCAGAAGGCAATCGACATCGGCGTTTCCCTGCTGCTGTCGCCAATGGCCGGTTTCGCCGTAGCAGCCCTGGTATTGCTGGGCCTCAAATGGTGGCGCCCGCTGTCAAAGATGCACAAGACCCCCGAACAGCGCCGCAAGCTCGACGACAAGAAACACCCGCCGTTCTGGAACCGCCTGGTACTGGTGATTTCGGCCATGGGTGTGAGCTTCGTGCACGGTTCCAACGATGGTCAAAAAGGCATCGGCCTGATCATGCTGGTATTGATCGGTATCGTTCCGGCGCAGTTCGTTCTCGACCTGAACAGCACCACCTACCAGATCGAGCGCACCCGCGACGCCACCTTGCACCTGAGCCAGTTCTACCAGCGTAACGAAGCCACGCTGGGCGAGTTCCTGGCGCTGGGCAAAGCCAAGACTGGCGATCTGCCAGAGCAGTTCAGCTGCAACCCGCAACAGACCGAACCGACCATCGAAGCGCTGCTCAACTCGCTCAAAGGCGTGACCGAGTACCGTTCGCTGAGCCCGGAAAAACGCGTTGAAGTGCGTCGTTACCTGCTCTGCCTGGACGACACTGCGAAGAAAGTCGGCAAGCTGCCAGGCCTGCAGGCCCGTGAGAAAGCGGACCTCGACAAACTGCGCAAAGACCTGACCGCCACCACCGAGTACGCACCGTTCTGGGTAATCCTCGCAGTCGCCCTGGCCTTGGGCCTGGGTACCATGGTCGGCTGGAAACGTGTCGTACTGACCATCGGCGAGAAGATCGGCAAGCAGGGCATGACCTATGCCCAGGGCATGTCGGCGCAGATCACCGCGGCGTGTGCCATCGGCATGGCCAACGTCTTCAGCCTGCCGGTATCGACCACCCACGTTCTGTCTTCGGGTGTCGCCGGTACCATGGTCGCGAACAAAAGCGGCCTGCAAGGCGGTACTGTGAAGACCATTCTGCTGGCCTGGGTCCTGACCCTGCCGGCAACCGTGGGCCTGTCCGCAGCGCTGTTCTGGTTTGCAACCAAGTTCATCGTTTGAACTGAACCGCATTGAAAACGGCGCCTCCGGGCGCCTTTTTCATGCCTGCGGTCCGGCCTTTACCGACGCTTGCTGCCACCCAGCAGCGAACCCATCAAGCCGCGCACCAACTGACGCCCGAACTGGTTGGCCGCCTGGCGCACCGCCGATTTGATCGCCTGCCCGGCAGCGCTCTGCAGAAATTCTCCAGCCTGGTCGGCGAAGCTCTCTTGCGCAGGTGCCGCCTTCGGCGCTTGCTCAGGCGCCACCTCGCCGCCTTTGCGGGCAGTGAGCATTTCGTAGGCAGACTCACGGTCCACCGGCTTGTCATAACGCCCAGCCAGGGGCGAGGCCGCAATCAAGGCAGCCCGCTCGGCGTCAGTCAAAGGCCCGATACGCGACTGCGGGGGTGCAATCAACACCCGCTGGACCATGCCGGGCGTGCCTTTTTCCTGCAGGATACCGACCAGCGCCTCACCAATACCCAGCTCCGTCAGCACGCTCAAGGTCTCAAAATCGGGGTTCGGACGAAAACCGTCGGCCACCGCCTTCAACGACTTTTGTTCCTTGGCAGTGAAGGCACGCAGGCCGTGCTGGATGCGCAGTCCCAGTTGCGCCAGCACATCATCCGGCAGATCGCTGGGTGACTGCGTCACGAAGTACACACCCACACCTTTGGAGCGGATCAGCCGGACCACTTGCTCCAAGCGGTCCTGCAGCGCCTTTGGCGTGCCATTGAACAACAGGTGGGCTTCATCGAAGAACAAGGCCAGCAGCGGTTTGTCGGCATCACCGCGCTCGGGCAGTTGTTCGAACAACTCCGCAAGCAGCCACAGCAGGAAGGTGGCATACACCTTTGGCGCTTCATGCACCAGGCGGCTGGCATCAAGCAGATGAATGCGCCCACGGCCATCAGCATCCGGGCGCAACAGGTCCTCGAGTTGCAAAGCAGGCTCACCGAACAAGGCTTCGGCACCCTGCTGCTCCAGCGTTGCCAAGCGCCGCAACAGCGCCTGGCTGGAACCGGTGGTCATCAAGGCACTGTCGTCGCCGAGTAGTTGCGGGTTGTCCTTGAGGTGTGCCAACAGCGCCTTGAGGTCTTTTATGTCCAGCAGCAGCAAGCCTTCCCGATCGGCCACTTTGAACGCGGCATACAGCGCCGCCTGCTGGCTGTCTGTCAGTTCCAGCAAATTGCCCAGCAACAATGGGCCCATTTCGCTGAGGGTGGTACGCAACGGATGACCGGATTGCCCGTGGATATCCCACAGACTCACCGGGTACGCCTGTGGCCGGTGCCCAAGCCAGGGCATGCCGGCAATCCGCTCGGCAACCTTGCCCTGCGGATTGCCAACGGCGCCCAGCCCGCACAGGTCGCCTTTGACATCAGCGGCGAATACCGCCACCCCGGCATCGCTGAACGCTTCGGCCATATGCTGCAGGGTGACGGTTTTGCCAGTACCGGTGGCACCGGCAACCAGACCATGACGGTTGGCCAGGCGCATGGCTTGCGCAACCGGTTGTCCGGCCGGGTCGGCGCCAAGAATAAACTGCGAAGTGTCAGGCATGTTTTTTCACCCTCTGTTTAAGCTTTGGCTCGAATCGGCCGATATCTCAATTAGCGATAGACCACCAGAAAGACAGGAAAAGCCCGACAAGGAAAGGGGACCTGCACTGCTTTCAAACTGTTCTTTGTGCGAACGACCCGGATAACAAAACCTTAGCGGACCGACACGTTATGAACAAAAGCCTCCGATTCAGCCACAAGATCCTTCTGGCCGCTTCCTTGATCGTCATGATCGCATTCACACTCTTCACCTTATACAACGACTTCCTGCAGCGTAATGCCATTCGCGAAGATCTGGAAAGTTATCTCGCCGAGATGGGCGACAGCACCTCCACCAATATCAAAAACCTGTTTGATGGCCGCATTCAGCTGGTGCAAAACGTGGCACAGAATATTGCCGCGTTCCCGGGTGCCGATAACCCTGGCACATTGCTTGGCCAACAAGCACTGGTATCAAGTTTCCTGACGGTTTACCTGGGTGACGTCAACGGCGGTTTTACCATTCGCCCGCAAATGAAGATGCCCGATGGTTATGACCCGCGCGTGCGCCCCTGGTACAAAGACGGCATGGCTGCCAACGGCCCGATCCTGACCGAACCCTATATTGATGTCAGCACCGGCAAGATGGTGATTTCGGTGGTGGCCACGGCCGCGCGCAACGTCGGCGTGGTCGGCGGCGACCTCGCGCTGGACGGTTTGAGCGAGATCATCAACTCGCTGAACTTCGGCGGCATGGGCTACGCCTTCCTGGTCAACGACCAGGGCAAGATCCTCGTTCACCCGGACAAAAATCTGGTGATGAAGTCGCTCTCGGACCTTTACCCGCAAAACACCCCGCGCCTGAGCAAACAGCTCAGCGAAATAGAACTCAACGGGGTAACCCGCCTGCTGACCTTCGCCCCGGTCAAGGGCCTGCCATCGGCCAACTGGTACATCGGCCTGTCCATCGACAAGGACAAAGCCTACTCGATGCTCAGCAAGTTCCGTACATCGGCGGTGATTGCCACCTTGGTCGCCGTGGTGATCATCATCGCCCTGCTCGGCCTGTTGATCCGCGTACTGCTGCAACCACTGCACACCATGACCCGCGCCATGGAAGACATTGCCGAAGGTGAAGGCGACCTGACCAAACGCCTGAGCATCCATGGCCAGGACGAGTTCGGCACCCTGGGCAAGGCGTTCAACCGCTTCGTGGAACGCATCCATACCTCAATCAGCGAAGTATCGTCGGCCACCGAGCAGGTCAACGAAGTGGCACTGCGGGTGGTCAGCGCCTCCAACTCATCGATGGTCAACTCCGACGAGCAGTCCAACCGCACCAACAGTGTTGCCGCTGCAATCAACCAGCTTGGCGCTGCCGCCCAGGAAATTGCCCATAACGCCGCCCAGGCCTCGCAACAGGCAAGCTCGGCGCGCCACCTGGCTGAGGAAGGCCAGCAAGTGGTCGACCGCAGCATCGCGGCCATGAACCGTCTGTCGGCCCTGATCTGCACCTCCAGCTCGCACATCGAAACGCTCAACAGCAAGACGGTGAATATCGGCCAGATCCTTGAAGTGATCACCAGCATTTCCCAGCAAACCAACCTGCTGGCGCTGAACGCCGCCATCGAGGCCGCCCGTGCCGGCGAAGCCGGTCGTGGCTTTGCGGTGGTCGCCGACGAAGTGCGCAACCTGGCCCACCGCACCCAGGAGTCGGCGCAGCAGGTACAGAACATGATCGAAGAACTGCAGGTCGGTGCCCGCGAGTCGGTCGACACCATGGGCCAGAGTCAGCGCCACAGCCAGGACAGCGTCGAGATTGCCAACCAGGCCGGTGAACGGCTGGGCAGCGTGACCCTGCGCATCGGCGAGATCGACGGCATGAACCAGTCGGTGGCCACCGCCACCGAAGAGCAGACCGCCGTGGTCGACTCGATCAACATGGACATCAACGAAATCAACATGCTCAACCAGGAAGGCGTCGAGAACCTGCAATCGACCCTGCGTGCCTGCGCAGACCTCGAGCAGCAAGCCAGCCGCCTGAAACAGCTGGTCGGCAGCTTCCGCATCTAAGCCCCTCAGGGCAGCGGCGCACGCCGCTGCCCTGCCCTTCGCAGCGCGATCGAACAAACTATCCTTTATAGAGGTCAACCCAAGGGCGCCTCATCCGCTTCTATTGAATGCCTGATGAGCCCCTGAAGACGATCTCGGAGGGATGCTGATCGTGCACATTGCTGACATCACCATGTTCTACGCCCCCGCCAGCGGTGGCGTACGCACCTATCTTGATGCCAAACATCGTCGCCTTGGACGCCTCCCCGATGTCCGCCACAGCCTGCTGATTCCCGGCGCCAGCGCCCATCACGCCAACGGCCTGTACCACGTCCCGGCCCCTGCCCTGCCGTTTGGCAACGGCTACCGCTTCCCCTTGCGCCTGGCCCCCTGGTGCGCCGTGCTGCAAGAACTTCAACCGGACCTGATCGAAGTCGCAGACCCCTACCTCACGGCCTGGGCCGCCCTGGATGCCAGCCGCCAGCTCGATGTACCGGTCATCGGTTTCTACCATTCCGACCTGCCGTTGCTGGTCAGCAACCGCATGGGCAACTGGTTCACTCCCAACGTCGAAGCCTATGTCAGCAAGCTGTATGGCAATTTTGACCGGGTGCTGGCCCCCAGTCTGGTCATGGCCAACAAGCTGCGTGCACTGGGTATCGACAATGTGCATGTGCAACGCCTGGGCGTGGACCTTGCCGCCTTCCACCCACAGCACCACGACAGCGAACTGCGCCGGCAGCTGCACCTGGCCGACAGCACGCACCTGCTGGTGTTTGCCGGCCGCGGCTCACGGGAGAAAAAGCTGCCGGTGCTGCTCGACTGCATGCAGCGCCTGGGCAAGCATTACCATCTGGTACTGGTCGGCTCACACATGCCCAGCAACGTGCCAGCCAATGTCACGGTCATCGACCACTTCTGCCCGGTCAGCGAAGTTGCGCGCCTGCTGGCCAGCGCCGATGTGCTGCTGCATGCCGGCGATCAGGAAACCTTCGGCCTGGTGGTGCTGGAAGCCATGGCTTGTGCCACACCCGTGGTGGCAGTGGCCGCTGGGGCATTTTGCGAACTCGTCGATGAACGCTTCGGGCGACTGTGCCAACCCAATGACGGTCATGCCATGGCACGGGCCGTACACGAGGTGATTGAGGAAGGCGCGGCGCACCTTGGCGGCCAGGCGCGCTTACATGTCGAACAGCACTATGCCTGGGACGGCGTGATCAAGGGCCTGCTGGCACATTACCGCGCCGTGCTGGGTCATGAACTGCCAGCGCGCGCCCATGCCTGAGCCCCTCAGCTGCACCGGCCAGAGCGTGCTGCTGGTGCTGCACGACGTTGCCCCGCCCACCTGGCCGGACTATCAGGCGTTCGTCGAAACCGTCGACGCCCTGGGCAATATCCCCATCACCTGGCTGGTGGTGCCAAACTTTCACAAGCAGGCACCGCTAGCCCGGGCGGATGCGTTTCGACGCCAGCTGGATCGACGCCTGGCCCGTGGTGACGAGCTGGCATTGCATGGTTACTACCATGCCGATGACGGCCCACCGCCACACTCGCCACGCGACTACTTCATGCGCCGTATCTATACCGTCGAAGGCGAATTCTATGACCTCGACCACGCCACTGCCCTGCAGCGCCTGCAGTCCGGCATGGCGACATTTCAGCAGTTTGGCTGGCCGCTGGCCGGCTTTGTCGCACCGGCCTGGCTGATGAGCGAAGGTACCCGCCGGGCATTGAGCAACCTGCCGCTACGCTATACCAGCGATTCGAGGCACCTGTACCGGTTACCGGATTTTGCTCCCGTCGCTGCCCCTGGCCTGGTCTGGAGTGCCCGCAGCGCCTGGCGCAGAGGGCTATCGAGAGTCGCCTGCGAGGTGTACGTCGCACAGCTTGAACAGGCGCCGGTGATACGGCTTGGCGTGCACCCGGTGGATATGCGCCATGCCGGTGCCCGCCGCTACTGGCTAAAGACCCTGCAACAGTTGCTGGAGCAAGGGCGCACACCGCTGACCAAGCAGGCGTGGCTGGCACAGCAGTAGTATTGCAGGTCAGTCAGGCTCAGCAGGCGGATGCAACTGCTCCCAGAGCTCGGCGGCACCGGGAAAGTCGGTGCCATCTTCGCTGTCCAGCGCATCCGGGTCGTAACGGCTCAGGCAGCCTTCGCCAAGGGTTGGCGGGGCTTTGGAGGTTGCCTTGTCGAGGGGATCGGCCATGGTTCAACCTCCTTGTGCGCGTTAGTTGAAGACCACCGTTTTGTTGCCATGAACCAGCACACGGTCTTCCAGGTGATAGCGCAAGCCACGCGCCAGTACCATTTTCTCGACGTCGCGGCCGAAACGGACCATGTCTTCAATGCTGTCACTGTGGCTGACGCGGACCACGTCCTGTTCGATGATCGGCCCGGCGTCCAGTTCTTCGGTGACGTAGTGGCACGTTGCACCAATCAGCTTCACGCCGCGCAGCGACGCCTGGTGGTAAGGCTTGGCGCCGACAAACGATGGCAGGAAGCTGTGGTGAATGTTGATCACCTGCTGAGCATATTCCTGGCACAGTTGCGGCGGCAGGATCTGCATGTAACGCGCCAGCACCACGACGTCGGCACCGTGCTCTTTGACCAGGCGCGATACTTCGGCAAACGCTGGCTGCTTGTCCTGCGGGTCGACCGGAACGTGGAAGAACGGAATGCCATGCCACTCGACCATGCTGCGCAGGTCATTGTGGTTGGAGATCACGCAAGGAATGTCGCAATCGAGTTCCTTGGCATGCCAGCGGTGCAACAGGTCAGCCAGGCAGTGGGACTCGCGGCTGGCCATCAGTACCACACGCTTTTTCTGGTCGGTGTCGGTGATGCGCCAGACCATGGAGAATTCTTCGGCAATAGGCGCGAAGGCTTCGCGGAATGCCTCGATGCCAAACGGCAAAGTGTTCGCGCGAATTTCGTGACGCATGAAGAACCAACCGCTCTGCTCATCGGAATGATGGTTCGCTTCGTTGATCCAGCCGTTATAGGACGCCAGGAAATTACTGACTTTGGCGACGATGCCAACGCGGTCGGGGCAAGCAATCACCAGCCGGTAGGTGCGCATGAATGAGACTCCAGATACTTCGCAAAGGCGCTCATTCTAACGAGTGCCCGGGAAAACTGCAGTAGGGAATGCACGCGTTCATCGCCGGCAGCCGCACTGTCTGAATGCAGCCCAAGGCCACAGCACATAACGCATTGCAGAGAATTAGCAGTTAGACGCAAGTCTTAGTTTGTAAATTTTTCTTAATCAAATCGATCAAAGCGATTTAAGCCATTACCGGTTAATTGCCCAGTTTAATGTTTACTTGACTGGAAGCTCTGACTATTATTGCCCCACTGTCTCCCTGTTTCCCCCAAATTCCCAAGGATCACTCAATGTCCCTGATCAACGAATATCGCGCTACCGAAGAAGCCATCAAAGAACTGCAGGCCCGCCTGGCCAACCTGTCGAACGACGACAAGCTGAAGAAAGAACTGGAATTCGAAGGCAAATTGCGCAACCTGATGGGCGAATATCAGAAGTCGCTGCGCGATATCATTGCCCTGCTGGATCCGGAATCGAAATCGGGCAAAGCACCTCGCGGCGCCGTTAAAACCACCGGCACCAAGCGCGCACGCAAGGTCAAGCAATACAAAAACCCGCACAACGGTGAAGTCATCGAAACCAAAGGCGGCAACCACAAAACCCTGAAAGAGTGGAAAGCCAAGTGGGGTGGCGATGTGGTTGAAGGTTGGGCAACCCTGCTGGGTTAATCACCCGCCACTGCAACCAAATGTTGCAATGATGAAAAACGCCAGCTTGCTGGCGTTTTTCGTTTTCGCCGATTGCTTAAATAGCGCTTAAAGCCCCATCTGCAACTTCAACGTCTGAGCATGTGCTTGCCACTGCCCGAGTATCTCCCGCTGAGCGGCGCTGGCTTGCGCCCAGCACCCCTGAAGGGCCTGCTCATAATCCCCTAGGGTGTTGGGCGCGCCCATCTGCGGATCACTCAGGCGCTGCTGGCAAAACAGCTGCCAGCGCTGCAGCTCTTGCGCGTTCAAGGTTTCAATAAAGTTTCGCGCACGGTAGCGAAAGAGTAATTCAGGTAAACGCTCGTCATCGAACATCCAGTGCCCCTGGCCTAATTGCTCAGGTTCGACAGTGCGCACTTGCTCGCACAATCGCCGATCACGATCACCGATAAAGCCGTCATACAGCTGCTGCTCGGGATCATCGCAAGGGGCAAACTCTTCCTCTGCGTAGAGGCTTTCCAACTTGGGCTGCCAAATTGACTGCTCCTGTATCAGGCGAGATGCCCGCGCTTGATATAAGGATATATCCAGCTCCAGGCGTTGCTGGTCCTGCGCGCGCACTACATTCAGCGGCGCAACAACCGGGCAACGATTGATGTGCACCAACTTCAACGGCACGGGTAATTGCCCTTCAGGCATCTCTTCACGTCGCGTGTACAAGCGCTGACGTAATGACTCGCCGTCTTCCTGTAATAAAGGCTCCGGATCCATGCCCAAGTCACAGACAATCAGGGCGTTACGGTTACGCGGGTGCCAGGCCAGCGGCAGCACCACACCCAGATAATTACGCGCGGCGGAGAAACGCCCGGAAATATGTACCAGTGGTTTTAACAAGCGGATTTGATCCAGCACTTTCTGTTTGCTGCGTAATTGAAACAACCAGTCATAAAGCTTTGGCTGTTTCTCCCGGATCAATCGCGCCAGGGCGATTGTCGCCCGCACATCACTCAGCGCCTCATGAGCCTGACCATGGTTGATGCCATTGGCCGCCGTGAGCAACTCCAGGCGCAAGCTGACGCGCCCGTCCTGTTCGGGCCAGACGATGCCATCCGGGCGCAAGGCATAGGCTGTACGCACAACATCTATCAGGTCCCAGCGGCTATTGCCGCCCTGCCACTCGCGGGCATAGGGGTCGAAGAAGTTGCGGTACAGGCTGTAGCGCGTGACTTCATCGTCAAACCGCAGGCTGTTGTAGCCGGCGCCGCAGGTGCCCGGGCGAGCCAGTTCGGCGTGCACCCGGGTCATGAACTCAGCCTCGCGCAAACCGTCGCGAGCCAGTTGATCCGGGGTGATGCCGGTGACCAGGCACGCGGCAGGGTGCGGCAGGATATCGTCGCTGGGCTGGCAGTACAGGTTGATCGGCGCCTCGATCTCGTTGAGCTCGAGATCGGTGCGCACACCGGCGACCTGCAAGGGCCGGTCGCTGCGCGGATTGATGCCGGTGGTTTCGTAGTCGTGCCAGAAAATGCTGGTGCTCACGGGGTCGTCCTGAACATAAGATCGACCAGAGTCTAGGGCTACTCGCCTGCCACGGCCAGCTTCACACCGAAGCACCCAGCGGATAGAAGCTGAAATAATTACGCAGGGCCCGGACCAGCTGACTGTATTCGCGTGGTGCCTGCAGCAGCATGAAACCGGCGTCGTAGTGACCCGGCGTCGCATCTTCATGGCACCACAGGCAACTGGCGGTCAGGTTGATCAGGAGCACCCCGCCACCACGGCCGATCACTTTCAGTTGCAACTCGTAATCCGGGCCGACCAGCATGGGCAGCTGGCTGATCAGCATCAGGCCGTCTTCAGAAACGTTACCCAGGTAGCCAATGGGCTGATCGGTATAGCGGTTGAAGACTTTGAGGAAATAAGGGAGCTGATGGCGCTCGATGTGACGCTCGTTAAACATGATCGGGATCGCTGTCGGAGACCCTTTAGCAGGGCCGCGCTAGTGCTGCATTGTCGCTTGTGTTACAGCACTAAGATTAGCCCAACCTGACCCGCGCGTCACAATCGCAGGCGAACACTTTAGTATTATCGCCAAGGCGTGGTGCTGGTCGGGCGGGCCATGGCCGCTTCGCCGCGCAGGTGCCCGAGCTGTTCGAGGGTCTGCAGGCGGGCACGGGCACGATAGGCGTACTCGTTCTGCGGATACTGCGCGATGAGGTACTGGTAGATCTGCGCCGCATCGACGTAAAGCTTCTGGCGCTCCAGACACTGGCCGCGCAACATGGATACCTCGGGGTGCACAAACGGCCGCGCACGGCTGGTGCGGTCGACCTGCGACAGCTCGAGCATGACCTTCTCGCAATCGCCGCGATCGTAGGCGCGGTAGGCATTGTTCAAATGGTGGTCCATCGACCAACGGGTGCAGCCGACGACACTGGTCGCCAGGGCTAGAACGATCAAGGCTCGCATGGGGAATCTCCTGTATTGAGCAGTTTATCGGCATTGCCCGGGAAATCTGTAGACAGCACCTCGCCCCGTTCAAACGCCACCCGCCCGACGGGCAAGGTAGTGCAAAGGAACAATGACTACAGCGAAATTCCAGAGTAGCCTTTCGCTGCGCTTCACTATAGGAGTCTGTGCATGACCATCCGCCGTACCAAAATCGTCGCCACCCTTGGCCCAGCCAGCAACTCGCCGGAAGTTATCGAACAACTGATTCTTGCCGGCCTGGATGTCGCTCGCCTGAACTTCTCCCACGGCACGCCCGATGAGCACAAGGCCCGCGCTCGCCTGATCCGCGAAATCGCAGCACGCCTGGGTCGCCACGTAGCACTGCTCGGCGACCTGCAAGGCCCGAAGATTCGTATCGCCAAATTCACCAACAAGCGCATCGAACTGAAAGTCGGTGATCGCTTCACGTTCTCCACCGCTCACCCGCTGACCGATGGCAACCAGGATATCGTCGGCATCGACTATCCGGACCTGGTCAAGGACTGCGGCGTCGGTGACGAGCTGCTGCTCGACGACGGCCGTGTGGTCATGCGTGTGGAAACCGCCACCAGCGACGCCCTGCACTGCTCGGTACTGATCGGCGGCCCGCTGTCCGACCACAAAGGCATCAACCGCAAAGGTGGCGGCCTGACCGCACCGGCCCTGACCGAAAAAGACAAGGCCGACATCAAACTGGCAGCCGAGATGGACCTGGACTACCTGGCCGTGTCGTTCCCGCGTGACGCCAGCGACATGGAATACGCCCGTCGCCTGCGCGACGAAGCCGGCGGCAGCGCCTGGCTGGTCGCCAAGATCGAACGCGCCGAAGCCGTTGCCGACGACGAAACCCTCGATGGCCTGATCGCTGCCAGTGACGCAGTGATGGTTGCCCGTGGTGACCTGGGCGTGGAAATCGGTGATGCCGAGCTCATCGCGATCCAGAAAAAAATCATCCAGCACGCCCGTCGCAACAACAAGGCCGTGATCGTCGCCACGCAGATGATGGAGTCGATGATCCAGAATCCGATGCCGACCCGTGCCGAAGTGTCCGACGTGGCCAACGCCGTGCTCGACAACACTGACGCAGTCATGCTGTCGGCCGAGAGTGCCGCGGGTGCCTACCCGATCGAAGCGGTCCAGGCCATGGCACGTATCTGCCAGGGTGCCGAAAAGCACCCGACCAGCCAGAAGTCCAGCCACCGCCTGCACACCACGTTCGAGCGCTGCGACGAAAGCATCGCCCTGGCAGCCATGTACACGGCCAACCACTTCCCGGGCGTCAAGGCGATCATCGCCCTCACCGAAAGTGGCTACACCCCGTTGATCATGTCGCGCCTGCGTTCCTCGGTGCCGATCTTCGCCCTGTCTCCACACCGCGCCACCCAGGCCCGTGCCTCGATGTTCCGCGGCGTCTACCCGATTGCCTTTGACCCGGCTGCATTGCCGGCGGAAAAAGTCAGCCAGGCGGCGGTCGACGAGCTGCTCAAGCGCGGCCTGGTCGAACCCGGTGACTGGGTGATCCTGACCAAAGGTGACAGCTACCACAACGTGGGTGGCACCAACGGCATGAAGATCCTGCATGTCGGTGATTCGCTGGTCTGATCAGACCCCGCAATGAAAAAACCGCAGCCTGTGCTGCGGTTTTTTTATGCATGGCCGACGAAGGTGTCGGCAAACAGCTGGTTACGCGGTAAACCGGCGAGAAACATGCGCCGGGAGAACTGTTCGACGCTGGCCGCAGACCCGCAGGCCAGGGTAATTGTCTGACGGGCCTGCAAGCGCAATGCAGCAAGGCTTTGTGGCAGTGTCTGTGGCGTCAGCCGCTCAACCTGCAGGTGTGGGTGACGCTCAACCAGCATGGCCAGCGCCTCGGCCAGGTAGTGCTCGCCGTCATCATGGGCCAGGTGCAACAGGCGAATCGGGCCATGGTGATCCTGGCGCAACGCCTCACGCAAAATGCCCCACAAGGGCGCCAGCCCGGTGCCCGCCGCCAGCAACCACAGCGGGCGTTCCTGCCAGTCGGCGTCGTAGTGCAGAGCCCCCCCACGCAGCTCGCCCAGACGCAGCGTGTCACCGACCCGCAACTGCCGTGCCGCAGCGCAAAAAGCCCCCGGTTGACGGCAATCCAGGTGAAACTCCAGAAAGCGATCCTCACCGGGCAGGCTCGCCAGTGAATAAGGCCGGGCTACGCCGCCCTCACTCCACAGCACCAGGTGCTGGCCCGCCTGATAACGCAGCAACCGCTCAGGTTCCAGACGCAGGCGCAGCACTGTCTGGCTCAACCAGTCGACGCCGGCCACGCTCGCCCCGATGCCATCTTGAAGCGGATCGAACAGGGCGACCTGCACGTCGCTTTCGACCCGGCACTGACAGGACAAACGCCCGCCTTGCTGGCGTTTGACGGGGTCCAGCGCCTCTGGCCGGGCGTCCTGCGGCTGGCCGTCCAGGCATCGGACCATGCAGGCATGGCAACTCCCAGCCCGGCAACTGTAAGGTACGGCCAGGCCAGCCTCGTTCAAGGCATCCAGCAAATTGCTGCCGGTCGCTACCGACCAGCAGCGTTCGCCCACCCGGATATCAGGCATCGACGGCCTCCCACGCGCCCAGGCAACGGTTGCGACCGCTGCGTTTGGCGCGGTACAGCGCCTGGTCGGCGCGGTGCAAAGCGTCATCCAGGTCATCGTCGGCAGCCAGTACGGTCATGCCGACCGACAGGCTCAGGGCATCCACACGCAAGCCCACCGATGGCGGCTGGCTCTGGGCAAAGGCATGTCGCACGCGTTCGCAACAGGCGACCAGTTGCGCCTCAGTGCAATCGGGCATCATCAAGACGAATTCCTCCCCGCCGTAACGCGCCAGTACGTCGGTGTCGCGCAGGCAACTGCTGGCCACACGGGCAAAGGTCTGCAGCACCTGGTCGCCCGCTGCGTGACCGTAAACATCATTGATGCGCTTGAAATGGTCCAGGTCGATCAGCGCCAGGCCATGGCGGGAGCCGCTATTCATCACATCCACTGCCTGCCCCGCCAGGTTGAGGAAATGGCGTCGATTGAACAATCCGGTCAGCTCATCGGTTGCCACCAGTTCTTCCAGTTGGCTCATCATCGCCCGCAAGGTGTCCTGGTGAGTCTGCAAGGCATAGCGCTGTTTGCGCATGCGCTGGCGCGAGCCCTGCACGTAGCGGGCGTACAGACACAACCAGCAGAGCACGACCAGCAAGGTTGTCGCCTGCAGGGCGACCAACGGTCCCTCCAGCCAGTCACCCTTGACCGCCTCCCAGACGCACAGCCCGACAAAACTGGCGAAGATCAATACTGCACAACGCAGGAACGCTTGCCCGCTGAGGTGAAACAGGCCGAACATCAGGATCAGCGGATACACCACCAGAAAGGTACCCCGGGCCTGGTCCAGGTGACTGAGCAACCAGGTCTGCCAGGCCAGTGCCAGCAACACCTGGAATTCGCTCAGGCTGGGGTCGGCGAAGCGCAGGTTGCGGCCACTGACAAATACCCAGCCCAGCAGCAACTGGCACAGCAGCGCCAGGCCGGCGCCACTGAGCAACACGCTGGCCGGCGCCTGGAAGTGCCCGCTGATAAACGCCGCCCACCCCAGGCCCAACACCAGTACATAGGTGCCGGCGGCCAGGAGAAAACGCTTGAGGAGTAGCTGCTGCAGCGCTGTTTCGGTCACAGGGGAATCACCGTGCTGCGGGCCCGTGCAGAGCAGAAAGGGCATGGCAAACCGCCACTTTATGGCGTGTGAAGAATAATTGCCACTTTGCGCCATGCTCCGGCCGCCCTGCCCACGCAAAAACAATGCCTGACCAGGGGCAGACCTTCGTCAGACCACTGATACGTGTACCAACGTGCGATGCACGCTATACTGCCGCGCCTTTTTGCGCCGCAGGCCCAGCCGCCGGTGCGCCGTGAAAGGTCGTTTCGACACCTCGGCCTGTCCGCGTCGGAATACCTTATTGAATGTTCCCGTCTTTAAGAGGAGCGCGCTGCATGACCGTGATCAAGCAAGACGACCTGATTCAGAGCGTTGCCGACGCCCTGCAGTTCATTTCGTACTACCACCCCGTTGACTTCATCCAGGCCATGCATGAGGCCTATCTGCGTGAAGAGTCGCCCGCTGCACGGGACTCCATCGCCCAGATCCTGATCAACTCGCGCATGTGCGCCACCGGCCATCGCCCGATCTGCCAGGACACCGGTATCGTCACCGTGTTCGTGCGCGTCGGTATGGATGTGCGCTGGGATGGCGCCACCATGAGCCTGGACGACATGATCAACGAAGGCGTGCGTCGCGCCTACAACCTGCCGGAAAACGTCCTGCGTGCCTCGATCCTGGCCGACCCGGCTGGTGCTCGTAAAAACACCAAGGACAACACCCCGGCGGTCATCCACTACTCCATCGTTCCGGGTAACACCGTGGAAGTGGACGTGGCGGCCAAAGGCGGCGGTTCCGAGAACAAGTCGAAAATGGCCATGCTCAACCCGTCCGACTCGATCGTTGACTGGGTGCTGAAAACCGTTCCGACCATGGGCGCTGGCTGGTGCCCGCCTGGCATGCTCGGCATCGGCATCGGCGGCACCGCTGAAAAAGCGGCCGTCATGGCCAAAGAAGTGTTGATGGAGTCGATCGACATTCACGAGCTCAAGGCCCGTGGCCCGCAGAATCGTATCGAAGAGATCCGCCTGGAGCTGTTCGAGAAGGTCAACCAGCTGGGCATCGGTGCCCAGGGCCTGGGCGGCCTGACCACCGTGCTTGACGTCAAGATCATGGATTACCCGACCCACGCCGCCTCGCTGCCGGTCTGCATGATCCCCAACTGCGCCGCCACCCGCCACGCCCACTTCGTGCTCGACGGTTCCGGCCCTGCCGACCTCGAAGCGCCGTCGCTGGACGCCTACCCGGAAATCGTCTGGGAAGCCGGCCCATCGGCCCGTCGTGTCGACCTCGACACCCTGACCCCGGAAGACGTGCAGAGCTGGAAGCCGGGCGAGACCATCCTGCTCAACGGCAAGATGCTCACCGGCCGCGACGCTGCGCACAAGCGCATGGTCGAAATGCTCAACCGTGGCGAAGAGCTGCCGGTAGACCTCAAAGGCCGCTTCATCTACTACGTCGGCCCGGTTGATCCGGTGCGCAAAGAAGTGGTTGGCCCGGCAGGCCCGACCACCGCCACGCGGATGGACAAGTTCACCCGTCAGATCCTTGAACAAACCGGCCTGCTGGGCATGATCGGCAAGTCCGAGCGTGGCCCGACTGCGATCGAAGCGATCAAGGACAACAAGGCCGTGTACCTGATGGCTGTGGGTGGCGCTGCCTACCTGGTGGCCCAGGCGATCAAGAAGTCCAAGGTGCTGGCCTTTGCCGAACTGGGCATGGAAGCGATCTACGAGTTCGAGGTCAAGGACATGCCGGTCACTGTCGCCGTCGACAGCAACGGTGAATCGGTGCACATCACCGGTCCCGCCCTGTGGCAGAGCAAGATCGCTGAAAGCCTGGCGGTCGAAGTGAAGTAAACCTCAGGGTTTACTGATACAAAAAAGCGGCAGGGGGTCATTCCCCTGCCGCTTTTTTTTGCCTGTTCCGGCTTCACAGGGTGATGCGCGTGCCCAACAGTTGCAGGAACCCCGCCAACCACGCCGGGTGTGCCGGCCATGCCGGTGCGGTGGCCAGGTTGCCCTGCACATGGGCCTGGTCCACAGCGATATCGACAAACTGCCCGCCCGCCAGGCGAACTTCTGGCGCACAGGCCGGGTACGCACTGCACTCGCGCCCTTCAAGTACACCGGCGGCCGCCAGCAACTGCGCACCATGGCACACCGCTGCAATCGGCTTGCCGGCCTGGTCCATGGACTTGACCAATGCCAACACCTGCTCGTTCAGACGCAAGTACTCCGGCGACCGGCCGCCTGGAATCACCAGCGCGTCATAGTCGTCAGCCTTGACCTGGGCAAAGTCGAAGTTCAGGGCAAAGTTGTGCCCGGGCTTTTCGCTGTAGGTCTGGTCACCCTCGAAGTCATGGATCGCCGTGCGCACCGATTGCCCGGCACCCTTGCCCGGGCACACGGCGTGCACCTGATGGCCAACCATCTGCAGGGCCTGGAACGGCACCATCACCTCGTAATCTTCAACGTAGTCGCCTACCACCATCAGAATTTTTTTCGCGGCCATCTCAGCAACTCCCTCATGTGCGTCAGAAAGGTACAAGACACCATAGACCGTCCTGTCGCCTGGGCTACCCGCGACGATCCAGCAGGTTGACCACCAGCCGGTCGAGCCAGCCCCACACGCGCTGCTGCACGCGCTTCCACAGCGGCCGGGCATGCCAGTGGGCAAGGTCGATGCACAGGCTCTGGGCAAAATCGCGTTCGAAACTGGCGGCCACGGCAGCGGTCAGTGGCGGGTCGAAGGCTTCGACATTGGCCTCGAGGTTGAAGCGCAGGTTCCAATGGTCGAAGTTGCACGAACCAATGCTCACCCAGTCGTCCACCAGCACCATTTTCAGGTGCAGAAAGCACGGTTGGTATTCAAAGATTTTCACCCCGGCACGGAGCAAGCGCGGGTAATAGCGATGGCCGGCATAACGCACCGACGGGTGATCGGTACGCGGGCCGGTCAACAGCAGGCGCACGTCGATACCGTGAGCTGCGGCGCGGCGCAACGAACGGCGAACCTTCCAGGTCGGCAGAAAATAGGGGGTGGCCAACCAGATGCGGCGCTGGCCACTGTTCAAGGCGCGCACCAGCGATTGCAGGATGTCCCGATGCTGACGGGCGTCAGCATAGGCCACCCGGCCCATGCCCCGGCCGCTGTCCGGCACATGCGGCAAGTGCGTCAAGCCAAAGTGTGTCGGCGGACGCCAGGCGGTACGCCGCAGGTTGGCGCGCCATTGGCGGTCGAACAGCATCTGCCAGTCAGCCACCAGCGGCCCCTGCATCTGCACCATCACTTCGTGCCAATCGCTGACAGCCTCGCCCGGCATCCAGAACTGGTCCGTCACACCCGTGCCGCCCACCACCGCCCAGCGTTGATCGACCACCAGCAACTTGCGGTGATCGCGGTACAGGTTGCGAAAGCCCCGGCGCCAGCGCAGACGGTTGTACAACCGCAGTTCGACACCCGCGGCCAGCAAGCGCTGACGCAGGCTCAGGGTGAACGCCAAAGCCCCGTAGTCATCGAACAGGCAACGCACCTGCACGCCGCGTTCGGCAGCCAGCACCAGTGCCTGCACCATGGCTTCGGCGCAAGCACCGGCCTCCACCAGGTACAGTTCGAGGTCGACCTGCTGCTGCGCCTGTTCGATGGCATCGAGCATGCGCGGAAAGAATTCGGGACCGTCGATCAATAACTCGAACCGGTTGTTCTCTCGCCAGGGGAAAACCGGTCCGGCCATATCAGCGCGCCGTGAAGATCAGCACCGCGGCCACCGGCACCGACGGGCTGATGGATTTAAGCCCGGCCAGCTTGCGCAAGGTCTCCAGGCCAGGTGCCAGGTCAAAGTCTTCAGCGCGCAGCATCAACGGCTCCAGGGTCACGACCTGAAAGCGCCGCTCATCCAGGCGCGTGGCCAGCAGCAAAGCGTTGTAGCTGTGCTCCTTGCCATGCAGTTCAACGGTCAGCGGCAAGCGCAGTTCGACCTGGGCACCGTTGGCCAGGTCGTTGATCGGCCGCAGGTCGATCTGGGCGCTGACCTTGGCTTCCGGAAAGCGGGCAAACTCAAACAGCGACTGGCGCATGCGCTCATCACGCAGCGGTACGCCACTGCTGTTGGAATCCATCTCGATCTGCAGCTGGGCCGCGCCTTTACGGTCAACCTTGCCGTGCAGTACGAGGAAACGATGGACTTCGGCGGTATCGCCATTTTTGCTGGTGACAAACGACAGGCGCGACGATTCGCCATCCAGGTGCCAGTTGGCGTGGGCCGAAAAACTCAACAGGGCGAGCAGGGCCAGTAAAAGACGGGACGCAGAGAACATGAGAAATCCTGTAACACAGAGGCCGTCAACCTTACCCGCCTGCCTTCACGGCAGCAAGCCGCAGCCCGCCTGCTCGCCTTGCCAGCGGGCGCGGCGCTCGACACCCAGCCCCCGGGCTGCGACCTCACGGGTTTGCGTGCGTTCTTCAAGAGCACTTAGCGGCAGGTACTGGCGCACATAGGCCTGGCAGTAAGCGGCATCAAAGCCCATCACGAAGCGGCAGGAACAATATTCCTTGGCCGAGTAAGCACTGAGGATAGCGCTAAAGTCCGCCAGTGCCTGACGCTCGTACCAGACCCAGCCTCCCGCCAGTAGCACTAGCAGCACCAGCACCCGCTTCATGGCTGCCTCCCGGCCTGTGCGGCGAGCACACGCTTGAGCAGCTCGTCATGGGCGAAGCGTCCATCGCGGTCATCGGCATAACGCACGATTACCAATTGCTCATGGGGCAGAACATAGAGTGCCTGCCCCCAATGGCCCAAGGCGGCAAAGGCTTCGGCCGGCGCATTCGGCCAGGGCCGCCCGGCTCCGGGCAATGGCTGATTAAGCCACCAATGCCCGCCGGGGGTTGCCTCCCCGGGTTGGGCCGCTGCGTTGGCAAACGGGGTGCGGTTGAATGCCACCCAGTCCTTTGCCAGCATCTGCTGTGACTGCCAGCGCCCCTCGCGCAGCATCAGCAAGCCGATGCGTGCCAGATCGCGAGCGCTCATGTACAGGTAGGAAGAACCGACCAGCGTGCCGCTGGCATCACGCTCCCACACCGCCGAGGTAATGCCCAGTGGGGTGAATAACGCATCCCAGGGGTACTGCCCATAGCGCTCGGCCCCCACCATGCTACGCAAGGCCGCCGCCAGCAGATTGCTGTCGCCACTGGAATAGAGAAAACGCTGCCCCGGTTCGACCGCCGCAGGCCGCGCAGCAGCATACGCGGCCATATCCGCGTGTCCCCGGGTGTAGAGCATGGCGACCACCGAGGAATGCAGCGGTGCGTATTCGTAATCCTCCTGCCACTCAAGACCGCTGGCCCAATGCAGTAAATCCTCGATACGCACTTCGGGATGGGCCTGCATGGGCGGGTAAAAACGCGCGACCGGATCATCCAGTGCAAAGCGGCCTTCGCTGCACGCTACCCCCAGGAGCGTGGCCAGCACACTCTTGCTGATCGACCAGGTCAGGTGGGGAGTGTCCCGGGTGGTAGGCGCCGCGTAGTGTTCATAGACAATCCGCCCGTCCTTGATAACCAGCAGTGCATCGGTCCGCACACCGTCACGCTGATGTTCATCGCGCCCGGCGAAGGCATAAGCCTGAACATCCCGCCAGTCAGCGCTGTTGGCCTCTGGCGCCATGGCCCACTCCGGCACAGGCCAGGCCTCCTGGCCATGGGCGCAGGCACTGCTGAACACCAGGCTGAGCACCAGCCGCGACAGCGCTTTGATCATGCCACGTTACTCAAGACCGACGTTGGCCAAGTCTAGCGATGCTTCATGACAATCCTGCGCTGGCCCAGGCCTTGGCCAGGCGCTTGGCCCGCGCCGCGCTGGCAATCTCCAGCAACCCCTGGTCGCGCTGCCACAGCGTCGCCCACTCGCCCGGGGTGTTTTGCAATGCCTGGTTGATCTCTTCCCTGAGCGCGGCGAACTGCGCAAAAAGGCCGCCCAGCAGCAGGTGGCAGGCCATGGAATCGGCGCACAGCCGAGTACCTTCGGCGCAGCCTCCGAGCAGGCCGATCAACCGCAACTGTATGCCTTGCGGCCAGCCGTTGTCCTGGCCGACGCCATACAACCACGCGCACAACGCGCTCAGCACATACAGGTCTTCGAGCGTGCGGAACGGTTTGACATAGGCATCCCAGCCATCCCCCGCCAGGCGTTCGCACAGGGCCTGGTCCAGGTGCAGCCTGGCGTGGCCGACCTCAGGCATCAGCGGCAGGGGCGGCAAAGGCTCCAGGCTCACACCCGGTTCGCCGGGATAGACCACGGCCAGACTCAGTTGCGGCAAATCACCCGGCGCCTCGCAGCGCGCCGCCACCAGTAGCCAGTCGGCATCCAGCCCCGCAGTGACGAAGTCTTTACTGCCGCTCAGGCGCAAATCGTTCAGGCGTACCTGCATATCCGCCGGCCGCACGCTGCGCCGCTCACTGGCGCACAACGCGCCGAGGCTGGCCGGGGCACTGGGCCACAGCACCCGCAACGCCGCCTGGTAACCCACCAGAAAGGCCAGCCCCGGCGTTGGCATCGCCCGTGCGCCAAGTACCGCCAACTCGAATGCACTGACCGCGCCCAGGCGAGCCAACAGGCCGCTGTAGGTGTCGGCAAGGCTGGCCGACAGGGGGTGTCGCTCGGGATCGTTGAGTCGTTGCAACCAGACCATTTCATCACTCCTTGGGGGCTGTCATCCAAGCATCACCAAAGGTTCACAGGGGTGACACCGCGTCTACCTAGGCTGAGCTTGCACAACAAAGTTGACCGGCCGCAACCCCATGGCTGGCTTACGGAGACTCGCAATGACTCGGATCGCACGCTCTGGCGACAACAGCACTGAACGCCGTCTGCAAGCCGAACGCCTGGTCGGCCCCGCCGCCCTGCAAGAAGCACAGGCCCTGCGTTTCAGCGTATTCAGCGGTGAGTTCAAGGCCAAACTCAAAGGCGCCGAGCTGGGCCTGGACATGGACGACTACGACATTCACTGCCGGCATATCGGCGTACGCGATCTGAACAGCGGGCGCCTGGTTGCTACCACCCGCCTGCTCGACCACCAGGCCGCCAACAGCCTGGGCCGTTTCTACAGCGAAGAAGAATTCAGCCTGCACGGCCTGGGTCACCTGCAAGGGCCGATCCTCGAACTGGGCCGTACCTGCGTCGACCCGGCCTACCGCAACGGTGGCACCATCGCCGTGCTCTGGGGCGAACTGGCCGAGGTGCTCAATGAGGGCCGCTACAGCTACCTGATGGGTTGCGCCAGCATCCCCATGCAGGACGGCGGCGTGCAGGCCCACGCGGTCATGCAGCGCCTGCGCGAGCGCTACATGTGCACCGAGCACCTGCGCGCCGAACCGAAAAAGCCGCTGCCGAACCTGGCCCTGCCGGGCAACGTCATTGCCGAGATGCCGCCGTTGCTCAAAGCGTACATGCGCCTGGGGGCGAAAATCTGCGGCGAACCCTGCTGGGATGAAGACTTCCAGGTTGCCGACGTTTTCATTCTGCTCAAGCGCGACGAGCTCTGCCCGCGTTACGCCCGCCACTTCAAGGCGGCCGTCTGATGTTGCGCCTGCGCGTCATGGCACGCGTCCTGCGGGTGATGCTGGTGGTGCTGTTCGGGTTGGCGATGGCGGCGGTGTTCACGCTTTATGAGCGCTTGCAGGTTCCGGCCTCGGCCGAGCGCCGCCAACGCTGGTCGCAGCTGTTCATGCGCAAGCTCAGCAACGCCCTGCCCTTCAAGGTCCGGGTCAGCGGCCAACTGCCACAACAGCCGATGCTCTGGGTCAGCAACCATGTGTCCTGGACCGACATCCCCCTGCTGGGCATGCTCGCGCCGTTGTCGTTCCTGTCCAAGGCCGAAGTACGCAGCTGGCCGGTGGCCGGCTGGTTGGCGCTCAAGGCCGGTACCCTGTTCATTCGTCGTGGCGGCAGCGACAGCCAGATGCTGCGCCAACAGATCAGCCAGCACCTGCAGCAGGCCTGCGCACTGTTGATCTTTCCCGAAGGCACCACCACCGATGGCCGCGGCCTGCGCACCTTTCACGGGCGCTTGCTGGCCAGTGCCATCGACTGCCAGGTGCCGTTGCAGCCGGTCGCGCTACGCTACCTGCGCGACGGAAAAGCGGATCTGGTCGCACCGTTCATCGGCGATGACGACCTGCTGTCGCACCTGATGCGTCTGTTTGCCCATGACTGCGCCGAGGTGGAGATCCAGCTGCTGACGCCCATTGCAAGCGCCGGCGAAGAGCGCGCGGCCCTGGCCTACAAAGCGCAACAAGCGGTGCAGGTCGCGCTGTTCGGTGCTCAAACCCCCGCCGCCGAGCCGCAGCGCCGGGCCAAGGCGGCCTAACCCTGAGTCAGGGCCTTCCCGGCGAAGGCCTGTAGTTCGGGGTAAAACGCGCGGAAATCTTCGCTCAAGGGCGTGTACAACGCCTCGACTTCCTCCAGCGCACCCTCCATGCCCTCGGGGCGCGACAGGCGCCGGGCGATGCCGCGAAACACCGGCCCGAGCACCGCAAACTCGCGGTAAGAGCCCAACCAGTCATCGGCGGCCATGTGCGGTGCGATCTGCGCCAGGCGCCCGGGCAGATCGGTTTGCGTGGTCAGCACCTGATAGAACCTGCCGGTGAACTGCTCCAACGGTTGCTCGTTGTAGTCCTGCCAGTGCACAGCAAGGCAATGGTCGAAAAACACATCGAGGATGATCCCGGCATAACGCCGACGTGATGCGGGAAAACGGCGTAGGGCCTCATGGACCAGCGGATGGCTGTCGGTGAACACATCGATCTGCCGATGCAGGCGGATCGCGGCTTCCAATGGCAAGGGAAACCGGCCCTGCAGCGGCCCTTTGACGAAATCGCCATAGAGGCTGCCGAGCAATTGCTCGGGCTGCTGGCCGCCGAGATGAAGGTGTGCGAGGTAGTTCATGTGCCCAGTCTAGCACTAGCGCACTCTATATCGTTATAACCCGATATAGCGATTTACGCTGAGCTCAGAACCTCTTCATATTTGTATATCGCGAAATACCGATTTATATTTCGGCTCATCGCGATATACCGCTACACAACCATGAGCCCAACCATGCCTCTCGATCTCGACGAAATAATAAAAGCCCTGGCCCACCCAGTACGGCGAGAAATTCTCAACTGGCTGAAAGACCCGGACGTGCAATTCCCTGACCAGCACCACAGCACCGAACACGGTGTCTGCGCCGGCCAGATCGATCAACGCTGCGGCCTGTCGCAGTCTACGGTCTCGGCCCACCTGGCCACCTTGCAACGTGCGGGTCTGATCAGCAGTCAGAAGATCGGGCAATGGCACTTTTTCAAACGCAATGAGGAAACCATCCAGGCCTTCCTCAAGCAGATGAGCCAAGAGCTCTGACAAGGACCTTGCAATGCCCCTTTCCCTGTTGATCCTGGCGCTCAGCGCCTTCGCCATCGGCACCACAGAGTTCGTCATCATGGGCCTGCTGCCCGATGTTGCAGCGGACCTCGGCGTGTCGATTCCCGGTGCTGGCTGGCTCGTCACCGGTTACGCCCTGGGCGTCGCCCTCGGTGCGCCGGTCATGGCCCTGGCCACCTCAAAGCTGCCACGCAAGGCGGCCTTGATCGCGCTGATGGGCGTGTTCATCGTCGGCAACCTGTTGTGTGCGGTGGCCAGCGATTACAACCTGCTGATGTTCGCCCGCGTGGTGACCGCCCTGTGTCACGGTGCATTTTTCGGCATCGGTTCGGTGGTGGCTGCCAGCCTGGTGCCGGCCAACCGCCGCGCTTCAGCAGTCGCCCTGATGTTCACCGGCCTGACCCTGGCCAACGTCCTCGGCGTACCACTGGGCACTGCGCTGGGCCAGGTCTACGGCTGGCGCTCGACCTTCTGGGCAGTGACGGTGATCGGGGTGATTGCCTTGATCGGCCTGATCCGCTTCCTGCCGTTTCGCCATGACGAGGAAAAACTCGACATGCGCGCCGAACTGGCAGCCCTCAAAGGCGCAGGTATCTGGCTGTCGCTGTCGATGACCGTGCTGTTCTCGGCGTCGATGTTTGCACTGTTCACTTACGTGGCGCCCTTGCTCGGCGATGTCACCGGCGTTTCGCCCACCGGCGTGACCTGGACCCTGCTGCTGATCGGCCTGGGCCTGACCCTGGGCAACATTCTCGGCGGCAAGCTGGCAGACCGTCGCCTGAGCGCCACCCTGATCGGCGTGTTCATCAGCATGGCAGTGATCTCCACCGCGCTCAGCTGGACGAGCGTTGCGGTAATCCCGGCGGAGATCACCCTCTTCCTCTGGGCCACGGCTGCCTTTGCCGCCGTGCCGGCCTTGCAGGTCAACGTGGTGACCTTCGGCAAGGCCGCACCCAACCTGGTATCGACCCTGAACATTGGCGCATTCAACCTGGGCAATGCCTTGGGCGCCTGGGTCGGCGGTACGGTAATCGCACAAGGACTGGGCCTGACCCGCGTGCCCCTGGCTGCCGCCGCCCTGGCGGTGCTGGCCCTGATCGTCACCCTGATCACCTTCAACCAGCGCGGCGACAAGGCCGAACTGGCACCTGCGACTCACTGATAAGCCTGAGGTATTTATGACGACTATTTTCGATCCCATCACCCTCGGCGATCTGCAACTGCCGAACCGCATCATCATGGCCCCGCTGACCCGCTGCCGCGCCGATGAAGGCCGCGTACCCAATGCCCTGATGGCCGAGTACTACGTACAGCGCGCGAGCGCCGGGCTGATCCTCAGCGAGGCCACCTCCGTGACCCCGATGGGTGTCGGCTACCCGGACACTCCCGGCATCTGGTCCAACGACCAGGTGCGCGGCTGGACCAACGTGACCAAATCCGTGCACGCCGCTGGCGGGCGGATTTTCCTTCAGCTGTGGCATGTCGGGCGGATTTCGCACCCGATCTACCTGAACGGCGAAACCCCGGTGGCGCCTAGCGCGATCCAGCCCAAGGGCCACGTCAGCCTGGTGCGTCCACTGGCGGACTACCCGACGCCGCGCGCCCTGGAAACCGCAGAAATCGCCGACATCGTCGAGGCTTACCGTACCGGTGCCGAGAACGCCAAGGCAGCCGGTTTTGACGGGGTGGAAGTGCATGCTGCGAACGGCTACCTGCTCGACCAGTTCCTGCAGAGCAGCACCAACCAGCGCACCGACCAGTACGGTGGCTCGCTGGAAAACCGTGCACGGTTGCTGCTGGAAGTGACCGATGCGGTCATCGATGTGTGGGGCGCACAACGCGTCGGTGTGCACCTGGCGCCACGCGCCGACTCGCACGACATGGGCGATGCCAATCGCGCCGAAACCTTCACGTATGTTGCCCGTGAACTGGGCAAGCGCGGAATTGCCTTCATCTGCTCACGTGAGAAAGAAGGCGATGACAGCATCGGCCCCTTGATCAAGGAAGCCTTTGGCGGCCCCTACATCGTCAACGAGCGCTTCACCAAGGACACCGCGAATGCCTCGCTGGCCAGCGGTCGTGCCGATGCCGTGGCTTTCGGTGTGCCGTTCATTGCCAACCCGGACCTGCCGGCCCGGCTGGCTGCGGATGCACCGCTGAACCAGGCCCATCCGGAAACCTTCTACGCCAAGGGCCCGGTCGGTTACATCGACTACCCGCGGATGTGAATTTCACCGGTCAGGTGCAAACCTCAACCATTGCACCTGACCTGTGGGAGCGGGTTCACCCGCGAAGAGCCCCGCGCCTCAATCAAGGCCGAGCATTGATCTGTTGCTGCAGGTTCTGCACCTGGCTTTGCAGGGTGTTGATGTTGCGCGTCATCTGCGCGCGAAAGGCATCAAACTCGGCAACCGAGGCGCCTGAGGCTGCAGGCGCCGCCGGGCGGTTCTCCTGCTCGCTCTTGAGCACAATCAGGTCCTGCTCCAGACGCTGAATGGCTGCACTGGGGTTGCCTTGCTTCTTCAGCGCAGCCACATCGCTGGTAAGGCTGCTGATCTGTGCATCCAGTTTGCCGCCGTCCACCTGAGCCGCTTTCAACGCCGCCAACTCACCGTTCACGGCCTTGAGCTGCGCCTGCAACTCGGCCTGCAATTTGGCCGTGGTCGCCTGTTGCTCGTTGGCCTGGGCCAACACCTGCTCCAGTCGTTTACCCAGATCGCCCGCCTGCCCGGCCACCCCTTGCTGCTGCTTGCCTTGCTCGGCAAGGCTGGCCTGCAGCTGTTTAATCTGCAGCTTGAGCGCTTCACTGCCGGTATTGACGTTGCTTTCGCTGGCATCGACTTTACCGCTGATGGCCTGCAAACGCCCCGCTGCATCCTCACTGATGCGGGCAAAGCTTTCCTGGGTGGCGACCAGTTGCTGCTCCATCAACGAGACCTGCTGAAAGCTCCACCAGCCCAGCCCGGCCAGGGCGATGAACGACGCCCCCAGCAGTGCCCACAAGGGCCCGGTACTGGCGGCACGTGGCGCCTTGCGCGCGCCAGCGCTTACCGGGCCATGCCCGGCAGGCAACGGATCAAAGTCATCGTCGTCACGGGTGACCGCACGCAAGGTCGGGACATTGTCGAAATCGTCTTGAGCATCGTTACGCATGGGAGCCTTCAACCGCCGTAATAGCAAATGGGCACTAGTATAAACCGCTTACACGGCGCACTCATCGACCGCAAAGCATTCCCCAGGTTCACTTACCCGGGTGCTGAGCGCCCCACCAGCCGCAGAACTCGTCCAGCGCCGTCCACACACTGACGGTGGGTCGGTAGTTCAACAGTTGCCGGGCGCGGCTGATGTCCAGGGTGAAGTCCTTGCTCATCACCTGCATGCCCAGGCGCGAAAGCGTCGGCTGCGGGCGACCCGGCCAGAGCATGCAGGCGCCTTCGTTCAGTGCCGCTGCCGTGTAGGCCAGCCCATAGGAGCGGTAGCGGGTCACCTGCGGCAGGTGCATCTGGCGCATCACATAGTTGACCACATCCCACAACGGCAGTGGATGACCATTGCTGATGTTGTAGGCCTGGCCCAAGGCGCCTTCATCGGCGAACACGGCACTGAGCAACGCCTCGTTGAGGTTCTGCACACTGGTGAAGTCGACCTTGTTCAGGCCATTGCCGATAATGGCCAGGCGACGCTTGCGTTGCATCTGCAACAGCCGCGGGAAAATGCTGACATCCCCTGCCCCGGTGACAAACCGCGGACGCAACGCCAGCACCTCAAGGCCAAACTCCTGGGCACCGAAGACTTTCTGCTCGGCCAGATATTTGGTGGCCCCGTAGTGGTCATGAAAGCGCCGGGGCACCTGTTCTTCGCGGATATTCAGCTGCGAGCGGCCATTGAAGTAGATCGACGGCGAAGACAGGTGCACCAAACGCCGCACATGTTCCTTGAGGCACGCCTCGACGACGTTTTCGGTCACCACCACGTTGCCCTGGTAGAAATCCTGGTAGCGTCCCCAGTTCCCTACCGCTCCGGCGCAGTGCACCACGGCATCCACCCCCTGGCAGAGGCGGCGCGCCAGCTCAGGGTCGCTCAGGTCTCCGGGGATGAATTGCGCCCCGCGTCGCACCAGGTGCTCGACGCCTTCGGCACGCCGGCCGTTGACCCGGACGTCCAGGCCCTGCTCCAGGGCAAAACGCGCAAAGCGCCCGCCAATGAAGCCGCTTGCGCCGGTGACCAGAATTCGCATGTACCACTCCGCCTAACCAATATTCAGAAGCTGCTGACGCTGCCGGGCCTTACAAGGGCACCAGCCAATGCCGGGCCGTCTGTCGCAGATGCTCGGTTAATTGACTGAGCAATTGCCCGCCATTGCGCCAATGATGCCAGTACAGCGGCACATCGATGGGTTTATCCGCCGAAATTTCTACCAGGCGGCCGTCGGCCAGCTGTTCACGCACCTGCAGTTCCGGCACCAGCCCCCACCCTAGCCCGGCTTCGGTCATGCGCAAAAAACCCTCGGAAGAAGGACACAGGTGATGCAGGAAACCGTCCTGTATACCCAGGCTGGCCAGGTAGCGGTGCTGGAGGAAATCATCCGGGCCGAACACCAGTGCCGGGGTGCGGGGCAACCGCGCCGCCTCGAAACCGTCGGGAAAGTAGCGCGCCATGAAGGCCGGGCTGGCCAGGGCACGGTAACGCATGGCGCCCAGCAACAGGCTGCGCGCACCGGCCACCGGGCGCTCGCTGCCGCACAGGCAGGCCGCCACCTCGCCGGCGCGCATGCGCTTGAGGCCGACCTCCTGATCTTCGACCACCAGGTCCAGCAGCACTTGCTGCTCGGCACAGAATGCCCCCACCGCACCGGCCCACCAGGTAGCCAGGCTGTCGGCATTGAGGGCGATGCGCAAGCGCTCGGGCAAGCCCTCTTCGTCCAGCGCCGGCACCTGGCTTTGCAGGTCGCGCTCAAGCAAGCGCACCTGCTGCACGTGGTTGAGCAGCCGTCGCCCGACATCGGTAGGGCTGGGAGGATTGGCGCGAATCAAAACCGGCTGGCCGACCCGTGCCTCAAGCAGTTTGATGCGCTGAGAGATCGCCGACTGCGACAACCCCAGTACCTGCGCCGCACGCTCGAAACCGGCTTGTTCGATGACAGCAGCCAGTGCCGAAAGCAGTTTGTAATCGAACATTATTTTTCCTAATGCCAGATCAGCTTTATTTGTTTTTCTTATACAAGGCTTGCCCCCAGAATAGCCAGCATCCTGTTTGATTTTCTGCGCCGGTGCCCTGCCGGTGTTTGTGGAGTGTCCCCTATGTGGCAAAGCTATCTGAACGGCCTGCTGGTCGCCTTCGGCCTGATCATGGCGATCGGCACCCAGAACGCATTCGTCCTGGCCCAGAGCCTGCGCCGCGAACATCACCTGCCGGTGGCGGCGCTGTGCGTGATCTGCGATGCCCTGCTGGTGGCCGCCGGGGTGTTCGGCCTGGCAACGGTGCTGGCACAAAACCCGACCCTGCTCGCCGTCGCCCGTTGGGGCGGTGCGGTGTTCCTGATCTGGTACGGCAGCAAAGCCCTGATGCGTGCCTGTTCACAACAAAGCCTGCAACAAAGTGAAGGCCAGGGCATCCGTTCACGCCGGGCCGTGCTGCTCAGCGCCCTGGCCGTCACCCTGCTCAACCCTCATGTGTACCTGGATACCGTGCTGCTGATCGGCTCGCTCGGCGCCCAGCAAACAGTGCCCGGCGCTTACGTGGCCGGCGCCGCCAGCGCTTCGCTGCTGTGGTTCTTCACCCTCGCCCTGGGCGCCGCCTGGCTGGCCCCCTGGCTGGCACGCCCGGGCACCTGGCGCCTGCTGGACTTGATGGTGGCGGTGATGATGTTCGCCGTGGCCGCCCAGCTGATCTTCACCTGAGGCCGCTGGTCTGCGGTTGGCAAAGGCTCTGGAACCTCTTTCCCATACAGTTGTTGCGTGGTTAAGCACAGGGCCCGGTGCTATGATCCAGCCCTTGCGTCGCAAAGAGTACAAACTCCCCGACGCACATTCGGCCGCCCGTGATCGGCCTTGCGCTCACCGCAACAGACCTGATTAGGAGAATCACCATGGCTTTTGAATTGCCGCCGCTGCCTTACGCACACGACGCCCTGCAGCCGCACATTTCCAAGGAAACCCTGGAATACCACCACGACAAGCACCACAACACCTACGTCGTGAACCTGAACAACCTGGTGCCAGGCACCGAGTTTGAAGGCAAGACCCTGGAAGAGATCGTCAAGTCCTCCTCCGGCGGCATCTTCAACAACGCCGCTCAGGTCTGGAACCACACCTTCTATTGGAACTGCCTGGCACCAAACGCCGGCGGCCAGCCTACCGGCGCCCTGGCTGATGCCATCAACGCTGCGTTCGGTTCGTTCGACAAGTTCAAGGAAGAGTTCACCAAGACTTCCGTTGGCACCTTCGGCTCCGGCTGGGGCTGGCTGGTGAAGAAAGCTGACGGTTCCCTGGCCCTGGCCAGCACCATCGGCGCCGGCTGCCCGCTGACCAGCGGCGACACCCCGCTGCTGACCTGCGACGTCTGGGAACACGCTTACTACATCGACTACCGCAACCTGCGTCCAAAATACGTCGAGGCGTTCTGGAACCTGGTTAACTGGAAGTTCGTCGCTGAGCAGTTCGAAGGCAAGACCTTCACTGCCTAAGCGAAAGCTGTGAGAAAAAAACCCGGCTTGTCCGGGTTTTTTTTCATCTGCGCGCTGGCCTCTGGCTCTTGCTCCGGGCTGATACCACGCTAACATCAAACGTTGGGAAGATTGCTTTCGCAATTAAAGTCGCAAGGCCGGGCAACCGATACAGTGACAGCAGGCACACGCACAGCGGTGGGTGGTGAGTGTTCTGTCAACGGCCGATAGTGGATTGCCAAATTTGATGGCAAAATGATGTCATGCGCATGGATTAAGGAAACCCCATTGAAGCTGGAACTCAAGAACAGCTTATCGGTCAAGTTGCTCAGGGTCGTGCTGCTCTCGGCACTGGCAGTCGGTGTCGTTCTCAGTTGCGCGCAGATCGTCTTCGATGCCTACAAGACCCGTCAGGCAGTGGCCAATGACGCCCAGCGAATCCTCGACATGTTCCGCGACCCTTCCACCCAGGCGGTCTACAGCCTGGACAAGGAAATGGGCATGCAGGTCATGGAAGGGCTGTTCCAGGACGAGTCCGTGCGCATGGCCTCGATCGGCCACCCCAACGAAACCATGCTGGCGGAAAAGACCCGCCCGTTGCAGGAGACGCCAACGCGCTGGCTTACCGACCTGATCCTTGGCCAGGAACGCACATTCTCCACGCAGCTGGTCGGCCGCGGTCCCTACAGCGAATACTACGGCGACCTCAACATCACCCTCGACACCGCGGCCTATGGCGCGGGCTTTCTGGTCAGCTCGGTGATCATTTTCATCTCCGGTGTGCTACGCGCGCTGGCCATGGGCCTGGTGTTGTACCTGGTCTACCACTGGATGCTGACCAAGCCGCTGTCGAAGATCATCGAGCACCTCACCCAGATCAACCCCGACCGCCCCAGCCAGCACCAGCTGCCGCTGCTCAAGGGCCACGAGCGCAACGAACTGGGCATATGGGTCAACACCGCCAACCAGTTGCTCGCCTCGATCGAACGCAATACCCATTTGCGTCACGAAGCCGAGAACAGCCTGCTGCGCATGGCCCAGTACGACTTCCTCACAGGACTGCCCAATCGTCAGCAACTGCAGCAGCAACTGGACAAGATCCTCGTTGACGCCGGTCGCCTGCAGCGACGGGTTGCCGTGCTGTGTGTGGGCCTCGACGACTTCAAAGGCATCAACGAACAGTTCAGTTACCAGACCGGCGACCAGTTACTGCTGGCCCTGGCGGATCGCCTGCGTGCCCACAGTGGCCGCCTCGGCGCCCTGGCACGCCTGGGTGGCGACCAGTTCGCCCTGGTCCAGGCCGATATCGAACAGCCCTACGAGGCGGCCGAACTGGCACAAAGCATTCTGGATGATCTGGAAGCGCCCTTCGCCCTCGACCACCAGGAAATTCGCCTGCGCGCCACCATCGGCATCACCCTGTTCCCGGAAGATGGCGACAGTACGGAAAAGCTGCTGCAAAAAGCCGAGCAGACCATGACACTGGCCAAGACCCGCTCGCGCAATCGCTATCAGTTCTACATCGCCAGCGTCGACAGCGAAATGCGCCGCCGTCGCGAGCTGGAAAAAGACCTGCGCGAAGCCCTGCCGCGCAATCAGCTGTTTCTGGTCTACCAGCCGCAAATCAGCTACCGCGATCATCGCGTGGTCGGGGTCGAGGCCCTGCTGCGCTGGCAGCACCCGGAGCTGGGCATGGTTCCACCCGACCAGTTCATTCCCCTGGCCGAACAGAACGGCAACATCATCACCATCGGTGAATGGGTGCTCGACCAGGCCTGCAGGCAACTGCGCGAATGGCACGACCAGGGCTTCAGCGAGTTGCGCATGGCGGTCAACCTGTCCACTGTGCAATTGCACCACAACGAACTGCCACGGGTGGTCAACAACCTGCTGCAGATCTACCGCCTGCCGCCGCGCAGCCTGGAACTGGAGGTTACCGAAACCGGCCTGATGGAAGACATCAGTACCGCTGCCCAGCATTTGCTCAGCCTGCGCCGCTCCGGTGCGATGATCGCCATCGACGACTTCGGTACCGGCTACTCGTCGCTCAGTTACCTCAAGTCACTGCCGCTGGACAAGATCAAGATCGACAAGAGCTTCGTCCAGGACCTGCTCGACGATGACGACGATGCCACCATCGTTCGCGCCATCATCCAGCTGGGCAAGAGCCTGGGCATGCAAGTAATCGCCGAGGGCGTGGAAACAGCCGAGCAGGAGGCCTACATCATTGCCCAGGGCTGCCATGAAGGTCAGGGTTATCACTACAGCAAGCCTCTGCCTGCCCGCGAGCTGACAGTGTTTCTGAAACAGGCGCAACGCAACCAGGTTTCGATTCTGTAACCCCCGCCAGCATTGAACTCAAGGGCGCATACACGCAATTGAATATTTACGTGCCTCCCCCTTTACACAAAATGCAAATCTTTCGCATTATGTTGCAGTTTTGCGTACCTCCGTACGCCTGTCCAACCTCTCGACGCAGGAATTCGCCATGAATCGTATGCCTCTGGCCACCGCCAGTTTGTTGGCCATTGCCATCTCCCTCGCCGGTTGCGGCGACAGCAAGGACAAGGCCGCGGCACCGCAAGCCCAGGCCCCGGCTGCCACCGCTGCAGCCCCGGCTGCAGGCGCGGTAGACGAAGCTGCTGCCAAGGCAGTGGTCAAGCATTACGCCGACATGGTCCACGCTGTCTACAGCGACTCGCTGAGCACCGCGAAAACCCTGCAGACCGCCATCGACGCTTTCCTCGCCACGCCGAACGACGACACCCTGAAGGCTGCCAAAGCTGCCTGGTTCGCCGCACGCGTGCCGTACCTGCAAAGCGAAGTGTTCCGCTTTGGCAACACCATCATCGACGACTGGGAAGGTCAGGTGAACGCCTGGCCGCTGGACGAAGGCCTGATCGACTACGTCGACGCCAGCTACGAGCACGCCCTGGGTAACCCGGGTGCAGCGGCCAACATCATCGCCAACACCGAGATCCAGGTGGGCGAAGACAAAGTCGACGTCAAGGACATCACCCCGGAAAAACTGGCCAGCCTCAACGAGCTGGGCGGCTCCGAAGCCAACGTTGCCACCGGCTACCACGCCATCGAATTCCTCCTCTGGGGCCAGGACCTCAACGGCACCGGCCCAGGTGCGGGCGCCCGCCCGGCCTCTGACTACCTCGAAGGCAAAGGCGCCACCGGCGGCCACAACGAGCGTCGCCGCGCCTACCTGAAGGCCGTGACCCAACTGCTGGTCAGCGACCTGGAAGAAATGGTCGGCAACTGGAAGCCGGACGTTGCCGACAACTACCGTGCCACGCTGGAAGCCGAACCTGTCACCGACGGCCTGCGCAAAATGCTGTTCGGCATGGGCAGCCTGTCGCTGGGCGAACTGGCGGGCGAGCGCATGAAGGTTTCCCTGGAAGCCAACTCCCCTGAAGACGAGCAGGACTGCTTCAGCGACAACACCCACAACTCGCACTTCTACGACGCCAAAGGCATCCGCAACGTCTACCTGGGCGAGTACACCCGCGCCGACGGCACCAAGCTGACCGGCCCAAGCCTGTCGTCGCTGGTTGCCAAGGTTGACCCTGCGACCGACACCACGCTCAAGGCTGATCTGGAAGCTACCGAAGCCAAGATCCAGGTGATGGTTGACCATGCCGCCAAGGGCGAGCACTACGACCAGCTGATCGCTGCCGACAACGCTGCCGGCAATCAGATCGTGCGTGATGCCATCGCCGCCCTGGTCAAGCAGACCGGTGCTATCGAGCAAGCTGCGGGCAAGCTGGGTATCGCCAACCTGAACCCGGACACCGCCGATCACGAGTTCTGATGGATCGAGTGTAAGAAAGGCGACCTTCGGGTCGTCTTTTTTTTGCCCGATGGCCGCCGTTGAATGAACGATTTCATCTGGCAAACGCAAATCCCTCTTATTCCAAGATCTTGAGCCTGCTAAGCTTGCACGCCGGTTTTTTGCTCAAGTTCAGGACCCTGGATGTCTTCGTTGCTGCTCCGACTCAGCCCACTGCTTCTGGCCACTGCCCTGGTCGCCTGTGATGACGCCCCGCGTTTCACTCAGGCTGAACCGGGCGAAGCCTTGGGCGGCGGCAAGGCAACGGTGAACAAGCGCGACCAGAACGCCTACTCCATGCCATCGGCCAACCTCGCGCCGAGCCGGCGCCTGGACTTCAGCGTCGGCAACAGTTTCTTTCGCAACCCCTGGGTGATCGCCCCGTCGACCACCACCGCCCGCGATGGCCTGGGGCCGCTGTTCAACACCAATGCCTGCCAGAACTGCCACATCAAGGACGGTCGCGGTCACCCGCCCGGCCCGAATGCCAGCAACGCCGTGTCGATGCTGGTACGCCTGTCGATCCCTGACCAGCCGCAGTACGCCAAGGTCATTGAACAGTTGGGCATCGTTCCCGAGCCGGTATATGGCGGCCAGCTGCAGGACATGGCTGTGCCCGGTGTTGCCCCCGAAGGCAAGGTACGTGTCGACTACACCCCGGTGCCCGTGACCTTCAAGGACGGCACCCGGGTCGAACTGCGCCAGCCACAACTGCAAATCACTCAGCTGGGCTACGGCCCGATGCATGCCGACACGCGGTTTTCCGCCCGCATCGCGCCGCCAATGATCGGCCTGGGCCTGCTCGAAGCCATCCCCGAGGCCGCCCTGCTGGCCAACGCCGACCCCGACGACCGTGATGGTGATGGTATTCGCGGCCGTGCCAACCAGGTCTGGGACGACGCCCAGGGCAAGACCGTCATGGGCCGTTTCGGCTGGAAAGCCGGGCAACCGAACCTCAACCAGCAGAATGTGCACGCCTTCTCCGGCGACATGGGCCTGACCACCAGCCTGCGGCCGATGGATGACTGCACCCCGTCACAGGTCGATTGCCTGAACGCGCCCAACGGTAATGGTGCCAATGGCGAACAGGAAGTCAGCGACAACCTGCTGCGCCTGGTGCTGTTCTATACCCGCAACCTGGCCGTACCGATCCGCCAGGATGTCGACTCGCCCCAGGTGCTGGACGGTAAAAACCTGTTCCATCAGGCCGGCTGCCAAAGCTGCCACACCCCAAGCTTTACCACCGCTGCGGATGCCGCCGAGCCGGAGCTGGCCAACCAGCTCATCCGCCCTTACAGCGACCTGCTGCTGCATGACATGGGGCCGGGCCTGGCAGACAACCGCACCGAATTCGCCGCCTCGGGCCAGGACTGGCGCACCCCACCACTGTGGGGCATCGGCCTGAACGAGACGGTCAGCGGCCACACTCAGTTTCTTCACGATGGCCGCGCCCGCAATCTGCTTGAGGCTGTGCTCTGGCACGGCGGTGAAGCGGAAGCGGCCAAGCAACACGTTTTGACCTTCAATGCCGAGCAGCGTGCAGCGTTGCTGGCGTTCCTGAATTCACTTTAAGCAAGGAGCCGGGCATGTTCCGACCCAAACTGTTGTTCACCAGCCTCGCCGCCCTCGCCCTCGGCGCCTGCTCGCCTCAGGACCCGCAAGCGGTGACCTCTGCGGCGATCGCCAAGCAGGTGATCCTGCCGACCTACAGCCGCTGGGTTGAAGCCGACCGCCAACTGGCTGTCAGTGCCTTGGCGTTCTGCGAAGGCAAGGCTGACCTGGCGACCGCCCGCGCCGACTTTCTGCATGCACAAAAAGCCTGGGCCGAACTGCAACCCCTGTTGATCGGCCCGCTGGCTGAAGGCAACCGTGCCTGGCAGGTGCAGTTCTGGCCCGACAAGAAAAACCTCGTCGGCCGCCAGGTCGAACAACTGGTCAATGGCGACAAGCCGATCGATGCCGCCAGCCTGAGCAAGTCCAGCGTCGTGGTGCGTGGCCTTTCCGCCTACGAGTACATCCTCTTCGACAGCAAGCCGGACGCCGCCAACGCCGAGCAGAAGGCCCGTTACTGCCCGCTGCTGGTGGCCATCGGCGAGCACCAGAAGGCCCTGGCCGAAGAGATCCTCAAAGACTGGAACAACACCGACGGCATGCTGTCGCAGATGACCAAGTTCCCCAACCAGCGTTATGCCGACTCACACGAAGCCATCGCTGACGTGCTGCGTGCCCAGGTCACCGCGCTGGACACCCTGAAGAAGAAACTCGGCGCGCCAATGGGTCGCCTGAGCAAAGGCATTCCTCAGCCGTTGCAAGCCGAAGCCTGGCGCAGCCACTCTTCGCTGAAAAGCCTGGAAGCCAGCCTGAACGCTGCGCAAACCGTGTGGGTCGGTGTCGACAACCAGGGCCTGCGCGGACTGCTGGGCAAAGACCAGAAAGCCCTGGCCGACAAGATCGACGCAGCTTACGCTGACGCCCTGAAGTTGCTGAGCAGCAATCAGAAGTCGCTCACCGAACTGCTCGACGACGAAGCCGGCCGCCAGCAGCTCAATGCCATTTACGACAGCCTCAACGCCGTCCACCGCCTGCACGAAGGCGAACTGGCCAAGGCGCTGGGCATTCAACTGGGCTTCAACGCCAACGACGGTGACTGATCATGCTGCGACGCCAGGCTCTGAAACTCGGTAGCGTTCTGCTCAGCGCCCTTACTCTGGGCGGCTGGACCCTGTTCCGCGGCAAGAGCGGCAGCCCGCTGCTGCTCTCGGCGCGCGACGACAGCGACGGCAAGCACTATGCCGTCGGCTATCGCCTGGACGGCACCCAGGTGTTTGCCACCGAGGTGGCCCAGCGTTGCCATGACATCATCAACCACCCCGAGCAGCCGATTGCGCTGTTCGTCGCCCGCCGCCCAGGTACCGAAAGCTACCTGGTCGACCTGCGCGACGGCCGTCTTCTGCAGACCATTCGTTCCCAGCCGAACCGCCACTTCTATGGACACGCGGTAATCCATAAAAGCGGCGAATGGCTGTATGCCACCGAAAACGACACCACCGACCCCGGCCGTGGCGTACTTGGTGTCTACCGTTTCGATGGCGAGCGCCTGCAGCACAGCGGCGAGATTTCTACCCACGGCATCGGCCCGCACCAGGTGTCGTGGATGCCCGATGGCGAGACCCTGGTGGTGGCCAATGGCGGTATCCGCACCGAGGCCGAAAGCCGCGTGGAAATGAACCTCAACGCCATGGAGCCGAGCCTGGTGCTGATGCAGCGTAACGGCACCCTGCTCAGCAAGGAACTGCTGCCGCAGCAAATGAACAGCGTGCGCCACCTGGCGATTGCTGCGGACGGCACAATTGTCGCCGGCCAGCAATACATGGGCGCCAGCGACGACACCGCCGAGCTGATTGCCATCAAGCGTCCCGGGCAGCCCTTTACGGCCTTCCCGGTGGCCGAGCAGCAACTGCAGGCAATGGCTCACTACACCGCGAGCGTGGCGATTCACAGTGAGCTGCGCCTGGTCGCCCTCACCGCACCACGGGCCAACCGCCTGTTCATCTGGGACCTGGACACCGCCCAGGTTCGCCTCGAGGCGCCCATGCCCGACTGCGCTGGCGTCGGCGCGGTGGCAGACGGCTTTGTCGTGACCTCGGGCCAGGGGCGTTGCCGGCTCTACGATTGCCGCAAAAGCGAACTGATCGGCCAGCCGCTGCAACTGCCCTCCGGGCTGTGGGACAACCACCTGCACCTGACCTGAGCTTAAATAGCCGGGAACACAGGCTTCTCAGACCCGGTCAAAGGGGTAATATTCGGCTACAGCGCACGTGGGCAGGATCGCCCGTGGTCGTGCAGAACGAACAATAAATCGTATCCAAGGAACTGGACTATGCTCCGCCGCCGCATGCTGATCATGTTAGGTGTTGTTGTGCTGCTCGTGCTGATCCTGGGGGGCTACAAGGCGTTCTCCATTTATCAGCAGGTCCAGATGTTCTCGGCGCCCAAGCCGCCCATCAGCGTGGCGGCCACCGCGTCCAGCGAGCGCGCCTGGCAAAACCGCCTGCCCGCAGTCGGCAGCCTCACGGCCCTGCAAGGGGTCGACCTGAGCCTGGAAATTGCCGGCACGGTGAAGGCGCTGCAGTTCGAGTCCGGGCAGCAGGTCCGCAAGGGGCAACCGCTGTTGCAACTGGACAGTGATGTCGAAACCGCCTTGCTGGGTACTGCCCAGGCAGACCTTGGCCTGGCCCAGGTCGACTTCAATCGCGGCAGCCAGCTGGTGGGCAGCGAGGCCATTTCCCGCGGCGAATACGATCGCCTCAACGCGCAGTACAAGCGCAACAAGGCCGTCGTCGATCAGCTCAAGGCCTCGCTGGCGAAAAAAAGCATCAGCGCGCCCTTCAGCGGCACCATCGGTATCCGCCAGGTCGACGTCGGTGAATACCTGGCCAGTGGTACGGTGATCGCCACCCTGCAGGATTTGAGCAGCCTGTATGTCGACTTCTTCGTGGCCGAGCAGGCCATCCCCCAGTTGAGCATTGGCCAGCAGGTGCTGGTGAGTGTCGCGGCCTACCCGCAGCAGACCTTCCCAGGCAGCATCAGCGCCATCAACCCGAAAGTCGAAGACAGCACCCGCAACGTGCAGGTACGCGCCACCCTGGCCAACCCGGACGGCAAGCTCCTGCCCGGCATGTTCAGCAGCCTGCAAGTGTTGCTGCCAGATCCCAAGCCGGCGGTGGTCGTGCCGGAAAGCGCGGTGACCTACACCCTGTATGGCAACTCGGTGTATGTGGCTGTGGAAAAAAAACCCGAAGACGGCCAGGTGCATAAAGACGCCGACGGCCAGCCGCAACTGATCGCCGAGCGGCGCTTTGTCGACACCGGCGAGCGCCGCGATGGCCTGGTGGTGATCAGCAAAGGGCTACAGGCCGGCGAACAGGTGGTGACCGCAGGCCAGCTGAAACTGACCCAGGGCGCAGCCATCCGCATTACCCCGGACAAGACCCTGCAAACCCAGCCCAAACCCGCCGACTGATCGAGGATGCGTCATGGCTTTTACCGATCCGTTCATTCGTCGTCCGGTGCTGGCCTGCGTGGTCAGCCTGCTGATCGTGCTGCTGGGGTTTCATGCCTGGGGCACGATGTCGATCCGTCAGTATCCACAGATGGAAAACGCCCTGATCACGGTCACCACCGCCTACCCCGGAGCCAACGCCGAAACCATCCAGGGCTATATCACACAGCCCATGCAGCAAAGCCTGGCCAGCGCCGAAGGCATTGACTACATGACATCGGTGAGCCGCCAGAACTTCTCGGTGATTTCGATTTATGCGCGGATCGGCGCCGACACCGATCGCCTCTTCACCGAACTGCTGGCCAAGGCCAACGAGGTCAAGAACAAACTGCCGCAAGACGCCGAAGACCCGGTGCTGAACAAGGAAGCGGCCGATGCCTCGGCGCTGATGTATATCAGCTTCTACAGCAGCGAACTGAGCAACCCGCAGATCACCGACTACCTGTCGCGGGTAATCCAGCCCAAGTTGGCCACCCTGCCGGGCATGGCCGAAGCGGAGATTCTCGGCAACCAGCTGTTCGCCATGCGGATCTGGATCGACCCGGTAAAACTGGCCGGCTATGGATTAAGTGCCAACGAAGTGACCGATGCCGTCAGGCGCTACAACTTTCTCTCGGCCGCCGGCGAAGTGAAAGGCGAGTACATCGTCACCAGCATCAACGCCACCACCGACCTGAAGTCCGCCGAAGCTTTCGCCAAGATCCCGCTCAAGGTCAGTGGTGACAGCCGGGTGCTGCTCGGAGACGTCGGCCGGGTCGAGATGGGCGCGGAGAACTACGACACCGTCAGCTCTTTCGATGGCACCCCGTCGGTGTATATCGGCATCAAGGCGGCACCCAGCGCCAACCCGCTGGAGGTGATCAAGGAGGTGCGCAAGCTGGTTCCCGAACTGGAAAGCCAGCTGCCGCCCAACCTGAAAGCCTCTATCGCCTATGACGCCACCCTGTTCATCCAGGCCTCTATCGACGAAGTGATCAAGACGCTGTTCGAAGCGGTGCTGATCGTCATTGTCGTGGTGTTCCTGTTCCTCGGCGCCCTGCGTTCGGTGCTGATCCCGGTGGTCACCATCCCCTTGTCGATGATCGGCGTGCTGTTTTTCATGCAGTTGATGGGCTATTCGCTCAACTTGCTGACCCTGCTGGCCATGGTATTGGCCATTGGCCTGGTGGTCGACGATGCCATCGTCGTCGTGGAAAACATCCACCGACACATCGAAGAAGGTAAAACGCCGACCGAGGCGGCCCTGGAGGGCGCCAGGGAGATCGCCATGCCAGTGGTCTCGATGACCATTACCCTGGCGGCCGTATATGCGCCCATCGGCTTTCTGCAGGGGCTCACTGGCGCCCTGTTCAAGGAGTTCGCGCTGACGTTGGCCGGGGCGGTGGTCATTTCCGGCATCGTTGCCCTGACCCTGTCGCCGATGATGTGTTCGGTGCTGCTGCGCCACGACCAGAATCCCAGCGGCCTGGCGCATCGCCTCGACCTGATGTTCGAAGGCCTCAAGGTGCGCTACCAGAAACTCCTGCATGCCACCCTCAATACCCGGCCGGTGGTCCTGGTGTTTGCCGTCATCGTCCTGTGCCTGATTCCGGTGTTCATGATGTTCAGCAAGAATGAACTGGCACCCGATGAAGACCAGGGCATCATTTTCATGATGGCCACCGCCCCGCAGCCCACCAACCTCGACTACCTGAACACTTACACCGACGAATTCATCAGCATCTTCAAAGCCTTTCCCGAGTACTACTCCTCGTTCCAGATCAACGGTTTCAACGGCGTGCAGTCGGGTATTGGCGGCTTTCTGCTCAAGCCCTGGAACGAACGCGACCGCACGCAAATGGAGCTGCTGCCGCTGGTACAAAGCAAACTCGAAGGCATCAGCGGCCTGCAGATATTCGGCTTCAACCTGCCATCGCTGCCCGGCACCGGTGAAGGCCTGCCCTTCCAGTTCGTGATCAACACACCCAATGACTACGAACTGTTGCTGGGGATCGCTGACCGGGTCAAGGAACGCGCCCTGGCCTCGGGCAAGTTCGCCTTCCTCGACATCGACCTGGCCTTCGACAAGCCGGAAGTGGTGGTCGACATCGACCGCGCCAAGGCCGCGCAGATGGGCGTTTCCATGGATGCCCTCGGGGGTACCCTGGCAACCCTGCTCGGCGAGGCAGAAATCAACCGGTTCACCATCGATGGCCGCAGTTACAAAGTCATCGCCCAGGTAGAGCGCCCCTACCGGGACAACCCCTCCTGGCTAAGCAACTATTACGTGAAAAACCAGCAAGGGCAGATGCTGCCACTGTCGACCCTGATCACCGTCAGCGACCGGGCCAGGCCGCGTCAGCTTAACCAGTTCCAGCAGTTGAACTCGGCCCTGATCCAGGGGGTGCCGATGGTCAGCATGGGCGAGGCGCTGGATACCATCCGCACCATTGCCCGCGAAGAGGCGCCGCAAGGCTATGCGTTTGATTATGCCGGTGCCGCTCGCCAGTACGTTCAGGAAGGCAGTTCGCTGTGGGTGACCTTTGGCCTGGCGCTGGCGATCATCTTTCTGGTACTGGCGGCCCAGTTCGAAAGCTTCCGCGACCCGCTGGTAATCCTGGTGACCGTGCCGCTGTCGATCTGCGGCGCACTGATTCCACTGTTCCTGGGCATTTCCAGCATGAACATCTACACCCAGGTCGGCCTGGTGACACTGATCGGCCTGATCAGCAAACATGGCATTCTCATTGTCGAGTTTGCCAACCAGCTGCGCGAGCACAAGGGCCTGAGTGCCCGTGAAGCGGTTGAAGAAGCGGCGGCGATTCGACTTCGGCCGGTGCTGATGACCACCGCTGCCATGGTATTCGGCATGGTGCCGCTGATTCTGGCGACCGGGGCCGGGGCGGTCAGTCGCTTCGATATCGGCACGGTGATCGCCACCGGCATGTCGGTGGGCACCCTGTTCACCCTGTTCGTCTTGCCCTGCGTGTATACCCTGCTGGCACAAGCACACGTGCCGCATGCGCAAACACAGACGAGCTGACCTTGCACACGCAAAAAGGCCTCGTCACTGACGAGGCCTTGTGTGGAACATCATGATGCGTCAACTCTGCCCGCGTGCACCCTGGCTGAGACCAAACAACAGCAACAGCAGGTCATGGTCTGGCTTGGCGTCGACCTGGGGTTTGACCAACCTGGGCAATGGGCACTGCAACGCCTTGTCGGCATGGCTGAACACAACGGGTCCCGGTTCTTCCCAAGCAGCGACGGCAACGGTAGCCACCGCCAACGCCGCCACCAGAAACAAACCTCGAGCTATTTCTAGTTTCATTAACCTAAACCTTTGACAGCGCTGCCAAACGCCATCTGGTAAAAGTAGAGCAGCTTGCGCCATTCTGCGTCATTGAATGACGAATGGCGCTTCAGTTGTTTCAGGTCGCGCGCGGCTGCGCGCTGCCGGCTGATGCGCCGCCGGCACTTTTCCAGGTCCAGCAGCGCCACTTCGGCACGGGCTTCTTCGCCCTCACCGATCACCTTGATGAAGATGTGCTTGCCGTACAGGCAACCGTGCTGCCAGTGACCACGGTGCATGCGTGCCAGGTTCTGGGCCAGGTCCTGCAGCATGCGCTCGTGCAGGGCTTCGCTGTAACGCTCGCGTGCACCATTGGCGTACCAGTTGTCGGCGTCCTCAAAGCCATCGAGTGCCTCGCTGACCAGCAGCGCCCGCCATTGACGGTCGGCATCACGCTCTACGCCGCAATACACAATGTGCGGCACGCGTACACCCAGCTGTTCGAAGCTGTTGATTGCCTCATACTCGCGCAACACCGTCGGACGGCCGAACGGGTGCAGAAAACTGCGGTAGATATGGCCAATCTGACGCTTGGAATACAGCACCTGACCGTTTTCATCGTTCAGACGCTGAACGCCACTTTCCCCACCCCGACGCTGGTTGGGTTCTTCTACCCACTCCCCTTGCTGCTGCCAGAAATGGTCAAAACGGCTGTTTCCCGTCGTTGTTACCAAGCGCTCTACCGCCATCCACTACTACCCCTTACGCAATACGTAAACTCGCCACATGGCATAGAACGGCAAAAAGTCCAAACGTTCCTGAATCCGGAAACCGGCTTCCTGAAATTCCTTCTCAACCGTGGCAACCGGTAACACAAAACGGTTCTGATAACTGGCTTCACCGGTTTTGGCAAAGCGACGTTCTTCCAGTTTTTTCCGGCGCCAGGCCTTGAAATTACCGTCGACCCACAGCGACAGAATCACGCTGTCACGGGTAACTCGCTGAAATTCAGAGAGAATTGTCTTCCGATGCGCGGCTTCACCGATGTGGTGCATCAGGCGCATACAGAAAATGCTGTCGACCGAGTTGTCTGGCAAATCGATCGCGAACGCAGAAGTCTGCAAGGTCCGTACCCGCTCGACGATATGCGCCGGCTGGGATTTGCTGGCAGTTTCCAGCATGGCCTCGGAATTGTCCGCACCAATGATTACGCGATTAGGCTTTTCTGCCAACAGTGGCCAAAAGCGACCAGCCCCGCACGGCAGGTCGAGCACCAGCCCCGGTTCGCCGACCAGCGCCAGGGCGCGGCGGGCCAATTGTTCGTCACGCTGGTGCGACAGGCGCCGAGCCAGGCCATCCTGATGCTTGAGAAAGTATTCCTGGGCGTGTTGCTGGTCGTACTTTTCGGAAAACTCGAGTTTGATGGGGCTACGCATGGTGCATCTCCTGACTCCAATTCCCCCAATTTAGGGGGGCAAGCGTTGTCGTCAGGTCATGCGAATGTGAAAAATTCGTTAGAAAAGCGCAGATAAGTTACAGGAAGTAACCAAGCACTCAGCGCCCGGCGCCTCACTCCGCCTCCAGCAGACTTTTCGCCCCATACCGCAGGTCGACATGGAAACAACAACCATTGGGCGCCATTGACGACAGGCTCACTGCCCACCCCTGATCGTCACAGATACGCTGTACCAGCGAGAGCCCCAGGCCAAGTCCCTCCCCACGACGTTCATCACCGCGGACAAAGGGCCGGAACATCGCTTCGTGCTGTTCTTCCGGAATCCCCACGCCACTGTCTTCGACGCGAAAGCCCAAGGGTTCAAGGGTCAGGCGAATGAAACCATAATCGGTGTAATGCGCCGCGTTACGCAGCAGATTGCCCATCACCGCTTGCAGGAAGGTGGCGTTGTACAGGGTCGGCGACGCAATCGAAGCATCGTATTCCAGCACCAGGCCTTTCTGCTCGATTGCATCTCGCCATACACCGATCAGGTCGTCTGCCACTTCCTTGATCGTCGCGCGTGATGCTACCGCGCCTTCATCGCGCTGGGCGCGGGCGAGCATCAGGAAGGTCTTGACCCGCTCCTGCATCTCTTCGGTGGCCCTGGCGATACGTTCGATCTGCGAACGGACGCGCGGCTCGATGTTCGGGTTGACCAGCAACAGCTCACAGGAGCTGGCGAGTACCATCAGCGGGGTGCGCAGCTCATGACTCACGTCGCTGGTGAACAGGCGCTCGCGGCTCAAGGCATCGCGCAGGCGCCCCAAGGTGTCGTCGAAGGCCACTGCCAGCTGACCGACTTCGTCGGCGGCATAATCCGGTGCCAGTGGCGGTGCCAGGCCCAACAACTGGTCGCGATGACGCACCTGACGCGCCAGGCGGATCACCGGCGCCATGACCCGACGCGCCAGCACCCAGCCAAGAAACACCGCCAGCGCCAGGCTGAGCACAAAGCCCACCACGACGATGGCAAACAGCACCCGTTCACGCTCTTCGAAATCGCTTTGGTCCTGCAGCAGTACATAGCGCCGCCCGTCGACTATCTCGACCATGGCGTGATAGGACAGCTGTTCACGGAAGACTTCGTGAAAACCCGGCGTCAGGTGGCGCAAGTCCTTGGGCAGCTCATACTCGTCACGCCCGCCACTGTAATAAAACAGCTGGTCAGGGCGGGGCCTGTGGCTCCAGTCATTGACACTGTCCATCCGCAACAGGCGTTGCAGGTCGCCCCCGAGCACGGCGGAAATCAAGCGTTCTTCCACCAGGTGCACGGTGGCAACGATACCGAATGCGAACGCACCGGCCACCAGCGCACTCATCAGGGCAAAGGCAATGATGATGCGCTGGGCAAGGCTCTGCTTAAACTCCATCACGGCCCTCGGCCAGGCGATAGCCGACGCCGTGGACGGTATGCAGCAAGGGCTTTTCAAACGGTTTGTCGATCACCTGACGCAGTTGGTGGACATGGCTGCGCAAGCTGTCGCTGTCCGGGCAATCATCGCCCCAGAGCGCCTCTTCAAGCACTTCGCGGCGCAATACATGAGGGCTTTTCTGCATCAGCACCGCCAACAGCTTCAGGCCCACCGGGTTGAGCTTGAGCAGTTTGCCGCTGCGCGTGACCTCAAGGGTGTCGAGGTCATACGTCAGGTCGCTGACCTGCAAGGTGCGTCGTCCACCGCCCTGGGCCCGGCGCAATACCGCCTCGATGCGGGCCGCCAGCTCCGACAGGGCAAACGGCTTGAGCAGGTAGTCGTCGGCGCCCGAACGAAACCCTTGCAAGCGATCATCAAGCTGGTCGCGGGCGGTCAACATGATCACCGGGGTGTCCCGGCGCGCATCCTCGCGCAGGCGTTTGCACAAGGTATAGCCATCGATACCCGGCAGCATGATGTCGAGCACAATCAGGTCGTAATGTTCAGTGGCTGCCAGGTGCAGACCCGACAGTCCATCCTGGGCACAGTCGACGGTGTAGCCTTTAAGGCCCAGGTAGTCTGCCAGGTTGGCAAGGATATCGCGGTTGTCTTCAACCAGTAGAATTCGCATGGAGTCTCCCGTCCAGGGCTTTTGCCTGCTTGGCAGGCGCACTTTACGACCATCGGCAGTGTGAGGCTAGGCCGCACAAACTTTATTGCCAGTTAACGTTTTTTTCACCGAGCCTTCACGGACAAGCGATGGAGGCTGACGCAGAATCGCCGGTCATTGCCTCACGCTGCTACCCGGCACGGTTTGCCGGTCGGGTCCGCCCTTTCGACCCGCCTGGATATGCCATGCCCAGACCTGAGTTTTCGCGCCCGCTCAATCCCTGGATTACCCTGGGGATCCCCCTGGTGACAGCCCTGACCCTCATCCTGCTGGAGCTTACCTCCCTGGACATGGACCTGGCCAAGCTGGCCTTCGACCCGGTTGCCGGTGAGTTCATTGGCCGACACAGTTACTTCCTCGAAGACATCCTGCACGATCGCGCCAAGCAGGCGGTAATCGCCCTCAGCCTGGGAGCGATTGTAGCGTTCATTTCCAGCTTCTTCTGGCACCGGCTCAAAGGCTGGCGCCGCGAACTGGGCTATCTGGTCCTGGCCATGGCACTGTCGACCAGCTTTGTTACGCCGGTCAAGGCAGTGACTGCGGTGCAATGCCCGTGGAGCCTGAAGGAGTTCGGCGGCAAGGAAACCTACAGTGAACTGCTGAGCGTTCGCCCTGATACGGATAAACCAGGCCGTTGCTGGCCCGGCGGTCATGCGGCCACAGGCTTTACCCTGTTCGCGCTGTTCTTTGCGTTGCGTGACCGGCGTCCTCGCCTGGCGCGGGCGACGTTGCTGTTTGCCTTTACCCTGGGCACCGTGTTTTCCATTGGACGCATGCTGCAAGGGGCGCACTTCTTCTCGCACAACGTGTGGACGGCGGTGTTCTGCTGGTTGATCAGCCTGGGTTGTTACCACTGGGTGCTGTATCGCAAGCCTGTGCCGGTTCCAACCACGTCGGCGCAAACGCTGCAACAACAGACTTCTTGATCTTTGTTTCTTGGGTTGGGTTTCTGTGAGCTTATCCATTCGGTGTGGCGCGGCTACCGGCCCCTTCCGCCCTTACGGCGGCCTACTTTTTTCTTGGACAAAGTAGGCAAAACCGCTCGCTCCTGCATACGGCCCTACGCTGCGCTCCGGGTTCCTTCCCTCCGGCACCTTCCGGGGCCACGCGGCCTACGACTTGCTTCGCCAAGTCTACATCTCGCGTCTTCGGCTTCGCCGAAGGTGCTGCGCACTGCCCCTACAGGCACCTCCACTCAGCCTCCTGAAGTCGCAGTCTGCGGCGTCTGAACCGACGTGCTTGAAGATCAAGATCAAAAGCCGGATCAAGATCAAGATCAAGATCAAGATCAAGATCAACAGCGA
>NZ_JADUCM010000039.1 GCF_016009175.1 Pseudomonas alkylphenolica
CCTCCAGCTCAGCGCCAACTGATCCGGCCCATTCGCGGGGTAAACCCCCTGCCCCCAGCCTCTGTCCGGGGGCGGGGGGGACCCGTGGGGGGGGGGGTTGCCCCCCAAAAAAAACACCCCGGCGGGGGGCCCCCCCGCCGCCCCGCGGCCTTTGCCTGGTCGTTTTTGTAGTTCCCGGTGCGGATCGCCTTTGACCCGCGAGAACGTTGTGGTGGTGCCGTTGTAGCAGGATAAAAGCAGGGACTGTGCCAACTGCCAAACCCCATGAAATCCGGGCTTCTACGCAGTTGGCCGGATGCAGAACCGACCCAGCCTGGTGCAGCCCTCCCCCTTATGGGGCATTCAATAGACGTCGCGCAGGTAGCGCTTGCTGCGGTTCAGCTCGCTGACATAGGCATCGGCCTGCTCATTGCTGAGTGCGCCGTGCTCGCGCACCACCTGCCTGAGCGCGGCATCGACATCCCGGGCCATGCGCCCTGCATCACCGCACACATAGAAGTGCCCGCCCTCTTCCAGCCAGCGCCAGAGTTCACCACCCTGCTCAAGCATGCGCTGCTGCACATAGACCTTTTCTGCCTGGTCGCGGGAAAACGCCGTATCCAGCCGCGTCAAATGACCTTCACGCTGCCAGGCCAGCAGTTCATCGCGATAGTAGAAGTCGCTGGCGGCTTTCTGCTCGCCAAACAGCAGCCAGTTACGCCCCTTGCTGCCCTCGGCCTGACGCTCCTGCAAGAACGCCCGAAACGGCGCCACGCCAGTGCCGGGGCCGACCATGATCACCGGCGCGTCACTGTCCTTGGGCAGCCGGAAATGCGCACTGGGCTGGGTGAAGATCGCCACGTCGTGCTGCCCGGCACGGTCTGCCAGGAAGGTCGAGCACACCCCTTTGCGCTGGCCATAACGCACGGTAGACAGGGTCAGGTGCACCTGATCGGGGTGTTGCCGGGGGCTGGAGCTGATCGAGTAGAGCCGCGGCTGCAACGGTTTGAGCAGGCTCAACCAGGTCGCTTGATCCAGCGCCGGCTTGCAGGCCTGCATCAGGTCGATCAGTTGCTTGTCCCACAGCCAGTCCTTGAGCGCCGCTTTGTTCTGTGGTTTGAGCAAATCGACCAGAACAGGATCGCTGCCATGCTCGGCAAACGCTTCCAGCAACGCCGGCGTCACCCGGGCGATTTCCAGATGCTCGCTCAGGGCGGTGGCCAAGGGCATGTCGGCCTGACCGTTAAGGCTGACCGAAGCCGTGCCATCCAGGCGGGCTGCTGTCAGCCACTCATCAACCAGCTGCGGGCAGTTGCGCGGCCAGACACCCAGCGCATCACCGGCTTGATAGGTAAGGCCGCTGCCGGCCAGGTCGAAGACAATCTGCCGGGTTTCCTTGCTGGCGCCCGGGCTGTTGAGCAGGCGGTTTTCCAGCAACCGCGCCTGCAGAGGGTGCTGCTTGCTGAAGCCGGTGGTTGCCGGGACGGCCACGGTCGCCGTTGTGGTGGTGCCCACGTTGCCCAGTTTTGCAAGCAGCGCCTGTAGCCAGGGCGCGGCGTGTTGTTGGTAATCGCCGTCACAATCGACCCGCTCAAGCAGGCGCTGCCCGCCCAACTCAAGCAGGCGCTGATCAAGCTTGCGCCCAAAGCCACAGAATTGCTCGTAGCTGGAATCCCCCAGGGCCAGCACCGCGAACGGCAAACCGTCGCAGCGACCGGCCGACTCAGCGTGCAAGCCCTGCCAGAACGCGGCACCGCTGTCTGGCGCTTCACCGTCACCGAAGGTGCTGGCAATCACCAACAGGCTGGCGGCACCGTCCAGCTGCGCCACGCTCACCTCGTCCATGCAGTTCAACTGTACCGCCAACCCGGCCTTGCGCAGCTGCTCGGCACAATGCTCGGCCAGGGCCTGGCTGTTACCGGTCTGCGACGCCCAGAGCAGCAGATGGCGGGCAGGCCCGGTCGCTGCCAGCGCCAAGGGCTGCGCCTGTGGCTGGGCGCTGCGGGAGAACAACCCGGCCAGCAGGCCATCGACCAGCAAGCGCCGCGCCGGGGTAAACGGCGCACTTGCAGGCAGGGTCGGTACCTCGTCGCGCATTGCAGGTGCGCTACGCAACCCCAGGACAAAACCGTGCATGTACTGTTGTTCTTCTGCAGCCAGGGACAGTTCAACGCAACTGTCCAGGCCCAGCAGACGACTCAGGGTGTCAGTCGCCATAGCGGCGGGCTCCTGTTGGATCTCGGTGGCGGGAATGCGCTGGCCGGCGACCCGGCTCAGGGCCACGGCGCAGTATTTGAAGGCGGGTTGCAGCGACACTGGATCGACGGCATCGCTGGTCACGGCATTGATTGCCAGGTTTTCGCCATAGACATCGTTCCAGTGAAACGGCGTAAAACAGTTGCCCGGCAGTACCCGGGTGGTGATCCGCGCAGGCAATAGCGCCTGACCACGTCGCGAGCGCACCTGCACCTGGTCCTGCTCAGCAATGCCCAGGCGCTCGGCGTCTTCGGGATGAAGCTCGACAAAGGGCCCGGGATCGAGTTTGTTCAGCGCCGAGACCTTGCCGGTCTTGGTCAGGGTGTGCCACTGATGCTGGACGCGACCGGTGTTGAGCACCAGCGCGAACTCGTCGTCGGGCAACTCGGCCGCCGGCAACCACGGCCGGGCGAAGAAGCGCGCTTTGCCACTGGCAGTCGGGAAGGCAATGGCCGGTGTATTGCCGTGCACATCGACATGCAGGGTCTGGCTGACGCCGTCATTGCGATAGCGCAACGGGCTGCGCGAATCGTCACGGCCGGGCTCGCAGGGCCACTGCCGCGGCGCCTGGCGCAGGTCGGCATAGTGCACACCGCGCAGGTCGTAGCCGGTGGCGGGGTTCCAGGCCTGGCGGATCTCGTCGAACACCGTTTCGGCAGTGGCGTAGCTGAACGCCTCGTGAAAGCCCATGGCGCAGGCGATCCGGGCAATGATCTGCCAGTCGGGCAGGCTCTCACCCGGCGGCTCGACGGCCTGGCTCATCAACGTCAGGTTGCGCTCGGAGTTGATCATCACTCCTTCGCCTTCGGCCCACAGCGCCGCCGGCAGGAGAATATCGGCGTAACGGTTGGTCTCGGTGTCGACAAAAGCGTCCTGGGTGATCACCAGTTCCGCCGCTTGCAGGCCCTCGATCACCTGCTGGCGATTGGCGACGCTGGCCACCGGGTTGCTGCAGATGATCCAGCAGGCCTTGATCTGCCCCGCCGCCATCTGCTCGAACAGCGCGACAGTACCGTCACCGGCCTCGCTGCGCAGGCTGGCAGCGGGTATGTTCCAGAGCTGCTCGACGAATGCACGGTCGGCCTCGACCAGCGCCGAGCGCTGCCCGGGAAGCCCCGGGCCCATGTAACCCATTTCCCGCCCGCCCATGGCGTTCGGCTGCCCGGTCAGCGAGAAAGGCCCGGCACCTGGCCGGCAGATCGCCCCGGTGGCCAGGTGCAGGTTGCACAGGGCGTTGGATTGCCAGGTGCCATGGATGCTCTGGTTCAGGCCCATGGTCCAGCAACTCATCCATTCCGGCGCCTGCCCGATCCACGCGGCCGCCTGGCGAATATCGGCTTCGGCCAGCCCGGTGATGGCGGCAACCCGCTCGGGGGTGTAGTCCTGCAGAAAGGCCGGTAGCGCTTCCCAACCTTCGGTGTATTGGGCAATAAATTCCGCATCGCAGTGCCCCGCCTGGTGCAGCAGGTACAGCAGGCCGTTGAGCAGCGCCAGGTCGGTGCCGGGCTTGATCTGCAGAAACAGGTCCGCTTTGTCGGCGGTGGCGTTGCGCCGTGGATCGACGACGATCAACCGCGCACCGGCCTTGAGCCGGTCGAGCAGGCGCAAGAACAGAATCGGGTGACAGTCGGCCATGTTCGCGCCGATGACAAAAAACACCTCGGCACGTTCAAAGTCCTGATAGCTGCCCGGCGGCCCGTCAGCCCCCAGCGACTGTTTGTAACCACTGCTGGCGCTGGCCATGCACAGGCGCGAATTGGATTCGATGTGCCGGCTGCGCACGAAGCCTTTGGCCAGTTTGTTGATCAGGTACTGGGCTTCCAGCGACATTTGCCCGGAGACATAAAACGCCAGGGCATCGGGCCCATGCGTGTCGAGTATCGCGCGCTGGCGCGCGCCCGCCTGGGCAATGGCTGCATCCATCGCGGTCTGCACCGGGTCGCGCTGGCGCTGGTTGCGCACGTACGCGAACTCCATGCGCCCCGACTCGCGCAAAGGCAGATGCGCGGTCAGCCCTTTGGTGCACAGACGACCAAAGTTGCTGGGGTGCTGTTTGTCACCACTGATCTTGGTCACGCGGTTGCCTTCAACCGTCATGACGATGCCGCACCCTACTCCACAATATGGGCAAACGCTGCGCACGCTGGTGCTGCTCATCTGCCGACCTCCTGCTGACGCAAACAAAAAGGCGCCCTGCTGCCTCGGCTTGTAAAAACAAGCGGAAGCAACACGGCGCCTTTGTCGTGAACGGGGCAATCTGCGTTGATTGCCGGATAGACAGGCATAAGCAAAGCCCGCGCCAGTTTGCGCAGGCCAGCAACAACGGGGACATCGAGCATAATCGACAGTGGCGGACGCACCGTCATGGGGAGTGCTGCACCACGCCGAGGCGCTTGGTGAAGCGCAGAAACAAAAAAAGCGACCCTAAGGTCGCTTTCTCTGTGGCTTCCGGGTGTTCAGTGGGCCCTGGAAGCTAAATATGGCGCAGCGGACGGGACTCGAACCCGCGACCCCCGGCGTGACAGGCCGGTATTCTAACCGACTGAACTACCGCTGCGCGATACACTTGAAGACGAGTGGTGGGTGATGACGGGATCGAACCGCCGACCCTCTGCTTGTAAGGCAGATGCTCTCCCGGCTGAGCTAATCACCCTTCGTCTCGGTGTGGCGCGCATTCTACGGAGCACCGAACACTCTGGCAAGCACTTTTTTAAAAAAATTTTTCAGGCGTTCCAAAGACTTAGCGGACTTGGCCTGAAGTGCCTGCTCGGAGAATAATGCCCTCCTTATATGGAAGGAGAGATTCACCCCATGTGGTTCAAAAACCTGCTGACCTATCGCCTGACCCAGGATGTCCCGTTCGAACCCGAAGCGCTGGAAACCGCTCTGGCCAGCAAGCCGGCGCGCCCCTGCGCCAGCCAGGAGTTGACCACCTATGGTTTCGTCGCGCCGTTCGGCAAAGGCGAAGATGCTCCCCTGGTCCACGTCAGTGGCGACTTCCTGCTGATTGCTGCGCGTAAAGAAGAACGCATCCTGCCTGGCAGCGTCGTGCGTGACGCGGTCAAGGAAAAGATCGACGAGATCGAAGCCGAACAGATGCGCAAGGTGTACAAGAAGGAACGCGACCAGATCAAGGACGAGATCATCCAGGCCTTCCTGCCGCGTGCCTTTATCCGCCGCTCGATGATCTTCGCTGCCATTGCCCCCAAGCAAGGCCTGATTCTGGTCAACTCGGCCAGTGCCAAGCGTGCCGAAGACCTGCTCTCGACCCTGCGTGAAGTGATGGGCTCGCTGCCGGTGCGTCCGGTGACGGTGAAGATCGCCCCGAGCGCGACCATGACCGACTGGGTCAAGACCCAGCAAGCCGCGCCTGACTTCTATGTACTGGACGAGTGCGAACTGCGCGACACCCATGAAGACGGCGGTATCGTGCGCTGCAAACGTCAGGACCTGACCAGCGACGAAATCCAGCTGCACCTGGGCACCGGCAAGGTGGTCACGCAATTGTCCCTGGCCTGGCAGGACAAACTGTCGTTCGTGCTCGACGACAAAATGGTCATCAAGCGCCTGCGCTTTGAAGAATTGCTGCAGGACCAGGCCGAAGAAGATGGCGGCGACGAAGCCCTGGGCCAGCTCGATGCCAGCTTCACCCTGATGATGCTGACCTTTGGCGAGTTCCTGCCGGCGCTGTTCGAAGCCCTCGGCGGTGAAGAGATTCCGCAAGGGGTCTAAAGATGTAAGCCACAAGCTGCAAGCTGCAAGTCAGAGCAGGCGCCGCCCCGCTTGAAGCTTGAGGCTTGCAGCTTTAAGCTACCGAACTGTGAGGACGGCCTCACGACGCACCGCGTGACCATTCCGGGGACGGCCCCATCACTTTGATGGAGACCCTGCATGTCCTGGATCATCCTGTTTTTCGCCGGCCTGTTCGAAGTCGGCTGGGCCGTCGGCCTGAAATACACCGATGGCTTTTCCCGCCCTCTGCCCACCGTACTGACTGTCGGCGCCATGGTCATCAGCCTTGGCCTGCTCGGCCTTGCGATGAAAGAACTGCCGCTGGGTACCGCCTATGCGATCTGGACCGGCGTCGGTGCGGTTGGCACGGTGATCGCCGGCATCATCCTGTTCGGTGAGTCCATGGCCCTGTTCCGCCTGATCAGCGTCGCGCTGATCATTTGCGGCCTGGTCGGGCTCAAGGTCAGCGCCAGCTGACCTTGAGCGAGCGGATCAGCGCAGCGCACCACGCAACGCGCTGACCCGCTCGCGCAGCAGTGTCGGTTCCGCCGCCTCGACCGGGATGGCGGCACCGGCCACCAGCGTTACCCGCGACCACAAGCGCCGAAAGAAGCCCTTGGCAGGATCGCGGCTGAAGAAACTCCCCCACAAGCCCTGTAGGGCCATCGGAATCACCGGCACCGGTGTTTGTTCGATGATCCGGCTGACGCCGCCTTTGAACGCATCGATCTCACCATCAGTGGTCAGTTTGCCTTCCGGAAAAATACACACCAGCTCGCCCTCGGCAAGGTACCGGGCAATCTGCTCGAAGGCCTGCTCGTAGGTCGCAGCATCTTCGTTGCGTCCGGCAATGGGAATGGCGCCGGCGGTGCGGAAGATGAAGTTGAGTACCGGCAACTGGTAGATCTTGTAGTACATGACAAAGCGCACCGGACGGCGCACCGCGCCGCCGATCAGCAGCGCATCGACAAACGACACGTGGTTGCACACCAGCAGCGCCGCGCCCTCCTCTGGAATCTGCTGCAGGCCACGGTGCTCCACCCGGTACATGGAGTGGCTGAGCAGCCAGATCATGAAACGCATGGTGAACTCGGGGACGATCCTGAAGATGTAGGCATTGACACCGATGTTCAACAGCGACACCACCAGGAACAACTGCGGGATGGTCAGTTCGGCCAGGCTCAACAGCACGATGGTGACGATGGCCGAAACCACCATGAACAACGCATTGAGAATATTGTTGGCGGCGATTACCCGCGAACGCTCCTGCACTGGCGTGCGCGACTGGATCAGCGCATACAGCGGCACGATATAGAAGCCGCCAAACACCCCCAGGCCAACAATCGACAGCAAGATCCACCACGCCTGCGGCATGCCCAGCAGGGCCAGCCAGTCATGCGCCGTGGCGCCAGCGACAACATCCCCCGAATGCCACCACCAGAGCAGGCCGAACAGGGTCAGCCCGAAGGAGCCGAACGGCACCAGACCGATTTCCACCTTGTGCCCGCTGAGGCGTTCGCACAGCAATGAACCCAGGGCAATGCCGACCGAAAACAGTGTGAGCACCAGGGTGACCACCGTCTCGTCGCCGTGCAGCCAGTCCTTGGCATAGGCCGGAATCTGCGTCAGGTAAATCGCCCCGACAAACCAGAACCACGAGTTGCCGACAATCGAGCGCGACACTGCCGGTGTCTGGCCAAGCCCCAGGCGCAAGGTCGCCCAGGACTGGCTGAAGATGTTCCAGTTCAGCTTCATCTGTGGTGACGAAGCACTTGCCCGGGGAATCCACTGGCTGGACAAGTAACCCAACGCCGCCACGGCAACCACCGCGCAGGCCACCACCGGCGCATAGTGCGTGCTCGACATCATCACCCCGGCGCCTATCGTGCCGGCGAGAATCGCCAGGAAGGTGCCCATTTCCACCAGGCCATTGCCACCAACCAGTTCGTGGTCATCCAGGGCCTGCGGCAGGATCGAGTATTTGACCGGCCCGAACAGCGCGGAATGCGTACCCATGGCGAACAGTGCCAGCAGCATCAGTGTCAGGTGGTTGGTCAGAAAGCCAAGGGCGCCGACGGCCATGATGCCGATTTCGGCCAGCTTGATCAGGCGGATCAAGGCATCCTTGGGGTACTTCTCACCAAACTGCCCCGCCAACGCGGAAAACAGGAAGAACGGCAGGATGAACAACAGCGCACAGAGGTTGATCCAGATCGAGCGGTCTCCGTCGATGGACAGCTTGTAGAGAATGGCCAGAATCAACGACTGCTTGAACAGGTTGTCGTTGAACGCCCCCAATGACTGGGTAATGAAGAAGGGCAGAAACCGACGTTTGCCAAGAAGGCTGAACTGCGAGGTTTGACTCATCGTCCGTGTACCTGAGTGGGGCTTTGTAATTGGAGGCACGCAAGCCGCACAAAGCCACACTCACCCAGGTAAAAGCAATCTACTTGTTCAGCCCGGCAATGCACGGCGAGACGAACAGCTCGCCGCGCCAGGCGCCGCGCAGGGTCAGGCTGGCGACCATCATCCACAGGCCGGCCAGCGCCACCACCAGGACCAGGCCCATGTGCTGGAAGAACACCAGCCCCAGCCAGCTGCCGAGTTTGAGGGTCGCCAGGGTGTAGACCCCGAGCGGGAAGGTAAAGCCCCACCAGCCCAGGTTGAACGGCATGCCGTGGCGCATGTAGCGCAGGGTGATCAGGGTCGCCGTCAGCAACCACCACAGGCCTGCGCCCCACAGCACGATCCCGGCAATCAGGCCCAGGCCTCGGGCGATCTCACCCAGCTGACCAAAGCCGTTGGCGGCGAAGATTGCCGGCGCATCCGCGCCCAGCAGCAACATGCCCAGCGCCCCGGTGCCGATGGGGCCCAGCGCCAGCCAGCTGGAAGCGGCCATGTTGGCGTGCGGCAACTTGTGCAAAGCCATGCGCAGCGTGAGGATGGTGAGGATGCTGAAGGCTACCGGCAACGATACGGCCCACAATACATAGCTGGTGATCAGCACCAGGAACTGGCTATGAGCATCGACCAGGTGCGGAGCGAGTTGCCCGCCACTGGCGGCGGCGACCTCCGCAGCCACCACCGGCAACAGCCAGACCGCAGTCATCTGGTCGATGCTGTGCTCCTGGCGGGTGAACATCAGGTAGGGAATCGCCACCCCGCACAGCAGCGCCAGGCCGACATCAAACCACCACAGCGCCTCGACCCAGGGCACGATCCCCTCGCCCCAGCGGTTGATGCCAAACAGCAGGCAACCATTGAGAATGGTCGCCAGCCCCATCGGGATGGTGCCGAAAAACATCGACACGGTGGAGTGCGCGAAGATCTGCCGCGCTTCATGGAAAAACATCACCCAGCGCGCGGCATACAGCACGCTGAACACCACGAACAAGACGATGGCCAGCCACCACAGGGCCTCGGCCACGCCGTGCAGGCTGCTGATGCCGATCTGCATCAGGGCCAGGGCGAGCACGCCCGTGCCCATGGTGGCGGCGAACCAGTTGGGCGTGAACTGGCGAATCACTTCACGCGGGTGAGCCAGGTGGCTCAGCGGACGTAACGGCGATGTGCTGTGTTGAAGGCATGTCACGATCGAATCTCCTGTCCTCTGGTGAGGTTGAGCCAATCTTATGCCCGCAAAAAACATCTATAAAACGGGTATTTTCTCTATCTGTTATCTATTTCACCAATATCAGCCTGCACTGTTATCGCCCGCCCGTGCTGGCGTATGCTGGGTATTGGCGGCCAGCTTCAGAGTGACAAGGACGTGACCATGCTCGATGCCGTACGACATTACAGCCCGCAAGTACGCCTGCTGCTGGCGACCACCGGTGTACTCACCCTGGCGCGGGCAATCACCCTGCCCTACCTGGTGGTCTATCTGGCGCAGAATTTCAACCTGGGCATCAGCACCATCGGCCTGACGATTGGCGGTGCGCTGATCGTTGCCTCGTTGCTGAGCCTGTATGGCGGTTACCTGATCGATACTGTGCGCAGTTACACGGTGATCATCGTCTCGACCGTGGTGTTCTGCCTGTCGTTCGTTGCAGCGATTGTCAGCCGCGAGCTAAGCCTGTTTTTCATCAGCCTGGTGCTGATCAACCTGGCCCTGGCGGTGATCGACATTGCCGCCAAATCCGGTTTCTGTGCACTGCTGCCACTGGAGCAGCGTGCCGAGGCGTTCTCGATCAAATACACCTTGAGCAACGTCGCCTACGCCGTCGGCCCCTTCGTCGGCCTGGCGCTGGTGGCGCTCGACGATCACCTGCCGTTTTTGCTGTCGGCGCTGCTGGGCCTGGTAATGTGCCTGTGCTACCGGCGCTGGGGCGAGCGCTCGGCGCGGGCGAGCCTGGACAGTGGTGCCCAGGCTGGCTTCCTGAGCATTGGCGGACACTTGCTCAAGGATCGCCGGTTGATCTGCTTCACCCTCGGCGGCGCGCTCAGTGCCGTGGTGTTCGGCCAGTTCACCGCCTACCTGTCGCAATACCTGGTGGTCACCAGCAGTGCCAGCGAGGCAGCGCGCTACATCAGCTACCTGGTGGCAACCAACGCCGTCACCGTGATTGCCTTGCAGTACGTTATCGGCCGGCGCATCAGCAGCAGCCAATTGATGCCCTGGCTACTGGCCGGCATGGCGCTTTTTCTTGCTGGCCTGCTGGGTTTCTCGCTGGCGCAGTCGCTGCTGGCCTGGTGCCTGGCGATGCTGGTATTCACCCTGGGCGAGATCATCGTCATCCCCGCCGAATACATGTTCATCGACAGCATCGCCCCCGAGCACCTGCGCGGGGTGTATTACGGCGCGCAGAACCTGTCCAACCTCGGGGCTGCGCTGGGCCCGGTGATCTGCGGCTTTGCCCTGGCACACCTGGTGCCGGTGGCCACCTTCTACCTGTTGATCGGCTCGGTGGTGCTGGCGGCACTGTTCTATTACCTCGGGGCACGGCGCTGAACAGCCTGAGGGAGGGGTGAATTCACTCACACACATCGCCGCCCCGACCTGCGACGCTCTGCCACTGCTACCAACGTCGGCGCTGACGAAGCGCCGTCGGCGTGCCAGACTGATTGATTGAGGTTCGCCGTTACGCCGACGGTGGTTCCACCTTTTGTTTCGGAGACGTCATGTCGCTGTCCAGTGGGCTGATCGCTGTGGTCGCCCTGGCCTATATGGCCATCATGTTCGCTATTGCCTTCTATGGTGACCGCCGAAAAACGCCGCTGCCACCACGCCTGCGCGCCTGGGTGTATAGCCTGTCGCTGGCGGTGTATTGCACCAGCTGGACCTTCTTTGGCGCCGTAGGCCAGGCTGCCGAACAGCTTTGGGCGTTCCTGCCGATCTACCTGGGCCCGGTGCTTTTGCTGCTGTTCGCCCCCTGGGTGCTGCAGAAGATGGTGCTGATCAGCAAGCAGGAAAACATTACTTCGATCGCCGACTTCATTGCTGCCCGTTACGGCAAATCGCAATCGCTGGCGGTGGTGGTGGCGCTGATCTGCCTGGTCGGCGTACTGCCCTATATCGCCTTGCAGCTAAAAGGTATCGTGCTGGGCGTCAACCTGCTGATCGGCGCCAGTGCCGACGCCACCGGCAGCCGCGTGCAAGACACCGCACTGGTGGTGTCGCTGGTGCTGGCACTGTTCTCCATCGTCTTCGGTACCCGCAGCCTGGATGTGACCGAGCACCACCGCGGCATGGTGCTGGCGATTGCCTTCGAGGCGCTGGTCAAGTTGCTGGCGTTTCTGGCCGTGGGTGCCTTCGTCACCTATGGCCTGTTCAACGGTTTCGACGACCTGTTCAGCCAGGCCAAACTGGCCCCGCGCCTGGAAGGTTTCTGGAGCGAAACCATCAACTGGCCGTCGATGGTGGTGCAGACAGGCGTGGCGATGATGGCAATCATCTGCCTGCCACGGCAGTTCCATGTCACCGTGGTCGAGAACATCGAACCGCAGGACTTGCGCCTGGCGCGCTGGGTGTTCCCCGCCTACCTGATCCTCGCCGCGCTGTTCGTGGTGCCGATCGCCCTGGCCGGGCAGATGCTGCTGCCCGGGGTGATGCCCGACTCCTTCGTGATCAGTCTGCCCCTGGCTGAAGCCCACCCGGCCCTTGCCTTGCTGGCGTTCATCGGCGGCGCGTCGGCCGCCACCGGCATGGTGATCGTCGAAGCAGTGGCGCTGTCGACCATGGTTTCCAACGACATGCTGCTGCCCTGGCTGCTGCGTCGCAACAACGCCGAACGGCCGTTCGAAGTGTTCCGCCACTGGATGCTCTCGGTACGCCGGGTGACCATTGTCGTGATCATGCTGCTGGCTTATGTCAGCTACCGCCTGCTGGGGTCTACTGCGAGCCTGGCCACCATTGGCCAGATCGCCTTTGCCGCGGTGACCCAACTCACCCCGGCCATGCTCGGTGCGCTGTACTGGAAACAGGCCAACCGTCGCGGCGTCTTCGCGGGCCTGGCGGCCGGTGTGTTCCTGTGGTTCTACACCCTGGTGCTGCCGATTACTGCGCACAGCCTGGGCTGGCCGCTGGAGCTGTTCCCGGGCCTGGCCTGGCTGCACGGCAACCCGCTCGACCTGCCCATCACGCCACTGACCCAAGGCGTGGTGCTGTCGCTGGCCGGCAACTTCACCCTGTTCGCCTGGGTGTCGATTCTGTCCCGTACCCGGGTGTCCGAGCACTGGCAGGCCGGGCGGTTTATCGGCCAGCAAACCAGCGCGCGGCCCAACAGCCGCTCGTTGCTGGCGGTGCAGATCGACGACCTGCTCAACCTTGCCGCGCGCTTTGTCGGCGAAGAACGCGCGCGGCAAAGCTTCATCCGTTTTGCCTATCGCCAGGGCAAAGGCTTCAACCCCAACCAGAACGCTGACGGTGACTGGATCGAACACACTGAACGCCTGCTCGCAGGCGTGCTCGGCACGTCTTCGACCCGTGCGGTTGTAAAGGCGGCCATCGAAGGCCGCGACATGCAGCTTGAGGACGTCGTGCGCATCGCCGACGAAGCCTCCGAAGTGCTGCAGTTCAACCGCGCGCTGCTCCAGGGCGCGATCGAGAACATCAGCCAGGGCATCAGCGTGGTCGACCAGAACCTGCACCTGGTGGCCTGGAACCGCCGTTACCTGGAACTGTTCAACTACCCCGATGGTTTGATCAGCGTCGGCCGGCCGATTGCCGACATCATCCGCTACAACGCCGAGCGCGGCCTGTGCGGCCCGGGCGAAGCCCAGGTTCACGTGGCCCGCCGCCTGCACTGGATGCGCCAGGGCCGTGCGCACACCTCCGAACGCCTGTTCCCCAATGGCCGGGTCATCGAGCTGATCGGCAACCCCATGCCGGGCGGCGGTTTCGTCATGAGCTTCACCGACATCACCCCGTTCCGCGAAGCCGAGCAGGCACTCAAGGATGCCAACGAAGGCCTCGAGCAACGGGTGACCGAGCGTACCCAGGAGCTGTCGCAACTGAACCAGGCGCTGACCGAGGCCAAGAGCCATGCCGAAGCCGCCAACCAGTCCAAAACCCGCTTCCTGGCCGCCGTCAGCCATGACCTGATGCAGCCGTTGAACGCCGCTCGGCTGTTCTCTGCCGCCCTCTCGCACCAGGGCGACGGCTTTTCCCAGGAGGCCCGGCAACTGGTGCAGCACCTGGACAGCTCACTGCGTTCGGCCGAGGAGCTGATCAGCGACCTGCTGGATATTTCGCGCCTGGAAAACGGCAAGATCACTCCCGACCCCAAGCCTTTCGCCCTCAACGAACTGTTCGACACGCTCGGTGCCGAGTTCAAGGTATTGGCCCAGGAGCAGGGCCTGGACTTCCGCCTGCGCGGCAGTCGCCTGCGTGTACACAGCGACATGAAGCTGCTGCGGCGTATCCTGCAGAACTTCCTGACCAACGCCTTCCGCTATGGCAAGAGCCCGATCCTGCTCGGCGTCCGCCGGCAGAACGGCAAGCTGTGGCTGGAGGTCTGGGACCGTGGCCCGGGGATTGCCGACGACAAGCTGCAAGTGATTTTCGAGGAATTCAAGCGCCTGGACAGCCACCAGACCCGTGCCGAAAAAGGCCTGGGCCTGGGCCTGGCGATCGCCGACGGCCTATGCCGTGTGCTCGGCCATACCCTGGAGGTGCGTTCCTGGACGGGTAAAGGCAGCGTGTTTCGCGTCAGCGTGCCATTGGCCACGGCACCGGCGGCAGTGGTTGCCACCCCGGCGGAACAGGCCGGTCAGCCATTGGCCGGCATGCAGGTGCTGTGCGTCGACAACGAAGACAGCATCCTTATCGGCATGAACAGTTTGCTCAGTCGCTGGGGCTGCCAGGTGTGGACGGCACGCAACCGGGCCGAATGCGAAGCGCTGCTCAACAGCGGCATGCGCCCGCACCTGGCCTTGGTCGACTTTCACCTGGACGATGGCGAGATTGGTACCGAACTGATGGCCTGGCTACGCACACGACTGGGCGAGCCGGTGCCCGGCGTAGTGATCAGCGCCGATGGCCACAGCGAAACCGTGGCCCAGGTGCATGCCGCCGGGCTCGACTACCTGGCCAAGCCGGTCAAGCCGGCCGCCTTGCGCGCCCTGCTCAATCGGCATCTGAGCCTGGCCCAGTAAGGGCACTGGCGGCCAGCGGGTCGCCTTCGCTCATGGCCCGTTCCAGCAAGTCAGCCGGCAGGCTTTTGCTGGTGCGGGCACCAAGCAACTTCAGTTGTTCGCTGCGGCTGATCAGGTTGCCACGCCCTTCACACAGTTTGTTGCGCGCTGCGCTATAGGCTTTGTCGACCTGCTGCAGGCGGTTGCCGAGTTCATCCAGGTCCTGGATGAACAGCACGAACTTGTCGTACAGCCAGCCGGCACGCTCGGCGATTTCCCGGGCATTCTGGCTCTGGCGTTCCTGCTTCCACAAACTGTCGATGACCCGCAATGTGGCCAGCAAGGTGGTCGGGCTGACGATCACGATCTGTCGGTCGAACGCTTCCTGGAACAGGTTGGGCTCGGCCTGCAGCGCGGCGGAAAAGGCCGCTTCGATAGGCACGAAGAGCAGGACGAAGTCGAGGCTGTGCAAGCCCTCCAGGCGACTGTAGTCCTTGCCCGACAGGCCTTTGACATGGTTACGCAGCGACAGCACATGCTGCTTGAGGGCCGCCTGAGCGATGTCGGTGTCGTCAGCCGCCACATACTGCTGATAGGCCGTCAGGCTGACCTTGGAGTCCACCACTACCTGTTTGTCGCCAGGCAGCAGGATCAGCACATCCGGCTGGAACCGTTCGCCATCGGCACTCTTGAGGCTGACCTGGGTCTGGTACTCGCGGCCTTTTTCCAGCCCGGCATGCTCCAGTACCCGCTCAAGGATCAGTTCGCCCCAGTTGCCCTGGGTTTTCTGACCCTTGAGTGCCTGGGTCAGGTTGGTCGCCTCGTCACTCAGGCGCAGGTTGAGCTGCTGCAGGCGCTCAAGCTCCTTGGCCAGGGAAAAGCGCTCGCGGGCTTCCTGCTGGTAGCTGTCTTCGACGCGCTTTTCGAAGGCCTGGATACGCTCCTTGAGCGGGTCGAGCAGTTGCCCCAGGTGCTGTTGGCTGGTCTGTGCAAAGCGCTGCTCACGCTCGTCAAAAATCTTCGTGGCCATCTCGGCGAACTGGGCGCGCAGCTCATCGCGCGAGCCTTGCAGGTCATCCAGGCGTTGCTGATGGCTTTCCTGCTGCTCGCGCAGTTCGGCACTGAGCGCCGCACTCTGGGCGTCCAGCCGGCGCAATTCGGCTTCACGGGCGCTGCGCTCGAGCTGCCAGGCATGCGCGGCATCACGGGCGTTGTCGCGGTCGATCTGCAACAACTCCAGCTCGCGGGCCTGGGCGGCGAGCGTCGCTTGCTTGGCGGCATTGGCCTGGCTCAGGTCACTGATTTCGTCGCGACTGGCATCGAGCTGGGCGAGCAGGCCTTCCTGCGCCATCTGGGCGCTGCTGAGGCGCTCCTCGAACAAGGCCGTCTGCGCCTCGCGGGCAGCGTGCCGGCGCTGCTGCGCAAACAACCAGCCCAAACACGGCACTGCGGCCGCCATGATTCCCAGCACCAGGCTGGTCAGATCCAACGCCATTGCCACCCGAACACTCCCACCTGAACACAACGGCTGAGCTTATCAGCCTTGCCGCCGCTCTGCAGTCAGGCTTCAGGCAGTTGTTTGAGCAAGCGCCGGGCTTCCTGGGAGCCTTGCGCGGCAGCCAGCTCCAGCCAGTAGCGGGCCTGCTCGGGCTCGTTGATCTGCGGCTGGGCGCACAGGCGCCCGTATTCGAGCTGGGCACGGCGGTCACCGGCACGTGCAGCCTGGCGCAGCAGATCGTGGCCGATGCGCCGGTCGCGTGCATTACCGCAGTCCCGACAGAGCATTTGCCCCAGGCGGCTTTGGGCAACCACCACGCCCTGACGGGCCGGCTGTTTGAGCAGGCGCCCGGCAAAATGCTTGACGTTGGGGTTGTCGCCCAGCCGTGGGTTGTCGAGCAGCCACAGGGCCACCTTCAAGGTGAACCGCTTGGGCTCTGGCACGGTCGGGGGAGCGGAAGCAATGGCAGGGATTTTGGTGCGAAACTTCATGACCAACAGCGAAGGCAACTCGAGAGGCGCGCCACTCTACTCCATTTTTCCGACAATGGCCCGACCGTCGGCGATACTTTTTACAAAATATTTCCATGTTTTTTCTTTGCCTTCTGGCGAGGAAATATCCCTTGCCAGAAGGATGCATGAAGATTGTCCGACACATCGGAAAAAGCTGGCACGCCCGTCCTAGAGCAAGCGCTTGGGACAATCCACAGAAGCTGTGGATAACTCGGTGGACAACCCCCTTCAAGACCCCGCAAACCCCCATGAAATGGGGCTTTGGCTCAAACTGACGATTTTTTCACCAGATAAAATAAGTGTTTTTTTTCATTGACTTAAGTTCTCGCTCAAGTCATTGGCAGCCTCACCCGTTACTGTTGCAGCGTTGTAACAGCCCCTGCTCCAAGTGTGTACAACCGCCCCAAAGCAAGGCAGATCGCTGCACGAAATTGGACCGTACCCTGCGTGATCCCCACCGGCGGGGCCTTCACAGAAGGGAAAAAACACGAGATACTGGTCGGCTCCTCTGATGAAAAGCCATCAATCCTTGCCAAGACTCGGCCGTTGCTGTAGTCTTGCCACCGTTAGTACCAAGCTGAAAGTCAATTCTGGCCAAAGCAGTCCTTACAGTGCCCTGCTCCACCTTGGATCAGCGCCTGTTGAAACCAGGACCGGCCCACTCGATGGTTCCCAGGTAATCACTTCTTACTCTGACCGAACCAACCTGCAGATTGATCAGGATCTTCACCCCGTGGCATAGAACCTCGACCCGGTGTGTTGCCTGCCCTCTGACGTACCTACCAGTCAGCCCAGCGCCACATGATAAATGCGCTCAAAACTGGCTGCCCTGTTCCAGGCAGGTTCTTCGCCCAGACTAAATCACGGCGTCACTGGAACGTTTTAAGTGTGCACGGATCGAAACCGTGTCTATTGCAGGAACATCTAATAACTATGACTCACTCTATCCATACTCAGGCTGCGATTAGCACCCTTTCCCAGGCATTTGCCCCACTGAACTGTCTGATCCTGGCGTCGCGCAATGGCGGCTTCAGTTTCACTCTGGTCAACGAGCACGGCATTGCCCGTCACAGCGAGCGTCTGTACCCCGAGCAGTACAGCCAGGCCGAGCCGCTTCAAGCGGTGATCGAGCGCACCCGTCAGGCCTTGGTGGCCTGACCCGCACTTTGCTGCAAACGCTCAAGCCCCGCCCTCTCGCGGGGCTTTTTTATGCCTGGCCGTCAGCTTAACTGGGCAATCAACACCGCATTGCTGTAGATCAGGCTACCGTCACTGGCGCGGTGTCCGACCAGATGGAACTGACCCCGCCCCTCGTGCAGGTAAACCCGCAACTGGCAGTCAGACAACGGGCCATAGCCCTCCGGCAGAATCAGGTTCAACGAGGCCATATCAACATCCAGATAGGTCTCCTTCTCCTGGCTCTGCTGCAGGCGCTTTTCTGCTTCCTCCAGGCGCGTATGCACGGCACCCTCGATGTCAAAGTGAATGTCTTCTATCGGGGTGGATTTTTGCTCGCCGTTGCCTTTGCACCAGCCTTCGATCGTCAGGGTACTCATGGCCAAACCTCATGATGTAGACCGTTTTTGATCACTACTGAAGGTGTTGACCGCGACGCAGGTTCAATCGTTCCTGAGGCAACGGAGAGGCCCGTAATGGCCGGCTTTGACAGGCAGAAACCTCTACCAGCCACGGCCAACCTTAAGCACTGCACGGCATATGATTTATAACTAAAAGCCGTAAATGTTTTAAAAACAGTCCTTTACAGCGCGAATATGACACTACACTTCAACTCAAGCGGCCGTAGCCGCTTCCGGCGGACCTGCCGACTCTCCAGCTGCCAAGCTCCAGTGTCCGCCGGCCAAATTCAAGTTCGAGGGCATTATGGGTATCGCCGCGAGCGAGTTGAGCCAGTTTGTCATTCGCCCAACCCTGATCTACCTGAACCGCCACTGCGCCAGCGCCGAAGCATTGTTGCTGGGTGTTGCCGCCAGCCAGTCGGCACTCGGCTCGGCCCTCCACGATCGCCGCGGCCATGGTCTCTACCGTATCGGCGAACTGCGTCACCAAAGTGTCTGGGATAAATTCCTCGCCCGCGACCCGGAACTGGCCAGCCTGGTACGCGGCCTGGCCAGCCAGCATGCGTTCCTCAGCGGCCCGCACCTGGAGCTTACGGTCAACCTGCGCTACGCCACGGCCATCGCCTGGATGCTGATTGAAGAGCAAGCTCCCGAACTCCCCGCTGCCGACGATCTTTTGGGCCTGGCGCGCATCTGGCGCCAGACCTTTCAGCCCCAGGGGCGCCTGCGCGACTTCACTTGCGCCTGGCAAACCTGCATCGCCCCTGTGACTCTTCAGGCCTGCTGAGAGTCACTGCATTCCATATTCGGAAAATCCCCACAAATCTGGTCGGATTGTCCTACAAAACCGCTCTATCTCCTGCGATACAGCCTATAGCGCTGCGGGCGAAATGTTGGTAGTTTTCGCCCCGGAGATCCCAAGGAGTTCTAATAATGAAAAAAGTAATGCTCAAAACCTCTCTTAGCCTCGCCGTCACTCTCGCCTCGACCCAACTGTTCGCCAGCGGCTTTGCCCTCAACGAACAAAGCGTCAGTGGCATGGGCACAGGTTTCGCGGGTCGTTCCTCATCTGCCGATGATGCCAGCACCGTATTCGGCAACCCTGCCGGTATGTCGCGCCTGAAACGTGAACAAATCACTGTCGGCGCCGCAGCCGTAATCGCCAAGTCCGACATCTCCGGTACCGGCCGCCCTGGTGGCGGCACCTCAGACGGTGACATGGTGCCGTTCGTTGGCGTACCGATGGGCTATTACGTCAAGCCGCTGGACGACAACTGGAGCGTCGGCTTTGGTGTGTACGCGCCGTTCGGCCTGGTCACCGATTACGAAAGCACCGCTGCCAGCCGCTACTATGGCAAGAAAAGCCACGTAGAAGTTGTCACCTTCCAGCCTACTGTCAGCTACGCCTTCAACGACAAGGTGTCGATCGGCTTCGGTCCGACCTTCAACAAGATCAAGGGCGAACTGAGCTCCAACATCCTCAATCCTCGCACCCCCGGCAGAAACGACGGCGAAGTGAAGATCAAGGGTGACGATACCGCCGTTGGCTACAACATCGGCGTGCTGGTTCAGGCCACCGACAAAACCCGCCTGGGCCTGACCTACCATTCGATGGTCGACTACAAGCTCGAAGGCAACACCAAGATCAACTCGGCCCTGATCGGCCCGTTCAGCGGCAGCAAGTTCGACGCTGAACTGAAGATCAAGACTCCGGAGTCGGTGGACTTCTCGGTCACTCACGAACTGGATGACCAGTGGACCCTCTACGCAGGTAGCACCTGGACCCGCTGGAGCCGCCTGGAAGCCATCACCGTCGAGAACGAAGTACCTGCCCCGCTGGCTGGCCAGTTCGGCACCATCAGCGAAGAGCAGAACTGGCACGACACCTGGGCTCACGCCATCGGTGCTTCGTACAAGCTGAACAAAGAGTGGGTACTGCGCACCGGTTTCACCGTCGACCAGTCGCCGACCAACAACCATGACCGTTCCCCACGCATCCCGACTGGCGATCGCAAGGTGATCAGCTTCGGTGCCGGCTACAGCCCAACCGACGACATGACTATCGATCTGGCTTACTCCTACCTGTGGGAAGAAGACACCAAGATCAACCTGTCGAGCCCGAGCAAAGGCACCTACAACGCCAAGTATGAGAACAGCGCTCACGGCATCGGTGCATCGCTCACCTACCGTTTCTGATACAACGCTGGCAACACAAAAAACCGCCGGATCCGGCGGTTTTTTTATGCCTGCCCAAAGGGCCAGGCCTGCTCCAGATTGTCTTGCAGGTAATCCATGAACACCCGGACCTTGGGGGTCATGGCAAAGCGATCTGCCACACACAGGTAGATATCCATGGGTTCGGTCTGGGCATACGCCTTGCTCGGTTGGGAGTACTCGAACAGCGCCACCAGTTGCCCGCGCTCGATGTACGGCCGGGCCACGAAGTCGGCCAGGCGGGCGATACCGCCATGGTTGACGGCCATCTGTGCCAGCACATCGATGTCGTCACTGATCAGCACATCCGCAAATTCGACATCGAAACGCAGGCCCTCGCGCACAAAGCCCCAGCGCAGAAAACGCCCATCCACCGGGTAGCGAAACACCAGGCAGCGGTGCGCCTTGAGCTGCTCCGGCGCCTCTGGCCGACCGGCCTGGGCCAGGTAGGCCGGTGAGGCGCAGCAAACAAATGGCACCTGGGCGATACGTCGGGCCAACAGGCCATCTTCAAGCTGAGGCTTGATGCGGATGCTGACATCCACGCCTTCCTGCGCATGATTGACGCGACGATCACTCGTAATCAGTTCAATTGAAAGCTGTGGATAGCAAGCGCTGAACGCAGGTATGAGTGGCCCCAGCACATGCCGGGCAAAGGCCGAGGACGAGGCGATGCACAGGCGGCCCTTGGGTTCACTGTCGGGCGCAAGAATGGCTTGGTGCGCTTGCTCAAGGTCACGCTCAATGTGCTTGACCTTCTCGTAGTAGAGCGCGCCGCCAGGGGTCAGCACCATGCTGCGTGTGGTTCGCGAGAGCAAACGTACATCCAGGTGGCCTTCCAGTCGGGCGATATTCTGACTGACCGCCGCTGCACTCAAGCCCAGGGCGCGGGCACCACCGGCAATGCTGCCGGCCTCTACCACCTTGATGAAGCTTTTGATCGAGCCCAGCAAATTCATGCGGATAAACCCGGTATTCGTAAGTTTTTCTTTATAAAGACCTAACGTGTCCGCGTCTACCTGCCTCGTCATTGTGCTTGCTAGGCTGCGCACTCCCCTCGACACAAGGAGTCAGCATGACACCCAACACCGCCACCCGTAACCGCCGCAAACTCGGCGCGCGCGCTACCCCTTACGTGTTCGCGTTCTACATGTCGGCGATCATGGCCTTGCTGATGTGCTTCGTGATCACGGCAGCCGCCACCGGCATCGACGACCAGTACCTGAGCAAGGTGCTCAAGGCCTATCAACTGGCCATGCCGGTGGCATTCGCGTGTGTGCTGGTGGTGCGTCCGATTGTGCTCAAGCTGGTGGCCTGGACCGTACATCCCAGCCAGTGAACAAGCCCCTCAGGGCTGCGACGCGATGGCCTTTTCGATAGCGGCGGTGAACTCAGGGTCATCCGGCTTGGTCAGGCTGGAGAAACTGGCGACCACATTGCCCTGGCGATCGACCACGTACTTGTAGAAGTTCCACTTGGGCGCGCTGCTCTTGGCCGCCAGCTCCTTGAACAGCGGGATTGCATCGCTGCCACGCACCGGTTGCGCCTTGGTCATGGTGAAGGTTACGCCATAGTTGGCATAGCAAACCTTGGCGGTCTTTTCGGCGTCGGTGTCTTCCTGCTTGAAGTCGTTGGACGGCACGCCGAGCATCTCCAGGCCCTGGCCGTGGTAGGCCTTGTAAACCCCCTCCAGCCCTTCGAATTGCGGGGCGAAGCCGCAGTAACTGGCGGTGTTGACCACCACCAGCGGCTTGCCGGCAAAGCGCTCGCACAGGTCGATCTGCTCTTTGCCGCGCAACTCTGGCAGGCTGCCCTCAAGCACCGCCGGGCATTTGCTGTCGGCGGCCTGCGCAGAAACCGCTGCCATCAACGTGAACAGGGGTACCACTATCCAGCGTGCACGCATTTTTTCTCTCCCTTGAACCGGCTTGTAGCGACCAGATTACTCCTAGCACACGCCCATGCCCAACTGCATCAACGCCAGACCACCCTCATGCCACCCCCACCACACCAGCCCCAGCAGCAGAAGTGCCGCGAGGGCCAGTCCGGTACGCAGCGCCAGGCGGTTCATGCTGCTTGCGCCTGCAGCCGCGCCACAGGGCGTTCACGCACAGGCCAGTTGAGTGCGGCGGCCAGCAGGCTGAGCAGAATCGAGATCTGCCAGACCAGGTCGTAGTTGCCGGTCTGGTCGTACACCACGCCGCCCAGCCAGCCGCCGAGGAATGCGCCCAACTGGTGGAACAGGAACACGATGCCACCAAGCATCGACAGGTTGCGCACCCCGAACAGGGTGGCCACCGTGCCGTTGGTCAGCGGTACTGTCGACAGCCACAGCAAGCCCATGGCGATACCGAACAGGTAAGCGCTGACCTGGGTGACCGGCGCCCAGAGAAACAGCACGATCACCACGGCGCGCAGCAGATAGAGCGCGGTGAGCAAACGCGGTTTGGACATCCGCCCGCCGAGCCAGCCGGCGGTATAGGTACCGACGATGTTGAACAGCCCCACCAGCGCCAGCACGGTAGTACCAATGGTGGCCGGGAGGTGCTGGTCGACCAGGTAGGCTGGCAGGTGCACACCAATGAACACCACCTGGAAACCACAGACGAAAAAGCCCAGGGCCAGCAACCAGAAGCCCGAGTGCGTGCAAGCCTCGCGCAATGCCTGCCCGAGGCTTTGCTCTGCACCATGGCTTGGCAGCGGCCGATCCTTCAACAAGCCCACCAGCGGTACGATAAACGCCACCAGCAGGCCCAATACCAACAGGGCGGCCGACCAGCCCAGCCAGCCGATCAGCCCCAGCGTACCCGGCAACATGGCGAACTGGCCGAATGAGCCCGCGGCACTGGCGATACCCATGGCCATGCTGCGTTTCTCGGCCGGTACGGCGCGGCCGACCACACCGAGAATCACCGAGAACGAGGTGCCGGAAAGACCGATGCCTATCAGCAGGCCTGCACTGAGCGACAGGGTCAGAGCCGAATCGGACATTCCCATCAACATCAGGCCGGCGGCGTAGAGAATGCCGCCGACGATCACCACCTTGGCCGCGCCCAGGCGGTCGGCCAGAGCCCCGGCGAAAGGTTGCGCCAGACCCCAGATAAGATTTTGCAAGGCAATGGCGAAGGCAAAGACTTCACGCCCCCAGCCGAAATCGGCACTCATCGGCGCCAGGAACAGACCAAAGCCATGCCGCACCCCCAAGGAGAGAGCGAGGATCAATGCCGCCCCCAATAGTATCCAACCGCTGGTTCGCCATACCGATGTCATTGTTGTTTTCTCCACAGCACCGCAAGGTTTTACGGGTATATACCCGCTTAAGTCGAAAAAATATCAGGCCAATAGCTCAAGCAGACGAACCAGTTCATCACGCTGCCCTTCACCCAGGGTTGTCACCAGGCTGGTCTGAGCTTGCTCCCAGGCCGGTTCGGCTTCGCGCAAGCGCGTTTGACCCTGTTCGGTCAGCAGCACCAGGCGATTGCGCAGGTCGCGGCCTTCGGCCAGCGCCACCAATCCTTCAGCTTCCAACACCCGCAGGTTGCGCCCCAGCGTGCTGCGATCCAGGCCCATGGCCTCGGCCAGGGTCGAAATGCTCGGCTGGTCAAGCCGGCGCAAGTGACGCAGTAAGGAAAACTGCGCGACATTGATCCCGAAGCCTTCGAGGGCTTCGTCGTAGTGCCGGCTGACCCCACGGGCAGCGCGACGCAGGTGGGTGCAAATGCATTCACTGGTCAACATGGATACGTGTATATACCCGCATATTTCCTGACGCAAGCATTTCCTGCATCGGCTACGGTTGAAGATGCTTTCGTATCGGCTCAAATTCGGCGGTGGCCTGGCGTTTCAGCGGGTCCGGTTTGCCCTGCTCTATCGCTTGCCAATAGGCCCAGGGGACTTTGGCGCTGCCCAGTTCATAATCCATGCCGTCCCAGCTGTCTTCCCGAAAGCTGTAGAAGGCCCAGTGCAGATTTTCCCGCTCAAGCGTGGTCAATACGTCTTCAAGGTACTGCCGACACCCTGGCAGGCGACGCATGCAGCCAAACTCGCCGGCCACCAGCCGGCTGGCCGGCACCTGCTGAGCGCGGGCCCACTGCAACGGGCTGTGCAGATACGCCTCTACCCTGTCGCTGTCCCACGCTTGCTGCTGCCCGGCAAATTTCACCGGGCCGGGATAGGCATAGGGTTGCGCGCGGCTCATGTTAGGGGCGCTGATCACCTCGTAGGGCTCGTACATGTGAAAGCTGTACAGCACACGCTCATCCACCAGCGCGGCCGGCCAGTAGGCAAACGCGTCGGCGGCGGCATACCAGCCGGCATCGACCATCACCGGCGTCAACGGGTCCACTTCGCGGATGGCCGCGATGACCTCGGTGTAAAACGCCGGCAGGTCACGCGGGCCACCCTGCTGCTGTTTGTACCAGGCACGCATGTCGGCGGCTGGCGCATGCTCGGCAAGCCCGGCCATCTTCTCTGGGGCCGGCTCGTTGATCAGGTTGTAGGCGGCGATGGCCGGGTGATCCTTGAGCGCGCGGGCCAGATCGCGCCAGAACGCCGCCGACTGTGCCCACCAGGCCTTGTCCTGCCAGAGACGGTCGTCAAAACGATCGTGATTGTTCTGTGCCCAGCGCATGCCCGGCAACGACAGCGAAGCTATGACCACCTTGAGCCCGGCGGCATGGGCAGCATCGAGCACCCTGCGTAACTGTGTCAGGTCTTCGACAGCCAGCCCGGCGTAGCCATCGGCATCGCCCAGGAGGAAATCGCGACCGGCAGGCTGCCACTTGTCGTAAGACAGCCGCACCCAGGTAGCACCGTAGTCTTTGAGCGCCTGGAAGTACGCCTGATCAGGTGGCAGGCGGTTGAAACTGTTGCCACCGTGACGGGGCGCATCCCAGAATGTGATCAGATCGGCGGCTTTGGCACAACCATGAAAACAGACCAGGGCCAGCAACCCGGCTTGCAATAATCGCCTCACATGAGATCCCCCGACAAAGAAGGCGAAGCATACGCCTCACCTTGGCCGGGAAATGGGCCCGATGATTGCCGGGAATTACAGCGCCAGGCTGATTAAAACCGCCAGTTCCAGCAGTTCCAGGAGCGCGCCCGCCGTGTCACCCGTGGTACCGCCCAAGCGCCGAATCATCACGCGACGTAAACAGAAAAAGGCTACGGCTGCGACGATCAATACATACACGCCTTGCAGACCTGCCAGGCACACACTCAGGAGGCAACTGGCAAGCAGCACCCAACCGGCGCTGCGCCGCGGCAAATGGTCGGCCAGGGCCTGGCCCAGCCCGCCTGCCCGCACATAAGGGGTAGAGAGGAACAACCCCAGCAGCGCCGCACGGCCCAGTAGCGGTGCCAGAATCAGCAATAGCCCCTGCCCGCGCTCCACCAGCACCAGCAAGGCGCAGAACTTGAGCAGCAACACCAGCACCAGCGTGACCACGGCAATCGGCCCGCTGCGCGGGTCTTTCATGATTTCGAGGGTGCGCTCGCGGTCGCCGAAGCCGCCCAGCCAGGCATCGGCGCTGTCGGCCAGGCCGTCCAGGTGCAGGCCACCGCTGAGCACCACCCAGGCGCTGATCAGCAGCGCGGCATGCAACAACAGCGGGCTGCCGCTGAGCAGCGCATTCAGTCCCCACAGCAGCACGCCGAACAGCGCGCCAACCAGTGGATAGAACAGCAACGAGCGGCCCAACTGTTCAGGCGATGGCATCCCCGGCAAGCGCACCGGCAAGCTGCTGAGAAACTGCAAGGCAATCCAGAACGGCAACATCTCAGCACACTTCCCGCAGGCTGCCGTCGGCCAGCACCTCAAGCCGACACAAGGCGCCATGCCCTACCTCGACCTGCAGCAACTGCTCACGCGGCAACCCCCTGGCACGCGCCAAGAGCAAACGCATCACGCCGCCATGGGTGACCACCAACAGGTGCTTGCCCGCGTGTTCCCGGTGCAGGTCGGTAATGGCGTGCAGCACCCGCTTGGAGAAATCGATCACGGCTTCGCCACCCGGCGGGGTGAAGGCATAGGGATCCGACCAGAACTGTCCCAGTTGCTGCTCGTGGGTGAGCATCAGCTCGGCGGCACTGCGCCCTTCCCATTCGCCAAAATGCAGCTCTTTGAGGCCGGGGGCCAACTGCACCGCCTGGCCCGTTTGTTCGCCAAGCTGCCGGGCAAAGGCTGCGCAGCGCTGCAAGGGTGAACTGACCAACCCATCCCAGGGGCCAGCCGTGTCTACTGCAGCCTGCATCTGCGCCCAGCCCGTTGCCGTCAGCGCATCGTCCAGGCTGCCACGCAGGCCACCACCCCGTTCGGTTTCACCGTGACGCAGCAGCTCGATGATCATGCCGGGCGGTCCGCTACGGCGGCCTCGGCGAAGGTCGCCATCTGCCCATGCAGGTCGCAAGCCAGGCGCAACACCGGCACCGCCAGTGCTGCTCCACTGCCCTCGCCCAGACGCAAGCCGAGCGCCAGCACCGGCTCCGCATCCAGCTCGGCCAGTAATCTGCGGTGCCCGGGTTCGGCACCGCAGTGACCGAACAGCAGCCAGTCACGGCAGCCCGGATTGATGCGTACTGCCACCAGCGCTGCGACGGTGCAGATAAAACCATCAACCAACACCGTAATGCCCGCCTGGGCACAGCCCAGGTAGGCGCCCACCAAGGCAGCCATTTCAAAACCGCCAAAGCAGAACAATCGTTGCACAGGGTCGGCGGGCAGGTCAGCGTGCAACGTCAAGGCACGCTCGATGACGGCGGCCTTGTGGCGTACGCCATCGGCATTCAGGCCTGTTCCCGGCCCACTGAGCTCGGATGCCGGGCAACCGAGCAAGGCGCAAGCCAGGGCGCTGGCTGCCGTGGTGTTGCCAATGCCCATCTCGCCGCCAATAAACAGCTGGGCGCCGCTGGCCGCTGCGCGCAATGCGCTGTCGCGACCGCCCTGCAGCGCCTGCAGGCCTTGCTCCCAGGTCATCGCCGGAGCCTGGGCAAAGTTCGCCGTGCCAGGCCCGACCTGCAAGTGACGCACCCCAGGCAGATCCAAGTGCGGGTCAATGGTGCCCAGATCGACCACTTCAAGCTGCGCATTCAACTGCCGCGCCAGCACACTGATCGCCGCCCCGCCGTTGACGAAGTTCTGCAGCATCTGCCCGGTCACTGCTTGGGGGTAGGCGGAAATACCTTCGGCGACCACGCCATGATCGCCCGCGAAGATCGCAATGTGCACCTGGTCCAGGCGCGGCTTGAGCTGCCCCTGCAGGCCGGCAAGCCGCACCGCGATTTGCTCCAGGCGCCCCAGCGAACCGGCCGGTTTGGTCAATTGTTGCTGGCGCGCCAAGGCCTGGTCACAGGCGACCTGATCAACGGGACGGCAGGCTTCTAGCCACCAGGTCTGACTCATGGTGCGTTTCCTTTGAGGGTTAGGGGCAAGCCGGCAACGGTGAGCACCACGCGCTGACAACGTTCGGCGATGGCCTGGTGCAGCCAGCCGGCTTCATCGACATAGCGCCGGGTCAGTTCGCCCATGGGCACCACGCCCAGGCCGGTCTCGTTACTGACCAGAATGATTTCACCTGGCAGCGCTGCCAGGCACTCGAGCAGCGCCGTACGTTCAGCGCTGAGCCGTTCGGGGTCATCGAGCATCAGCAGGTTGGTCAGCCACAGGGTCAGGCAGTCGACCAGCAGGCAGCGATCGGCGCTGGCATGGACGCGCAGGGTCTGGGCCAGCGCCAGCGGTTCTTCTATCAAGCCCCACTGAGCTGGGCGGCGCTCGCGGTGCAATTGCACCCGCGCATTCATCTCGCCATCCAGCGGTTCGCTGGTGGCGATGTAGGTGACCGCCAGGCCGCTGCGTTCGGCCAGCTGTTCAGCCAACCGGCTCTTGCCGGAGCGGGCACCACCGAGTATCAGGTTGATCATCTCATTTCAGCTCGCACAGTTGACGCAAACGCGTAGTGTCCAGGTGCTGTTCGACCAGGTCGGCGAGACGCTCGATGTCGCGTTCGCGCAGCGCGTGGTAATCGACATGCTCGACCTCGTGCAAACCGGCCCAGCGCAACAATGCAGAACATGCCTGCGGTGATTCGAACAGGCCATGCAGGTAAGTGGCCTGGATCTGGCCGTCAGCGCTCACCGCCCCCTCAAGACGCCCGTCTGCCAACTGCACTGCCGGACGCGCCAGCGCCGGCCCCTCGGTCACCCCGGCATGAATTTCATAGCCACTGATCGGCGCCTGCTCCAATTGCAGGGTACCGGCCACATTGCGCAACTGCTTGTCGGCTTCCAGTACAGTGGTGAATTCGAGCAAGCCCAACCCTTCGCTGCTGCCTGCCGCACCTTCGAGCCCCAGTGGATCGTCCACGCGCTGACCGAGCATCTGCAGCCCGCCGCAAATGCCCAGCACTTTGCCGCCGTAGCGCAAGTGGCGGCTGATGGCCTGGTCCCAGCCACGGGCGCGCAGTTGCGCCAGATCGCCGCGCACGCTCTTGGAGCCGGGCAGAATGATCAGGTCCGCTGGCGGGATAGCTTCGCCCGGGCCGATGAACTGCAGGTCGACCTGCGGATGCAGGCGCAGCGGGTCGAAATCGGTGTGGTTACTGATGCGCGGCAACACCGGCACGATCACCTTGAGTGCCCGCGCCGCCTTGTCGCCCTGGCGCTGATCGATACCGTCCTCGGCTTCCAGGTGCAGGTCCATCACGTACGGCAGCACCCCCAGCACCGGCTTGCCGGTCCGTGCTTCCAGCCAGTCCAGACCCGGCTGCAGCAAGGCAATATCGCCGCGGAAACGGTTGATGACAAAGCCTTTGACCCGCGCCTGTTCACTGGCTGAAAGCAGTTCAAGAGTCCCGACCAGATGGGCGAAAACGCCACCGCGATTGATGTCGGCAATCAGGATCACCGGGCAGTCCACGGCCTCGGCAAAGCCCATGTTGGCGATGTCGCCGGCACGCAGGTTGATCTCGGCCGGCGAGCCTGCGCCTTCGACCATCACCACCGGGTACTGCGCGCTCAGGCGCTGGTGGGAGTCGAGTACCGCCTGCATGGCGATGACTTTGTAATCGTGGTACGCCACCGCATTCATGCTGGTCACAGCACGGCCGTGGACGATCACCTGAGCACCGGTGTCGCTGTTGGGTTTGAGCAGCACCGGGTTCATGTCGGTGTGCGGTGCCAGGCGCGCCGCCTGCGCCTGCACGGCCTGGGCCCGGCCGATCTCGCCGCCATCGGCGGTCACTGCACTGTTGAGTGCCATGTTCTGCGGCTTGAAGGGCACCACGGCCACGCCCTGACGCAGCAGCCAGCGGCACAGGGCAGTCACCAGAGTGCTTTTGCCGGCATCGGAAGTGGTGCCCTGCACCATCAGGGTACTCATAGGGGTTCCTTGCGGTATTCGATGAAGGCCTGGGCCAGGCGCTGAAAGTCCTGCTCGCTGGCCGGCAAGCCAAAGCGCAGGCTGGCAGGCTGATTGAACAGGCGCAGCAAAATGCCGCGCCGGGCCATGAACTCATGCAGACGCATGGCCTGATCCGTCACCAGGTACTGGAACAGATCGCAGCTACCTGTCGGGGTAAAGCCGGCGTCGGTCATGAGGCTGGCGAGGCGTTGGCTGGCTTCGGCACAACGTGTGATCTGAAGCTGCTGCGCGGCGCGGTCGAGCAGGCAGCTCTGGCCGAGGATGCGGGTCGGCCCACTGACGGTCCAGGGCCCCAGCAGCTCGGCGAGGCGTTGCAACAGATCAGCTTCGGCCAGGACAAACCCCAAACGCACACCGGCCAGTCCAAAGAACTTGCCGAACGAGCGCAGTACGATCAGCCCCGGCTGGCCTGCCTGGGCGCCAATGCTGTATTGCGGGGTGTTGTCCATGAAGGCTTCGTCCACCAGCAACCAGGCACCTCGCCGCGCCAACCGGGCATGCCAGCCCAGCAACTGCTCTGCCTTGAGCAGGCAGCCCGTAGGGTTGTTGGGGTTGACCACCACCAGCGCATCAAGGCTGTCGAGATGCCCTTCAACCTGGTCAAGGTCCAGTTCCAGCACCTGGTGTCCGGCACGGCGCCAGCCTTCGGCGTGTTCGGCATAACAGGGTGAAAGCACCCCCACCGTGCCGCGCGCGCGCAACTGCGGCAAAGCCTGGATCGCCGCCTGCGAACCGGCCACCGGCAGCACCTGCCGAGCCTGGTAGTACTGGACGGCGGCCTGTTCAAGACCGTCGTCGGTCTCGGGCAGGCGCGCCCAGGCCTGCTCCGGGATCGGCGGAATGGCAAACGGCCAAGGCGCTATACCGCTGGACAGGTCCAGCCACTGCGCCCTGGGAATAGCGTATTGCTGCACCGCGCGCTGCAGCCGTCCACCGTGCTCAAGCATAGAATTCAGCCCCCAGGCACAACAGCAGCAACCATAGCCACACACCTTGGCAGACCAGTCGCCAGCCGCGCTCGATGGACTGGGCATCTGCTGCCGGGCCTTCACCCAGTTGCGACCGCTCGTGCAGCTCGCCGTGATAGACCGCTGCACCGCCCAGCTCAACACCCAGAGCGCCAGCGCCGGCGGCCATGACCGGACCGGCATTGGGGCTGTCCCACAGCGGCGCCTGACGACGCCAGCAGGTCAGCGCCAGACGGGTTTTGCCAAGCAGTGCGTAAGTCAGCGCCACCAGCCGCGCGGGCAGGTAGTTGAGTACGTCGTCGATCCGCGCGGCGGCCCAGCCGAAACGTTCGAAACGCTCGTTGCGGTATCCCCACATGGCATCCAGGGTATTGCTCAGTCGATAGAGCACCACTCCTGGTGCCCCGGCCACGACAAACCAGAACAGCGCGGCAAACACCGCATCGCTGCCGTTTTCCAGCACCGATTCAGTCGCTGCCCGGGCCACGGCTGTTTTGTCCAGCTCGCGTGTTTCACGGCTGACCAGAAAACCCACACGCCGACGGGCTTCGTCCAGATCGCCCTGGCGCAGCGCATCCGCCACTGGCGTCACGTGCTCACCCAGGCTGCGCAGGCCCAACGCACAGTACAGGGCCAATACCTCGACCAACCAACCGATATAAGGCAGCCACGACAGCAACGTCGCCAGCAAGGTCAGCGGGATCACCGCGAGGAACCAGGCGGTCACGCCGTGGCTGCGCCAGCCGCGACCACCCGCATTGAAACGCTGCTCCAGGCGCCCGGCCAGGCGGCCAAAAGCGACCAGCGGATGCCGACGCTGGGGCTCACCCCACAGCGCATCGAGCGCTACGCCGGCCACAGTCAGCAACGCCACACTCATCAGGATTCTCCCCACTGGTTTTCAAACAGCATGTCGCTCAACGGACGCTCGCTGGCCCAGCCTTCCAGGGCCAGCATCGGCGCCGGGTAAAACGCCTCGACCGGGCCCAGGCAAAGGATCGCCAGCGGCTTGGCACCGGCCGGCATGCCCAAAAGGTCCGCCAGCGCCTGAGGTTCGAACAGCGAGACCCAGCCCATGCCCAGGCCTTCGGCGCGGGCTGCGAGCCAGAGGTTCTGAATGGCGCAGGACAGCGACGCCAGGTCCATTTCCGGCAAGGTGCGGCGCCCGAAAATGTGCTTCTCGCGATCGTCCATCAAGGCCGCCACCAGCACTTCGGCGCAGTCGTTGATGCCTTCGACCTTGAGCTTCATGAAGTCGTCGGAACGCTCGCCCAGGGCGTGCGCAGTACGCAGCCGCTCGGCCTCCACCAGTGCCTGGATACGGCCGCGCAGGTTGACGTCGGTAATGCGGATAAAGCGCCAGGGCTGCATCAGGCCGACACTCGGCGCCTGATGTGCTGCACCGAGCAGGCGCCCGAGCAGTTCTGGCGCCACCTCGCCCTTTACGAAATGGCGCATGTCACGGCGCTCGCCAATCGCCCGGTAAACCGCCGCGCGCTCGGCGTCAGTGAAAGCCAGCTCGCTCATGGTGCCAACAGCGCCGCCGCCGCGTGGGGGTTGGAAGCAAAATAGAAATGTACGTAAGACGCCGTCAACCGGCCACAGCGGTAGACCGCTTCGGCCCCCCGACCGCCGTTGGGGCTGTGCCCCCGGGCAATCGGCTCCAGGTTTGTCTGGGTCAGGGAGTGATGGTAGGTGTGCCCACGCAAGGTACCTTCCGGCAGCTCCACCGCTTGCAGGGCCAACGCCGCCAGGCGCTTCTGCATCACTGCCTCGCCTTCAAGCAGGCCCAACAGTTCGGCACGCTCACCCGCGACATCGGTCAGGGCATCAAGCAGGTAGAGCATGCCGCCGCACTCGGCGAGCAACGGTTTGCCGGCCTGGTGATGGCCACGGATCGCACCGAGCATCGGCGTATTGGCCGCCAGCGCCTGATGGTGCAGCTCCGGATAACCTCCGGGCAGATACAGGCTGTCGGCCTGCGGCAGTTCGCGGTCGTGCAGCGGCGAAAAAAACGCAAGCTCGGCGCCCATGCTGCGCAACAGGTCAAGGTTGGCACCATAGGTGAAGGCGAACGCCTCATCCCGGGCCACGGCAATTTTCACCCCGTCGAGACTTGGCTCGATCGCCTGCACGGTCGGTGCCGCGAAGGCCACCGTCGGTGGCAAGGAAGACTCGCAACTGGCGCCCAGCGCAGCGGCAGCCGCATCCAGGCGAACATCCAGGTCGTTGAGTTCGCTGGCCTGCACCAGGCCCAGGTGCCGGCTTGGCAATTCGATGCCGGTTTCCCGCGACAGGCCGCCATACCAGCGCAGCCCTTCGGTCAGGCTACCTTCGAGCAGTTGGGCGTGACGCAGAGTCCCGACGCGGTTGGCCAGCACTCCGGCAAAGGGCAAATCGGGTTGATAACGGGCCAGCCCCAGCGCCAGGGCACCGAAGGTCTGGGCCATGGCCGTGCCGTCGATCACCGCCAGCACCGGAACATTGAAATGACGGGCCAGATCGGCACTCGACGGCGTACCGTCGAACAGGCCCATCACCCCTTCAATCAGGATCAGGTCGGCATCTCCCGCCGCTTCCCAGAGCAGTCTCCGGCTTTCCTGTTCGCCGACCATCCACAAGTCCAGCTGGTACACCGGCGCACCGCTGGCGCGCTCGAGGATCATCGGGTCAAGAAAGTCCGGGCCACACTTGAACACCCTGACCTTGCGGCCGAGGTTACGGTGCAAGCGCGCCAGCGCCGCCGTTACCGTGGTCTTGCCCTGCCCTGAGGCCGGAGCGGCAATCAGGACTGCCGGGCAGTGCCGCGTAGCGGTCATAGTTCAACGCCCTTCTGGGCACGGATGCCGGTCTGGAAGGCGTGCTTGATCATGCCCATTTCCGTGACGGTGTCGGCCAGCTCGATCATTTCATCCTTGGCGCCACGGCCGGTGACAATCACGTGCTGCATCGGCGGGCGAGCCTGCAGGTCGCTGAGCACCTGCTCAAGGTCGAGGTAACCATGCTTGAGGGCAATGTTCAGTTCATCGAGCACCACGAAGGTGATCGCCGGGTCTTGCAGCAACTCGCGGGACACGGCCCAGGCCGCCTCGGCCGCGGCGATATCGCGTTGGCGGTCCTGGGTTTCCCAGGTAAAGCCTTCGCCCATCACGTGATAGCGCACCTGCTCGGGAAAGCGCCGGAAAAACAGCTCTTCGCCGGTGCTGTTGCGCCCCTTGATGAACTGCACCACGCCACACTGCATACCGTGGCCCATGGCCCGGGCGAGCATGCCGAACGCCGAGCTGCTCTTGCCTTTGCCGTTGCCGCTGAGCACCAGCAGCAAGCCGCACTCGTTGGGCGCGTTGGCAATACGTTCGTCGATCACTGCCTTTTTGCGCAGCATACGTGCCAGGTGACGTTCGTCACGCTCGGTGGATTCAGTCATCGCAGTCTCCGCACAGCACTGTCGGCCAATCCGCAACGAGCGTAGCAGCGCCGGGCTGCACAGGATTCGCGGCAAAGAGAGGGCAACAGGTAAATGGATAAGGCAGACGGAGAAACGCGCAGGGCTGCGGCACAGGCCGAAGTAACCGCGCATCACCCTCCGTGATGCCGTTGGCTGAATCAGGCCGGTCTCCGGGCTTGTGAGCGGGGCCATCAACACCCGGATCGCGCGCCTTCCCGGGTGTTGTATCCCAGTGGCCATGCGCGACCTTGACTCACCTACCGTTGCGGGGGCAGCGCCGGATTTACGCACCAATGCACGTTTACCGGCTTCCCTGTTTCACCCTGCCAGACCATCGCCCACAGAGCACCTGAAACAAGTCGCGAAGGTTAGAGGGTTGCACCCGGAGCGTCAATGAAAGGCGCAGTGCTGGCCTGGATCAATGGCGTGTTTGTCATCTTGTGCCACCTTGGTATCAGTGATATCAAATAGCCACAATCCGGCTATTCTCGATTACAACGATAAAGGAGAGAGCGGCATGCAAGGTCTGATCATCAATAACGCGCGCCTGGAGTTTCTGCGCCCGGCCCTGGAACGCTGGGTCGAATGCATTGACCGCTTCAACCAGACCCTGGGCGATGGCGAGGCGCCTTACTGGCACGGCGCCCAGGCCAACCTGAGCCTGTTTTCCGCCGCGGCCTGGCAAGCGGAACTGGTGACCTTGCAACACCATCAGAGCAGCAAGCAACGCGAGGAAGGCGACCGCGAAGGCCGCTGCGACCTGTACATCGCCAACCGTGAAGAGGCTGCTTACCTGCAGGCCAGCCAGCGTTGGCCACGCATCGCCCGCCTGGACCTGAGCAATGCCCTGCAGGAAACCGCCCTCGCCGCCCGTCAGGTCGCTGCCGCCAGCCAGCTCAAGGTCGCCGCGCTGTTCGCCAGCCCCTGGAAAGCCGGCCAGCACGCCAGCCCCGAAGAGCTCCAGGACCTGGTCGACGACCTGCAGAAGCACACCGCCTGTGCCATTGCCTGGTACTTTCCCTATGCCTACCGCAAGCTGCACAACGAAGCCGGTCAATACCACCCCGGCGTCGCCCTGTTGCTCAAGCAGGCCTGACCGATGGAACCTCTCGCGCGCTGTGCCGCTCTACGCTAAACAGAGGCCAGGGTTGCAAGGGGTATGAAATGGGCAGGAACCGGTTTGCCTTATTGATGGTGCTCGTCGCCGGACTGAGCGGTTGCGGTGAGAATGCCCGGCTGGAGGTCAGCGATGGCTATGGCCCCACACCGCGATTGCCCGAGCCCAACCCGACGCTGATTCCCACCGTCAATATCGCCCAGGCCATCGGCTGGCCGCAGGGCACCAAGCCGGTGGCCGCATCCGGCACTCAGGTAGCGGCGTTTGCCCAAGGCCTGGATCACCCGCGCTGGCTCTATGTACTGCCCAATGGCGATGTACTGGTCGCTGAAACCAACGCACCGCCAAAACCGGAAGACGGCAAAGGCATCCGTGGCTGGGTCATGGGCAAGGCCATGAGCCGCGCCGGAGCAGCTGTGCCCAGCGCCAATCGCATCAGCTTGCTGCGCGACAGCGACCATGATGGCGTGGCCGAAACCCGCACCACCTTTATCGAACACCTGAACTCGCCGTTCGGCATGGCCTTGGTCGGCAACGACTTCTATGTTGCCGACACCGATCGCCTGCTGCGCTTTCGCTACGAGCCCGGTGCCACCTCGATCCAGGGGCCCGGCACCGTGGTAGCCGAACTGCCCGGCGGCCCACTGAACCATCACTGGACCAAAAACGTGATTGCCAGCCGTGACGGCAAGAAGCTCTACGTCACCGTGGGCTCCAACAGCAACGTTGGCGAAAACGGCATGGACCAGGAAAAAGGCCGCGCGGCGATCTGGGAAGTTGATGCTGCCAGCGGCCAGCAGCGCCTCTTTGCTTCAGGTCTGCGCAACCCCAACGGCATGGCCTGGGAACCTCACACCGGGCAACTGTGGACAGCAGTGAACGAACGTGACGAGATCGGTAGCGATCTGGTGCCCGACTACATCACCTCGGTCAGGGACGGTGGCTTTTATGGCTGGCCCTATAGCTACTTTGGCCAGCATGTCGACCAACGCGTCAAACCGCAGGACCCGCAGCTGGTCGCCAAGGCGATTGCCCCCGACTTCGCGGTCGGGCCGCATACCGCATCTCTGGGCCTGACCTTCGCCGAGCCCGGCGTGCTGCCGCCACCCTTTGAACAAGGTGCATTCATTGGCCAGCACGGCTCGTGGAACCGCAAACCGCACAGCGGCTACAAGGTGATCTTTGTACCGTTCAGCACGGCCGGCAAGCCGGTTGGCAAACCCATCGACCTGCTGACGGGCTTTCTTGATGACGAGGGCAAAGCCAGGGGCCGGCCGGTGGGCGTGATCAACGATCAGCGCGGTGGATTGCTGGTAGCTGATGATGTCGGCAACACGATCTGGCGGGTAACCAAGTTGAAATAGCCCTACCGCTTGCGACAAAGGGTCAGGCCATCGCCTATGGGCAGCATCGACAGGTCCACCCGCGGATCGTCCTTGAGCCCAAGGTTCAGCGCCTGGATCGCGCGCGTGTCGTCACTGTCGGGCGGCGCCTGCAACACCCGCCCGCTCCACAGGGTGTTGTCGAACAGCAGCAGCCCCCCCGTGCGCAACAAGCGCAGTGATTCTTCCAGGTACTGCGGGTAGTTGGCCTTGTCGGCATCAATGAAGACCAGGTCGTAGCGCTCTGACGGCAACGTCGCCAGGGTCTGCAAGGCAGGCGCCAGGCGCAGCTCGATGCGCTCTGCCACCCCGGCCTCTCGCCAGTAACGCCAGGCAACGGCGTTGTAGCTGCCTTCCAGGTCGCAACACAGCAACTGCCCGCTCTCCATGGCTTGCGCCATGCACAGTGCGCTGTAACCGGTGAACGTGCCGACTTCGATGACCCGGTGTGCACCGGTCAGGCGCACCAGCAATGCCAGTAACTGCCCCTGCTCCGGTGCCACCTGCCAGCGCGCCTCGGGCAACGCCTGGGTTTCAGCGCGCAAACGGGCCAGCAACGGTGTCTCGCGAAGAGAAACCGTTTGCAGGTAGTGGTAGAGCGCATCGTCGAGGTAGAGCGTTTTTGCCGTCATCGCCCACCTCGCAAGGTCAGGGGTTGCGCGCCAGGTGGGTTGGCGCCAGCACGCGCTTGGCGTTCAGGTAGGTTTTGTTCCAGTAGCTGTTGGACAGGTAGTCCAGACGCACGGTACCGCCTGCGGACGGGGCATGCACGAAGCGACCCTCGCCTACGTAGATGCCCGCATGGCTGACCTGAGAACCGCCATTGGTCGCGAAGAACACCAGATCACCCGATTGCAGGGCGTTGCGGTCGATGTCCGGCGTACGCAGGGTAATCATTTCACGGGTGGTACGCGGCAGCGAAATACCCGCCGAGTCGCGGTAGACATAGCCAATCAGGCCGCTGCAATCAAAACCCGAGTCCGGTGTGTTGCCACCCCAGCGATAAGGCGTACCCACCAGGCCCAAGGCGCGGAACAGCACATCTTCAGCAACGGGATTGAAATACACCTCGGGCGCCATGACCACCGGTTCAACCACCTTGGGCGGTGTCGGGGCATGACTTGAGCAGGCACCGAGCAGTGCCAGCAGGGAAAATAGAGCGAAGCGCGCCTTCATCGCCATGGTCAGAACATCCTGTCTGAGGCCGTCCGGCACCGAGGCCGGAAATAGTTGAGAATTTAGATTAGACGCTTTCTGTAAACACGCACGGCGACGAGCTTTTCAGCTACGTCGCCGTGGTATCGCAACGGGCATGATCAGTTACGCGAGATGGTCGTCGCGGTCGGTGCCATGGCCAATGCGCGTTTGGCTTCGATAAAAGTCTTGCTCCAGTAGCGATCACCGAGCTTGTCGATGCGCACACCACCGCTGCGGCGGCTGCTGGAGTGAATGAACTGATCGTCACCCAGGTAGATCCCGGCGTGGCTGACACGACCGCGACCGTTGGTGCTGAAGAACAGCAGGTCACCCGGCTTGAGGTTGTTTCGCGCAACCAGCGGGGCATCCACGTTGATCATTTCGCGGGTCGAGCGCGGCAGGTTAAGGCCGGCCTCTTCGCGGAACAGGTAACCGATGAAACCGCTGCAGTCAAAGCCGGACTTCTCGGAGGTACCACCAAACCGGTAACGGGTACCGATCAGCGACATGCCACGTTCGAGAATGTTGTCAGCCAGGGCTGGAAGTTGGTAAGGCTTGCTGCTGGCGAAAGCCTGCAGCTCTTCTTCGGTGGCCATTTCTTCCTCAAACACCAGATGGGTGGAGGACGTTGCCGATGCCTGGGAGGCAACCGAATGTGGGTCCTGCTGCTGCGAAGGGCTATGAGCCGCGCAACCAAAAAGCAGGGTAACCAGTGCGAGGGGCACGAGGGGTGCGAAGCGCTTTAGCATGGGCACGACCGTGTCTGGAATTTATTGAGTGGGAAACTATGCCTTCTATCGATTCGATTTGCAAATTCAATCGAAAAAAATGTGACTTTTATGTGCCGAGGCTCTAGTGCCTGCGTTACCAGCCCAAAGTTTCTTTCAAAAACGGGATGGTGAGCTTGCGTTGAGCCTGCAACGACGCCTGATCGAGGCGTTCGAGCAAATCGAACAGCGCGCTCATGCTGCGCGTGCCACGGGTGAGGATGAAGTGCCCGACCTCGTCGGTCAGGTGCAGTCCACGGCGCGAGGCGCGCAATTGCAGGGCGCGCAGTTTGTCTTCGTCGGACAGTGCGCGCATCTGGAAGATCAGTGCCAGGGTCAGGCGCGACTTGAGGTCGGCCAGTTTGATCGGCAGCTCGCGGGGCGAACTGGAGGCGGCCAGCAGCAAGCGACGGCCGCTGTCGCGCAGGCGGTTGAACAGGTGGAACATTGCCTCTTCCCACTCGGGCTTGCCGGCAATCACATGCAGGTCATCCAGGCAGACCAGCTCATATTGTTCCAGGTTGTCCAGCAACTCGACGCCGCGATCGAGCAACTGTGCCAGCGGCAGGTAGACGGCGGGCTCGCCCAATTGCTCGAAGCGCAGGCACGCGGCCTGCAGCAGGTGCGTACGGCCGACGCCCTGCTTGCCCCACAGGTAAATCAGGCTTTCGGTCCAGCCGGCGTCGGCTTCGCAGAGTCGCTCGACGTAGCCCAAAGCGGCGGCGTTGGCACCCGGGTAGTAGTTGATGAAGGTGGCGTCGTCACGCAGACGCACACCCAAGGGCAACTGGATCGGTTTCATGCTGGCTGGGCAATTCCGAAGAACCGCAAGGGGCCTTTAGTGAAAAGTCTGCAAAGTTTATACCCGTGGCGCCGGTCGCACAATCGGCGCGGACCACAAGTAAAATCAAAGGCTTGCATCGAGGTAACAGAAACGATGCAAGCCTTTGGCCATTAACCTAGAGATCGGGGTCGATCTCCCCGGCATACATGTCCGACTCTTTATAGAGATCGTGGACATGGCGCAGCAACACCATGATCACTGCCGCCACCGGCAACGCCAGCAACACACCGGTAAACCCGAACAGCTCACCACCGGCAAGAATCGCGAAAATCACCGCCACCGGGTGCAGGCCGATGCGATCACCCACCAGCAACGGGGTAAGCACCATGCCCTCCAGGGCCTGGCCGACCATGAACACCGCCGCGATCCCCAGCAGCGGATACGGATCGCCGCCGAACTGGAACAGCCCGGCAATCATTGCCGCGCCAATACCGATGATGAACCCCATGTACGGCACAATCGCCGCCAGCCCCGCCAACAGGCCGATCAGCAAGCCAAGCTCAAGGCCCACCAGCATCAGGCCCGAGGCATAGATCACGCCCAGCGCCAGCATCACCAGCAACTGACCGCGGACAAAGGCACCGAGCACTTCATGACACTCGCCGGCCAGCGCCACCACCCGCTCCTCGCGCTGACGCGGCAGCAGGCCACGGATCTTGGCCATCATCAGGTCCCAGTCACGCAGCAGATAAAAGCTCACCACCGGGATCAGCACCAGGTTGGCCAGCCAGCCGAGCAAGGCAAGGCCAGACGCGGTGGCCTGGGACAGGATTACACCAACGATGTCGGTGGTCTGGCCCATGTGGGCGCTGATGCCCGCCTTGATCTTGTCGAACTTCCAGAAGCCTTCGGCCAGGCCCAGGCGCGCCTGCACCCAGGGCAAAGCATCGTGCTGCAGCCAATCGAGCATCTGCGGCGCCAGCTCATAGAGGCGCATCAGTTGCTTGGCAAGCATGGGCACCAGCACCAGCAGCAACAGCGTCAGCACCAGGGTAAACAGGGCAAACACCACCACTACTCCCCAGGTGCGGGACAACCCGGCACGCTCCAGCCGATCGACCAGCGGGTCAGCCAGATAAGCCAGCAGGATGCCCACCAGAAACGGTGAAAGGATCGGGTGCAGCGCGTACAACAGCGCGGCACACAGCAGTGCCACCGCGCCCCACACCCAACGACGCATATCGGTCATGAACAACTCCAGGCCAACTCAGGGATTACCAACGAAAACGCAGCCCGTTGAAAGGTTTCGGGGCAGCGGCCTGGGTGGCGCCTGGCGCAGCGGGGTCAACGGCGGGCACTGGTGCTGCAGGCTCAGCAGGCAGCTCCTGCAGTTTGGCCAGGCTCAGCTGGGCACGCAGCTGATCGCTGTTGCCGGTCACCTGATAAGTCAGGGTAGCGCCGTCCGCCTGTTTCAGGCGTGCACCATAAGGTTCAAGCACCCGGCCCAGTTCAGCATAACGTGCCAGATTCATGCCCTGGACCTGTAACTGCATCTCGCTGCTGGCGCCGGGACGTGCAACAAACCTGGGCGCCAGGCGACTGCTGACCGCGAGCATTACCGCATCGGCCAATGCGGCCTGATCAGCACCTTCGGCCTTGCCCTGTTCGCGCAGCTCGCCCATCCACAAATGCCAGGTGCCCTGCCATTTGCCGTCCGCTTCGCTGGCGTGCACCGCCAGCAAGGCATCGGCACCATAGCGTTCGGAAGCACCACGCAGCGGCGCCGGGTCGGTGCCTTCGAGGTTTTTCGCGGTGGCCACCAGTTGCTCATCCAGGTCGGCAAGCGGCAAGCGCAGCGGCAAGCCGCGGTGTTGCGCGGCGCGGCGCAGTGGTTCGGCACTGCTTTGGCCATCGCCCACCAGGTTTGAGCCTTCGGCGCTGTCATTCAACCACCACCCCAGGATCGACGGGCGATTGTTGCCCCACAGCGCCAGACCGGCCTGGCGCAAGGTGCGTTCGGTGCTGCCAGGGTCAAAGTCCACCAGCACGGTTTCTGGCGGGCCGGCCTCGAAACCGAACTGGCTGATGATCTGTTGCGGGTCTTTGCGCAGCGCCGCCAGGGCCGGGCTCTGCGCCGCCTTGGGGTCGCCGGTCAGGCGCAGCACCAGGGTATCAAGGGCTTTGCCGGTGGCTTGGGCACGGGCTTCGGCACCTTGACCGTCGACCGCTTCGCGCACCTGATAGAGGCCCGAGACGGTTTCGGCCTGTGCCGACAGCGCCAGCATGGCAAGACAGCCAGCGGCCAGGTATTTACGCAATCGCATGGAGGATTCCTGTCCTGGTAATAAAGAAGCGATGCTCATGAGCAGGTGCCGGTAAGACCGCAGCACCCTGCAAAACATTCGGTCGGTACCGTCAATTTTGTCCAATCGCCTTTGCTATACCTTATACAGCCTGCGCCCAGGCAACCAGCAAGACGCCGTTAAAGCATATTTTTTAACGGATCTGGGCCCTGCCCGTCGGCCTGAGGATGGCCGCTTAGGGGCAACCCTGATAAAATCGCGCGCCTTCGCAGACCGGCGACGGTCAGGCAGCTGGAATTCCCCCCGCATTGCCTGGCAGGTCACGGTCGATTCCCCCGAATCCCTCCCCCTAAAGGCCTGGATCATGAGCAAGCAACCCTCCCTGAGCTACAAGGACGCCGGTGTAGACATCGACGCCGGTGAAGCATTGGTCGAACGCATCAAAGGCGTCGCCAAGCGCACGGCGCGCCCGGAAGTCATGGGCGGCCTGGGCGGTTTTGGCGCCCTCTGCGAAATCCCGGCCGGCTACAAACAGCCGGTTCTGGTCTCCGGTACCGACGGCGTCGGCACCAAGCTGCGTCTGGCGCTGAACCTGAACAAGCACGACAGCATCGGCCAGGACCTGGTCGCCATGTGCGTCAATGACCTGGTGGTCTGTGGCGCCGAGCCGCTGTTCTTCCTCGATTACTACGCCACCGGCAAGCTCAACGTTGACGTCGCAGCTACCGTGGTCACCGGCATCGGCGCTGGCTGCGAACTGGCCGGCTGCTCCCTGGTCGGCGGTGAAACCGCTGAAATGCCTGGCATGTACGAAGGCGAAGACTACGACCTGGCCGGCTTCTGCGTTGGCGTGGTGGAAAAGGCCGAAATCATCGACGGCTCCAAGGTTGCCACTGGCGACGCGCTGATCGCCCTGCCGTCTTCCGGCCCGCACTCCAACGGCTACTCGCTGATCCGCAAAATCATCGAAGTGTCCGGTGCCGACATCGAAAACACCCAGCTCGACGGCACCCCGCTGACCGAACTGCTGATGGCCCCGACCCGCATCTACGTCAAGCCGCTGCTCAAGCTGATCAAGGACACCGGCGCGGTCAAGGCCATGGCCCACATTACCGGTGGCGGCCTGCTCGACAACATCCCGCGCGTCCTGCCAAAAGGCGCCCAGGCGGTGGTTGACGTCGCCAGCTGGAACCGCCCTGCCGTGTTCGACTGGCTGCAACAGCAAGGCAATGTCGACGAGCATGAAATGCACCGCGTTCTGAACTGCGGCGTCGGCATGGTCATCTGCGTGGCCCAGGACCAGGTCGAAACCGCCCTGAACAACCTGCGCGCTTCGGGCGAGCAGCCATGGGTCATCGGCCAGATCGGTGTTGCCGCCGAAGGCGCTGCCCAGGTCGAGCTGAAGAACGTCAAGGCGCACTGATGCCGAGTACGTCGTGTGATGTCGTGGTGCTGCTGTCTGGCACCGGCAGCAACCTGCAAGCCTTGATCGACAGTTTCCGCACCGGCGACAGCCCGGTGCGGATCCGCGCGGTCATCTCCAACCGCGCCGACGCCTATGGCCTGCAGCGCGCCCGCGATGCCGGTATCGACACGGCGGTACTCGACCACAAAGCCTTCGAGGGCCGCGAGGCCTTCGACGCCGCGCTGGTCGAACTGATCGACGGTTTCCAGCCGCACCTGGTGGTGCTGGCCGGTTTCATGCGCATCCTCAGCGCGGGGTTCGTGCGTCACTATCAAGGCCGCCTGTTGAACATCCATCCGTCGCTGCTGCCCAAATACAAGGGACTGCACACTCATCAGCGCGCACTCGAGGCAGGTGACACCGAGCACGGTTGCAGCGTGCACTTCGTCACCGAGGAACTCGACGGCGGGCCGCTGGTCGTACAGGCAGTAATACCGGTAGAGTTGGATGACACGCCAGAACGTCTGGCGCAACGGGTTCATAGCCAGGAACACCAGATCTACCCGCTGGCGGTGCGCTGGTTCGCCGAAGGCCGTTTGCGCCTTGGCGAGCACGGTGCTGTACTGGATGGCCAGCCTCTGGCGGCCAGCGGCCACTTGATTCGACCCTAGGAGAAATTATGCGTCGCGCCCTGCTCTTTGCACTTGCCGTGCTCGCACTGCCGCTACAGGCAGCGGATCTCAAGCCTTTCTCGGCCAGCTACACCGCCGACTGGAAGCAGCTGCCCATGAGTGGCACCGCCGAGCGCAGCCTGGAAAAGAACGCCAACGGTACCTGGAGCCTGAACTTCAAGGCATCGATGATGATTGCCAGCCTGACCGAGCAAAGCACCCTGAAGCTGGACAAGGACACGCTGCTGCCGCAAACCTACCACTTCGAACGTGGCGGGCTGGGCAAGGCCAAGAAAGTTGACCTGGATTTCGACTGGAGCAGCAAGCAGATCACCGGCACCGACCGCGGTGACGCGATCAAGCTGCCGCTCAACCGTGGCGTGCTGGACAAGTCCACCTACCAGCTGGCACTGCAACACGATGTCGCCGCCGGTAAAAAGAGCGTGAGCTACCAGGTGGTCGATGGCGACGAAATCGATACCTATGACTTCCGCGTCCTGGGTACCGAAAAAGTCACCACCAAGACCGGCCAGGTCGATGCCATCAAGGTCGAGCGCGTACGCGACCCGAGCCAGAGCAAGCGCATCACCGAACTGTGGTTCGCCAAAGACTGGGACTACCTGCTGGTGCAACTGCGCCAGGTCGAAACCGACGGCAAGGAGTATGTGATCGTACTCCAGGACGGTACGGTTGATGGCAAGGCAGTGTCCGGCAAGTAATTGCCCGACAGCTGGCTACACCCGAAACCCCGCCCTGTGCGGGGTTTCTTTTTTTGCAGGCGCCGATTTCAAGCCAGCATGAAAGATGTTTCATGGCCCGAACATTTACTTAGCCAGCTATCAAACCCTATAAAAGAGACCTGCGACACGGTGCCGCAGTTAACTGAAAGTGGAGTTTGCAGATGACTGTCAAAGTAACTGAGCGCGACGAAAACAAAATGTCTTACGAAAGCCTTGCCGCTGGTTTGCGCATCTGGGATGTGCACCAGCAGGACGAACTGGTGGGCATGTTCCACAACGAACATGAAGCCCACAGCTACCGTATCGAACTGGAATTCCTCGAAACCAGACAGCAACAGCAATAGCCCACTGCAGAAAAAACAAACCCCGCCGTGGCGGGGTTTGTCGTGATTACCACATCAGATCGTCAGGGATCACATACGCGGCGTACGGATCATCGGCATCCGGCTCTTCCACTTGGGTATTGAGCAGCACGATACGCTTGGGATCACGCTCCTGGATCTTCAGCGCCGCTTCACGCGGGATCACTTCGTATCCACCGCCATGGGCGACGATGGCCAGGGAGCCGCTGCTGAGCTTGCTGCGCATCAGGGCGTTGACCGACAGGCGCTTGACCTTCTTGTCGTCGACGAAGTTGTAGTAGTCCTCGGTGGTCAGCTTGGGCAGGCGCGACACCTCGATCAACTGCTTGACCTGGGCGGCACGGGCCTTTTGCTCGGCCTTCTCCTGCTGCTGACGATTGAGTTCCTGATCGCGCTTGGCCTTTTCGGCCATGGCTTCACGCGCCAGGCGCTGCTGCGAATCGTCAACTTCCACCTGACCTTTGTGTTCCAGGCGCTTTTGCTTCTTCTGTTCTTTACTGACCTGCTTGACCTGTTTCTGGTTGACCAGACCGGCCTTGAGCAATTGGTCGCGAAGGGAAAGGCTCATCGTTCACTCACTTATGTGCTTCTGCTCAGCCGCAGCTGGGCAGGTTCTTTTCCTGACGTTTGGCTTCGCCCCAGAGTGCGTCCATGTCTTCAAGGGTGCAATCTTCAATCGGACGCCCCATATCGCGCAATGCCTGCTCGATAAAACGGAAACGTCGCTCAAATTTCTGGTTGGCGCCGCGCAGCGCATTTTCCGGATCGACTTTCAGATGGCGGGCCAGGTTGACCGTGGCAAACAGCAGGTCGCCGACCTCTTCAGCCAGCGCGGCATTGTCATTATCGGCCATGGCCTGCAGCACTTCGTCGAGCTCTTCACGCACCTTGTCGAGTACCGGCAAGGCATCCGGCCAGTCGAACCCGACCTTGGCCGTGCGCTTTTGCAGTTTGGCGGCCCGGGACAGCGCGGGCAAGGCGGCCGGTACGTCATCGAGCAACGACAACTGTTCGGGAACGCCCTTCTCGGCCCGCTCCTGGGCTTTGATTTCTTCCCAGCGCTGCTTGACCTGGGCCTCGTCGAGCTTGGGCGTGTCCAGCGGCGCATACAGCTCACCGGTAGGGAACACATGCGGATGGCGACGGATCAGCTTGCGGGTAATGCTGTCGATCACCCCGGCAAACTCGAAGCGCCCTTCTTCACGGGCCAGCTGGCTGTAATAGACCACCTGGAACAGCAGGTCGCCCAACTCGCCCTGCAAGTGCTCGAAGTCGCTGCGCTCGATGGCGTCGGCCACTTCGTAGGCTTCTTCAAGGGTGTAGGGAATGATCGTCGCGTAGGTCTGCTTGAGGTCCCACGGACAACCGTACTGCGGGTCGCGCAGGCGGGCCATGAGGTGGAGCAGGTCATCCAGGGTATACATCATGTGATCTCTGTTCAGGCAGGCCCGGCCTCGTCACCGGCAACGCCCGCTCCTGCGGAGCCCGGGTGTGCCGGTAGTTTGCAATTAAAGACGACCCTACTACCCAAACAGAAGATAGTTGAGCAACGACCTAAGAGAGACA
>NZ_JADUCM010000040.1 GCF_016009175.1 Pseudomonas alkylphenolica
GACATCTCAAGCTGACGAGCGGCTTCGGTCCTGCCAACCGTCTCAGCCAATGCAACAGCTTGGGCTTTGAACTCATCGGTATAGCTACGGCGGTTAGGTGGGTACATGGCAACCTCCAAGTTAGCGAATTAAGTATCGCTTCTTGGCGTCCGTTGTCACGGGACAGAACCATGCCTACTTTTTCCAAGAAAAAAGTAGGCCGCCGTAAGGGCGGAAGGGGCCAGTAGCTGCGCCACAGGAAACGGATAAGCTCACAGCCTCAGCCTCAGCCACAAACAAAAAGCGGGGTGAACCGCTACCACAGGTCAACGCAGGACCTGAGGCGGCATGTTCACCCCGCAATAGGCTGTATCAGGCGGCAGAGCTAAGTGGCTTTACGCCTTGTGCCTTGGCCACCTGCTTGCGGCAGGCCTCACCGAAGGCTTCAAACATTTTTACCGAATCCGGGTTCTTCGCGGCTTGCCACTCCGGGTGCCATTGCACGGCAAACAGGAACGGCGACAGGCTTGGGGCATGGATCGCCTCAACCAGGCCATCTTCAGCGTAAGCCAGCGGCTCGATGCCTTTGCCGAGGTTTTTCAGGCCCTGGCCATGCAGCGAGTTGACGCGGATTTCGTCGGTCTTCAGCAGCTTGTGCAACCAGCTGCCTTGTTCCAGGCGCACGCCGTGAACAGCGCTGTACTGCACGTCGACCGGATCTTCCGGGTTTTCCCGGTGATCGTTGAAGCCGGCTTCTGCATAGACCTTCTGGTAGATGTCACCACCCAGGGCCACGTTGATTTCCTGCATGCCACGGCAGATGCCGAAGATAGGCAGGCCACGGGCGATGGCGGCTTTGACCAGCGGCATGTCGAACAGGTCGCGGTTGCGGTCCTGGCCTTTGCCTGGGGTTTCGTTTTCCTGGCCGTACAGGGCCGGGTCGATGTTGCTGCCTGCACCGGTCAGATAAACGCCATCTGCCATGTCCAGGTAGGTTTCCATGTCTTCGACACCGCAGCAGGTCGGTACCAGGACAGGTACGCAACCGGCGTGTTCAACCAGCGGCAGGATGTATTTGTGGGTCATGACCTGGTAGTCGTGGCCTTTGCGCTCTTGGGCGCCCATGGTCATCAGGACTACAGGTTTACGGAGGGTCTGTTTCTTATTGCCAATGTTGCTGTTGGGCATATGTCACCTTGGGACAGGCGCGGCCTGTCATTATTGTGCAGGCGCGCGGCTGAAACCTTTGCGCTACCTGAGGTTTCGAGCACTGCCGGAGAGGCGCAGAGGGCCGTATTTCCGGTCGAAACCTGCTATACAGCTTGCCAGAGCCGTTTAATATGTCAAACGACTTCAGATTGCGCGGGCGAAGCTTGTCATTGCTTCGCTGCAATTATGGGCGCGCAGCCCTTTGTAACCGCTGATGTCATCGATTTTGCCGGTCAATTATATTTGACGGTTATCTTCACTTACCGGCCTATACTTTCCGGATCGGCAACAGCCTGCTGTCGTTGACCGGGTCGAGACGCCTCTGATCCTCGGTCGAGCCTTCGTAGTTACCGGATGTGAGTCGTCCTCACTCAACGCTACAGAGGGTGCAGCACATGGATATTGTCAGTCTGGTGGTTCAGATCATTGCCGGCGTGGTGGGCGGCAATGCGGTGGGCATGAGTAAGCAAAGCATGGGCCCGGGCCTGAATTCGATCGTCGGCGGGATCGGCGGGGTCATACTCGGGCAGGTGGTTGCGGCCATCACCGGCCAGCCGGGTGCCGCAGCGGCTGCCGGTGGCGGGGTCGACCTGGCGGCGTTGATCAGCAGCATCATTGGCGGTGGTGCCGGCGGCGCGGTGTTGACCTTCATCATCGGCCTGATCAAGTCAAAGATGCATCCGCAGTAGACGTTTGTTTTGGTCTTGCAGGCCAATATTGCTGCCGCTTTGCGGCAGATCGCGGGCTAACGCCCACTCCCACAGTGCAGGTGTGTGCCTATGCATGGCACCTGTGGGAGCTGGCGTTAGCCTGCGATCGGGCGCAAAGCGGCCGCCAACCCTGCGCTTTCGGTGCTTCTGCTCTCAGTGCAGGATCTGCGCGAGGAAACCCTGGGCCCGCGCAGTTTGCGGGTGGTTGAAGAATGCCTCGGGGTGGGCGTCCTCGATGATCTGGCCACCATCAAGAAACAGCACCCGCTCGGCCACCTGACGGGCAAAACCCATTTCGTGGGTGACGCACAGCATGGTCATGCCGGTATCGGCGAGTTTCACCAGCACATCGAGCACTTCAGCGACCATCTCCGGGTCCAGGGCCGAGGTTGGCTCGTCAAACAGCATGATCTTCGGCTTCATGCACAGCGCACGGGCAATGGCCACCCGCTGCTGCTGGCCGCCGGACAGCTGGCTGGGGTATTTGTTGGCCTGGCTTTCAATGCCCACTTTGTTCAGATAAAACCGTGCCCGCTCTTCGGCGTCTTTACGCGACAGGCCGCGCACGCTCATCGGTGCCAAAGTGCAGTTGTCCAGCACGCTCATGTGCGGAAACAGGTTGAAGTGCTGGAACACCATGCCGATTTCGCTGCGTACCTCGCCGGCCTGGCGGGTGGTTTGCGCAAGGTCGGTGTCGTTGACGCGGATATGGCCTTTTTCGGCAATTTCCAACCGGTTGATGCAGCGGATCAGGGTGGACTTGCCCGAGCCCGAAGGCCCGCACAGCACAATGCGTTCGCCTTCGCGCACGTTCAGGTTGATATCGCGCAGTACGTGATACGCACCGTAGTGTTTGTTCAGGCCCTCAATGTTGATGACAACTTTGCGCGCGTCAGGCGGCGCAACAGGGGCAGGGGTTGCAAGGCTCAGTGAGGCGGTCATGTTGTTATTCTCCCGCTATCAATTGAAGCGTGCCGCGCTGTAGGGCGCAGGGTCGGTGAAAGGCGTTTCGCCGGTCATCATTTCCGCCAGCAGGCGGCCGCTGACCGGGCCCAGGGTGAGGCCGTGGTGGGCGTGGCCGAAGTTGAACCACAAGCCCTTGTGCTGCGCAGCCGGACCGATCACCGGGCGCATGTCCGGCAGGCACGGGCGGCGCCCCAGCCAGGGTTTGGCATCGAGGCGCTGGCCTAGTGGGAAGATCTTGCGCGCCAGGGCTTCGCAGCGCTTGAGCTGGATCTCGTTGATGGCATCGCCGCTGGCGGCGAATTCAATCCCGGTGGTCAGGCGGATGCCCTGGGCCATGGGGGCCAGCACATAACCGCCCTGGGCATCGCAGATCGAGTGCTTGAGTTCGGCACCGGCGCTGCCCTGGTAGTGCATGTGATAGCCGCGCTTGATTTCCAGCGGAATCCGGTAACCCAGCGCTTTGAACACGTCGCCGGCCTGCGGGCCAAGGGCAATGACGACCTCGGGGGCAGTGATCGGGCCCTGACGGCTGTCGACCTGCCACTCGCTGTCGATCTGGCGCAGGGTGCGTGCGTCACCATGAATGAACTGGCCACCGCGTTTGACAAACAATGCTGCGTAGCCGCGGGTCAGGCCGCCGGGGTTGGTGACGGTCTTGGGGTCGAGCCAGTGAATGCCACCGACCACGTTGTCGCTGAGGTTGCCCTCGCGCGCATGCACCTGCTGGCGGTCGAGAATCTCGTAGCTCAGACCATAAGGCTTGAGCGCGTGGGCATCGGCCTGGGCCTTGCTGAACGCCGACTCGTTGCGAAACACCTCGATCCAGCCATTGGCCTTGATCAGCTCGCCCAGCCCGGCGGCATCAACCAGGGCGTCATGTTCTTCGACACAGCGTTGCACCAGCGGCAGCATGGCGCGGGTGGCGACGCTGAGGCCGGCAGGCGAGGAGTTCTGCCAGTACTTGAACAGCCACGGGGCGATCCTGGGCAGATGAACCGGGCTGTAGCGCACGTCGGACTGGCGATTGAGCCCGTAACGCAGCAGGCTCGACAGCTCGCGAGGGAAGGCATAGGGGATCACGCTGGAACGCTCGATCAACCCGGCGTTGCCATGGCTGGTGCCGCTGCCCGGTTCATCCCGGTCGATGAGGATGACTTTGCGGCCACGGGCCTGCAGGTGAAGGGCCGTGCTGACACCGACGATGCCGGCGCCCAGAACGATGGTTTGACAGTGCATTGGAACGGTCCTCACAAACAGGCAATCAGTGCAGGTGGCGGCCCAGGCGGGCTTCTATGTGTTTGAGGCTGCGGCGCACAATCTCGACGATCAGCAGGTACAGCACGGCGGCCCACAGGTAGATCTGGAAGTCGAAGCTGCGCGAGAACGCCAGCTTGGTTACGCCCATCAGGTCGTAGATGGTCACCAGCGAAGCAATCGCGCTGGCCTTGATCATCAGGATCAGTTCATTGCCCAGCGGGCCGATGGCGACGATCATCGATTGCGGCAGGATCACCTTGAAGAACGTGGTCGAGCGTTTCAGGCTCAAGGCCTTGGCGGCCTCGTACTGGCCAGGGGCAACGGCCAGCAGTGCGCCACGAAAGATCTCCGCCTGGTAAGCCGCAGTGTTGAGGACGAAGGCGAGCAGGGTGCAGTACCAGGCTTCGCGAAAGAACCACCACAACCCCACGTCCTGCCAGAAGCCTTTGAGCGAGCCCAGGCCGTAATACAGCAAGAACAGCTGCGCCAGCAGCGGTGAGCCGCGGAAGAAGTAGATGTAGCCGGCACTCAGTCGCTGCAACAGCAGGTTGTTGGACAGCCGCGCCAGCGCCAGCAGCATGCCGAGCAGGGCGCCGAGGGTAAACGAGATGGCCACCAGCTTGCCGGTTACCAGCAGCCCGTCGATAAAGCGCGGGCCGTAGCGTTCCAGCAAGTCGGGATCAAGCACCAGCGCCAGCAGTTGATCGAAGCTCATGTCCGGGCACTCCGCAGGTGGCGACTGAAATACTGCTCGATAAACACAACAACCCGGCCCGACAGGGCGGAGAACAGCAGGTAGCCCAGGCAGGCCACGCCATAGAAGAACATCGGCTCCTTGGTCACGCTCACGGCCAGGTTGGTCTGGCGCATCAGGTCGACCAGCGAAATGGTCGACACCAGCGAAGTGTCCTTGAGCAGCGAAAGCCAGTTGTTCGATAGCCCAGGCATGGCAATGCGCACCAGTTGCGGGAAGATCACCTTGCGAAACGTGGTGGCTTTACTCAGGCCCAGGGCCTGGGAAGCCTCGTATTGACCCTTGGCCACCGTTTTGAAGGCGCCCAGCCAGATCTCGCTGGAAAACGCCGCGAACACCAGGCTGAAGGCAACCATGGCGGCGAGGAAGGTGTTGATCATCACCTCACCTTCATAGCCCATGGCAGCGAGGATCTTTTGCGCGGCGATCTGGCAGCCGTAGTAGATGATCAGCAGCGTCAGCAGCTCAGGCAGGCCACGGAACACCGTGGAAAATACGGTCGCCACGGCGCGCGGAAAACGCTTGCGCGAGCGCGCCATCAACGCCACCCCGAGGCCCAGCGGCAAGCCGATGGGCAGGCAGGCGAGGGCCAGCGAAATGGTTACCAGGGCACCGGCGAGCAGGGCCTGGCCCCAGCCGCCGCTGGCGAAAGAAAGCAGTGACAGTTGTTCGAGCATGCTCAAACCCTCTCGCGAGACAGACAACCACCCCTGTAGGAGCCGGTCTTGCCGGCGATGGCATCGACGCGGTGTCAGTCAATCCGCGGTGTCTGCATCGCTGGCAAGACCAGCTGCTACAAGTGGCCTGGGCCGGGTTTACTGGTAGATATCGAAGTCGAAGTAGCGACTGGCGATTTTCTGGTAGGTGCCGTTGGCGACGATTTCGTCCAGGGCCTTGTTCAGGCGCTCGCGCAGGGCTTCGTCTTCCTTGCGTACGGCAATCGAGGCATCTGCCTTGGTGCCATTGACGTCGCCGAGGATATGGCAGCAGTCCTTGCCGGCCTTGCCCAGCCATTCGGTCAGCGGAAATTTGTCGGCAATCACGCCATCCAGGCGCCCGGCAGCGAGGTCGGCGTTGGCTTCATCGAGGGTAGGGTAGAGTTTGACGTCGGCACCGGCCTTGCCGTAGACGTCTTCGGCGTAGATGGCCTGGGTGGAGGAGGCCTGCGCGCCGACGGTGTAGCCTTTGAAGTCGGTTTGCGCGTCGGTGATCTTGCTGTCCTTGGGCACGGCGACCGACAGCGGCGTCTTGTAGTAGTGGTTGGTGAAGGCGATCTTTTTGCGACGCTCTTCGGTGTTGATCATCGAGGCCACCACCGCGTCGTATTTCTTCGCCATCAACGCCGGAATGATGCCTTCCCAGTCCTGGGCCACCAGGGTGCACTCGACTTTCATCTGCTCGCACAGCGCCTTGCTGATGTCGACGTCAAAGCCATGCAGCTGGTTATCCGAGTCAACGTAGTTGAACGGCGGGTAAGCGCCTTCGGTGGCGATCTTCAGGGTTTCGGCCTGGGCCAGGGTTGCACCGGCGAGCAGCAGGGCGCACGCACCTGCAAAGCGGATAACGGGTTTCATGTCACACCTCGATCTGTTGTTTGCACTCTTGCTATTGTTTGCTCGCTGACGTGTAGCCAACGAATTCATTGTGTAGAGCGGCAGTTGCTTCCAAGCGTTTTTCAACATCCGGTCCGAGCTTCTTGCAGACCTCGTTGACCATCAGGTGTACCCACGACAGCATGGTCGCGGTCGACTCCCAAAACAGATTGAATTCAGTGGGGATGCGGAACACTTCATCGGCGTTGGCATCAGCCCAGTCACAAAAGGTATCGGTCACCAGGGTGACGGCTATGCCCGCTTCGCGTGCCTTGCGGCACAGGGTCAGGGCATGGCGTGAATAGCGGCGTGCCTCGAACACCACCAGGGCGCAGTCGGCCGGGTCGCTGAGCAACACGTCGCCGAAATGCCCGGCACTGCCGTCGACCACCTGCACGCCGTCGCGCAGGTATTGCAGCAAGTGGGTCATGCACAGGGCGACGCCGCGCTCGGTCTGAAAACCGGCAACAAAGACTTTGCGACGCTGGGCCAGGCGCAGGCTGACGACCTGCCAGGCGGGGGTGCGGCTGTATTCGTAAACCCGCACCAGTGCCCCGACTTCCTGTTCCAGGCTGCGTGCCAGACCGGCGGCGTCTTTGCCGTGCTGCTGGCGAAATTCTTGCAGCCGGTCACCGACCAGCCACGGGCCATCGCCGAGGTCGTCTTTGAGATCATGTTTGAGTGCCTTGAGGTGCTCGTAGCCCAGCGCCCGGCAAAACCGGCCGACACTGGACTCGCTGACGCCAATTTTCGCCGCCAGGCTGGCCGATGTTTCAAACGGCAGGTCGGTGAGGTTGGCGAGCATGTAGCTGGCGATCTTGCGCCCGGACGCCGCTGCGTTGTGCAGGCTGTTTTCCAGACGTTGCTTGATCGGTTGGCTCACGGTCATTCTCGAAGGCGGTTGCACATTGAAACAGAAAATGAATGTTTTCTGTCATCAAGTCAATATTTGACAGTTTGCTGTCACAAGAGGAAAGTTTCGCCATTGCTCATCGCTGTCGCCCACTCCAAATCCAATAAGGGAGCTTCAGATGTCCGCACGCCCCGACACTGCTGTCGCGCACATACCTTTCGCCGACCTGCAGGCCTTGTTGCAGCGCATTTTCGTCAAACATGGCACCAGTGAAGCGGTGGCCCGCTCACTGGCGTTCAACTGCGCCAGCGCCCAGCGCGACGGTGCCCACAGCCATGGCGTATTTCGCATCCCAGGCTATGTGTCGACCCTGGCCAGCGGCTGGGTTGATGGCCAGGCGGTGCCGGAAGTGGAGGATGTCGCCAGCGGCTATGTGCGTGTCGACGCCAAAGGCGGTTTCGCCCAGCCGGCCTTGGCCGCGGCCCGCGGGTTGCTGGTGGACAAGGTGCGCAGCGCCGGGATCGCGGTGCTGGCGATCCACAATTCACACCATTTCGCGGCATTGTGGCCCGATGTCGAGCCGTTCGCCGACGAAGGCCTGGTTGCGCTGAGTGTGGTTAACAGCATGACCTGCGTGGTGCCGCATGGCGCGCGCAAGCCGCTGTTTGGCACTAACCCGATTGCGTTTGCCGCGCCCTGTGCCGACAGCGACCCGATTGTGTTCGACATGGCCACCAGCGCCATTGCCCACGGCGACGTGCAGATTGCTGCGCGCAAGGGCCAGATGCTCCCGGAAGGGATGGGTGTCGACAGCCAGGGGCAACCGACCTGCGACCCACAGAAAATCCTCGAAGGCGGTGCCTTGCTGCCGTTCGGCGGGCACAAGGGCTCGGCCTTGTCGATGATGGTGGAATTGCTGGCGGCCGCGCTGACCGGTGGCAACTTTTCATTCGAGTTCGACTGGTCGCAACATCCGGGGGCGAAAACGCCGTGGACCGGACAGTTGCTTATCGTTATCGACCCGTCCAGGTCGCAGGGCAACCACTTTGCCGAGCGCAGCCATGAACTGGTGCGCCAGATGCAGGCTGTAGGCCTGACCCGCATGCCCGGTGAGCGGCGCTACCGCGAACGTGAAGCATCGTTGCGTAACGGGGTCAGTCTGACGGTTGAAGAGCTGGAGCAATTGCAGGCGTTGGCGCAGTAAGTCGGGCAGGGCGTGCATGGATGCACAGACAAGTTGCAGCCAAGGTCATTTTGCTTCGGCGCGGCTACAGGTATCCTCGCCACAGTCCTTTACGATTTGCCCAGACCCAAGGAGCTGCACGCTGTGTTCAAACATGTCGATGCCTATGCCGGCGATCCGATTCTCTCCCTGATGGAGACCTTCAAGGCCGATCCGCGCGCCAACAAGGTCAACCTGAGTATCGGCCTGTATTACGATGCCGCAGGCGTAGTGCCACAGCTGGCAGCCGTTGGCGAAGCCGAGCGACGCATCGCCGGCCAGCCGCATGAAGCTTCCCTGTACCTGCCAATGGAAGGCCTGGGCAGCTACCGCCAGGCGATCCAGGCGCTGCTGTTCGGTTCCGATCATCCCGCTGTGCAGGGCGGCCGTGTGGCCACCGTGCAAACCGTTGGCGGCTCCGGTGCACTGAAAGTCGGTGCCGACTTCCTCAAGCGCTACTTCCCCGACTCGCAGGTGTGGGTCAGCAACCCGACCTGGGACAACCACCGGGCAATTTTCGAAGGCGCGGGTTTCAAGGTGCACACCTACCCATACTTCGACCCGAACACCCGTGGCCTCGACTTCGACGGCATGCTCGCGACCTTGCAGGGCCTGCCGGCCAACAGCATCGTGCTGCTGCACCCGTGCTGCCACAACCCGACCGGTGTCGACCTGAACCAGGCGCAGTGGCAGCAGGTGATCGAGGTGGTCAAGGCGCGCAACCTGATTCCGTTCCTCGACATCGCCTACCAGGGCTTCGGCGAAGGCCTGGTCGAAGACGCCTACGCCATCCGCGAAGCCGCCCGTGCCGGCGTGCCGTGCCTGGTGAGCAACTCGTTCTCGAAAATTTTCTCGCTGTATGGCGAGCGCGTAGGCGGCCTGTCGGTAGTCTGCGACGACGCCGACACCGCGCAAAGCGTGCTCGGCCAGCTCAAGGCCACTGTCCGTCGCAACTACTCCAGCCCACCGGCATTCGGTGCCCAGCTGGTGGCCGGTGTACTGGGTGACCCGGTGCTCAACGCCCAGTGGGCGGCGGAAGTGGAACAGATGCGCCTGCGCATTCTGGAAATGCGTCAGGGCCTGGTCGACGCTTTGGCTGTATTGCTGCCGGGCAAGGACTTCCAGTTCTTCCTGAGCCAGCGCGGCATGTTCAGCTACACCGGTTTGAGCGTCGAGCAGGTGCGTCGCCTGCGTGACGAGTTCGGCGTGTACCTGATCGACAGCGGCCGGGTGTGCATGTCGGGCCTGCGCCCTGACAACCTGCAGCAAGTGGCCCAAGCCATCGCGGCCGTGCAAACCGCTGCGTAATCACACCCGTAGGAGCCAGGCTTGCCGGCGAGCCGGGCGCTGCAGTATGTCTGCTGTACTGCGCCATCGTTCTTCGCGGGCAAGCCTCGCTCCTACAGTGATTACAATGTAAAAGGTGCAACCGCTCCGTCGGGCGGGGCTTCTCAAGTGCAACCAATGCGCGCACAATCGCGCCCCTCTTTGTATGGTTGAGGGGCGGTGATGCCTCTGGGTCGCCACTCTCAGCCCTGTTGCAGTCTTGCGAGTGGAGTTGCACCCGGATGAATGAGCAGGCCCCAAGCGTTGAACAACGCTTCGATTCGACCCCAGTCGCACTAGGCAGCTGGTCCCGTCAGGACACCACCTGGATGCTGGGCCTGTTCGGCACGGCAATCGGAGCCGGTACTCTGTTTTTGCCCATCAACGCCGGCCTGGGTGGCTTCTGGCCCTTGCTGATCCTGGCGTTGCTGGCCTTCCCGATGACCTATTACGCCCACCGCGGCCTGACCCGTTTCGTCCTCTCCGGGCGTGAAGGGGCGGACATCACCGACGTGGTCGAAGAGCACTTCGGCATCCGCGCCGGTGCCTTGATCACCTTGCTGTACTTCTTCGCCATCTTCCCGATCCTGCTGATCTACAGCGTGGCCCTGACCAACACGGTCGGCAGCTTCATGGAGCACCAGCTGCACATTCAGCCGCCCCCACGGGCGGTGCTGTCCTTTGTGCTGATCCTCGGCCTGCTGGCAATCGTGCGCTGTGGTGAACAGGCCACGGTCAAGGTCATGAGCCTGCTGGTGTATCCGTTTATCGTTGCCCTGGCGTTCCTCGCGGTGTTCCTGATTCCGCACTGGAGCGGTGGCATCCTCACCACCGCCGCCGAGCTGCCATCGGGCTCGGCGTTCCTGCACACCCTGTGGCTGGCGATCCCGGTGATGGTGTTCTCCTTCAACCATTCGCCGATCATCTCGGCGTTTGCCGTTGACCAGAAGCGTCAGTACGGCGTGCATGCCGATGAGCGCAGCGGGCAGATCCTCTGCCGCGCGCACCTGCTGATGGTCGCCATGGTGATGTTCTTCGTGTTCAGCTGCGTGCTGACCCTGACCCCGGCGCAACTGGCCGAAGCCAAGGCACAGAACCTGTCGATCCTGTCGTACCTGGCCAACCACTTCAGCAACCCGACCATCGCCTTTGCTGCGCCGCTGATTGCCTTCATTGCCATTGCCAAGTCGTTCCTGGGGCACTACATCGGCGCCAGCGAAGGCCTGAAAGGCCTGATCGTGAAAACCGGCAAGCGTCCGGCGGCCAAGACCCTGGACCGCATGACCGCTGCCTTCATGCTGATAATCTGCTGGATCGTCGCCACCCTCAACCCGAGCATCCTGGGCATGATCGAGACCCTCGGTGGCCCGGTGATCGCGGCGATTCTGTTCCTGATGCCGATGTATGCCATCCGCAAGGTGCCGGCAATGCGCAAATACAGCGGGCAGATGTCCAACGTGTTCGTGGTTGCCGTTGGCCTGGTGGCGATCTCTGCGCTGGTCTATTCGCTGCTCAGCTGACCGTGTGCGGGCGCTCAAAAGCTGGATTGTCAGCTTTTGAGCGCCTGGATTGTCCACAAAAATTGTCTGGCAATAAAACAATTTGTGCGCCCCCATAGGTAGCCGGGCACTTTCATGATTAACTCTGGTCCCTTACTCAATCCACGCATAAGGAATCAGCTCATGGCTCAAGTGACTCTCAAAGGCAACCCGGTTCAGGTCAAGGGCGATCTGCCAAAAGTTGGCGCCAAGGCCCCTGCGTTTTCCCTGGTCGGTGCAGGTCTTGCTGATGTAACCCTGGCCAGCCTGGCCGGCAAGCGCAAAGTCCTCAACATCTTCCCAAGCGTCGATACCCCGACGTGCGCCACTTCGGTTCGCACGTTCAACAAGAAAGCTGCCGAGCTGAACAACACCGTCGTGCTGTGCATCTCCGCCGACCTGCCGTTTGCACAAGCCCGTTTCTGCGGCGCCGAAGGCCTGGAAAACGTCCAGAACCTGTCGACCTTGCGCGGCCGTGAATTCATCGAGAACTACGGTGTTGCCATCGCTGACGGCCCACTGGCTGGCCTGACTGCGCGCGCCGTGGTTGTTCTGGACGAAAACGACACCGTGCTGCACAGCGAGCTGGTTGGCGAAATCGCTGACGAGCCGAACTACGATGCAGCGCTGGCTGTTCTGAAGTAATGTGATCGCGAGCGTGTCTCGCATGCTGTAAGCATTTGTTGCGGCCTGGACCTTGTCCAGGCCGTTTTTATTTATGCTTCATTGTCTTAGCAACGTAAGCTCAAGGTAAATTGCCGGTAAAGCCGCTTTGCTATTTTCTCGCCAGTGCTTATCGTTCAGCCTCCTCAAAAGAATTCTTTCCAGTCCAATGGTCGATCAACCGATGCTTTCTCGTTCCCGTTCCCCTCGTCGCTGGCTTTTCGGCCTGCTGATCCTGCTGCTGGTTGCCGGCCTGTGCTGGTGGCTGTGGCCGTCTCCGGCGGCGCACAAGGCGGCCGGTGCACCTGCCGGCAAAGGCGGGCGACCGGGCTTTGGGGCCTTTGCCGGGCCGGTGCCGGTGCGCGTCGAACCTGCGACCGTGGGCGACTTCCCGGTCTACCTCAAGGCGCTGGGCACGGTAACGGCGACCAACACGGTGAATGTGCGCAGCCGCGTTGCCGGTGAACTGGTCAAGGTCAACTTCCAGGAAGGGCAGCGGGTCAAGAGCGGTGACCTGCTCGCCGAGATCGACCCGCGTACCTACCAGATCGCCCTGCAACAGGCCGAGGGTACCCTGGCGCAAAACCAGGCCCAGCTGAAAAACGCCCAGATCGACCTCGAGCGTTATAAAGGCCTGTACGCCGAAGACAGCATCGCCAAGCAGACACTGGACACCCAGGTGGCGCTGGTCGGCCAGTTCCAGGGCACCATCAAAACCAACCAGGCCGCCGTTGGCGATGCCAAGCTGAACCTCGATTTCACCCGCATTCGCGCCCCTATCAGCGGCCGCCTGGGCCTGCGTCAGCTCGACGTCGGCAACCTGGTGGCGGCCAACGACACCACGGCGCTGGTGGTGATCACCCAGACCCAACCGATCACCGTGGCCTTTACTTTGCCCGAAACCCAGCTCAATACCGTGTTGGCGCGCTACCGCAGTGGCGCGAAGCTGCCGGTCGAAGCCTGGGATCGCGGTGATCTCAAACAGCAGGCGGTCGGCGTTCTGCGCAGCCTCGACAACCAGATCGACACCACCACCGGCACCCTGAAGTTCAAGGCCTACTTTGAAAACCAGGACGAAGCGCTGTTCCCCAACCAGTTCGTCAATGTGCGCCTGCTCGCCGACACCCTGAAGGATGTGGTGCTGGCGCCGTCGGCGGCGATCCAGTTTGGTACCGATGGCTCGTTTGTCTATGTCATGGAAGGTGACAACAAGGTGCGCATCCGCAAACTGACCCTGGGCGCCAGCGACGGTGGTCACACGGTGGTCGTCGAAGGCCTGGCCAAGGGCGAGCGGGTGGTGCTGGAAGGTACCGACCGTTTGCGCGACGGCAGTGAGGTCGAAGTGGTCAATGACAGCTCGCAAGTGCCGGCAACCCCTGGCCAGCACCTGCAGGGCCAGGACAACAAGGATGCCTCCGCCGCCCCGGGTCGTAAGGACAAGGCGCGCGCATGAACCTCTCGCGGCTGTTCATTCTCCGTCCGGTAGCGACCACGCTGAGCATGCTGGCCATCGTTCTCGCCGGCCTCATCGCTTACACCTTGCTGCCGGTGGCGGCCTTGCCCCAGGTCGATTACCCGACCATCCGGGTCATGACCCTGTACCCGGGCGCCAGCCCGCAAGTGATGACCAGCGCCGTTACCGCGCCGCTGGAGCGCCAGTTCGGGCAGATGCCGGGCCTTACCCAGATGGCCTCGACCAGTTCCGGTGGCGCCTCGGTACTGACCCTGCGCTTCAGCCTCGACATGAACATGGACGTTGCCGAGCAACAGGTGCAGGCGGCGATCAACGCCGCCAGCAACCTGCTGCCAAGCGACTTGCCGGCGCCGCCGGTGTACAACAAGGTCAACCCGGCGGATACCCCGGTGCTGACCTTGGCGATTTCGTCGAAAACCATGCCGTTGCCCAAACTCAACGACCTGGTCGATACCCGGGTGGCGCAGAAAATCGCCCAGATCAGCGGCGTCGGCATGGTCAGCATTGCCGGCGGTCAGCGCCAGGCGGTACGGATCAAGGTCAACCCCGATGCACTGGCGGCAGCAGGCCTGAACCTCTCGGATGTTCGTACCCTGATCGGCGCGTCGAACGTCAACCAGCCGAAGGGCAACTTCGACGGTCCGACCCGGGTGTCGATGCTCGATGCCAACGACCAGCTGCGTTCGCCGGAGGAATACGCCAACCTGATTCTGGCTTACAACAACGGCGCGCCGCTGCGCCTCAAAGATGTTGCCGAGATCGTCGACGGTGCCGAGAACGAGCGCCTGGCGGCCTGGGCCAACCAGAATCAGGCCGTGTTGCTGAACATCCAGCGCCAGCCCGGGGCGAACGTGATTGAAGTGGTCGACCGCATCAAGGCGATGCTGCCTTCGGTCACCGACAACCTGCCGGCCGGCCTCGATGTCAGCGTTCTTACGGACCGTACCCAGACCATCCGTGCCTCGGTCAAGGATGTCCGCAACGAACTGCTGCTGGCCATCGCCCTGGTGGTGATGGTCACCTTCGTGTTCCTGCGCCGCTTCAGCGCCACCATCATTCCGTCGGTGGCGGTGCCGCTGTCGTTGATCGGTACGTTTGCGGTGATGTACCTGGCCGGCTTCTCGATCAACAACCTGACGCTGATGGCCCTGACCATCGCCACCGGTTTCGTGGTGGACGACGCCATCGTCATGCTCGAGAACATTTCCCGCCACATCGAAGAGGGCGAAACCCCGATGCAGGCAGCGCTCAAGGGCGCCCGGCAGATCGGTTTCACCCTGATCTCGCTGACCTTCTCGCTGATTGCCGTACTGATCCCGCTGTTGTTCATGGCCGATGTGGTCGGTCGCTTGTTCCGCGAGTTCGCCATTACCCTGGCGGTGGCGATCCTGATTTCCCTGGTAGTGTCCCTGACGTTGACACCGATGATGTGCGCGCGGCTGCTCAAACGTGAGCCCGCCGAACACGAACAGGGGCGGTTCTACCGTGCCAGCGGCGCCTGGATCGACTGGATGATCGCTGGCTATGGCCGCGGCCTGCAGTGGGTGCTCAAGCACCAGCCGTTGACCCTGCTGGTGGCTGTGGCGACCCTGGGGCTGACCGTGCTGTTGTACCTGGTAGTGCCCAAGGGCTTCTTCCCGGCGCAAGACACCGGGGTGATCCAGGGGATCTCCGAAGCGCCGCAGTCGGTGTCGTTTGCCGCCATGAGCGAGCGCCAGCAACAGCTCAGTGCGGTGATTCTTGAAGACCCGGCGGTGGAGAGCCTGTCGTCGTACATCGGCGTCGACGGCGACAACGCCACGCTCAACAGCGGCCGCCTGCTGATCAACCTCAAGCCCCACGGCGAGCGTGACGACACCGCCGCGCAAGTGATTGCGCGGTTGCAGCCGCAAGTCGACAAACTGGTCGGTATCCGTCTGTTCATGCAGCCGGTGCAGGACCTGAGCATCGAAGACCGGGTCAGCCGCACCCAGTACCAGTTCAGCCTGTCATCGCCGGATGCCGACCTGTTGGCGCTGTGGAGCGGCAAGCTGGTGGATGCCCTGCAGCAACGTCCGGAGCTTACCGATGTCGCCAGCGACCTGCAGGACAAAGGCCTGCAGGTGTTTCTGGTGATCGACCGCGATGCTGCCAGCCGTCTGGGCATCAACGTCTCCGAAATTACCAACGCGCTGTATGACGCCTTTGGCCAGCGGCAGATCTCGACCATCTACACCCAGGCCAGCCAGTACCGGGTGGTGCTGCAGGCCGAAGCCGCGGCAACCCTGGGGCCGCAGGTGCTTGAGCAGATCCACGTCAAGGCTGTGGATGGCGGGCAGGTGCGGCTGTCGAGCCTGGCCCGTATCGAACAGCGCCAGGCGCAACTGGCGATTGCCCATATCGGCCAGTTTCCGGCGGTGATGATGTCGTTCAACCTGGGCAAGGGCGTGGCGCTCGGTGATGCGGTCAAGGCCATTGAACAGGTGCAGGCGGAAATCGGCATGCCGGTCGGCGTGCAGACTCGCTTCCAGGGGGCGGCCGAAGCCTTCCAGGCTTCGTTGTCGAGCACCTTGTTGCTGATTCTGGCCGCCGTGGTGACCATGTACATCGTGCTCGGTGTGCTCTACGAGAGCTACATTCACCCGGTGACCATCCTCTCGACCCTGCCGTCGGCGGCGGTCGGGGCATTGCTGGCACTGATCCTGTCCGGTAATGACCTCGGCATGATCGCCATCATCGGCATCATCCTGCTGATCGGTATCGTCAAGAAGAACGCGATCATGATGATCGACTTCGCTCTCGAGGCGGAGCGCAACCAGGGCATGGCCCCGGAGGCGGCGATCTACCAGGCGGCGCTGCTGCGCTTCCGGCCGATCCTGATGACCACGCTGGCGGCCTTGTTCGGTGCCATCCCGCTGATGCTGGCCAGCGGTTCCGGTGCCGAGTTGCGCCAGCCACTGGGCCTGGTGATGGTCGGCGGGTTGCTGGTAAGCCAGGTACTGACGCTGTTCACCACGCCGGTCATCTACCTGTACTTTGACCGGCTGGCGCGGCGCATGCGCCCACAGGCTGACGCTGTGGTGCTGGAAAAGCCATGAACCTCTCCGCACCTTTTATCCGCCGCCCGGTAGCGACCATGCTCCTGAGCCTGGCGATCATGCTGCTGGGTGGCGTCAGCTTCGGCCTGTTGCCGGTGGCACCGCTGCCGCAGATCGAGTTTCCGGTGATCGTGGTCCAGGCCAACCTGGCCGGGGCCAGCCCTGAAGTCATGGCGTCGACGGTGGCCACGCCCCTTGAGCGCTCAATGGGCGCCATCGCCGGCGTTACCACCTTGACCAGCAGCTCCAGCCAGGGCTCGACCCGGGTGATTCTCGGCTTTGACCAGGGCCGCGACATCGACGCTGCGGCCCGTGAAGTGCAGGCGGCCATCAACGCCTCGCGCAACCTGTTGCCCAGTGGCATGCGCAGCATGCCCACCTACAAGAAGTTCAACCCCTCGCAGGCGCCGATCATGGTGCTGGCGCTGACTTCCAGTGTGCTGGAAAAGGGCCAGCTCTACGACCTGGCATCGACCATTCTGTCGCAAAGCCTGTCGCAGGTGCCGGGGGTAGGGGAAGTGCAGATCGGCGGCAGTTCGCTGCCCGCCGTGCGCATCGAACTCGAACCGCAGTTGCTCAACCAGTACGGCGTTGCCCTGGACGATGTGCGTGCGACGATCGCCAACGCCAACCAGCGCCGGCCCAAGGGCTTTATCGAGGATGGCCAGCGCAACTGGCAGGTGCAGGCCAACGACCAGCTGGAAAAGGCCAAGGACTACGAGCCGCTGGTGATCCGCTACCAGGACGGTGCGGTGCTGCGCCTGAGCCATGTGGCCAAGGTCACCGATGGTGTCGAGAACCGCTACAACAGCGGCTTTTTCAACAATGACCAGGCGGTACTGCTGGTGATCAACCGCCAGACCGGCGCCAACATCATCGAGACCGTGGACAAGATCAAGGAGCAGCTGCCTGCGCTTGAATCGCTGATGCCCGCCAGCGTCAAGCTGGACGTAGCCATGGACCGCTCGCCAGTGATCAAGGCGACACTCAAGGAAGCCGAGCACACCCTGGTCATCGCCGTGGTGCTGGTGGTACTGGTGGTGTTCCTGTTTTTGGGCAACCTGCGCGCCTCGCTGATTCCGACCCTGGCGGTGCCGGTGTCGCTGGTGGGCACTTTCGCTGCCATGTACCTGTGCGGCTTTTCGTTGAACAACCTGTCGTTGATGGCGTTGATTCTCGCCACCGGCCTGGTGGTGGACGATGCCATCGTCGTGCTCGAGAACATCTCCCGGCATATCGATGAAGGTGTGCCGCCGATGCGTGCAGCCTACCTGGGTTCCAAGGAAGTGGGCTTCACCCTGTTGTCGATGAACCTGTCGCTGGTGGTGGTGTTTGTCTCGATCCTGTTCATGGGGGGCATTGTCGGGTCGTTGTTCCGCGAGTTCTCCATCACCCTGGCAGTGGCGATCATCGTCTCGCTGGTGGTCTCGCTGACGCTCACGCCGATGCTCTGCGCGCGCTGGCTCAAGCCCCAGTCGCACGAAGGCCAGACCCGCCTGCAGCGCTGGAGCGAGCAGCTCAACCTGCGCATGATGAATGCCTATGGGCGCAGCCTGGACTGGGTACTGAGGCATCGCCTTCTGACGCTGATCACGTTGCTGGTGACCATCGGCGTCAATATTGCCCTGTATGTGGTGGTACCCAAGACCTTTCTGCCGCAACAGGACACCGGGCAACTGATGGGCTTTGTCCGCGGTGACGATGGCCTGTCGTTCCAGGTGATGCAGCCCAAAATGGAGATCTATCGCCAGGCCCTGCTCAAGGACCCGGCTGTCGAGAGCGTTGCCGGCTTTATCGGCGGCAACAGCGGCACCAACAACGCCATGGTGCTGGTGCGCCTCAAACCCATCAGTGAACGCAAGATGTCGGCGCAGAAAATCATCGAGCGCCTGCGCAAAGAGATGCCCAAGGTGCCCGGTGGGCGGCTGTTCCTGATGGCCGACCAGGACCTGCAGTTCGGTGGCGGCCGCGATCAGAGCACCTCGCAGTTCCTCTACAGCCTGCAAAGCAGTGAGCTGTCGGCGTTGCGCGAGTGGTACCCGAAAGTGGTCGCGGCGTTCAAGACCTTGCCGGAGCTGACCGCGATCGACGCCCGCGACGGCGGCGGTACCCAGCAAGTGACGCTGGTGGTCGACCGCGAGCAGGCCAAGCGCCTGGGCATCGACATGAGCATGGTTACCGCCGTGCTCAACAACGCCTACAGCCAGCGGCAGATCTCGACCATCTATGACAGCCTGAACCAGTACCAGGTGGTCATGGAGATCAATCCCAAGTACGCCCAGGACCCTCGCAGCCTGGAGCAGGTGCAGGTGATCACCGCGGATGGCGCCCGGGTTCCGCTGTCGACCATTGCCCACTACGAGAACAGCCTGGCAGACGACCGGGTCAGCCACGAAGGCCAGTTTGCCTCCGAGAACATCAACTTCGACATCGCCGAAGGCTACAGCCAGGACCAGGCCATGGCCGCGGTGGAGCGGGCGGTGGCCAAGGTCGGTTTGCCCGAGGATGTGATCGCCAAGCTTGGCGGTACCGGCAACGCCTTTACCGAAAGCCAGAAAGGTCAGCCGTGGATGATTCTCGGTGCCCTGCTTGCGGTGTACCTGGTGCTGGGGATCCTCTACGAGAGCTACATCCACCCGCTGACCATCCTGTCGACCTTGCCATCGGCCGGGGTAGGGGCCTTGCTCACCTTGTACTTAGTGGGCAGCGAGTTCAGCCTGATTTCGCTGCTGGGCCTGTTCTTGCTGATTGGCGTGGTGAAAAAGAACGCCATTATGATGATCGACCTGGCGCTGCAACTGGAGCGCCATGAACAACTGAGCCCGGAGCAATCGATCCGTCGGGCGTGCCTGCTGCGTCTGCGACCGATCCTGATGACTACCCTGGCGGCCATTCTCGGTGCCTTGCCGCTGCTCATCAGCAGTGCCGAGGGCGCCGAAATGCGTCAGCCGCTGGGCCTGACCATTATTGGCGGCCTGGTTTTCAGCCAGGTCCTTACGCTTTACACCACCCCGGTGGTCTACCTCTATCTGGACCGCCTGCGCCATCGCTTCAACCATTGGCGCGGCGTGCGCACCGACGCTGCTTTGGAAACCCCGCTATGACTCGACGTCCGCTTTTCTCCGACCGCACCCTGCAGCAGATGCTCGGCGCCCGCGGCTCGCGCCTGCTGGCCTCGAGCCTGTGCCTGGCAATGCTCAGCGCCTGCACCCTGAGCCCGGACTATCATCGTCCACAGGCGCCCACGCCGGCGGTGTTCAAGCACGCCGAAGGCTGGACCCAGGCCAACCCGTCGGACGCCCTCGCGCGGGGTGCCTGGTGGGAGCTGTATGGCGATGCGCAGCTCAATGGCCTGGTCGAGGAGCTCAACGCCAGCAACCAGACCGTCGCCCAGTCCGAAGCCCAATACCGCCAGGCCCAGGCTCTGGTGCGCAGCGCCCGTGGTGCACTGTTCCCCAGCATCGACCTGCGCGCGGGCAAGACCCGCTCCAGCCAGGGCACCGGCAGCTCCAGTTCGAGCCTGAGCAACAACAGCAGCGGTATTCGCGATACCTACAGCACCACCCTGGGCGTCAGCTGGGAAGCTGATCTCTGGGGCAAGTTGCGTGAAGGCCTGACCGCCAACGAGGCGAGTGCCCAGGCAAGCCTTGCGGACCTGGCGGCGATTCGCCTGAGCCTGCAGTCGGAGCTGGTGCAGAACTACCTGCAGTTACGGGTGATGGACGAGAACAAGCGCTTGCTGGAAGCCACAGTGCAGACCTACCAGCGTTCACTGACCATGACCGAAAACCAGTACCGTGCCGGGGTCTCCGGCAAGGATGCAGTGGCGCAGGCGCAAACCCAGCTGAAAAGTACCCAGGCCGACTTGGTCGACCTGATCTGGCAGCGTGCACAACTGGAGAACGCCATTGCGGTGTTGCTCGGCAAGGCCCCGGCGGACTTCGCCCTGGCGGACAGCACGAGCATTCCGGCTTTGCCGCAGATCCCGGGGGCGCTGCCGGCGCAATTGCTGGAGCGCCGCCCGGACATCGCCTCGGCCGAGCGCAAAGTCATGTCGGCCAACGCCAGCATTGGCGTGGCCAAGGCGGCTTACTTTCCTGACCTGACCCTGAGCATGAGTGGCGGCTACAGCAGCAGTAGCTTCAACGACTGGATCAGCCTGCCCAACCGCTTCTGGTCGGTGGGCCCGCAACTGGCCATGACCCTGTTCGATGGCGGGCAGCGCTCAGCCGAGGTGGACCGCACCGAAGCGGTCTACGACCAGACCGTGGCGCAGTACCGACAGACCGTACTCGACGGCTTCAAGGAAGTGGAAAACTACCTGGTGCAGCTCGACGTGTACGAAGACGAAGACCAGATTCGCCGTGAGGCACTGGAAGCCGCACGCGAGTCACTGCGCCTGACCACCAACCAGTACAAGGCCGGGTTGATCGGCTACCTGGACGTGGTCAACGTGCAGACGACCGCCCTGAGCAACGAGCGCAGTGTGCTGACGTTGTTGCAGGGACGCTTGGTGGCCAGTGTGCAGCTGATTGCGGCGCTGGGTGGCGGTTGGGATGCACAGTCGGCTTATGCAGAGGCTGCAAAAAAATAAATGTTATAAAACATGTGGTTATAACGAAAACCTAAAGTTGAGTGGCGTAATGTGAGGAAATAATTGCATTACGCCATTTTTCTTTTCTAGTCACATTAAGAAACGTTCATAACTTACTGATGTTAAAAGCTATTTATATTTATACCGTTTGTCGTCAATCAATATCGCGATACTGAAATGCCATCGAAAACCCCGTGCGTTTCGCCAAAGGTTGAGTACAATCATCGGCTTTTCCCGGGCCTCGCGGGTGCCCGGTTTCAAAGGTTGTGGAAGGCCTTATGTTGACTGGTAGTTACTCCTCCTCGCTGGTGCTGATTTCCCTGTGTGTGGCCATCCTTGCCTCCTATACCGCGCTCGACATGGCCGGGCGTATTGCCACCGCCAAGGGGCGGGCGGTGTACCTGTGGATCACCGGTGGCGCGGGGGCCATGGGCTTTGGCATCTGGTCGATGCACTTTATCGGCATGCTCGCCTTCAGCCTGCCGATCGAGCTGGGCTATGACCTGACATTGACCTTGTTGTCGTTGCTGATTGCAGCACTGTCTTCGGGCTTTGCCTTGTGGCTGGTCAGCCAGCCGACCTTGCCCTGGAGCCAGTTGGGGCTCGGCGCGCTGATCATGGGCGCCGGTATCAGCAGCATGCACTACACCGGCATGGCGGCGTTGCTGATGCAGCCCGGTATCGACTACGACCCTCTGCTGTTCATCCTGTCGCTGCTGATCGCAGTGGGGGCGTCTGCCGCCGCACTGTGGATCGCCTTCCGGCTGCGCAAGCAAACCCTCTATGTGCGGCAGATCCGTGGTGGCGCCGCCGTCCTGATGGGGGTGGCGATTGTCGGCATGCATTACACCGGGATGGCGGCAGCCAACTTCCCCGAGGGCAGTTTCTGTGGCGCACTGAGCACCGGCCTGAGCGGTAATGGCCTGGACTACCTGGTGCTGATCACCACCTTGGCGGTGCTGGCCGTGGCCCTGCTGACCTCGGTACTGGATGCCCGGCTGGAGGCGCGCACTGCGGAACTCGCGCAGTCGCTGACCCGTGCCAACCAGGAACTCACCCAGCTGGCGCTGCACGACACCCTGACCAGCCTGCCCAACCGTACGTTGCTGGCTGACCGTATCGATCAGGCCATCTGCAAGGTCAACTCGCAGGGCGGCTGCTTTGCCCTGATGTTCATTGACCTGGACGGCTTTAAACCGGTCAACGACGCGTTCGGTCACCACATGGGCGACATGCTGCTCAAGGACGTCGCCCAGCGGCTGCGCGGCCACTTGCACAGCCAGGACACCCTGGCGCGCATCGGTGGCGACGAGTTCGTATTGCTGGTGGAGCTGCAGGAGCCGGACGATGCCCTGGGCGTCGCGGCCAAGCAGGTCAACCTGATTTCGCGCCCGTTCCGTGTGGCAGAGCAGAACCTGCAGATTTCCGCGAGCATCGGTATCGTGCTGTACCCCGGCAACGGCACGGACCAGCTGGAGCTGCTGCGCAATGCCGATGCCGCGATGTACCACGCCAAGAGTGCGGGCAAAAATGGCTACAGCTTCTTTGACGTGTCGATGAACAGTAACGCCCGCCTGCAGCTGCAGCTGCTGCAGGACTTGCGCATGGCACTCGAACTGCAGCAGTTCCGCCTTTTCTATCAACCCAAGTTCGATGCGCAGAACGTGCGCCCGATCGGTGCCGAAGCCTTGCTGCGCTGGGAGCATCCGCAGCATGGCCTGTTACTGCCGGACCGCTTTATCTCGCTGGCCGAGAAGACCGGCTTGATCATCCCGATCGGCGAGTGGGTGCTGGACGAAGCCTGCCGGCAGATGCGCGCGTGGATCGACGAGGGCTACAGCGACTGGCGGATTGCGGTCAACCTCTCGGCCATCCAGTTCTGTCACAGCGGGCTGGTGGAGAGCGTCGCCAAGGTGCTGGCGCGTCATCAACTGCCGGCCAACAACCTGACCCTGGAAATCACCGAAACCACCGCGATGCACGACGCCGACGCCAGTCTGGCGGTGCTGCAACGGCTGTCGGACATGGGCGTGGACCTGTCCATCGACGACTTCGGCACCGGCTATTCGAGCTTGATGTACCTCAAGCGCCTGCCGGCCAACGAGCTGAAAATCGACCGGGGCTTTGTCCGTGACCTGGAGCAGGACAGCGACGACGCCGCGATTGTCTCGGCGATTGTCGCGCTGGGCCAGGCATTGGGCTTGCGAATTGTTGCCGAAGGGGTGGAGACCGACCGCCAGCAGAACTTCCTGACCCGGCTGGGCTGCGATTCGTTGCAGGGCTATCTGCTCGGCCAGCCGCTGCCGGCCGAGCGGTTTATCGTCGATATCGAACGCGCGCGCCAGTCCATGGCGGTCAGCTAGGGTCAGCCGGCCGCGCGCAGGTTGCAGGAAGGCTCGAAGGTGTCGAGCTCGGCCTCGACGGCCTCAATGATGCGCTCGACATCGGCGGCGGGCATGACCGCGGCGCAAGGGATGCCGGCAATGGCCAGCAGGGTTTCACCGGTGGCCCGGTCAAACAGGCGCGCGACCATACTGCGCGGGGCATCCATGCTGGCTTCAAAGCCCAGCGGATGAAAATGCCAGCGCATCACCTGGCAGGCGTTGAGAAACGTCAGTTTGTTCATTCCGGCCTCCATACAGGGGTGAACAGCAAGGTGAACGGATCGGGTGCGGTACAGCGGCTTGTCCCTTGTGCGAACGTCCTAACCATAGCACCGCAAACGCCATTGTCCGGGTGTGTTGATGACAGTTTTTCGATACTTTGACGCAGGTCTCGATCAGCGGTTGCGCGTATGAAGGCACGGGATGAAACGGCAAACGTTTGCACGGGACGATAGCCCGCGAGTCCCTTGGGCGTTCTGCCATTTCTACCGGCAGTCGGCCAGGAAGCTTGCGGTCGGGGTATCGGACCAACGGCGCCCTGGACAACGCGCTTGGCACAGTGCTTGAGCAGCGCCCTTCAGTTGATCAGCGCAGCCGCCATGTTGATGGTAAAACCCAGGATCGCGGTATTGAAGACAAACCCTACCAGTGAGTGGGCAAGTACCACCCGGCGCATTGACCGCCCGGCGACGCCGACGTCCGAGGTTTGCACGGCCACGCTCAAGGTGTAGGAGAAGTAGTGAAAGTCCCAGTAATCGGGGTGGCGTTCGCCATCGGGAAAACGCAGCACGGGGGTGTGCGCCTGGGCGGTATAAAACAGGTGGGCGTAGTGCAGGCTGAAAATCGCACCGATCAACAACCAGGAACCGGCAACGGTTAACCCGGTAAACGCGTATTGCAGGGCAGTTGGCCCGCCCGCCAGTTTACCGCCTGCAGCCAGTTGCAGGGTGACCGCCGCGAGGCTGGCGATGGCCGCGATGCTCACCGTGAACAGCACCAGGCCGGCATTCTCATCTTCGATACTGGCTACTCTGCGGACTTTATCCGGGCCTGCACTCACGGTCAGCCACAGAATCAGCAACAGATACAGCCAGACACCGGTGTTCCAGCCAATCAGCACATGCTCGACCCAGTCGTGCGCGGGGATCAGCGCGCCGCAGACCAGGCCGATGACTGCGGCGATACTCAGGCGCGGGTGGCTGCGGGTCAGTCGATGGAAAGCCATGGAACCTCAGGGGCAGAAGCACTCCGGCAACTGTAGCCCATTGGTCCGGGGTGGGCCTCAACCGGGTTGCCCATCTACTCGCGCGCGCAGGAGGATCGGGGCGTAGTGCCAGAGGAACAAGGCAAATGCCAGCACCCAGCACAGCGCCGAAAGGCTCAACCCCCAGTGGCTGAACGGCACCAGGCCAATTCGCAGCAGCGCCGCCAGTTGCACCAGCACGAACGATGCGACGATGCAGGCGGGTACCTGCAAGGGGCGCCCGGTGTGGCCGAGGCTGACCCGCGCCATCATCGCTACGATCATTGCACTCATGGCGCCGACGCTCAGGGCATGGCTGGGCAGGCTGGGGTTGAGCGGTACGCCCAGGTGCCAGGCAGCCATGCCCAGACTTGCCAGCAACAACCACAGGTAGGCCAGGTGCAGCGACCACAGCAACGGTACGCTGGCGACACGGGGGGTAAACCATCGCCACAGGCGCAGGCCGTGCAGCGCGGTTAACAGCACGAAAACGCCGGCCATTGCACGGCTGGATGAATCGCTCAGTCCGGCGGCGGTGAGCAGGGCGACGGCCAGGCTACTGAGCAGCGTCAGGCGTTCAAGCCAGGGTCTGGCCGGCGCTTGGGCGGCGAGCCCCAAACCACGTTGGGTGAAAAAGGGAATGACGCGTCCGCCGATCACCGTCAGGAACGCGCCCATCAGCCACAAACCGGCGAGCGCGCCGCGGCGCTGCAGCAGTTCATCGCCTTGTAGCAGACCGGCGAGCGTCAGCCACTGGCAGGCACCGAGCAGCAGGGTCATGACAATGATCGGGTAGTTGTTTTTCAATCGGCGGGCAATGATAGGTTTTGCCAGCGTAATCGCCACCAACGGCATAAAGGCGGCCTGCAGCAGCACCAGTGCGGGCAAGGGCAGGGCGCTGAACCAGGCCAGGCGGCCAAGCAGCCAGATCACTGCCAGTGCCAGCAGCGGCCAGCCCTTGATCCCGGACAGGCCGCTCCAGTTCTGTACCGCCGTTAGCAGAAACCCGGCAATGATCGCTGCGCCGAAGCCGTAGAGCATTTCATGGCGGTGCCAGGCCAGCATGCCGCCTGTCGGTTGCAGGTGCACGGCGCCAGCCAACCACAAGGCCCAGAGCAATACCGCCAACAGGGCAAAAGCCCCGCCGGCAAGAAAGAAGGGACGAAAGCCAAGGCGCCAGACAGGCAATTGCTCAATCCGGAACATAGGCGTTTTCCTTGTGTTGTGTGCGATTGAACGAGGTGGCCATGATATTGCCCTCAATCGATTCCAATGGGACTGATGAGGTACCATCACGAACCATGCCAGGTATAAATGGCTTGCCAATCAAGGCCATGGTCATGATTCAGGTCATTTTGACCTGAAACGATTCGAGTCATAATGACGCATATAGGGTCATTTTGACCTCTGTCCAGCTTTACAGGATTACCGCTTTGCCCGATTCACTGCACAACCCCTTGCTGCAATACCTCGCCCGCCTGGCGCCTTCCAGTCAGCTGACCATGAAGTACATCCTCCAGGACGCCGCCGACCGCTTGGGCTTTGAGGATTGCGACATCAGCGATGTGCCCTGGCACCAGCTTGAACCGGGCCATGTCACTGCGCTGGTGGCGGCGTTGCGGGCCGATGGTTACGCACCCAATACCTCGTCGTTGTACGTCAACGCTGTGCGTGGGGTGATGAACGAAGCCTGGCGCCTGGGTCTGATCGATCAGGAACAGTTGCTGCGCATCCGCACCGTGAAACCCACGCAAGGTTCGCGCCTGCCCAGCGGGCGAAACCTCAAGCGCAGCCTGATCCGTGAACTGATGGACGCCTGTGCCGCCGACCCGCGGCCGCAGGGCCTGCGCGATGCTGCGGTGATTGCCTTGCTGTATGGCACCGGCATGCGCAAGTCCGAGTCGGTCAACCTCGACCTGGCCCAGGTCGACTTCAACGAGCGCAGCCTGCAGGTGCTGGGCAAGGGCAACAAGCAACTGATCAAGTACGCACCGACCTGGGCGTTTGAAAAGCTCAATGCCTGGCTGGCCTTTCGCCGTGAGCACCTGCCCGAAGGCCAGGCCGACGATGACTTCCTGTTCAACCGTATCCGGCGCGGCAGCCACATCACCCGGGAGCGCATCACCAAGCATGCGATCTATTACATCGCCCGTCAGCGCGGCACCCAGGTCGGGGTGAAAATCATGCCCCACGATTTTCGTCGCTCGTTCATTACCCGAGTAATTGAAGAGCACGACCTGTCGATTGCCCAGAAGCTGGCGCACCACACCAACATCCAGACCACCGCCAACTACGATATGCGCGACGACAACGAGCGGCGCCGGGCCGTGGATCGCTACGATTACTAGGCAACGTTCGAACATCATGTCGAAGGTACTGCCGCCTATAATCGCTTTGAACGCCAGTTCGGTTATGTAAAGACGGGGTGTCGCGGCGCGCAAGAACCAGGGCAAAACCCTGGTTCTTGCTGCGATTGACGCTTGAAAAGTCAGTCGTGCGGCGGCAAAACGCTATTAATTGCGTTAAGGCTTAGGTGTTTTATTTACGTCGACGAAAGTTTTTAGCAGAATGTTCAGGGAACCGCCTGGTCCTGAAGTGTGAACTTCTTCATGCTTGATGATTGTTGATGTGATTTGAAGTTTCTCGGTGGTTGTGTAGATTTTATCGCCTTTTTCAAGCATGCGCTGAATGGCTTGAATATCAGGAATGGGGAAGTCTAGTGCACGGTCTTCCTCATCCACAATTGAATATTTTAAATGTGCATTAAGATGGTTGTCGGCGGGTGCATTGAAAGACTTTTCATCAACATGGCAGGGTTGATCTAATTGTTTGACGCCCATGTCAAACAGATAGCGTTCTTGAGTGGAGCCCCAGCGGTAAAGGACTTCCTTGTTGATTACTTCTAAATCGTGTGTTGCTCCGCTTTCATTTTTTTTGATTATGTCGCCTGCCTTGTATTTGGTGAACAATGCATGTGGGTTTTTGACGGGTATCGAAGTAGAAGTTGGATGTATGGTTACACGGAATTCAAGAGGGAAGTCGTTAGACATTTTTTGGAACCTGTAGCGATTGGATTGAGGTTTGATTTTGCGCCTGCACACTCTGGCTCTCAACTAGTAGACTTATCAGTTGATATATCGCTGGGCTGCCCCTCCAGAAAGTTTTCGATTACGCCCTCTGCCAGTCATTACAACCGCATTTGGTTTTCTCTAAAGCAACGCCCGCGGCAAAACCTGCGCGATACACCGTTGGTGTGGGCCAATATCGATCAGCGATCACAGATCCGGCAAAGTTTTGCTTAAGCAGAAGCCGGGAAGGACTGTATTGAGGTTCAAGTTTGAGGGGGAAGGCCATACTCGACCTGCGGACCTCAAGATACACACGAATTTCTAGACGCGAAGGTGCGGTCATGTGCAGCAACCGTTAGACTGCCGGGCATGACCCAAACCTCCCTGGACACCCCGATCACCTTGTCTTTCAACGCCCTGCAGCGCTGGCATGCGGCATTGCAGGCAGCCTGCGCGCATGTCGAAGCGCCAGATGCCCTGGTGCACCTGGCTGCGGCCATCAGCGAACTGGTGGCGGTCGAGTCGATGATGATCAGCCTGGAGTGCCGGGGGCAGGCGCCGCAGCTGTTGTATCAGCAAGGTATTCCCGAGCAGCACCGCGATGCGGTGCTCAACCGCTATTTTGCAGCGGGTTATCTGCTTGACCCTTTCTGCCTGGCGGTGGAAAACGGCTTGGCCCAAGGCTTTTACCACCTCGAAGACATCGCGCCAGACAATTTCTTCGACAGTGACTACTACAAAACCTATTACCTGGGCACCGGCTGTAGCGAAGACAGCTATTTCATCGCCGATATCGGCGATGCCCGCAAACTCTCTCTGAGCCTGTTCCAGGGCTGCAGCGGCACGCGACTGAGCACCGAGCAGGTCAATCTGCTGCGTGCGGTCGAGCCGATGGTGCGCGACCTGTTGGCCCGATACGCCCGCCACGGGCTTGCGCCCGGCAGCGCCGAGTCAGGGCTCAACAGCATCCAGGCGGCGTTCGAAAGCTTTGGCAGCCAGGTATTGACCGACCGCGAGCGCGAGGTGGCGCACATGATCCTGCGCGGGCACTCGGTCAAGTCCACGGCCGCCGAGCTCAAGATTTCGCCCGAAACCGTACGCATGCACCGCAAAAACCTTTACCTCAAGCTTGAGATCAACTCCCAGTCCGAACTGTTTGCCCGCTTCATCGACTGGCTGCGTCAGGGCTGAGCCGCGTGTCAGCCCCGCCGCCTGGCTGGAAGGATGGGCGGATAATAGGGGCTGGATCCATGCTGGAGACAAGCCATGAACAGCTATCCGAACCGTGTTCTGCGTGGTCTGGCCCTGGTGTTGGCCGTGTTCAGTGTGACGCCGGCGTGGGCGGCGCAGCCACTGACTGAAGAAGAACCTGTCGACATGTCCGCGGTTAAACTGCAATCCGGTGAGCAGAACGGCATCAGTTACCTGCAAGGCGGCATCGGCATCGACGAGTCGCGGGCGATGCAACAGACCCGTGGCTACAACCTGCACATCACCCTGTCATCAGGTGCGGACAACAAGTACCAGAGCGGCGCCGAAGTGCGTGTCGAATCCGCCACCGGGCAGCCTGTGCTGACCCTGCAAGACGTCGGCCCGATGCTCTATGCCAAGTTGCCCAACGGCCATTACCAGGTACTGGCCAACCTCAATGGTGAGCAACAACGACAGAAGGTGGTGATCGACGGCACCCAGCCGGTCGAGGTCAACCTACATTGGCGCGAATAGGCCGGCCATGGAAGCGCATGCACTGCTGAGCCTGGGCCTGAGCGCCTTGCACCGTGACGGCTTTCTGCTCTTGCCCGGGGTGCTCGAGCCCGGCCAGGTTGAGCAACTGAAGGCAGCGATCAGCACGCTCACGCCTCAGCATTGGGATTACAACGGACTATTGGAACACTACAAGTGTGTGTTCAACCGCGACCCCTTGTGGCTGGCTTATCTGGACCTGCCCGGGGTTATCGAGCTGGCAGAAGCGGCGCTGGGTGATGACTGTCACATCATTGGCCAGACGGCCTGGCGCAGCCACCCTGGCTACCAGGGCATGGCATTGCACCTGGATTACCTGGCGATGGAGCTGCCGCAGGCCTGGTTGGCCGACGCTGACTTCGAGCTGCCGATGCAGATCTGTACGGTGCAGTTCTACCTGGACGACATCGACAGTGAGTTGTGTCCGACCCAGGTGCTGCCCGGTAGCCACCGGGCAGGGCGTCGGCCGGCGGCGGGGGAGCAGCAGTGGCAGGGGCAGGCTGCGCAGAGCATTCTCTGTCGAGCCGGAGATGCCTTGATGTTTCGCAGCGAACTCTGGCATGGCGGCAGCGACAATCGCAGCGTAGACCGCACCCGTTCAATGCTGCAGGTGCACTATGGCCGCCGCATGATCGCGCAGAAGTTCTCGCCGTACCTGTACTGGCAGTTCAACCCGGCCGTGCTCGCCGCCGCCACGCCGCGGCAACGGCGTTTGCTCGGCGAGCATGCGGAAGCGGAATACGACTGAGCATCAGGCCACCGCCTTGACCGCCAACACATTGCACAAGGTGTGGTCGAGCACGTGTTCCGTGGTGCTGCCCATCAGGCGTTCGAGCAATTTGCGCGGGTGGTTGCCCATCACCAGCACGTCCGTGCGGCTGTGGGCGACAAAGTCGGCAATGCTGCGGGTGATCGGCGCCGAGAGAAAGTGCTGGCGCTCTGGCGGCACGGCATGGCGTTCGGCAAGGTGTTCGAAGACCTTGTGGATCGACTTGCGCACGTCACCGCCAAACCCCGGCATGGTCACCGTGCCGGCGCCAAAATCAGCCATATGGGTGTGGGCGCTGTCGCAGACGTGCAGCAGGTGCAGTTCGGCGTTGCACTGTTGAGCCAGCTCACTGGCCGCCTGGATGACCCGTTCGTTGAGGTCGTTGTGCGGATGGTCGGGATGAGTCGGGTCAACCGCCGCTACCACAACGCGTGGCAATGGGCAGTGCACGGCACTGACCAGGTGTACCGGGCAGGGGCACTCGCGCAGCAGTTGCCAGTCCACCGGCGTGAACAGCAGGCGTTTGTAGGTGGGTTCGTGCTGTACATCCTTGATCAGCAGGTCCGGCTCGATATCGGCCACTTGTTCCAGGGCGGCCTGCACCACATCACGGGTGAGGATCACCTCGGTGCTGACCCGGATGCCATTTTCATGCAGCAGCATGGCCTCGTCGGCCAGCCATTGGCGATTGTCCTCAACGCGGTTCTCGTTCAGGTGTTCATCACCGCTGAGCAGGCCGAGGGTATCGAACTCCTCGACAATGGCGCAGATATGCAAGGTGGCACCGGTAGCGTGGGCCAGGGCAGCGGCGCGCTCCAGTGCCGGGGTGTGGCGCGTGTGCGCGCCGACCATCAGGAACAGGCGTTGGTACTGGCTCATGGTGCACCTCCGGTCGCGTTGCATTGCCAGCCCCCGAGCTTGAGTTTAGCCCATTGCCTGCAACGCTCCCGGAACCTGCACCGGCGCCAGCTTACCGCCGGTCACTCAGCCGCGGCGATCCAGCCACACAGTCTGGGCGTTGCAGAACTCGCGCACGCCGAAGTGCGACAGTTCGCGGCCAAAACCACTCTTCTTCACGCCGCCAAAGGTGACGCGCGGGTCGGAGGCGCAGACGCCGTTGATGAACACGCCGCCGGTGTCCAGTTCTTCAGTCAGTTGCGCAGCCAGTTCCAGGTCCTGGGTATAGAGAGTCGACGCCAGGCCGAACTCGCTGTCGTTGGCCAGCTCCAGGGCGTGGCGGGCATCACGGGCGGTGATGATCGAGGCGACCGGGCCGAACAGCTCCTGACGGAACGAGGTCATCTGGTCGGTTACATCGGCCAGCACGGTTGGCTCATAGAAGTTACCGGCACCGTCGGCCTTGCGCCCGCCCAACAGCAGGGTTGCGCCTTCGGCCAGGGTCGCCTGGACCTGCTCGTCCAGCTCGTCGCGCAGGTCGAAGCGCGCCATTGGGCCCAGGTAGGTCTTGGCGGACAGCGGGTCACCCATGACCAGCTGGCGGGTGGCTTCTACGAACTTCTCGGTAAAAGCTTCGACCACACCTTGTTCGATGATCAGGCGCTTGGCGGCGGCGCACACTTGCCCGGTGTTGGCGAAACGGCCAACGACTGCCGCCTTGACCGCTTCGTCGAGGTTGGCGTCGTTGAGCACGATGAACGGGTCGGAACCGCCCAGTTCCAGCACGCATTTTTTCAGCGCCGCACCGGCCTGAGCCCCGATGGCCATGCCGGCACGCACGCTACCGGTCAGGGTCACGGCGGCGATGCGCGGGTCCTTGATCGCCTGGGACACACCGTCCGGGGTGACGTTGATCAGTTCGAACACACCTTCAGGCAATCCGGCCTGCCTGATGACGTCGAGCAGCAGGTAGGCGCTGCCCATGACGTTCGGGGCGTGCTTGAGCACGTAAGTGTTGCCGGCGATCAAGGCCGGTACGGCGCCACGCAGTACCTGCCAGACCGGGAAGTTCCACGGCATCACCGCAAGGATCGGGCCGAGTGGGCGGTACTCGATACGCGCCTTGCCGTTTTCAACCAGGGTCGATTCGGCGCTGAGCATGCCTGGGCCCTGGGCTGCGTACCATTCGCACAGTTGTGCGCATTTCTCGACTTCACCACGGGCCTGGGGCAGGGGTTTACCCATTTCCAGGGTGATCATGTGCGCCATGGCTTCGGCGTTGTCGCGGATTTTGCTGGCCAGGCCAAGGATCAGGCTGGCGCGGGCGTCGACAGGCGTACGGCGCCAGGCGGCGTAACCGGTTGCAGCCCGTGCCAGGGCTGCATCCAGCTCCGCTTCGGTGGCATACGGGTAGTGACCAATGGCTTCGCCGTTGGCGGGGTTGATCGATACAGCATGGGTGTGGCTGGAAAACGCAGTCATGGCACGGTCCTGCAAGGCATGTGGAATGACGCCAGCGTAGAGGGCTGTGCATGTTGTGGAAACTGAATAATAATGAGCCTTTCATTCACGTTTGGAGAATGGTGTGGATCTGGTTCAGCTGGAAATCTTCAAAGCCGTGGCCGAGCACGGCAGCATCAGTGTGGCCGCCCAGCATATTCACCGGGTGCCGTCGAACCTGACCACGCGCATCAAGCAGCTGGAAACCGACCTGGGCGTGGAGTTGTTCATCCGCGAGAAAAGCCGTTTGCGTCTGTCGCCAGCCGGTTGGACCTTTCTGGATTACACCCGGCGCATCCTTGCACTGGTGGAGGAAGCGCGCATGACAGTGGCCGGCGAGGAGCCCCAGGGGCCGTTTTCCCTGGGCTCGCTGGAAAGCACGGCAGCCGTGCGAATCCCGGCGCTGCTGGCGGCGTACAACCAGCAGTACAGCAAGGTCGAACTGGACCTCTCCACCGGGCCCTCCGGCGCCATGATCGAAGGGGTGTTGTCCGGACGCCTGGTGGCGGCGTTTGTCGACGGTCCGGTGCTGCACCCGACCCTGGACGGGGTGCCGGTGTTCGAGGAGGAAATGGTGCTGATTGCGCCCCTCAACCACAGGCCGGTCAGCCGCGCCCGGGACGTGAATGGCGAGAACATCTATGCGTTCCGTTCCAACTGCTCCTACCGTCATCATTTCGAGCGTTGGTTCAGTACCGATGCAGCGGTGCCGAGCAAGATCTACGAGATGGAGTCCTACCACGGCATGCTTGCCTGCGTCAGCGCCGGCGCCGGTCTTGCGCTGATGCCGCGCAGCATGCTGCAGAGCATGCCGGGGTGTGCCACGGTCAGCGTCTGGCCGTTGTCCGAGGACTTCCGCTACCTGCATACGTGGCTGGTCTGGCGGCGCGGAACCGTGTCCCAGAGCCTGTCGAGTTTTGTACAACTGCTTGAGACCCGCAGCGAGAAAAGTTGCGCCGCATAAGCCTGCGAAATCGCCCGGTGTGTCCGCATGGTTTGTCTAAACTCAAGCCATTGCCATCACCTCGAAAGCCGGAGCGGTCATGCTTGATTACTTTGCGTTAGGCGTGTTGATTTTTGTCGGGTTGGTTTTGTTCTACGGCATCATCGTACTTCACGACATCCCCTATGAGATTGCGGTACACCGTAACCACCCCCATCAAGATGCGATCCACGCCACCGGCTGGGTGAGCTTGTTCACCCTGCACGCCTTGTGGCCGTTCCTGTGGATCTGGGCGATGCTCTACCGCGAGGACCGTGGCTGGGGCATCGGCACCGGTGGCCCGCAAAGCCCGGTAGCGGACCTGGAACGCCAGATCCTGGAACTCAAGCACCGCATCGAGCACCTGGAGGCCGGCCAGTCCAGGCCCGGGAACAACCACGACGCGGGCGGAGGGATCTGACCCATGGACTTGTTACTGATCCTGACCTACGCCTCGATCTGTGTTGCCATCTTCAAGATTTTCCGCATCCCGCTGAACAAATGGACCGTACCGACCGCCGTATTGGGCGGCGTGATCCTGATCGGTGCGCTGATCTTCACCATGAACTACAACCATCCCTATTCAGAGGTGGCGCGTTCTTATTTTGTCTCGGTGCCGGTGGTCCCGGTGGTGACCGGCAAAGTCATCGAGGTGCCGGTTCAAGGCAACCGTATGCTGGAGAAGGGCGATGTGCTGTTTCGCATCGACCCGGCACCGTTCGAGTTCAAGCTGAAGTCGCTCAAGGCCCAGCAGATGGCTGCCAGGGGCGACCTGTCGAGGATCAGCGAGCTGATCAAGCGCAACTTCGGCACACGCCGCGAGCTGGAACAAGCCATGTCGCGCGTTGATGACCTGGAAGCGCAGATCGACAATGCCCAGTTCGAGCTGGACAACACTGTGGTTCGTGCACCCAGCAAGGGTTACGTGACCCACGTTTCGCTGCGTCCGGGGATGATGGCGACGCGACTGCCGTTGCGGCCGTCGATGGTGTTCATTCCCCAGGAAGGCCAGTATTTTGCGGCGTGGATGCGCCAGAACAGCCTGCTGCGGCTGGTCGTCGGCGATGACGCCGAAGTGGCGTTTGACGGCATTCCCGGCAAGGTCTTCAGTGGCAAGGTGAAAACGGTCATCGAGGCGATCGGTGAAGGGCAGGTGCAGCCGTCCGGCACCATGATCAGCTACACCGGATCGCCGCCACCGGGGCGGGTGCCGGTGATTATCGAAATCACCGACCCGGCCTTTGAGCCCTACCGTGACCAGATGCCAGGCGGTGCTTATGGCCAGGCAGCGGTCTACAGCAAGCATTTCGAACACGTCGGGGTGATGCGCAAGATATTGCTGCGCATGGCGGCGTGGATGAACTATATCTTCCCGTTCCATTGAGGTAGGCGTCTTCTGTTGTACCGCGTCATCGTTTTTCGCGGGTGAACCCGCTCCCACAGTTGAGGCTTGCACCGACCCTGTGGGAGCGGGTTTACCCGCGAAATAGCCCCATCTACGGGAGTTCAGGCAGTACTTCGGCAGGCTCATTGGCCTCCTGCTCGATACGTTGCGCGGTGCGTTGCAACGCCGGCAGGTAGCGGGCAACGGCTTGCTCGATGGTCATCGCCTTGGCCACATAGACCAGGTTCAGGCAGCCGAGCAATTGCTGCCTGCCGCGGATCGGCACGGCAATCGAGGCGATCTTTTCTTCCTGGAACCAGGCCGCGTAATTCTCGCCGTAGCCACGGTGGCGGGTTTTACGCAGGAGGTTGTCCAGCGCCACCGGGTCGCGTGCCAGGCGGCTTTCTTCATCGTCGCGACTGGCCAGCAACTCGATGATCCGTTCGCGCTCTGCCTCCGGGCAAAAGGCCAGATAGGCAAGGCCGGTAGCGGTCATCAGGATCGGCAGGCGCCGGCCGACAATGGAACGGTGAAACGACAGGCGACTGAAGCGGTGGGTCGATTCGCGTACCACCATGCTGTCGACATCCAGGGTGCACAGGTCGGTGGGCCACACGACCTCCTGCAGCAACTCCGCCAGCAACGGGGCGGCGAGGGCAGAGATCCACAGGTCGTCACGAAAGCCTTCGCTCAGCTCGCGCACCTTTAGGCACAAGCCAAAGCTGTCATTGGACTCACTCCTGCGCACATAGCCTTCGTCCTGCAACGTTTCAAGCAGGCGCCGGACGGTGGTGCGGTGCAGGCCGGTCAGTTCGGCCAGCTGAGTGGGTGTGGCGCCGCCACTGAGTCGATTCAGCGTGTTCAACAGCTGCAAACCGCGCGTCAGTCCCCGCACGGTTTTGTACTCAGACTCGCTGCCAGTGCTCATAAATCACCAAAAAAACCATTAAAAACAATGCTGTGCACATAGTGCACAGCAGGAGTGTTTTTCATTGTAGGGCAAGAAACGCCGTTCATATACTAGGCCCAACAATAACGACGACCCTTCGGGGAGACCTCCCATGAACCATGCCTGCGCCCTCTGCATGCCCGACGCTCCGCCTGAGCGGCATGCCTGGTAATTCCTGCGACGCCTGAGCAGGAACACCGCTCTCTCAACTTTTGAATCGCTGTCATCCCTGCGTTGCACTCAACGCCGAGGGTTGGCCCCGGCTTGCCTGAATTCGGCTGGTCGGGTGGCGTGACGCTGCTGCAAATGGTGAAAACAATGAAAACGACTCCATCTCCTACCACTGATTACACCGCTCAAGTCGTGGTACTCGGCGCCGGCCCGGTCGGCCTGTCGATTGCCAACTACCTCGGCCAGGTCGGCATTGACGTCCTGGTGGTCGAGAAGCTCGACCAGTTGATCGACTACCCGCGTGCCATCGGCATCGACGACGAGTCGCTACGGGCCGTGCAGGCCCGGGGCCTGGTTGATCAGGTATTGCCGCATACCACGCCGTGGCACGCCATGCGTTTTCTGACCCCCAAGGGCCGTTGCTTCGCCGACATCCAGCCGATGACCGATGAATTCGGCTGGTCGCGGCGCAATGCCTTCATTCAGCCTCAGGTCGATGCCGTGCTGTTCAAAGGCCTGCAGCGTTTTGGCAATGTGCGCACGCTGTTCAGCCGCGACGTGACTGAATTCAGCCAGGATGCAGAGGGCGTCACCCTTTACGTGGACGGCCCTGGCGGCGTGCGCGAATCGATTCGTGCCGGGTACCTGGTGGCCTGTGACGGCGGCAACAGCTACATCCGCCGCACCCTGGACATCGCTTTCGACGGCAAGACTGCGCCCAACCAGTGGATAGTCGTCGACATCGCCAATGACCCGCTGGGCACGCCGCATGTCTACATGTGCTGCGACCCTGTACGTCCGTATGTCTCCGCCGCGCTGCCGCATGGCGTACGCCGCTTCGAGTTCATGGTGATGCCCGGCGAGACCGAAGCTGAACTGAGCAAACCGGAGAACATGCGCAAGCTGATGGCCAAAGTGTTGCCAGACCCGGACAACGTCGAGCTGATCCGCAGCCGTGTCTACACCCACAACGCCCGCCTGGCCGGCGAGTTCCGCAAGCAACGCATCCTGCTCGCCGGCGACGCCGCGCACATCATGCCGGTGTGGCAAGGGCAGGGGTACAACAGCGGCATGCGCGATGCCAGCAACCTGGCCTGGAAACTCGCGCTGGTGGTCAAAGGCCTGGCCGGTGAAGGCCTGCTCGACACCTACGAGCAGGAACGCCGCGACCACGCCAAGGCGATGATCAACCTGTCGGTGATGGCCGGCCATGTGCTGGCGCCGCCGAAGCGTTGGCAGGGGATCTTGCGCGACGGGATTTCCTGGCTGCTCAACTACCTGCCACCGGTCAAACGCTACTTCCTCGAAATGCGTTTCAAGCCGATGCCGCAGTACACCAGCGGTGCATTGGTGGCCAGTGCACCGACAATCGCCAACTCACCGGTCGGGCGCATGTTCATCCAGCCCAAGGTGCTGACGGATGAAGGGCAACAGGTGTTGCTCGACGATGTGATCGGCAGCAATTTCGCCATCATCGCCTGGGGCAGCGATCCGACCTGGGGCCTGACGGCCGAGCAAGTGGCGTTCTGGCGTCGCCTGGGTACGCGCTTTATTCAAGTGCTGCCAGACGTGCAAATGCAAGCCGAGCGGGAAGTGGCCGAGGGCGTGATACGCGTCGGCGACCGTAGCGGCCGGCTCAAGGAATGGTTCGGTCGGTATCCGCTCTCCATCGCCCTGTTGCGCCCGGATCGCTTTGTCGCCGCAGTGGCGATTCCGCAAACGCTCGGCAAGGCCTGTGATGCGCTGGCCCATGCACTGCGCGCGACGCCAATGCCGGTCGTCCAGCCCGTTGCCAGCAAGGTGGCTTGAGATGAGTGCCTTGGTGCAATGCCTGTCCCATACCCCGTTAGTGGGCTACGTCGACCCGGCGCCCGCGGTGCTGGAGGAGGTCGATAGCGTCGTCGCCCGTGCACGGGCGCAGATCGAAGCGTTTGCGCCGGAACTGGTGATCCTGTTTGCACCGGATCACTACAACGGCTTTTTCTATGACGTGATGCCGTCGTTCTGCATCGGTATGGCGGCGAACGCCATTGGCGATTTCGACACCGCTGCAGGCCCGTTTGATGTGCCCAAGGCGCTGGCTGAAGGCTGCGCCGATGCGGTGCTGGATGCCGGCGTGGACGCAGCTGTGTCGTATTGCATGCAGGTCGACCATGGTTTTGCCCAGCCACTTGAACTGCTGCTCGGTGGAATTGACCGGTGCCCGGTGATTCCGGTGTTCATCAACTCGGTGGCGGTGCCGCTGCCGAGCTTCCGGCGCGCACGTTTGCTGGGCGAGGCCATCGGCCGTTATGCCGGCACCCTGAACAAGCGCGTGCTGTTTATCGGTTCTGGTGGCCTGTCGCACCAGCCGCCGGTGCCGGAACTGGCCCATGTCGATGCCCGTATGGCCGACCGCCTGATGGGCAGTGGCCGTGATCTGCCGGCCGACGAGCGCGAGGCGCGTCAGCAGCGCGTCATTCAGGCGGCCCGGCGTTTTGTCGAAGACCAGGGCTCTCTGCATCCGCTGAACCCGGCCTGGGACCAGGGGTTCCTCGACACCTTGGCCAGTGGCCGTATCAGCGACCTCGACAGCCTGGGCAATGCCGAGCTGTCGAGGCTGGCCGGCAAGTCCACCCATGAAGTGAAAACCTGGGTCGCCGCGTTCGCTGCGCTGTCGGCGTTCGGCCCCTATCACGCCTGCGACCGCTATTACCGCCCGATCCCCGAGTGGATCGCCGGGTTTGGCGCGCTCGCGGCCCGCCCTGAATGCTCACCGTTGAAGGATGCCTGACATGACGACTGTCACTGCCGTACCGACCGAAGCTTCAACCAGCCGTTTCGCCCGTATCAGCGAAGGCGACCTCGACCTGCAACTGCACTACAACGATATCGGCCAGGGCGCCGAAACCGTGGTGATGCTGCACGGCTCCGGTCCTGGCGCCAGCGGTTGGGCAAACTTCAACCGCAACATCGAGCCGCTGACCAATGCCGGTTACCGGGTGATCCTGATGGACTGCCCTGGCTGGAGCAAAAGCGACCCGATCGTCTGCACCGGCTCGCGTTCGGACCTCAACGCCCGCGCGCTCAAAGGCCTGCTGGATGTGCTGGACCTGGACCGTGTGCACCTGATCGGCAACTCGATGGGCGGCCACAGCGCTGTAGCCTTTGCCCTGGCCAACCCGCAGCGGGTCGGCAAACTGGTGTTGATGGGCGGCGGTACCGGCGGGGCGAGCCCGTTTGCGCCGATGCCGCCCGAGGGCATCAAGTTGCTCAACGGCCTGTACCGCGAGCCGACCATCGACAACCTGAAGAAGATGATGACCGTCTTCGTCTTCGATGCCAGCAGCCTGACCGACGCCCTGTACCAGACCCGTCTGGACAACATGCTTGCGCGCCGCGACCACCTGGACAACTTCGTTGCCAGCCTGGCGGCCAATCCCAAGCAGTTCCCTGACTTCAGCCCACGCCTGGGCGAAATCAGCGCGCAGACCCTGATCGTCTGGGGTCGTGATGACCGCTTTGTGCCGATGGATGCCGGCCTGCGCCTGTTGGCGGGCTTGCCCAACGCCCACCTGCACGTGTTCAACCGTTGCGGCCACTGGGCCCAGTGGGAGCACGCGGACGCCTTCAACCGCATGGTGCTGGACTTCCTCACCCATTGAGCGGTGTGAACTTTATTTGAGGTACACAATGAGCATTTCTCAACAGACCCTCGACCAGCTGGCAGCCGCCTTGCGCCAGGCTGAAGTGTCGGCATTGGCCATCGCACCGCTGCGCGAGCTGATCGGTGAAGACAACGACGAGGCCGCCTATGCGATCCAGCGCCTCAACGTCGCCCATGCCGTGGCGGGCGGCCGTCGCGTGGTCGGGCGCAAGATCGGCCTGACCAACCCCAAGGTGCAGGCCCAGCTCGGCGTCGACCAGCCGGATTTCGGCACCCTGTTTGCCGACATGTGCTACGGCGACAACGAAGTGGTGCCGTTCAACCGCGTGCTGCAACCGAAGATCGAGGCGGAGATTGCCCTGGTTCTGGCGCGCGACCTGCCGGGCATCGACACCACGTTCGCCGACGTACTGGGCGCAACCGGCTGGGTCATGCCGGCCCTGGAGATCGTTGGCTCACGCGTACAGAACTGGAACATCCGTTTTGTCGACACCGTGGCCGACAACGCCTCCAGCGGTTGCTACGTGCTCGGCGGCCCGGCCCGTCGCATCGACGGCCTGGACCTGCGCAACGCCAGCATGCGCATGACCCGTAACGGCGAGGTCGTTTCCACGGGCAGCGGTGCCGAATGCCTGGGCCACCCGCTCAATGCTGCCGTATGGCTGGCGCGGACCATGGCGCGCCTGCGCGAGCCGCTGAAGGCGGGCGATGTGATTCTCACCGGGGCGTTGGGGCCGATGGCCGCTGTGGCCGCGGGTGATCGCTTCGAGGCCGACATCGAAGGCATCGGCCAGGTAGCAGTCGAGTTCAGTGTCGAGTAATCGGCGACGTGCGTGCAGACAAGGTAAACACCATGAAAAAACTAAAAGTCGCCATCATCGGCTCCGGCAACATCGGCACCGACCTGATGATCAAGATCCTGCGTAACGCGCAGCACCTGGAAATGTCGGCGATGGTGGGTATCGACCCGGCGTCCGATGGCCTGGCGCGCGCTGCACGGATGGGCGTGGCCACGACCCACGAAGGCGTAGAAGGCCTGACCCGTCTGCCAGCGTTTGCCGACATCGACTTCGTCTTCGATGCCACCAGCGCCGGCGCCCACGTCAAGAACGACGCGTTCCTGCGTTCGATCAAACCGGGTATCCGCCTGATCGACCTGACCCCGGCGGCCATCGGCCCGTACTGCGTGCCGGTGGTCAACCTGGAGCAGAACCTCGGCCAGCTGAACGTCAACATGGTCACCTGCGGCGGCCAGGCAACCATCCCGATGGTGGCGGCGGTGTCGCGCGTGGCCAAGGTGCATTACGCCGAGATCATTGCCTCGATTGCGAGCAAATCCGCCGGTCCCGGCACCCGCGCCAACATCGACGAATTCACCGAAACCACCAGCAAAGCCATCGAAGTGATCGGTGGCGCGGCCAAGGGCAAGGCGATCATCGTCATGAACCCGGCCGAGCCGCCGCTGATGATGCGTGACACGGTGTTCGTGCTCTCCGAAGCCGCCGACCAGGCCAAGGTCGAAGCCTCCATCGAGGAAATGGCCGCCGCCGTGCAGGCCTATGTGCCGGGCTACCGCCTCAAGCAAAAGGTGCAGTTCGACGTGATCCCCGAGGATGCGCCGTTGAACATTCCCGGCCACGGCCGCTTCTCCGGTCTGAAGACCTCGGTGTTCCTCGAAGTCGAAGGCGCCGCCCATTACCTGCCAGCCTACGCCGGCAACCTCGACATCATGACTTCCGCTGCCTTGGCCACCGCCGAGCGCATGGCGCTGTCGATGCTCAACGGCTGAGGAGCTCGCCCATGAACGGTAAGAAAATCTACATTTCCGACGTCACCCTGCGCGACGGCAGCCATGCCATTCGCCACCAGTACTCGATCCAGAACGTGCAGGACATTGCCCGCGCACTGGACAAGGCCAAGGTCGATTCGATCGAAGTCGCCCATGGCGACGGCCTGCAGGGCTCGAGCTTCAACTACGGCTTTGGCAAACACACCGACCTTGAGTACATCGAGGCCGTGGCCGACGTCATCGAGCATGCGCAGATCGCCACCTTGCTGCTGCCCGGCATCGGCTCGGTGCATGACCTCAAGGCTGCCTACAACGCCGGTGCGCGGGTGGTACGCGTGGCCACGCATTGCACCGAAGCCGACGTGTCGAAGCAGCACATCGAATACGCCCGCGAGCTGGGCATGGACACCGTCGGCTTTTTGATGATGAGCCACATGATCCCGGCCGAGCAGCTGGCCGCCCAGGGCAAGTT
>NZ_JADUCM010000041.1 GCF_016009175.1 Pseudomonas alkylphenolica
CCCCCCCCCCCCACCCCCCCCGCCCCCCGGCCCGGGCGGGCCGTCCTGTGTAAAACCACCCCCCCCCCCCCAGGGGTCCCCCCCCCCCCCCCCGGGCCCGCAACGTGGGCTTACCAGCCGCCTGGCAACCAGCCAAATGCACTGGCAATCGCGTAAGCCATGCTGCACAGGTAAAGGATGACCACCAGTACCTGAATCAGCGGATGGGCAATCCAGCCGCACTGCCAGGCGGGCACGATGTCACCGTTCTTGCGTGCAGAACGCAGCATCAGGATGGGCATGATCGACAGGATCACGCCGCTGAACACACCGGCAAAATACAACGCGTTAACAAAGCCGACCATGCCGCTGTAGGCCAGGATGAACGGCGGTACGCAGACGATGGCCAGCACCAGCAGACGGTTCTTCGGATTGCTCTCCGAGCCCAGGCTTTTGAACTTGTCGAAGATGTTGGTCAGGAAGCTGCCGCCCAGGCCCCAGTACGAAGTCATCATCGCGCACAGGGCAAAGGTGTTGGCGGTGTAGAACGCCCACTGCCCAAGGGCCTGGCCCCACGCCAGGGTGGCTACCTCGGTCTGGTTTTCCAGGCCGTTGAGGGCAATCACCGACATCGGCACGATCGCCAGCAGGATGAAGGTGATCACCATGCCGGTAATGACCGCGACTGGCAGACGCTTGGGCGCGTGGCTGAAACCACGGGCCATCTCCGGCACCACGTACTGCGCAGAAAAGCAGAACACGGCAATGTTGAACACCGGGATCATGTAGATCCAGCTGCCATCGAACAGGTTGGCAAAGTCGGTGTGCTCATTGATCAGCGTCGCCACCACCAGCACCAGGGTCATCGAGACCATGCCGATGCTGATGAACTTCTCGCCCTTACCGATGGCCTTGAGCCCCAGGTACAGCACAAACGCGGCCGGCAGGAAGAACAGCAGGCTGCCCAGCGCCGGGCTGATACCAAAGAACTCACTGAGAATCTTGCCACTGCCGCTCATGTAGGCGGTCAGCGCACCGATGCTGTTGACCGCCACCGAGAGAAAGATCGCCCAGGCCCCGAAGGAACCGACGTAGCGCTGCGCCAGGCCACTCAACTGGTGATGGCTGCGGGTGCGCAAGGTGGTTTCCGAGACGTACAGCATGGAGATGGTGGTGAAGACGCCGGCAACGGCCAGCCATAGCAGCAATGGCATGTAGCCGGCCAGGCGGCTGGCATAGGCCATCGACAGCACGCCAGCACCGATGTTGGTGCCCACGATCATCGCCACGGCCTCGACGAAGGTCAGGCGTTTGACCTCAAGGCCCGAAGATTCGGACGTGGAAGCGTCAGCACCGCTGACGGCGGTGCGGGGGGTTGCACTCATGATCACACTCACTGCGTATTTGTATTTATTACCGGAAGCACCTGAATCGATGCGTCACAGCGCCACTGTCAGAACGGTCGCGCTGTTCCATGGACTTTCGAGCGGCGGGCAAAATATCACACAAGGTGTTTGAAATAACATTCAACGAGGGCGAAAGAGTGTGTATCAAGATTTCTTGAAAATGCTTTAAAAGCAGACAGTTAGCGAGCTTGAGCAATAACGGGCAGAGGTCAAGCCCGACCAAGGTCGGGCGACTTCTATAGGGCGGGTGATCAGAATTCCAGGCAAATCTTGCCGAAATGCTGGTTGCTCTCCTGATAGCGAAACGCGTCGACGATCTGCTCCAGGGCGAAGGATTTGTCGATGACCGGACGCAGGCCGTTGGCATCGATGGCCCGCACCAGCGCCTGCTGATGAGCGCGGCTCCCCACCAATACGCCTTGCAGGCGAATCTGCCGTACCAGCGCCTGCACCAGCGGCAATTGGCCGGCGACGCCGGTCAGAATACCGATCAGCGAGATATGCCCGCCTATGCGCGCAGCGATCATGGATTGCTCCAGGGTTGCCGGGCCGCCCACTTCGATGACGTGATCCACACCGCGGTTGCCGGTGATCTGGCGTACCGTTTCGCCCCAGGCCGGGGTCTTGCGGTAGTTGATCAGGTGATCAGCGCCCATGGCCTTGAGGCGTTCGAGTTTCTCGTCGCTCGACGAGGTGGCAATTACCGTGGCGCCGGCCAGCTTGGCAAACTGCAACGCGAATATCGACACACCGCCTGTCCCTTGCACCAGTACCGTGTCGCCCGGCTTGAGTGAGTCATCGGCCATCAGCGCACGCCAGGCCGTGACCCCGGCGGTGGTGAGGGTCGCCGCTTCGGCATGGCTGTAGCCTTTGGGGGCGTGGGTAAACGAGGTGGCGCGTGCGGTGACCTGCTCGCGCGCATAGCCATCGATGCCGTCTCCCGGCACGGTGCCAAAGCCTTCGACCTGCGCCTGGCCGTCCAGCCAGTCCGGGAAAAAGGTACTGACCACCGCGTCGCCTACGGCAAATTCCGTGACCCCGGCGCCGACCACCGTTACCACCCCGGCGCCGTCAGCCATGGGAATGCGCGGTGCTGTCGGCCCCCACATACCGCTGACCACGGCAAAGTCGTGGTAGTTGAGCGAGTTGGCATGCAGCCGTACGGTGATTTCTCCCGCCTGCGGTGCTGGCGCCTCGCAGTTGCCGAGCTGAACCTTGTCGTAACCGCCGCCCGCCTGAACGTAGATAGCCTTGCTGGTCATGCGCACCTCCTGATTGGACACGGTAAAGAGCTGATCAGTCTTGGCCGCGACCGCACGCTGGTCAAGCACCGGCTCTTGCGAAACATCCGGTCAAACATCAATAATGCGACTAATTATCAATTACTGTGCTGGTTGCCGTTCATGCCTGCTCCCGATCATGCCGCTCTGCATACGCTCTACAGCGAACACCACGGTTGGCTCAAAGCCTGGCTACGCGCTCGCCTGGGCAATGCCAGCGATGCCGCAGACCTGGCCCAGGACACTTTCATCCGGGTGCTGACCGCTCGTAATGCGCAGACCATTCGCGAGCCACGCAGCTACCTGGGCGCCATTGCCCATGCACTGATGATCGACAAATTCCGCCGCAAGGCACTGGAACAGGCCTACCTTGCCGAACTGGCCAACCGCCCGGAACGCCTGGCCGACTCGCCGGAAACGCGTCTGCTGATTCTTGAAACCCTGGTGGCCGTGGACACCTTGCTCGATGGCCTGGGCGAGCGGACCCGGCGCATCTTTCTGGCCGTACAGCTCGAAGGCCTGAGTTACGTGGCCACTGCCGAGCGTCTGGATATTTCCGTCACCACGGTGAAGAAGCACCTGATCCGCGCCATGACCCATTGCCTGCTGCTGACGGACGACTGAATGGCCAATGCCCTGGATTACCGCACCCTGGAAGCCGCTGCGACCTGGTACGTCCAGCTCAACGCCGCGCAGCCCAGCGACGCCCAGTTACAGGCCTGGCAGGACTGGCTGGGAAAAAGCCAGGCCCATGCCCAGGCCTGGGCCCGCGTCGAAAAACTGCAACGCCAATTGGGCAGCCTGCCCGCTGATGTCGCCCTGCCGACCCTGGCCGGTGTACGCGCGCGTCGGCGTGCGGTACTCAAGACCCTGGCCATGCTCCTGGCGGTCGGCGCCACCGGCTGGGCGGTACGGGAAAGTACGCCTGCGCAGGCGTTGATGGCCGAACTGCGCACTGGCAAGGGGCAGCGGCGACAGGTCAGGCTCAGCGATGGCAGCCAGCTTGAACTCAACAGCGACACAGCCGTGGATGTCCGTTACGACGGCCAGCTGCGCGCGTTGCGCCTGTACCGTGGCGAAATCATGGTGCAAACCGCCAGCGACCCACGCGCCCGCCCCTTTGAGGTACACACCACCGAAGGCCGGGTGCGCGCCCTGGGTACGCGCTTTAGCGTGCGTAGCGAAGAAGGCCGTAGCCAGGTCAGCGTGTTGCAGCACGCGGTGGAGATTCGCCCGGTGGATAGCCCGCTGCTGATGCTGCGCCTGGACGCAGGGCAATCGGTCAGTTTCAACCAGCGCCAGATCGGCATCGCCCAGGCCGCAGCGCCAGGTACCGGCGCCTGGACACAGGGCATGCTCACCGTGATCGAGTGGCGCCTGGCCGATTTCGTCGCTGAGCTGCGCCGCTATCGCCCAGGCGTGCTGCGCTGCGCCGGGGGCATTGCCGACTTGCGTCTGTCCGGTGCCTTTCGCATCGACGATACCGACACCATCCTGGAAAACCTCAGTGCTTCGCTGCCCGTCAACGTGCGCTACCTGACGCGTTACTGGGTCAGCATCGAGCCTGCCTGATCATTTTCAAAAAATGGGTTGCCGATTTTCATTCTCATTCGGCTACGCAGGTAAAGCAGCAAATCCAGCTGCACATCTGCCCAGCCAATCGAAGGAAAACCTGCATGACCCGCATCTGCCCCCGGGCACCCCGTCCTCTGGTTCGCGCCGTTCACCTGGCACTGTTTGGCCTGACCCTGGCACCGCTGCCGATTCTGGCCTTGCTGCCAACCCAGGCCCAGGCCCAGAGCGCCAGTACCCGCTTCCAGATTGCCCCGGGGCCGCTGGGCACTACCCTGAGCCTGTTCGCGACCCGCGCCAACATCACCTTGTCGTTCGATGCCCGGCAGACCCAAGGCCGACAATCTGCCGGACTGCAGGGCGAGTATTCCATTGAAGAAGGCCTCGCACGCCTGCTTCAGGGCAGTGGCCTGCAGGCCCAGCGCCAGAGCAACGGCGGCTATGTGCTGGTCCCGGCCAACAACAGCGGCGCGCTGGAACTGGGCGCGACCAGTATCAATGGCCAATTGCTCGGCGAAACCACTGAGAACACCGGCTCCTACACCACCGCCGCATCGCGCACCGCGACCAAGCTGCCGTTGTCGATCCGCGAAACGCCCCAGTCGATCACCGTCGTCACCCGGCAACTGATGGACGACCAGGGCGCCCAGAGCATCTCCGATGTCCTGCGCAATACCCCCGGTGTTTCGGCGCAGACCTACGACAGTGACCGTACCGAGTTCACCAGCCGTGGCCTGGTTATCACCAACTATCAGTACGACGGGGTCAATACCATCTATGACGGCGTGTATGACGAAGGCACTGCCCATGTCGACATGGCCATCTATGACCGCGTCGAAGTACTAAAGGGCGCTACCGGCCTGATGACAGGCTCTGGTGATCCTTCGGCCACCGTCAACCTGATCCGCAAAAAGCCTACCGCGCAGTTTCAGGCTTCAGTGACCGGCAGTGCCGGCAGCTGGGATGACTACCGCGGCGAAGGCGATGTTTCCGGCCCCCTGAACAGCAGCGGCACCCTGCGCGGCCGCTTCGTCGGCGCCCAGCAAGACAAGAAGGGCTACCAGGACCACTACCAGCAGAAAAAAGAGGTGTACTACGGCATTCTCGAAGCCGACATCACCCCCGACACCCTGCTCACCGTCGGTATCGACCAGCAGAACACCACACCACGCGGCACCTCCTGGACCGGCAACCCGGTGTATTACGCCGACGGTGGCCGCACGGATTTTTCCCGATCGTTCAACCCGGGCGCCGACTGGAGCCGCCGCGACTTCCAGAACCGCACCTACTTTGCCTCGCTTGAACAGGCCCTGGCCAACGACTGGACGCTCAAGCTCAGCCTCAATCAGTTGCAAAGCGACCACGACACCCGCCTGGCATCGGCCAGTGGCGGCAGCCCGGACCGCGATGGCAACGGCATGTACTTTTTCTGGGGCCGCTGGGAAGGTCATCGGGTGCAGAATTCTGCCGACCTGAGCCTGTCCGGGCCGTTCAGCCTGTTCGGCCGCGAGCATGACCTGGTGGTCGGCTACAACACCTCGCACTCGCGCCAGACCGGCAGCACCTGGGACACCAGCGAATTCGGCCTGGTGCCGGGGAGCATCTTCGACTGGAACGGTCACATTGGCGTGCCGGACTTCCCGAAGAACGGCAAGTACGAGCAAAAGAAAAGCCAGAACGGTGCCTACATCGCCACCCGCCTGCGTCCCACCGACGACCTCTCGGTGATCCTCGGTACCCGCGTCAGCACCTTCAAATACCACGACAACTATGACTACGACGGCCTCAACCCGAACTTTCCGGACAACTCGGCCAGCTACAAGGAACACGGCGTGGTCACCCCCTACGCCGGTATCGTCTACGACCTGAACGACACCTACTCGGTGTACGCCAGCTACACCTCGATCTACCAGCCACAAAGCAACAAGGACGCCAATGGCGTCACCCTCGACCCGGTTGAGGGCGACAGCTACGAAACCGGTCTGAAAGCGGCCTATTTCGAAGGGCGGCTGAACGCCAGCCTGGCTGTGTTCCGCATCGAGCAGGACAACGTCGCCGAGTCGATCGGCACCAACCCGATCACCAACGAAGGCATCTACAAGGCCACCAGCGGCGCCACCACCAACGGCATCGAACTCGAGGTTGCCGGCGAGCTGCAGGAAGGCTGGAACCTCTCGGCCGGCTACACCTATGCCCGTACCCGTGATGCCGACGAGCAGCGCATGTACGGCTTCCCGATGAGCACCAGCAAGCCTGAGCACCTGGTGCGGGTGTTCACCACCTACCGCCTCCCGGGCATGCTCGACAAGGTCACGGTCGGCGGTGGCGTGAACTGGCAGAGCGCGTTCTACGGCAAGATCTACAGCGGTGCAGTGAACGACTACACCTACATCAAGCAAGGCGGCTATACCCTGGTCGACCTGATGAGCCGCTACCAGTACGACGAGCACCTGAGTTTTACCGTCAACGCCAACAACGTGTTCGACAAGCGCTACCTGAGCGGGCTGGGCAACTTCGACACCACGTACTACGGCGAACCGCGTAACGTGATGCTGACCACGCGCTGGGACTTCTGAGCGGACCTGCCCGCACCGACGTTCACCGCCATGCCAGCATCACCACACCCAGCGTGACCAGGCTGATACCTGCCCACTGGCGCAGGTCGAGCTTTTCGCCGAGCAAGGTAACCCCGAGCACGGCGACAAGCACCACACTGAGTTTATCCACAGGCGCAATCTGCGATGCCTGGCCCAGTTGCAGGGCGCGGAAGTAGCAGATCCAGGAGGCACCTGTGGCCAACCCCGACAGCACCAGAAACAGGTAGCTGCGAGGAGAGATCGAGCTCAGCGACTGGTACTGGCCGGTGGCGTAGAGAATCAGTGCCAGGCTGACCAACACCACCACGGTGCGCAACAGAGTGGCGAAGTCGGAGTTAATGCCGCTGATGCCCACCTTGGCGAAGATGGCGGTCAGCGCTGCAAATACGGCGGAGAGCAGCGCCCAGAACGTCCAGGAAGCCAGCATTGTCACGTCACCTGTAGAAAAGTACCCGGGTCAGCTTATAAGGTAGCGCAACGCCAGCGGCAACTGGCAAGATCAACACCTGCCCTGCTCAAGAACCCGCCATGCCCCTGCCGCTGATCTACCACGACGACTACAGCCCGGACTTTCCTGCCGAGCACCGCTTTCCGATGGACAAGTTCCGGTTGCTGCGCGATCACCTGATCGACAGCGGCCTGACCACCGACCAGGCCTTGATTCGCCCGCAGATCTGCCCCAACGACATCCTGGCCCTGGCCCATGACCGCGACTACATCGAACGCTACATGCAGGGTGAATTGTCACGCGAGGACCAACGCCGCCTTGGCTTGCCCTGGAGTGAAGCCTTGGCGCGCCGCACCGTACGGGCAGTGGGTGGTTCGTTGCTGGCAGCAGAGCTTGCCCTGGAGCACGGCATCGCCTGCCACCTGGCTGGCGGTACTCACCACGCTCATTACGACCACCCGGCCGGTTTTTGCATCTTCAATGACCTCGCCGTGATCAGCCACTACCTGCTCGCCGCCGGCCGGGTACACCGCGTGCTGATCTTCGACTGCGACGTGCACCAGGGCGACGGCACCGCGCGGATTCTCCACGACACGCCGGATGCCATCACCGTGTCCTTGCACTGCGAGCAGAACTTCCCGGCGCGCAAGGCACAAAGCGACTGGGACATCCCTTTGCCGCGGGGCATGGGCGACCAGGCTTATCTGAAGGTGGTCGAGGATGCCCTGAACTATTTGCTCCCGTTGTACCGGCCGGACCTGGTGCTCTATGACGCCGGTGTCGACGTGCACAAGGACGATGCCCTCGGCTACCTGCAGTTGACCGACGCCGGTGTGGCGGCTCGCGACGAGCATGTACTGCGCCAGTGCCTGGCCCGGGACATCCCGGTGGTGGGCGTTATTGGAGGCGGCTACAGCAAGGACCGTCAGGCCCTGGCGCGCCGTCACGGCATCCTCCACCACAGCGCCAGCCGGGTGTTGGGTTACTCACAATGACTGTGGAACCGCCTGTGGATAACCTCTGCGAAAGCCCACCAAGCCCTTTGTTTACCTGGGCTTGAGGCAGCTGTTCGTTTTTTGATCAGTGTTTCCCGAGACCCTGCTGGGGTAGAATGCGGCTCTTTTTTCCAGCTTGCAGCCCGCCATGACCGACACCGCCAGTGCCAACCGTCCCCACGTCGCCATTATCGGAGGCGGGCCAGCCGGGCTGATGGCCGCCGAAGTACTCAGTCAGGCCGGCGTCGCGGTGAGCCTGTACGACGCCATGCCCTCAGTGGGGCGCAAGTTCCTGCTGGCCGGTGTCGGCGGCATGAACATTACCCATTCCGAGCCCTACCCGGCCTTCATCAGCCGTTATGCCGAGCGCAGCGGCGAAGTCGCCGGGCTGCTGGAGGGCTTCGATGCCGACGCCTTGCGCCAGTGGATTCATGGCCTGGGCATCGAAACCTTCGTAGGCAGCTCCGGCCGGGTCTTCCCCCGCGACATGAAAGCCGCCCCGCTGCTACGCGCCTGGCTCAAGCGTCTGCGCGATGCCGGGGTAGTTATCCACACCCGGCACCGCTGGATTGGCTGGAATGCCGATGGCAGCCTGCGAGTGGCTTATCCACAGGGTGAACTGGCGCTCAAACCGGCGGCGACCTTGCTGGCACTGGGTGGTGGCAGTTGGGCACGCTTGGGCTCTGATGCAGCCTGGTTGCCCTGGCTTGTGGATAAAAGCGTCGAGGTCGCGCCACTGCAGGCGGCCAACAGCGGTTTTGAAGTGCAGGCCTGGAGCCCCCTGCTCAAGGACAAGTTTGCTGGCGCCCCGCTGAAGAACATCGCCCTGAGCCTGGCCGGACAACCGCCACGCCTGGGTGAGTGCATAGTCACCGCCCAGGGCCTGGAGGGCAGCCTGGTCTACGCCTGGTCGGCGCAGATCCGTGAAGCGATCAACCGCGCCGGCAGTGCCACGGTGCTGCTCGACCTGCTGCCCAATCGCACTGTGGATAACGTTCAGACAGCCTTGAGCAAACCCCGGGGCTCACGCTCGATGGCCAAGCACCTGCACAGCCAGTTGGGCCTGGATGGCGTCAAAGCCGCGCTGCTGCGCGAACTGACCGATGCCTCGACCTTCGCCGACCCGGCGCAGCTGGCCCGGGCGATCAAGGCCCTGCCGATCGAACTGGTGCGCCCTCGCCCGCTGGACGAGGCGATCAGCAGTGCTGGCGGGGTAATGTTTGAGGCAATGGATCAACGCTTGATGCTCAAGGCGCTACCAGGAGTGTTTTGTGCAGGCGAGATGCTCGACTGGGAAGCACCGACCGGTGGGTATCTGCTGACCGCATGCTTTGCCAGCGGGCGCAAAGCGGGGCTTGGGATGCTGGAATGGTTGAACGACGCTGATCATACCGATGCGTGTGTGTAGGAGCCTGCGATCGAGCGCGTAGCGGTCGCCACTTGTTCCGCCAACTCGACCCTCGGGGCTGCTGTGCAGCCCATCGCAGGCTGCGCCAGCTCCTACAGTCTACAAAGCCACAAACCTCAAGGTTTGCGCTTGCGCGGGCCGGTATTGAAGGTTGGCACCTTGCGCACAGGCTTGGCCGCTGGAGCGGCCGCTGGCGCTTCAGCACTGTCCATCCAGCGTCCCAGGCTGCGCTTGCTGCTGCTTTCCTTGGGCTTTTTCGGTTTCTTCGGCTTCTTCAGCACCTGCCCACTGGCATCGGTCATCGGCACTTTGTGATCCGGAATGAAGTCCGGCTCTTCGTGACGCGGCAGGGTCTTGCGGGTCAACGTCTCGATCGCTGACAACAGTTGCACTTCATCGGCGCACACCAGTGAAATCGCCTCGCCGGTGTTGCCTTTGCGGCCCGTGCGACCGATACGGTGGATATAGTCTTCCGCCACGATGGGCAGGTCGAAGTTCACCACCAGCGGCAAATCATCAATATCCAGGCCCCGCGCCGCAACGTCGGTAGCTACGAGGATCTGGATCTCGCGTGCCTTGAAACTGTCCAGCGCACGTTGGCGGGTGGCCTGGGGTTTGTCGCCATGGATACCGTCGGCGTTCACACCCTGGCCACGCAAGCGCTCGACCAGCTGATCGACACCGTTGCGGGTCTTGGCAAATACCAGCACCTGCTTCCAGCGTTGTTTGCGCAGCAGGTGGCTGAACAGCTCCGGCTTGCGCTTCTTGTCCACCGGCACAATCCACTGCTTGACCGTGCTGGCAGTGACGTTGCGCGGGCTGACTTCGATGCTCAACGGGTCATTCAGGGTCTGTGCAGCCAACTGGCGTATTTCGTCAGAGAAGGTTGCCGAGAACAGCAAGGTTTGCCGACGTACCGGCAAGGCGGCATAGACGGCCCGCAATTCTTCGGCGAAGCCCAGGTCAAGCATGCGGTCGGCTTCATCAAGCACCAGAGCCTGGAGCTGATTGAACTTCACCGCGTTCTGGCGGAACAGGTCGAGCAAGCGACCCGGGGTGGCCACCAGCAAGTCGATGCCCTTGCGCAGCTTCATCATCTGCGGGTTGATACTGACCCCGCCGTACACCGCGTAGGTACTCAGCGGCAGATGTTCGGCGTACTCACGGATATTGTTGTGCACCTGTTCGGCCAGCTCGCGCGTAGGCACCAGCACCAGGGCACGTACCGAGTTGCTGGCGACCTTGGCGCCTTCCAGGGTCAGGCGCTGCAGCAGCGGCAAGGCGAAGCCTGCAGTCTTGCCGGTACCGGTCTGGGCTGCCGCCATCAGGTCGCGCCCGGCCAGCACTGCCGGAATGGCCTGGGCCTGGACCGGCGTCGGGGTGTTGTAGTCCAGGCGCTCAAGCGCGCGCAGCAAAGGTTCAATCAGGCCAAGTTTGGCGAATGTCATGGCAATACCGTCAGGGGAATTCAGCAATGGCGGCAGTTTACCTTGTTCCGCCGGCGCCTTCCTGACAAACCGCAGTCACTTGCACAGCTCGCCGTCGGCCGGCGCCGGGGCCTTGGCAGCTTGCGCCGCAGGTTTGCGCCACTGCGGCAGACCGATCAGCACTACGGCGCCAATGATCACCGCCATCGCCACGCACTCCTCGAAGCCGATCTGCTCGCCCGCAAAGAGGATGCCCAGCAGCACCGCCACTGCCGGGTTGACATAGGCATAGCTGGTGGCGGCTGCCGGGCGCACATGCTTGAGCAGGTACATGTAGGCGCTGAACGCCAGGATCGAACCGAAGAACACCAGGTAGGCCAATGCGCCCCATCCGGCAGCCGTGGGCATTTGCGTCATGCGCTCGCCACTCAGGGCACTGCCCAGCAGCAGTACGGCGCCGCCCACCAGCATCTCGGCCGCACTGGCCATCGGCCCCTGGGGCAGTGGCAGGCTTTTGCTCCAGACCGAACCGAACGCCCAGGACGCCGCCGCAAACAGAATCAGCGCCGCGCCCATCGGGCTGGCCTGCAGGTTCGAGCCGAGGTTGAGCATGGCAATGCCGATCAGCCCGAGGAGGATCCCGGCCCATTCCAGACGGGTGTTACGTTGACCCCAGAACAAGCCGAACAACAAGGTGAACAGCGGCACGGTCGCCACCGCCAATGCCGCCACGCCAGAGGCGACACCGGCGTGCTCCGCCAGGGTCACGCCGCCATTGCCACAGCTGAGCAACAGCACACCGATCGCCCCGGCGGCACGCCATTGCGGCCAGGTCGGTGCCGGTACCCCACGCCAGCGCAAAAAGCCGTAAAGCAAAGTACCGGCGATCAAGAAGCGCACGCCCGCCATCAGTAACGGTGGCCAGGACTCGACACCAATACGGATCACCAGGTACGTCGAACCCCACACCAGGTACAACGCGAGGAAGGCGCCGATCAAAACCAACGGGAAGCGACGAGGGGCAGGCATGGGGGGGGCTCGAAATCGTGTTGTTGGAGAGGTAGTTTAAAAAGGTGTGCAGCTGAACATAAGTTACAAAACCTGTTTAAAAGAACCGTACACTTTTGAAACAACGGTTCTTCCACCCACAAACCTTCGATTCAGCAATCGCCTCGGGAAGCCCATGGACAAATACGATCGGATGCTGCTCAGCGCCTTGCTGGAAAATGGCCGGGCCTCGTTCGCAGAGCTTGCGCGCAAGGTCAATCTGTCGGCACCGGCGGTCGCCGAACGCGTCGCCAAGCTTGAAGCCTGCGGCGTGATCACCGGCTACCAGGCCAAGGTCGATCTGGAGAAAGTCGGTCTGCCGATCCAGTGCGTGATCGAGTTGCGCCTGGCCAGCCACGGCAATCAGCAAACCTACGAAGCGCTCACCCAGATCCCGCAACTCACCGAGTGCCACCGGGTAACCGGCGACCCCTGCGTGATCATGCAAGCGGCAGTGGGCTCAATGCCCGAGCTTGAAGAGCTGATCAATCGCATCGCCCAGTTCGGCTTCAGCAAAACCTCGATCATCCTCTCCAGCGCGGTGCAACGACGCTTGCCCCTGGGTCACCTTGAGCACAACGGCAAGAAGGCCTAGCGGTAGGCGTTGAGCGCCTCGCCAATCTTCGCCGCCGGCACTTTCTGCAAGCTGCAGAACAGCTGGTGGGACACGCCATTGATACCCTGCTCACGCAGGCGTCCGGCCATATGCTGGGCCAGGTTGGCGGCCATCTCGGCATCGGCCATTGCCCGGTGGGCAGTGCCGGTATCCGGCAGGCCGGCCCAACGGGTCAGGGTCCCCAGCTTATGGTTGGGCGCGGCTGGCATCAGGCGCCGGGCCAACAGCATCGAACAGGCAAAACGCTGGTTGCGGCTGCGACCGATCTGCGCCAGTTCGTAATCCCAGAACTTCTGGTCGAACGAGGCGTTGTGCGCCAGCATCGGCGTATCACCGACGAATTCGGCCACCTCATTCATGACCTGGGCAATCGGCGGGGCGCTGCGCAGCATGGCTGTTGTGATACCGGTCAGCGAGGCGACAAAGGCCGGCACGGGCAACCCGGCATTCATCAGGCTCTGGTAGCGCTCGACGATGCGCCCCCGCTCAAGCATGACAACCGCCACTTCCGTGGCCCGGCAACCGGCGCCCGGTGAAATGCCGGTGGTTTCGAAGTCGATGACAGCAATACGTTCCAAAAACTGAACCTCAGTAAAAACTAGTGCCGCAGCAACAAGCCGCCTTCAATCGGCACGTAGCGGCTGGCCGCACGAATCAGGGAGTTGGCGGTCAGGCCCGGAACACCGTAGGCGACCGCTTCGATACCGTGGCGGCTGATGACCCGCTCAAGCAGCAAGTCAAAATCACCGTCGCCGGAAGCCAGTACCACTTCGTCGACCCTGGCCGCCGCGTCGATCACATCCAGGGTAATGCCGACATCCCAGTCGCCCTTGGCCGAACCGTCGCTGCGCTGGATATAGGGTTTGAGTTTGACCGTGAAACCGAGGTTGCGCAGGATCTGCTGAAACTGCTGCTGCTTGCTGTCACCCCGGTCGATGGCATAGGCCACCGCCTCGACGATCTGGCCATGCTGGCTGATGTCGGCCCACAGCGCGGCATAATTGAAATGACAGCCATAGGCCTGGCGCACGGTGTAATAGAGGTTCTGCACATCGGCGAATACCGCGATCTTCTTCACCGTTCATCCTCATGGCGCCACGGCGCTGTTAGCGGCCGCCGCACACCGGGGCCGTTTCGGCGCCCAGTATGCCAGCCTGGAGGCGGTGCGGGTATGCGCGGTCAGATGAAGCTGTCATCACCGTCGAAAAAACCACCGTCATCGTTGCCGTAGTCGGTGTTCATGAAGCCGCCCTGATCATTGTCATAGCCGCTGTTGTCGGCGGTCAGTCGTTGCTCGTCGTTACTGCCCCAGCCGCCGTTGTCGCTGGCCGGTGCAGGCTCTTCCTTGATGACTTCGACCACTTCTTCAGGTTGCGAGTGATGGTTGAACAGGCTACTGATGCCCTGCGCCAGCATGACCCCGCCGGCTACGCCTGCGGCGGTCTGCAAAGCACCACCGAGGAAACTACTGGCACCACTACGGGCGGGTGCGGGCGCAGGCGCTGCGTTGAAGCCTTGCTGCGGAGCAACACCAGGCTGGCTGAACCCACGTGACGGCTCACGCCAGCCACCACCGCTCGACGCGCTGGCGGATGCTTGCGTTTGTGGCTGAGGATCACGGGTACCGCTGCCGAAAATGCTCGATAGAAAACCACCACTGTTGCTTGGCGCCGTGGCAGCCACTTGCGCCCGGGCTTGTTTCAACTCGGCCTGCAGTTGCTTGTTCTGATCGTCCAGGCGCTTGAGCGCCGCTTCCTGGACCAGGATCGCCTGCGCCATGTAGTACGGTGCGGCGGGCTGTTGTTGCAGGTGCTCGGCAATCCGTGCCTGGGCCGACGCGTCACGGGGGACGGTCGGATCTTCAGCTTGCCTGAGCCGGCCAAACAGGCCGTCGATCAGGGTTTGTTCTTCACTGTTCATGGCAACCTCATACAAAAGCCGGGGGGATACGCGTTCACTGAAAATGGGGTGTCTGGGCCGCGGATTCAACACAAGTCGCGATGAAACTTTCTTCAGCTTGGAGGCTGGCTGGGCTAAAGTTACGCCCTGCTTTTTGCCATTACGATATCGACCGATGAATCCGCTCAGTGTTTTGCGTGACTCCCTGTATTTCTTCCGCCGCCACCTGCTGAGCATTCTCCAGCTGTGCTTGCCGCTGGTGGTGCTCGAAGCGCTATTTACTCAGTTGCTCTACCAGCAACTGGGCAAGGACGCGTCCCAGGGCTATGGCATGCTGGCCAGCCTGCTGTTCTACCCCTTGTACAGCGCCGCACTGATTCTCTACCTCGACACCCGCAGCAACGGTTATACACCGCTCAAGCGCAACCTGCTGGCCATGGCCTTGCGCCTGTGGCCGTCGTTCGCCCTGATGGTGATGCTCAGCTCGTTGTTGATCATGGCCGGCGCGGCCCTGTTCATCATTCCGGGGATCTGGGTCATGGTCCATCTGGTGTTTGCCGAATACCTCCTGGTATTGCGCGGCCTGCCACCGATTGCGGCAATGCGCGAAAGCTTCCAGATGACCACCGGAAATTTCTGGAAGATTTTCACCTGCATCCTCGGTGTACTCGCACCCTTGTGGTTGATTGACGGTATCAGCCAGATGCTGGTGCCTGAACCCTCGCCGCTGGTGCAACTGGCCATCGACAGCGGCAACAGCTTCCTGCAGCTGTTCAGCACGGTGGTGATGTTCCGCCTGTACATGCTGGTCAGTGAAGCGGCGGTGGAGCCGCCTGCGCCCTGAACACGGCTGTGTCCAGATCAACTGCCCGGCAGCGCCGGGCAGAACACGCCCTTCCCTGGAAAGCCTGCAAGCTGCCCTGATTCCCGCGCCTCGGTGAAAGTGACAGTTCACTACCGATATGCAGGGAGCATCCATTGAACGCATTCACGAATGACAACAACTGGGCCAAGCGCGCCGAAGTATTTCTCGGCGCGCTCCATATTGTTGATGAAACGGCTGCCCCCGAAAGCCCTCCTGGTGAAAAGCACAGACCTGTGATCCGCACACACCACGATCCGGCAGTGACCAGCCCTCGCTTCTCCTATCTGAGAGTCGGCGAAGGCAAGGAAGTCACGTTCCGTATCGAACGGGCCAACGTTTGATCCAGCGTTCTATGCATTGATAAGGAAATCCCATGACCGATACTCAGAATCAACACCTGGACGCCGAAGTGGGTTCGTCGTTTCAAGGACAGGTCTACTTGCTCAACGCGGGCCGCGAAATACCTCTGCGCCTCAGCCGTTTGAGTGACAAATTTTCCTGGGGAGTTACCCCTGAAGACGACTGGCTTCAGGCGGGCGGCAACGAAGATCCACCTGTCTTCGATTTCGTGCTGCACTCACAAACCGAGAACCGCCTGCACTTCAACATTTCCGGCACAGGACGAAAGGCGGCGAAAAAACTCGGCATCAGCCGCAATGGTTACCTCGGTTTATACGAACGGGCCGAGGTCAGCGACTACTGGAAGCTTGAGCCGCTGGCCTGGACCGAACAGGGACTGGTTTGCCGATGGCGCGACCACCTGGGCCATCAGGTCAAAGCCCTGCCTGATACCCCCCACCGCCAGCCGGGCACGTTCTTTCTGCTGAATGTCTCAGACGGTGATGTCCACGAGTTCCTGATCAAACGGGTTGATTGAGGCTGACGTCAATCACATGGATGAAACAAGCCACCAGAGCTGATCGACTGGTGGCTACCCGACCAGACCAACATAGGTTATTGAGCTCAGACTTTGCGCGGCTTCGCCCGTGCTGTCGCCTCAGCCACCAGTGGGTCGTCGGGCCAATAGTGTTTTGGATAACGTCCCTTCAAGTCCTTCTTCACCTCGGCATAAGTAGTACGCCAGAAGTTGGCCAGATCCTGAGTCACCTGTACCGGGCGCCGCGCCGGTGACAGCAGGTGCAACAGCACCAGCTGACGCCCCTGAGCAATGCGCGGGGTATCGGCAAGGCCGAACAGTTCCTGCATGCGCACGGCCAGCACCGGTGGCCGCTCGCTGTAGTCCAGGCGAATGTTCGATCCGGAGGGCACGCTCACATGCACCGGTGCCCATTCATCAAGACGCTGGGGCAGCGGCCAGGGCAACAGGTTGCGCAGCATCGACGACAAATCGAGCTGGGCAAAATGGCTCAGGCGGGTGACCTTGCCCAGGTAGGGTTGCAACCACCCCTCCAGGTTTGCCATCAAGGTACTGTCGCTCAAGTCGGGCCATTCACTGGCAGCCCCGGCCTCCAGATCAATCTGCCGCAACAGCGCCACCCGCGCCTGCCACTGGCGTAGTTCAGGGGTCCAGTTCAGTAGCTCAAGCCCTTTGCGCCGGACCAGCGCCAGCAGCGCACGCGCCCGGGCATCATCGTCCAGGCCGGTCAACGGCTCACGGCTGAGCACCAGTTCGCCGACCTTGCGCTGGCGCTCGGCACGCAAGACGTTTTCACGCTCGTCCCAATCGAGAAGGTCGAGGGTGCGCACCTGTTCGGCCAACACCCCGTCAAACAACGCCGGGTCAAACTCCGCCGCCAGGTAGATACGCTCTTCGCGCTGCCCTTGCCGGCTACCGAGGTCGGCAACCACCAGCCACGGGCATTTCATCAGCGCATCGGGCTCGCCAAACAGCGCTGCGCGACCATTGGCCAGGCGGTATTCGGCACCGCCGGTGCGTCGTTGCTGGGCGACCCGGTCCGGGTAGGCCAGCGCCAGCAGCGCGCCGAGCCAGCGATCATGCCCGGGATCGGCAACTGCCGTGCGCGCCTTGCCACGCAGGTAGCCGCGATACTGCCTCGCCAGTTGCCGGGCCCGTTGCACCCCACCCTGCCCGCCTTTGCTTGCTCGGGTTTCACCGCTGAGCAAGGCCAGGTGGCTGTGCACGTCGGCGCCAGCGCCACGCAGAATATCGCGCTCACCCAACAGCGCGGCGACGTCACAGGCCATGTCGGCCAGGCCCAGGTCCTGGCCACGCAACAACAGGTGGGCGATGCGCGGGTGCGCCGGCAGTTCGGCCATGGCCTGGCCGTGATCACTCAAGCTGTCCTGACTGTCAGTCTTGAAGGCACCCAGGCATTGCAGCAGATCCAGCGCTTGAGCGTATGCCGCACCCGGGGGCTGGTCGAGCCAGCGCAATTGATCCGGGGTAACGCCCCAGCGCGCCAGCTGCAGCGCCAGGCCCGCGAGATCGGCCTGAAGAATTTCGGCGCTGCTGTAGGCGGCCAACTGTTCATGCTGAGCCTCCGACCATAGCCGGTAGCACACCCCGGGTTCGAGACGGCCAGCACGGCCGGCGCGCTGCGTCGCACTGGCGCGGGAAATGCGCTGGGTGTCGAGCCGGGTCATGCCGCTGCCCGGGTCAAAGCGCGGCACCCGCGCAAGGCCGGCGTCGACTACAACTCGCACGCCATCGATGGTCAGGCTGGTCTCGGCGATATTGGTCGCCAGCACCACTTTGCGTTTGCCGGGAGGCGCAGCGTCGATGGCCGCACGCTGTGCATTGAGGTCCAGTTCGCCGTGCAAAGGGCACAGCAGAATCTCCGGGCGCCCACCCAGGGCGTCCTGCAGCGCCTGATGCACACGACGGATTTCGGCCTGGCCCGGGAGAAACACCAGCAGGCTGCCCGGCTCATCGGCAATGGCCTGCAACACCGTGTCGACCACCCGTGGCTCAATGAATTCACCGGGCTGAAAAGGACGCCCCCAACGCATCTCGACCGGGTACATGCGCCCTTCGCTGCTGATCACCGGGGCATCGTCGAGCAGGCTCGACAAGCGCTCGCCCTCCAGCGTCGCTGACATCAGCAGGATTTTCAGCGGTGGCTCATCACGCAGCAGTTCACGACCATTGAGGCTCAACGCCAGGGCCAGGTCGGCATCCAGGCTGCGCTCGTGAAACTCGTCAAAAATCACCAACCCCACACCCTCAAGCGCCGGGTCAGCCTGCAGGCGACGAGTGAGGATGCCTTCAGTCACAACTTCAATCCGGGTCGTGGGACCTACCTTGCTGTCCAGGCGAATCCGGTATCCGACCGTTTCCCCCACCTGCTCGCCCAACTCGCTGGCCAGTCGCTCGGCAGCAGCACGGGCTGCCAGCCGGCGCGGCTCGAGCATGAGAATTGTCTGCCCCGCCAGCCACGGCTCGTTGAGCAGGGCCAGCGGAACCCGCGTGGTCTTGCCGGCGCCGGGCGGCGCTTCCAATACAGCTTCATGGCGCAGGCTCAAGGCTTCACGCAAGGCGGGAACGACAGCATCGATCGGTAACGAAATCATGGGAGCCCTCAAACAATACGCCGAGTATAACGGCGAACCGGCCTGCTCTATCATGGTCTTAGCTGTAGATAACGGCTCTTTGCCTGTATCGTTACGGCCTTCATTGCGGAGATATCCATGCGTATTCCTTCTCGTGTCATCGGCGGCGTTGTGGTCGCCACCCTGCTGACTCAACTCTCGGCCTGCGGCACGCTGTTCTACCCGGAACGACGCGGCCAGATCGAAGGCAAAGTCGACCCGGTGATCGTTGCCCTCGACGCCATCGGTATCCTCTTCTACGTGATCCCGGGGCTGATTGCCTTTGGTGTCGACTTCGCCACCGGTGCCATCTACCTGCCGCATGGCCGCACTGCGCAAGTAGCACCGGAAAAACTTCACGAAGCGATCAGCGCCGATGGCAAGATCGACAACAGCAAGCTGCAGGCGATTCTCAAGAGCGAGCTCGGCCAGCGCCTGCCGCTGAACGACCCGCGGCTGATCCAGCACGCCGGCAGTGTCGAGCAACTGGCGATGTACGGCCTGAAGCCCGCCGCCTGAAACCACGCAGGAAGCCCATGGCAGCATGACCCCTTCAGCTGAACATCAACGCCTGCTACGCCTGGCCACCCGCGCCTCGCTGGCGGTGGCCAGTATTCTGGTCCTGACCAAGGCAGTGGCCTGGTGGCTCAGCGGCTCGGTAAGCATGCTGGCCGGGCTGACCGACTCGGTGCTCGACGGCGTCGCGTCGTTTCTCAACCTGCTGGCGGTGCATTACGCGCTACGCCCGGCCGATGACGATCACCGTTACGGCCACGGCAAGGCCGAGGCCATGGCCGGCATGGCGCAGGCGCTGTTCATCGGTGCCAGTGCCGTACTGATCAGTGTGCAGGCGATAGAGCGCCTGCGCGATCCTCAGCCACTGGGTGATACCGCCATCGGCATTGCCGTCATGCTGCTGTCGCTGGCGCTGACCGTGGCCTTGCTGTTGCTCCAGGCCAAGGTCATTCGCATCACCGGCTCCACGGCCGTGCGCGCCGACTCCCTGCACTACCGCTCCGACTTGCTGCTCAACGGCAGCATTCTCGTCGCCCTGATTCTGGCGCGTCTGGGTTGGCCACAACTGGACGCGTTCTTCGGCCTGGGCATTGCGCTGTACATTCTCTGGAGCGCCCTGCAGATCGCCCGGGAAAGTACGGCGATCCTGATGGACCAGGAACTGCCCGGCGATATCAGCGAGCAGATGCTGCAGCTGGCCTGCAGCATCCCGGAGGTGCGCGGTGCCCATGACTTGCGCACGCGCGTTTCCGGTAGCCACTGGTTCGTCCAGCTGCACCTGGAGTTGCCCGGCGACTTGCCGCTCACCGAGGCACACGCGCTGTGCGATCAGGCGGCAGCCGCCATTCACGCCAAGTACCCCCGTGCTGAAGTGCTGGTACACGCCGACCCGGTGAACTGAACCGGCGCTGCATCCGCGATCAGTTAACGCTGTAACCCCGACCGCTCAGACAGGCCCGCAGCGCTTGCCGGTAGCTGTCGGTGACTTGCAGGGCCGGCGCATAGGTGGCCTTGGCCGGATCGAAGCCGCTTTGCTGCACCGCCCAACGGTGGCACTCATAGCGATCCCGGTCGGCTTGCTCCGGGCTTTGCCCGGACACCGGGTTGGCGACCACGTCGTAGTCATTTTCCATGGGCTGGGGCACTGCAGTGGCGACCGGCGGATTGACCACCACGTATTCGTTGCTGTCTTGCAGGTACTGGTAATAGGTGCCGGCAACCAGGAAATACAGCGAATCGGCGACCCACACTTCGCGGGCATAGTCCGGCAGATAACCGACCCGCATGCCGTAATGCGGCGCTACCACCACGTAACGCGGCCCTTGCGGACGGTACCAGTACCCACCGGAATAAAAGTACTCGTTGCCACGGTAAGGCACACGCCAGTACTGATCGGGAAACTGGTCAATCACCTGGCCTGGCTGATAGCGCGGCCCGCTTCCCCAGCCATTGCCATGCCCGTCTGGCCGACCTGGCCAGTTATCGCCCTGCGGCCGTTGCTGCGGCCCACCCGCCTGGTAATAGCGGTTGCCGTTGTTGTGCCGGGGAATGTCCTGGTAGTAACCGGTACGTGGTGGCTGGGTCTGGCGGACCTCGTCCGGACGTGACTGCAACGGCGATGTGCCCTGCTGCTCGGCCCCTTGAGCGCCATGCCCGTCATGGCCCCCTCCTTGTCCTTCGGCCAATGCCTGCAGGTTGATGCTGATGCACAACAAACCAACACCGGCCAGACACCAGATGCGCGACTTCATGTTGTTCCTCTCGGACCGTTGAGATGGGCCTGTGGATAAGACTGGAAAACCCGTAGCGGGTTCTACCAACAATCTATCAGGCTGCAAGAGCCGGGGTATCGGCGCCGAGATGAAAAAATGCAGGCATTAAAAAAGGGAGACCCTGGGGTCTCCCTTTGAGAATTTTGTCCGTGCTCGACGCTTGTGACGCCGGCTCACCTCACGCTGTCTTGTGAACAGTGTGTAGCCCGGGGGCCGAGCACAACCCTGTCGGGTTGCTGGCCGCAGCTGCCCCGATAAGGCCAGCTGCACTGGACTGATGTCCGGGCAGTGATTCTGGGTATAAATATACGACTGCAACGGTGGCAGCGGATTGCGAAGATTGCTCATTCAAATAGCACTTGCGCAATTTTTACCTAAGGATTGATAATTCACAGCAATCGAAACAGAAAAGGCCTGTGCCATGAGCAAACTGGACCGCTACGACCTGAGCATTCTTGCTGAATTGCAGCGCGATGCGCGCATCTCCAACCAGGAACTGGCCGAACGCATCGGCCTGTCACCCTCGCCGTGCTCGCGCCGGGTCAAGCAGCTTGAAGACGACGGCTACATTGCCCGCCAGGTTGCCCTGCTCGATCGCAAGAAGCTTGGCCTGAGCCTGACCGCCTACGTGCTGATCGGCATGGATCGGCACACCCCGGAGCGCTTCGAAACCTTCGAGGCAGCCATCCGCAACCTGCCCCAGGTACTGGAGTGCAGCCTGGTCACCGGGATGGACGCTGACTACCAGCTGAAAGTCGTGGTGCCCGACATGGACCACTATCAGAAGCTGCTGCTCGGGCACCTGACCCGTATCGAGGGGGTGACCAGCGTGCGTTCGAGCTTCGTGCTCAATCAGGTACTGGCCAGCACCGAACTACCGTTGACGCACCTGCGTTAGTCAGACCGGCAGACGGGGCGTATAATTGCGCGCCTCAACCTGCCGGAGAGAATCGATGGATCCTGCGTTGTTCGAAGAGTGGATGATGATCACCCTGGTCACCATCCTGATTGGTTTCATGGGTTTTATCGTCTGGGACCTGGCGAAAAAATCCAAGGCTGGCAAGTTCGGCACCTTCATCCTGTTTTTCGTGCTGGGCCTGGGCGTGCTCGCGTTCATCATCAAAAGCGTGGTGGTCGGCTACATCGAAGGCGTCTAGCGCCTGGCCGGTACTTCCCGCCACTGTCCCTGATCCAGACCTTCCAGCGTCCAGTCGCCGATCCGCACCCTGACCAGGCGCAGGGTCGGCAGGCCGACGGCGGCGGTCATGCGCCGCACCTGACGATTACGCCCTTCCTTGATCACCAGTTCCAGCCAGCTGGTCGGCACGCTCTTGCGAAACCGTACCGGCGGGTTGCGCGGCCATAACTGTGGCGCTTCCAGGGCCCGGGCCTCGGCCGGCAGTGTCAGCCCGTCATTGAGCTGGACGCCATCGCGCAACTGCTGCAACTGCGCCTCGGTCGGCTCGCCCTCCACCTGCACCCAATAGGTTTTCGCCAGCTTGTGCTTGGGGTCGGCAATCCGTGCCTGCAGTTGGCCGTCATTGGTCAGCAGGAGCAGCCCTTCGCTGTCGCGGTCCAGCCGGCCAGCCGGATACACGCCGGGGACATCGATAAAATCCTTGAGGGTTGCGCGCCCTTCGCCGTCGCTGAACTGGGTCAGCACGTCGAACGGCTTGTTGAACAGAATCAACCGCGGCTCGGCCGGCGGCGCCTTTGCCTGGCGACGCGGGCCGGTGGGTTTGGCCGCGCCAGGGCGCGGCTTGGAGCGGGGGGGTAACGGCATGGGGCCTCAGCGGAACGGCGGCTCGTCGAAACTGCGCAGTTTACGCGAGTGAAGCGAATGCAGCTCGGTGCGCAGCAGATCCAGTGCGGCTATACCGATTTTCAGGTGCTGGCTGACCGCCCGGTTGTAGAACGCATTGGCCGCGCCCGGCAACTTGATCTCGCTGTGCAACGGCTTGTCCGATACGCACAGCAAGGTGCCGTAAGGCACACGCAGGCGATAGCCCTGGGCGGCAATGGTGCCGCTTTCCATATCGACCGCCACGGCGCGTGACAGGTTGATCAGCGGACGCTCCTGGGCCCAGCGCAATTCCCAGTTGCGGTCGTCATAGGTCAGCACCGTGCCGGTACGCAGACGCTTTTTCAGCTCGTCGCCGCGCTCACCCGTCACCTGCGCTGCCGCTTCCTGCAGGGCCAGTTGCACCTCGGCCAGGGCCGGAATCGGAATGTGTGGCGGTACCACGCGATCAAGGATGCCATCACGGCGCATGTAGGCGTGGGCCAGGACGTAGTCGCCAATGGTCTGCGACTGACGCAAGCCGCCGCAGTGACCGATCATCAGCCAGCAATGCGGACGCAACACCGCCAGATGGTCGGTAATGTTCTTGGCGTTGGACGGGCCGACACCAATGTTGACCAGGGTAATGCCATCACCGTCGGCAGCGATCAGGTGGTACGCCGGCATCTGGTAGCGGTGCCAGACCACACCAGCGACCAATGCCTGAGCCTCACCGTTGTCCATGCTCTTTTCGATGATCACGTTGCCAGGCAGGACCATGCGCACGAAACGCGGATCGTCGCGCAACTGCTCCAGGCCATGGGTGACGAACTGGTCGACATAGCGGTGGTAGTTGGTGAGCAAGATCCACGGCTGCACATGGCGCCAGTCGCTGCCGGTGTAATGCACCAGGCGACGCAAGGAGAAGTCCACCCGCGCTGCATCGAACAGCGCCAGCGGCAACGGATCGACGTTGGCCCAGTCGTACAGGCCATCGGCGATACCGTCGGTGGCAGCCGACAGGTCGGTGCTGGGGAATACCCGCGCCAGCGCCGCAGCGGTAATCCCGCTACCGGCCAGCTCGTCGCCCTGCTCGACCACGTAGGGGTATGGAATGTTCTGCTGACTGACGCCTACCTCGACAGTGACAGTGAAGTCGCGCATCAACGGTTTGAGTTGCTCCAGCAGATAACCGCGAAACGCGGCGGGCTGGGTCACAGTGACACTGTAGGTGCCTGGCAGCTGGACCTTGGCGTAGGCACGGGTGATGGCAGGCACTTCACCATGGTATTCGTAGGTCAGGCGCAGTTCCGGGTAGCGGAACAAGGCCCGCTCTTCGGCATTCGGCTCGGTGCGGTCCTTGAGGTAGCGCTTGAGCGCCTGGCTCAGGGCCGCGGTGGACTTCTCGTGCAGGGCCGCCAAACGATCGACGGCCTGCTCGGCGGTTTCTACGACAACGAAGGCTTCATCAGTACGGCTCACAATGTACTTCCTGTCTGGCATGCATACGCCCATCTTGCCTACATATTCAGGCAAAGGCACGCCTATTAGAGCGGCCAGTTTGGCGTCGAACGTGCCACCAGTTCGCCAACATCCACCCCGCGTGGCAACACCCCGTAAACCCGGCCGCTGCCGCTCAGGCGGCTGCCGATAAAGGCATCGCTGACCGTGGCATTGCCGGCTTCGAGCAACAGCTTGGCCTGCAGGGCCAGGGCGATGCCTTCGGTCAGCTGGCGGGCGCGGTACTGGATATCGCCGGTGTCGGCAAAGGCGGCCTTGAGATTACCGATATGCACCGCCAGCCGTGGGTCACTGTGGCCGTCGCCGAGTTCGTCGAACAGAACGTCCAGCACGCCGGACTCTTTGGACAGGGCACGCAGCACATCCAGGCACTGGACATTGCCCGAGCCCTCCCAGGTCGAGTTGACCGGGGCTTCGCGGTACAGGCGCGGCAGGATGCTGTCTTCGACATAACCGGCACCGCCCATGCATTCGGCAGCCTCGTTGATCATGGCCGGGGCACGCTTGCAGATCCAGTATTTGCCCACTGCTGTCACCAGCCGGGCGAACTTCGCCTGCTGCGGATCATCCGGCTGATCCAGCGCACGCCCCATGCGCAGGCTCAGGGCCAGCGCCGCTTCACTTTCCAGCGCCAGGTCGGCGAGGACGTTCTGCATCAGCGGTTGCTCGGCCAGCAGGCGTCCGCCGACCTGGCGGTGGGCACAGTGGTGGGCAGCCTGGGTCAGGGCCTGGCGCATCAAGGCGCTGGAACCGACCATGCAATCAAAACGGGTCATCGCCCCCATTTCGATGATGGTGGGCACGCCACGGCCCTCTTCGCCAATCATCCAGGCCAGGGCACCACGGAATTCGACTTCGCTGGAGGCGTTGGAGCAGTTGCCCAGCTTGTTCTTCAAGCGCTGGATGTAGAACTGGTTGCGCGAGTCATCCGGGCGGTGCCGTGGCAGCAGGAAGCAGCTTAAGCCCTTGTCGGTCTGGGCCAGGGTGAGGAAGGCATCACACATGGGCGCCGAGCAGAACCATTTGTGCCCGACCAGTTCGTACGCCTGGCCCGGCCCGGGCGCACCCACCGGGTAAGCACGGGTGGTATTGGCGCGCACATCGGTGCCGCCCTGCTTCTCGGTCATGGCCATGCCCAGGGTCACCCCGACCTTGTGCCGGTCGCCGACATTGCGCGGGTCGTATTCGGTGGCCAGCACCTTGGGCAGCCAGTATTCGGCCAGCTCCGGTTGCAGCTTGAGCGCAGGCACCGCGGCAAAGGTCATGGTCAGCGGGCAGCCACTGCCGGCTTCCGCCTGGCTGTGCAGGTAGGTCATGGAAGCCCGGGCCACGTGCGCACCCTCACGCGGCTCGACCCAGGGCAGCGACGGTAAGCCGTGCTCAATGGCCGTGCGCATCAACTCGTGGTAAGCCGGATGAAACTCCACCAGGTCAATTCGATGACCGTAGCGGTCATGGCTGCTGAATTGCGGTTTGTTCTGGTTGGCCAGAAAGCCCGCCGCCATCAGCGGCCCGCCGGCCAGTGCGCCATACGCATCAATCCGGTCCTGAGCCCAGCCTGCACCAAAGTGCCGCGACCATTGCTGCAATGGCAGGTCGATGCGGTAGAGGTTGGCCCCGTCCAGCGAAGGCGGCTGGTTGGTGACGTCGTGGGTTTCAGCGTACTGGTGGAGGTTCATCGAGGGGCTTCCTGAGTCAGAACGTGACTTCAGTGAATCACGCCATGCCCCCCGGTCAAAGTGACAAAAATGCCTAACTACCCGCGGTTTAGCCCTTGCCTGGAGAGGGCCTGCGGTTGGCTCAAGGCCAGGCTCAAGCCCAGTTCAAAGCGGCTGCCCTGGCCGGGATTCGACTCGTGCTGCAAACGTGCGCCAATCAGTTCGGCCAGTTGCCGGCAGATCGCCAGGCCAATACCCAGGCCACCGTACTGGCGGCTCATCGAACCATCAACCTGGAAGAAACGCTGGTACAGCCCGGGTTCGGCCAGGCGGTCAAAGCCGATGCCGCTGTCGCAGACACTGATGCTCAGGCCGAGCATGTCCGGCCCTTGCAGACGGCCGCGCACCTGCAGCATGACACCCCCCTGATGGGTGAACTTGATGCCGTTGTCGAGCAGGTAACTAAGGCACAAGGCCAGCTTGTGGCGATCACCGATTAGCATTTCAGGCAAGTCGGCAGGTGCATCAAGATTCAGGTACAAGCCTTTGCTCAACGCCGCAGCAGCGTACTTGGCGCGCAGTTCCTGCAACAAGCCGCGCAAGGCGAATGGCGCGTTCTGCGCACTGAGACGACCGGCCTGCAACTCGGTAAGGATCAGGATGTCGTCGACCATGCCCATCATGTCCTGGGCGGCGGCGCTTGCCGTGTGCTGGTACTGCGCCAGCTCACGGTCCATGGACACCGTCTGCATCAGCTCCAGTGAACCGATTACACCGTTCATCGGCGTGCGCAGTTCATGGGTCACAGTGGCGAGGAACTCATCTTTCAAGCGGTTGCTGTTGGCCAGTTGCTGGTTGAGCATCTCCAGCGCCCGGCCGGTTTCGCGCAGTGCCTGCGCCTGCTGGTTGCGCATGGTGTTGATACGGTCGGCCAGCGCCAGCGAGAGCAAACCGACTTCCAGTGCAGAACCAATCTGGCTGGCATACATCGTCAGGAAAATATTGGGCAGGTAGCCCAGCACCATCAAGGTATTGACCAGGCCGCCGAGCAAAAACGCCGACCAGGCAATGATGAAGTAACGCGCGACGCGCATACCACGCCACCAGGCATACACGCCGGCGGCAAAGATGCTCACGGTGAACAGCAACGCCAGGGCCGTGGCCAGGCGCAAGGCCAGCCCGTAGCTGCTGATCAGCGACAGCAACATGACCAGCCCACCACTGGCCATCAATAGCTTCAACAGGCCATCGAAGGCACGACTGTGCTGAGCCATGCGCAGAAAGCTGCGCGCGAACTGGCAACCGAACAGCCCTGCGGCACCGATGAACAGTGGTGTCGAGGCGTTCGCCCACCAGGGGTTGTCGGGCCAGAAATACGCCACGCCAGCGCCGTTGACCGACACCTGGTACAGGCCAAACGAGGCAATGTAGAGAATGTAGTAGAGGTAACTGGTGTCACGGACGCTGAGGTAGATGAACAGGTTGTAGACCAGCATCCCCAACAGCACGCCGTAGATCAGGCCAAGCACATAGAGGCGGGTTGGCTGCGCCTCCAGATAGGCCTCGGTAGACCATAACGTCAGTGGTGCCTGCACCGAGCCCTGACTATGCAGGCGCAGATAGGCGGTGGTGGACTGGCCGGGGACGAACGGCAACTCGAAAAGGTAGTTGTTCTGTTTGATCTGCCGACTGGAATAAGGCAGTGCGTCGCCGGTGCGTTGCGCCAGGTAAAAGCCACCAGCGCTATCGGGCAGGTAGAGTTCCAGGTGATCGAGCGGTGGATAGGCCAGTTCCAGCAACCAGCTTCGTGGCGTGGCCGACGGTTCGGCGGTGTAGCGCAAATCGAGCCTGATCCAGAATACCGAGGTCGAATACCCGGCATTCAATACATCGGATTGATGCGGGCGAAAATGCTCGCTGAACGAAGGGGCACTGACCTGTGCAATGCCGGCATTGCCATCACGGTCCTCAAACACATGCATCGCCCGGCCCAAGGGCAGGCTGCGCGTTGAATCGTCGAAATCGACCGCTGCGGCCAGCAGTGGTAACCAGCCCAGCACAACAATCAGCAAATAGCGCATACAGCCCCAGCATGGTCTGTACCGGTCGTGTCGCGCTAGCCTCCTGTCCGTTTGAGGCGACGCGATCCGGCAGTAACCGTTATCGGTATGTTCGAGCACTCTAGCATAGCTTTTCAGGGTGGCAATAAGCCACTGAAAATTTCGATACGAAGGCTCTAGAACGCCACTTTCAGAAGAAAACAAAATAATTTCCTGACCACTTGATCAAAAAAACCGAATTCCGGGGCAGACGCGGCAAAAGCGTTTGATGGTAAGCTCGCGCACCATGAATACCTACAGCTCCCGCCCCGTTGTCCTCTGTCTCTCCGGCCACGACCCCAGTGGCGGCGCCGGTTTGCAGGCAGATATCGAAGCCCTGATCGCCCAAGGTTGTCATGCCGCTCCCGCGGTGACTGCCCTGACCGTGCAGGATACCGTCAATGTCAGCGACTTCCGCGTACTCGACCGCGAGTGGGTATTGGCCCAGGCCAATGCCGTGCTTGCCGACTCGACGGTAGCCGCCGTCAAGCTGGGCATGCTCGGCTCGCTTGAAATGGTCGACACCGTCGTCGAACTGCTCAGCGCCCACCCGCACCTGCCGCTGGTCTGCGACCCGGTGTTGCGCGCAGGCGGCGGTGGCCGCCTGGGCAAGGATGAAGTCGGCTACGCCATGCGTGAACGCCTGCTGCCTTTGGCCACTATCGCCACCCCGAACCTGCCCGAAGCCCGCATCCTTGCCGAATTGCCTGACGGCAGCGCCGACGAATGCGCCGAAAAACTCCTGCCTTTTGTCAGACACCTGCTGATCACCGGTGGTCACGGCGACGAGCACGAAATCCACAACCGCCTGTACAGCCGCGATGGCCAGTGCCACACCTGGACCTGCCAGCGCTTGCCCGGCAGCTACCACGGCTCGGGCTGCACCCTGGCCAGTGCCCTCGCCGGACGTCTGGCACTGGGTGAACAGCTGCACAGTGCAGTACGCTCGGCCCTGGACTACACCTGGCGAACCCTGCGCGACGCCGAACAACTGGGTAAAGGCCAATACGTGCCACGTCGTCTACCCCTGGACTTCTGTTCCTGATCCCGAGGCCCCTTGATGAAGCTACGCGGTCTGTATGCCATTACCGACAGTCAACTGTTGGCGGGCAAGTTTCTGCCTTATGTCGAAGCCGCCCTCGACGGTGGCGTCACCCTGTTGCAATACCGTGACAAAAGCCAGGACGAGGCCCGCCGCCTGCGCGAAGCCGAAGCCCTGGCCGACCTGTGCAGCCGCTACAAGACCCGCCTGATCATCAACGACGACGCCGAGCTGGCTGCGCGCCTGGGTGTCGGCGTACACCTTGGCCAGACCGATGGCCCGCTGACCCCGGCGCGCACCCTGCTCGGGCACGAGGCGATCGTTGGCTCGACCTGCCATGCCGACCTCGCACTGGCCGAACAGGCCGCCCGCGAAGGCGCCAGCTACGTAGCCTTCGGTCGTTTCTTCAATTCCGTGACCAAACCGGGCGCGCCGGCGGCGGACACCGCCTTGCTGGACCTCGCACGCACCCGGCTCAAACTGCCAATCTGTGCGATCGGTGGCATCACCCTGGACAACGCCGCCCCGCTGGTCGCCCATGGCGTCGACCTGCTGGCGGTGATTCATGGCCTGTTCGGCGCCGACAGCACGCAAGAAGTGACCCGTCGTGCGCGCGCCTTCAACGCCCTGTATGCATCTGCCTGATTGAGAGAGCCCATCATGTCTCGTTCCGAAACCCTGTTTGCCAACGCCCAAAAACACATCCCTGGCGGCGTCAACTCGCCGGTACGGGCATTCAAGAGCGTTGGCGGCACGCCGCTGTTCTTCAAACATGCCGAAGGTGCCTACGTCACCGACGAAGATGACAAGCGCTATGTCGACTATGTCGGTTCCTGGGGGCCGATGATCCTCGGCCACAGCCACCCGGACGTCCTTGACTCAGTGCGCAAGCAGCTGGAGCACGGCCTGTCCTATGGCGCGCCGACCGCCATGGAAACCGAGATGGCCGACCTGGTCTGCTCGATCGTGCCGTCGATGGAAATGGTGCGCATGGTCAGTTCCGGCACCGAAGCCACCATGAGTGCCATTCGCCTGGCCCGTGGCTACACCGGCCGCGACAGCATCATCAAGTTCGAAGGCTGCTACCACGGGCACTCCGACAGCCTGCTGGTAAAAGCCGGCTCCGGCCTGCTGACCCAGGGCGTACCGAGCTCCGCCGGTGTACCGGCGGCCTTTGCCAAACACACCCTGACCCTGCCGTTCAACGACATCGACGCCGTTGCAAGCATGCTCGCCGAAGTCGGCCAGGACGTGGCCTGCATCATCGTCGAGCCAGTGGCCGGCAACATGAACTGCGTACCGCCAGCACCAGGTTTCCTCGAAGGCCTGCGTACCCTGTGCGACAAACACGGCGTGGTACTGATCTTCGACGAAGTGATGACCGGTTTCCGCGTGGCCCTGGGCGGCGCTCAAGCGTACTACGGCGTCACACCTGACCTGTCGACCTTCGGCAAGATCGTCGGTGGCGGCATGCCCGTGGGCTGCTTCGGCGGCAAGCGCGCCATCATGGAACAGATCGCGCCGCTGGGCCCGGTCTACCAGGCCGGCACCCTGTCGGGCAACCCGCTGGCCATGGCTGCCGGCCTGACCACCCTGAAGCTGATCAGCCGCCCGGGCTTCCATGACGAGCTCAGCGCCTACACCAGCCGCTTGCTCGATGGCCTGCAGCAACGCGCCGATGCCGCTGGCATTCCGTTCGTCACCACCCAGGCGGGTGGCATGTTCGGCCTGTACTTCAGCGGTGCTGACGACATCGTCACCTTCGACGATGTAATGGCCAGCGATGCCGACCGCTTCAAGCGCTTCTTCCACCTGATGCTTGAAGGCGGCGTGTACCTGGCGCCAAGCGCCTTCGAAGCCGGTTTCACCTCGATCGCCCACGGCGAAGCCGAGCTGAAGATCACCCTGGATGCCGCCGAGCGGGCGTTCGCCAAGCTGAAGAACTAATACTGTAGGAGCCCGGCTTGCCGGCGAACCAGACACCGCGGTGTATCAAATGCACCGCGTTGTCGTTCTTCGCAGGCAAGTCGGAGCGCCGCCCGCTCACCCCTACAACCGGGTGAATTCGCTCCCATCAGCAGAAAATCGAGTAAAGACTTTGTAAGGTAGGCGCTGCTTATCCCATAATGTGCCACCAGACACTTTGGCCGCAGCTTTGCAGAGGTAAGTCGATCCCCATGAACCGCACCGGCCGCGCCCTTGCCCTGGGCTGCCTGTTGCTTCTTCAGCCCCTGCTGGCCTTGGCAGGCGGTAACTCGTTGCTGATTCCGGCAACGGGCCGCTGCACCCTCAATTCCCAGCCCGAAGACCTGCCCCAGGCCCTGGCGGCGTGTCAGCAGGCTGCACAAGGCGGCGATGCACAAGCTCAGTATGAGCTGGGTGAGTTCTATTATGAAGGCACCAACACGCCACGGGACCTCAAGCAGGCCCTGAGCTACTTCGAGCAGGCCTCGCTGCAAGGCCACGCCCAAGCCCAGTACCGCCTGGGTACCATGTTCTTCAAGGGTGAGGGGGTTGCAGCCAACAATGTGCAGGCCTACATCGTGTTGAAGATGGCCGCAGTCAACGGCGCCGAAGACGCGCTGGACCTGGCTGATGAAGTGTCTGAGCAGATGCCGCGGGAAGATCTGGAAGTGGCTACCCAGGTATTGGGACAAATCTTCCGCAAATACCTGCTGGAGCTGCAAACAGCCGAAGGCCGTACGCCGTTCTCACCACTCCCCTGAGCCTGCGCTTACTTTTCCGGCATTGGCATCGGAAACGGCATCACATTGCTGACACCACGCGCTTCACTGATTTTCGGCGTACCCAAACGCTCGACTTCATCGATACGCACGATCGAGTGCATGGGCACAAAGCTGCGTACCACGCCTTCGAATTGCGCCTTGAGCTTTTCTTCGCTCGGATCGACCACGACTTGGGTACGCTCACCGAAAACAAATTCTTCGATTTCAAGAAAGCCCCACAGATCGCTTTGGTAGATCTGCTTGGCATACATCTCGAACACCTGGCCCTGGTTGAGAAAGATCACTTTGTAGATAGGCGCTTCGCGTTTGGTCATTTCGGCGGGAACAATCACAGGTTGTAAAGATGGCGCAAACTATAACATAGCCCCCAGACCGACAACGCTAGGATCAAGCGCCCCACCCCCCTATAATGCGCGGTTATTCGAATTACCTGATGATCTCCCATGGCCAAGAAGCTTTACATCGAAACCCACGGCTGCCAGATGAACGAGTACGACAGCTCGCGCATGGTCGACCTGCTGGGCGAACATCAAGCCCTGGAGGTCACTGCTCGTGCCGAAGATGCCGACGTGATCCTACTCAATACCTGCTCAATCCGCGAGCGCGCCCAGGACCGGGTCTACTCCCAGCTGGGCCGCTGGCGCGAATTGAAGGACATGAACCCGGACATGGTCATCGCCGTCGGTGGTTGCGTGGCCAGCCAGGAGGGCGAGTCGATCCGCAAGCGGGCGCCGTACGTCGATGTGGTCTTCGGCCCGCAGACCCTGCACCGCCTGCCAGAAATGATCGATGCCGCACGCACCACGCGCCTGCCTCAGGTTGACGTGTCGTTCCCGGAAATCGAAAAGTTCGACCACCTGCCCGAACCGCGCATCGATGGGCCGACGGCTTATGTTTCGGTGATGGAAGGCTGCAGCAAGTACTGCACCTTCTGCGTAGTGCCCTACACCCGCGGTGAAGAAGTCAGCCGTCCGTTCGACGACGTGCTGTCCGAAGTCATCCACCTGGCTGAAAACGGCGTGCGCGAAATCACCCTGCTGGGGCAGAACGTCAACGGCTATCGCGGCCAGACTCACGACGGCCGTCTGGCGGACCTCGCCGAGCTGATCCGCGTGGTCGCGGCGGTGGATGGCATCGACCGCATCCGCTACACCACCTCGCACCCGCTGGAGTTCTCCGACAGCCTGATCCAGGCCCACGCCGAGGTCCCCGAGCTGGTCAAGCACCTGCACCTGCCGGTGCAATCGGGATCCGACCGCGTGCTGGCGGCAATGAAGCGCAACCACACCGTGCTCGAGTACAAGTCCAAGCTGCGCAAGCTCAAGGCCGCCGTGCCGGGCATCTGCATCAGCTCCGACTTCATCATCGGCTTCCCGGGGGAAACCGAGAAAGACTTCGAGCAAACCATGAAACTGGTGGCCGACGTCGGATTCGACTTCTCCTACTCCTTCGTCTACAGCCAGCGCCCGGGCACACCCGCCGCCGACCTGCCCGACGACACCCCGGAAGAGGTGAAAAAGGAGCGGCTCAAGGCCCTGCAGCATCGCCTCGACACCCAGGGTTTCGAGATCAGCCGACAAATGGTCGGGACCCTCCAGCGTATCCTGGTCACTGACTACTCGCGACGCGACCCCGGCCAGTTGCAGGGGCGCACCGAGAATAACCGTATCGTCAACTTCCGCTGCGACAATCCGAAACTGATCGGCCAGTTCGTCGACATCCATATCGACGATGCACGCCCGCATTCGCTGTTCGGCTCGCTGGTGCAGTGACCTGTCCAACCGGGCCGCAACAGTGGCCCGGTGACCCTTGATCGTTTCAGCGCTTTCGCCCTGCAGCGGCTAGGGTTATCCTTGAGTTCATATCCATTGCCGTCGGGCGGCTGAAAAACAACCTTGAACGCACCCATAGAACCTCATCGTTTCATCCTCGAGCCCTTCGAGGCCCATCGCTTCGCCAACCTGTGCGGGCAGTTCGACGAGCACTTGCGCCTGATCGAACAGCGCCTGGCCATCGAAATCCGCAATCGCGGCAATCAATTCGAACTGATCGGCGAACCCAGGCACACCTCCTCTGCCGAGCAACTGTTGCGCCGTCTCTACCGCGAGACCAAGGCCACCGAGCTGTCGCCGGAAATGGTCCACCTGTTCCTGCAGGAATCGGCCGTTCAGGAGCTGGAGAACCCCGCAGTCAACGAAGTCAGTGTTTCCCTGCGCACGCGCAAGGGCATGATTCGTCCGCGCGGCCTAAACCAGCAGCGCTACGTGAAGGAAATTCTCGGCAACGACATCAACTTCGGCATTGGTCCGGCCGGTACCGGCAAGACCTACCTCGCCGTTGCCTGTGCCGTCGATGCCCTGGAGCGCGAACAGGTGCGGCGCATTCTGCTGGTGCGACCGGCGGTCGAAGCGGGTGAAAAACTCGGCTTCCTGCCTGGCGACCTGGCCCAGAAGATCGACCCGTACCTGCGCCCGCTGTACGACGCCCTGTACGAGATGCTCGGCTTCGAACACGTGGCCAAGCTGATCGAGCGCCAGGTGATCGAGATCGCTCCGCTGGCGTACATGCGCGGCCGCACGCTGAACAACAGCTTCATCATCCTCGATGAAAGCCAGAACACCACGGTCGAACAGATGAAGATGTTCCTGACCCGTATCGGTTTCGGCTCCACCGCGGTGATCACCGGCGACATCACCCAGGTCGACCTGCCGCGCGGCACGAAGTCGGGCCTGGCACACGTGATCGAAGTACTCAAGGATGTACCGGGTATCAGCTTTACCCACTTCCAGCCCAAAGACGTGGTCCGCCATCCGTTGGTGCAGCGCATCGTTGAAGCTTACGAGCGCTTCGAAAACCGCCCTGTGGATAACAGCGAAGGCAAAAAACGCGATGCTTGAGCTCGATCTACAGCTGGCAAGCGATGCCCCGCATCCTGACGAACAACAGTTCCGCCGCTGGTGTGAGCTAGCCCTGCGCCAGCGCACTGCCGACTCGGAAATGACCATCCGTCTGGTGGATGAAGCCGAAGGCCGTGAACTCAATCACACCTATAGGCACAAGGACTACGCCACTAACGTGCTGTCCTTCCCCGCCGATGTTCCTGACGACATGCTCGACATCCCGTTGCTGGGCGACCTGGTGATCTGTATCGCTGTGGTCGAGCGCGAAGCTGCCGAACAGGGCAAGTCGCTGGAAGCCCATTGGGCCCACCTGGTGATTCACGGCTGCCTGCACCTGCTGGGCTACGACCACATCGACGACGATGAGGCCGAAGAAATGGAAGCACTGGAACGAGAGTTGCTTGCAGAACTGGGTCATCCGGACCCTTATGCCGACGACGAATTCGAAGCACCCCAACACTGAAATCTGCAAAGGATCACGAGTAACCGCCATGAGCGAAGATCGATCGAGCAACGGGCAAAAGTCCTGGCTGGGCAAACTGACCCAGGCTTTTGCCCACGAGCCGAAAAACCGTCAGGAGCTGCTTGAGCTGCTGCGCGAAGCCCATCAGAACAAGCTGCTCGACAGCGAGGCGCTGACCATTGTCGAAGGCGCCATTCAGGTGGCCGACCTGCAAGTACGCGACATCATGGTGCCGCGCTCGCAAATGATCAGCATCAAGGCCACGCAGTCACCACGCGAATTCCTGCCGGCGGTGATCGACGCCGCGCACTCGCGCTACCCGGTGGTGGGTGAAAGCCACGACGACGTCCTTGGCGTGCTGCTGGCAAAAGACCTGTTGCCGCTGATCCTCAAGGAGAACGGCGACAGCTTCAACATCAAGGACCTGCTGCGCCCGGCCACCTTCGTGCCCGAGTCCAAGCGCCTGAACGTGCTGCTTCGCGAGTTTCGCGCCAACCACAACCACATGGCCATCGTCATTGACGAATACGGCGGCGTGGCGGGCCTGGTGACGATCGAAGACGTGCTGGAGCAGATCGTCGGCGACATCGAGGATGAGCACGACGTCGAGGAAGACAGCTACATCAAGCCGCTGCCAAGCGGCGACTTCCTGATCAAGGCGCTGACCCCGATCGAGAACTTCAACGAGTTCTTCGACAGCCAGTTCTCCGACGACGAATTCGACACCGTTGGCGGCCTGGTCATGAGCGCGTTCGGCCACCTGCCCAAGCGTAACGAGACCACCGAAATCGGTCCGTACCGCTTCCGCATCCTCAATGCCGACAGCCGCCGGATCCACTTGCTGCGACTGACCCCTATCACCCGTTAAGGACAACCATGCGCTGGATCACCCGTCCCGGCTGGCCCGGTAACCTGCTGGCCGTGGCGGCCGGTGCAATCACCACCCTGGCCCTGGCGCCGTTCGACATCTGGCCGTTGGCATTGCTGGCGGCCGGCCTGTTCTACCTTGGCCTGCGCGACCTCAGCCCACGCCAGGCCCTGGGCCGAGGCTGGTGCTTCGGTTTTGGCCTGTATGCCGCCGGCACCAGCTGGATATACGTCAGCATCAACACCTATGGTGGCGCAACGCCGTTGCTGGCCATCGGTTTGCTGGTCGCGTTTTTTGCCGCCATTGCCTGGTTCTTCGCCCTGCCCGCCTGGATCTGGGCGCGCTGGCTGCGCCGCAATGAAGCGCCGTTGGCCGACGCCCTGTGCTTCGCCGCTTTGTGGGTCGGTCAGGAAGCGTTCCGTGGCTGGTTCCTCACCGGTTTCCCCTGGCTGTACTCCGGTTACAGCCAGCTCGATGGCCCGCTGTCTGGCCTGGCGCCCGTCGGTGGCATGTGGCTGATTTCCTTCTGCCTGGCATTGTGCGCGGCATTGCTGTGCAACCTGCCGCGCCTGCGTGCACGCCCTTCCTTCATGGCGGTAGCCATCGCCCTGCTGATTGCCCCCTGGGCGGTGGGCTTGGCGCTCAAGCACCATGCCTGGACCGAGCCGGCCGGCAAACCACTGACGGTGGCAGCCCTGCAAGGCAACGTCGAGCAGGAGATGAAGTGGAATCCTGAGCATGTCAACGCCCAGCTGGCCCTGTACCGGGACATGAGCTTCAGCTCCAAACCCGTTGACCTGCTGGTGTGGCCGGAAACGGCGGTGCCGATCCTCAAGGACCAGGCCCAGGGCTACCTGGACATGATGGGCAACTTCGCCGGCGAGCGTCATTCGGCACTGATTACCGGCCTGCCGGTGCGGGAAGTGGTGCATGGCCAGCGTCGCTACTACAACGGCATTACCGTCACCGGTGAAGGCGATGGCACCTACCTCAAGCAAAAGCTGGTGCCGTTTGGCGAGTACGTCCCGCTGCAAGACATGCTCCGCGGCCTGATTGCCTTCTTCGACCTGCCCATGTCGGACTTTGCCCGCGGCCCGGCGGACCAGACCTTGCTGCAAGCCAAGGGTTATCAGATTGCCCCGTACATTTGCTACGAAGTGGTCTACCCGGAGTTTGCCGCCAGCCTGGCAGCGCGCAGTGACTTGCTTCTGACCATCAGCAACGACACCTGGTTCGGAACCTCGATCGGCCCCCTGCAGCACCTGCAGATGGCCCAGATGCGTGCTCTGGAAGCCGGGCGCTGGATGATTCGCGCCACCAACAACGGCGTTACCGGCCTGATCGACCCGTTCGGTCGCATCACCGCACAGATCCCGCAGTTCGAACGGGGCATTCTCTACGGTGAAGTGGTGCCCATGCAGCACCTTACGCCGTACCTGCAATGGCGCTCCTGGCCACTGCTGATTGTCTGTGTACTGTTGTTCGGCTGGGCCCTGCTGGCCAGCCGGATCGCCAAGACCGTTTAATAGAACAGGCGATAACCGAGCAGGCCAACGGCTTCATTGAGCAGTTGGCCGCTCTGCCAGATGGACTTGCTTTCCGGCAACCAGCCGCCGAAGGGCCGGGCATTGTCGCGCCCCAGAAAGCCGACCGGCGCCGGCACCACTTCAAACCCTGCCCGCTCAAAGCTCCAGCGCGAGCGCTGCATGTGCCAGGCCTGTGTGACCACCACTACACGCTTGATACCCAGCGGCTGCAGGATTTCGGCGCTCATCCGGGCGTTTTCCCAGGTCGTGCGGCTGCGCTCTTCCTTCCAGCGCACACTGACGCCAAAGTCGCGCTGCAGTGAATCCGCCATCAATTGTGCCTCGCTCGGCGGAGTGCCGTAGTGCAGCCCGCCACTGGTCAGCAGCGGCAACCCTGATGCCTTGGCCAGCTGCGCGGCATAGCGCATGCGCTCCAGCGCCACTCCTGTAGGTTGATCTGCAAGTGCCCAGGCCGGGTCTCCCCGCTCACGCCCCGCGCCAAGGATGACAATGGCATCGGCCTGCTGAGCCAGTTGCGCCCATTGCCCGCTATTCAAGGCCTGCTCGGTCTCCAGAGCCCGCGCCGAGCGCTCGACGACAACCGGCAGGCTCATCAGCCACAACCCGCCCAGCCCCAGCACAAAACAGGCAGCCGACAACCGCGGCCAGGAACGTCGCAACCACCAGGCAACGATCAGCAACAGGAACAGGACGCCAGGCGGGAGCAGCAATTGTTTGATGAAATAGCGAACAGGCACGGGACACCTCCATGGAGGTGGGCAGCCTAAGAGGATCGGCACCTGGCAACAATAGCCAGGCACCGATCATCTGAGTTTTTTCAAAGGGACGCACTCCGCTTTGCGTCTGGGGTTCCGAACGGCTACTTGAATCGCAGCGTCCTGGATTTTGCCCGGGTAGAGGAGCGCTTTTGGTCCTTGAGCCAGACTACACTGGCTGAAGGGGTCGGCTCCGGTGATAGCTGTGCGCCAGCGCATCCATGCCTGCCCTCTGGTAGAGAATCCAGATAGGCCTTGATCACATCGAACTCCGCGCGGCTCAGGCCCCGCAGTTCCAATTCAGCAGGCACTTCATCGCGTAACCGAACAGACGTCCTGGCGACTTCCAGGGCAAGCCCCAGACGATCGATCAGCCGTTCGTAAAGCTCAGGTTTCGTTACTTGTTGCTGCGACTCTCCCATCCGTTCACCTCATTGAAGATAAAATATCTCCCCCCAAATGTGAGCTTAGCGTCACTCACAAAAGCAGCCGGACCCTGCGACCAACGGCCCGCAGCAGCTCTACCAGTGCAATCAGGGTTTCCCTCGATGGACAGGGGTCATGTATGCTAGGCCGTTCACCATTTCGACACCGGATTGCCGATGCAGCGGTTTTCCCGCTGCCTGGATAAGGTCTCTCATCTCTAAGCGCAAAGTAGCCATGCACGAACTCTATCAGCCCCGTGAAATCGAAGCCGCCGCCCAGTCCTTCTGGGACGAGCAAAAGTCCTTTGAAGTCAGTGAACAGCCAGGCAAGGAGTCTTACTACTGCCTATCGATGTTCCCGTACCCGAGCGGCAAGCTACACATGGGCCACGTGCGCAACTACACCATCGGCGACGTGATCGCCCGATACCAGCGCATGCAGGGCAAGAATGTCCTGCAACCAATGGGTTGGGACGCCTTCGGCATGCCGGCCGAAAACGCCGCGATGAAAAACAACGTCGCGCCGGCCAAGTGGACCTACGAAAACATCGAGTACATGAAGACCCAGCTCAAGAGCCTGGGTCTGGCCTTCGACTGGTCGCGTGAAGTCACCACCTGCAAGCCGGACTACTACCGCTGGGAACAGTGGCTGTTCACCCGCCTGTTCGAAAAGGGCGTGATCTACCGTAAAAACGGTACCGTGAACTGGGACCCGGCCGACCAGACCGTACTGGCCAACGAGCAGGTCATCGACGGCCGCGGCTGGCGTTCGGGCGCGCTGATCGAGAAGCGCGAAATCCCGATGTACTACTTCAAGATCACCGACTATGCCGACGAGCTGCTGGAAAGCCTCGACGAGCTGCCGGGCTGGCCTGAACAGGTCAAGACCATGCAGCGCAACTGGATCGGCAAGTCCCGTGGCATGGAAGTGCAGTTCCCCTTCGACCAGGCCAGCATCGGCCACGCCGGGGCACTGAAAGTCTTCACCACCCGACCGGACACCCTGATGGGCGCCACTTACGTGGCCGTTGCTGCCGAGCACCCGCTGGCCACCCAGGCCGCCCAGGCCGCCCAGGGCAACCCCGAGCTGCAAGCGTTCATCGATGAATGCAAGAGCGGCAGCGTCGCCGAAGCCGACGTCGCCACCCAGGAGAAAAAAGGCCTGGCCACTTCGCTGTTCGTGTTGCACCCACTGACCGGCGAAAAACTGCCGGTATGGGTCGCCAACTACGTGCTGATGCACTACGGCGATGGCGCAGTAATGGCTGTTCCGGCGCACGACGAGCGCGATTTCGAATTCGCCAAGAAGTACAACCTGCCGTTCAAGGCTGTAGTGCGTACCAGCCTGGGCGACGAAGTCGCTGCCGAGTGGGACCCTGCCTGCGGCGAGCACGGCGTGCTGATCAACTCCGGTGAGTTCGACGGTCTGGACTTCCCGGGTGCGTTCGACGCCATGGAAGTCGCCCTGATCAAAAAAGACCTGGGCAAATCCCGTACCCAGTTCCGCCTGCGCGACTGGGGCATCAGCCGTCAGCGCTACTGGGGCTGCCCGATCCCGATCATCCACTGCCCATCGTGCGGCGACGTGCCGGTGCCTGAAGACCAGTTGCCGGTCAAGCTGCCTGAAGATGTGGTGCCGGACGGCGCAGGCTCGCCACTGGCGCGCATGCCCGAGTTCTACGAGTGCACCTGCCCTAAATGTGGCACGGCGGCCAAGCGTGAAACCGACACCATGGACACCTTCGTCGAGTCGTCCTGGTATTTCGCCCGTTATGCCTCGCCGAACTACGAGGGTGGCCTGGTCGATCCGAAAGCGGCCAACCACTGGCTGCCGGTCGACCAGTACATCGGCGGTATCGAACACGCCATCTTGCACCTGCTCTACGCGCGCTTCTTCCACAAGCTGATGCGTGACGAAGGCCTGGTGACCTCCAACGAGCCATTCAAGAACCTGCTGACCCAGGGCATGGTCGTTGCCGAAACCTACTACCGCGTTGCCAGCAACGGCGGCAAGGACTGGTTCAACCCGGCCGACGTCGAAGTCGAGCGCGATGCCAAGGCCAAGATCATCGGCGCCCGCCTGAAAACCGACGGCTTGCCGGTCGAGATCGGCGGCACCGAGAAGATGTCCAAGTCGAAAAACAACGGCGTTGACCCCCAGGCCATGATCGAGGCCTACGGTGCCGACACCTGCCGCCTGTTCATGATGTTCGCCTCGCCGCCCGACATGAGCCTGGAATGGTCCGACTCCGGCGTTGAGGGTGCCAACCGCTTCCTGCGCCGTGTCTGGCGTCTGGCACAGGCCCATATCAGCCAGGGCCTGCCGGGCAAGCTGGACGTTGCTGCGCTGGACGATGCACAGAAAGTGGTCCGTCGCGCTATTCACTCGGCCATCAAACAGGCCAGCACCGATGTCGGCCAGTTCCACAAGTTCAACACCGCCATCGCCCAGGTGATGACCCTGATGAACGTGCTGGAAAAGGCTCCGCAAGCCAGCGAACAGGACCGCGCCCTGCTGCAGGAAGGCCTGGAAACGGTCGCCCTGCTGCTCGCACCGATCACTCCGCACATCAGCCACGAGCTGTGGCACCGCCTGGGTCACCCGGGCGCGGTGATCGATGCCGGCTGGCCTGCAGTGGACGAAAGCGCCCTGATTCAGGACAGCATCGTGCTGGTTATCCAGGTCAACGGCAAATTGCGCGGCCAGATTGAAAGGCCGGCGGGCGCCAGCCGCGAAGACGTCGAAGCCGCCGCCCGCAGTAACGAAAACGTGCTGCGCTTCACCGAAGGCCTGAGCATCCGCAAGGTCATCGTGGTACCGGGCAAGCTGGTCAACATCGTCGCCAACTGAAAGGACTACCGGCCCGCCGGAACACCCGGCCGGGAACCCGCAACGGCCCACAAGGGGGGAACAAGAGTATGAAACCGCACATTCGGGGAATGGGGCGGGCTGTGATTCTCCGTGGCGGGGGGTTACACCTGGGG
>NZ_JADUCM010000042.1 GCF_016009175.1 Pseudomonas alkylphenolica
CCCCCCCGCCCCCCCTTTTCGGGCTCGCCCCCTGGGCCCCCCCCCGGGGGGCCCTCCCCCCGCCCCCCCGGGGGGGCCCCCGCCCCCCCGGGCCCCCCCCGGCGGGCGGCTTTTTTACAGGCATCAGAAGTCGGCGAGTTGCCAGACCTCATACGCCGGTGTTTCGTAAGGGTGGCTCTGCTTGAGCGCAGCGACCACCGGCTGGATCAGCGCGTCGGTCACTACCAGCTCCACCCGCCATTCTTCAACCTGCTCGACCACACCGCGCTGCCCAATGAACGGCTGGCTGCCGTCCAGTGGGCGGAACTGGCCCTGGCCCAACACCTGCCAGGCGCAGCAGTCGTAGTCACCGATGCGTCCGCCGCCAGCGGCGAACACAGCGGCCTTGACCACGTCCACATGGCTGGGCGGGACGAAGAACGCGAGTTTGTACACCCTTAGTTCACCCAGACCCGCGCGTTGCGGAACATACGCATCCACGCACCGTCTTCGTTCCAGTCGTCCGGACGCCAGGAGTTCTGCACGGCACGGAAAACACGCTCAGGGTGCGGCATCATGATGGTGACGCGACCGTCGCGGCTGGTCAGGCCGGTGATCCCGCGCGGCGAACCGTTCGGGTTGGCCGGGTAGGTTTCAGTGACCTTGCCGTGGTTGTCGACGAAGCGCAGGGCCACGCAGCCGGACAGGTCGGCTTCGAGCAAGGCTTCTTCGCTGGCGAACTCGGCATGGCCTTCACCGTGCGCGATGGCGATCGGCATGCGCGAACCGGCCATGCCCTGCAGGAAGATCGAGTTCGACTCCTGGACCTGAACCATGGCCACACGGGCTTCGAACTGCTCGGAACGGTTACGCACGAAGTGCGGCCACAGCTCGGTGCCCGGAATCAGCTCGTGCAGGTTGGACATCATCTGGCAACCGTTGCACACACCCAGGGTGAAGCTGTCGGTACGCTCGAAGTACTGCTGGAACGCCTCGCGGGCACGGCTGTTGAACAGTGCCGACTTGGCCCAGCCCTCACCGGCACCCAGTACGTCGCCGTACGAGAAGCCGCCACAGGCGACCAGACCTTTGAATTCGTTCAGGTCGATGCGCCCGGCGAGGATATCGCTCATGTGCACGTCGATGGCGTTGAAGCCGGCACGGTCGAAGGCTGCCGCCATTTCGACCTGGCCGTTGACGCCCTGCTCGCGCAAGACAGCCACCTGAGGACGAATGCCTTTCTTGATGTAAGGCGCAGCGATGTCCTGGTTGACGTCGAAACCGAGCTTGACGCTCAGGCCCGGGTTGTCCTCTTCGAGCAGGGCGTTGAACTCCTGATCGGCGCAGTCGGCGTTGTCACGCAGACGCTGGATCTGGTAGCTGGTTTCAGCCCACTGACGCTGCAACTGGCCACGCTCGCCCTGGAACAGGTCTTCGCCCATGTGCTGGATCAGCACTTCGTTGCTGTTGACCGGCTTGCCGATCACGGCAACGCAGTCTTCGCCCAGGCCGGCAGCGCTGAACTGCGCCAGCACGTCCGGGGTAGCGTCCTGACGCACCTGGATGACCGCGCCCAGCTCTTCGTTGAAGAGGATGGCGGCGATCTTTTCACGCTTGCTGGTCAGGGTGTCCAGCTCCAGGCTCAAGCCGCAATGACCGGCGAAGGCCATTTCCAGCACGGTGGTCATCAGGCCACCATCGGAACGGTCGTGGTAGGCCAGCAGGTGACCGTCGGCGTTCAGGCCCTGGATCACGGCGAAGAAGGCCTTGAGGTCTTCGGCGTCGTCGACGTCCGGTGCCTGGCTGCCGAGCTTGCCGTGGGTCTGGGCCAGGATCGAGGCGCCCATGCGGTTCTTGCCGCGCCCGAGGTCGATCAGGATCAGGTCGGTCTCGCCCCGGTCCATGCGCAGTTCAGGCGTCAGGGTCTTGCGAATGTCGGTAACCGGCGCAAAACCGGTGACGATCAGCGACAGCGGCGAGGTGACGGACTTCTCCGCACCCTCTTCGCTCCACTTGGTCTTCATCGACATCGAGTCCTTGCCCACCGGAATGGTCAGGCCCAGCTCAGGGCACAGCTCCATGCCGACGGCCTTGACGGTGTCATACAGACGCGCGTCTTCACCCGGGTGACCGGCAGCGGACATCCAGTTGGCCGACAGTTTGATGTCGGACAGCTTCTCGATACGCGAAGCGGCCATGTTGGTCAGGGTTTCGCCGATCGCCATGCGCCCGGATGCCGGGGCATCCAGCAGCGCCAGCGGCGTGCGCTCGCCCATCGCCATGGCTTCGCCGGTGTACACGTCAAAGCTGGTGGCGGTGACCGCGACGTCGGCCACAGGCACCTGCCACGGACCAACCATCTGGTCGCGGGCAACCAGACCGGTAATGGTGCGGTCGCCAATGGTGATCAGGAAGCTCTTGCTGGCCACGGCCGGGTGACGCAGAACGCGCTCGACCGAGTCCTTGAGTTCCAGTGCGCTCGGGTCGAAGTCATCGCCCAGCTCGGCTTCACGGGTGACCGAACGGTGCATGCGCGGCGGCTTGCCCAGCAACACTTCCAGCGGCATGTCCACCGGGCTGTTGTTGAAGTGGCTGTCGGTAACGGTCAGGTGCGGCTCTGCAGTGGCTTCGCCGACCACGGCGAACGGGCAGCGCTCGCGCTCACAGATAGCCTGGAAGCGTTCGAAGTCGGCCGCATCGACCGCCAGCACGTAACGCTCCTGGGACTCGTTGCTCCAGATTTCGTGCGGGGCCATGCCCGGCTCGTCGTTAGGCACGTTACGCAGTTCGAAACGGCCGCCACGACCACCGTCGTTGACCAGCTCGGGGAAGGCGTTGGAAATGCCGCCGGCGCCGACGTCATGGATGAAGGCGATCGGGTTCTTGTCGCCCAGCTGCCAGCAACGGTCGATGACCTCCTGGCAGCGGCGTTCCATTTCCGGGTTCTCGCGCTGTACCGAGGCGAAATCCAGGTCAGCGGAGCTGGCACCGGTAGCGACGGACGATGCCGCACCACCGCCGAGGCCGATCAGCATGGCCGGGCCACCGAGGACGATCAGCTTGGCACCGACGGTAATTTCGCCTTTCTGCACGTGATCTTCGCGGATGTTGCCCATACCACCGGCCAGCATGATCGGCTTGTGGTAACCGCGCACTTCTTCACCGTGCGGGGTAGTGATCGACTGCTCGAAGGTACGGAAGTAACCGGTCAGGGCCGGACGACCGAATTCGTTGTTGAAGGCGGCGCCGCCCAGCGGACCGTCGACCATGATGTCGAGGGCGTTGACGATGCGCTCCGGCTTGCCGTACGCCTTCTCCCATGGCTGTTCGAAGCCCGGGATGCGCAGGTTGGACACGGTGAAACCGGTGAGGCCGGCCTTGGGCTTGGCACCACGGCCGGTTGCGCCCTCGTCGCGGATCTCGCCACCGGAACCGGTGGAGGCACCGGAGAACGGCGAAATGGCGGTCGGGTGGTTGTGGGTCTCGACCTTCATCAGGATGTGCACCGGTTCCTGCACCGCACCGTACTGGCGGGTCTCAGGGTTCGGGAAGAAGCGCCCGGCGGTGCTACCGACGATCACCGAGGCGTTGTCCTTGTAAGCGGACAACACGCCTTCGCTGTGCATCTGGTAGGTGTTCTTGATCATGCCGAACAGGCTTTTTTCCTGGCTCTCGCCGTCGATATCCCAACTGGCGTTGAAGATCTTGTGACGGCAGTGCTCGGAGTTGGCCTGGGCGAACATCATCAGTTCGATGTCGTTCGGGTTGCGTGCCAGGGTCTGGAAGGCGTCGACCAGGTAGTCGATCTCGTCTTCGGCCAGGGCCAGGCCGAGGTCGACGTTCGCCTGTGCCAGTGCGGCACGGCCACCGCCGAGGATGTCCACCGAGGTCATCGGCTTGGGCTGCGCATGGCTGAACAAGCCCGCTGCATCTTCCAGGCGGGCCAGGACGATCTGGGTCATGCGGTCGTGCAGAACCTGGGCGACCAGTGCCGCGTCGGCGTCGCTCAGTTCACCGGCGACGTAGTAGGCAATGCCGCGCTCCAGGCGCTGGATGTTTTCCAGGCCGCAGTTATGGGCGATGTCGCTGGCCTTGCTCGACCAGGGCGAGATGGTGCCGAATCGTGGCAGAACCAGGAACAGGCGGCCACTTGGCTCCTGTACCGGTACGCTCGGGCCGTACTTGAGCAAGCGTGCGAGTACTTGCTGTTGGTCGGCGGTCAGATCGCCGTCAACCTCGGCGAAATGAGCAAATTCAGCGTACAAACCACTAACAGCGGGGACTTTCTGGCTCAATTGCTCGAGTAATTTACCGTGGCGAAAGGCAGAAAGGGCAGGAGCGCCGCGCAGGATCAACATCGTCGGGACAGCCTCAGGAAGGGGGTGTGCTTAGAGGCCGTGCATTCTAGCCTAAATCCGTGGCTTCCGGCACCCGCAACAGCGCATTCCGACGCGTGCGCCTGTCGATGGGGCAAACCGGACTCGGGGGTCAAAAAACCACCTCCCTTGCGTTTGCTTTCCGTGCCTAGCGCAAACTGTGCTAGCAGACAAGCCATCCGTTGTCGAGATATGGCGGGATCAGTCCTTTGCGTATACTGCAACCTATGTTCGCCCAAACTGCTCTGCGCCAGCGTTGCGCCAAATGGCTCTTCGCAATCGGACTCTTCCTGATGCTCGGTGCCTGTGTTGAAAAACCCAGCACCCTCGAGCGCGTCAAGGAGGACGGCGTGCTGCGCGTGATTACCCGCAACAGCCCCGCCACCTACTTCGAAGACCGCAACGGTGAAACCGGCTTCGAGTACGAACTGGTCAAGCGTTTTGCCGACGACCTGGGCGTAGAGCTGAAGATCGAGACCGCCGACAACCTCGACGAGCTTTACGATCAGCTTGGCAAACCCTCCGGCCCGGTACTGGCCGCCGCCGGCCTGGTCAGCAGCGAACGGCGCAAGTCACAGGTACGTTTTTCCCACCCGTACCTTGAAGTCACCCCGCAGATCATCTACCGCAACGGCCGTTCGCGGCCGACCGACGCCAAGGACCTGGTGGGCAAGAAGATCATGGTGCTCAAAGGCAGCACCCACGCCGAACAGCTGGCAGAACTGAAAAAGCAGTATCCGGCCCTGGAATACGAAGAGTCCGACGCGGTTGAGGTGGTCGACCTGCTGCGCATGGTCGATGAAGGGCAGATCGACCTGACCCTGGTCGATTCCAACGAACTGGCGATGAACCAGGTCTACTTCCCCAACGTGCGGGTGGCCTTCGATCTCGGTGATTCCCGCGACCAGCGCTGGGCCGTCGCTGCCGGCGACGACAACAGTCTGCTCAACGAGATCAACGAATTTCTCGACAAAGTTCAGAAGAATGGCACCCTGCAGCGCCTCAAAGACCGCTACTACGGTCATGTCGATGTACTCGGATACGTAGGCGCCTACACCTTCGCCCAACACCTGCAGCAACGCCTGCCGCGCTACGAGAAACACTTCAAGGCGTCGGCCAAGAAAGAGCAGGTCGACTGGCGCCTGCTGGCCGCCATCGGCTACCAGGAGTCCATGTGGCAGGCCGAAGTCACCTCCAAGACCGGCGTGCGCGGGCTGATGATGCTGACCCAGCGCACCGCCCAGGCGATGGGTGTGTCAAACCGCCTGGACCCGGTGCAGAGCATTCGTGGCGGGGCCAAGTACTTCATGCACGTGAAGGAGCAGCTGGACGACTCGATCAAGGAGCCGGACCGTACCTGGTTCGCCCTGGCGGCCTACAACGTCGGCGGCGGACACCTGGACGATGCGCGCAAACTGGCCAAACGCGAGGGCTTGAACCCGAACAAGTGGCTGGACGTGAAAAAAATGCTGCCGCGCCTTTCGCAAAAGCAGTGGTACAGCAAGACCCGCTACGGCTATGCCCGCGGCGGGGAGCCGGTGCATTTCGTGGCCAACATCCGGCGTTACTACGACATCCTCACCTGGGTGACCCAGCCTCAGCTGGAGGGCAGCCAGGTGGCCGATGGCAACCTGCATGTACCGGGCATCGACAAGACCAAGCCGCCCGAGCCCTCACCGCCCCTGTGAACCTGTAGGAGCGTGGCTTGCCCGCGAAGAACGGTGACGCGGTTTCGCTGCGGCACCCAGGCAGTGATCCCTAATGGTCAAGCCTTGGCCCGGCGCGCCTTGAAGAACTCGGAAAGAATCGTCCCGCACTCCTCGGCCAGCACGCCGCCTTCGAACAAGACCCGGTGGTTGAGAAACCCCTGGGTAAAGAACTGCCCCTGACTCTGCACGATGCCCGCCTTGGGCTCCAGCGCCCCGTACACCACCCGCGCGATGCGTGAGTGCACGATCAGCCCGGCGCACATGCTGCACGGCTCCAGAGTCACGTAGAGCGTGCTACCGGGCAGGCGATAGTTGCTCGCTGCCTGGGCTGCAGCGCGAATGGCGACCATTTCGGCATGGGCGCTCGGATCACTACCACTGATCGGACAGTTGAAGCCCCGGCCAATCACCTGACCGTGCTGCACCAGCACGGCGCCCACCGGCACCTCTCCCAGGGCAGCGCCCTGCTCCGCCAGCGCCAGAGCCTGGCGCATGAACTCCTGATCACGGCTGCGATCGATGATCTGCGGCTGACGCATCAGACCACCTCGATCGCGGCCATCAGGCCGGTTTCCATATGGTCGATCACATGACAATGGAACATCCAGGTACCCGGGTTATCGGCCACCAGTGCCACTTGCGCGCTTTCGTTCTTGCCCAGCAGGTAGGTATCCGTGAAGTACTGTTCCTGGAATTTGTGCCGGTTCGAACTCAGCACCTTGAAACTCATGCCGTGCAAATGAATGGGGTGCTGGTACTGGGTCATGTTCTTGAGCTCGAAAACATAGCTCTTGCCCTTTTTCAGCGTGGCAATCGGCCGGTCGGCGCACGTCTTGTCGGTAATGTCCCAGGCCTGGCCATTGATCTGCCAGAGGCTCGGCGGCTTGCCGTTCTCGGTATTTACCGAAACCTTGCCGACCCACTCGAAATTGAAGTTGAGCTTTTCGGCATTGGCCAGGTCGGGCTCGGCGATCGGATTGGCCGGCAGCGCAGGCGGCCAGTCGCCGGGCGCCTGCGTGCTCGCCAGCGAGCGCAGCGTGCCCAGGCGTACCGAGCCGTCGCGCAAGGAAATCTCCTCGCCCGCTTCAGGAATGCGAATCGCCAGGCAGATGCGCATGCCCGGGCCGAGCCAGTAATCCTTCTTCAGCGGACGCGGCGTGATCGGGTTGCCGTCGAGGGCGTAGATCATCGCTTCGCAGTTACCGCGCAGGTTGATGCGGTAGGTCCAGGTGTTGTCCAGGTTCAGCAGCCGCACCCGCACCACTTGCCCCGCCGGCAACTCGGTAACCGAGTTGGCCTGGCCGTTGATGGTGATCAGCCGCCCCGCAGTGCCGTTGCGCGCCGCCTCGCGGGGCACACTGAAGGGCATGAATGCGCCCTGCTCGTCCACATGCCAGGTCTTCAGGCTCAGCGTACGCTCGTGAAGGAACCCGGTCGGTTCGCGCTCCTCGACAATCAGCGGCCCGACCAGGCCACGCCCCAGCTCTTCGGAACTGCTGACATGCGGGTGGTACCAGTAGCTGCCGGCATCCGGCACGCGGAATTTGTAGTCAAAGTACTCACCGGGCTTGACCGGCAGTTGTGACACGTAGGGCACCCCGTCCATCTCCAGCGGCAGGCGAATGCCATGCCAATGGATGGTGGTTTCGACCGGCAGGTGATTGATGAAGCGTACCCGCAGCCATTCACCCTGGCGCACCCGCAATTCAGTACCCGGCGCCGACGGGCCGAAGGCCCAGGCCTCGGTCTTGTAGCCCGAGACCAGTTCGACGTCCAGCGGCGCGGCGATCAGCTCGTAGTCATGTCCGGCATCCGGATCACTGCGCCCCAGCCAGTAGCGGGATGCACCGCCAGCGCCCAGACCGATTGCCACCAGGCCGGTCAGGCCGCCGAGTATTTGTCGCCGGGTAAAAGACATGCAGCAGCTACCTCGAATTGCCAGGAACAACAGGTCGGTACCTTGCCAGGTACCGCCGATCAAGGGCGAATACGATACACCTGCAAGTGAGAAAGATTAAGTGAACTGTTGCCGCAGGCAGACAGATGCCCTGCGCCGGAGACACTACAATTACCCACCAAACGGTTCGTGGGCTTGCGTCTCTACAACAACAGCAACAATCGAAGAGGAAATACCATGCAGCGACTCTCGCTTCGCCTTGTCAGTGTTCTGGCCTTTGTCCTGTTTGCCCAGTTCTCGGTGGCGGCGGACAAAGAAAAGACCCTGGAGGTCATCAACGCCTACATGAGTGCCTGGAACAAACACGACCCTGATGCCGCGGCACAGTACTTTGCCGAAAACGGGGAGTTTCTCGACGCCTCCGTGGGCGTACCCAAAGTCGGCCGGGAAGCCGCCCGGGTCGAAGTCATCAAGCTGTTCATCGACGCCGTACCTGACCTGAAATGGCAGATGGTCGGCCAGCCCGTCGTCGAGGGCGACAACATCGCTTTCGAGTGGCAGTTCGATGGACACAACACTGGCGCCTGGGCACCCGAGACCCCGGCGACCAACAAGCCGTTGTCGTTCAAGGGCGTGAGTTTCATCAGGCTCAAGGACGGCAAGATCGCCTCGCAGCATGATTACTATGATGCGCTGTCGTTCAACAAGCAGCTGGGCTGGTAATTGCGCTGACGCATCGCTCAGACAGCAAAAAGCCCGCCAAGATGCGGGCTTTTTGCTGCAGGTTGCTACCAGGTGCCGGTCAGTGCCGGCGCCCGATCATTCCCACTCGATGGTTGCTGGCGGCTTGCTCGAAACGTCGTACGTTACGCGCGAGATGCCTTCGATCTCGTTGATGATCCGGCCGCTGACAGTTTCCAGCAGCTCGTAAGGCAGGTGCGCCCAACGTGCGGTCATGAAGTCGATGGTTTCTACCGCACGCAGGGCCACGACCCAGGCGTAACGACGGCCGTCACCGACCACACCCACCGATTTCACCGGCTGGAACACCACGAACGCCTGGCTGACCTTGTGGTACCAGTCGGCTTTGCGCAGTTCTTCGATGAAGATGTGGTCAGCGCGACGCAGCAGGTCGGCGTATTCCTTCTTCACTTCACCGAGGATCCGCACGCCCAGGCCCGGGCCCGGGAACGGGTGACGGTAGACCATGTCGTACGGCAGGCCCAGCTCCAGGCCAAGGCGACGCACTTCATCCTTGAACAGCTCACGCAGTGGCTCGACCAGCTTGAGGTTCATTTCCTCAGGCAGGCCACCAACGTTGTGGTGCGACTTGATCACGTGGGCCTTGCCGCTCTTGGCGCCAGCCGACTCGATCACGTCCGGGTAGATGGTGCCCTGGGCCAGGTACTTGATGTTCTCAAGCTTGTTCGACTCGGCATCGAACACGTCGATGAAGGTACGACCGATGATCTTGCGCTTCTTCTCAGGGTCCGACTCACCGGCAAGGTTGGTCAGGAACTGCTCTTCAGCGTTGGCACGGATCACTTTGACGCCCATGTTCTCGGCGAACATGGCCATCACTTGCTCACCTTCGTGCAGACGCAGCAGGCCGTTGTCAACGAAGACGCAGGTCAGCTGGTCGCCGATGGCCTTGTGCAGCAGCGCGGCTACAACCGAGGAGTCGACGCCGCCCGACAGGCCGAGCAGGACGTTGTCGGTGCCGACCTGGGCACGGATCTGGGCAATGGCGTCTTCGGCGATGTGCGAAGGCGTCCACAGGGCTTCACAGCCGCAGATGTCGAGGATGAAGCGCGAGAGGATGCGACCGCCCTGTTTGGTGTGGGTCACTTCCGGGTGGAACTGCACGCCGTAGTAGCCACGGGTGTCGTCGGCCATGCCGGCGATCGGGCAGCTCGGAGTGCTGGCCAGGATGTGGAATTCCTGCGGGATGCGGGTGACCTTGTCACCGTGGCTCATCCACACGTCCAGGCCCAGCACGCCGTCGGCGTCAACGTGGTCTTCGATGCCATCGAGCAGGCGGCTCTTGCCGACTACGTCGACACGGGCGTAACCGAACTCACGCAGCTCGGAACCTTCAACCTTGCCGCCCAGCTGCTCGGCCATGGTCTGCATGCCGTAGCAGATACCGAATACCGGTACGCCCAGGTCCCAGACGGCCTGTGGCGCGCGCGGGCTGTTGGCTTCGTGCACGGACTCGGGGCCGCCAGCGAGGATGATGCCGCGTGGGGCGAATTCGCGAATCGCCTCGTCGTCCATATCGAACGGGTGCAGTTCGCAGTACACGCCGATTTCGCGCACGCGGCGCGCGATCAGCTGGGTGTACTGGGAACCGAAGTCGAGGATCAGGATTCGGTGAGCGTGAATGTCGAGGGCCATGACTCAATCTCGTCAGTGGAAATCGGAAACGACGCGGGGCTGTCGAAAACAGCCCCGCTAGCAAGTGTTGCCTGAAGCATCAACCTACGCGGTAGTTTGGCGCTTCTTTGGTGATCTGTACGTCATGCACGTGGGACTCGGCCATGCCGGCACCGGTGATGCGCACGAATTCAGGCTTGGTGCGCATTTCTTCGATGTTGGCAGAACCGGTGTAACCCATCGAGGAGCGCAGGCCACCCATCAGCTGGTGGATGATCGCGGTCAGGGTGCCTTTGTACGGAACACGGCCTTCGATACCTTCCGGTACCAGCTTCTCGGCACCGGCCGAGGAGTCCTGGAAGTAACGGTCCGAAGAACCCTGGGCCTGGGACATTGCACCCAGCGAACCCATGCCGCGGTACGCCTTGTAGGAGCGACCCTGGAACAGTTCGATTTCGCCCGGGGCCTCTTCGGTACCGGCGAACATCGAACCCATCATCACGGCGGAGGCGCCGGCAACGATGGCCTTGGACAGGTCACCGGAGAAGCGGATGCCACCGTCGGCGATCAGCGGAACACCGGTACCTTCCAGCGCGGCGGCGACATTGGCGATGGCGCTGATTTGCGGCACGCCGACACCGGCAACGATACGGGTGGTGCAGATCGAGCCTGGGCCGATACCGACCTTGACGGCGTCAGCGCCTGCTTCGGCCAGGGCCTTGGCAGCAGCGCCGGTGGCGATGTTGCCGCCGATGACCTGAACCTGCGGGAAGTTTTCCTTCACCCAGCGAACGCGATCGATCACGCCCTTGGAGTGACCGTGAGCGGTGTCAACCACCACCACGTCAACGCCGGCTGCTACCAGTGCCGCAACACGGTCACCGGTGTCTTTACCGGTACCGACCGCAGCACCAACGCGCAGACGACCCTGGTCGTCCTTGCTGGCCAGCGGGTAGGCCTTGGCTTTTTCGATGTCGTTAACGGTCATCATGCCTTTGAGCACGAAGTTGTCGTCGACGATCAGCACGCGCTCGATGCGGTGCTTGTGCAGCAGTTCGCGCGCTTCGTTCTTGTCGGCGCCTTCCTTGACCGTGACCAGGCGCTCTTTAGGCGTCATCACTTCACGGACAGTGGCGTCCAGGCGGTTTTCGAAGCGAACGTCGCGGGAGGTGACGATGCCGACCAGGTCGCCATTGTGCAGCACCGGAACGCCGGAGATGTTGTTCAGGCGCGTCAGCTCGAACAGGTCACGCACCGTAGCATCGGCTTCGATGGTGATCGGGTCCTTGACCACGCCGGCCTCGAACTTCTTGACCTTGCGCACTTCGCCAGCTTGCTGCTCGATGGTCATGTTCTTGTGGATGATGCCGATGCCGCCTTCCTGTGCCATGGCAATGGCCAGGCGGGCTTCGGTCACGGTATCCATGGCGGCGGAAACCAACGGAATGTTCAGCTCGATGCCACGGGTCAAACGGGTCTTGAGACTGACTTCATTGGGTAGTACCTCTGAATAACCAGGCACTAGGAGAATGTCGTCGAAGGTCAGGGCTTCTTGGCTGATACGCAGCATCGCGGGGGCTCCCGGGCGGGAAAAATGGAAGCGCGCCATTATACTCATCCAGAGCCCTTCGCTCAATGCAAAGATGGGCCTTCGGTCAGTTGTCTGCGTGGGTTACCTGCACCACGGCCACTGGCTGGTCCAGCCAATCGGCAAAGTCGTCGAGAAAAGCCTGCCTGAAACCCGCCGCGCCCCAGTTGTTGAAGATAAAGCCGAGGTTGGAAAACGCGCAGGGTTGCAGGAACAGAAAACCGTTGATGTCATCTTCATGCGCGCACAGCGGGCAAATGAAATTGTCCGTCTGCCCCGGCATCCACTCCTCCAGGCTTTCGAACAGCGCCACGCCCACCTCGCGGCGGCATTCAGCGCAGCCGGCTTCCTCGAGGAAGCCGTCCAGAGGGGTATAGATGCAACGCTTGGTGATCACTTCCAGGCCATTGATCATCTGCCCGAACGGCAACAGTTCCGGGCGTTCCACCACCTTGCGCGCGCCCTCGGCGATGGCATAGGCCATGCGGTTGCCGGTGCTGCCGCAGGTGCTCAACTGCTCCTCGATGACCTTCTCGCGCACCAGCCAGCGCAGAATCGCCCGCGCGCGCGCCTCATGCACAGGAACAGTGGAGATCTTCGGGACAATGATGCTCTGGGTAATCATGACGGCAGCCAAACATGCTCAAAGCGACCAGTTTACCTCACTCAGGTAGCGACCGATGAGGGCAATGCCGCTGGCCAGCACCAGCCAGGTAACCAGGCGCACGAAGGCTTCGCGCGACAGCTTCAGGGTCAGGCGCCGGCCCAGGTACAGCCCGATCGCCATCATCGGCAGCAAGCACAGGGCCAGTAACCACAGCGACGCGTCGGCATACACGCCGGCGACCAGAAACAGGCTCAGGCGCACCACCGTACTGCAACTGATCAGCGCACTCTGGGTCGCCCGCGCCTGCTCACTGGAAGGCAGGCGGGCATTAAGGTAGAGCGCATAAAGAAAGCCGCCGCTGCCAAACAAGGCACCAAACAGGCCGCCCATCGTGCCCACCGGCACCGCCCAGGCAGCCGAGAGCCGGGCCGGCCTGACCTTCACTGCGAGGCTGTACAGGGCATAGGCGCTGATGAATAACCCCATCAACAGCAACAGCAGGTCAGACTTGAGGCTAAGCAAGGACAGCACGCCGAGGGTGCAACCCAGCGCCATGCACGGCAGCAGGCGCAGCAACTCCGAGCGCGCCACCGCCTGACGCGCAGGCAACCAGTTGCCGAACGCAGCAAGAAAATCCAGCAACACCAGCAAGGGGATGATCCGCGACAGGGGCATGAAGTGGATCAGTACCGGCCCGGCGACCAGCGCTGTGCCGAAACCGGCGATGCCGAAGACGATATAGGCGGCGCCCACACCGAGCAGGATCGGCAGCCAGTCGAGGGGCATGAAGGGTTGCTGGGCAAACAGGGTCGAGAGCATGGAGATCGCCAACAGGAGTGGTGCGCAAACTTTAGCCAGCACCCAGTCATGCGACTAATATGCAATTATGCCTTCAGCCATCTCAAAACAGCATATCAGCCATGATTTCTACCCGTCAGTTGCGCTACTTCGTTGAAATTGCCGAAAGCGGCAGTTTCAGCGCCGCCGCCGAGCGGCTGTTCATTGCCCAATCGGCCCTGAGCCGCCAGATCAAGGAACTGGAGTCGCAGCTCGACACCCTGCTGTTCGAACGTACTGCTCGTCAGCCGCGCCTCACAGCGGCAGGCCTGGCGTTCTTGCCCAGGGCCCGCACCCTGCTGGTCGATCTGGAAAAAGCCCAGCGCCTGGCCCGCGATGTCGGCCATGGCGTGCAGGGCAGCCTGCGCCTGAACCATTCGAGCACGGTGCCACTGACCGGGCAGTTGCTGACCCGGCTCAGTGGCTACCTGCACGACCACCCGGGCGTGGCCATGGAGATCGCCCAGCATTCATCCGAGGCGCAGCTTGCAGAGCTCGCCGACGATCGTCTTGATGTCGGCCTGCTGCGCTTGCCGGTGCTGCGCCAGCATGAAGGGTTGAGTGTGCTGCCGCTGTTCGAAGAACCCCTGCTGCTGGCGGTGGCCGGCGATCATCCACTGGCCGGTGAAACCCGCGTTGCCCTGGCGCAACTGCGTGACGAGCCATTCATATCCATCCCCCATCGTCAGCGCGGCGGCTTGAGTTACCTGTCCGCCGAACTGTGCATGGCTGCAGGGTTCTTCCCGACCGCTGCCCGGGTCGTGTCGCGCAAGACCACGCAGTTGCAGTTGATCCAGGCCGGCTTTGGCGTGGCCTTGCTGCCGCAATGCATGCAGGAGATCGCTCCGCCATCACTGCGCTTTATCGGCCTGACGGACGAAGGTTGCAGCAGCACCGTAGCAATTGCCTATCGTCGCGATGCCGGGCCATTGGTGCAGCAGTTCATCGCCCATATGCGCGGGCCGAACCACTGACACCCCTTCGCCACAATCCTTTATGATGCAGCCCATGATCAAAGACCCCTTCGAAAGACTCGGTCTGGACCGCGAAGTCCTCACCGTCAGCCAGCTCAACGGCCGCGCCCGGGTGCTGCTTGAAGACGTGTTCCGCAATGTCTGGGTTGAAGGCGAGATTTCCAACCTCGCCCGCCCGGCCTCCGGCCACATCTACTTCACCCTCAAGGACAGCGGCGCCCAGGTGCGTTGCGCACTGTTCCGGCAGAACGCCACCCGCGTTCGCCAGGCCCTGCGCGATGGCCTGGCGGTCAAGGTGCGCGGCAAGGTCTCGCTGTTCGAGGGCCGCGGCGACTATCAACTGATCCTCGACACCGTCGAACCGGCCGGTGATGGCGCCCTGCGCCTGGCCTTCGAGGCGCTGAAGGAAAAGCTCGGCGCCGAAGGCCTGTTCAGCGCCGAGCGCAAGGTAGCCCTGCCCACGCACCCGCAACGCATCGGCATCGTCAGTTCGCCCACTGGCGCGGTCATCCGCGACATCATCAGTGTATTCGGGCGTCGGGCACCGCAGGTCGAGCTGACCTTGATCCCAACCGCCGTGCAGGGCCGCGAGGCGATCAACCAGATCGTTCGTGCCCTGCAACTGGCTGACGGCCGCGGCTTCGACGCGCTGATCCTGGCCCGCGGCGGCGGCTCGCTGGAGGACCTCTGGTGCTTCAACGAAGAAGCTGTGGCACGTGCCATCGCCGCCTGCGTGACACCCATCGTCAGCGCCGTCGGGCACGAAACCGATGTCTCGATCAGTGACTTTGTCGCCGATGTGCGGGCGCCTACACCCTCGGCCGCTGCCGAGTTGCTGGCCCCCGACAGCAGCGACCTGCAGCGGCGCATCGACAGCCTCAAACGGCGCTTGCTGCTGCGCATCCAGAGCCGCCTGACGCACGACCGCCTGCGCCTCGACAGCCTGACCCGACGCCTGCGCCACCCGGGCGAACGCCTGCGCCAGCAGGCGCAGCGCCTGGACGACCTGGACATGCGCCTGCGCCGGGCCTTCGAGCAGCGCCTGAACCAGCGCCGCGAACGCCTCGCGCGCCTCGACACCCGCCTGGCAGCGCAACACCCCGGCCGTACCCTGGCCCTGCTCAAGCAGCGCCTGGACAGCCTCGCCGAACGCCTGCCACGGGCCATGCGCGAAACGCTCAAGGACCGCCGCCAGCGTCTTCAGGCCCAGGTACAAACCCTGCATGTGGTCAGCCCGCTGGCCACGCTCGGTCGTGGCTACAGCATTCTCCTCGACGAACGCGGCCAGGCGATCCGCAGCGCAACCCAGACCCACAACGGTCAACGCCTGAGCGCGCGCCTGGGTGAGGGCGAATTGCACGTGCGGGTCGAAGACAACCACCTGACCCCGGTCACGCTTTCACTACTGGACTGAACCATGCCCCGTCTGTTTGCCCCGCTGTTGCTGTTGTGCCTGGCGTTTGCCAGCAGTGCCCAGGCCAGTTACATCACCCGTCAGTTGAACAAGCCCGTCCCCGGTGGCGTCGCGGTCGTAGACCTCGGCCCGGCGGCCCAGGCCCCGAGTGCGCGTTTTGACGGCAAACCGGTACTGGTGGTCAGGGAGCAGGACAACTGGCTGGCCATTGTCGGTTTGCCGCTGACGCAGAAGCCCGGCCAGGCGCAGCTGACCCAGGGCACTCGCACGCTGACTTTCACCGTCGGCAGCAAGAAGTACCCGGAGCAACGCATCACGTTGAAAAACAAGCGCCAGGTCAACCCCGACCCGGCCGACCTCAAGCGCATCGAGGCCGAGCTTGCCGAACAGATCAAGGCCTACCGCAGCTTCAGCCCGACCCTGCCGAGCAACCTGATCCTCGACAAACCGGTCAACGGCCCGCTGTCGAGCAAATTCGGCGTGCGCCGCTTCTTCAATGGCGAAGAACGCAATCCGCATGCCGGCCTGGATTTCGCCGTGCCTGCCGGTACGCCGATCAAGACCCCGGCCAACGGCAAAGTGATCCTGGTCGGCAACTACTTCTTCAACGGCAACACCGTCTTCGTTGACCATGGCCAGGGCTTTATCAGCATGTTCTGCCACATGTCGAAGATCGACGTGAAACCGGGCCAGCAACTCAGTCGTGGCGCGGTGGTCGGCCGGGTCGGCTCGACGGGGCGCGCCACCGGCCCGCACATGCACTGGAATATCAGCCTCAACGACGCCCGGGTTGATCCGGCAATTTTCATCGGGGCATTCCAGCCCTGAGCCCTGGCTTGCGCCAATCAAAAAGACCGCGCAACTGGCGCGGTCTTTTTATTTGCGGGGCGCTATAAAATCTCGACAATTTTCACTTTTTAAGCATTCCTATCAATTTTCCATCAAGGCTTGCCATCTTTAACCCCACTGGTTAGGGTTGAAGCCATGAAGACCTTTCACACCCTCATCCTGCTTCGTCAACATCGCAGCCTCTGCCTGGTCAGTGCACGACTACCAAGCTGAATCGCGTCGCCTCGCCTTTTCATCTCGTTTTCGTACGGCAGGCCCTTTTCCAGGCCGCACACTCAAGGATTGCTTTCATGACCATGCTCAAAGACCCATCGAAGAAGTACCGCGCTTTCCCGACCATCGACCTGCCTGACCGTACCTGGCCGTCGAAGACCATCACCGAAGCGCCGATCTGGTGCAGCTCGGACCTGCGTGATGGCAACCAGTCGCTGATCGAGCCGATGGACTCGGAGAAAAAGCTGCGCTTCTGGAAGACCCTGGTGCAGGTGGGCGTGAAGGAAATCGAAGCCTCGTTCCCGTCCGCCTCGCAAACTGACTTCGACTTCGTGCGCACCTTGATCGAAGACGGCCACATCCCGGACGACACCACCATCCAGGTACTCACCCAGGCCCGTGAAGACCTGATCGCACGTACCTTCGAATCGTTGCGCGGTGCGAAGAAGGCCATCGTCCACCTGTACAACGCCACCAGCCCGTCGTTCCGCCGCATCGTCTTCAACCAGGACAAGCAAGGCGTGAAGGACATCGCGGTGAACGCGGCCAAGCTGTTCGTCAAGTACGCCGCCCAGCAACCGGAAACCCAGTGGACCTTCCAGTACTCGCCAGAGACCTTCAGCGCCACCGAACTGGAGTTCGCCAAGGAAGTCTGCGACGCGGTCATCGAAGTGTGGAACCCGACGCCTGAGCACAAGCTCATCCTCAACCTGCCGGCTACCGTGGAAGTTGCCACGCCGAACATCTACGCCGACCAGATCGAGTGGTTCTGCCGCAACATCAGCCGCCGTGACAGCGTGATCATCAGCCTGCACTGCCACAACGACCGTGGCACCGGCATCGCCGCCACCGAGCTGGGCCTGATGGCTGGCGCCGACCGTGCCGAAGGCTGCCTGTTCGGCAACGGTGAGCGTACCGGCAACGTCGACCTGGTAACCCTGGCGCTGAACCTCTACACCCAGGGCATCGACCCGCAACTGGACTTCTCCGACATCGACGGCGTGCGCAAGGTCGTCGAAGAGTGCAACCAGCTGCCGGTCCACCCACGTCACCCGTACGTCGGTGATCTGGTCCACACCGCGTTCTCCGGCTCGCATCAGGACGCCATCCGCAAGGGCTTCGCCAAGCAGCAGGAAAGCGAACTGTGGGAAGTGCCGTACCTGCCGATCGACCCGGCCGACATCGGCCGCAGCTACGAGGCGGTGATCCGCGTCAACAGCCAGTCGGGCAAAGGCGGCATTACCTACCTGCTCGAGCAGGAATACGGCATCAGCCTGCCGCGCCGCATGCAGATCGAGTTCAGCCAGGTGGTACAGGGTGAAACCGATCGCCTGGGCCTGGAAATGACCGCCAAGCAGATCTACAGCCTGCTGCAGAAGGAATACCTCCAGGCCAATGCCCCGTATGCGCTGGTTAGCCACCGCCTGCAGGAAGAAAACGGCCACAGCGCCGTGGAAGTGGAAGTTGCCGGTGAAGGCGAAACCACCCTGCACTGGCGCGGTAAGGGTAACGGCGCCCTGGAAGCGCTGGTCGCCGGCCTGCCGATTGCCGTGGAGATCATGGACTACAACGAGCACGCCATTGGTGCAGGCACCAATGCCAAGGCCGCGGCCTACATTGAACTGCGCGTGGCCGGTGGCCGCCCGGTGCATGGCGTGGGCATCGATGAAAACATCACTACGGCCAGCTTCAAGGCCCTGTTCAGTGCATTGAACCGTTCGCTGAGCCTGCAGGATGCCAAGGCAGCCTGAGTAATATCGGCATGCATCAAGCCCGCTTCCTGGAAGCGGGCTTTTTATTACGAGTCGTCGTTCACCCGACGGAGAAATCGAAGGTCCATCGCCTGGCGCCTGGCTCTTTCTCATATTGATTGAACAAGACAGCCTGATTGACTTGCTTCCAGGTCAAGGGTGTTATTGATTTTTCCAGTTCAACCGGAACAAGCTGATCACAAACCACTGAAGAAAGCATAGTAAGGTCTTCGCGCATGAGCCGACCATTTTTATCGAATACATCTGCACGCCTGGTGTAAGGGACTACCCCCCCCAGAACACCGGCAGACGTCAAATGGTGGGCGTAAACCAGGTGCACTTGATACACCATGATTGTCCCTTCTCCTTTGACCTTCAGGGTGCGCTTGATTGATTCAGAACTGCTGATGGTTTCCGTTGCCGAAAACATGGCGGACAGTTCCGCCCCCACATTGACTGCACCGAAGTCGGCAGAGAAACCTACCGAAAACTGGACACTTTTGGAAAAGTTCCTGCTGAAACCCTCGCAAACGACCACTTCACGCTCATGCTCCGTCTGTACATTGGATCGAATCGTGGCGACATGCTGCAGGTAGGCGAAGACAGGCCGCGTATAGGTGGTCCAATTCTGGTTGCCACAGTGCACATCACCATATTTCGTATCACCATCGATCCAGCAACCGGCCTTGAGCTCATCGCCAATCAAATACTGCTCGATTTCGTAGGACCCCCTCTTTAACGGATACCGAGGGACTTCATCTATCAAGTTACTCATAACATCATCTCCACTTGGTCAGTATTGTAAAAAATTGCTATCGGCTGCCTGCTCATTGAAGTTCCAGCCATTGGAACCGGTCGCTTCAAATGCCAGGTTGAATACCAAGTGGTAAATCATCTTGCGCGAAAGTGGCGCATTGATTTCGATTGATGCCGGCCTTACCAGTACCAAGTCCGTGGCAACCGTGGAGAGAAAAAAACCCCCTTCCCTGGCATCCCGTACAGACGCTGGCTGCACAGAGAACAAATCCGCACACTCGGACGCGCCCCCTTTCAACCAATGCGCATAAACCACCTTCATCTGACACGCTACATAGCGCTCAGCCCCGGCCACACGCACCGCATGCTCTACCAATGATTGCGGTTGCCAACTTTCCGAAGGGCAGATGCCAGAAAGCAACTCCGAAACCACATTGACCAGTTCAAGCGCTTTGGGCGCAGCAAAGCGCTCGGCCTGATGAGCAAACCAGACTTCATGTCCGCGGGTGCGACGGAATTCAAGCTCACACTCTTCAATCCCTAGCGCAGGATAGGTACCCAAGTAATCAAGGTAGGCAAACACAGGTCGGGTAAATACATTATTGCTTCCTGTGGGGAGCGCAAACTTGCCATGAACTGTTTCACCCTCTACCCAGCAGCCTCGATGAAACTCATCTACGCCAACAAGGTACTTCTCAATCAGATAGGAACCGCTCAAGCGTGGAAAGTCATCGGGTGATAAATGCTCATACTCTTCCATCACACACCTCTGAATACTATTGGAGTGCATGAGACTATGAGACCTGGTCGAGCGCACCCATACGGATGTCTTTCCTCATCTCGAAAAAGCTTATAAAAATATGCCTGCCGTGCACCCTGACCCAGGCAGCACAGCATGTACAGAACACAAGTTTTGGCACAAAAAAAGGGGCGCTGACCAAGCGCCCCATAAGCCGTAAAGCACACAACAAATTCAGTTTCAGTCCAGCAAGGCCAGCGCCTCGGCACTGCAGGCTTCGATCTTTGCCCAGTCGCCATTCTTGATCCAGCCACTGTCCAGCATCCAGGTGCCGCCCACGCACATCACATTGGCCAACGCCATGTAGTTGCGCACGTTGCCGGGGTTGACCCCGCCGGTGGGACAAAAGCGCACGTCACCAAACGGGCCGGCGAAAGCCTTGATTGCTGCCACCCCGCCGCTGATTTCCGCCGGGAACAGTTTGAAGCGGCGATACCCCAGGGCATAACCCATCATCAGTTCCGACGGCGTGCTGATCCCTGGCAGTAACGGTACTTCGCTTTCCACACCCGCCTTGAGAATGTCTTCGGTGATACCTGGCGTGACCACAAACTGCGCACCCGCAGCTTCTACGGCCGCAAACATCTTGCGATCGAGAACCGTCCCAGCGCCGACACACAGCTCCGGCCGCTGCTCTCGCAGTACCTGGATGGCCTTCAGGCCGTGCTGCGAGCGCAGGGTTACTTCCAGGGTCCTGATGCCTCCGGCGGCCAAGGCATCGGCCAGCGGCAGGATGTCTGCTTCGCGAGCGATGGTGATCACCGGCAGAATGCGCGCCTGGGTGCAGATCTGATCGATCCGGGCAATTTTATCGGCCATGGAAACTCCCGGCTGCTTCAGTTCATGGGTGGTCATAACAGCGGATCCTTGGCTCATGGGCACCAGTAAATATCCAGAGGGTCGTGTAGAAAGGCGCGAATCGGCATCTCAGCAAGGTCTGCACCTGCCAGCGCGGCGCGCAGGGTAGCGAGTTTGCCCGGGCCTTGCACGGACAAGGCGGTAAAACCGGCAGTCGCCAGCAGGGCGCGGGTCATGCTCAGGCGTTGATGGGGCACCGTCGGCGCCAGCATCGGCAGGCAGCGCCGGGTGCCAAGCGGGTCGAGCCCTTCTTCAAGGTTAGGGCTATTGGGAAACAACGACGCCGTGTGACCGTCATCGCCCATGCCCAACACCAGTACATCAATACCCGGCAGTTCAGCCAGGGCCTGATCGGCGTTCAGTGCGGCCGCCTCCAGGCTGGCCGCGCTGCGATAAAGATTCAGGAAGCGCGCCTTGGCCGCATTACCGGCCAGTAGATGACGCTTGATCAGCCCGGCATTGCTGTCGGCGTGTTCAACCGGCACCCAGCGCTCATCAGCCAGGGTCACCAGCACCTTCGACCACGCCAGCGGCTGCCTGGCCAGTGCTTCAAAGAATGCCACCGGGCTACGACCGCCCGACACCACCAGGGTCGCCTCGCCTTTACTGACGATGGCCGCCTCCAGTCGCCGGGCAACATCGTTCGCCAGCCCGGTCGCCAGTTGCGACGCAGAATCAAAGGTGTGCGCCGTCACGTTCGCCGGCAGTTGCAGTTCAGATATCGCCATACCAAGACCTCCCATCACGGGTAATCAGTGCAATCGAGCTCATTGGCCCCCAGGAACCCGCCGCATAGGGCTTGGGCGCATCGCCGCTTTTCTTCCAGCCTGCGATCAGCTGGTCGCACCACTTCCACGCGTATTCAATTTCGTCTTTGCGCACAAACAGGTTCTGATTGCCACGCATCACTTCCAGCAACAAACGCTCATAGGCATCCGGAATCCGCGCACTGCGCCAGGTATCGGAAAAATTCAGCTGCAACGGGCCGCTGCGCAGTTGCATGCCTTTGTCCAGCCCCTGCTCCTTGGTCATCACCCGCAACGAAATGCCTTCGTCCGGCTGCAGGCGGATGATCAGCTTGTTACCGATCTGCAAACGCTGTTCCGGGGCGAAGATGTAGTGCGGGGTTTCCTTGAAGTGGATGACGATCTGCGACAGTTTTTGCGGCATGCGTTTGCCGGTACGCAGATAGAACGGCACCCCGGCCCAGCGCCAGTTGCGGATGTCGGCGCGCAGGGCAACAAAGGTTTCGGTATCGCTCTGCGCGTTGGCGTTTTCTTCTTCCAGATAGCCGGGCACCGACTTGCCTTCGCTGTAGCCGGCAATGTACTGGCCACGCACCACACAGGTGCTCAGGCTTTCGCCGGTGATCGGCGCCAGGGCTTTTAGCACCTTGACCTTCTCGTCGCGGATGCTATCGGCAGACAGGTCGCTGGGCGGGTCCATGGCAATCAGGCAAAGCAGCTGCAACAGGTGGTTCTGGATCATGTCGCGCAACTGCCCGGCCTTGTCGAAGTAGCCCCAGCGCCCCTCGATTCCGACCTTTTCGGCCACGGTGATTTCAACGTGGGAGATCGAGTTCTGGTTCCACTGGGTTTCGAACAGGCTGTTGGCAAAGCGCAAGGCGATCAGGTTCTGTACGGTTTCCTTGCCCAGGTAATGATCGATGCGATACACGCGGTTTTCCGGAAAGTACTGCGCCACCGCGTCGTTTACCCGCCGTGAAGACTCCAGGTCATGACCGATGGGCTTCTCCAGTACAACCCGGGTCCGCGCAGCAAGGCCGGCCTTGTCGAGGTTCTCGCAGATGCCACCGTACACTGCCGCTGGTGTGGCGAAGTAAGCGATCAGCTGGCTGTTGTCATCCACCTCGGCAGCCAGCAGCGCATAGTCCTCGGACTTGAGAAAATCCACGTGCACATAGCGCAAGCGCGCCAGAAAGCGCTGCAACACCAAGGCCTCGACCTGCCCGGCCGGCACGAATTCTTGCAGGTGCGCTTCAATCGACGCCAGGTGCTCCTCGGCGCTGCCGGGCTCACGCGCCAGGGCCAGCACGCGGGTGTCGGCATGCAGCAGGTCGGCGCGATCCAGCTGATAGAGCGCCGGAAACAGCTTGCGCAAGGCCAGGTCGCCAAGAGCGCCAAACAGGGCAAAGGTGCAAGGTTCAACGCTGATCAATGCCATGATGTTGGTTCTTTTATCAAGTTGACGTAGAAATACCGGTTTCAAACCGAGTTTTCAAGGGGTAATGTAGTAAAAACAACAACATTACATCCGACAAACAGATTCAAGTGGTGTGCCATTCATGCCATCAGTACGATAGGCCACCGTGTCACACGCCCGCCGCTGCCGGCAGCGGGCTGTCTCATCGACCCAAGGACCCTACCCATGGACCGTGTGCGAAATCTCCTGGAGCAGATCCAGGGACGCCTCGAAGAACTGAACAAGGCTGAGCGCAAAGTCGCCGAAGTCATCCTGCTCAACCCCCAGCAAGCCACCCGTTTCAGCATTGCTGCCCTGGCCCAGGCGGCCAAGGTCAGTGAGCCGACGGTCAACCGTTTCTGCCGCTCGTTCGGCGTCAGCGGCTACCCGGAGCTCAAACTGCAACTGGCGCAAAGCCTGGCCAGCGGCGCTGCCTATGTCAGCCGTGCGGTCGAAGCCGACGACGATCCGGCGTCCTACACGCAAAAGATCTTCGGCAGCGCCATTGCCTCGCTCGACAGCGCCTGCCAGCAGCTCGATCCACAGCTGATCAGCCGCGCTGTCGACATGCTGATCCAGGCCCGGCAGATCCACTTTTTCGGCCTCGGTGCTTCCGCGCCAGTGGCACTGGATGCCCAGCACAAGTTTTTCCGTTTCAACCTTGCCGTTTCGGCCCATGCCGACGTGCTGATGCAACGCATGCTGGCGTCGGTCGCCCACACCGGCGAGCTGTTCGTGATCATCTCCTATACCGGACGCACCCGCGAACTGGTCGAGGTGGCACGCCTGGCCCGGGAAAACGGCGCCTCGGTACTCGGCCTGACCGCCGCCGACTCGCCCCTGGCCAAAGCCAGCAGCCTGAGCCTGAACATTCCGCTACCGGAAGACACCGACATCTATATGCCGATGACTTCGCGGATCATCCAGTTGACCGTGCTCGACGTACTGGCCACCGGCATGACCCTGCGTCGTGGCGTGGACTTCCAGCCGCACCTGCGCAAGATCAAGGAAAGCCTGAACGCCAGCCGTTACCCGGTCGACGACGAACTCAACTGAGCATCTGTGCCTGCAACCGCAGGTGTGCCTGTTCGCCCGGCGCCAGGCTCAGGCTGTCACTGCTGCCACTGGCCGCCTCGACGCAGACGAAGCCCAATGTTTCGCTGCTGCTGACACCCATCAACGGCCGACTGCCCGGGTGCCAGACCACGGTGTCTTCACTGTCACCGGTATCGATGCTCAGCTGACGCTGCCAGGCCGAATCATGCAACCGCACGGTCGGTGCCCCGGGAAACACCCGCTGACAGCCGCCATGCACCTTCAGCGCGCCTTTCTGGCGGCAGGCCTGACGGTTCAAGCGGTCGTAACCCTCAATGTTTTCTAGCCCAGATAGCGCTATCTCAGAAACGTCACTAATACGCCAGTAAGCCAGCAGAGCATGACTCAACTGACAAGGCAAGCTGTCCTGGTGTTCGGTGCTGAGCTGCAATTCCATGCTGCTGCCCAGGCGCGCCGACAGGTCCACCTGCCAGTCACACAGCTGCAAACGCCATTTCAGGCTCACGCCGTGCTCATCTTCATCGCTGTCGATCAGTTTCCAGTCGAGCAACCGTGCCCAGCCATGCGCCGGCCACATGTCTTCGCTAGGGTGACGCCCATACCAGGGCCAGCACACCGGAACGCCGCCACGAATGGCGCCGACCTGCGGCCACTGCGCCGCACACCACAGCCAGGGGCGTTCGCCTTTGGGTTGAAAATGCAACAACTGTGCGCCCTGGCGGCTGAACACGGCCTGGCACTGCGGGTGATCGATGATCAGCACATCGCGCTGTTGATAACGCTCCCACTCGAAGGTCGGCCTGGGCCGCTGCGAAGTAAAGAAACGTTGTAGCGGGTGCTCTGGCATGACTGGAAACTCTTGTTGTTAGTGAGTGCCTGATTGCTGGCCAAACAGCCCCTACGGAGCTGCTTGCCAGCGACCGGCCGCAATATGGCGTAAATTTACAACATATTGCCTCAGAACGACGACTGAATCTTCAAACCCGCGACCAGCGCGTTGTCCACTTCATCAACCCCACCCGGGTGGGTGATGTACTGCAGATTGGGACGGACAGTCAGCCAGTTGGTGACGTGGAAGCCATAATTGAGCTCGTAGTTGTACTCGGTAGTGCGCAACGGCGAGAACAGCGGGTCTTCGTAATTGCTGACACCGTTGGCGGCATTGATCAACTCGGCGTTTTTCTTCACGTCGTCATTGACATGGATACGGGCAAAACCGATACCGATGTCATCCTTCGGACGTGCATCGAACGGGCCTTTGTAGACGAGCATCAGCGACTGGTAGTTGTCGATGAAGTTGGTGTCCTTGTCATGGAAGGTGGCGTTTGCCGCGATGTTCAGGCCACGGCTGGCATCGCCGTTATGACGGGTGAGCTGCTGTTGCGCGACAAACCAGTAGCCGTGCTTGCTGTCATGCACGCGATAGCTGTTACCCGTGGTCGCCGCATCCTGGCCGTTGTCGTCCTCACGCACGTCATCGGCATCGGCCGTGCTCTTGTAGTAACCCACACGGTATTCGCCCGGCAGGCTGTTGATTTTCGGTGACCAGACCAGTTCCACCGGCAAAACCGTACCGGCGGTACCGCTGCCGCTGAGTTTGAAGCCGTTGCCGTGCTCCAGCTGAGAGGGATTCTGGTTGTACGCCCCGACTTGCGCATAGAGTTCATCATTGATGTTGTATTTGAAGCGGATCGCCGCCTGGCTGACAGGCCAGTTGTACCAGATGTTGGTTGCCCAGTTACCCACCTGGGAGCCACAGAACGCCAGGTTCTGGAACTCGCACGGGAAGGTGTTGAAGTCTTCGCCCTCGCCGAAGTAACCGGCCTTGATGTCGAGTTTGTTGTCGAAGAACTGGTGCTGAATCCACAGCTGAGTCAGGCGCACCATATGCCCCCGGCCATAGACTTCCTGCGATGAGCTCAGGGTGCCGGCACGCGGGTCGCCGATGCGGTCATTGGAAATGTTCTCGCCGTTTCGGTTCGTCAGCTGGATCTTGGCCTGGGTGTTATCCCAGCCCAGCAGCTTTTGCAGATCAAGCGCGGCCCCCAGACCGAACTGGTCGCTGTAGCGTGCCGTCTTGTCATCGTTGAAACCGCCATTGAGGTTTGCGCCGACTTCACCGACGTAGTCGATCTTGATGTCGACACCCTTCTCCAGCAGTTCGGTACGGGTACCGCCCCAGTCGCCGGTCATCCATTGCGACTCCGGGGCAAAGGCATCGGCAGCCTGCACTCCGCAACTGACCCCGAGCGCCGCCAGCAAGGTCAGCGGCGACAGTGGCTTGATGCGTTTGAAGTGATCCATCCTTTGTTTCCTCATTTTATTGTTCTTGATGGGCTTGTACGACTTGAAACGAATTCAGCGGCCTTTGAATTGCGCCACGTTATCTGCACCGGTTTGCCGTGGCGTGACGTTGACCCCCAGGCGTTCACCGCTGGCAGCATCGAACAGCAACACCCGCGCCGGGTCGAACTGCAGGTTGAGGGTGTCGCCGACCCGGGTCGGCACATCCGGCGCCAGCCGACAGCAGACCTTGGTCTGGTTGAGGGTGACGAACACCAGCAGGTCCGGCCCGGTGGGTTCGGTGATCTGCACGTCGGCCTGAACACCGGGCAAGCCGTTGGCAACTGCCGGCGCCAGGCTGATCTGCTCAGGGCGTATGCCGAGAATCAGGTCACGTGTTTCAAGCTCCGCATCACTGATGCCCAACGGTAGCTCGCAACGGGCCTGCCCGCTGTCGAGCACGGCCAGCAAACGCCCTTCTTTGCGCTGCAGGCGCACAGGAATGAAGTTCATGGGAGGCGAACCGATGAAACTGGCGACAAACAGGTTGGCCGGATCGTTGTAGATCTGCTGCGGGGTACCGAACTGCTGGATCAAGCCATCTTTCATGACCGCCACCTTGTCACCCAGGGTCATGGCCTCGATCTGGTCGTGGGTGACATACACCGTGGTGGTTTTCAGGCGCTGGTGCATCAGCTTGATTTCAGTGCGCATCTCCACCCGCAGTTTGGCGTCGAGGTTGGACAGCGGCTCGTCGAACAGGTAGATCTTCGGCCGCCGCGCCAATGCCCGGCCCATGGCCACCCGCTGTTGCTGGCCCCCGGAGAGCTGACCGGGCTTGCGCGTCAGCAAATGCTCGATCTGCAGCAGCTTGGCCACCCGCGCCACCTCCTCGTCGATGGCGGCCGCTGGCATCTTGCGCATCTTCAGGCCGAAGGCGATGTTGTCGCGCACATTCATGGTCGGGTACAGCGCATAGGACTGAAAGACCATGGCAATGTCACGGTCCTTGGGGCTCATGCCGCTGATGTCGGCATCGTCCACCAGGATCGCCCCGCCGGTGATCTGCTCCAGGCCGGCGATGCAGTTCATCAGGGTCGACTTTCCGCAGCCCGAAGGCCCGACCAGAATCAGGAACTCTCCCGAGTCGATCGACAGGTCGATGTGCTTCAAGGTGTCCGGCAAACCGTTGCCGTAGGTCTTGTTGACGTTGCGCAGTTCAAGCGTTGCCATGTTGTCTTACCCCTTGACCGCGCCGGCCGTGAGCCCGCGCAGGAAATACTTGCCAGCCAGCACATAGACCAACAGGGTCGGTAACCCGGCGATCATCGCCGCCGCCATGTCGACGTTGTATTCCTTGACCCCGGTGCTGGTGTTGACCAGGTTGTTGAGGGCCACGGTGATCGGTTGCGCATCGCCACTGGCGAACACCACACCAAAGAGAAAATCGTTCCAGATCTGGGTGAACTGCCAGATCAGGCAGACCATGATGATCGGCACCGACATCGGCAGTAGGATGCGCCCGAAGATGGTGAAAAATCCCGCGCCATCCAGGCGTGCCGCCCGCACCAGGGCGTCAGGCACGCTGCAGTAGTAGTTGCGAAAGAACAGCGTGGTGAAGGCCAGGCCGTAGACGATATGCACCAGTACCAGGCCACTGGTGGTACTGGCCAGGCCGAGCTTGCCGAGGGTGAACGATGCCGGCAGCAGCACGGTCTGGAACGGCAGGAAGCAGCCAAACAGCAACAACCCGAAGAACAGCTGCGAGCCGCGAAAGCGCCACATCGACAGGACATAGCCGTTGAGGGCACCCAGCAGGGTGGAAATCACCACGGCCGGCACAGTGATTTTCACCGAGTTCCAGAAGTAGCCACCGACAGTGTCCCAGGCCTTGATCCAGCCGATGCCGGTGATCACGGCCGGCCAGCTCAGCAGGTTGCCGGTACGGATGTCTTCCGGTGACTTGAAGCTGGTCAGCAGCATCACGATCAGCGGAATCAGGTACAGCGCGCAGGCCAGCAACAGCGTCGAGTAGATCGCCAGGCGGCTGAAACTGAAAGCGCGGGGAGCCAGGGATCTAGTCATGGCGCTTGTTCCTCAGTTCCGAATACAGGTAAGGCACCAGTATCGACAGGATCGCCCCCAGCATCAGGATGGCACTGGCCGAGCCCATGCCCATTTGTCCGCGGCTGAAGGTGAAGGAGTACATGAACATGGCCGGCAGGTCGGAAGCATAGCCCGGCCCACCTGCGGTCATGGCCGCCACCAGGTCGAAACTCTTGATGGCGATGTGTGCAAGGATCATCAGCGCACTGAAGAATACCGGGCGCAGGCTCGGCAGGACGATGCGCAGGTAAATGCTCGGCAGGCTCGCACCATCGACCTGGGCGGCGCGGATGATCGACTGGTCAACACTGCGCAAGCCGGCCAGAAACAGCGCCATGACAAAACCCGAGGCCTGCCACACGGCGGCGATCACCAGGCAGTAGACCACCCGGTCCGGGTCGACCAGCCAGTCCAGGCGAAAGCCTTCCCAGCCCCAGTCGCGAAGCATTTTGTCCAGGCCCAGGCCCGGATTGAGCAGCCATTTCCAGGCGGTACCGGTGACGATCATCGACAGCGCCATGGGATACAGATAGATCGTGCGGATAACCCCTTCGCGACGGATGCGCTGATCCAGCAGCACCGCCAGCAACACGCCGATCACCAGACTGATGGCGATGAACATCCCGCCAAACACCAGCAGGTTTTTACTCGCGACCCACCAGCGGTCGTTTTCCATCAGCCGGGCGTATTGCGCCAGGCCCACCCATTTGTAGCTGGGCATGAAGCTGGAGTTGGTGAACGACAGGACGAAGGTCCAGAGGATGTAGCCGTAAAAGCCCACCAGGACAATCAGCATGCTCGGCGCCAGCACCAGTTTCGGTAGCCAGCGCTGCAAGGCATCGAACGGCGAGGCCTTGTTGATTGTGGCAACAGTGCTCATCGGTTTGATCTCGGTTGGAGGGCGGTGCTGTGCACCGCATCGCTGGCAAGCCAGCTCCCACAGTGGATTGCAGGATTACTTGGCTGACTTGATCGCCGAGTTCAGCTGTTTGACCGCCTGTGCGGGATCCGCTTTCGGGTCATTGAGGAAGTTGGTCACGACATCGAAGATCGCGCCTTGCACCGCCAGGGTCGTGGCCATGTTGTGGGCCATGCTCGGCTGCAGGCCATCGCCCTTCTCGGCCTCCTTGAAGTCCAAGGCCGATTTCTGCGTGCAGGCGTCGAACTGGCTCATGTCCATGTCCTGGCGCACCGGCAGCGAGCCCTTGTTCTGGTTGAACACGGTCTGGAACTCAGGCTCCAGGGCGACCTTGGCGAGGTCGTTCTGGGCCTTGATGTCGTTGTCGTTCTTGAGCTTGAACATCGCCAGCGAGTCGATGTTGTAGGCAAAGCTGCCCTGGGTCCCCGGGAAGGCGACGCACTGGTAGTCCTTGCCCGCAACCTTGCCGGCCGCAGTCCATTCGCTCTTGGCCCAGTCGCCCATGATCTGCATGCCCGCCTTGCCGTTGATGACCTCGGCGGCGGCGATGTTCCAGTCACGCCCTGCACGGTTGGGGTCCATGTAGGTGCCCAGGCGCTGCAAGGTCTTGAACACGGCAACCATCTGCTCGCCAGTGAGGGTCTTCTCATCCAGATCGACAAAGGCGGCGTGATAGCCCTTGGGGCCGAGAATGCTCAGGGCCAGGTCTTCGAATACGGTACTGTCCTGCCACGGCTGCCCGCCGTGGGCGAGCGGAATGAAGCCGGCCGCCTTGAGCTTGTCGGCCGCGGCAAACAGCTCATCGAGGGTGGTCGGGACCTTGGCGCCGGCTTTCTCGAACACCTGCGGGTTGATCCACAGCCAGTTGACCCGGTGAATGTTCACCGGTACTGCCACGTAATGACCGTCATACTTCATGATTTCGGCGACTTTAGCGGGCAGCAGCTTGTCCCACTGGTTGGCCGCAGCCACTTCATCCAGCTCGGTGAGCAGGCCGAGCGCGCCCCACTCCTGGATATCCGGCCCCTTGATCTGCGCCGCTGCCGGCGGGTTGCCGGAAATAGCGCGGGTCTTCAGCACGGTCATGGCCGCCGCGCCACCGCCACCGGCCACGGCGTTGTCCTTCCAGATGAATCCGTCTTTGGTGACTTGCTGCTTGAGGGTTTCCACGGCCTTGGCTTCGCCACCGGAGGTCCACCAGTGCAGGACTTCAACGGTGCCGGTATCGGCAGCAAGGGCGCTCAGGGGCAACAAGGAGGCGAGAGAAATGACAGCGGCGAGGCGATTGATCGCATTCATCAAAAGTAACCTTTTCTTGTTGTTATGCAGGTGCAAGTCGTGGTGCTTGCGCTTGCATCGGAGTCTAACCAGCCCCCCGACCGGCGGAAGTAACGAAGGGATGTGCAATTGTCACCGACCGGTGACATTCGCTCAGTCGTTGCTGCGCGGCAGGCTCAAGGTCACCCGCAAGCCACCTTCGCGCAGGTTGCGCAAACTTACTTCACCGCCATGGCTGTGGGCGATATTGCGGGCAATCCCCAACCCCAGGCCGTAGCCCTGCTGCTGCCCGGCCAGGCGAAAATGCGGCTCGAACACCTGCTCCTGGCGCTGCTCGGGCACGCCTGGCCCTTCGTCATCAACCTGCAGCACAAAGCCCGACTCGCTGTCGAGCACACGCAGGTGCGCACGCTCGCCGTACTTCAAGGCATTGTCGATCAGGTTGCCCATGCACCGGCGCAGGGCCAGCGGCTTGCCCGGGTACGGCGCCAGCGCCCTGCCCTGCAGGGTCACCCGGCCACTGGCGAGGTAGGGTTCGATCAGGCAGTCAAGGGCCTGATTGAGGTCGATCGGTTCGATGTTCTCGTGGATGTCGGTGTCCTTGACGCACTGCAAGGCGCCTTTGACCAGCATCTCCAGCTCGTCCAGGTCGCGGCTGAACTTGGCCTGCTGTTGTTCGTCTTCAAGCAGTTCGACACGCAGGCGCAGGCGGGTGATCGGCGTGCGCAAATCATGGGAAATGGCACTGAACAACTGGCTACGCTCGGTTAAATAACGGCTGATACGTTCACGCATGGCATTGAACGCCCGCCCGACCTCGACCACCTCGCTACCACCACCCTCCGCCACCGGCGGCACGTCGGCACCCAGCGACATTTCCCGCGCCGCACGGGCCAGGCGCTTGAGCGGGCGGCTCTGCCAGTGCACGAGCAAACCGATGAACAGCAACAGGAAGAAGCTGGTCAGGCCGATGAACCACACCTGCTGACGTGGCAGCCCCTCATCCTCAAGGCTGGTGTAGGGCTCGGGCATCAGCGAGGCAATGTACAGCCATTCTTCCTCGCCCAGGCGGATCTGGGTGACCAGCACCGGCGGGTTGACCGGCTCCAGCGTCAAGGCATAGTGCGCCCAGGAACGGGGCAGCTCATCGAGCTTCAAACCGCTGTTGAAGATCCTCAGGTCCTGGGGGCTGACGAACTCGACACTGATGTCCATCTGCGCGCCCAGGCGCTGGCGCAGCACATCATCCACCGCCTCGATCACCGCCTGTTTGCGTGGGGTGTTCGCCATGGCCTGCATCTGCAGCGGCTTGTCGTTGAGCGACACGACAAAGCGCGTACCACCCATGCTGCGCAACTGATCGAGCACCATCGGCCGATAGGCCAACGGCAGGGAGCGAAAGTAACTGACGCTGGCGCTCATCGAATGCGCCAGGCTGCGTGCGCTGGCCACCAGGCCTTCCAGCTGGCTGGCGCGCAGTTGCGACAACCAGATCAGGCTCGACAAGCCTTGGGCCAGCAACACCACCAGCAGGGTCAACAGCAGCATGCGCCCCAGCAATGAACGCGGCAGCGGCAATCGCCAGCCCCCTTCAGTGCGCGGGCGCAACGCTGGCCGCCAACAGGTAACCGCTACCACGCACGGTGCGTATCAGCCGGGGCGGCTTTTCGGTATCGCGCAGGCGCTGACGCAAGCGGCTGACCGCCATATCGACAATACGATCCAGCGGCATGGGTTCGCGGCCGCGGGTGGCGTTGCCGATGGTGTCGCGGTCGAGGATCTGTTGCGGGTGATCGAGGAACAGCTTGAGCAAAGCAAAGTCGGCGCCCGACAGGATCACTTCTTCACCGTCACGGTGAAACAGGCGGTGGCTGACGGTATCAAGCCGCCAGTCATCGAACGCCAGGACATCGCCGCCGTTGCGCTCGTGAACGAAGCCGGCGCGGCGCAGCAAGGCCTTGATTCGCGCCTGTAGTTCGCGAGGGCTGAAGGGCTTGCCGAGGTAATCATCCGCCCCCAGCTCCAGGCCGATGACGCGGTCGGCCTCATCGGAACTGGCGGTCAGCATGATGATCGGCACCTGGGCCAGGCGCGGGTGCTGACGCACCCAGCGGCACAGACTGAAGCCGTCTTCATCGGGCAGCATGACATCGAGGATCACCAGGTCGCAGTCGCTGCTGTCCAGCGCCTGGCGAAAGCCCTGACCGTCGGCGGCCGCCTGCACACTGAAACCGGCGCGGCTCAGGTAGGTTTGCAACAGCTCACGGATGTCCTGATCGTCGTCGACCATCAGGATCGATCTACCGGCAGTACTCACTACAGCTCATCCTTGTCGACGCGGGTCGAAACGCCCGCTGTTCACCTTAGTTCAGCGTCTGTTGCAAGGCGACGCCCGCCCCCAGCAAACCGGAAAACTCGGCTGTCACCAACCACACCGGCACATCGTTGAAATAACCGCTCATGCAGCCCTTCTGAGCAAAGCTGTCGGCAAAACCGCTGCGCAGAAACAACTCGGCAAAGCGCGGAATGATGCCCCCGACGATATAGACACCACCGCGCCCACCCAGGGTCAGCACGTTGTTGCCCGCCACCCGCCCGAGAAAGCGGCAGAACTGCTCGATGACCATCAGCGCCAGCGGCTCACCGGCCAATGCCGCATCGGTGATGGCCGCCGGGGTGAGCAGCACCGGTGGTTGCCCCTCCAGCGCACAGATGGCCTGGTACAAACGCAGCAGGCCGCCACCACTGAGCACCGTTTCGGCACTGACGTGGCCAATCTCGCTTTCGATGTGTTGACGGATCTGCGCCTCACGGGCATTGCCGACCGGCAAGTCGACATGCCCGCCTTCACCCGGCAAGGCAATCCAGCGGCCATCGGCCAGGCCCAGCAAGGTACCCACACCCAAACCGGTACCCGGACCGATCACCACGGCCGGGCGCCCCGGTTCGGCGTGTCCCTCGCACACCGTGCGGTACTCACCGTCCTGCAGACGGGTCATGCCCAGGGCCATGGCGGTAAAGTCGTTGATCAACAACAGCTGCTCGACCTGCAGGGTCTCGCAGAATGCCCGGCGACTGAGCCGCCAGTGGTTGTTGGTGAAGCGAAACTCATCACCGCTGACCGGACCGGCGACCGCCAGGCACACCGCCCCCAGATCGCCCTTGGCCAGCCCTTGCGCGGCAAGGTAGGCACCTATGGCTTGTTCGGGGCTGGTGTAATCGGCGGTGGCGAAGACCTGCACAGCGTGCATGCGGTCGTTTTCCCAGAGGGCAAAGCGGGCGTTGGTGCCGCCGATATCTCCGACCAGGGCGCGCTTCACTTGAGTGTCTCCAGCGCCGAGGTAAAGGCACTGGCGCCCTGCTCTGCCGGGCTCAGGGCCATGCGCATGAAACCGAACAGTTCGCGGCCGCAGCCCAGGTCATTGCCGGTGGGTGCCGGCGGGATCTCACGATCGGCCAGTTCCGCAGCATCGAGCTTCACACTCAGGGTGCCGGCGACGCCGTCGACCCGCACGATATCGCCATCACGCACACGGGCCAGCGGCCCGCCGTCGAAGGCTTCAGGGCAGACGTGAATGGCGGCAGGAATTTTCCCCGACGCGCCAGACATGCGCCCGTCGGTAACCAGCGCGACCTTGAAACCACGGTCCTGCAGCACGCCCAGAAACGGCGTCATCTTGTGCAGCTCAGGCATGCCATTGCAGCGCGGCCCCTGAAAGCGCATCACGGCAACGAAATCACACTCCAGCTCACCGGCCTGGAAGGCATCGGCCAGTGCCTGCTGGTCATGGAACACGCGCGCCGGGGCCTCAACCACCTGATGCTCGGGCGCGACCGCCGAGACTTTCATGACCCCGCGACCGAGGTTGCCCTCCATCACCCGCAAGCCACCTTCAGGCGAAAACGCCCGGGCCACCGGACGCAGGATCGCTTCATCCAGGCTCGCTTGCGGCCCTTCGCGCCAGACCAGCTTGCCGTTCTCGAGGAAAGGTTCCCGGGTATAACGACGCAGGCCATGGCCGGCCACGGTGTTCACGTCCTCATGCAGCAGCCCTGAATCGAGCAGCTCGCGAATCAGGAAGGCCATGCCACCGGCAGCCTGGAAATGGTTGATGTCGGCTTTGCCGTTCGGGTAGACGTGCGACAGGGTCGGCACCACCTCGGACAGCTCGGCCATGTCCTGCCAGGTCAGCTGGATGCCGGCCGCCTGGGCAATCGCCGGCATGTGCAAGGTGTGGTTGGTCGAGCCGCCCGTGGCATGCAGGGCGACAATCGAGTTGATCAGGGATTTCTCGTCGACAATCTCGCCCAGCGGCATGAAGTCACCGCTGGCCTTGGTCATGCGCGTAACCTGCTGCGCCGCCTCGATGGTCAGGGCATCACGCAACGGGGTGTACGGGTTGACGAACGAAGCGCCCGGCAGGTGCAGGCCCATCACTTCCATCAGCAACTGGTTGGTGTTGGCGGTGCCATAGAAGGTGCAGGTGCCGGGGCTGTGATAGGACTTCATCTCCGACTCCAGCAGCTCTTCGCGGCTGGCCTTGCCCTCGGCGTAGCGCTGGCGCACGTCGGCCTTCTGCTTGTTGGAGATCCCCGAAGGCATCGGCCCGCCCGGCACGAAAATGGTCGGCAGATGACCGAAACGCAGTGCGCCCATCAACAGACCCGGCACGATCTTGTCACATATACCCAACATCAGCGCGGCGTCGAACATATTGTGCGACAGGGCGATGGCGGTGGACATGGCGATCACTTCGCGGCTGGCGATGCCCAGTTCCATGCCCGGCTCACCCTGGGTGACACCGTCACACATCGCCGGCACGCCACCGGCGAACTGGCCGACCGAGCCGATTTCACGCAGGGCCTGTTTGATCTGCTCGGGGTAATGCTCGTAAGGCTGGTGCGCCGAGAGCATGTCGTTGTAGGCGGAGACGATCGCGACGTTGGCGGCGTTCATCATCCGCAGGGTGTTCTTGTCCTGGGTGCCACAACCGGCCACGCCGTGGGCAAAGTTGGCGCATTGCAGCTTGGCCCGCATCGGCCCGTCACTGGCCGCCCCGCGAATCAACTGCAAATAGCGCTCGCGGGTGGGACGGCTGCGTGCGATCAGCCGTTGGGTGACCTCAAGAATGCGCGGATGCATGTACTGGACTCCAGGCTAACGGTGGTTGCGACCTCTGCGGCAGTTTCCCATTTCAACGATCGCCACCTAGGCTCAAAGGCAGGGGCAACGGTTGCAGGAGGGACGGCTTGGCCGATCGCTCGTTGTAGATTGAATAAAATACTGCCAGCAAAAACGCTTGTTTTCTATTTTTTTACGAATAATCTTGTAATTCCAACAACAAAATCAGATTCAGTGAAGCAGTTCCTCATTTGCCACGGGCTTCACCCGGTCTGCCAGAGGTAGCTCCATGACCCTTCGTATCGCAATCAATGGCTTTGGCCGCATCGGTCGCAACGTCCTTCGCGCACTCTATACCCAAGGCTACCGCCAGGACCTGCAGGTCGTCGCGATCAATGACCTGGGCGACAGCGCGATCAATGCGCACCTGCTCAAGTACGACAGTGTCCATGGCATTTTCGCTGCCAGCGTCGAGTCCGATCATGAAAGTTTGACGGTCAATGGCGACCGTATTGCGGTCAGCGCCATTCGCAACCCCGCGGAGCTGCCGTGGAAAGCAGAAGCCATCGATGTGGTGTTCGAATGCACGGGGCTATTCACCGAGCGGGCCAAGGCTGCCGCCCATCTTACTGCCGGCGCGGGCAAAGTCATTATTTCGGCACCGGCCAAGGGTGCCGACGCGACCATTGTGTATGGGGTCAACCATGACATTCTGCGCCCTTCGCACCAGATCATCTCCAGTGCATCGTGCACCACCAACTGCCTGGCGCCCGTGGCGCAGGTGCTGCAACGCGAGCTGGGCATCGAGCAGGGCCTGATGACCACTATCCATGCCTACACCAATGACCAGAGCCTGACCGACGTATTTCACAGCGACCCGTACCGTGCGCGCTCGGCAACCCAGTCAATGATCCCGAGCAAAACCGGCGCGGCTGAAGCCGTTGGCCTGGTGCTGCCGGAGCTGGCCGGCAAACTCACCGGCATGGCAGTAAGGGTGCCGGTGATCAACGTGTCGCTGGTCGACCTGACGGTCAACCTCAAGCGCGACACCAGCGTCGAGGAGGTCAACAACCTGTTCAAGGAGGCCAGCCGCCACTCCAAAGTGCTGGGGTACAACAGCTTGCCGCTGGTGTCCTGCGACTTTAACCACAACCCGCTGTCGTCGATTTTCGATGCCAACCACACCCGGGTCAGTGGCCGCATGCTCAAGGTCATGGCCTGGTACGACAACGAATGGGGCTTCTCCAACCGCATGCTGGATAACTGCCTGGCACTGTGTAACGCCGTGTAGGTATCCGCCACAAAAAAAGTAGGACTTGACCAATACGTTGATGATAAGCATTATCATTCGCTTCGTATTGGTCGGGTATTGCTGTGAGCCAGTCTCAGTTCAACACTGTATTTCTCGCCCAGCGGGTCAGCTTGCTGCGAACCTTGCAGCGCATGGTCGATAACCCCAGCACCGCCGAAGACCTGCTGCAGGAGACCTACCTGCGCGTCACCCGGGCCTTGGGCGAACGCCCGATCGAGCACCTGGAACCCTTTGTTTTCCAGACCGCCCGCAACCTGGCACTTGACCATTTGCGCGCCCGCCGCACGCAAGCGCGCAACCTGGTGGACGATGTCCCCGAGCAGGTCCTGCACAACGTCGCAGCCCCCAGCAGCAGCGCCGAAGACGCCGCCCATGCCGAGCAACTGCTCAAGCGCCTGAGTGTCAGCCTGGGCCAATTGACCTCGCGTCAGCAACGAATTTTCATCCTCAGCCGCCTGCATGGTGCCAGCTATCTGGAAATTGCCGAGCAATTGAATGTGTCGTCGAGCACGGTTCAGAAGGAACTGAAACTGATCATGGCCATCTGTGTCGGCGTCGCCAACCGTCTGAATCGCGATTGACCCCGGCTTGCCACGCACGCCGTTACGCTTGATCATAATTAGAATTACAAGACCCCGCAGGATTTGCCGTGACCGATAGCGCCCCTGATCGCCCTTCGCCGCCCCACGTGGCCGCTAGCGACAGCGCCATGGACCAGGCGCTGGACTGGCTGATCCGCCTGCAGTGCGCCACCGCCGAAGACACCCGGGCCTTCGAGGCCTGGCTGGAAGCTGATGCGGCCAATGCCCAGGCCTACGTCGAAGCCGAAGCGCTGTGGCAAGGCGATACCCTGCGCCAGGCCGCCAGCCAGATTGCCCAGGCCCAACGGCCATCGCGCCTGGCACGCCTGCGCCCGCACTGGAAGCCACTCAGCGCTGCCGCCGTGCTGCTGATCGGCGTGTTCACCGTCGGTAACCTGCCCGTCCGCCTGCAGGCCGATCACCTCACCGTGGTCGGCGAACGCCAGCGCCTGCAGCTGGAGGATGGCTCCAAGGTCCTGCTGAACACCAACTCGGCATTCTCCAGCGACATCGACGCCCGCCAGCGCGTCGCCCGCCTGTACCAGGGCGAGGCGTTCTTCGAAGTGCCCGCCGGCCTGAACCAGCCACTGGAACTGCAGGCAGGCCCGTTGCGCGCCAGTGTCCGCGACAGCGATTTCGCCGTGCGTTACCTCGATGGCGAAGCCCAGGTGCGCGTTCAGCGTGGCGATGTCGACCTGCAGGCCAGCAGCGACCAGCGCATTCGCCTGTCCAGCGGCGACAGCATTCGCGTCGGCCCCAACGGTTTCGGCCAGCGTGAACGCGTTGACGCCCAGAAGGACCTGGCCTGGGTTCAGGGCCGGCTGGTGTTCGAGAACTGCCCGCTGAACCAGGTGCTGGCCGAACTGCGCCGTTACTACCCGGGCCTGATCATTTCCCGCAACGAACGTCTGGAGCAGGTCGCGGTCACCGGCAACTACCGCCTGGACCAGCCACTGGAAACCTTGCGTGCCCTGGCGCACATCACCTCGGCGCAACTCCACGAGTTCCCCGCCGTGGTCATTATTAACTGACTGGAAAGTTTTTTTACGCGATCCCTTGAGGCGATACGTCTCGTTATAGCCAATGCAACTGATTCTTATTTTTGAATCGGTCATACCTATAACTGCGCGACAGGGAGCGCTATCGATGTCTACTGGTTTCACTCGTCGGTCTTCAGACACTTCACGTAAACCCGGCCTGCAGCGTTGCACGCTCTCCCTGTTGACCCTGGCCCTGCTCGCCAGCGGCGCCTGCAGCCTGCCCGCGCTGGCGGCTGAACCCGCCCAGGCCAGCGCCCCGCGCATGGGTGATTACCGCTTCGCCATCAAACAGCAGCCCCTGGTCTCGGCCCTGAACGCCTTTACCACGGTGACCGGCTGGCAGGTCGGTTTCTCCGCAGAGATCGCCGAAGGCGTGGCCTCCCCAGGCGTACAGGGTTCGCTCAAACCTGAAGCCGCGTTGCAACGCCTGCTCAGCGGCACCGGGCTGAGCTACCGCACCCTTGGAAGCGGCAACGTAGTAATCGAGCGCAGCAGCTCCAACGCCATCGCCCTGCAGCAGATCACCGTCAGCGCCACCCGCAGCGCCCAGGATGTCAGCCAGGTGCCGAGCACCGTCAGCGTACAGACCCGCGAACAGCTCGACCGCCAGAACGTCAACAACATCAAGGACCTGGTGCGCTACGAGCCAGGCGTATCGGTCAGCGGTACCGGCCAGCGCAGTGGTCTGAATGGCTACAACATCCGCGGCATCGATGGTGAGCGGGTATTGACCCAGATCGACGGCGTGTCGATTCCCGACAGTTTTTTCTTTGGCCCCTACGCGCAGACGCAGCGCAACTATGTCGACCCTGAAATCATCAAGCGCGTGGAGATCCTGCGCGGGCCGGCCTCGGTGCTGTACGGCAGCAACGCCATCGGCGGTGCCGTCAGCTACTTCACCCTCGACCCCGATGACATCATCAAGCCGGGTCAGGACGTCGGTGCACGGCTGAAAACCGGCTACAGCTCGGCGGATGAAAGCTGGCTGAACTCGGCCACCGTCGCCGGGCGTCAAGGCGACTTCGACGGCCTGTTGCACCTGAGCCAGCGCAATGGCCACGAGACCGAGTCTTACGGCGAACACGGCGGTACCGGCCTCAACCGTACCGAGGCCAACCCGGAGGACGTCCGCACCACCAACATCCTGGCCAAGGCCGGCTGGAATTACGCCGACGACTCGCGCCTCGCGCTGACCTATGAGCACTACAAGGACGACCGCGACCTGAATCAGAAAAGCGCCGTGGGTGGTCCGTTCATTCCGGGCTTCGGGGCGATGAACTCCTACCGCGCCCGCACCGGTGAAGACACCGTGACCCGTGAGCGCTTCGGCATCAATCACGAGTTTGCCCTGGGCAGTGTGCTGGCCGACAACGTCAAATGGAGCCTGAACTACCAGATCGGCAAGACCGACCAGCGCACCGAAGAGCTCTACTTCGCCTCTGGCCGCCAGGTACTGCGCGATCGCCAGACCACCTACAAAGACCGTCAATGGCTGTTTGACGCGCAGTTGGACAAGGCCTTCAGCGTGGGTGAAACCGAGCATCTGCTGACCTACGGCACCACCCTCAAACACCAGAAAGTGACCGGTTCACGCAGCGGCACCGGCACCTGCCTGAACGTGGGTGGCAGCTGCCGCGCCATTGGCCAGGTCAGCGACGCCCAGGTACTGGTCAGCGACTTCCCGGACCCGACCGTCAACACCTACAGCCTGTTTGCCCAGGACGAGATCCGCTGGAATCAATGGACCTTCCTGCCCGGCCTGCGCTACGACTACACCCAGCTCAAGCCGCACATCACCGACGAATTCCTGCGCGGCATCGGCGCATCGAGCACCGACCCGATCGATGACGACGAAAAGACCTGGAATCGCGTATCGCCAAAACTCGGTGTGACGTACGCCTTCAACAACAATTACACCTGGTACGGCCAGTATGCTGAAGGCTTCCGTACCCCTACGGCAAAATCCCTCTACGGGCGCTTCGAGAACCCTGGCCTGGGCTACAGCGTACGCGGCAATTCCGACCTGGAACCGGAGAAGAGCAAAAGCTACGAAACCGGCCTGCGTGGCAACTTCGACGCCGGCAACTTCGATGTGGCGGTGTTCTACAACAAGTACCGCGACTTCATCAACGAAGACGCCGTGCAGGGCAGCAACCTCGGCCAGACCTTCGAAGCCAACAACATCAAGCACGCCACCATCAAGGGTGCCGAGTTCAAGGGCCGCCTGAACCTGGATCACTTCGGTGCCGCCAACGGCCTGTACACCCAGGGCTCGATCGCCTATGCCCGTGGCCGCAACGACGACACCGGCCAGCCGCTCAACAGCGTCAACCCGCTGACGGCGGTGATGGGACTGGGCTATGAGCAGGAACAATACGGTGCACTGCTGAGCTGGACGCTGGTCAAGCGCAAGGACCGTGTTGACGACACCACCTTCTTCGCTCCCGACGGCACCAGCAAGCAGTTCCGCACGCCCGGCTACGGTGTGCTCGACCTGGCCGGCTTCTACAAGGTCACCGACGACATCACGGTCAACGCCGGCCTGTACAACCTGACCGACAAAAAGTACTGGCAGTGGGATGACGTGCGCGGCTACGACGGCCTCGGCGAAGCCGCCGTCACCGCTCCCGCCAACCTCGACCGCCTGACCATGCCTAGCCGCAACTTTGCGATCAACCTGGTCTGGGATATCTGAGCCAGCATCGCCGGCAAGCCGGCTCCTACAAGTGTAGGAG
>NZ_JADUCM010000043.1 GCF_016009175.1 Pseudomonas alkylphenolica
TCGGACTGCATTTGGAGGTTGGGTTTGGATCAGCCTTATCAGCGATGCTGCTTTAGCACCATCGCCGACCGGGTCATGCTGAAAAAAGATCTTCTTAGAAAGAGATCCAAAGACAGTTGCTCCTACAGGTGGGTGTAGGAGCCGGCTTGCTGGCGATTGATTAGATCTCCAGCGCCGACACTTCCTGGGCCAGGCCCAGGAAGGCCGCAGGCAGGCGCGCCTGGCGCCGCTCTTTCAGGCAATACAGGTACTCGTGCATCACTGGTGCGTTGTCCAGGCTCAGCACCCGCAATTCCGGGTTATGCGGCACTTCATGGCGGGCAATGATGCTGATGCCGATATTGCGCAGCACCGCTTCACGAATCGACTCACGGCTGCCGATTTCCAGTATCGAACCGACCTTGACCCCCGCCTCTTCAAGCATCTGTTCAGTCAGTTTGCGTGTGGTCGACCCTTGCTCACGCACCAGCAAGCAGTGCCCGGCCAGCGCCGACAACGGCAGCGACTCGCGGCTGGCGAGCGGATGATTGCGGTGCACCGCCACCACCAGCGGATCGGTACCCAGCACCCGGCGAACCAGGCGCGTGTCCTCAAGCAGCTGTGACGACGCGGCAATGTCCACCCGGTAGTCCTCAAGCAGCTCGAGGACCTGCTGGGAATTGCCGATCTCTACGGAAACCTCGACATGCGGCAGGCGCTCGCGAAAGATCTTCACCAGATCGAGGATGTAATACGGCGCGGTAGCGGCAATGCGCAAGCTGCCCTGGACCTGACCGCTGTTGCGCAGAAAGAACTCGATATCGGCTTCCTGCTGCAGCAACGTCTTGACCATCGGCAACAGCCGCGCCCCGTCATCGCTGAGGGTCAGGCGGCGGCCGCCACGGTAGAACAGCTCTACCGCGTACTGGCTTTCCAGGTTGCGGATCTGCGTGGTCACCGTCGGTTGGCTGAGCCCGAGTTTCTTCGCCGCCAGGGTGATGCTGCCCAGGCGGGCAACCATGTAGAAGGCTTTCAACTCGGAACTCAACATACATCCTCTATTTGCGCAGCAGACGCAGGCCGTTGAACACCACCAACAGGCTCACGCCCATATCGGCGAACACCGCCATCCACATGGTTGCCATACCGGCGAAAGTGATCGCCAGGAATACCGCCTTGATCCCCAGGGCCAGGACGATGTTCTGGGTCAGGATCGCCGCGGTCTGGCGCGAAAGCCTGACGAAGGCAGGGATTTTGCGCAAGTCATCATCCATCAGCGCCACATCGGCCGTCTCGATCGCCGTGTCGGTACCGGCCGCCGCCATGGCAAAACCGATCTCGGCGCGGGCCAGCGCCGGCGCATCGTTGATACCGTCGCCGACCATGCCGACCCGATGCCCCTGGCCATACAGGTCGTCGATCGCCTTCAGCTTGTCGGCCGGCAGCAGGTTGCCCTGGGCCTGGTCGATGCCCACTTGCGCGGCAATCGCCTCGGCAGTGTGGGGATTGTCACCGGTGAGCATGACAGTCTTGATACCCAGGGCATGCAGTTCGGCAATGGCCTCGCGGCTGCTTTCCTTGACCGTGTCGGCCACCGCGAACAACGCCAGCGGGCCGGACGTGTCGAGCAGCAGCACCACGGTCTTGCCCTGACGCTCCAGAGCATCGAGCCGGGCTTCCAGCTGCGGCGAGCACAAGCCCAGCTCTTCGACCAGGCGGTGATTGCCCAGGTGATACAGCTGACCGTCGATTTCGCCACGTACACCGCGACCGGCCAGAGCTTCGAACGCGGTGACGTCACTCAGGGGCAATTGCTGTTCGTTGGCCCATACCGCAATGGCACGCGACACCGGGTGATCGGAGCGGTCGGCAAGGCTGGCAGCCAGTGCCTGGGCACGCCCTTCGAACAACGGCTCAAGCAGTACATGATCGGTTTGCACCGGTTTGCCGTGGGTGATCGTGCCGGTCTTGTCCAGCGCGAGGAAGTCCAGCTTGCGACCGCCTTCGAGGTACACCCCGCCCTTGACCAGAATGCCTTTGCGCGCTGCCGCCGCCAGCCCGCTGACGATGGTCACCGGCGTAGAAATCACCAGGGCGCACGGACACGCCACCACCAGCAACACCAGGGCGCGGTAGATCCAGTCGAACCAGGCACCGGCCATGAACAGCGGCGGAATCAGCGCAACCGCCAGCGCCATGGCAAATACCGCCGGCGTGTAAATGCGCGAAAACTGATCAACGAAACGCTGGGTCGGGGCGCGGGCGCCCGGCGCCTCTTCTACTGCCTTGATGATGCGTGCCAGCGTCGATTGCCCAGCGGCCGCCGTTACCCGGTACTCCAGTGCACCGGCCTGGTTGATGGTGCCTGCGAACACCTTGTCACCCGGCCCTTTTTCCACCGGCAGGCTCTCGCCGGTAATCGGCGCCTGGTCGATGCTCGACTGGCCGCTGACCACCTCGCCATCCAGGCCTACCCGCTCACCGGGACGCAAACGCACCAGGGCGCCCAACGCGGCCTGGCCGACTTCGACTTCACGCCATTGACCATCGGCTTGCTGCACCGTGGCCATGTCGGGGCTCAACTGCATCAAGCCGCCGATGGCGTTGCGCGCGCGGTCCAGCGAGCGGGCTTCGATCAACTCGGCAACGGTGAACAGGAACATGACCATGGCCGCTTCCGGCCATTGCCCGATCAATACCGCGCCGGTTACCGCGATGCTCATCAGCGCGTTGATGTTGAGGTTGCGGTTCTTCAGGGCGATCCAGCCCTTTTTATAAGTACCCAGGCCACAGCAGAGGATCGACAGCAACGCCACCAGCGCCACCACCCAGTTGGGTGCCAGCGCGGTGAAGTGAATGACCTCGGCGGCAATCGCCGCCACCCCCGACAGCGCCAGCGGCCACCAGTGCTTTTTCACCGGGGCAGGCTCGGGGGCGGCTTGTTCGCTGGTGTCTGACAACGGTTCCGCCTGCATGCCCAGCGAAGCCACGGCCTGCTCGATGGCCAGGGTGTCGCTGTGGGTATGGCGCACGCCGAGGATGCGGTTGATCAGGTTGAATTCCAGCTGCTCGACCCCGTCCAGCTTGCCCAGTTTGTTCTGGATCAGCGTCTGTTCGGTCGGGCAGTCCATGGCCTCGATCCGGAAGCGGCTCAGGCGCCCCGTGGAACTGGCCGCTTCGCTCAACTGCACCAATGCCGGCGCGGCGTCATGGGAGCAGCAGCTATGGGCATGCTTATGGCTGGCGTGATCATGCGGGTCTTTACCCGGGGTATGGCTGACAGGCTGGTTCATGGGTTCATCCCTAAATGTCCTGTTGCCAAGTGAACACCCTGTAGCCACTATAGGGTCAAGCAACCTGCCGAGGTATTTTCAGATGAAGATCGGAGAACTGGCCAAGGCCACCGACTGCGCCGTGGAAACCATCCGTTACTACGAGCGGGAAAACCTGCTGCCAGAGCCTGCGCGCAGCGAAGGTAACTATCGGTTGTACACCCAGGCCCACGTCGAGCGCCTGACCTTCGTCCGCAACTGCCGCACCCTCGACATGACCCTGGAAGAGATCCGCAGCCTGCTGCGCCTGCGCGACAGCCCGGACGACCAGTGTGAAAGCGTCAACGCCTTGATCGACGAGCATATCCAGCACGTCAATGCACGAATCGAAGGGTTGCAGGCGTTGCAGGCGCAATTGCTGGAGCTGCGCCAGCATTGCCATCCCAAAGAAGCTCAGTGTTCGATCCTCCAGCACCTGGAGGTCAACGGTGCGGTGACGGCGCCCGAGGCGGAACACTCGCATGTGGGCAGGAGCCACGGGCACTGAATTGCCTGTGGCCTTTTCGCGGGTAAACCCGCTCCCACAGAACGCTGCACCGTACCTGTGGGAGCGGGTTTACCCGCGAAAGGCTGCCACCCTAATCCTGAGAAAAGGATTGGGCAGTGATTGAAGACGCGTAAATCAGACCGCCATCGGCGCCGTCATGGGCGCATGGTGCTCGTAACCTTCCAGGCTGAAGTCGCTCGGCTCGACCTTCTCCAGCCACTCCGGCTCGTACACGCCGGTCTTGGCAAACTCCGGTACGCGATCACTGATGACCAGCTTCGGCGCTGCCAGCGGCTCGCGCTTGAGCTGCTCGCCCAGCATGTCCAGGTGGTTTTCGTACACGTGCGCATCACCGATGAAGTAGGTGAACCAGCGCGGCGTGTAGCCGGTCAGGCGGCCCATCAGCGACAGCAGTGCGGCGCCTTCGGTGAGGTTGAACGGTGTGCCCAGGCCCAGGTCGTTGGAGCGGATGTAGAGGGTCAGGGAGATTTCCCTGGTCTCGACATTCGGGTGGAACTGGTACAGCAGGTGGCACGGCGGCAGGGCCATTTCGTCGAGCTGGGCGCAGTTCCAGCCGTGGAACAGGATGCGGCGGCTGCCCGGGTCGTTGTGGATGGTGTCGATGCACTGGCGAATCTGGTCGATTGCCTTGTACAGCACGACAAAGGCTTCGCCATCTTCTTCAGACTGGGCAATCGCCTGGAAGCCCTGGCTCTGCGCCAGTTCGATCGCGGCCGGGTTGCTCAGCGGAATGCGCTTGTAGGCCGGCCATTGGCGCCATTGCACACCGTAGATCTCACCGAGGTCGTCGTGGCCCTGGCGGAACGGGTTGGCCAGCCACTGGGCGTTTTCGTTGGCGTTCTGGTCCCAGACCTTGCAGCCCAGCTCACGGAACTCGCCGGCGTTCTTCACGCCGCGCAGAAAACCCACCATCTCGCCAATGGCCGACTTGAACGCCAGCTTGCGGGTGGTGATGGCCGGAAAGCCCTTCTGCAGGTCAAAGCGCAGCATGGCGCCAGGCAGGCTGATGGTGCGGATACCGGTACGGTTACCCTGCAGGGTGCCGTTTTCGATGACGTCGCGGACCAGATCTAGATACTGTTTCATGGCTTACCTGTAGCAAAGACGGCAGGGGGATCGCCCCTGCCGTGGAAAATCAAACGGCGGCCTTGGCCGTGGGTTTACGGTTGTAGGCCCACCAGATCAGGAAGATGCCACCGACAATCATCGGCACGCAGAGCAGCTGACCCATGGTCAACCAGCCGAAGGCAATGTAGCCGAGCTGGGCGTCGGGTACCCGCACGAACTCCACGATGAAGCGGAAGATGCCGTAGAACAGCGCGAACATGCCGGAAACGGCCATGGTCGGGCGCGGTTTACGCGAGTACAGCCAAAGGATCAGGAATAATGCCACACCTTCCAGGGCAAACTGGTACAGCTGCGACGGGTGACGTGGCAACTGGGCCGGGTCGCTGAACGGCGGGAAGACCATGGCCCATGGCACGTCGGTGGCTTTGCCCCACAGTTCGGCGTTGATGAAGTTGCCGATACGCCCGGCACCCAGGCCGATCGGCACCAGCGGCGCGACGAAGTCCATCAGCTCGAAGAATGACTTGTTGTTGCGCTTGCCGAACCACAAGGCCGCCAGCATCACGCCGATAAAGCCGCCGTGGAACGACATGCCGCCCTTCCACACTTCAAAGATCAGCGCCGGGTTGGCCAGGTAGGCGTGCAGGTCGTAGAACAGCACATAGCCCAGGCGTCCGCCGACGATTACGCCCATCGACAGCCAGAACACCAGGTCCGAGAGTTTTTCGCGGCTCCAGGTCGGGTCGAAGCGGTTCAGCCGGCGCGAAGCCAGCAGCCAGGCACCACCGATGCCGACCAGGTACATCAGGCCGTACCAGTGAATTTTCAGCGGTCCCAAGGCAATGGCCACGGGATCGATCTGCGGGTAAGGCAGCATGGTGACTCCTCTCGTTAAAGCAAAAAGCTCAGGCCGACACAGAACAACAGTGCGGCGAACAGCCGCTTGAGCAGACGTGGCGACAGTTTATGCGCCAGGCGCGCGCCAAAGCGGGCGAAAAACATGCTGGTCAGGGCAATCCCCAACAGCGCTGGCAGGTAGACAAAGCCCAGGCTATGCGCAGGCAACTGCGGCTCGTGCCAGCCCAGCCAGATAAAGCTCAGGGCACTGGCCACCGCAATCGGGAAGCCACACGCCGAAGACGTCGCCACGGCTTGCTGCATCGGCAGGCTGCGCCAGGTCAGGAACGGTACGGTCAACGACCCGCCGCCAATACCAAAAATCGCCGACGCCCAGCCGACCACCCCGCCTGCCGCCGTCAGCCCGGCTTTGCCAGGGATGCCGCGACTGGCTTTGGGCTTGAGGTCCAGGGCCATCTGCACGGCAATCACCAGGGCGAACACGCCGATGATCTTCTGCAGCATCGGGCCCTGGATCGCCGCAGCCGTCTTGGCGCCGATACCGGCACCGAGCAGGATGCCCAGGGTCATCCAGATGAAGATCGGCCATTGCACCGCGCCTTTGCGGTGGTGCTCGCGAATGGCATTGATCGAGGTAAACACGATGGTCGCCAGCGAGGTGCCGACGGCCAGGTGGGTGAGCACCGAGGCGTCAAAGCCCTGCAAGGTGAAACTGAAGACCAGCACCGGCACGATGATGATCCCGCCGCCAACGCCGAACAGCCCGGCCAGCACGCCTGCACAGGCGCCCAGCAGCAGATAGAGCACGAATTCCATTGTCGCCCCCGTAAATTCAGTCCGGCATGGTAACGGAAGGGAGGCCTGCGGCTCTAGTGAAGACACGTTTAGTCTATAGATCCGGCCATGCGCTATCGGTAGAGTGAACAAAAACACAGAGGACCACCTATGTGTCTGATCGTTTTTGCCTGGCGCCCCGGGCATGCCCAGCCACTGATCGTCGCGGCCAACCGCGATGAGTTCTATGCCCGTCCCAGCCGCATGCTGGGCACCTGGGAGGATGCACCGGGGGTTGTCGCCGGACGCGACCTGGAAGCCGGCGGCACCTGGCTGGGCGTTGGCCCGGCTGGGCGTTTTGCCGCGCTGACCAACATCCGCGACCCGCACCAGCCGCAAGGCCCACGCTCAAGGGGCGAGCTGGTGGCGGCGTTTTTGCGCGGCGAGCTGGGTGTCGAGGCCTATCTGGACCAGGTCGCCAGCCGCAGCCAGCAGTACTCGGGATTCAACCTGCTGATCGGTGACGGCCATTCGCTGGGCTACCTGAATGCCCGGGACGCCCGGGTGAAGCTGCTTGGCGAAGGGGTCTACGGTTTGTCCAATGCCGGGCTCGACACCCCGTGGCCAAAGCTGCTCAAGGCACGCAGCGTGCTCAGCCAGCACCTGGACGATCCGCAGCCCGAACCGTTACTCGCCTTGCTGGGGGACAGTCAGCAGGCTGCAGACAGCGAGCTTCCGGAAACCGGTGTGGGGCTCGGTACCGAACGCTTGTTGTCGAGTGTGTTCATCGCCAGCCAGAACTACGGGACGCGGGCCAGTACCGTGCTGATCGTCGAGGCCGATGGCCGACGGCGCCTGGTGGAGCGCAGTTTCGGGCCGTTCGGGGGGCACCTTGGGGAAGTGGACGTGCAGGTTTGACGCTATCGCTGGCGTGACGCTTCGCGGGTAAACCCGCTCCCACAGTGTGGGAGCGGGTTTACCCGCGAAGGCCTTAGGTGTCAGAGATTCTTGGCGGAACCGGGGTTGATCATCCGCGACAGGCCCAGGTTTTTCAGGGCCAGCTGCAGCGAGCTGTGGATGACTTGCGGGTTGTCGATACCCATGGCCTGGGCCAGCAGTTCCTTGGACTTGCCCAGGCTGACCTGGCGCAGCATCCACTTGACCTTCGGCAAGTTGGTGGCGTTCATCGACAGGCTGTCGAAGCCCATGGCCATCAACAGCACCGCCGCAGCCGGGTCACCGGCCATCTCGCCGCAGATGCTCACCGGCTTGCCTTCGGCATGGGCGTCGCGCACCACGTTCTGCAGCGCTTGCAGCACCGCAGGGTGCAGGTAGTCGTAGAGGTCGGCAACACGCGGGTTGTTGCGGTCGACCGCCAGCAGGTACTGGGTCAGGTCGTTGGAACCGACCGAGAGGAAGTCCACCATACGCGCAAGCTCGCGGGTCTGGTACACCGCCGCCGGGATTTCGATCATCACCCCCACCGGCGGCATCGGTACGTCAGTGCCTTCGTCACGCACTTCACCCCAGGCACGGTGGATCAGGTGCAGGGCTTCTTCCAGTTCGTGAATACCGGAAATCATCGGCAGCAGGATGCGCAGGTTGTTCAGGCCTTCGCTGGCCTTGAGCATGGCACGGGTCTGCACCAGGAAGATTTCCGGGTGGTCGAGGGTTACGCGGATACCGCGCCAGCCAAGGAAGGGGTTGTCTTCCTTGATCGGGAAATACGACAGTGCCTTGTCACCACCGATATCCAGGCTACGCATGGTGACCGGCAACGGGTGGAAGGCTGCCAGTTGCTCGCGGTAAATCGCCAGCTGCTCTTTTTCGCTGGGGAAGCGCTGGTTGATCATGAAGGGCACTTCGGTGCGGTACAGCCCGACGCCTTCGGCGCCGCGCTGCTGGGCACGTGCAACATCGGCAAGCAGGCCGGTGTTGACCCACAGCGGCATGCGGTGTCCATCGAGGGTAATGCATGGCAGCTCGCGCAAGGCATCCAGGCCCTGGGCCAGCTGGCGCTCTTCCTCGACCACCTCGGCGTACTGCTTGCGCAACACTTCGCTGGGGTTGGTGTAGACATCACCTTTGTAGCCATCGACGATCATGTCGATGCCGTCGACTTTCGAATACGGTAGGTCGACCAGGCCCATTACCGTGGGGATACCCATGGCCCGGGCCAGGATCGCCACGTGGGAGTTGCCCGAGCCCAACACCGACACCAGGCCCACCAGCTTGCCTTCCGGCACTTCGCCGAGCATCGCCGGGGTCAGTTCTTCACTGATCAGAATGGTGTTATCGGGATAGACCAGCGTCTGCTGCCGTGCTTCCTGCAGGTAGGCCAGCAGACGCCGGCCCAGATCCTTCACATCGGAAGCCCTCTCCCGCAGGTAGGCGTCGTCCATCAGCTCGAAGCGGTTGACGTGCTCGCCGACCACCTGGCGCAAGGCGCCCTGGGCCCACTGCCCGGTCTTGATCACCTGCACCACTTCGCCGCCCAGGGCCGCATCTTCGAGCATCATCAGGTAGACGTCGAACAAGGCGCGCTCTTCCGGGCGCAACTGCGTGGCAAGTTTTGCGGAGAGGTTGCGCATGTCTTCGCGCACACCCTCCAGGGCGTTGTTGAACAGGACCAGCTCGGCGTTGATGTCATCGACGCTCTTGTCCGGCACCACATCGAGGTCGGCCGGCGGCAGCATGACCACCGCCTTACCCACGGCAGCGCCGGGAGAACCGGGCACACCGACGAACTTGGCCTCCTGGATACCCTTGCCCTGACGGCCCAGGCCACGGATCGACCCGGTGGCTTCGGCGTGGGCAATTACACCGGCGAGCTGGGCGCTCATGGTCACCAGGAAGGCTTCTTCACCCTCGTCGAACTGGCGACGCTCCTTTTGCTGGATGACCAGCACCCCGACCACGCGACGGTGGTGGATGATCGGTGCACCGAGAAACGAGGCAAAACGCTCTTCACCGGTTTCGGCGAAGTAACGGTAGCGCGGGTGATCGGCGGCATTTTCCAGGTTGAGCGGCTCTTCCCGGGTGCCGACCAGACCGACCAGGCCCTCGTTGGGCGCCATGCTGACCTTGCCGATCGAGCGCTTGTTCAAGCCCTCGGTGGCCATCAGCACGAAGCGGTTGGTCTCGGGATCGAGCAGGTAGACCGAACAGACCTGACTGCCCATGGCCTCTTTAACGCGCAACACAATGATCCCCAACGCCGTCTTGAGATCCTTGGCGGAGTTAACTTCCTGGACGATCTTGCGCAGCGTATTGAGCATGGCTCGGGGTCGAACTCCGTCGTCAGTCGCGCGCCAGCAGGCGCGGGGCAAGCTCTTTGAGAGCGCGGCGGTAAACCTCGCGCTTGAATGTCACCACCTGGCCCAGCGGGTACCAATAACTGACCCAGCGCCAGCCATCGAACTCCGGCTTACCGGTCAAATCCATCCGCACCCGCTGCTCGTTCGAGACCAGGCGCAGGAGAAACCATTTCTGCTTCTGGCCGATGCACAGCGGTTGGCTGTGGGTACGGACCAGACGTTGGGGTAAACGATAACGCAACCAGCCGCGGGTGCAGGCAAGAATTTCAACATCATCGCGTTCCAGCCCCACTTCTTCGTTCAGCTCGCGGTACAGGGCATCTTCCGGCGTTTCTTCAGGGTTGATACCACCCTGGGGAAACTGCCAGGCATCCTGGTTGATCCGCCGAGCCCATAGCACCTGCCCGAGATCATTCGTAAGAATGATCCCAACATTGGGGCGAAAACCATCGGGGTCGATCACGGCAGCAACCTCGCAAACGCATGTCACGGCATTGTTCCACAAAGCCCACAAGGCCAGCAACGCGCCTGTTTACCTTATGTGCACCGATGTGAAAAGTCCGTATTCTGTGGGACTTTTCAGAAGTTATGCGAGTGACTGCGATGCGCCTGGCTTTATTCGATCTGGACAATACGCTCCTGGGTGGCGACAGCGATCATGCGTGGGGCGACTACCTGTGTGAACGCGGCATTCTCGACCCGGTGGCGTACAAGAATCGTAACGATGCTTTCTATCAGGACTACCAGGCCGGCACGCTGGACTTGAATGCCTACCTGGAATTCACCCTGGAGATCCTCGCCGCTACCGACATGGCCCAGCTCGACGAATGGCATGCCGACTTCATGCGTGACTGCATCGAGCCGATCATCCTGCCCAAAGCCCTGGCCCTGCTGAAAAAGCACCGCGACGCGGGCGAAAAGCTGGTCATCATCACCGCGACCAACCGTTTCATCACCGGCCCGATTGCCAAACGCCTGGACGTTGAAACCCTGTTGGCCACCGAGTGCGAAATGGCCGGTGGCCGCTACACCGGGCGCAGTACCGATATACCCTGCTTTCGTGAAGGCAAAGTGACGCGCCTGAACCGCTGGCTTGAAGAAAACGGCTTTAACCTCGAAGGCAGCTACTTCTATAGCGACTCGCTGAATGATTTGCCGCTGCTCAAGCAGGTGGCCAACCCGGTGGCTGTGGACCCGGACCCGAACCTGCGGGCCGAGGCCGAGAAGCGTGGATGGCCGGTGATCAGCCTGCGCGACTGATCAGGGCTGCTGTGCAGCCCATCGCCGGCTTTGCCGGCTCCCACAGGTTCTGTGTGATTCACCAATCTCTGTGGGAGCCGGCATGGCCGGCGATAAGGCGCGCCGCCGTCAGATTGGCTTGGCGCCCATCAGGCCGGCGATGGCGATAAAGCACACACCGCTGAACACCGCCAGCACCAGGGTAAAGGTTGCGCCGCCGACCGTCGGCGCCGTACGCCAGCGATTCACCCGCGCCAGCAGCCAGAACCAGCTGAACGCCCCGACGGTGTAAATCACGCTGGAGGCCAGCAGCCAGGTCTGGCCCAGCGGCCAGCCGATCAGGTGCACCAGCCACCAGCCGGTGACCGGCATGCTCACCAGGCAAATGCCCATCAACAACCAGACGAACACCAACGGCCGCTGCATCAAGCGGGTGTGCGCCGTGGCATCGCCCTTTCGACGCGCCAGCCAGGTCCAGATCGCCAGGCCAAGGGCGCTGCCCAGCAACAACACGGTTGCCGAGATATGCAGCGCCTTCAGGGTAGTCAGGTGTTCCATGTCATTGCTTCCTTGTGGACTGCCCTGAGCTTAGTCGCTCAGCCCAGAAACAGGCGGTAGGCCGGATTGTCGGTTTCGTCCCAGTACGGGTAGCCGATCTTGGCCAGCGCCGCCGGTACGAGGTGCCGCTCATCATCCGGAACTTGCAGGCCGGCGACCACGCGACCATCTGCCGCGCCATGGTTGCGGTAGTGGAACATCGAGATGTTCCAGCGCCCACCCAGCTTGTTGAGGAAGTTGAACAGCGCCCCCGGCCGCTCCGGGAACTCGAAACGCAGCACCAGCTCGTCGCTGACCCGCGCCGCATGGCCGCCGACCATGTGGCGGATATGCAGCTTGGCCAGTTCGTTGTCGGTCAGGTCGAGTACAGGGAAGCCTTGATCCGTCAGGCTCTGCAGCAGGGCGCTGCGCGGATCGGTGTCCGGGTGGGTCTGTACACCAACGAAAATGTGCGCCTCGCCATCGGCGTGGTAGCGGTAGTTGAATTCGGTGATCTGGCGTTTGCCGATCGCTTCGCAGAACGCCTTGAAGCTGCCCGGCTGCTCGGGAATGGTCACGGCGATGATCGCCTCACGCCCTTCACCCAGCTCCGCGCGCTCGGCAACATGGCGCAAGCGGTCGAAGTTGACGTTGGCCCCCGAGTCGATGGCCACCAGGGTTTGCCCGCTGACACCCTTGAGCTCGACATACTTCTTGATCCCTGCCACACCCAAGGCGCCGGCAGGCTCGGTGATCGAGCGGGTATCGTCGTAGATATCCTTGATTGCAGCGCAGATCTCGTCGGTGCTGACGGTCACCACTTCGTCGACATACTCTTTGCAGATGTCGAAGGTGTGCTGGCCGATCTGTGCCACCGCCACGCCGTCGGCAAACAGCCCGACCTGCGGCAATACCACCCGCTCACCCGCGGCCATGGCGGCTTGCAGGCAGTTGGAGTCGTCCGGCTCAACACCAATGACCTTGATCTCGGGGCGCAGGTACTTCACATAAGCAGCGATGCCGGCGATCAGGCCGCCGCCGCCCACCGGTACGAAAATCGCGTCCAGCTGGCCCGGGTGCTGACGAAGGATTTCCATCGCCACCGTGCCCTGCCCGGCAATGGTGTGCGGATCGTCGTAGGGGTGGATATAGACGAAGCCTTTTTCCTCGACCAGTTTCAGCGAGTAGGCCAGCGCCTCCGGGAACGAATCACCGTGCAGCACGACCTTGCCACCGCGCGAGCGTACGCCCTCAACCTTGATTTCCGGGGTGGTCTTGGGCATGACGATCGTCGCCTTGATCCCCAGTTCCCGCGCCGCCAGCGCCACGCCCTGGGCATGGTTGCCGGCCGAGGCGGTAACCACGCCACGAGCCAGCTCTTCAGGCGTCAGCTGGGCCAGCTTGTTGTAGGCGCCGCGGATCTTGAAGGAGAACACCGGCTGCAGGTCTTCGCGCTTGAGCAGGATGTTGTTGCCCAGGCGCTTGCTCAGCTGGCCAGCGGTCTGCAACGGGGTTTCGACCGCAACGTCGTAAACGCGCGAGGTGAGGATCTTCTTGACGTACTGTTCGAGCATCGGGAAAGCATCACTGAGCGGTTGGGCGGGGCTGGAAGTCTACCCCAGCGCCTTGTCGGGCGACCACAGCAAGTGCCGGGTTTTAGCCGCTATACTACGCGCCTTCACGATACTCCTCCCCGTTTCGGAGCCCGCATGACCCAGGACCAACTCAAACAGGCTGTCGCCCAGGCCGCTGTCGATTTCATTCTGCCCAAGCTCGACGACAAGAGCATTGTCGGCGTCGGCACCGGTTCGACCGCCAACTGCTTCATCGACGCCCTGGCCAAGCACAAGACCGCCTTCGACGGCGCCGTTGCCAGCTCCGAAGCCACTGCCGCGCGCCTGAAAGGCCACGGCATTCCAGTGTACGAGCTGAACACCGTCAGCGACCTTGAGTTCTATGTCGACGGCGCCGACGAGAGCGACGAGCACCTGAACCTGATCAAGGGCGGTGGCGCTGCCCTGACCCGCGAAAAGATCGTTGCCGCCGTGGCCAAGACCTTCATCTGCATCGCCGACGCCAGCAAACTGGTCCCTGTACTTGGCGCGTTCCCGCTGCCGGTGGAAGTCATCCCCATGGCCCGCAGCCATGTGGCGCGCCAGCTGGTCAAGCTGGGCGGCGACCCGGTCTATCGTGAAGGGGTGATCACCGACAACGGCAACATCATTCTCGACGTGTTCAATATGCAGATCACCAATCCAGTGGAGCTGGAAAGCCAGATCAATGCGATTGTCGGCGTGGTCACCAACGGCCTGTTTGCCGCGCGTCCGGCCGACCTGCTGTTGCTGGGCACCCCTGAAGGGGTCAAGACCCTCAAGGCCTGAGGGTTGGGGCGGCCCCGCTGCCCCCGCAATTACTGCTCGGCCGGCTTCTTGAACACGTAGAACAGGTTCGGCTCGCTGACCAGGTAAATGGTCCCGGCATCGTCCATGGCGATGCCTTCGGCCTGGGGCACGCTCTGCTCCAGCCCCTGGAAGCCCTTGCGCAACGACATCGTGCTCAGGGGCTTGCCCTTGGTATCAAGCTCGACCACCAGCTTCGACTCATCCGACAGGGCCAGCAAATGGCCGCTGCGCTCATCGAACTGCAAGCTCGACAAGTCACGCACGAACAGCCGTGAATCACGCTTCTGGTCCTGCACGACATGCACCGCGAAGGGCTGTTCCGGGTTGTCATGGGGAAAACCATGCACCTCGTAGATCAGCATCGGGTCACGCTCTTTGGCGACAAACAGGCGCTTGCCCACCGCGTCGTAAGCCAGCCCCTCAAAGCCCTTGTTGCCGTTAAGGCCGATACCCAAGGTGAGTTGCTCGGCATCCTTGGCATCCAGAAACCGTGTGCTGTCGTTCAAGCGCACGCGAATCAGGCGTTGCTCGCGCTCATCGGTAATCACGTAGCTGCCGGTACTGACGTATTCCACCGCCTCCGGATCGCCAAAACCGGTAAGTGGCACCCGCCGCAAAATACGCCCGTCCAGTGACAGCTCGATCAGCTCGGAGCGCTGGTTGGTCACGGTGAACAGGCTGTTGCGGTCGGGGTCGTAGGTCAGCGCCGAGACGTCGTCATCCAGGCCTTCGACCGGTATGGCCTGCAGCACCGCGCGATACTGGCCCAGGCCAATACCCTGTTCTGTAGGCTGCCACCAGGTTTTCAGGTTGAACCAGCCGCGCTCGAACAGCCGGTAATGCTGCCCCGCTGCAACAAGCAGAAGCAGGGCCAGCAGGCCGACGGCAAGCACAATCAGGGGCAGGCGGATGGAGCGGCGCATTCAGGTGGACTCGGTAGGGGACGGCCTGAATCTAACCACATGCAACTGAAACCAAACTTAATCCCGTCGTAGGAACGTTCCTGAATCAGGACTTCTTGAAACGATAGAACAGGTTCGGCTCGCTGACGATGTACAGGGTACCGTGCTCATCCATGGCCACGCCTTCGGCGCGCGGAATACGCTTGCTCAAGCCGTTGAAGCCACCGAGCAGGGTCATGAAGCTCACCTGTTCGCCCTTCTCGTCCAGCTCCAGCAACATGTTGGAGTCGGCAGACAACACCAGCAGGTGGCCGGTACGCGGGTCAACACCCAGCGCCGACAGGTTGCGCAGGTCCAGCTCGTCGTTTGGCAGGCGCTGCTTGTCGCCGGTCAGCGGGCTGTGGCCATCACTGCTCAACGAGAACAGTGCAGGCGGACGCTCTTCCCCGAGCAGGATGCGTTTTTGCAACGGGTCCCAGGCAACCCCTTCGAAGGCTTTGTTCTGGTTGGCCGAAGGCCCCAGATCGTAAGGCGTGAAGTCGGCGATATTCAGCGACTGAGTGTCTGCCGTAAGGGTAACGATGGTCAGGGTATGATCCCGCTCGTCGACAATCGCCAGACGCCCGCCTTCGAGCATCGCCACGCCTTCAGGGTTGCTCCAGCCGACCAGCGGCATCTTGCGCAACACGTCGCCGTCGAGGGTCAGTTCGACCAGGAAGGGGTTCTTGCCCATGACCGCAAACAGGGTTTTGCTGGCCGGGTTATAGGTAAGGTCGGACGCTTCATCGTCCTCCATGCCTGGCAACACCTTGGCGTCGATATCGGCCTGGTAGTCCGGCAGCCAGATGCTGGCTTGTTGCTCAGCGGGCGTTTCGAAACGCTCCTGCAGCCACAACACCCCACGATCATCCCAATGCATGGCAATGGCCACGCCGTAGCCGATGATTGCCGCCGCAGCCACCCAGGTGGACCAACGCAACGCGAGATGGCGCTTGCGCGCAGAGGACAAGGAACCGCGGGAAGGAAGGGGAGTGGCCATGGAATGAGTGCTCTTTTTTGCCAGTTAATAACACAACGCCAGCACTCTTTGCAGCACCAGGCCGGCAAAGATTATCCGGATTGTTTGTGAAAAAAATGGCAAAGCCCGACCACCGGGCTCAACAATAGCGACGGCAGCCAGGGTGACTGGCTGCCACAGCGGACGTTACAGCACTTTGCTTTCGAAACGGCTTACGCCAGGCAATTCCAGCACCAGGTCATCGCCCGGGTTGAGCGGACCCACCCCGACCGGTGTACCGGTGAGGATCACGTCGCCCGCTTGCAGGCTGAATTGCGATGCCATGTGCTGGATCATCGGTACGATCGGGTTGAGCATCAGCGCGCTGTTCCCGTCCTGGCGCACTTCGCCGTTGATGGTCAGGCGGATACCGATATCGGCGAGGTCTTCGAAGGTGCTGCCCGAGACGAACGGCGTCAGCACGCAGGCGCCATCGAAGCACTTGGCGCGCTCCCACGGCAGGCCCTTGGCCTTGAGCTCGGCCTGCAGGTCGCGCAGGGTCAGGTCCAGCGCCGGGGCGAAACCGGAAATGGCGTCGAGCACTTCTTCTTCGCTAGGCGCCAGCGACAGCGACTTGCCCAGCAATACGGCGATCTCCGCCTCGTAGTGCACCGAGCCACGCTCGGCCGGGATCTTGAAGCCACCCTCAACCGGCACCACGCAACTGCCCGGCTTGATAAACAGCAGCGGTTCGGTGGGGATCGGGTTATCCAGCTCCTTGGCGTGCTCGGCATAGTTACGCCCGATGCACACCACTTTCCCTAGCGGAAAGTGAATTCGCGTGCCGTCTACATACTGGTGCTGATAGCTCATTTCCGACTCCTGGCGCTATGGAAAGCGTTGATGCCTTGGACTTACTCGACCGCGAAGATTTTGCCCGGGTTCATGATCCCGTTAGGGTCGAAAACCGCCTTCACGGCCTTCATGTACTGGATTTCTGCGGGTGAGCGACTGTACGTGAGGTAATCACGCTTGGTCATGCCCACACCGTGTTCAGCAGAGATCGAGCCGTTGTAGCGCTGCACGATCTCGAATACCCATTTGTTCACCGTGGCGCACTTGGCAAAGAACTCGTCCTTGCTCAGGTCATCGGGCTTGAGGATGTTCAGGTGCAGGTTGCCATCGCCGATGTGGCCATACCAGACCACTTCGAAATCCGGGTAGTTTTCTTCGACAATCGCATCAATATCCCGCAAAAACGCCGGCACTTTCGACACAGTTACCGAAATGTCGTTCTTGTATGGCGTCCAGTGCGAGATGGTTTCGGAGATGTATTCGCGCAGCTTCCACAAGTTCTGCAACTGCTGCTCGCTCTGGCTCATCACGCCATCGAGCACCCAGCCTTGTTCCACGCAATGCTCGAAGGTGGCCAGCGCATCGTTGGCGACTTCTTCGTTGCTGGCTTCGAACTCCAGCAGGGCATAGAACGGGCATGGGGTATCGAAAGGTGCAGGCACATCGCCTCGGCCCATGATCTTGGCCAGGGCCTTGTCCGAAAAGAACTCGAATGCGGTCAGATCGAGTTTGTCGCGGAAGGCGTGCAACACCGGCATGATCGAGTCGAAGTCCGGCGTCCCCAGCACCATCGCCGTGAGGTTGTTGGGTGCCCGATCCAGGCGCATGGTGGCCTCGACGACAAAGCCCAGGGTGCCCTCGGCGCCGATGAACAGCTGGCGCAGGTCGTAGCCGGTGGCGTTCTTGATCAGGTCTTTGTTCAGCTCAAGCAGGTCGCCAGCGCCGGTGACGACTTTCAGGCCTGCGACCCAGTTGCGGGTCATGCCGTAGCGAATTACCTTGATACCGCCGGCATTGGTGCCAATGTTGCCGCCAATCTGGCTGGAACCTGCCGAAGCGAAGTCCACCGGATAGTACAGCCCCTTGTCTTCGGCGAAGTTCTGCAACTGCTCGGTGATCACGCCCGGCTGGCAGACCACCGTGCGGTCGAACTCGTCAAACGCCAGGATCTGGTTCATGTAGTCGAATGACACGACCACCTCGCCATTGGCCGCCACAGCCGCCGCCGACAGGCCGGTACGCCCGCCCGAAGGCACCAGCGCCACAGCGTGCCGGTTGGCCCAGCGGACAATGGCCTGAACCTGTTCGGTGCTCTTGGGAAACACGATCGCCAGGGGCGCTGGAGCAAAGTGTTTGGTCCAGTCCTTGCCGTACGTCTCGAGGGAAGCCGCGTCGGTGAGTACCTTGCCAGGCTCAACCAGGGTCTTCAGCTCATCAAGCAATGCAGAATCGGTCATCAATAGAACTCTCGAACTATTCATAGTCACCCTGAGCACTCTTCACGTGCCAGGGATGGGCGCATCTGGGGGTGCATATGCTAGCATACGCCCCCCGCTGATCGTGCTTCAGGCCGATGCTGCGAGAGCTTCACTTCCCTGCCATTTTTTCTCCGGGACACAGGTTTACGCAGATGAGCAAGACTTCTCTCGATAAGAGCAAGATCAAGTTCCTTCTTCTCGAAGGCGTCCACCAATCCGCCGTGGACGTCCTCAAGGCCGCCGGGTACAGCAACATTGAGTACCTCACCGGCTCCCTGCCGGACGCCGAGCTGAAGGAAAAGATCGCTGATGCCCACTTCATCGGCATCCGCTCCCGTACTCAACTGACCGAAGAGGTTTTCGACTGCGCCAAGAAACTGGTAGCTGTCGGCTGTTTCTGCATCGGTACCAACCAGGTCGACCTGTCCGCTGCTCGCGAGCGCGGCATTGCGGTGTTCAACGCACCGTACTCCAACACCCGCTCCGTTGCTGAGCTGGTGCTGGCCGAGGCGATCCTGCTGCTGCGCGGCATCCCGGAGAAGAACGCGTCCTGCCACCGCGGTGGCTGGATCAAGAGCGCGGCGAACTCCTTCGAAATCCGTGGCAAAAAGCTGGGCATCGTCGGCTACGGTTCGATCGGCACCCAACTGTCGGTTCTGGCCGAAAGCCTGGGCATGCAGGTGTTCTTCTTCGACCCGCTGACCAAGCTGCCACTGGGCAACGCTACCCAGGTCACCAGCCTGAACGAACTGCTGGGTCTGGCCGACATCGTTTCGCTGCACGTACCTGAGCTGCCATCCACCCAGTGGATGATCGGCGAGAAAGAAATCCGTGCAATGAAGAAGGGCTCGATCCTGATCAACGCCGCCCGCGGTACCGTGGTCGAACTCGATCACCTGGCCGCCGCGATCAAGGACAAGCACCTGATCGGCGCCGCCATCGACGTGTTCCCGGTCGAGCCACGCTCGAACGACGAGCAGTTCGAAAGCCCGCTGCGTGGCCTGGACAACGTGATCCTGACCCCGCACATCGGTGGTTCCACCGCCGAAGCACAGGCCAACATCGGTCTGGAAGTGGCTGAGAAGCTGGTCAAGTACAGCGACAACGGTACCTCCGTATCGTCGGTCAACTTCCCCGAAGTTGCCCTGCCGGCTCACCCGGGCAAACACCGCCTGCTGCACATCCACGAAAACATTCCGGGCGTACTCAGCGAAATCAACAAAGTCTTCGCCGAAAACGGAATCAACATCTCCGGTCAGTTCCTGCAGACCAACGAGAAAGTCGGTTACGTGGTGATCGACGTTGATGCCGAGTACTCGGATCTGGCGCAAGAAAAACTGCAACAGGTCAAGGGCACTATCCGTTCCCGCGTACTGTTCTAAGTTCTTCTGGCGACAAAAAAGGGAGGCCCATGTGGCCTCCCTTTTTTATGCCGCAACGGTTATTGCACGTTGACGGTGATTTTCTTCGATTCAACGCTTGGCTTGAACGGTACGTGGAACTTGTCACCCAGCACCAGTTGCAGGGTGTGCTTACCCGGGGTCAGGGTCAGTTCAACTTCGGTCTGCGCCTTGCCGAAGTGCAGTACTTGCGGGCCAGCAGGCAATGGCGCCTTGTTTTCCGGCAGCAGGCTGGTCGGCAGCACCTGGTCGGCAGCCGGCTCCTGGTCGACATCCACCAGCAGGTGGTGATGGCCCGAGTGCTCGGTTGGATCACCGGCAGGCTTGAGCGCAATGCCCTCGATGCCGAACTTGACGGTAAAGGTCTTGTCGACCGTAGCGCCGTCGGCCGGGGAAACGATGAAGACCTTGGCGTCTTTTGGCGGCTCCTGGCTCTTCAGGCCTTCGGCAGCTGCGGCAAACACCGAAACCCCCATCAACAGGCCGGCGACGGCTGCACGCGATACTAGGCTGTTCATTCACTTCTCCTGTGTTCTTTTCTTCAGTAGCTTTCAATAGCCTTGCCAGTGATAACGAAAGGCAGTGGCCTGTAACCATAGATCAATTGGGGCAGAACTTATCTTAAAATTCTCTCAGAAAATATTTCCCCCTGCGTCTAACATCCAGGCATTGGGGCGGTCCTAAGTTGCGCTCGACCGTGGCATCATCAGAAAGCTGCGGCGATCTTTTTCACTGCCAATGAATTCAAGGGACTTACATGCGTTTGACCATAGGGGTACTACTTGCCGCCCTGCTTAGCCCATGGGCACATGCAGAACTGATCGACGACATGAACGACCGCGGTGAACTGCGCATTGCCGTCGAAGCCAACATGCCGCCGTTCAACTTCAAGGACAACGACAGCCTGACCGGGTTCGAGATCGAACTGGGAAGAATGCTGGCCGAAGAACTGGATGTACGTGCGGAGTTCATCGTGACCACCCGCGACGATTTGTTGCCTGGCGTAGAAACCGGCAAGTACGACATCGCCCTTGACCAGGTTGCGGCCACGCCTGAGCTCAAGCAGCGCCTGGATTTCAGCGAACCCTACAGCGACTCCAGTGCCCAGTTGATCGCGAGCAAGAGCCATAGCCTCGGGGTGCTTCAGAATAGCCTGCAACCGGTGACCGAAGGCGCCACCAACGGCGCCAACCCAAGCCTGACGATTCCGTTTCAGAAGGGTAACCCGGCGTTCCACAGTGCGGTGGACAAAGCCTTGCAGCGCATCAAGGCTGATGGCCGGCTCGAATCCCTGTCGCAGAAATGGTTCGGGATGGATGCCAGCGAGCCGCCGAAAAAGTGATCGCGCTTTTGGGGCTGCTTTGCAGCCCATCGCAGGCTGACGCCAGCTCCCACCACTCACCTGTAGGAGCTGGCGACAGCCTGCGAAGAGGCCTTCGGATCAGAGTTGCTTTAAAGCCAGCTCTGCCGCGTCAAGCTCCAGCTCACTGAATACCTGCACCCCTTCGCGGCGCAACAAAGCTACGGTCACACCCTCACCACTGACCTTGGTACCACTGAAGGTGCCGTCATAGGTCAGCCGGTTGCCGCACGACGGGCTGCCCGACTTGAGCACCGCAATGCGGATACCGTGCCGCCGCACCAGTTCCAGCGCCAACTGCGCCCCCGTCAGAAACTGCGCACTGACATCCTCGCCCGTGACAGTCAGTACCTGCGCGTCACCATCGAGTACCGCAGCGCCCTGCCCGCCGGGGATCTCCGCCGGCGGCCGCGGGGTTGGCAGCCCGCCCGCCACTTCTGGGCATAACGGCACGACCCGCCCTTCGCCCTGCCACTGCTGGAGCAAGTCGGGATGGCCACTGGCACGCCCGTCATAGCGCACCGGCTGACCGAGCAGGCAGGCACTGACCAGCACCTTGTGCATCTTAGAACGGCTCGTTGCCACGGCGACGGAACCAGCCGGTCAGTGACAAACGATCACGATGGGCTGGCAACACCTCATGGGGGACGTCGCCGGAAAGAAACACCACCAGGCAGCCACCCATCGGTTGCACGTCATGCTCGACATCGCCCTTGAGGGTCATGCGCAACTGGCCGCCGTGTTCGGCCTGCCACCCCTCGTTGAGGTAGATCACCACCGAAACCATGCGCCGGTCATCATCGCGAAAGCGGTCGACGTGCTTGCGATAAAAGGCACCCGGCGGATACAGGGCGAAATGGCACTCGAAGTCCTCAAGGCCAAGGAACAAGCCGCGATTAAGCGCCAGGCGCAGGCTGTCCATCAGCGCCAGGTAGTGGTCACAAGGCTCGGCCTGGCCGGGTTCCAGCCACTGGATACGGTCGCCACGAATGCCCTCGCGGACCTCCTGGGCGACGCCCCGCCCCACGCCTGCCGGCGCAAGTGTGCCCTCGGCTGCGCGTTTGCGGCACTCGGCCGCCAGCGCCAGGGTCAAAGACTCTGGAAGAAAGGTATCTTGCTGCGACCAGCCACGGGTGGCCAGGTCGTCGACGATGCGCAACAGCAGGGGGTCATCAGGGGATATGTGCATGTCGCGCATAGTATCGTTCTGCTGCGAAATCCGACAGCGCCACTTGGCCGAGAGTATGCAATGGCTTCTCGACAAAGCCCGGCAAGGCCAAGACAATAGCGCCCTGCCGACAGGAGTCCTGAATGCGCCGTTTGTTTTTTTTGCTGATGATGATCTGCACCACGCCTGTCTGGGCAGACAGCCTCGACCAACTCTACAAGGTCGCCGGCTGGCCCGAGCAGCGCGCTCACTTTACCGATGCCCTCGATGCCGCCCAGCAGCGCTATCGCAACAGCCTGCCGCCCGCTGTTTATCAAGCCCTGGTCAATAACAGCAACCAGCGTTTCCAGGCCCAGGCGGTGGATAAGCGTGCCCAGGCACAGCTGCGCGCCAACCTGGACAACCCCGCCCCCGCACTGGCGTTCTTTCAGTCGCCGCTGGGTCGCAAGATCGTCGCCGCCGAACTGCTCGCCACCCGTCGCGACCAGCTGGCCAAAAACGCCAAGGGCCTGCCCAAGATCCAGGCCAGCGATGACCGCCTGCTGATCATCGGCCACCTGGCGCAGTCGCTGCCCGCCCGCGAAGCCGGCGCCGAAGTCAGCCTGGCGATTGCTGGCGTGGCCGCCGACAGCCTCAGCCAGATGATCCCCGGCCTGCTCGGTGGCGGTCAGGCGCAGAGCCTGCTCGATGGTCAGCGCCAGCGCCTGATGGACCAGATCGGCAGCGAGCTGAACAACACCCTGCTCTATGTGTACCGCGACCTGTCGGATGCCGAGCTGGAAGAGTTCGCGACCTTTGCCGAGTCTGCCGAGGGCCAGAGCTACTACAAGGCCGCCCTGGCCGCCGTGCGCGCCGGCCTCGCCGTCGGCCAGAACACCTCGGACCTGAAGTAGTCAGCCCAGACGCTGGTCGATAAAGGCGAAATAACGCTGGCGAATCGTCGGCAGTTCATTGGCCAGATGGTGCCGCGCCTCGGGGATCAGCAAGATCTCCGGGGCCGCGAATTTCTCCTGCAACACCTTGAGATTGTGCGGCCAGTCGACCGTCATGTCCGACTCCCCCTGAATGATCAGCGGCTGGCGGGCACTGACCGGTGCCGCTTCAATGCGTTTGACCCACGCCACCAAGGCGCCCACCCAGGCGGTGGGTAACTGCCGGGGCTGCAACGGGTCGGCCTGCAAAAACGGCAGGAACGTCGGGTCGTTGGTGTTTTCGCTGAATCGCCGCTCAATGCCTTTGACGAACGGCTTCAGCAGGTAGTAGCTGAGTTTCGACCACCGCCATGAACGCGGCCGTACCAACGGGGCCAGCAAGATCACCTGGCCCTGGGCCGGGCTTTGTGCGCCACGGTGCAGCAGGTGATCGATGACAATCGCCCCGCCCGTGCTCTGCCCGAACAAATGCCACGGCTGTGGCAACCCAAGGGCCTGACCCTGTTCAAACAGCGCCTGGAGCACCTGCTGGTAGGTCGCAAAGTCGTCGATACTGGCCCGCTCGCCGCTGGACAACCCGTGGCCCGGCAAGTCGCAGGCAATCACCGCGTACTGCTGGTCCAGCGCCCAGTCAATGACATGCCGGTACAACCCCATGTGATCGTAGAAGCCATGCAACAGCACCAGGGTTGCGACCGGCGCTGGCGGCATCCAGACCTGCCCCACCACCTCGTACCCCGCCACCTCGAAACGCCCCAGCCAGCGCTGTGGCTCGACCTTGCGCGCCGGCAGGTCGAGCCCGTAGTAACGCTGATAGGCCTGCGCCTGGGACGACAACGGCTGGCGCGCAACCAGGGGTGCCAGGCTGGCGCGCAACGCGTCGGGTTGAAAGGTTGCCGTCATAGAGCGATTCCAATTACAAAAGCGGGATATTGACCTGTGATATTCAGCTGTCGTCGGCAGCATGGCAAGCTAGGCGACATTTTCCGGATACTGCCCCATGCACGCGCGCACTCCCCGTACCCTGATTGGCCTGCTGATCGCCGCCCTCTGCGCCGTTGGCCTGTGGTGGGCTTATGACAGTTTCCAGAGTCGCTACCTGCGCCCGTTCGACAACCAGACCGCCTTGTTCTCCGGGGAGAACCTGCAGCTACCCGCTGAAATCGCCGGCCCCGGGCCAATCCGCCTGGTGCACTTCTGGGACCCGGCCTGCCCGTGCAATGTCGGCAATCAGCAGCACCTGGCCGAACTGATCGAACAGTATGCGCCGCAAGGCGTGGTGTTCTATGTGGTGCAAAAGCCAGGCACTCGCGGCCAGTTGCCCGAGCCGCTGCAGGCACTCAAACCACTGGCCGGGCCTCCCGGTGCCGAACACCTGCCCGCCAGCCCCGGCGTAGCGATCTGGGACCGCCAGGGCAAGCTGGCCTACTTTGGCCCCTATAGCGAAGGCGCGACCTGCAATGCGAGCAACAGCTTCATCGAGCCGATCCTGCTGGCCCTGAGCCAGAACCGCGCCGTCAGCGCCACGCACACCCTCGCTGTGGGTTGCTACTGCCCCTGGACGCCCTGACGCGAACGCGCAGGGTTACCCACTACCGTCGCCCCGGCCGGCACATCGCGTGTCACCACACTGCCCGCACCGATCACGGCGTCATCGCCCACGCTCACCCCCGGCAGGATGATCGCGCCGCCGCCGATCCACACATTGCTGCCGATGGTCACCGGGCGGCCACTCTCCAGACCGCTGCGGCGCAACGCCGGGTCCAGCGGGTGGTCCGCTGTGTAAATCTGCACCGCCGGACCGATCTGGCAGTCGTCACCGATGCTGACCGGGCAGACATCAAGAATTACGCAGTTGAAATTCATGAACACGTTGCGGCCAAGGCGGATGTTGTAGCCATAGTCGCAATGAAACGGCGGACGGATCACCGCGCCGTCGCCCACCGCGGCAAAGTGTTCCAGCAGCAGGCCATGACGCTGCTCGTTGAGCAGTTCGGCACTGTTGTTGTAGCGCTGCATCCAGTGCTTGTTGGCGATCTGTTCGGCCTGCAGCTCCGGGCAGCTGGCGTGGTAGAGCTGGCCAGTGAGCATTTTCTGTTTTTCGCTAAGACTCATCTTCCCTCCTCAGGGGCTATCCTCTGTCCTGATTTACCTCGATGATCGGACCACAACGTCCGCTAAAAAGTACAAGGAGTCTTGATGAAGCGCAGCCTGACCTTCCTCGCTGTGGTCATTGCCGCGGCCGCCGGCGGCGGTTACTGGTATGTGCAAGGCAAGTTGCCGCAGCGCGAAGGCGAGGTCACCCTGGCCAGCCTGCAGGCGCCGGTCAGTGTGCGCTATGACGCCCGCGGCGTACCGCATATCCAGGCCGGCAACGAGACCGACCTGTACCGCGCCCTGGGTTATGTGCACGCCCAGGACCGCCTGTTCCAGATGGAGATCATCCGTCGCCTGGCTCGCGGCGAACTGGCCGAGGTGCTCGGCAGCAAACTGCTGCCGACCGACACCTTGTTCCGCAGCCTGCGCATCCGCGAACAGGCCGAGCGCATCGTTGCCCGCCAGGACAAGCAAGCGCCCGCCTGGCTTGCCCTGCAAGCCTACCTTGATGGCGTCAATGCCTGGCAGGACAGCCACCCCAAACCGATGGAGTACGACACCCTGGGCATCACCCCGCGGCCCTTCACCGCGCAGGACACCCTGAGTATTGCAGGCTACATGGCCTACAGCTTTGCGGCGGCCTTTCGCACTGAGCCCGCGTTGACCTTTATCCGCGACCAGTTGGGCAGCGAATACCTGAAGGTCTTCGACCTCGACTGGAATCCCCAAGGGGCGCTGCACAGCAGCCCGCCACTGGCCGCCGCCGACTGGAAAAGCCTGGAACAACTGGCCCTGGCCAGCCAGCAGGCGCTGAGTGAAGCCGGCATTCCCCAGTACGAAGGCAGCAACGCCTGGGCGGTATCCGGCAGCCGTACCCGTAGCGGCAAACCGTTGCTGGCCGGCGACCCGCATATCAGCTTTGCGGTGCCATCGGTCTGGTACGAGGCGGAACTGTCGGCGCCCGGCTTCAACCTCTACGGCTTCCACCAGGCCCTCAACCCCTTTGCGTCACTGGGCCACAACCGGGATTTCGGCTGGAGCCTGACCATGTTCCAGAACGACGATGTCGACCTGATCGCCGAACAGGTCAATCCGGACAATCCCGAGCAGGTACGCATCAACGGCCAGTGGCAAACCTTGACCACAACCCGGGACACCATCGCCGTGAAGGGCGAGGCACCGGTCACCATCACCCTGCGCCGTTCGCCGCACGGCCCGATCGTCAACGACGTCATCGGTGCCAATGCCGGCCCCACTCCGATTGCCATGTGGTGGGCCTTTCTGGAAACCGAAAACCCGATCCTCGACGGCTTCTACCAGATCAATCGCGCAGACACCCTGGACAAGATGCGTGCCGCCGCCGCCAAGGTCCAGGCACCCGGCCTCAACCTGGTCTGGGCCAATGCCCGAGGCGACATCGGCTGGTGGGCCGCGGCGCAACTGCCAGTGCGCCCGGACGGGGTAAACCCGGCGTTTATCCTCGACGGCAGCACGGCGCAGGCGGACAAGCTCGGCTTCTACCCGTTCAGCGCCAACCCGCAGCAGGAGAATCCGGCCAGCGGCTATATCGTCTCTGCCAACTTCCAGCCGCCGGCAGCGATGCCGATTCCTGGCTACTACAACCTGCCCGACCGCGGCCAGCAGATTGACCGCCACCTGGCCGACCCGCAAACCCGATGGGATACGCAAAACAGCCAGGCGCTGCAGCTCGACACCGTCAGCGACTATGGCCCACGGACCCTGGCGCCGCTATTGGGGACTTTGCGCGAAGTCGCCAGTGGCGATCAGGAGAAGGAGCTCGTTGAGCAACTGGCGAGCTGGACCGGCGACTACCCGCTGGATTCGGTCAACGCCACGCTCTTCAACCAGTTCCTCTACGACCTGGCCTATGCGGCCCTGCATGACGAGCTGGGCGATGCCTGGTTCCAGACCCTGATCAGCACGCGCGCCATCGATGCCGCGTTGCCGCGCCTGGCCGCCGATGCCGAGTCGCCCTGGTGGGGGCAGCATGGCAGCAGTGAACATGGCAGCCGCAGCGATGCCGTCAAGCAGGCCTGGCGGGCGAGCCTTGCACACCTGCGTGAAACGCTGGGCAACGACCCGGCCGGTTGGCAATGGGGCAAAGCCCACACACTTACCCACAACCACCCGCTGGGGCTGCAAAAACCGTTGAACCTGCTGTTCAACGTCGGCCCGTTCGCCGCTCCGGGCACCCATGAAGTGCCGAACAACCTCTCGGCGAAAATCGGCCCTGCACCCTGGCCGGTCACCTACGGGCCATCAACCCGACGCCTGATTGATTTCGCCGATGCCAGCCAGGCACTGACCATCAACCCGGTCGGGCAAAGTGGCGTGCTGTTCGACAAACACTATGCCGACCAGGCCAAGGACTACATAGAGGGGGTTTACCACAAGGCACAACTGGGCGTGGTTGAGGCACAAAGCACCTTGCACCTGATGCCTGCCAACTAGCAGGGCGAGCCTGCGTCCATAGCGGCTGGACGCAGGCATTTACATCGACGGGCTGCACCAGCAGCCCCGGCTTCACATTACCCCTGCCACTTGCCGCCTTCGACGATCACGCTCTCAGGCTTGGTGTCTTCGCTCAGTTCCTTGCGCACATACTGGTCATACAGCTTGAGCAGGTACTTCTGCTCACCCAGGCGCGCCAGCTCGGCGTTAACCCAGTCACGCAGCTCGATGTTGCCCTTCTTCACTGCCGGTGCAATCGGCGCTTCTTCGCCGAGTTTTTCTTCCAGCACGCGGTAGCCAGGGTTCTGCTTCGACCAGCTGAACAGGATCAGATTGTCCTGGGCATAGGCGTCACCGCGGCCATTGGCCAACGCCTGCAGCGATTCGGAGTTCTTTTCGAACTTGAGCAGCTTCCAGTCCGGATGATTTTTCGTCAGCCAGATATCGGCGGTGGTGCCGGTGGTAACGATGGTGGTCTTGTCGGACAAGTCATCCAGATGCTTCACGCTGCTGCCCTCAGGCACCAGCGCCTGCACGGCCACACGCAGGTTCGGGTTGGTGAACTCCACCGCTTCCTTGCGCTCCGGGGTCACGGTCATGTTGGCCAGAATCAGGTCAACCTTGTCGCTTTGCAGGAAAGGAATGCGGCTGGCCGGTTCAACCGCAACGAACTCGACCTTGTTCTCGTCACCGAGCAGTGACTTGGCAAACTGACGACCAATGTCGGTATCGAACCCGACATAGCGGCCACTCTCGTCCACAAAGCCGAACGGTGGCTTATCGGTAAACACGCCGACAATCAGCTTGTCCCGTGCCTTGATGGTTTCCAGATAACTCGTTGCCGGCGATGCGCCTGCAGCCGCAGGTTTGTTCGGTTCTTCGGCCTTGTTGCACCCGGCCAACAGGGCAAGGGTGAACAGGGACAACAACAGTTTTGAGGTCTTGGCAGTTTTCATGACAGCTCCTTCGCGGGCATTTTTTTAGGCAGGCTTTCCATGTAGGAGAATTTCTCCAGAAACTGCTGCGCGCGTGCGGTCTGCGGGTTCGAAAAGAAGCTCTCGGGGTCGTTTTGTTCAAGGATCCTGCCGGCGTCCATGAACACGATTCGGTCGGCCACCGCGCGGGCGAAGGCCATTTCATGCGTAACGATAAGCAGGGTCATGCCATCACGGGCCAGCCCCTGGATCACTTGCAGCACTTCCTTGACCATCTCGGGGTCCAGCGCTGCGGTCACCTCGTCAAACAGCATCACTTCAGGGTTCATGCACAACGAGCGGACTATCGCGATGCGCTGCTGCTGGCCACCGGAAAGCTGGCGCGGATAGGCATCGCGCTTGTCCAGCAAACCGACACGGGTCAGCAAGGCTTGCGCCTGGGCCAGGGCTTCATGACGCTGGCGCTTTTGCACCTTGAGCGGCCCCAGCAGCAGGTTGTCGAGCACGCTCATGTGGCCGAACAGGTGATAACTCTGGAACACCATGCCCACTCGCTGGCGCACCTGACGCCAGTCCGTGCCCGGCGCGAGCAATTCTTCACCGTCCAGGCGCAAGTGGCCGCCGTCGGCGCTCTCCAGGCCATTGAGGCAACGCAGCAAGGTGCTCTTGCCGCAGCCGCTCGGCCCCAGGATCACCACCACCTCGCCACGCCGTACCTGTAAATCGACGTTCTTCAGTACCTGCTGGTCGCCGAAGTATTTGTTGAAGCCCTTAAACTCGATCAGTGCGCTCATGCGTGTGTCCAGCGGCGCTCAAGGGCACGCGAGGCGGCCGAGAGCGGGTAGCAGATAAAGAAGAAAAACAGGAACAGCACGCCGTAGATCAGCACCGACTCGTAGGTGCGTTCGATGATCTGCTGGCCGACCTTGATGACGTCGACCACCCCGATCAGTACCGCCAGGGAACTGGTCTTTATGATCCGCGTGTAAATGTTGATGGTCGGTGGCGTCATGCGCTTGAGCGCTTGCGGCAACAACACGTAACCGTACAGCTGCCAGGCCGACAGGCCGATGGAGAGCCCGGCTTCACGCTGCCCGCGTGGCAATGAGCGCAGGGCGCCGCGCACCACTTCACCGACCTCGCTGCTGCCCCACAACGACAGCACCAGCACGGCGCACCAGAAGCTGGGAATGCTCAGGGCAAAGAAGATCGGCAAGCCGAAAAACAGCAGGTACAACCAGACCAGTACCGGAATCGCCCGGAACAGCTCCAGGTAAACGCGCAGCAGCGCGTTGAGGCCACGATGATTCAGGCTCGCCAATACGCCATAGGCCACGCCGCCCAGGGTACTGAAGACAATCCCCAGCGCCGAGATCGCCAGGGTCTGCATGGCGCCCTTGCCTAGTTGCGGCAGCGACACCAGCAACAACTCAAGACCCGAACTGGCCATGTTGCAGCCTCCCTTCCAGGTACCGGAGCAGCAGCGACAGGGGCAGGAACAGCAGCACGCAGATCAGCGTGAGCACTGCGAGCATCTCGTAGGTTTTGTAGTAAAGGGCGATATAGCTTTTGGTCGTGTAGAGAATCTCAGGCACCGCCACCGCCGACACCACCGTGGTCTCTTTGAGCAGGAAAACAAAATTGGCGAACAGGGACGGCAAGCTGAGCAAGCCGGCTTGCGGCAGGATCACGTGCCACAGCAACTGCCCCTCTGACAGACCGATCGAGCGTCCCGACTCCAGTTGTGCCTGGGGTACCGCTTCGACACCTGCACGCAGCACTTCAGTCAGGTAGGCGCCGCCAAGAAACGTCATGGTGATGATTGCGGCGGCAAAACCGGAAATCTTCAGGCCCAGGCTCGGCAAGGCGAAGTAGACAAAGAACAGCTGGATCAGCAGCGGTGTGTTGCGCGCCAGCTCCACATACAACTGCACCACACGCTGCAGGTAGGGTGTGCGATAGACCAGAATCGCCGCATTGACCAACGCCACCAGTAGCGAGGTGGCAATGGCGATCACGCCCACCTGCAAGGTGACCCCTACGGCTTTGAGAAACGCAGGCAAAGTGCTTAGGATGAACGCAACGTCGAAGCTCATGGAAAAGCCCTCGACGGCAAGCGGTGACAGTACGACATGGCAGGATCTCAGCGCGGCCCGAGGATAAACGGGCCGCTCTACACGGGAGTTGTCAGTGCGGGTGAGCACAATGACTAATACTCTAAAGGTATAAAAATATTTATTTAAATACCCTTATTGCATATTGATATCACCCAAACAGCTAACCTGAGAAATCCTTGAGTGTGCCGGGATCTTTCCGCCACAACGGCTATCCAACAGCTGCCACTTCCCTCACTTTCATGGAAGAAAACTACGATGAATACCCCTTCGACGCTGCATGCCCACGACCCGCAAGAGCTGCTGAAGCTGCTGGCGGCGTTGATGCGCGCGGTTCAACGCCGCACCTGAAGCAGGCACAAAAACGCCGACGTGGTCACCCGACGTCGGCGTTGGCTACAGCGCATTCAAAGCCTGCGGCGATCAGAACGCCGGCAGTACTGCACCGCTGTATTTTTTCTCGATGAAGGCTTTCACTTCCGGGCTGGTCAGAGCCTTGGCCAGCTTCTGGATGGCGTCGCTGTCCTTGTTGTCCGGACGGGCAACCAGGAAGTTGACGTACGGCGAGTCGGCGCCTTCGATCACCAGTGCGTCCTTGGCCGGGTTCAGACCCGCTTCCAGGGCGTAGTTGGTGTTGATCATGTCCAGGTCTACCTGGTCCAGCACGCGTGGCAGCATGGCCGACTCAAGCTCGCGGAACTTCAGCTTCTTCGGGTTCTCGGCGATGTCTTTCGGGGTGGCCAGGGCGTTCTTCGGATCCTTCAGGGTGATCAGGCCAGCCTTCTGCAGCAGCAGCAGGGCACGGCCGCTGTTGCTGCCTTCGTTAGGAATGGCAACGGTGGCGCCGTCTTTCAGTTCGCTCAGGCTCTTGACCTTCTTCGAGTAACCACCGAACGGTTCGACGTGCACGCCGATCACGGTTTCCAGGTGGGTGCCTTTACCTTCGTTGAAGTTCTTCAGGTACGGCAGGGTCTGGAAGTAGTTGGCGTCCAGACGCTTCTGATCGACCTGTACGTTAGGCTGCACATAGTCGGTGAACACCTTGATCTCCAGGTCCACACCTTCTTTGGCCAGGGTCGGTTTGATCAGCTCGAGGATTTCGGCGTGCGGTACAGGGGTGGCGGCAACCACCAGTTTTTCGCCCGCCTGGGCGAAACCTGCAACCGACAGAGCGGCCGCCAGAGCAGTGAACAACAGAGCCTTTTTCATGTGCAGTCCTTATTCGAATACTGGGCCATCGGTCGACGGCAAATTAGGTTGCCAGCAGATTGCTAGCTGGCTTGGAGCGGACAATACCTAGATTTTTTATGCCGGAACAATATCTTTTATTTAGCTGCTTATTCCATTTACACCATAAAGCCGATGCGCCTCGTGCATAGCCTCAGGCAGCGCCTTGCGTTAAACGCAACAGCGCCTGCTCCAGCAAGCCTTTCAAGGCATCGCGCTCCTGCGCCACAGCGTGCTGGCACAGCTGATCCAGCTGGCTCTGCAGCGCCTGCAGTGGCGTTGCCAGGTTCAGGTGGCGGGGCTGAATTTCTTCGCCGCTGCTGACCAGCAGGGCAAAGTGAATGACGTTTTCCAGCTCGCGAGTGTTGCCCGGCCAGCTGTACAGCTCCAGCACCCGCTGTGCGGCCTCGCTGATCAGTGGTACCGCAAGGTTCAGCCGCGGGCTGTAGATACCGACGAAATACTCGGCCAACGGCAGGATGTCGCCGACCCGCTCGCGCAAGGCGGGCAGTTGCAACTGGCCTTCGTGCAGGTAGTGGTAAAGCCGCTCATTGAATTTGCCCACACTCACGGCATCGGCCAGATCAATACTCGATGCCGCCACAAGGCGTACATCCACGGGGTTGGGTTGATGGGCGCCGACCCGCGTCACTTCGCGGTTCTCCAGGGCGGCGAGCAATTTGCCCTGAATCGACAACGGCAAGTCGGCGATTTCATCCAGGTACAACGTGCCGCCATTGGCCGAGCCGAACCATCCTGCCCGGCTGCTGGGCGCGCCGTTGTGGGCACCGGCGCTGTAGCCGAACAGTTCGGCATCGGCGTAGGTCGGGCTGATGGCAGCGCAATTGACCGAGACGAACAGGCCACTGCGATCACTGGCACGGTGGATCTGCCGCGCCAGCAATTCCTTGCCGGTACCGGTCTCACCGCGAATCAGCACCGGCAACGCCAACGGCGCCAGCAACTCCAGCTCTTCGCGCAATTGCAACGAACGCGGGTCGACGAACACCAGCGCCTTGGCGCGGATGCTCAGGGGGCTTTTGTCCAGTTCAGGAAAGGTCAGCAATGGCTGGCCGAACGTGTCGTGATGACTCATGGAAAACTCCCGCCCGCAGCATCAGGGGCCGGGCGCTGGATTGATTGAGGTCTTGCCTGGGTATCAGGCGCGGCGCAGCGCGTGTTGTTCCAGGCGGCTCTGCAGGCGGTACAGGTAAGCGAAGCCCTGTTCCCAGCGGCGGTGTCCGGACTTGACGTTGATATGCCCGGCGCCCGCAAGAAAGCCCACTTCAGCACCCCAGGCACGTGCCAGCTGCATAGCCCGTGGCGCGCTGACCGCCGGGTCGTTGTCAGAGCTGACCACCTGGCTTGGAAACGGCAGCAACTGCTGCGCGATGGGCGCAAAGTTTTGCAGGGCCGGCGCACAGGTTGGGCGCTCGACGTCGGCCGGGGCTACCAGCAAGGCACCGCGGACGCGACGCAGCAGGCTGACACTGGCTTGTGTTGCCCAATGGGCGACGGTGATGCAGCCCAGGCTGTGAGCAATCAATATCACCGGCGACTCATCTGCCGCCACGGCGTGTTCCAGGGCGGCGACCCAGTCCTGGCGTTGTGGTGTCAGCCAGTCGGCCTGTTCGACCCGGGCGCTGTTGGGCAACACCTGCTGCCAGTGACTCTGCCAATGATCCTCTGGCGAACCTTGCCAGCCCGGCACAATCAGGTAACGGATCGAATCATTGCGCATGGGGACGCCTCCTGCTGGGTTTGCGTGCTTGAGGCCAAGTATAGGGGGATGAATATGAGCGTAAAGGAATAAGAAGCTATTTATTAATAACCAAATTAAACCTAACGATCACATCAGCAGCAACCCGGGCGGGGCGGGCCTACTCGGCCGGACGACTGTCCAGGTAGGCCCTGATGGTTTTCTCGGCCTTGCTCAAGTGGCGCTCGAGCAACCTGATGGCATCCTCGACAGACTTGTCGATGGCGGCATCGACCAGAGCGTTGTGGTCGTCCTGCGTCAGTTTGCCCAGGCCCATCGAAGACAGGTGAAAACGCAGGAAGCGTTCTTCTTCGTTGAGCTCGATTTCAATCAGGTGCAACAGCTTCTTGTTGGTCGCCTTGCTGTACAGGCTCATGTGAAACAGCCGGTTCAGACGACCGATTTCGGCATGCCGGGTTTCGTTTTCCAGCTGGGCGATGAAGCTGCGCGCCAGAGCAATGTCATCGGCATCAAGGCGGGGAATCGACTGGCGCAATGCCTCGCTTTCGAGCAGCACCCGCAAGGCATAGGAGTCCATGGCATCTTCGCCGATCAACGGCGCCACCACCGCACCCTTGTGGGCGACTACCTGCAGCAACGATTGCGTCTCGAGTTGGCGCAAGGCTTCACGCACCGGCATGCGGCTGACCCCGAACAACGACGCCAGCTCTTGCTGACGCAGCGCCATGCCCGGGGGCAGGCGACCATCGAGAATAGCGCTGCGCAACCGCTCTTCAATCACACTCCGAGCCAGGTGCGGCGGCACTTGCTCGCTGCCCAGTATTTCGCTCAATGGTCTGGATTTTTCGGTCACGCTTTACTCTGCCCTTTGTCGTCGGAATACGGCGGGAATTGGATCCAATCACCGTAGTCAGGGGGTGGGTGCTTGTCAAACCGCTCGGAAGGGCCCCCCGCTCAGGACGGTTGGCAATGGGTGCGGCGATAGTTGCTATCGTGAATGAAGTTTTTCCCCAAGGGAAGCCACTCCGACGTGGTGGGCAAACGCCTGAATGGTGGGTGGTCAGGCTGATGCCACCATGATTGTAAGGTGCCATTGTTTTTTCAGGGGCAAGGCCGCACCATCGGTGCTTTTCCATAGGTCTGCGCAGGTTTTCGTAGTGACGAGACGCTGGACTGTTCACCTGACCCTGCGCCGGCTGAGCCTTGCCGTTATGCTCGGCTGCCTGTTGCTGGGCACCCTGCACGCCGACTGGGACTTCTCCCAGATCAGCCGCAAGGCCCAGGCGTTGTACGGGCCGCTGGGGGCAGGCCAAGGCCGTATCGATGCCTGGCAGAACCTGCTGAGCACCCAGAAGCAGGACAGCGAAGCCGAGCAGCTCAAGCGGGTCAACCAGTTCTTCAACCATCAGTTGCGCTATGTCGAAGACATCGACCTGTGGCGTGAGACGGATTACTGGGCAACCCCGATCCAGGCACTGATCAAGGGTGCGGGCGACTGTGAGGACTATGCTATCGCCAAGTACTTCAGCCTGCGGCGCATGGGCGTACCGGCAGAAAAACTGCGCATCACGTACGTCAAGGCACTGCGCCAGAACCGCGCGCACATGGTCCTGACCTACTACGCAACGCCCAATGCCATGCCCCTGGTACTGGACAGCCTGATGGATGCCATCAAGCCCGCCAGTGAACGCACCGACTTGCTGCCAGTCTACTCCTTCAACGGTGAAGGTCTGTGGCTGACCGGTGCGACGGGCAACAAGAAGGTCGGCGACACCAAACGCTTGTCGCGCTGGCAGGACCTGTTGAAAAAGATGCAGGCCGAAGGTTTCCCGGCCGAACCGGTTTACTAAAGGAGCACAGATGTCACTGTTCAAACAATTGCTGCTTGCCATCTGCCTGTTCCTGGTAGTCGCCTTCAGTGGCAGCTTCATGGTCAGCCTGGAAAGCTCGCGTAGCCAGTACGTCAACCAGCTGCGTTCGCACGCCCAGGACGCAGCCACTGCGCTGGCACTGTCGCTGACTCCAAACATCGATGACCCGGCCATGGTCGAACTGATGGTCAGTTCGATTTTTGACAGCGGTTATTACTCGAGTATCAAGGTCATCGATTCGGGCTCCAACGCGGTGCTGGTGGAACGTCATGCCGAGCCCGACGCCAATGGCGTGCCGGCCTGGTTCACGCGCCTGATCGGCCTTGAGGCTGCCGGCGGCGACGCCATCGTCAGCCGTGGCTGGCAACAGGCTGCCCGCGTAGAAGTAGTCAGCCACCCTATGTTCGCCCTGGCCAAGCTCTGGCAGAGCGCCCTGGGCAGCCTGGGCTGGTTGCTGCTGTGCGGTGCCTTGAGCGCCGTGCTAGGCGCCCTGCTGTTGCGGCGGCAACTCAAGCCCCTGGATTATATGGTGGAGCAGTCGCACGCCATTGCCCGGCGGGAATTCCTCAGCCTGCCCGACCTGCCGCGCACCCCCGAACTGCGCCGCGTGGTGCAGGCCATGAACCAGATGGTCGAGAAGCTCAAGGCCTTGTTCAAAGAGCAGGCCGAACGCAGTGAAAAGCTGCGGGTCGAGTCTTATCAGGACAGCCTGACCGGCCTGGCCAACCGGCGCTATTTCGAAATGCAGCTCAACGCCCAGGTCAGCAACATGGAAGAAGCCCGGCCGGGTTACCTGTTGCTGCTGCGGGTCAAGGACCTGGCCGGGCTCAACCAGCGCCTGGGCGGCCAGCACACCGATCAGCTCCTGCAGGCGGTCGGCCAGCAGCTGCAGCGCACCTGCGCCAATTACCCGGAGACCAACAACCTGATCACCCGTAGCCGTGGCGGGGAGTTCGCAGTACTGGCCCCCGGTCTGGTGCATGAAGAGGCGATTCAACTGGCCCAGGCCCTTGAGGGCACCCTGCAGAGCCTGGCCGAAACCGGCGCTACCGATGTCACACCGGTGGCCTGTATCGGCATGGCGCCCTACAGCCCGGGCGATGCCCCCCAGGCACTGCTGAAGCTGGCCGATGAAGCGCTGGCCCGCGCCGAGGCGCAAGTGGAGCCAGGCTGGGTGTGCTTTGAGCAAGGCACGGCGCCGCAGAGCGGTGAAACCCACCATACCTGGCATCGTCTGCTTGACGAGGCCCTGGAACATGGGCGCTTCCAGCTGTTTTTCCAGCCGGTGGTAGCCTGCGATGCCCCGGAGAAGGTGCTGCACTACAAGGTCATTTCACGTTTGCTCGATGATCAGGGCCAGGCCGTTGCGGCCGGGCGCTTTCTGCCCTGGCTGGAGCGCTTCGGCTGGTCGGCGCGGCTGGACATCCTGATGCTCGAGCAGGTACTCAAGCACTTGCTCAACCACACCGAAGCCCTGGCCCTTAACCTGTCGGCAGCGACCCTGGCCGATCCCAAGACGCTGCAACGGGTGTATGAGCTGTTGGGTCAATACACGGCGCTGGGGCCGCGCCTGACCCTGGAAATCGGCGAAGAACAGCTGCCCGATCAGGCCGCACTCGAACAGCTGACCCGGCGCTTGCACGCACTGGGCTTCAGCCTGAGCCTGCAACGTTTTGGCGGGCGTTTCAGCATGATCGGCAACCTGGCGCACCTGGGCCTGGCTTACCTGAAGATCGACGGCAGCTACATTCGCGCTATCGATCAGGAACAGCACAAGCGCCTGTTCATCGAGGCGATCCAGCGCGCAGCGCACAGCATCGATTTGCCACTGATCGCCGAGCGCGTGGAAACCGAAGGTGAACTCAAGGTGTTGTGCGAGATGGGCATTTACGGTGTGCAGGGCCGACTGGTCGGCGAGCCGGCGCCCTGGCGGTAAACCGTAACCGGCAGGCCCCTGGGGCCTGCTGGCTTTCAGAGACTTGGCCTAGATCAGGCCTCTTTCTTCACTGTCATCAATCAGGTTGCTCAAGCCGCCTAACGCCTCACGCGCCGTGGAGCGGTTGAGCAATTTGGCCTGGGCACCGGCCGGCAGGTCGGTGATGCTGATGACCCCTTTTGCGGTCAGCACTTCGATCAGGTCTTCGAGTACCCGGATCATGTCCAGATCACTTTGCTTGAGCTGCTTGAGGCTGTTCTCGACTGTATTGTCGGCAAACCAGTCCTGAATCTCGGCATGGTCGGCCGGCAACAACTCCGTGTATTCGGCATAGGGAGCGGCCTCGACCCGCGCCAACCGACCCTGTGCATCGCGTTGCACGTAGTACATGGGGTATCCCTCTAATTGTGAGTCCATCACCGCAGTCAGCAGCATAGGCCAAGCTCGCCCGGCCGTGCGCCTGGCGAGCGAGTATGCCGTGCGAATGTCGCGCAGGCCAAGCCCGAACCCTGCAGCAACCATTTCCGGGTTGCTGCAGGGACTGGGCATCAGCTGTTGGAGTGGTCGATCTTGATGGTCGGGTCGGCGCCGCTCACCAGCGAGTTGATCGTGGTGTTGGCCCAGTTGACGCCTTCCAGCTTGATCGTCACGTCGGCGTTGGCCAGACCGCCGGCGTCGTTGAGCTTGCCTTCGGAACTGACCTGCAGGGTCGACTCACTGTTGACCGTGGTGATCTTCAGGTAGTTGTCGATGGTGCTGGCCTTCTCGCCCTGAAGCAGATCACTCAGGTCCAGACGGTCGCCTTCGACAGGCTTGAAGTCACGAATCACATCGTTACCGGTGTCGCCGGCTTTCCACACGAAGGTGTCGGCAGCGTTGGTGCCGACCAGAAGGTCATTACCGTGGTTGCCGTATACCGTGTGCGAATCACTCTGGGTGAAGAGGATGTCCTGCTCCTCACTGGCCAGCAGCGAGTAAGACGCAGACTGAGTCGTAGTGGCTCCAGGGCCGGTCGTAGCGATGGTGATGTCCAGGTGTGCCGTATCTGAGTCGCCATCGGCCTGGGTCACCTTGTACTCGAACTGGTCCGTTTTGCCGGCGTTATCCTTGTTGACGGTCGGGGTGTAGGTATAGGAGCCATCGCTCTTGATTGCCAAGTCGCCAAAGCTGCCCTTGACCGTAGTGCCGCCTACCGGGATCTCCATCCAGTTGCCGTTGACCTTCACCGACAAGGACGAGGTTTCCCCGTTGCTGCCCCAGAGGTCGTTGTCTTGCACCGAGCCAGAAACTGGCGTTGCTGACCATTCGATGGTCGTTGCACCTGGCACTTTGGCGGTGAAATCGTCGAACGTTACCGTCGCCAGCTTGCTGGAGGAGTTGCCGCTGCCATCGTGCACATTCAGGAGAATCCGATACTGGCTATTGGCATCCAGCGCATCGGTAGTAACCGATTTCGTCGTGGAGTAGATAGACCCACTCTGCGCAAAGGACCAGGTGTTACCACCATCAGTGCTCTTGTAGAGCGACCATTGTGCGGTGTCACCGCTGTTGAAGTTGCTGAAACTGGTCGTGAACGACAAGGTTTCGCCAGCGCCTGTTCCAGTCTTGTAAGTCGGCGTCAGCGCCTGGGCATCACCATCGCTGCTGCCGTTATTGTCTTTCAATACCAAGGCACTGCTGCTGCGGCTGGCATCCGAAGTGCTGCCGCTGAGCGAACTGGTCTGCCAGCTGCTGAGATTCGCTTTCAGCACCGAGCTGCTCGACAGGTCCGCGAGATTCTGGTCCACAGGAGTGGTGTTGAACTTCCACGCGTTGGTTTCACTGCCACTGTTGAAGTTCGCCAGTGTTGTGTATGTATCTGCTGCTGTGACACTTCTGGACGTCAACGTAGCCGTCGTGTTGTCATCAGTTGCAATCGGGTCGCTACGATCATTGACAGTCAGCGTCAGTGTCGACTCGGCGGTCTCGCCATTGGCATCCTTCACCGTGTACTTCACCACGGTCTGAAGGGACGTTGAGGTATCGAAGTTGTCCTTGCCGGTGAAGGTATAGCTGCCATCGGCTTTGAAGGTCAGCTTGCCGAGATCGCCAAGGTCGAACGTTTTCACGTCGTTGGCATTGGCGAACTTGTAAATCGTACCGTTGACCTCCACCGAATCCATCTTCCAGCCATTGGCCGCCCAACCAGCAGTACCCCCGGTATCGTTGGTGGTGACATTACCCGACACCACGCTGCCGCCGGCGCTGCTCACCAGTGCATCGGTCAAGGAACTGAGCGAGGTTTCAACTACCAATACGTTTTTGTCGTTCGAGCCGTTGGTGATGGAGCCGGCTGTCTCGCCTGGTTTCCAGGCAATCGGCTCCAGGTAGTTCTTATCGCTGTTGCTCAGGCCACCAAAGCCCACGGCGAAGGATTCGTCGAATTTATTGCCTTCGAGGAAGTTGATCCACTTCGTTTCCGAAGCACCAGTAGAAGGTTCGCCATCCGACATGAAGATAGACACCAGCTTGCCGCCACCAGGTGGAGGTGCTGTGAATTTGTCGATCACGGTTGTCAGTGCATTGTTGTAGTTGGTACCACCAGACGCCTGGATAGCGTCAATCGCTTTCATCGCGTCTTCAAGATTGGTATACCAGCCACCATTTTGGCCCGAATCATGGAACGTCGCGGAGCTTGAAAACGAGACAATAAACACCGAGTGCACAGTGCCGGACGCAAAGAGGTTACTCACCGCATCCTTGAGCATGGCGATGCGCGTAGTATACGGGCCACTGCCGTCTGGATCGCCGCCCTGCGGCCCCATGCTGCCAGAACGGTCAAGCACCAGAACCACATCGCTGCCACCGCCTTTACCGCTTTCCTGGATTGTTGCGCTATCACTGGTGACAGTTGGGCCGCGGTCATTGTCCAGAATCGTGCCGGTAGCGGTGTTCTGACTGCCGACGGCCAGGTTTTCGAACACGTTGTTGGTGTCCGTCACACCCTTGATGGTGGCGGTCAGCGACTCGCTTTTTTCAATCAAGGTGTCGTCGAATGTCTGAACGGGGAACGAAGTGCTGCTGTTGCCGCCACTGATGGTGACGCTGGTCGGCAGTTTGCCGGTGATATCAGCGGTGGTGTTGGCCGAACCGCCCCAATCCAGGCTTACGGTCACGGACTTGCCGCTTGGAACTGTTACCGCGATACCGTTCTTGTCTACCAACTCAACTTTGTATGTCAGCACGCCACCTTCGGTGACAGAGGCGTTGCCATCAATGCTGATCTTGGCGAAGACCGTATCGGTGGTATCTACCACCGTCGATGTCGCGGAGCCACTGCCCGCTTGAACGCCCAGACTTTCAAAGCCAGGACCGTTTACACCGGTGATCGTAGCGGTCAACGAGCTGCCGTCCTTAAAGACGTCTTCGCCGTTGCCCGCATCAATTTTCAAGGTGCCGGTGGTCTGGCCGTCAGCAATGGTGATCACGCCCTTGTCGGTGGTGACCGTAGTCACGCCTTTGGAGGCGTGGCTCAGGGTGGCGGTGAAGACGTACTGCGCCGACGGGCCTTCGAATTGCTGCGAGCCGGACAGGCTCACAGTCGATGGGGTTAGGGTATCCACCACCGTCGAGGTGGCAGAGCCGTTACCCGCTTTAATACCCAGGCTTTCAAAACCAGGACCGTTTACACCGGTGATCGTGGCGGTCAACGAGCTGCCGTCGGTGTAGACGTCTTCGCCGTTACTCGCATCAATTTTCAGGGTGCCGGTGGTTGCGCCATCAGCAATGGTGATCACACCCTTGTCGGTGGTGATTGTGGTCACGCCTTGGGAGGCATGGCTCAGGGTGGCGGTGAAGATGTACTGCGCCGACGGGCCTTCGAATTGCTGCGAGCCGGACAGGCTCACAGTCGATGGGGTTAGGGTATCCACCACCGTCGAAGTGGCAGAGCCGTTGCCCGCTTTAATACCCAGGCTTTCAAAACCAGGACCGTTTACACCGGTGATCGTTGCAGTCAACGAGCTGCCGTCGGTGTAGACGTCTTCGCCGTTACTTGCATCAATTTTCAGGGTGCCGGTGGTTG
>NZ_JADUCM010000044.1 GCF_016009175.1 Pseudomonas alkylphenolica
ACAGAATTTCTTGACGACCATAGAGCATTGGAACCACCTGATCCCATCCCGAACTCAGCAGTGAAACGATGCATCGCCGATGGTAGTGTGGGGTTTCCCCATGTGAGAGTAGGTCATCGTCAAGATTAAATTCCGAAACCCCTATCTGCGTATGCAGGTAGGGGTTTTGTCTTTTCCGGCCTGCCGCCAGTGCAGCTCGCCCTCGAGCCTGTGGGAGCTGGCGACAGCCTGCGATCGAGTGCGAAGCGCTCGCCCCCACCAAAACCCAGACCCAAAAAAAACCACCCCGCAGGGTGGTTTCATCCGATCAAACACCCGATCAGTCGCCGTAATATTCGCAACCGCTGGTGCACGTCTCATGGATACGAACCTTGGACAGCTCGGGCAGCAACGGTTTGACCTGGTCCCAGATCCACTTGGCAATCACTTCGCTGGTCGGGTTTTCCAGGCCAGGAATGTCGTTCAGGTAGTTGTGGTCCAGCTGTTCATACAGCGGCTTGAAGATCGCCTTGATCTCGGAAAAGTCGCGAATCCAGCCGGTATGCGGATCCAGCGGGCCGGTCAGGTGCAAGGCAACCTTGAACGAGTGGCCGTGCAGACGGCCACACTTGTGCCCTTCAGGAACGTGCGGCAGTCGGTGAGCCGACTCGAAGGTGAACTCTTTGAAAATTTCCACGGTGTGGCCTGTATAGCTGATGGTGTAAGGGCTGGAGCAGGCCACGCGTCTTTGGTGTACTGCTCAATGTACTGATTGGTCGTTGCTGGGAGTTAAAGACGACATCCAGATCGAGATATCAGACTGACGCCAAGCGACCGAATTGGCTCCTATTCTAACCTGTTTTGGCAATGTTCCCGCTTTGAATCTGTGCGATACGGGCCGTTGTATTTGCTTTAAATGTAAAGTATTCGCATTTATACTGCGCGGTCACGTCATTCCCATGGCATCCGTTCCCCCTACGCGCAGGTCATCGTGCAGGTCGAGCCTCCCAAACCCACACTTCTGGCAGCATTGGTCCGGCATTATGACGAGCTGGTGGATCATGTACGCCGACGCTTCGGCGAACGGGTGTTCGCCCGGGAAGTCGTACACGACTTGTGTGTGCAGTTGCTTGAGCAGGATGAAAAGCAAGGGGTACGCACGCCCGTGGCCTTGTTGCGCAAGATCGCCCACGATATCGCGATCACCCGTTATCGTAGCGAGCGTCGACGCCAGGCTTGGATTGTCGGCGCTCCGGCATTGCCCGATGCAGTCAGTTGCGCTCCCAGCCAGGAGCGTCATCTTGAAGGCGAACGCACCTTGCAGTTGCTGACCGAGGCAATTGCGAATCTGCCCACCCGCTGTCAGACGGTGTTCGTGATGCACAAGCTGCATGAATTGCCGCAGGCCGAAGTGGCAGAGCGCCTGGGCATTTCACTCAAAACAGTAGAAAAGCACCTGCGCCTGGGTATGAATGCTTGCCGAGACTACCTGGGTACGGAGTTACTGCCATGACTCGCAATTCGCATAATCCCAAGGATTTCAGCCAGGAGGACGAGGCCATTGCCCGGTTTCGGGAAGACCTCAAGCAGCGTTTTCCGTTGCCGCCTGCAACGCCAGCCAAGCGCAAGCGCACCGCAGAAAAAACGCTCGGGCTGCTGCTGTTGGCAATTGCTGCTGGCGTCGTCTGGGTCGATCCGGCTTACCGCAGTCAACACGTTGCCAGCGAGGTTGGCCAGCGCCAGACGCTGCAGCTGGCTGATGGCAGTGAGGTCCTGCTCGACAGCAACAGTGAGCTGACGATCAGTTGGCACCTGCGCACTCGTCAGGTTGAGTTGAAGCGGGGGCAGGCGCTGTTCCAGGTCTCGCCGATGGTGTATCGCCCGTTCCTGGTCGATGCCGGCGGGGCAGGGGTGCGCGTGGTAGGCACCCGCTTCAACGTCAACCGGCGCGAGCAGGATGTTCAGGTCACGGTGGCAGAAGGCAAGGTCGCTGTCCGGGGAGAGGCCGCCGACACCGTTGCGCTGCTCGAACCAGGCCAGCAATTGCGCGTTCAGAAGGGCATCCCGGGTCAGGTAACACGGGTCAGCGTCCATGATGTCACCGCCTGGAAGGACAGCCGGCTGGTGTTTGAAAGTACCCCGCTTGCCGAGGTCATCGGCACGCTCCAGCGCTATTACCGTCAGCCGATCCTGCTCCAGGACCCGGACATTGCCCGGTTACCGCTATCCGGTGTGTTCGACAGCGGGCATGTCGATCGCCTGTTGGCGCTGTTACCCGGCATCCTGCCGGTAAGCGTTGCCAACGGCGCCGATGGTGCGGTGCTGATCAAATCGCGCGACACGAAAAAATAATTGCCGGCCGAGGTAGGGTTACGCGGCTGTGCTGACGGCTATCTCCATGCAACCTTACTTTGTGGAGAACAAGAACGTGAGTCAGCCCTACCTGCGTGCGCCTGTACGCCTGTCCTTGCTGGCTAGCAGCCTGCTGCTCAGCCAATGGTCGTTGGCGCAATCCGCACCCGTCGACTTCGATGTTCCAGCCTCTTCGCTGGAGAAGTCCCTCAATGCCGTCGCACGCCAATCCTCAGCGCAGATCCTGTTTGCCAGTGACATCACGGCTAACAAGACCGCACCTGCTCTGAAGGGACGCTACACCTTGCAGGAAGCGCTTGAACGGCTGCTGGGCAACAGCGGGCTGACTGCCCAGGAGCGTGACGAACACACCTACCTGGTGGTGCCGGGAAAATCTGCGGTTGTCACTGAAGCTGCGGTTAGTGGATCTGCAGCGGTGGAGCTGGCCAGCCTGGAAATCAGTTCGTCGCGTCTGAACAGCGATGTGGTGCCGCAGGCCCGGCAGGTCAATGTCATCGAGCGCGAACAACTGGAGCAGTTGCGCCAGGGCTCAGATGGCCTGGCCACCTTGCTGGCCAAAAGCATTCCCGGCATGGCCGACTCCAGCCGTACCATCACCGACTATGGCCAGACACTGCGTGGACGTACCATGCTGGTGTTGGTCGATGGCGTGCCGCTCAACACCAACCGCGATTCCTCACGCAACCTGGCGAACATCGACCCGGCGCTGATCGAGCGCATCGAAGTGATCCGTGGCAGCAGCGCCATTTACGGGGCGGGGGCAACCGGTGGCATTATCTCTATCACGACCCGCCCGGCGGGGGGTGAGCCGCGGGCGCAAACCAGCCTCAGCGCCGTCTCGCCGCTGAGCCAGCTGGACAGTGACGGCCTTGGCGGCCAGTTGCAGCATCACCTGTCCGGCTCGCAGGGGCAGGTCGACTACGCCCTGGACTTCGGCGCCCGGCACATTGGCGCCTCCTACGACGCCAATGGGCATCGCATCGCACCAGAGCCCAGCCAGGGCGATCTGTTTGATGCCAACACCTACAACATTGGCGGAAAACTGGGTTTGCACATCGATGAGGTGCAGCGTATCCAGCTGTCTGCCAGCCACTATAACGCCGAGCAGGATTCCGACTATACCTCCGACCCGTCTGTGGCCAGGCTCCCGCCAGGCTCGGTGCCGGCCAGGCCGCTGTCGGGCCTGTCGCTGGACGAGCAGAACCAGATAAAGAATACCCTGCTCAACCTTGAGTACGCGCACTCCGACATCCTCGGCGGTACGCTGAATGCGCAGCTCTACTACCGGGACTACTTCACCCGCTTCACGCCGTTTGATGCGCGGGCGGTGGCCACGCGTGGACGCAATGTCGACCAGGTGATGCAGAACAGCGAGGTGTACGGCAGCCGGATCACCCTGCGCACCCCGCTAGGCGACAAAGGCAATACGGAGCTGCTGTGGGGCGCAGATTTCAACCAGGAGCGCAGCGACATGCCCATCGACATCTTCGATCCGCGCGTCTACGACGCCAGCGGAGGCAGGGTGTTCGACAAGATTGGCAAGTTGACCTACATGCCCGACCTGACCTCGCGCAGTGTCGGCGGCTTTGCCCAGCTTCAGCACAAGTTCAACGATCAATGGTCGATGGAAGGCGGTCTGCGGTACGAGTACGCCACCGCTGAATACGATGACTTCATTCCGCTGTCGGAGTCGACCGCCGCCCCGCCGGCTACCGTCCAGGGGGGGGAGGTTCATTACGACGCAGTGTTGTCCAACATCAGCGTGACCTACTCGCCGGTAGCAGGCCAGGAGGTCTATGCCGCGTTCAGCCAGGGTTTCCAGCTGCCCGATATCGGCGTACAGCTACGTAACGCCCGCCGTGGATTCGATCTTGACTCGTCGAACCTGGAACCGGTAAAAACCAACAACTACGAGCTGGGCTGGCGTGGCGCGCTGGGTGAGCAGACGCTGGCGTCGCTGGCGGTGTTCTACACCACCTCGAACCTGGGGGATGTGCAAAGCTTCAACAACGGCCTGATCCTGACGCGCACCAAAGAGCGGATCTATGGTGTGGAAGGCAGCGCCGACTGGCTGACCAACGATGAGCGTTGGGGCGCAGGTGGCACCTTTACCTGGATGAAGGGCCGGGAGCAACCGGACGGCGGTGACTGGCAGGACATGACCGGGTACCGCATCCCGCCACTCAAGTTGACCGCTTACCTGCAGTTCAAGCCCAGCGACGTCTGGAGCAACCGTGTACAAGCCACCTATTTCGATGGCGATGATTATCGCCTGGATGGCGTTGCCAGCTTCGGTCGGCGCAAGGTCGATGGCTACACCACGGTAGACCTGATCAGCCAATACCAACTGAGCGAAGACGATCAGGTCAGCGTAGGTATTCAGAACCTGTTCAACCGCAGCTACTACCCGCTCTACAGCCAGCTGATGCGTAACAGCAACAACACCAGCCACCTGCCAGCGCCCGGCACCGTGCTGACGGCAACGTACACGCACGATTGGTAACAGCCTGATCGCCAGGGCAGGGGCCGGCTGTTATCAGGCTACCTTGCCCAGCGTTCGTTACAGCGGTTGCAGGTGCGCCTGCAGCCTGCCGGTTGCGATCAGCTCAAGCAGTTCGTCGCCCAGTCGCTGGCTTTCCGACATTGCTTTGTGCCAATAGCGTTGGCGGCTGCCGGCATCGCCCATAAAGCGCTTGAAATCGCTGCGGTCTGGCAACTTACCGAAAGGCAGGTTGGCCAGGTACTGGCTGGAGGGCGCCAGCAACAGCACGTTGCGCAAGCGCTCGCCATCGCCGCGTCGCCATGGCAAGGCCTTGTCGAACCAGCCGGGGATCACTTTATCGGTGAAGTGCGGGTACAGCACGATGTCGTCGCCGTGGTAGGGCAGGTCGAGGTGATAGTCGAGCAGCCCGCCATCACGGTAGGTGCCCTGGCCGACACCGGGGATGTCGCGTACCCCCTCCATGACCATCGGAATGGAGCCGGAAGCCAGCAGGGCATGGCGCAAGTTGGCCACATCCAGCGGCAGGCAGCGTGAAGGAAAGTCGGTCAGCGCCTGTAACGGCGGGGCACTGCGTGCATCGTGGAGGATGATCCGCTCGAAGTGCCGCGCCAGCCGGGAGCGGCTGATCAGGTTGTCGGCAATTACTGAAGACAGGCCCATGCCCAGGCGTGTGCGCTGGTCATGTGCCAACAGCCCATGGCTTTTGACCACCATGATATTGAGCCGGTAATCAGGGCTCTCGAGGATTTGCGCATCGCGACCCTGCAGTAGCTCATCGAGCATGCGCTGACAACTGCGGCTGACTTCGGCCTGAGTGACGCCCTTGGCGAAGTCCTGCTCGGTGTACAGCTGCCCGAGACGTTGCAAGGCCTCGGCGGGGTTGGGCAGGCAGGCACTGGCAAAGCGCCAGGAGCCGATGGACGCCCCGATCAGCGACCGTTCACGCGGTGCACTTGGCAGCCAGTGGCCGAACAATGCCAGGTCCAGGCCTTGTATGCCGAGGGCCTTGGGGCCGCCCGCAGCGCCCGGCAGCACGCCGACATCGGCCGCCTGCAATCCGTGTTCGCGGATGCGCTGCAAGGCGCGACGGCCGGCCTTGAGCGTCAGGGCCGGGTACTTGATATGGATTGCGCTCATACGGGCCTCACTGTCTGGAGCCGGCAATTATAAAGAACAGAGGTCCGGTTGTGGGGCGGGGGTGCGCTATCATGTCGCCAGTTGTTTTCAGCTTCAGTTAAGTTCGGTTGGTTAATCTAGGCCCCGTAGACACATTATTGATCTCAACGGAGACATACCATGAAAGCACTGACTGCCCTGTTTGTTACTGCCGCCCTTGCCCTGAGTGCCAATGTCGCACTGGCCAAAGACATCCCCATGCACGAAGTGACCAAGATGGTTCAGGACAAGACCATCCTGTCCCTGGACGACTTGAACGCCAAAGCGCTGGCCAAGCACCCGGGCGCCACGATCAAAGAGTCCGAGCTTGAAGATGTCTACGGTCGCCTGGTCTACAAAATCGACCTGCGTGATGCCCAGAACGTTGAATGGGACGTGGACCTGGACGCCAAGACCGGTGAAATCCTCAAGGACGTACAGGACAAGTAATGAGCGTTTGCACGCGAACAGCCCAGACCGTTCTCGTTGCGTTGTTGGCACTCTGTTCGCTGGCATCGGCCCGTGACCTTGATCAGGACGAAGCCCTGCAGCTACGGCAGCAGGGCGTCATCCTGCCGCTGGAAAAGCTGCTCAACGATGCCCTGGGACGCTATCCCGGGGCGAAGTTGCTGGAGGCGGAGCTGGAAGAGAAACACGGCCGCTACGAATACGAGGTCGAGCTGTTGACCCCGCAAGGGACGGTGCGCGAGATCAAACTGGACGCATCCAATGGCGTGTTGCTCAAAGATGAGGAAGATGATTGATGCGCCTGTTACTGGTCGAAGATAACGTGCCGCTGGCGGATGAACTGACCCAAGGCCTGCAGCGCCAGGGCTATGCGGTCGACTGGCTGGCCGATGGCCGTGACGCGGTCTACCAGGGCAGCAGCGAACCCTATGACCTGATCATTCTCGACCTGGGCTTGCCCGGGCTTTCCGGGCTTGAAGTCCTCGCGCAGTGGCGCGCCAGCGGCTTGTCGACGCCAGTGCTGATCCTCACCGCACGCAGCTCCTGGGCAGAGCGCATCGAGGGCCTCAAGGCCGGTGCCGATGACTACCTGAGCAAGCCATTTCATCCCGAAGAGCTGATGCTGCGCGTGCAGTCGCTGTTGCGCCGTGCCCGCGGCCTGGCCAATCAGCCAACCCTTGAGGCAGCGGGGCTGCAACTGGATGAAGGGCGCCAGTGCGTAACCCGCGATGGCGTCGACATCCAGCTCACCGCTGCAGAGTTTCGCCTGCTGCGTTACTTCATGCTGCATCCGCAGCAGATCCTGTCCAAGAGCCATCTGGCCGAACACCTTTATGACGGGGAAACCGAGCGCGACTCCAACGTGCTGGAGGTTCACGTCAATCATCTGCGCCGCAAACTGGGCCGTAGCGTCATCGAAACGCACCGTGGCCAGGGTTACCGCTATGCCGGGAGTGCTGAGTGAATTCGATTCAGGCGCGTTTGAGCCTCGGCCTGATTGCAGTGCTGGTGGTGGTGGGCCTGGCGCTGGCACAGCTCAGCCTGTGGCTGTTCGAAGTGGGGCTGCAGCGTTACCTCGAGACCGGCCTGCGCAAGGAAAGCGAAAACCTGTTGATCGCGATGGTGCGCGGGCAATCGGGGCTTGAGCTGGATGAGCGTCGGGTGTCCGCCGCCTATCAGCGGCCGTTCTCCGGCTACTATTTTCGCATCGATTTTGACGGTGGCAGTTGGCGCTCCCGTTCGCTCTGGGACCTGGACCTGCCGGCACCCGCCACCAGCGGCCTGCACACCGATCTGGAATTGGGGCCTGAGAATCAGCAGCTGCTGGTGTTGCGCAGTGACTACCGGCGCTTCGGCCAGGCGATAGCGATCAGTGTCGCCCAGGACTACACCCCGGTGCGCGACCAGTTTCGCCGCATGCAACAGATTGGCCTGGGCCTTGGCCTTGTGGCGCTGATCCTGGTGCTGGTGGCCCAGCGCATCACCGTGACTCGGTCGCTGCGTCCACTGGAACGCGCCCGCGAGCAGATTGCCCAGCTGCAGCAGGGCAAGCGTTCACACCTCGACACGCAAGTGCCGACTGAGCTTGAGCCGCTGGTCGAGCAGATCAACCACCTGTTGGCGCATACCGAAGACAGCCTGCGCCGATCGCGCAATGCCCTGGGCAATCTGGGTCATGCCTTGAAAACGCCGCTGGCCGTGTTGCTGAGCCTGGCCTCCAGCGAGCAGCTCCACGACAAGCCGCAGGTGCGCGTACAGCTGCGAGAACAACTGGAGCAGATCCAGCAACGCTTGAGCCGTGAACTCAACCGGGCCCGTCTGGCCGGTGATGCCTTGCCCGGGGCGCAATTCGATTGTGATGCCGAGTTACCCGGGCTGCTCGGCACCTTGAGCATGATCCACGGCGAAGGCCTGACCTTGAGCCAGCAGGTGCCGTCGGGTCTGTTGTTGCCCTGGGACCGGGAAGACCTGCTCGAACTGCTCGGCAACTTGCTGGACAACGCCTGTAAATGGGCAGACAGCGAGGTGCGGTTGAGTATCGAGGATCACCTCGAGCGTTACCGGCTGCTTATTGATGACGATGGCCCTGGCATCCCGGTCAATGAACGCCAGCAGGTCCTGGAGAGGGGCACCCGCCTGGATGAGCAGATCGAAGGGCATGGCCTGGGGTTGGGCATCGTGCGCGATATCGTCGAGGCCTGGAGCGGGCAGATGACGCTGCAGGAAAGCCCCCTGGGCGGATTGCGGGTGTGCATCGAGCTGCCGCGCAAGGTGGGCCGCTGAGCGCCGATGGCGCGAAAAATTGGCCACTTCGATCTCTTTTTGGCCAGCCACACACTGTGAGCCGCGCAAGCGCTCAGCAAAAATCAGACGCGATCAGGCCATGCCGCTGCATTGGCCGATGCCTATTCTTAGCCGTTTTTCTCCTTGGCCTTGGTTGTTCATTCAGGCCGCCTGCCGTGTACAAACCATAAGAACAGTGAGCTCACGCCACACTCGGGGGAACAATCAATGACCACACTCAAACGCATGCTGGCCGTCAGTGTCGGGGCACTGACGCTGTTGACCGGCGCCGTGCAGGCCGAAACGCGATCTTTGCGGGTGTACAACTGGGCGGACTACATCCTGCCTTCCGTGCCCAAGGACTTTGCCGCACAAACCGGCATCAAGGTGACCTGGGACACCTTCGACACCAACGAATCGCTGGAAGCCAAATTGCTTACCGGCAACTCCGGGTATGACCTGGTGGTGCCGTCGAACCAGTTTCTCGACACCCAGATCAAGGCGGGGGTTTTCCAGAAACTGGACAAGAGCAAGTTGCCCAACTGGAGTCACCAGGATCCGGTGCTGCTCAAGCTGCTGGACAGCAACGATCCCGGTAACCAGTACGGCGTGCCCTACATGTACGGCACGGTGCTGATCGGCTTCAATCCGGCCAAGGTCAAGGCCGCGCTGGGTGATCAGGCGCCGGTGGACAGCTGGGACCTGGTGTTCAAGCCCGAAAACATGGAGAAGCTCAAGTCGTGCGGCGTTGCCATGCTCGACTCGCCTTCGGAAATTCTGCCGCTGGCCTTGCACTACCTGGGCCTGGACCCCAACAGCCAGAATCCGGAGGACTACGAAAAAGCCAAGGCGTTGATGTTGAAGGTGCGCCCCTATGTCACCTATTTCAACTCCGCCAAATACATGACCGACATTGCCAACGGCGACATCTGCGTTGCCATCGGTTACTCCGGCAGCTTCTACCAGTTTGGCAACCGCGCCAAAGAGGCGGGTAACGGTGTGGTCGTCGACTGGCGTCTGCCCAAAGAAGGGGCGCCGATCTGGTTCGACACTTTTGCCATTCCGAAAAGCGCGAAGAATGTCGCCGAGGCCCATGCGTTTCTGAATAACCTGATGGAGCCGAAAGTCATTGCACCGATCAGTGATTTTCTCGGCTATCCCAACGCCAACAAAGACTCGCTGGCGCTGATCAACCCGGCCATTACCGCTAACCCGAACCTGACACCGACCCAGGACGCCCTGGCCAAACTGTATGTGGTACAGCCGCTGCCGCAAAAGCTTGAGCGAGTGCGCACCCGCGTCTGGACCAGCATCAAGTCGGATAAATAGCGGGTTCTCAGGCCAGGGTCAGGCTCAGCATTACTGGCAGCGTCAGCGCTGCCAGCAAGGTCTGCAAGGCAATGATATTGGCCATCAGTGGCGCGTTACCGCCCATTTGTCGCGCCATCACGTACGAGGAGGAAGCGGTCGGCAGCGCCTGGAACAGAATGGCGACGGTTGCTGCCTGGCCGCTCAACCCGAGCACGCGACAGGTCCCGTAGGTCGTCAGTGGCAGCACCACGAACTTGAACAATGACGCGGCCAGCAAGGGGCGTGGACCCAAGCCGCGGGCGCTGCCCCCCAGCGCTGCACCGACGCACAGCAGGCCCAGCGGCAAGGCAGCCTGGCCCAGTGCCTTGATGGTCGGTTCGATGCCGGCAGGGAGCCCCATCCCGGTCAGGCGCAGGGCAATGCCCAGGGCACAGCCGACGATCAACGGATTGCTGCAGATTGCCTTGGCGACGGCGCGGGCCGAGCTTTGCGCGCCGTTGTAGCGGGCAAAGGCCAGGACGCACAGCACGTTGACCGTGGGCACGATGGCGGCGTTGGCGACAGCTGCCAGGGCGATGCCGCCGGTGCCATAAATGCCGGCCGCCAGGGTGGCGCCGATGTAGTTGTTGAAGCGGATTCCGCCCTGGAACACCGAGGTGAAACTGGCGCCGTCGCCGGCGATGACGCCCTTGCACAGCACCAGCAAGACTGCGCCGATCAGGGTTGAGATCAATAGCACCGTTACCATGTCGAACACCGGCAGGCCGCTGAGGTCAGCGGTGGCCAGGCTATGGACGAACAGTGCAGGCAGCAGCACAAAGTAGCTCAGGCGTTCGGCCGCCGGCCAGAAGCTATCGCCGAGAAAGTCGCAGGCGCGCAGCCAGCGGCCCAGCGCGATCAGCAAGGCAATCGGCACGATGGTGGCAAGGATCAGATTCAGCATCAGGCATTTTCCGTGAGTGTCGACGCCCCTGGGTAGGTGTCGAGATCAGGCTAGCCGCTGGCACTGAAAGAAAAAAACGTTTAATACTCAATCAACCGTTGAGAAAAACTCAAGGGTTGCCCAATGTCGCTTTCAGTACGGCTGTCAGGTGCCGGCGACGGCTGCTGGCGTGTTCGAGCAGGCCGACGGCGCGGGTGCGTTGCGGCTCGCCGAAGGGCAGCAAGGTCACAGCAGGCAGGGCTTCAAGATCTTCATCGGCCAGCGGCACGATGGCCACACCCAGGCCCATCGAGGCCATGTGCGTCAGCGCTTGCTGACTGTCCAGTTCCATCTGCTCGCTAACGGGGAGCTGTTGTTTTCGCAGTTCCTGCTCGATCATGCGTCCGGCCCAGGCGCGTTTGTCAAAGCGCAAAAACGGTTGGCAGGCCAGCAACTCTCTCAGGTTCAGACCCGCAAAGGCAGGGCCGGCTACGGCCCAGAAGCGGTTTTGATAGAGCGGAGTAAAATCCAGGTTGGCCGGGTAGGGCGGTACCGGCTCGGTGGTGATGGCGGCATCCAGTTCGCCGTCTTCAACGCGCCGCGCCAGCTCGGCGGACATGCCCGAGAGCACGCTGATGTGCAGGTGCGGATGTTCGGCCTTGATGCGCACCAATGCTGCTGGCAGACGCCCGGCCAGGGCTGTCTGGATGGCGCCGATCTTCAGTCGTCCATGCAGGCCCGGGCCGTTCACCAGAGCATCCGCCATCTCGTCATAGGCAGCAAGAATGCCCTCGGCGCGCTCGACTACCAGATGCCCGGCTTCGGTCAGGCTGACCTGGCGCCGGCTGCGGTCGAACAGGCTGACGTTAAGCTCTTCTTCCAGGCTGCGGATATGCAGGCTCACCGCTGAGGGGGTCAGGCTGAGGATATCGGCGGCACGGGCAAAGGTGCCATGACGGGCGATGGTGACCAGGGTACGCAGGGCTTTGAGCGACAAGCAGGGCTCCGGTAGCAAACAGGCGACAAGTCGCCATCATGGCGTCGATTCGTCGCGATTGAAAGCTACAGGGCCGCCGCGACCTTGCTGGCTTGTTCTGCCGGCAGCCACGCTTTCCAGATATCAGGGTGGTCCTTGAGGAACTGTTGCGCGGCGTCTTTCGGCGGTTGGCGGTGTTCACTCATGTGCGCCAGCGTCTGGTTGAGTGTCTCGATCGGCAGGTCGACCTTGGCAAACATCTCGACCAGTTCGGGGTACTGCTGCCTGAACGCGGCCGAGACGCCAATCGAGAGTTTTGCCGGCAACGAGCGGCTGCCCTGTGGTTTGGGATTGCTGGCGTCGGTCAGGGTCTTCCAGGCGGCTTCGTTGAAGGGTGGCTCTTCCAGGCGTACCAGCTGAAAGCGCCCCATCAGCGGGGTGGGCGACCAGTAGTAGAACAGCACCGGTTTGCCGCGCTGAATTGATGAGGTGACCTCGGCATCCAGTGCCGCGCCGGAACCGCTGCGAAAGTTCACGTACTTGTCGTCCAGGCCATAGGCCTTGAGCTTCTGGCTGTTGACGGTTTCCGAGGTCCAGCCGCTGGGGCTGTTGAGGAAGCGGCCTTTTTTCGGTTCCTCCGGGTCGCGGAAGACCTGGGCGTAGCGCTTGAGATCTTCGACCGTGCGCAGGTCCGGTGCTTTGGCCTCTATGTTTCGCTTGGCATCGCCCTCGATCACGAACTTAGGTACATACCAACCTTCATCGGCATTTTTCACCGTGTCGCCGAGCGCAAACACCTCGCCGGCCTGTTCGGCCTTGACCCACGCGGGGCTGCGACCGGCCCATTCTTCGGCAATCACCTGAATGTCGTTACGTGCCAGCGCCACTTCCATACTCACGGTGCTGCCGGGGAGGGTGTCGGTGGCATAGCCATAGCCCTTCTCGACGATCAGGCGGAGGATTTCCGTGGTCAGGCTGCCGCTTTCCCAGGTGATGTCACCGAAGTGAATGGGCGCCTGCCGGTCGTCAGCGGTGGCGGCCAGGCCAAAACCGAGGAGCAGGCTAGCCAGCAGCGTTGGAATCAGTTTCATTGCAGCCTCGTTGGTTGCCGGTCACCGGGTTCGGGCAAGTGTAGACGACGAGGCAATCGAGCTGTTCTGGCCAGGGCACCCGGAAGCGCTTCGGGCTGTGTCTGCCGGGCGCCTCCTGAAAGGATGGAGAGTACGTGCGCCGGGGGCGCATTCAATCCATCACAAGGAAGCGGCATGATGAGTATCGATATCAGTTTTGTGTACTTCAGGAACTTCCGTTTCGATGGGCAATTCCACGTTCGCTGTAGCGGCAATGACCTGTGCAACGTTAAGCACATTCACTACCTGCTGGAGCGGATCGAGGCTCAAGGGGCGGTGCCTGTGGATGGCAAAACCGTGCAGTCACAAAGCCAGAGCGGCGCGCTGGAACACCATGGTTGTCCGGTAACTCTGTTCAGCGGGCAGGTGCCGGGCACTTACCAGATCACGCCTCAGGTAACGTTGACCGATGCAGAAATCCTGAGAAGGAATCTGCCTCACTATGCCAGTGGCGATCTGGTACTGGCACCTCTGGTCATTGTCATTGGTGAGGATGAGTCGGCCAGAAGCATCCTCGACAAGGTATCACTGCCTGCGGCGGCCACCGGTCGGCGTCGGCGCGATGTGGCCGGTGTCAGTCCGGCTGGATTACCGGAGATTGATGATCCCTATGGCGAGGTTCATGCGCAGCTCCCGGAGATGGAAAGCGGCGAGCGCTTTCCACCTTTGCTGGTGAAGTTCATCCCCGGCGGCTTTTCACAGTTGCTGGCCGAGCTTGAACCGGACAGTGACTCTACCCTTGTACGCCGCTGGCCCAAGCTCAAGCAGGTGATTGACCCGCAGCCGCTGTTGAATGAGCAAGAGCGGCAAGACAGCGCGATGAGTACGCTTCAGCATTTTTATGTCATCGAACAACCTTCCGGCATGCGCAATGACATATTCGTCGAGCTGATCAGAACTCTGGCTCCGTTGGACTATGTCGCCTCCCTGATGTTCATGGCGCCGCCGGCCGAGGAGGGCAACCTGCTGATTGCCGGCGTGGCTGCTATCGTCGCGACGTTGATCACGGGGGCGGCAGTGGCCGCCGGAGACCGGGCGTATGAAGAGGCGCAGCCGACACCTGACTTCAAAGCGCTGCAGACGTATCTGGATGAGCCGGGATCCCGCTACAAGGGCATGAACATCCGCAAGGTCTGGGAGCAGCAGGTAGTCGGCAGCGGGGTCAGGGTACATTTTTCGGATGGCGGGCTATATCCGAACCATGAGGATTTGCGCGGCAACCCGAACCTGGACATCGTCAGTCTTGCACCCAACAGTGACCCTCGGCACGGTACCGCATCGGTTGGGCTGCTTCTGGCCCGAGCCAATGGTCTGGGTATGACGGGCATCTGTCACGCCAGCGAGTTGTATATGTACGACAACAGGGCAACCAAACAGTACAACGTGCAAACCCCGAAGGATCTTCTGCGCTACGTGAGGCCCGGCGACATTGTGGCCGTCAACCGGCAAACCGCCAACATCAATGCGATGACAACCTTTCTCCCTTCATTGCACGACGAGCTCTGGTGGGACGCAACCCGCCAGCTGACTGAACGTGGTGCGGTCGTAGTCAATGCCGCGTGCAACGGCAGCTACAAAACGGACACCAGCAAGCGCGCCATCGCAAATTTTGGTGTTGATCTGTCGGAGTGGCCGTACTTCCTCGACCACGGCGATGCGGATGCGATACTGGTCGGAGCCTGCCATTCCTGGGATGGCAAACCCCATCAGTACTCGAACTACAACTACCGCTACCGCATGCTCAACAGTTGGGGCGACAGTGTCGCGACCCTGAGCTACGGGGCATTGCAGGACAAAGAGGGCAACGATCGTGACTACACTGATAACTACGGCGGTACCTCTAGTGCAACCCCGTTGGTGACCGGCGCATTGGCGTTGATCCAGTCCTATGCCATCGAGCACCACCATGTTTACCTCAATGCCAACCAGATGCATCTGCTGGTCATGGAGTCTGGCTACAAGGACGCTACGCTGCCTCATGCGGATGTGCTGCCCATGGGGGCGCGGCCTGATGTCCATGGCGCGTTGGTGTTGCTGGATCGCATTCTGGGAGGCGGCAAGTTCCATACAGTGAAGGACGAACTTTGACGCAGTGAACGTCAGGCGTGGCCAGTGGAGCCGGGGCGGCTCCACAGGCACAAGGTTCAGACGCGGAACTGATCCATCAAGCCCTGCTGCTGGTTGGCCAGGCTGTTGAGCGACTGGCTGACCCGCGCCGACTCGTTGGCCTGGCCCGAGAGCGACTCGGTCACGTCGCGAATGGTGGCGACGTTGTTGTTGATCTCTTCGGCCACGGCGCTTTGCTCTTCGGCGGCGCTGGCGATCTGCAGGTTCATGTCGCTGATCACGGTGACGGCATCGCCGATCTGCTGCAGTGCGGTTACCGCCTGACCGACTTGCTCAACGCTGCCCTGGGCCTGGCGATGGCTGCTGTCCATGGCGCCCACCACCTCGCGGGTTCCGGCCTGCAGATGCTCGATGACCTGACGGGTTTCTTCCACCGACTCCTGGGTTCGGCGGGCGAGGTTGCGTACTTCATCGGCCACCACGGCAAAACCTCGGCCCGCTTCACCGGCGCGGGCGGCTTCAATGGCGGCGTTGAGCGCCAGCAGGTTGGTCTGTTCGGCGATGGAGCGGATCACTTCAAGTACCGAACCGATTTTCTCGCTGTTCTCGGCCAGGCCTTCGACCTGGGTCATCGCGGTATTCATGTCGGCGGCCAGGGTATCGATGCTGGCGGTGGTGCGGTCGATTACCGCCAGGCCCTGGCGCGTGGCCTGGTCGGCGTCGCGGGCGGCCTGGGCAGCTTGCGCGGCACTTCGAGCCACATCCTGGGCGGTGGCACTCATCTCGTGCGAGGCTGTTGCCACCTGGTCTACCTGGCGGTACTGCTGCTCCATGCCGGCACTGGTCTGGCTGGCAATCGCCGAGGATTGGTCAGCGGTGTCGCGCGCCGCCTGCACCGAGCGTTTGACCTCGGCAATGGTCGGCTGCAGCTTGTCGAGGAAGCGGTTGAACCAGCCGGCCAGTTCACCGAGCTCATCGCGTTTGTCGTATTGCAGGCGGCGGGTCAGGTCACCTTCACCACTGGCAATGTCCTTGAGCATGGCGGCGACGCTGAGAATCGGCCGGGTCACGGTGCGGGCCATCAGCCAGATCAACAGCAGGCCGACAATGGCGGCCAGGCCACCCAGGCCCAGTTCGATCAGGGTGCCGCTGGTGCTGCGTTGGTCGAGCTCCTGTTTCAGGGCGTCGGCCGGGCCGGTGAGGGCGCTTTCCGGCACATCGAGCAACACGCCCCAGGATTTGCCCCCGGGAATCGGGGTAAAGGAGGCCAGCACTTTCAGGCGCTGTTCGTGATGGATGCTGTGCAGTGGCGTGCTGTCGGCCAACAGACGGATCAGTTCGGCACCTTTTTCTGTGTCGACCTGGTCAAACCGCTTGGCCAGTTTGCTGGCGTCCGCGCTGTAACCGGCGAGCAAGCCCGCGGGGCTGAGGATGCTGACTTGCGTCTGGCCCTGGTACAGGTTGCGGCTGGCTTGCTGGCTCAGGGCCTGCAGGCTGTTCAGGTTGATGTCCACCGACAGCGTGGCCACCACTTTGTCGGCGACCATCAGCGGGAAGGCGATGCTGGTCATCAGCACTTGCTGGCCATTGATCTCGTAAAAGTACGGCTCGATCACACAGACCTTGCGCGTGCTGCGTGGGCACATCGACCAGGTGTTGGCAGGCTCGCCGCTAGGGCCTACGCTGGTGTCGGCCAGGTCGCGCTCCGGCAGGGTCATGGAGGTCAGTTGACCGGGTGTAGGTTGCGACCAATACAGGGAGAAGCGGCCTTTTTCGTTGCTGCCCAGCTTTTCCTGGTTGGCGAACAGTTCGTCCTTGTTGTCCAGCGCGTTGGGCTCGAACACCAGCGACAGACCGAGCAGGTCGGGGTTGGCCTGCAATGCCGAATACACCTGGCGGGTCAGGTCTTCGCGCAGATCGAAGGCGTCGATGAAGCGCTTTTCAGCCTGTTCGCGCAAAAACAGCACCTGACGGGAAAAGCCTGCGCCGTATTGGTAGGCGTCCATGAACTGGCGGCGAATGCTCAACGCCTGGACTTCGCCCTGGGACTCGATGCGTTGCTGGGCCGCCTCGGTGAGCATTTGCGTGCTGCTGGCCTTGACCAGCTCTGAGCTATGCTCCATGCGGTACAACGAGAGGCCGACCAGCAGGGTTACGATGCTGGCCAGGCACAGCCCGGCCAGCAGGGTGATCTTCCACTGAATGGAAAGTTGTCTGAACGACATGGCGAAGTCCTTTGATCTGAAAGTCTGAGGCTGTCGAGCGTATCGGCGGCAAAGCGGCGTTCTTTACTAAAAAAACTTATTTCAAAGGATTTATTTCGGTTGATTTAGAGCGCTTTTTTGCAGAATGCCGCACCCCGTGCTTTGACAAGCAAGGGGGTCTGCTTCAGAGTGTGCGCCCCCATAAAAATTACCTGTCGTTCGGCCTCTGCTTGCGGGCAGTCTGTCGCCGATGCGGTCGCTTTTTGTCTGGTTTTTAGAGGTCACAGGAATGAATGCAGTAATTGCCGCGGTCGGCATCATGCTGATACTGAGTCTGTCCCGCGTGCATGTGGTGATCGCCCTGATCGTCGGTGCACTGGCCGGCGGGCTGGTCGGTGGCCTGGGTATCGAGGGCACGCTCAAGGCGTTCAACGGCGGTCTGGGCGGTGGTGCGACGGTTGCGTTGTCGTACGCCTTGCTCGGTGCCTTTGCCGTGGCCATTGCCAAGTCGGGCATGGCCCATGCCCTGGCGGACCGCGCCCTGGCCATGGTCGACCGCCAGGGGCATGCCGATGGCGGCAAGGTCAAATGGCTGCTGATCGGCCTGTTGCTGGTGGTGGCGATTTCTTCGCAGAACATCCTGCCGATCCACATCGCCTTCATTCCGCTGCTGGTGCCGCCGCTGCTTTATGTGCTGACCAAGCTGAACATTGACCGCCGGCTGGTGGCCTGTGTGATGACCTTTGGCCTGATCACGCCGTACATGTTCTTGCCGGTGGGGTTTGGCAACATTTTCCTCAACGAGATTCTGCTGGCCAACGTCAGCCGTAGCGGGGTGGATGTCAGTGGCGTCAACGTCACTCACGCCATGGCCATTCCGGCTGCCGGCATGCTCTTCGGTCTGCTGGTGGCGGTGTTTTTCAGCTACCGGAAAAAGCGGGTCTACAACCTGGAAAAGATCGAGCAGGTCGAGCAGGTCGCGGTGCGCTACAACCCGCTGACACTGATGGTCGCCGGTGTCGCGGTAGCGGCGGCGTTCATTATTCAGCTGTGGCTGGACTCGATGATCATCGGCGCCATGGCCGGGTTTCTGATTTTTTCGGTCTCCGGCATCGTGCGCTGGAAGGAAACCGATGACCTGTTCACCGAAGGCATGAAGATGATGGCCATGATTGGCTTCATCATGATCGCCGCCTCGGGTTTTGCCGAAGTGATGAAGGCCACCGGCGAGGTCAAGAACCTGGTCGAGGTCTCGGCTACCTGGATCGGCCACAGCAAGGGCGTCGGTGCACTGTTGATGCTGCTGGTCGGGTTGCTGGTGACCATGGGCATCGGCTCGTCGTTTTCCACCGTGCCGATTCTTGCCGCGATTTTCGTGCCGCTGTGCGTGCAACTGGGCTTCGATCCGGTGGCCACCGTGTGCATCGTCGGCACGGCCGGCGCGCTGGGGGATGCGGGTTCACCGGCTTCGGATTCGACCCTGGGCCCGACCTCGGGGTTGAACGTGGATGGTCAGCACCACCACATCTGGGACACCGTGGTACCGACATTCATCCATTACAACTTGCCGTTGCTGGCCTTTGGCTGGTTGGCGGCGATGACGCTGTAGCGCGTGAGAAGGCGGGGTTGAGCGCAAGGCTCAGCCCCGTGCCGGCGGTGGCGAAATGCGGTTGAGGAGCATGCTGCCGTCTTTGCTGCGGGTCAGGTAGACCGGCAGGACCTTGGGCAGGTTGCTGACCAGGCGGTTGATCTGGCGGGTGTCGTAGATACCGCTGATGCGAATGCTGCCGGTGCTTTCGTCGGCCAATACCAGCGGGTGTTCGAGGTAGCGGTTGATCTGTGGCAGGGCCTGGGCGAGGCTCAGGTTGTCGAGGATCAGTTTGCCGTTGCGCCACGCCAGGCTGTTGTCGTGGGCGTAGGTCTGGTTCAGGCGCGGTTCGAAGTCGCCGGCCTGGTAGCTGGCCTGCATGCCCGGGCCAAGGCGGTACCCTCCCTCGACGCTGGTGCTGCTGTTGCTGCTCACCAGTACCGAGCCTCCCACCAGGGTGACCTTGACCTGGTCTTCATACTTCCACACGTTGAACTGGGTGCCGGTGACCCGGGTCTGGCCTTGGGCGGCGTGGACGATGAACGGGTGCTGGCTGTCGTGGTGGACGCTGAAAAACGCCTCGCCCTTGATCAGGGTGACCCGGCGCTCGTCCTTGTAATTGGTGAAACGCAGCTCAGTGCCCAGGTTCAACTCGACCTGGCTACCGTCGCCAAGGACCACGCGGCTGATCGCGTCAGTGCTCTCTACGTGCTGGTAGCTGTTGGGCAGCCAGCCCTGTTCCCAGCCGATCCAGCCACCCACCGGCAAGGCCACCAGGGCAACGGCGGCCGCCGAGGCATAGTGACGCCAGGTACTGCGGCGGCGCGGGGCGAGGGGCAGGTTGATGACGTTGCCGGGTACCGTGTCACGCGGCAGGTGATCGGCGGTGTGCCAGATCTCCAGCATGGCCTGGTATTCCCGGGCATGCACAGGGTCCGCTGCCAGCCATTGCTCGAAGGCCAGACGTTCATCTGCGGTGCAGTCCTCAGCCTGCAAACGCAGGCACCAATGCGCGGCGGCATCGGTGATGGCATCGTATTCGTCGGCGCTGTGGCTGGTGTGGTTCATCGAGACTCCCGGTTTTGCCCATTCTACCCTTGAGCGTAGGCGGCGAGAACCCGAGATAATGGCGAATGACTATCAGTTGTAAGTTTTCTTACCGTGAAAAGTGCAGTAAAAGCACTGAATTCGCAGCCATGCCCCGTTTTTAGCAGGGCATGACGGCGGGTCTCAGTGCCGACTGACGGTATTTCAGAACTGCTCGGCGTCAAGACTGAACAGCGAGCCACTACCGGCACGGATGCTGGCCTGCAGCGACAGGGTGCGTGGCAACAGACGGGCATAGAAGAACGCGGCGCTGGCACGTTTGGCCCCGTAGAACGCCGGGTCGTCAGCCAGTTGCTGTTCGGCGACCTGGTCCATGCGTGCCCACATATAGGCGTAGGCCACATAGCCAAACACCTGCAGGTATTCCACTGAAGCGGCACCGATGGCATTGGCGTCTTCGGCAGCTTGGGCGCACAACCACTGGCTGAGGCTTTCCAGTTCGGCGGTGGCGTCGAGCAGGGCCTGCGCGTAAGGCGTACCGTGCGCACAGAAACTGCGAATTTCGCCGGTGAACTCGGCCAGGGCCTTGCCACCGTCAGCCACCACTTTGCGCCCGAGCAGGTCCAGGGCCTGAATACCGTTGGTGCCTTCGTAGATCTGGGCAATGCGCACATCGCGCACCAGTTGTTCCTGGCCCCATTCGCGAATGTAACCGTGGCCGCCGAACACCTGCTGGCCGAGCACGCAGCTTTCCAGGCCGTTGTCGGTAAAGAACGCTTTGGCCACCGGGGTCAGCAGGGCTACCTGGCGCTGCGCGGCAGCTTGTTCCTCAGCATCCTCGGCGTACTTGGCGATGTCCAGCTGCTGGCCGACATAGGTCGCGAACGCCCGGCCACCTTCGGTCAGGGCGCGCATGGTCAGCAGCATGCGCCGCACATCGGGGTGAACGATGATCGGGTCGGCAATTTTCTCACGGGATTGCGCGCCAGTGGCGGCGCGGCTTTGCAGGCGATCCTGGGCGTAGCGCGCCGCATTCTGGTACGACGCTTCGGCGCAACCGATTCCCTGGATGCCGATGGACAGGCGCTCGTAGTTCATCATGGTGAACATCGCCGCCAGGCCGCGATTCGGCTCGCCGATCAGGTAGCCGGTGGCGTCGTCGAAGTTCATCACACAGGTGGCCGAGGCCTTGATGCCCATTTTGTGTTCCAGCGAGCCGCAGTGCGCCGGGTTGCGCGCGCCCAGGCTGCCATCGGCATTGACCAGGAACTTGGGCACCAGGAACAGCGAGATGCCCTTGGGCCCGGCCGGAGCATCGGGTAGCTTGGCCAGTACCAGGTGGATGATGTTGTCGGTCAGGTCCTGCTCGCCGCCGGTGATGAAAATCTTCGTACCGCTGATGCGGTAACTGCCATCGGCATCGGGTTCGGCCTTGGTCCGGATGATCCCGAGGTCGGTGCCGGCATGCGGCTCGGTCAGGCACATGGTGCCGGCCCACTCGCCGCTGTACAGCGGCGGCAGGTAGGTGGCCTTGAGGTCGTCGCTGGCGTGGGCGTCGAGGGCCAGGCAGCAACCGGCGCTCAGGGCCGAGTACAGGCTGAAACTGCAGTTGGCGGCATAGAGCATTTCTTCAAACTGCACCGCGAGCATTTTCGGCATGCCCAGGCCGCCGTGCTCGGGGTTGCCGGCAAGGCCGACCCAGCCGCCTTCACGGTAGGTCTGCCAGGCTTCGGCAAAACCGTCCGGTGTGCGCACTTCACCGGCATCGAACACCACGCCTTGCTCATCGCCGCTGCGGTTGAGCGGGGCGATCAACTGACCGGTGATTTTCGCCGCTTCTTCCAGAATGGCATCGGCAGTGTCGGCATCCACCCGTTCGGCCAGGGCCGGAAGCCGTGCCCAGAGCGCCGGGCCCTGGAACACTTCATGAAGGACAAAGCGCATGTCGCGCAGCGGAGCATTGAATTCAGGCATGGAGTTCTCGCTGTCAAAAGGGATCAGAGCGCCTTGGCCCAGTCACGCAACAGGTACTTCTGGATCTTGCCGGTAGAGGTTTTCGGCAGCTCGCTGAAAACCACAGTCTTCGGCAGCTTGAAGCCGGCCAGGTGCTCGCGGCAGAAACTGATGATGTCGCTGTCGCGGGTCTGTTCAAAGCCGGCCTTGAGGGTGATGTAGGCGCAAGGGGTTTCGCCCCATTTTTCGTCAGGGCGGGCGACTACCGCCGCTTCGAGCACGGCAGGGTGCTTGTAGAGGGTGTCTTCGACTTCGATGGTGGAGATGTTTTCGCCGCCGGAGATGATGATGTCCTTCAGGCGGTCTTTGATTTCCACATAGCCATCGGCATGCCATACCGCCAGGTCGCCGGTATGGAACCAGCCGCCACGGAAGGCTTCGGCGGTGGCTTCAGGGTTTTTCAGGTAGCCCTTCATCACCGTGTTGCCGCGCATGAAGATTTCACCCAGGGTATTGCCGTCGCGTTGCACCGGCTCCAGGGTCTGCGGGTCTGCGACCATCAGGCCTTCGAGGGTCGGGTAGCGCACGCCCTGGCGTGATTTGATCCGCGCACGCTCAGCCAGCGGTTGCTCGTCCCACTCGGCGTGCCAGGCACAGACGGTCACCGGACCATAGACTTCGGTCAGGCCGTAAACGTGGGTGACCTTGATGCCCATTTCTTCCACGGCCCCAATCACCTTGGCCGGTGGTGCTGCGCCGGCCACCATGGCGTTGACCGGGTGATCGATGGCGGCCTTGGCCGACTCGGGCATGTTGATCAGGGCATTGAGGACAATCGGCGCACCGCACAGGTGGCTGACCTGATGTTCTCGGATCAGGGTAAGGATTTTTTGCGGGTCGACCCGGCGCAGGAACACATGGGTGCCGGCCAGCGCGGTAACGGTCCAGGGGTAGCACCAGCCGTTGCAATGGAACATCGGCAGGGTCCACAGGTACACCGGGTGGTTGCCCATGGCCCAGGTCATCTGGTTGCCCAGTGCGTTCAGGTAGGCGCCGCGGTGGTGATAGACCACGCCCTTGGGGTTGCCGGTGGTGCCGGACGTGTAGTTCAGCGAGATTGCCTGCCACTCGTCTTCAGGCCATTGCCAGGCAAACTCGGGGTCGCCTTCAGCGAGAAAGGCCTCGTAGTCGAGGTCACTGACCGCCTGGCCTTCGCCGTATTCGGGATCGTCGACATCGACCACCAGCGGCGGGAATTCCATCAGTGCCAGCGCCCCGGCGATGACCTTGTGGAACTCGCGGTCGGTAATCAGCACTTTGGCCTCGCCGTGCTCGAGCATGAAGGCAATGGCCTCGGCGTCGAGGCGAACGTTCAGGGCATTGAGCACCGCACCGATCATCGGCACACCGAAGTGCGCCTCGAGCATCGCCGGAATGTTCGGCAGCATCACCGCGACGGTATCGCCCTGACCGATGCCGCGCCCGGCCAGGGCACTGGCCAGGCGGCGGGAGCGTTCATAGGTCTGTTGCCAGTTGCGCCGGATGGCGCCGTGAATCACCGCCGGGTACTGGCCGTAGACGGCTGCCGTACGTTCGATGAAGCTCAGCGGGCTCAGGGCTTGGTGATTGACAGGGGCGGGCGCCAGGCCCTGGGAGAAAATCGACATGAAATGTTCCTGTGCAGGGGGCGGCCAAAATGGCGTACTGCAACCCCCGGTGGCTGATTGTTAGCTCTGATCAGGTGTCGTGAAGGGCAAGCCTTCGCGTTTGAGTTTTTACGCGAATCGCCATGTTACTTGGAAGATAGACTATAGCAATATGGTAGAAGTACTATATGCGCCCCGATGGCATTCTGTGAACGCACCCATGACCACTCTGCTCGCCAGCGACCCCCAGCCCAGCCTGCTCCTGGATGCATCCGCCGCGGTGCTGGCCGTGAACCCGGCGCTGCAGGCCATGCTCGGCCCCTGGCCGCAGCGTGCAGTCGACTACTGGTTGCCAAGCAACTTCGTTGCGCTGGTGAGCGCGTGCCTGCGCCAGGGGCGGGCGATCAGCGATGTCGAGGCCGCGGTGGCAGGTCAGATCCTGCTCTGGACCTTCATTCCCGACGGCGACAACCGCCAGGTCCTGGTGCGCTGCCGCGATGCCACGGCCGAGCGTTCGGCCGAACGTGACGCCAGTCAGGCGCGACGGCTGTATCGCCTGATTACCGAGAACACCACTGACCTGATCTCCCGGCACAGTCCGGATGGCTGCTTTCTTGACGCCTCGCCGGCGTCCTACCGCTTGCTGGGTTACTGGCCCGAAGAGCTGCGCGGGGTGGCCGTGCAGTCGCTGTTTCACCCCCAGGACCGCCAGCAGTCACTGCTGCAAGCTGCGCAGGCGCTGGAACAGGATGGCTACCAGACCATGACCTGTCGGGTCCGTCACCGCGACGGTCGCGACCTGTGGTTCGAAATTGCCAGCCGGGCGATCCGCGAAACCTACACCGGGGCCGTGGTGGAAATTGTCAGCGTCTCGCGGGAGATCACCGCCCGCATCGAGGCCCAGGAAAACCGCCGGCGCCTGGCAGAAGTGGTGGAGGCCAATACCGACCTGGTGCTGTTCACTGACCGTGAAGGGCAGTTGAGTTACCTGAACCGCTCGGCGCGCCGCGCGTTGGGCTTGCAACAGGTGCAGGCGTTGCCGCCGCTGCAGGCCCTGCTCGATCCTGCGTTGCAGCAGCAACTGCAGGAACACGGCTGGCAGTGTGCCGAGCAAACAGGCGTCTGGCACGCAGAGACACGCTTGATTCCCTGGCAGGGCGGCGCGGCGTTTCCGGTGTCGCTGGTGCTGCTGGCGCACCGGGCTGCCGGGGGTGAACGTTACTACTCGCTGGTGGCCCGTGACATGACCGAGCGTGAACTGCGTGAAGCCCAGCAACGCCGGCATCAGGACGAACTGGCGCACAGTGCGCGCCTGGTGACCCTGGGTGAACTCGCCTCGGGTATCGCTCATGAAATCAATCAGCCGCTCGCGGCAGTGGTCAACTATGCCAGTGCCAGCCAGCGTTACCTGCAGGCCCTGGACCGTGATCCACTGGCGGCGGGGCGGGTGTCGCAAGGGCTGCAGCGCATCAACGAACAGGCCACGCACGCGGCCGAAGTGATCAAGCGTTTGCGCGCGTTCCTGCGTAAAGAACCGCGACGCCTGCAGGCGTTGTCCATTGCCGACGTGGCCAGGGAAGCCGTGCGCCTGTGCGATTGGGAAGCGGCGCAGGATCAGGTGCACATCGAACAGCGCATCAGCCCATCGCTACCGGCGGTCTATGCCGACCGGGTGTTGCTTGAACAGGTGCTGCTCAACCTGCTGCGCAATGCCATTGACGCCAATCGCGAGCAGCACAAGGGGCAACCTTCGCGTATCGTGCTCAGCGCCGTGCTGGACGCCGGCCTGTTGCGGATTGAGGTCAGCGACCAGGGTCCGGGGGTGGCAGCGGAGCGGCTCGACGGCATCTTTACGCCGTTCACCACCAGCAAGCCGGAAGGCCTGGGGCTGGGTTTGAGCATGAGCCGCAGTATCATTGAAGGCTTTGGCGGCACCTTGCAGGCGCAACCGGGGGCCGCAGGGGGATTGACCCTGTGCTGCCGCTTGACGCCCGTGGCCGGGGCCGGGATAGAGGACGTGTAATGCAGCAACCGAAAGTCTATGTGGTCGATGACGACCAGGGCATGCTCGATTCGACTGTGTGGCTGCTCGAATCGGTCGGCGTAAAGGCCATTCCGTTCACCAGCGGCCAGGCATTTCTCGACGCCTGCGACGAGCAGCGGCCGGCCTGCGTGTTGCTGGATGTGCGTATGCCCGGCATGGGCGGGTTAAGCGTGCAGGAGGCCATGCGCGCACGCGGCATCGAGCTGCCGGTGATCTTCCTCAGCGGGCATGCCGATGTGCCGATCGTGGTGCGGGCGTTCAAGGCCGGTGCGTGCGACTTCATCGAAAAGCCCTACAACGAGCAACTGTTGCTCGATGCCGTGCAGGCCGCCCTCGACGGGTCGCGTCAGGCCCAGGCGGGCAGCGGTCCGCGTGCCGCCGTGCAGGCGCGGATAGACAGCCTGACGCCACGCGAACGCGATGTGTTTGTGCCGTTGGTGCAGGGTTACAGCAACCGCGAAATCGCCGAACAGCTCGAGGTCAGCGTCAAGACTGTCGACCTGTACCGGGGCAGGGTGATGAAGCGGATGGAGGCCGAGCACCTGCCGGCGCTGGTGGGTATGGCGATTGCCTGCGGCGTGGTGCAGGCCCTGAGCCTGCGCTGAATGGAGGGCGGGCTCGCAAGCGAGCCCGCAGAGGTGGCTAAGGGCGACGCCCCAGCAGCAGGCCGACCACCAGCCCGAACCCGGCCGAGATCGCCACGGTTTGCCAAGGGTGGCCGCCAATGTAGTCCTGGGTGGCGTCGACGACCGGTTGCGCCTTGCTACGTGCCTGGCTGACCGCCTCACCGGCGCGCTTGAGCTTGAGCCGGACCTGGTCGCGCAGGGTTTCGGCTTCGTCGCCCACCAGCGCCGCGCTGTCGCGAAGCAGTTTTTCCGACTCTTCGATCAGTACCTGCAGTTCGCTGAACGCTTGATCCTTGATTTGCTCGACTTCGGTTTGCACGCTGGATTTCCTGGCCATGGGCACTTCCTCGTCATGGGTTGGGCTGTCATTAGTGGATACCGGTGGGCGCGGAAAGTTGCAGCGGATTGTCGGCCCTTCGCGGCTACAGTGTAAGATAGCGCCTATTTTCAAGTGGCAGGACACCCCCATGAGTTTCAATCTGGCCAACAAGAGCTTCGCCGAACGGGCGCAGATCGAGGACGAGAAAGCGCGACTGTTCGAGCTCTGGCAGACCAACCTGGGCAAAGCCAAGGGTGAAGCCGCGCGGTTGATCGCCGAAAAGCCCCGGCGCAAAGGCAAGTGGGCCGAGTGGGTGCGCGCGGAACTGGACGGCATGTCGCCGCCCGAGTTCGCCAACATGGTGCGCAGTGAAGTCAACAAACTGATGGCCGCGGCCAAGTAAACCGCGCAGGGTTTACCAGGTGATGTTGGCCGGTTTCGGCAGGCTCAGCTGGCCATTGTCGCTGAAGCGCACCGTACCAAATACCCCGCCGGCCAGTTTGCCGCGCAGCACATAGGGCATGCCGTCGAGGTTCTGCACCTGACCCAGGCCCACCGCCTGGCGCATCATCGAGAACGCGGTGATGCTCATCGGCACCTCTACTACACCTTCGGAAAAACGGCCAATGCTGCCGCTCTGGTCGCTGACGCCGGCGGCCAGTGGCTGGCCGTTGACCTCCAGGTTAACGGCGATGCCGTTGTAGTCGATCGGCGTCTCGTTGGGGTTTTGCACCCGCAGTTTCACCTTCATGCGCATTTCCAGACCCTGGCCAGGCATGGGTTCGATGCCGATCACGCTGATGCTCAGCGGATCGCGGCTCTGGAACAGCGCACAGGCACTCAGGCCCAGCAGCATTGCCAGCACCAGGCTTGCACGTAACAGGTGGCGGTAAGCACGCATCATCGGTGCAGTTCCTTGCAGGCAATGGGTGCTCAGTGTGGCAAATACACGGCGACGTTGAAAGCGGCTGGCGTTTTGAACGATACTGTTTCTCATTAACGCCTGTTTCCCTTTCTCAAGGCCCATCGAATTCCTTCATGTTGACGCCTCCCATGTCCGGGCTGCTTGCCAGCTTTCAGGAACATTACGATGACCTGCTGCAGTTCCTGACCCGGCGCATGAGCGATCGTCAACGCGCGGCCGACGTGGCGCAGGAAACCTACCTGAAACTGGTCAAGATCGACCAGCAGGACCCGCCGGTACTGCATGCGCGCAGTTTTATCTTCCGTGTGGCAGGCAATCTGGCCATCGATACCCTGCGCCGCGAACAACGCATGGCCGGCAACCTCGACGACAGTGAAGCGGCGCGTGAACTGCCGTGCCCGGCGCCGGCGCCGGCAGCGGCCTTGCTGGCGCGTGAACGTCTGGCACAACTGGACGAAGCGTTGCTGCAATTACCGCCCAATGCCCGTCAGGCGCTGCTGCTCAACCGGGTTGAAGGCCTGACCCAGGCGCAAATTGCACAACAATTGGGTGTTTCCGAGAGCATGGTGGCAAAATATATCGGCCAGGCATTGCGCCACTGCCGTGACTGGCTCAAACACAACCATGATTGATGCCCACGCCATGCCTGCAGCGCAGCCTATCAGCGATCTGTCCGATGATGCCCTCGACTGGCAGGTGCTGTTGCATTCCGGCAATGCCAGCGAGGCCGACCGCGCCCGCTATCAGCGCTGGTGCCAGCTGAGTCCGGCGCATGCCGAGGCGGCGCGGGAGGCACAAGCCTTGTGGGGCGACCTCGGCCATACCCGGGCGGCTGCCGAATTAAAGACTGTCGCGCCACGCCGACGTCGCTGGGGCACTGCCATGGCGGCTTCGCTGGTGCTGGCGCTGGTGGGCTATGGCGGCTGGCAGCAGGCGCCGGCGTTGTTCGCGGACTATCACACCCGCGTCGGCCAACAGCAGCGCATTACCCTGGCCGATGGTTCCCATGTCTTGCTCAACAGCGCCAGCGCGCTGTCAGTGGACTTCAGCAATGACCAGCGCCGCGTCATGCTCAAGGCGGGCGAAGCCCTGTTCGAGCCGGCAAGCGATTCGCGGCCGTTTGTGGTCGAGGCCGGCAATGAAACCCTGCAGGGCAGCGGGGCGGTGTTCAGTGTGCGTCGCGACGGCAGCAGCAACCGCGTAGTGGTGGCTCAGGGTGAGGCACGGGTTGGTGAGCGTGTATTGCCGGTGACTGCGGATGCGCGGGCATTGACTGCCTGGCAGCGTGGCAAGCTGATCTTCAACGGCAAGCCGTTGCGAGAAGTGCTGGTGGAGCTTGAGCGTTATCAGCACGGCCGCATTGTGTTGTCCGACCCGCAACTGGCCGCCATGCAGGTCAGCGGCGTGTTCGACCTGGATGATCCACACGGGTTGTTGCGCACGCTGGAACAGCGTTATGCGCTGAAGGTGACCTACCTGCCGTGGCTGGCGGTGGTGTACTGAACGGCGTTGCCGGCTGTGTGATGTAACCGAAAAGAAATTATTTTCACGTTGGTACTGCAAGTTCTTCTTCGCCCAATCGTCGTAGTGAGACTGATCAGCAATCCATTCTCATTTACACCTTTGCCTGGAAGAACATTGTGAAGGCTACGCTCAAGCCCATCGTCCGCTCCACCGGTTGTTTCAAACACGCACTGCTGGCCTCGACTGCCGTCGCTGCGCTGCTCGGCCCTGTATGGGCATTGGCGGCGGACACCGCGAGCCCGGCCCAAGTCAGCGCCCAGCAAGCGCGCGAAGTGACCCTCGCGCTGCCCGCCCAGGACCTCGACCAGGCCCTGACCGCGTTTGCCGACCAGGCTGGCCTGCACCTGCTGTACACCACCGCCGATGTCGCCGGCCGCCAGAGCCCGGCGCTCGATGGCCGCTACAGCATTGCCGAGGCCTTGCAGAGCCTGCTGGCCGGCAGCGGCATGAGCTGGCAGTTCAGCGATGCGCGTACGGTGATCCTGCGCAAGGCGACGTCCACCCCGGCCAGTGTCAGCCTCAAGCCGATTGAAGTGAGCGTGGCATCGCGTACCAGCACCTCGATCAGTGAAATTCCCGGCACCGTCTGGGTGGTTGACCAGCAGCAATTGCAGGAACAGATCAACACTGGCGTAAGCCTCAAGGAAGCCATCGGCAAGCTGGTGCCCGGGCTGGACCTGGCACCGGAAGGGCGCACCAACTACGGCCAGAACATGCGTGGGCGCAACGTGCTGGTGATGATCGACGGGGTCAGCCAGAACAGCTCCCGAGGCCTGTCGCGCCAGTTCGACAGCATCTCGCCGTTCAACGTCCAGCGCGTCGAAGTGCTCTCGGGTGCCAGTGCCATCTACGGCGGCGGCGCAACCGGCGGCATCATTAACATCGTCACCAAAAAGGGCGAGGCCGGCCCGGCCCGTTTCGAGACCCAGATCGGTGCGAGCAGCGGCTTTAACAACAGCGACGACCTGTCGACGCGCATTGCGCAATCGGTCAGTGGCGGCAACGAACGGGTCACTGCACGCCTGGGCGTTTCCGGTGAGCAGAACGAAGCCTTCTACGATGGCGCAGGCGACCAGATCTTCATCGACAACACCCAGACCGACCTTCAGTACAACCGCACGATCGATGTGCTGGGCAGCCTCGGCCTGACCTTCAACGACGAGCAAAGCCTCGACCTGCTCGCCCAGTACTATGACTCGGGCAACCACGGCAGCACCGGGATCTACTTTCCCAACCTGAACTACAACAAGCCTTCGGACCTGGAAGACGCCGAACTGCGCGGCGGTTATTCCTCGGACCTGGAGCCGCGGACCAAGCGCCTGTTGCTCAACGCCAACTACCACCACAGCGACGTGCTCGGCCAGGACTTCTACCTGCAGGCGTCGTACCGCAAGGAAGACGACAACTTCTACCCGTTTCCTTACTACAACACCGCCAAGCCGGTCGGCGCCAAAGGCGTGTACTTTGCCGGTTCGCAACAGAACTTCGAAGTCACCAGCCTCAAGGCGCTGTTCGCCAAGCAGTGGGACACGCTCAAGCTGACCTATGGCGTGGACCTGGACCGTGAACGCTTCAACGCCGACCAGACCACCTTTGATGCGCTGACGTCCTCCGAAAGCGGTGGCCTGGACCTTGAAGAGGCGAGCAAAGCCCCGCGCTACCCCAGCTACCGCGTCGATGGCCTGTCGTACTACGCCCAGCTGGACTGGCACGCGACGGACAACCTGACCTTTTCCGGTGGTGCCCGCCGCCAGCAGATGGACGTGGATGTCGGCAACTTCAAAGCCGTGCCCGGTGGCAGTAACGACTACCAGGTCAACCTGTTCAACCTCGGGGCCATCTACGACTTCAAGAACGGTCACCAGCTCTGGACCAACTATGGTGAAGGCTTTGATCTGCCGGACCCGGCCAAGTTCTACGGCAAGCCAGGCCTGAGCGTCGACGACAACCCGCTGGCGGGCATCAAGAGCCGCCAGGTGGAACTGGGCTGGCGATACGCCGACCTGGACTGGGATGCACAGGCGGCGGTGTACTACATCTGGTCGGACAAGATCATCACCACCGACATGGCCACCCTGACCATCAACGTCGAAGACCAGAAGAGCCGCGATTTCGGCTTTGAAGGCGCGTTGACCCGTCACTTCGAAAGCGGCTGGGAAGCCGGTAGCACCCTGCACCTGGTGCGCTCGGAGGAAGAAGACAAGGACGGCGACTGGATCAAGCGCGATGCGCGTTACGCCTCGCTGTCGAAATCGACCGCGTTTGTCGGCTGGAAGGACGAGGGCCGCAGTGCGCGCCTGCAGGCCAACCATGCCTTCACCCTGGAAGACGATGCCGATCACAAGATCAGTGGCTACACCACCTTCGACCTGCTCGGCAGCCAGGACACCGGTTTCGGCCCCTTCAGTGCCGGTATCCAGAATCTCCTGGACAAGCAGTACAGCACTGTCTGGGGCCAGCGCGCGACGCTGTTCTACTCGCCGACCTATGGCCCGGCCTACCTGTATGACTATCAGGGCCGCGGGCGTACTTACACCCTGACCTGGTCGATGGCCTACTGAGTCAGGCGAAGGCGCTCAGCAGGTCGGCGTTGAACGCCTGTTGGGCGTCGCTGGGCACCTGGGCGCGGTGCCGTGCCAACACGAACGGCACCTGGAAGTTCAACGCCGGGTCCAGGGCGTGCAACAGCCCGCGCTCGACCCACGGCGCGGCGAAGTGGCAGGGCAGGTAACCGATATGGCGGCCGGACAAAATGAATGCCAGGGCGCCTTCCACCTGTTCGGAACGCGCCGACGCACGACCGCCGCTGAGCGGCTCCGGGTTCTCCAGAAAACGGTAGGGATGTTCGACCTGATCGGCCTCCAGCAGCATCTGCCGGCTCACCTGGGTAGCGCTGGCGAAGGGGTGGTGACTGGCGCAGTACAGGCGCTGGGTTTCTTCAAACAACGGCGTGTAATCGAATGCCGATTGCTTGCCGGAGAAATAGCCAATGGCCAGGTCCAGGCGCTGCTGCAACAGCAACCGCTCAAGATCGGCCGGCATCGCGCTGACCAGTTCCAGGCGCACTGATTCATCACGTTGGCGAAAACGCTCGATAGCCTGGGCCAGGCGCAGGGTCACGCTGCTGTCCTGGGCTTCCGAAATGCCCACGCGTACTTCGCCCAGCAAACGCCCCGCGACGCCGTTGGCCTGATGGCGGAAGGCGTCGATCTGTACCAGTAATTCCCGCGTGGCCTTGAGCAGTACCTCGCCTTTGGCGGTCAGGTGAAAGCCGCTTTTGCCGCGGCTGCACAGGCGATAGCCCAGGCGTGTTTCCAGGCGTGCCATCTGCTGGCTGATGCTCGGCTGGCTCAGGCCCAGCACACCCTGGGCGGCACTGAAGCCGCCGGCCTCGACCACCGTGACGAACAACCGCAGCAGGTGCAGGTCGAGGTCGTGCAATTGCCCTAGCATCAAACATTGCTCCTGGTGCATGTCAGGATAAGTAACTTGCGATTTTTGCAATGTAACCCAGCAGGCATGCTCTGGGCATCCACTGAATAAGGTGCCCGCCATGCGTACATCCCTGTTGTTGCTCCCGTTGCTGCTGGCGTTGCCGGTGCATGCCGAAGAGAAGGTGCTCAACCTCTACAGCTGGGCTGACTACGTAGCCCCGGAAACCTTGCAGCGCTTCGAGAAGGAAACCGGCTACACCGTGCGCTACGACACGTTCGACACCACTGAGGTGCTGGAAACCAAGCTGCTCACCGGCGGCAGCGGCTACGACGTGGTGGTGCCTTCCAGCAGTCTGCTGGCACGGGCGCTGACGGCCGGTGCCCTGCAACCGGTGCAGGCGCAAGCGATGCCGGGCTACGGCAACCTCGACAGCGACCTGCTGGCCAAACTGGCCGAGGTCGATCCGGGTAACCAGTACGCAGTGCCGTACACCTGGGGCACCCTCGGCCTGGGAATCAACCTTGAAGCCGTGCGCCAGCGCATCGGCGATGCGCCGCTCGACAGCCTCGACCTGCTGTTCAAACCCGAGTACGCCAGCAAGCTCAAGGACTGTGGCATTGCCATGTCCGACTCGCCCCAGGAAGTGATTGGCGTGGCCCTGAACTACCTGGGCAAAGACCCCTACAGCCGCAACAAGGACGACCTGGCCGCTGCCCAGGCCTTGCTCAAGCAGTTGCAGCCGTCGGTCAGCTATGTCGCCAACGGTCGCCAGATCAGCGACCTGGCCAACGGCAGCGTGTGCCTGGCGCTGACCTACAACGGCGATGCCGCGATGGCCGCCGAGCAAGCCCGTCAGGCTGGCAAGGCGTTCCAGGTGGTGTACCGGATTCCGCGCGAAGGCACCCTGATCTGGCAGGACAACCTGGTGATCCCCAAGGACGCGCCGCACCCGCAAGCGGCGCGGGCGTTCATTGCCTTCATGCTGCGCCCCGAGTCTGTGGCACCGCTGACCAACACGCTGTTTTTTGCCAACGCCAACAAGGCGGCCACGGCGCTGGTGGACGAGGCGGTACGTACCGACCCGGATATCTACCCCCCTGAGCAGGTGCGTGCCCGGCTGTTTGCCGACCGCAGCATGGCCCTGGCCGACATGCGCCAGCGCACCCGCCTGTGGACCACGTTCCGTAGCCGCCAATAACAACCCGAACAAGGAGCCCGATGATGGACCTCGCCCCCGATAACGACCAGGCCATGACCCGCGACAGCCTGTACGGCACTGTTGCCGAGAACACCTTTGCCGGCATCACCAGCTTTTCCCGCCGTCGTTACACCCGTGACCTGCGCGGTGTCGACGTGGTGGTCAGCGGTGTGCCGTTCGACACCGCCACCAGCAACCGTCCCGGTGCACGCTTTGGCCCACGCGCCATTCGCGCCGCGTCGGTGCAACAAGCCTGGGCCCGGCACTGGCCGTGGGAGTTCGATCCGTTCGACCACCTGGCGGTGATCGACTATGGCGACTGCAACTTTGACTACGGCAGCCCTCATACCATTCCGGACAGCATCCAGGCCCATGCCGAGCAGATTCTGCAGGCCGGTTGCGCCATGCTCACCCTGGGCGGCGACCATTTCATCAGTTACCCGCTGCTCAAGGCGCATGCTGCCAAACATGGCCCGCTGTCGCTGATCCACTTCGATGCCCACAGTGACACCTGGCCATGTGAGGAAGGGGCAGGGCGGGTCGACCACGGCACCATGTTCTGGCATGCCGCCCGCGAAGGGTTGGTGGACCCGTCACGCTCCGTGCAGATCGGCCTGCGCACCACCAATGACGACACCCAGGGCTTTGCCGTGCTGGATGCCCGGCAGGTGCACCAGCGTGGCTGTCAGGCCATTATCGAAGCCATCCGTCAGCGTGTGGGGGATCACCCGGTGTACCTGACATTCGATATCGACTGCCTCGACCCGGCCTATGCACCCGGTACCGGTACCCCGGTGTGCGGCGGGCTGACCACGGTGCAGGCGCTGGAGATCATCGGGGGGCTGCGCGGTATCAACCTGGTAGGCATGGACCTGGTGGAAGTGGCGCCCGCTTACGACCATGCTGATATTACGGCGCTGGCCGGATCGACGCTGGCCATGGAAATGCTCTGCGTGTATGCCGCGCGGCATAAGGTCGATCACTGAGTGGAAACATCATGAATTACCTGTAGGGCAATTCGCGGTTTCCTGTCGAACCTGACGCGCCTTAGGCTATCCAATGCTTGGGCGCGTCGTTTCGCGCAGGAGGAATACCCGTGAACAGTTCCCTGTTGAGCCTGGCCGGCCTGGCGCTGGGCCTGCTGGCCAGCCTGCCGTTGCAGGCTGCGCCGGCGGATGAGCCACTGCAACTGGCCGCCTCGCCGAACAACCCGTACAACAGCCCGATCATGCGCGCCAATCCCAACAGCCGCCAGGGCAGCGTCCAGGCCACGCCGCCTGTGCGGGGGCCATCGACGCAACCCATCCCGCGGCAACCGACCGTCGAAAATCGCGGCATCGGTAACGGCCAGCCCCTGAACCGGGAGCAGTCGACACCGAAGCTGGACCCCACCCGGCCGCCCCGCGACTCTACCCGCATGCCTTGATGGCCACGCCCTCCCTGGAAGGAAAAGCTGATGACCCCACGTACCTGGATTCCCACCCTGTTGGCTGCGGCGCTGCTGCCATTGTTGGCCCATGCCGCGCCCGAGCAGGTGTTCAAAAGCGAGGAGGGCAGCCTCAAGGTCAGTACCCTGGCGCAAGGGCTGGATCACCCCTGGGCCTTGGCGTTCCTGCCTGAAGGCCGGGGCATCCTGGTCACCGAGCGCCCCGGCAACCTGCGGATCATCAGCGCCGAAGGCAAGGTCGGGGCACCGCTGGGCGGGGTCCCTGAGGTGTGGGCCAAAGGCCAGGGCGGACTGCTCGATGTGGTGCTTTCGCCGACCTTCAAGCAGGACCGCATGGTGTACCTGAGCTATGCCGAAGGTGGTGGCGAGGACGGCAAGGCCGGTACCGCCGTGGGGCGCGGGCGGTTGTCCAGCGACATGGCCAAGCTGGAGGACTTCAACGTGATTTTCCGCCAGCAGCCGAAGCTGTCGACCGGTAACCATTTCGGCTCGCGGCTGGTGTTCGACCGCGACGGTTACCTGTTCATCGCCTTGGGCGAGAACAACCAGCGCGAAACGGCGCAAGACCTGGACAAGCTGCAAGGCAAGGTGGTGCGACTGCTGCCGGACGGCACGGTACCCAAGGACAACCCGTTTGTCGGGCAGAACAACGTGCGCGTGGAAATCTGGTCGTTTGGCCACCGTAACCAGCAGGGTGCAGCACTCAACCCGTGGACTGGGGAGCTGTGGACCGACGAACACGGCCCGCGTGGCGGTGATGAAATCAACATTCCGAAAGCCGGCAAAAACTACGGTTGGCCGATCGCCACCCATGGCATCAACTACTCCCTGCTGCCGATTCCCGAAGCCCGCGGCGAACACGTCGACGGTATGGTCGACCCGCACCATGTCTGGGAAAAGTCACCGGCCATCAGTGGCATGGCCTTCTATGACAACCCGCGCTTCAAGGCCTGGGACCACAACCTGTTCATTGGCGCGCTGGCCAGCCAGGAGCTGATCCGTCTGGAGCTGGACGGTGACAAGGTGGTTCACGAAGAGCGCCTGCTGGGGGAACTGGGGCAGCGTATCCGTGATGTGCGGGTGGGCCCCGATGGCTACCTGTATGTGCTGACCGATGCCGGCGATGGCGCGTTGCTGAAGGTGGGATTGGCGCAATAGGGCGAACCTCGACTTAACTTCAATCAGTGCCTTCAGGATCGAAACGTTCTTCGTCCCCTGCATCAGGAGGCCTGTCATGAACACACAGTCTTTACTGCTGGTCGTAGCACTGGCCGCCATCGGCGGCTGCATCGGCAACCCGCTGATCTACCGCGACCAGCCCTTGGTGGCTCAGGTAGAAAACGGCATGAGCAAACGTCAGGTTCTCGAGCTGGGTGGACCGCCGCTCCACACCACCCGGCGCACGGAGCACCCCGGCACCTGCAATGACTACCTGTTCCACCATAACGGCCAGTCCCAGCCGTACCTGGTCAGCTTCGACAGCAACGACCGGGTGGACCACAAGGACTTTTTCACCTGCGCCGATTGGGAAGCTGAGCAGAAGAACGCCAAGATTCCGTTCTATATGGACCCGGGGTACGGGAAAATGCAGTCCGGCCGCTAGCGCCGGCTAGTCGTGCAGGCTGAACTCGGCGACCCCGGCGCTGATGCGCTGTGCGGTCTGGCGCATAAGCTCCAGCAGCTTGCTGCGATCGCTGAGGTCGAAACGGCTGGTCGAGGCGACCAGCGCGAGCGCGGCGCAGTTCTCTTTGCTGGAAAACTTCACCGGCACCGCCAACGAGGAGATGCCTGCCTCCAGCTCACCGCTGGACGCGTAGAAGCCCTCTCGGCGGATCACCTGCATGGCCTGCTGGAAATCCTCAAAGCACGCGCCCAGACCTGCAGCACAAATTTCTGCCGTGTGCCGGTCGTACAGCGCCCGCAGTTTTTTCGGCGGGTAGTGGGCGATGATCACTTTCGGGGCGCCGCCGAGGAACAGCGGTCGCGGCCGGCCGCGACCGTAGTTCAGTTGCACGTCGTGCTCGGGGCGTTCGTGGTGCAGGTCGAGGAAAAAATCGCCGTCCATGCGCGACAGCACGCAGCGGCATTCGGTTTTCTCCACCAGTTCGCGCATCAGCGGAATGCTCAGGCCCAGCAGCGGGTCGGTGGTGCGGATGATGTAGTCCAGCAACGCGATACGTGGGCCCAGGGCGTAATAGCCGCCATTGAGGCGCTGCAGCAGGCCGGCCTGCATCAGCTCCTTGAGGTAGCGATAGCCCGTTGGCGTTGAACAGCCAAGCGCCTCGACGATGGCATCAGCCTCCCATACCGGCCGTTCGCTGGTGAACACGTCGAGTACCGACAACATGCGGTTCAGGCTGGACATACGGGCTCTCGGGTAAAAAGAGCCCATTGTAGCGCGTGCACGGCTGGCGACCAGTCAGCTGGCACTCATCAGTGTGTGCATGCGCTGTTCCCACTCGACGCGAGAACAGAACCCGGGCAGGCGTCGGGCATGGGCCTCGACCGCCGCGAGCAACTCGTCTTCCGGCAGGTCCAGGTTGACCGGCACCTTCATCGGCTGGCTGACATACCAGGGCGTATCGAAGAACAACTCCAGACGGTTGCCCTCGGGGTCGCGGACGTAGAACGAGATCGCGTTGCCGTGGGTAATGGCATCGATATCGCGTGTGCCCAGCTCGACGAAGCGCCGATACACCGTGCGTAACGTGGCCAGCGAGTCGGCGGCCAGTGAAATCTGGTTGATCGGGTTGTAGTCCAGGGTTGCCGGGCGGCCGCTGGCCAGCACGATCTGGTGGTGGGTGCGCGGGTCGCGGCTGAGGAACACCAGTTGTACCGGGCCCTCGGCGCCTTGCAGGCTGCCGCGGTCGGTCACCGTGAAGCCCAGCACGGCGGTGTAGAAGGCCTCCATCGCTGCCAGGTCGTGAACGTAGATGCCCATGTGGTTGAATGAAAGACCGATATCAATGCTCATTTTTATCACCATTCGATAATAGTTGACATGAATCTATTTGATTGCCAGTCTTTAGGCAACAAATTATCGCATAGTGATAAAAAGGAGTAATTGAAGTGAAATTTCTCAGCTTTGCTGTCGCCAATCAGACCAGCTACGGCTACCTCGCCGACGACGGTATCGTCGACCTCGGCCGTCGCCTCGCCGGCCGCGCCGATGACTTGCGCACCTTGCTGGCACAGCCCGATCCGGTCGCGCTGGCGCTGGAAGTGGGCGGTGCCGCCGACCATCGCCTGCAGGATGTGACCCTGCTGCCGGTGATCCCCAATCCAGAGCAGATCTTCTGCGTCGGCCTGAACTACGCCGACCACGTCGCTGAAACCAATCGCCAAAGCACCGAACAACCGATGATTTTCCTGCGTGTGCCGGCCTCCCAGGTCGGGCATGGCCAGCCGTTGTTGCGTCCGCGCGAGTCCGAGCGCTTCGACTACGAAGGGGAAATTGCCGTGATCATCGGCAAGCCGGGCCGACGCATCAGCGAAGCCGATTCCTGGGACCACATCGCCGGCTACGCCTGCTACAACGATGGTTCGGTACGTGACTGGCAGTTGCACACGGCGCAGTGGGGGCCGGGTAAAAACTTCTACCGCACCGGCGGCTTCGGTCCGTGGATGGTCACCGCCGACGAAATCGGCCCGGATGAAGAAATGACCCTGGTCACCCGCGTCAATGGTGTCGAACTGCAGCGCGCGTCCACCCGCCAGCTGATCCACAGCATTCCCAAACTGATTGCCTACCTCTCCACGATCACCCCGCTGGCGCCTGGTGATGTGATCGTCACCGGCACGCCGGGCGGCATTGGTCTGAAGCGCACGCCGCCACTGTTCCTCAAACCGGGCGACACCGTCGAAATCGACGTCGACCGCATCGGTACCCTGGTCAACGGTGTGGCCGACGACTGAGCCCTGACAGGACCCGGGGGGGGGGGGGGGGGGGGGGGGGGCCCCCCCCCCGCCCCCCCGCCCCCCCCCCCCCCCCCCCCCCCCCCCCCCCCCCCCCCCCCGGGGGGGGGGGGGGGGGGCCCCCCCCCGCGATAGCAATGGAACAACCATGAAGC
>NZ_JADUCM010000045.1 GCF_016009175.1 Pseudomonas alkylphenolica
GTTGCAGTTGGAGCAGCGTGACCCCAACAGTCTGTCGTTCGCTCAGGCGGCGCGGCTGGTGGGCATGGGCGCCAGTGTCGATGAGCTGACCCAGTCGTGGGGGCGGGCCCCCGCCCCCCCCCCTGCCGTACGGGACAAGCCATTGTTTATGTTCAAGACAATCACTATCGCCCAGCGCTTGTGGCTGTGGGCACTGCTGGCCACATTGCTGTTTGTGCTGGCAGTCGGTTTTGGTGCCCACGGGCTGCAGCAGGCACGCGACAGTCTGCGCGCCATCAACGACGACAACCTGGCAACGCTGCTGATGTTTGGCGAAGTCCAGCACCGTCTCGACGAGAGCCGGCGCCAGGTGTTGCTGGCCATTCAGCAAGACCCCGAAGGGCCGTTGGTGGCAGCGTTCGACCGCCCCGTCGAAGCCACCCTCAGCGCCATCGAAGCCAACAACCAGGCGCTGGACCAGATCTGGGCCGAGTACCGTCAACGCGCCCTGAGCGGTGAAGAACAACAGGCGGCCGAGGCCTTTGACGAGCACTACCGGGCCTGGCGGGAGGAGTTGCAGATCCTGCTGGAAACCTTTCGCGCCGGCGATTTTCGACTGCCGGGCATTCTTTCATTCCTGCGCATGGCCGAGCCGCAAGGCAATGCCGCGGTGCTTGAGCTGGGCAAGTTGCAGGCGATCCAGCAGGCGGCGGCCGAACACGCTTATGACGCCGCCAAGCAACGCTATCAGTCGACCTTGCTGGCGTACCTGGCCCTGGCCGTGGTCGGTGTACTGGCGGGCAGCCTGACCGCGTTTTCCACCCTGACCCGGCTCAAGCGCGCCTTTGCCCAGGCCGGCGCCAGTGTCCGCGCCATCGCTGGCGGTGACCTGTCGCAAACCATAGCGGTCAAGGGCCACGACGAGTTTGCGCAGATGCTCAGGGACATCGCGGCAATGCGCGACAGCCTGCACGGGCTGATCTCGCAAATGCGCGTGCTGGTAACACGGGTGAGTTCCGAGGCCGCGCACATGGCCGAATCAGCTGAGCTGGCCTCGCAGGCCACCCTGCAGCAGGCTGATGCGGTGCGCGGCATTTCCAGTGCGGTTGAGCACCTGTCGGGGTCGATCGGCGAAGTCGAAAACCACGTCGGGGTGTCACGCAGCATCACCCAGCACTCGGCGGGGCGCTCGGGCAAAAGCGAAGGCTTTATCCGCGACATGGCCCAGGAAATGAACCGCATCAGCGATGTGATCAGCGATACCGCCGTGCACATTCGCGAACTGGAAGGTTTTTCCGGCGAGATCAGCCACGTACTCAAGGTGATCCGCAACATTGCCGAACAAACCAACCTGCTGGCCTTGAACGCTGCCATCGAGGCGGCGCGGGCCGGCGAACAGGGGCGAGGCTTTGCCGTGGTTGCCGATGAAGTGCGGATGCTGGCGCAGCGCACCGCAAGCTCGATTGGCGAGATCGACCTGACGGTGCAACGCATTCAGCAAGGCACCCTGGCGGTGGTCGACGGCATGGGCCGGGTGGTCAGCCGCGTGCGCGACGGGGTTAGCCTGGCGCATGAGGCCGGTGATTCGGTGGCGCAGATCCGCAGTGGCACCGACGACGTGATCCGCAGTGTCGATACCATCGCCACGGTGATCACCGAGCAGGTCAGGGTGACCCGCGAAATGGTTGCGCGGGTCGACAGTGTCTCGGCGGGTACCGGCGCGCTTTCGGCCAGCGCCGGTCGCAGTGCGGTTGCCGCGTCGGATCTGGAGCAACTGGCGCGGGCGCTGGATCAGCTGTCGGCCCGCTTCAATGTGGTTTGACTGACCGCTCGGGTCGCTGAGCGACAACGCTATTCCATCACGTTCATAACAATAACTGACAGGACGCGTAACCATGCCAAGCAACGAAACCCCTTTGATGACTGGCGCGACACCCACTTCTACCAGCGCGTCGGACACCGGTTGGCCGCGGCGCAGTGTGCTCAAGGCTGGCGCCGTGGCTGTGGGCGTAGGCCTGCTCGGGCGCTTTGCCGATGCCCGCGCGGCAGGGCTGTCGGACAGCGACTACCAGGGGCTGGACGCCTGGGCCATGAGCGAGGCCATTCGCAGCGGAGAACTGCAAGCCGCCGACCTGCTGGCTGCGGCGCTGGCGCGTTGCCAGGCGGTAAACCCCAAGGTCAAAGCGGTGAACATGCTGCATGAGGAGTACGCCCGCGCGCTGCTGGCCCAGCGCCGCGCCGCCGGCACTGAAACCCAGGGCGCGCTGGCCGGTGTGCCGGTGCTGATCAAAGACCTCAACACCTACCTGCAAGGCACCTCGACCAGCAACGGTTGCCGGCTGTTCAAGGACGCTCCGCCTGCAGAGCGCACCAGTACCCTGATCAGCCGCTACGAGCGTGCCGGGGCGATCCCCTTTGGCAAAGCCACCAGCCCCGAGTTCGGCTTGACCACCACCACCGAATCCATGCTCTGGGGGCAGACGTGCAACCCGTGGAACCTGGCCATGAGTGCCGGCGGCTCCTCCGGTGGCTCGGCAGCGGCAGTGGCGGCCGGGATCGTGCCTGTGGCCCATGCCACGGACGGTGGCGGCTCGATCCGCATTCCCGCCTCGTACTGTGGCTTGGTTGGCCTCAAGCCCAGCCGCTACCGCACGCCAAGTGGGCCGGGGCATTTCGAAGGCAGTTTTGGCGCCAGTGTCGCCAACGTCGTCTCGCGTTCGGTGCGCGATACCGCGCTGTTTCTCGATGCCGGGCAGGGCCGTGAACTGGGCAGCGCCTACTGGAGCCCGCCGCTGCTGCGTCCGTATGTCGAAGAACTGCAGCGCGACCCGGGCAGGTTGCGCGTTGCCGTGGTTCGCCAGTCGTTGACTGGCGCGGCACTGGAGCCGGCGATTGCTGCGACCCTGGAGCAGACCATCAAGCAATTGCTGGCGCTGGGGCATGAGGTCGAAGAGCTGAAGCTGAACATCGATCCGCGCCAGTTGTTCGGTGCCCACGGCACCGTGCTCGGCACCGCTTTGCGCACTGCGATTCGCGATCGCGAGCAGGTGTTGGGCCGGGCCGCCACCGCGCAGGACCTGGAAAAAGTAACCCTGGTCAACCTGCAGCGCGCTCAGGCCACCACCGGTGAGGAGCTGTACCGCGCCCGGCAGTCGTTCGAAACCGTAGGCGCGCCCATGGAACAGCAATTCGAGCGCTTCGACGTGATCCTCTCGCCGGTCACCGCCAGCCTGACCCCGCAATTGGGCCTGCTGACCCTCGACCAGCCCTGGGACAGCTATGCCCACCACGCCATGGGCAGCGCCGGCTTTACCGTGCTGGCCAACGTCAGCGGGCAGCCGGCCATTACCTTGCCGCTGGGCCAGAGCGACAACGGCTTGCCGGTGGGCATGATGTTCACCGCCCGCCTGGGTGGCGAGGACGGCCTGCTGCGCCTGGCCAGCCAACTGGAACAGGATCGTCCCTGGGCCGCCCGCCGCGCGGTGCTCTGACAGCACTTCGCCGGCCTGTTCGGCCGGTTGTTCTCGCGCTGTGAACAACCGGCTTCAGGCCGCCAACCTAGTCCACTTTGACGATGAGCACCGCCAGTGCAGCCCCGATCATGGGTTGCACTCCGCCGCCGTTCCCGCAGCGTCGTCGGCGGTATTTTTCTGACCTCAGCTAATGGCATAACAACAATGACGGCTCAAGTTCAGTCTCAGACCCACTACGACGTGATCGTCGTTGGCTCGGGCGCAGGTGCAATGACCTCGGCAGTGTTCCTCGCCGACCAGGGTTTCAGCGTGCTGGTCGTGGAAAAAAGCGACAAGTACGGCGGCACCTCGGCGATCTCCGGCGGCGGTATCTGGATCCCCAATAACCACTATTTCGCCCGCCTCAACGGCAACGACGACTACGACACGGCCCTGCGTTATCTGAAGGCCGCAGCAGGCGAGCATGTCGATGAAACCCGGCTGCGCACCTACCTGGACAACGCCCCGAAGATGATCGAGGAGCTGGCCCGCACCAGCCGTGTGCGCTACGCCGTGGCGGCCAAGTACCCCGACTACTACCCGCACCTGCCGGGTGCCTTGCCGGGCGGCCGAACCCTCGACCCGGAGTTCTTCGACACCAGCCTGCTGGGTGACGAACTGGACAACCTGCGCAAACCGTCGCCTTCGACCTTGCTGATGGGCTGCATTGCCTGGACCGCCCGCGATGCGCACAAGGTCATGGCGCGCAATTTTGGCTGGCGCCTGCTGATCATGGGCCTGATGCTGCGCTACAAGCTGGACTTCAAATGGCGGCGCAAAAGCAAGATCGACCGCCGCGCCTCGCTGGGCAGTTCGCTGGTGGCCTCGCTGCGCCGCTCGTTGATGGACCGCAACGTACCGCTGTGGCTCAACACCGACTTTGCCGGGTTGCTCAGCGAAGGCGGGCGGGTCAACGGCGTCACCGTGCGCCGTGGCGGCACCGAGATGCAATTGCACGCGCGCCACGGAGTGATTCTGGCCTCTGGTGGTTTTGAGCAGAACCAGGTGCTGCGGGAAAAATACCTGCCGCAACCGACCCGCATGGGCTGGAGCGCAACACCGCCGGGGAACAACACCGGCGCGGCCCTGGAAGCCGGGTTGGCGCAGGGCGCCGCCACCGCCTTGATGGATTGGGCCTGGTGGGCACCGACCATCGCCGTACCGGGCGAGGACAAGCCTCGGGGGATCTTCGCCGAGCGCGCATTCCCGGGTGCCATCGTGGTCAACAGCCTCGGTCAGCGCTTCGTCAACGAGGCGGCGCCGTACCTGGAATTTGTTGATGCGATGTACCGCGACAACGGCCTGACTGCGGGCAAGTCGGTACCGGCCTGGGTGATTTTCGACGGGCATTTCCGTTTCAACTACGCCATGGGGCCGTTGATGCCGGCGCAGATCATGCCGGACAGCCGCTTGCGCAAAGAGTGGTTGAACAGCCTGTACTGGAAAGACGACAGCCTGGCGGGGCTGGCCAGGCAGATTGGTGTCGATGCCGCCGGCCTCGAAGCCACCGTGGTCAAGGTCAACGAGTATGCGCGCACCGGTGAGGATGTCGATTTCGGCCGCGGTGGCAACGTCTTCGACCGTTACTACGGCGACAGCAACATCAAGCCCAACCCGTGCCTGGCACCGCTGCGCAAGGGCCCGTACTACGCCATGCGCCTGGATGCCGGCGACATCGGTACCAAGGGTGGCTTGCTCACCAACGAGCATGCGCAGGTGGTCCGTGATGACGGCGCGCCGATCGATGGCCTGTACGCGATCGGCAACTGTTCGGCCTCGGTGATGGGCACCAGCTACCCGGGTGCGGGCGGTACTTTGGGGCCGGCGATGACCTTCGGCTATATCGCCGCCAAACACCTGGGCAGCCAGCGATAGGAGGGTGTATGTCGACGAAAGATGACAACTTCTGCACCCCCATCCAGGCACCGTTGCAGGTCGCCGACAGCAGCGCGCTGATGTGGGACGAACACTGCGATGTGTTGATTGTCGGTTGGGGCGCCGCCGGGGCCTGTGCGGCGCTGGAGGCGCGTGCCCAGGGTGCCGATGTGCTGATCGCCGACCGCTTTACCGGTGGCGGTGCCAGTGCCAAGAGCGGCGGGGTGGTATATGCCGGTGGCGGCACCCGCCATCAGCAGGCGGCGGGTTTCAACGACACCCCTGAAGCGATGTTTGACTACCTCAAGCATGAAACCGCCAACGTGGTCAGCGACGAAACGCTGCGACGTTTTTGTGCCGACAGCGTCAGCAACCTCGAATGGCTGGAAGGTCACGGTGCCCCGTACGGTCACCGCATGCCGCCGGGGGGCAAGACGTCGTACCCGCCCGACGGCTACTTCCTCTACTACTCCGGCAACGAGCTGGTGCCGCAGCACGGCGGCCCCTTGCCACCGGCACCCCGCGGGCATCGCACTGTCGGTAAAGGCCAGTGCGGTGCGGTGTTGTATAGCCATCTCAAGGCGGCATGCCTGCGTGCCGGAGCCCGGCCATTGCTGCAAGCGGCGGCCAAGCGCCTGGTGGTCGACGCCCAGGGGCAGGTGTTGGGTGCCGAGTTGTGGTGCATGCCGGCCGGCAGCGAGCAGGCACAGCTGCACGCACGCCTGGCCGAGCGCGCCGAGCGCCTGCAGAACTTTGCTGCGGGCTACTGCAAGAAGCTGCGTGAACGGATCGGCAAACTCGAACGGGATTTCGCCCGGCCACGTCTGGTGCGCGCCAAGAGCGGGGTCATCCTCAGTACCGGTGGCTTCATTTTCAATCGCGATCTGATCAAGCAGCATGCGCCGAAATTTCTGCGCAACTTCAAGGTCGGTGCCACCGGTTGCGACGGCAGCGGCCTGCGCCTGGGCGCCAGCGTTGGTGGCCAGGGCGCCGGGCTTGAGCGCGTATCGGCCTGGCGTTTCATCAACCCGCCGTACAGCTGGCACAAGGGTATTGTGGTCAACCGCGACGGCCAGCGTTTCTGCAACGAAGAAGTCTACGGCGCGACCCTGGGGCAGCCGTTGATGGAAGAGCAGGGCGGTAAAGCCTGGCTGGTGCTGGATGCACCCCTGCGCAAAAAGGCCATCCGCGAAGCCTTGTTTGGTGGCTATTGGTGGTTTCAGAGCTTCCCGGCCCTGGCCCTGATGCTGTTCAAGGTGCGCAAGGGCCGGCACCTGAGCCAGCTGGCCGCCAGCACCGGGATGAACTCGGCACTGCTGCGCGAATCGGTACTGGCCGCCAACGCGGCGGCCCGTGGCGAGGCACCAGAGCCGTTCGGCAAGTCGCCGGGCGGGCGTCAGGTGCTTGAACAGGGGCCGTTTTACGCCTGCGACATTTCCGTGACCAACCCGGTCTTTCCACTGGGGGCCCTGACCCTCGGCGGGCTGCGCGTGGACGAAGACAACGGCGCGGTGCTCGACGGGCAGGGCCAGGCGATACCCGGCCTGTATGCCGCGGGGCGTACGGCGCTGGGGATTCCTTCGCACCTTTACATCAGTGGCTTGTCCCTGGCGGACTGCGTGTTCTCCGGCCGGCGTGCCGGCGCGGCCGCTGCCCGCAGTCCGGCGCAACAACTGCAACCGACCCTTGCTCAAGAGGCGATATGATGACGAACAACAACAAGAACGGCCGTGTTCATGGCAAGGTCGCGCTGGTAACCGGCGGCGCCAAAGGCATCGGGCGCGCCAGCGTTCGCTTGCTGGCGGCCGAAGGTGCCCAGGTGGTGATCAGCGATGTGGACGTTGCGGCAGGCGAAGCACTGTCGGCTGAAATCGGCCCGTCGGCGCGTTTTATCCGCCATGACGCCAGCAGTGAAAGCGACTGGTGCCAGGTCATGGCCCACCTGCGCGAACAGCACGGCCGCCTGGATATCCTGCTGAACAACGCCGGTATCCTCCTGCCTGGCAACATCGAGGAAGCGACCCTGGAGGACTGGCACAAGGTCATGCGGGTGAACGCTGACAGCGTATTCATCGGTTGTCGCGAAGGCATCGCGCTGATGAAGCAAACCGGTGGCTCGATCATCAACCTGTCGTCGGTAGCCGCCCTTGCCGGGCGCGACGACTACATGGCCTACAGTGCCTCCAAGGGCGCGGTGGCGGCGTTGTCGCGTTCGGTGGCGGCGTTCTGCCGGCGTCGTAAATACCGGATTCGCTGCAACACTTTGCATCCGGATGGCGTGCTTACCGACATGACCAGCGGCGGCTTCCCCAAAGGCCTCGACCCGACGCGCCTGACCATCGACAGCGACCCGATGAACCGCATGTGCCTGCCAGAGGATGTTGCTGGCAGCGTGCTGTTTCTGGCCAGTGATGAATCGCGGGCGGTCAATGGTGTGGAGTTGCGCATCGACAGTGGGCAGATGGTCATGAGTATCTAGCGTGGCCCTGTAGGAGCGTGGCTTGCCCGCGAAGAACGATGACGCGTTGTGACAGATACACCGCAACGTCTGGTTCGCTGTAGGAGCGAGGCTTGCCCGCGAAGAACGATGACGCGTTGTGACAGATACACCGCGGCACCTGGATCGCCGGCAAGCCGGGCTCCTACAGATTTGAAGAGCGATGGTGTGTTGTAACAGGTGTGCTGCAGCGCCTACTCCCCGTTGAAGTGCGCCGGGCGTTTTTCGATGAAGGCCTGCATGCCTTCCTTCTGATCGCGTGAGGCAAACAGCAGCGCATTGGCCTTGCGCTCCAGGGCAAGGCCCGCCTCCAGTGGCGCGTCCATACCGGCCAGAATCACTTCCTTGATCTGCTCGGCCGCCAATGCCGGCATCGCCGCAATCACCCGCGCCAGTTCCAGGGCATGGGCCTGCACCTGGTCATCGTCCACCAGGTCGCTGACCAAACCGGCCACCCAGGCTTCTTCGGCGCTGATCGGCTGGCCGGTGAGCGCCATGCGCATGGCCTTGACCTTGCCCACCGCACGCACCAACCGCTGGGTGCCACCAATGCCGGGCATGATGCCGATGCGGATTTCCGGCTGGCAGAAGCGCGCGCTGCGCCCGGCTACGATCAGGTCGGCATGCATGGCCAGTTCGCAACCGCCACCATAGGCGTATCCGCACACCGCGGCGATCACCGGCTTGGGGCAATGCTGGATCGGCCCCCAGACGCGTTCGGTGTGACGTTTGTAGATGTCGATGGCGCCGACCCCGGCCATGCTGTTGATGTCGCCACCGGCAGCAAACACTTTGTCACCGCCGGTGAGCACGATGCAGCGCACCTCGGGATCGACCGCCAGCTCGCTGAAATGGCGTGACAGCAGCGCCTGCAGCTCCAGGCTCAGGGCGTTGGTCGCCTGCGGCCGGTTGAGCCGCAACACGGCCACGCCCGGCAAGGGGCGTTCGAGCAAAACCGGGGCAATGGATGTATCGGACATGGGCATCCTCAAGGACCAGACAACGGGTGAATGAGTGCCAGTGTCCTGTCCGCAAGGTTTGTTTTTCATCGTCCGTTCAGACGTAGTTTGGCCCCGGGTTCGTCCCTAGAGTGATCCTTGTCAGTAGAAAAGGAGCACATGATGGAGCTGCATTCGGGTCTTGATTACAGCGGCAAGGTGGTGCTGGTCACCGGGGGCACCAAAGGCATCGGCGCCGGTATCGCATTGGGGTTCCTGGCCGCGAATGCGCGGGTAATCGTCTGTGCTCGCCGCGAGCCTGAACAGGTACCGACGCTGGGCGGCAAACACGCGACGTTCATCGCCGCCGACGTGCGTGACCACGATTCCCTGCAACGACTGTTTGCCACGATCGAGCGCGACTTCGGCCGCCTCGACGTGGTGATCAACAACGCCGGTGGCAGCCCTGCCGCCGAAGCCGCCACGGCCTCGCCGCGGTTTCACGAAAGCATCATCGGCCTGAACCTGATCGCGCCGCTCAACGTTGCCCAGCACGCCAACCGGCTGATGCAGGCACAGGCCCAGGGCGGTTGCATCGTCTTCATCGGCAGCATCAGTGCCTTGCGTTCCTCGCCAGGTACTGCGGCCTACGGCGCGGCCAAGGCCGGGGTATTGGCGCTGGTGCAATCGCTGGCGGTGGAGTGGGGCCCGAAGGTCCGCGTTGTCACCGTCAGCCCGGGCCTGGTGCTGACTGAACAGGCCCACCTGCACTACGGCTCCGAAGCCGGTATCGCTGCCGTCGCCGCTGGCATTCCGGCGGCACGTATGGCGGTGGCCGAAGACATTGCCAACGCCTGCCTGTACATCGCATCGCCGCTGGCCAGTTACGCCAGCGGCTGCAACCTGTTGCTGCATGGCGGTGGTGAGCGTCCGGCCTTTCTCGGGGCGGCCGCGCAGGTTCTGCCCACCTGATCGACCCGTGGCGGCGGCCGGGTTCGGCTGCTGCCTTCAATTAGAAGGAGACGACTTTGGCTGATCCACAATTGCTATCCGATGCGCGCGCCCTGGTGGGGCGCCAATACGGCCGTGTGTATGCCTGGGATGAGGTCAACGCACCGATGGTCCGCCAATGGTGCGAGATCATGGGCGTGGACAACCCCGTGTACACCGACCCTGCGTTTGCCCTGGGTACCCGCCATGAAGGGCTGATTGCTCCGCCGGGCATGCTGCAGGTGTGGACCATGGAAGGCCTGCACGCCAACAACTATCCGCCAGGCTCCACCGACGAGAACCCGTACGAGGTGCTCAAGATCATGGAGGCCCACGGTTACCTGTCGACCGTGGCGGTCAACTCCGAACTGACCTTCACCCGTCCGGTGCGCATGGGCGAAAAGCTTTACTACACCACGCGCCTGGATTCGGTCAGCGATGAAAAAACCACGGCCCTGGGCACCGGCTTTTTTGTCACCCTGGTCATGAGCCACTTCGCTGAAAAGGCCAGCGGCGATGAGCCGGTCGGCGAGTTGCTGTTCCGCGTCTTCAAGTTCCGTCCGGCCAATGCCCAGGCTCCCGCCAAAGTTGAAGCAGCACCGAGCAAACCCAAGCGTCCGCTGCCGGGCGTGAGTGATGACACGCGGTTTTTCTGGGAAGGCTGCGAGAAAGGTCAGTTGCTGATCCAGCGCTGCACCGCGTGCCAGACCCTGCGTCATCCACCGGCGCCGGTGTGCATCGAATGCCACAGCTTCGACTGGGACACCGTACAGGCCAGCGGCCGCGCCGCGCTGTATTCGTTCGTGGTCATGCATTACCCCGAGGTCCCGCCGTTCGATTACCCCAACCCGATCGGGCTGATCGAGCTGGAGGAGGGCGTGCGCCTGATCGCCGGGCTGGTTGGCGTCGACCGCGAGCAACTCCAGATCGGCCAGCGCCTGCAGGTCGAGTTCCAGACCTTCGATGACCAGCAGACCCTGCCCATGTTCCGGCCGGTAGATGCGTAGGAGCCCGCCACTATGGATTTCGAATTAACTGAAGACCAGCGCGCCATAGCGCAGATGGCCGACAGCCTGTTTGTCGACCATTGCCATGACGATTACATGCGCCAGTGGGACACCAGCGGCGAGCCGATGATGGCCCCGCTGTGGTCGCTGTGCATCGAGACCGGCCTGCAAGCGCTGGCCATTCCCGAGGAACACGGCGGCAGCGGCCTGGGCATGACCGAGCTGATGCTGGTGCTGCAGGCCCAGGGCAAAGCCCTGGCCCAGGTGCCGTTGTGGCGTCACCAACTGGCCGCCGCGACCCTGGCGCATTTCGCTGCTGACGGCAATGCCCGCTGGATCAGCCAGGCAGCCAGCGGCGAGTCGCTGTTGAGCCTGTCGCTGGACGGTTTGAGCAGCGCTTTGGGTATCGAGTTGCAGGCCAGCGCGTGCGCCGATGGCTGGTCGATCGACGGCCGCGTTGCGGGGTTGTCCCTGGGCGATCAGGCCCACGCTGCCTTGGTGGTGGTGCAGGCCGAGGGTAAACCGCGCTTGCTTCTGCTCGACCTGGCAGCCCCCGAGATCCGCAAGGTATCGGCAGTGTTGACCCACGGCGAGGCGGTGGCCGACCTGCACATCCAGGGGTTGGTCGTGAACGCCGCGGCGCTGCTGCCGGCCGCAGCGGTTGACTGGCTGGAGCTGCGCAGCGTGGCGGCATTGGCGGCGTTGCAGGTGGGCGTCAGCGAAGAGCAGATCCGCCGCACCGTGGCCTACGTCAGCGAGCGCCGGCAGTTTGAGCGCGTCATCGGCAGCTTCCAGGCCGTACAGATGAGCATGGCCGACAACCACATTGCCGTCGAAGCCTTACGCACGGCGCTGTGGCAGCTGGCCTACCGCATCGATGCCGGTTTGCCGGCGCCGTCCGAAGCCCTGGCCACCGCATGGCTGGCCTGTGAAGCGGGCCACCGTATCGGCCATGTCGCGCAGCACGTGCATGGCGGGATTGGCGTCGACCTGACGTACCCGATCCACCGTTTTCTCTATTGGAGCCGTGGCCTGACCGTAGCCCTCGGCGGTTCGGCGGCAAGCCTGGAACGCCTGGGCGACTGGCTCAACGATAACGACAAGCTGGGATGGAAATATGACCTCGAAGAACACCAAGCGCTTTGAAGACGTGCGCCCCGGCGAAGCACTGCCGGAACTGGCGGTGCCGGTCACGGTGACCCTGATCAACGGCGGTGCGATTGCCACCCGCGACTATTTCCCCGGCCATCACGACGCCGACGCGGCGCGGGCCCTGGGGTCGCCCCATGTGTTCATGAACATCCTCACCACCAACGGGCTGGTGCAGCGGTTCGTCGAGCAGTGGGCCGGGCCGGAGGCGGTGTTCAGCTCGCTGAAGATCAAGCTTGGTGCACCGAACTACCCCGGTGACTGCATGACCTTCAGCGGCAGCGTCACGCAACTGGACGCCGACACCCGCACGGTGGAAATCACCCTCGGCGGCAAAAATTCCATGGGCAACCACGTGACCGGCACGGTCGCGGTGGTCCTGCCCTGACACCGGAGAGACACAGATGACTGATTCATCGATTTCCGGGCGCGCCGCGATCGTTGGCCTGGGCGCAACCGAATTTTCCAAGAACTCCGGACGCACCGAACTGCGCCTGGCCATGGAAGCCACCTTGAGTGCACTCAAGGACGCCGGCATCGACCCGAGCGAGGTCGAGGGGTTCAGTTCGTATTCCGTGGACAAGGTTCCGGAGTACGAGATTGCCCGCTTGCTCGGCTGCAAAGACGTGAAGTTTTTCTCGCAGGTGCCCCACGGGGGCGGCGCGGCCTGCGGGCCGGTGATGCACGCAGCCATGGCCGTGGCCACCGGGGTGGCGAAAGTGGTGGTGGTGTACCGCGCCATGAACGAACGCTCCTGGTACCGCTTCGGCACCGGCAACTACGGCTTCGCCTCGACGCCGACCTTCGACAACGTCAACTACGGCTGGTACATGCCCCACGGCTTCCATACACCGGCCGCCTGGGTCGGGATGTTCGCCCAGCGCTACATGCACACCTACGGCGCCACCTCCGAAGACTTCGGCCGGGTTGCGGTGGCCGCACGGGACTTTGCCGCGACCAACCCGCAGGCGTTTTTCCACGGCAAGCCGATCACCCTGGAAGAGCACCAGGCTTCGCGCTGGATCTGCGAGCCGTTGCACCTGCTCGATTGCTGCCAGGAATCCGATGGCGCCGTCGCCATGGTTATCACCTCGGCAGAGCGTGCCCGTGACCTGCGCCAGAAACCGGTGACGATCAAGGCCGGCTCCCAGGGCATCAGCCACGGCCAGCAAAGCATGACCTCGTTCTACCGCGACGACATCACCGGGCTGCCGGAAATGGGCGTGGTGGCGCGTGAACTGTATCGCCAGTCGGGTCTTGGCCCGGAGGCGTTCCAGACCGCCATTATCTACGACCACTTCACCCCGTTCGTGTTGCCGCAGCTGGAAGAGTTCGGGTTTGTCGAGCGCGGGCAGGCCAAGGAGTTCATCCGCGCCGGGCACCATGCCCGTGGCGGCAAACTGCCGATCAATACCCACGGCGGGCAACTGGGCGAGGCCTATATCCATGGCATGAACGGCATTGCCGAAGCGGTGCGTCAGGTGCGTGGTACCGCGGTCAACCAGGTGGCGGATGTCGAGAACGTGCTGGTCACGGCCGGCACTGGCGTACCCACCAGCGGCCTGATTCTCGGCACAGCCTAAGGAGCAGCACATGTTCGTCGACCTCACTCCCGAACAACATGCCCTGCGCCACAAGGTGCGGGACTATTTCCAGGCCCTGATGACCCCGGACATGCGCGACCAGTTGCGCGGCAAGGAAGGCGGCGAGCTGTTTCGCCAGACCATCCGCCAGATGGGCCGTGACGGCTGGCTGGCGGTCGGCTGGCCCAAGGCCCATGGTGGCCAGGGCTATGCCGCGACCGAACAGTTGATCTTCTTCGAAGAAGCCAACATCGCCGGGGCGCCGCTGCCGTTCGTGACCATCAGCACCGTCGGTCCGGCCCTGATGGCCCATGGCAGTGCGCTGCAGAAAGAGCGCTTTCTGCCCGGTATCGCCGCGGGTGAAATCATGTTCGCCATCGGCTACTCCGAGCCCGGCGCCGGCAGCGACCTGGCGGTGCTGAAAACCAGCGCGCGCCAGGACGACGAGGGCTTCGTGGTCAACGGCAACAAGCTGTGGACGTCGGGTGCCGAGTCGGCCGACTTCGTCTGGCTGGCGGCGCGTACCGATCCTGCCGAGGCACGGCACAAAGGCATTTCGCTGCTGATCGTCGACACCACGACACCGGGCTTCTCCCACACCCTGATCCCGACCACCAGCATCCCGACCACGGCCACCTACTACGACAACGTGCGGGTACCCAACGAGATGCTGGTGGGTGAGTTGAACGGCGGCTGGAAGCTGATCACCTCGCAGCTCAATCACGAGCGCCTGGGCCTGGGCACCTGGTCGGACAAGGTGGTGGCGTTGTTCCGCCGCGTCTACCTGTGGGCGCGGGCCCGCGACGAGCAGGGCCGCCGGGCGATGGACAAGGCCTGGGTACGCAGCTCGCTGGCCGAGTGTTATGCGCGCCTGGAAGCCATGCGCCTGATCAACATGCGCATCGCCGCCGACCTGGAGCACGACCGCATGAGCGTGGCACTGAGTTCGACCACCAAGGTGTTCGGCTCGGAGTCAGCCATCGAAATCCTTCGCAAGCTGGCGGCGATTGTCGGGGCCAATGGCTCGATGCGCAGCGGCTCGGCGGCAACCCTGCTGCAGGGCGAACTGGAATTCGAATTGCGTTGCGTGACGACCCTGACCTTCGGGGGTGGCACCAATGAAATCCAGCGTGAGCTGATCGCCCAGTTCGGCCTCGGCATGCCACGCACCCAACGCTGACGCTCGTCCATCAAAAACAAAAACCGTACTCGCCCCGCAACCGGGGCGGGGCGAAGGGGACTTTCATGAGCACTATCGAGCAATTCCGGCACGACACCCGTGCCTGGCTGGAGGCCAATTGTCCGCTGTCGATGCGCACGGGCATGGCCGAAGGCGATGTGGTGTGGGGCAGCCAGAACCCGCAGTTTCCCTGCGAAGACGCACGCCTGTGGTTCGAGCGCATGCGCGACAAGCGCTGGTTCTGCCCGGAGTGGCCGGTGGAGTATGGCGGTGCCGGCCTGAGCGACGAAGAACTGGCGGTGCTGGAAAGCGAAATGCGCCGGATCAAATGCCGGCCGCCGCAAATCAACCTGGGCATCTGGATGCTCGGCCCGGTGTTGCTGGCCTTCGGCAGCGAAGAACAGAAGCGCGACCTGCTGCCGCCGATCGCCCGCGGTGAAGTGCGCTGGTGCCAGGGTTTTTCCGAGCCGAACGCCGGCTCCGACCTGGCCAGCCTGAAAATGGCCGCGGTGGATGCCGGTGACCATTTCGTGGTCAACGGCAGCAAGATCTGGACCTCCTACGGCGACAAGTCCGACTGGATGTATGCGCTGGTACGCACCGATTTCAGCGCGCCCAAGCACGAGGGCATCAGCCTGATCGTGCTGGACATGCGCAGCCCCGGGGTCAAGCCGCAGCCGATTGATCTGATCAGCGGCAAATCGGCGTTCTGCCAGGTGTTCTTCGATAGCGTGAAAGTGCCCAAAAGCCAGTTGATCGGGCCGTTGAACGGCGGCTGGAACCTGGCCAAGTACCTGTTGCAGCACGAGCGCAAGGCGATGTCGAAGTTTGGCGAGTTCAGCTTGCCGTCGCATTTCGACCTGCTGGCCCTGATGCGTGAATACGTGCCTGCGCCACAGAGCCAGAGCGAACACGCACTGCAGGCCAGGGCCACGGCCTGTGCGATGAACGAGCAGGCCTACAACCTGACCGTGCAGCGCATGGGTGAAGAGGCGCGGGCCGGTGAAGACATCAGCGGCCTGATGTCGATCATGAAACTGGTGCATACCGAACAGGAGCGCGACAAGTTCGAGGTGTTGCTCGATGCCATGGGCGGTCATGCCTTCGGTTGGGAGTGCCCGGCGTTCAGCGAGCAGCAACTGGCGGTCACCCGCGCCTGGCTCAGCAGCTATGCGTTGACGATCTCCGGTGGCGCCTCGGAAATCCAGCTCAACGTTATCGCCAAGCGCGTGCTTGGTTTGCCTGAAGCGAAAAAGCCAGCCGTGAAAACAGGAGCACCGTCATGAGCCTGCGTTATAGCGATGAACAGCGTTTGCTGGCTGACAGCGCGCGGGACTTTCTCGCCGCGCGCAGCCCGGTCAGTGCCCAGCGCCGACTGCGTGACGAGGCGCAGCCAGCGGGTTTCGATGCGCAGCTCTGGCGCGATGCCGTCGAGCTGGGCTGGAGTGCGATTCCATTTCCGGAAGACCTCGGTGGCCTGGATTTCGGCTGCAAGGGCCTCGGGCCGATCTTCGAGTCCATGGGGCGCAACCTGTCGGCCACACCGTTGCTCTCAAGCGTAGTGCTGGGCGGCTCGTTGCTGCACCTGGCGGGTAATTCGACGCAGCAGGCGCAGTGGCTGCACGCAGTGATAGGCGGCGAACAGCGCCTGGCCCTGGCCGTGGACGAAGGCTCGCGCCATGCACCGGGCCGCATTGCCCTTGAGGCGAAGGCAGAAGGGCAGGGCTATCGCCTGCACGGCGACAAGTTCTGGGTCGTCGACGGCCTGGGTGCCGATGCCTATGTGGTGGCGGCGCGTACCGCCGGGCAACCGGGCGACACCCAGGGCATCAGCCTGTTCCTGGTGCCCGCCGATACGCCGGGCCTGACTGTGAGCGCCTTGTCGCTGATCGACTCGCGCAATTGCGCGCGCCTGCAACTGAACGGCGTGCAGCTGGGCAGCGATGCACTGCTGGGCACCTTGGGTGAAGGCTGGGTGGCGCTGGAAACCGCGCTGGACCGTGGTCGCACTTGCCTGGCGGCAGAGCTGCTGGGCATGGCCGAGCAATTGTTCGAAACCACGCTGGAGTACATCAAGACCCGCGTGCAGTTCGATACCGCGATTGGCACCTTCCAGGTCCTGCAGCATCGCGCCGCGCAAATGTACGTCGACCTGGCGCTGAGCCGCAGTGCCCTGATGGCCGCGCTGGCGACGCTGGATGACGCCGGTGTGGATGCCCGGGGCCGTGCCCGGCTGGTCAGCCTGGCGAAATGGAAAGCCGGCGACACGGCGATCAAGGTCGCCAACGAAGCGGTGCAGATGCACGGCGGGATTGGCGTTACCGACGAGCTGGATGTCGGCCTGTACCTCAAGCATGTGCGCGTTGCGCAGAGCTGCCTGGGTGACCGGGACTTCCATTGCGAACGCTATTCGGCCCACGCGTAATCCTCCCACAGGTTATTCGGCTGTTCTGGAGAACACACAGATGAGCATTGAACGTTGGCAAACCGCGTGGCGCCAACTGGTCGCCCCCGGCGCGCCCTTTGAAGTGGTTACGCCGGACGACGGCGCGCCACGCTATTTCCGTCACGCTGCGCACGACCTGCTGCAGGTGATCGACGCCGGTCGTGTGCACGGCGACCGTGAGTTTCTGGTCTGGCAGTCGCAACGCCTGACCTTCAATCAGTATTACGACCAGGTTGACCGCCTCGCCGGGCAGATGATCGCCCGTTTCGGCCTGCAACCGGGTGAGCGCGTGGCAATTGCCATGCGCAACCAGCCGGCGTGGCTGGTGGCTTTCGCGGCGATCCTGCGCTGTGGTGCCGTGTGTGTACCGCTCAACAGTTGGGGCCTGCGCAACGAGCTGCAATACGCCCTGCAGGACAGCGGCTCGCGGCTGCTGCTGTGCGACCAGGCGCGCCTCGATACCCTGCGTGAAGACCTGCGCCGTGAGCAACTGGCGACCATCGTCGTCGGTGGCCAGGGTGAGCTTCCCGAATACTGCCTGAGTTACGAGGCGTTGATCAGCGAGTCGGCGATGTTGGTGCCGGCCCTGGACATCGACCCTGATTCCCCTGCGATGATTCTCTACACCTCCGGCACCACCAGTCGCGCCAAAGGGGCGGTGTCCAGCCATCGGGCGATCAGCCAGGCGCTGACTGCGCTGGATTTCCAGAGCGCGTTTTGCGCCATGAGTTCGCCCGAGCGCATCGGTGTGGTGATCAACAGCGGCTTTGCGCCCACGACGCTCGCGGCGGTGCCGCTGTTCCACGTCAGCGGTCTGCATGCGCAGTACCTCACGGCGATACGCGGCGGTCGTCGCCTGATGCTGATGTACAAGTGGGATGTCGAACGCGCCATCGACCTGATTCGCGATGAACGTTGCACCCAGTTCAACGGTGCGCCGGTGATGATGCAGCAGTTGCTTGCTTCGCCGCGTTTTGGCACCGAGCAAACCGCCAGCCTGTTCGGCCTGGGCCTGGGCGGTAGCGCGTCCTCCGCCAGCGTGCTCGACGACATGCTCAGGATCAAGCCCGATGTCATCGGCGGTGCCGGATACGGCCTGACCGAAAGCAACGGCATTGGCGCGGCAATCGGCGGCGATCAGTTTGTCTACAAACCGGCGACTGCAGGCTGGGCGTTGCCCATCGTCGATATTCGCATCGGCGACAGCCCTGAACAGCCGCAACCGGCGGGCACCCCGGGGGTGATCTGGCTGCGTTCGCCCACCTTGATGAGCGCCTACTGGAACCTGCCGGATGCCACGGCACAAAGCCTGCGCGACGGCTGGCTGGACACCGGTGATATCGGTTACCTCGACGATGAGGGTTTCCTCAACATCACCGGTCGGGTCAAGGAGTTGATCAACCGCGGTGGCGAGAAAATTTCCGCCGCTGAAGTAGAGACCTGCGTCCTCGACATGCCTGGCGTTCTTGAAGCGGCGGCGTTCGCCATTGCCGACCCGGTGCTGGGTGAGGCCGTGGGCCTGGCGGTGCATGGCCAGGCCGGCAGGCTGCCGCAGGAAACGCAGATCTGCGCATTCATCGCCGAGCGTCTGGCCGCCTACAAAGTGCCGGCGCAGGTCTTCCGGGTGCTCGAACCCTTGCCGCGCAATGCCACCGGCAAGGTGCTCAAGGCGCAATTGCAAGAAAGTTTGGGCGCATGACGCCTGTGAAAGCACTTTCGTTCAAACCCTAGTCTTTCCGGACGATGTTGGGGCCGGTCGATCAGGAACAAATGGGTGCATACCAAACAGCCTTATCAGCGAAGGAGGCAACACATGAAAATAACAAGAACAGGTCTCATGCTCGCGGTCGCAGTCACAGCCAATAGCGGGCTGCTGGGTTCCGCGTTCGCCGAGGTGTCGCCGCAGGAAGCCGCCAAACTGGGCAAGGAGCTGACGTGTGTCGGCGCCGAGCAAGCCGGGAACGCCGAGGGCACCATTCCGCCGTTTACCGGTAAATACCTGGGCGAAGTGCCCAGCTGGAATCACGTCAAGTTCTCCGGCGACCAACCGGTTGATCCTTACGCTGCCGAGAAGCCGATCCTGGTGATTACTGCGCAGAACATGGGCCAGTACGAGGCGCACCTGACCGAAGGGCAGAAGGCCCTGCTGAAGAAATACCCGACCACCTACAAGATGAACGTCTACCCGGGGCACCGGGACTTCCGCTACCCCGATTATGTTTGCCGCCGGGCGATGGACAACGCACTGAACGCCAAGCTGGTCAACGACGGCGAAGGCTTCACAGGGATTGGCCAGGTGCCGTTCCCGATTCCCAAATCCGGCACCGAAGTGGTGTGGAACCACCAGTTGCCGGCGCGTGCCTACACCGAAGAAAAAACCACCGACCTGGCCTCGGTCCTGCCTAACGGCAGCATCGGCTGGGGGCGTGCCTACGCCCGCAACCTGTCGATGGCCAACTCGCCCACCACCGACCCGCGCACCGAAGACAAGCTGTCGGCGATGAGCAACAACATGACCCTGAAGCCGGCCCGTGACAACGGCACGCTCAGCATTGCCCATGAACCCTACAACTACGGCACCGATGCACGTCAGGCCTGGTCCTACAGCCCATCGACCCGACGCGTACGGCAACTTCCGGGGTATGGTTTCGACCAGCCCATGATCGGTACCAACGGCACCATGACCGTGGACGAAGACCGTCTGTTCAACGGCTCGCCCGAACGCTACACCTGGAAGCTGATCGGCAAGCGTGAAATCTACAGCCCGGCCAACGCCTTCAAGGCCAACACCGGGACCGTCAAGTACGCCGAGATCCTCACGCCCAACCACCCCAATCCGGAGTTCATGCGCTATGAGTTGCGCCGCGTGTGGGTTGTGGAAGCGGACCTGAAGGAAGGCTTCCGTCACGTCTATGGCAAGCGGGTGCTGTTCATTGACGAAGACACCTGGCATGCAGTGATGGCCGATAACTACGATGCCCGCGGGCAGCTGTGGAAGCACGCCATGATCAACTACTACTACCACCCGGACATGAGCGCCTGGCAGGCCGGTTCGCAGTTCTTCATGGACCTGAACTCCGGCCAGTACACCGGCTACGGTATGACCAACGAATCGAAGAAGGGCCCGATCCTCAACGAAGGCAAGTTCACCACCGACCAATACACCGCGGATGCGGCGCGGGCTATCGGGCGGTAACGTTGCGCTAGTACCTGTTGTACCCAGCCCTGCCGCTTAGCGGTGGGGCTTTTTTTTCTGCTGGCGAGCGCTTATGTCCCTTTGGGGACATACCGCTTTTTGCCGTGAACCCGGACTATCGCAACTGGAGCACTTCAACCAGTTGATCAAGGGGCGGGCACAATGAACAAGACCACCACGCTGAACACGTCATCATCAGGGAGTGGCGGGGTCAGCTATCAGAGCGTCACCAGCGGCTACTTCGAACAACGCACACTGCAACGTCATGCCGGGTTCTTCACCTTGCTGGTGCTGGGCGTGGGGGCAGTGATCGCCGGCCAGTACTCGGGCTGGAACCTGGGCCTGGCCCAGGGCTTTGGCAGCATGCTGCTGGCCACCGTAATCATCGCAGTGATGTACCTGTTGCTGTGTTCGTCCATTGGTGAAATGTCGGCGGCCTTGCCGCACACCGGCGGCGCGTATTCGTTCGCGCGCACCACGCTCGGCCCCTGGGGCGGCTTCAGCACCGGGCTTGCGGAGAACATCGAGTTCATCCTGGCACCGGCAGGCAACATGTTCTTCATGGGCGCTTACCTTTCAGCGATCTTTGATACGGGGCCGCAATGGCAACCGTTGTGGTGGCTGGTGGGCTATGCCTGCATGCTGTTGCTCTCGGTGCGCGGCCTGGGCGTGTCGATGCGCGTGGTGGTGTGCATTACCTTGGCGGCCATCGGCGTGCTGCTGTTCTTCTTCATCACCGCCATTCCCCATGTCGACTTCGCCGGTAATGCCCTGAACCTTGCAGCAGGTGCCGACGGTGCGCCGGTCGAGGTCAGCGACGGCAGTGGCCCGTGGTTGCCCTTCGGCCTGACCGGGGTGATGCTGGCACTGCCGTTTGGCGTGTACATGTTCCTCGCCATCGAGCAATTGCCGCTCACCGCCGAAGAGTGCCACGACCCAAGCCGCCACGTGCCTCGGGCGCTGGTCGCCGGCATCCTGATCCTTGCCGCGCTGGCCATGGGTGTGCTGTTTTTCAGTGCCTCGATCGGTGGCGGCAGCTTTGCCATGAGCACCTCCGGCGAACCGCTGCTGGATGGCTTTCGGGAGATTTTTGGTCATACCGCCAGCAAGGTCCTGGCTGCAGTAGCGGTACTGGGCCTGGCAGCATCCTTTCTGGCCGGCAGCTTCGCCGCCGGGCGCAATATCTATTCGTTGTCGCGTGCCGGCTACCTGCCAACGGCGCTGTCGGTCACTCATCCCAAGCACAAGACACCGAACCTCGCACTGCTGGCCGGTTCGATGCTGGCACTGACCATTCTGCTGGTGTTCTGGTTTAGCTTCGGTCGTGAAAACAATGCGCTGATGGGCGGCATCATGGTCAGCATGATCGTGTTCGCCGGGATGATCTCCTACATCCTGCAGTGCATCGCCTTCATTCGCCTGCGTCGTTTGCACCCGGACCTGCCACGCCCTTATCGCAGCCCCTATGGCGTGTTCGGTGCGCTGCTGGTGATCGGTATTTCGGCGATCACCCTGATCTACCAGTTCCTCGATCCGCTGTACAAATGGGCCGCCCTCGGCGCGGCGGCCTGGTACCTGATCGGCATGGCGTACTTCGCCTTTTATCGCCGCCACCGCCTGGTGCTGTCGCCCGAAGAGGCCTTCGCGGTCAGCGGCGGTCGTGACGGTCATCCGCGCTGATTGCGCAGCGGGCTCAAGGCCGAGCCCGCGCTGTTTCCTTTTTACCCGTATCCAGGAGTTATCCATGCATTCCAATCAACCACGTCTGTACGGCAAGGTGGCGATCATCAGCGGTGGTGCTGGTGGTTGCGGGGAGGCGGCGAGCCGTTTGTTTGCCCGCGAAGGTGCGCATGTGGCGATCATCGATCGCAACGTCGAGGCCGCCCAGGCACTGGCCGCGCAAATCGAACGTGAAGGGGGCCGGGCCATCGGCCTGGGGGCGGATGTGTCGCGGGCCGATGAGGTGGAGGCCGCAGTGGCCGCGAGCCTGGCCGCACTGGGCCCGACCGATGTGCTGTTCAACCATGCCGGCACGCTGATCGTTAAACCTTTTCTGGAGGTGCAGGAAGCGGAGTGGGACTGGCTGATGGCGGTCAACGTCAAGAGCATGTTCCTGATGACGCGAGCGGTGTTGCCGCAGATGCTGGCGAAAGGGAAGGGCAGCATCGTCTGTACCTCGTCGATTTCTGCGCAGTACGCTACGCCAGGCGAGGTGGTGTACAACGCCAGCAAGGGGGCCTGCCAGATGTTCGCGCGGGCCATTGCGGTGGAGTTCCGCGACCGCGGTATCCGTTGCAACGCCGTGGCCCCCGGGTTCATTCGCACCGACCACGGGATGCGTGAACTGCGCGACCTGCAGGCGATGGGTGTGAATGCCAGCGAGGCGGATATCGCCCAACAGCAAGGGCGCTTGTGCGAACCGGAAGAGGTCGCGCGGGCCGCGTTGTTCCTGGCATCGGATGAGGCTTCGTTCGTAAGCGGTGCCCACCTGTTTGTGGACAACGGCTTTTCCTCCGTTTAAATGATGCGCAGTTGACCAGGCCCGGTGCATACAGATGCACCGGGCTTTTTCATGGCGGTCAGCCAGAGTGTTACTGAATGTTTGGCAAGCAAAATGCTTGTATATCGGCTTTGGCGATTAGCACCCGCAGCCGATGCTTTTTGCACCGGCACAGGGCCCATGAGCGAGCAGAAGGTGAAGCATGGCGCACGTAACAGGACTCTCCCATTCCCGGAGCTGGAAGGTACTTGAAACCTGGCACCTGCATACCCCGGCATTGCTCACTGCGCTAGAAACGCCCGCTTTCGTCCGTTGCCTGGACGAGGTGCTGCAGGCAATCACAGGGTTCGACCAGAGCTGCATTTTTCTGTACCCGGCAAGCGGTCGGCCGATCCTGTTGCACGACAACCTTCAGGGCATTCCGGAAACGGGCGCGATGCAGCGCTACATCAACGGCGCCTACCTGCTAGACCCGGTGTACACCGCCTGTGCCCATGGGCGTGAGGCGGGCTTGTACCGCATGGCGGAGCTGGCGCCCGACGCGTTTTTCGAGGGTGAATACTTCAACTCGCCCGATGTACACCCGTGCATTTCGCTGGCCTCGGGCAGCCTGGCCGAAGAAATCGTTTTTCTCTCGCCATTGCCCGGTGGCATGTACGCGGCTTATTCGTTGATGCGCTGCAATGGCTCGGCGGCCTTCAGCGATGAGGAGGTGGCGGCCCTGGGTTTGTGTCAGCCGGCGCTGGAAGCGATGTTTCAGCGTCACCACGGTGCGGTGGCGAAGGCGGCGACCGGGGCCCGGCCTGCCAGGAGCATCGCCGAGCAGCTTGATGCGGCATTCTCGGGCTTTGCCACCGAGCGCCTGACCGCGCGTGAACAGGCGATTGTCGGGCTGATCCTGCGCGGGCATTCCAGCCTGTCGATTGCACTGCACCTGGAGATTGCCGAAGGCACGGTAAAAAACCACCGCAAGCACCTTTACAGCAAACTGGGGATCTCCAGTCAGTCCGAGTTGTTCCACTTGTTCGTCAATCACCTGCTCGGCACTGAACCGGCCGAGCCATTCGTCCAGACGCCGCTGACGACCGTAGGAGCCAGGCTTGCCGGCGAAGAACGCTGACGCGGTATGACAGACACACCGCGGCGCCTGGTTCGCCGGCAAGCCTGGCGCCTACTCAGTAGACGCCACCACCGGCTGTGGGCGGTGGTGGTGCATCCTTGAAGGCACTGGCCAGGCCTTGCAGGCCACGCATCAGCACGGTGGTGTCTACACCGACGGCGACGAAACGGGCGCCCAGTTCGATGTAACGCCGCGCCAGGGCCTGGTCGGCACTGAGGATACCGGCAGCTTTCCCCGCCTTGTGAATGCGCACGATGGCATCCTCAATCGCCGCCTGTACGTCCGGATGGCCGGGGTTACCGCGATGGCCCATGGAGGCACTGAGGTCGGCCGGGCCGATGAACACGCCGTCAACGCCTTCGACCGCAACAATCTCATCCAGCCTGGCCAGGCCGTCGAGGTTTTCGATCTGCACCAGCAGGCACATCTGCGCATCGGCCTGGTCGAGGTACCCGGGAATGCTGTTCCAGCGCGAGGCACGGGCCAGTGCGCTGCCCACACCACGCACGCCGCTGGGCGGATAGCGCATGGCACGCACCAGCTCCTGCGCCTGCTGCGCGCTTTCGACCATCGGCACCAGCAGGGTCTGGACGCCGATGTCGAGCATCTGCTTGATCAAGGCTGTATCGCCGATCACCGGGCGGATCACCGGCTGCGACGCATAGGCCGCCACCGCCTGCAACTGGCCGAGCAGCCCGCGCAGGTCGTTGGGTGCGTGTTCACCGTCGAGCAGCAGCCAGTCGAACCCGGCGTTGGCCGCCAGCTCTGCGCAGTAGGGATCGGCCAGGCCAAGCCACAGACCGATCTGTACTTCACCGGATTGCAGCCGTTGTTTGAAGGTGTTGACGGGCATTTTCATGGTCAGGCTCCCTCAGACAAAGCGGCAGGCAATGCTGCCGAGCATGTCGTAGTCGACGTGGAAGGTATCGCCGGGGTTGGCAGCGACCGGACGGGTGAACGAGCCGCCGAGGATGATCTGCCCGGGCTCGAGGGTCACGTCGTACGGCGCGAGTTTGTTCGCCAGCCAGGCCACGCCTTTGGCCGGGTGATTGAGCACCGCAGCGGAGACTCCGGATTCTTCGATGACGCCATTGCGATAGAGCACCGCGGGCACCTTGCGCAGATCGATCTCGGTTGGCCGCACGGCGCGGCCGCCCATGACCACACCGGCATTGGCGGCGTTGTCGGAGATGGTGTCGAACACCTTGCGGGTGGCCTTGGTGTGCGGGTCGACCTGCTGGATGCGCGCGTCAATGATTTCCAGTGCCGGGATGACCCATTCGGTGGCGTCGAGCACATCGAACACCGTCACGTTCGGGCCTTTGAGCGGTTTGCCGAGGATGAATGCCAGCTCGACTTCCACCCGCGGCACGATGAAGCGTTCAAACGGAATGTCTGTGCCCTCGTCGAACAGCATGTCGTCGAGCAGGGCGCCGTAGTCGGGTTCGGTGATGTTCGACGACACCTGCATGGCGCGCGAAGTCAGGCCGATCTTGTGGCCGACCAGTTTGCGTCCACGCTTGATCTTCTGCGCCACCCACGCGCGCTGGATGGCGTAGGCGTCTTCGATGGTGATCTCGGGATGGTCGAGGGAGAACTGGCGCACCTGTTCACGCGAACGCTCGGCAGCGTCGAGGCGTTCGGCGGCCTGTTGGATGAGTGTGGCGTCTAGCATGGGAAACCTCAGAAATTCGTGTTGAACAGGGGGTGCAGGCTGCTGTACTTGCCGTCGTAGACCTGGCCCGGGCTTTCATCGATCTGCAAGGTGATGCCGACCGGACGCTGCGCGAGGATCGCCTCGAAGCGCGCGCGCACTACCGCGAGCAGGTTGTCACCCACGGCTTTGTGCACCGCCGGGCTGCGGCCTGCGCCCATGCGCAGGTTGGCGTAGAGGAAGCCGTAGTCGCCGCGGCCGTCGGCCACCGCACAATGCGCCGCCGGGTAGGCCAGCACCCGCGTGCCGCCGGTGGGGAACACGGCTTTTCCGCTCTCGTCCCGTTGCTGCAACATGGTGTCGGCCAGGGCCCGGCACAGGGCGGGGATGTCCGCTTGTTGTTCAAGGTCGGGGGTGTAGAGCAATACCAGATGAGGCATGGTGGTTGTCCTGCGTAGTGACCGGCGCACGGGCCGCCCCCGCGCAGCGGCGCGGCCCGTGTGCAGGCGTTGATCAGAGTCGGCTGCTGGTGGCAACGGCGGCCGGATTGGAGGCCTGCGCTGCGGGAATGCTGTTACCGGTTTGCGGCGTCACTGGGAAGACCGCGTTGATCTGCCCGGTGCCGGAGGCGGCGAAGTAGGGGGTCAGCACTTCGACCTGGGCGTCGTACTCCGACCAGCCCAAAGCGCCCAGCAGCATCGCGGTGTCGTGCATGAAACCCTCACCATGACCCTTGGCCGCGTACTCCGGCAGCATGCCGCAAAAGGCCGGCCACTCGGCGTTCTGCCACATGCCGATGACGCGCTCATCAAGCTGTTCGAGAAACGGGCTCCAGATCTTGGTGGCAAACTCCGGCGCCTGGCCGTTCTGGGCAAAACGGTGCGACAGCGAGCCGCTGGCGAGGAAGGCTACGGTGCCGTCGTAGTGCTCTTCCACGGCCTTGCGCATCGCCCAGCCGAGGCGCGCGCTGTCGTGAAGAAAGTGCGAGGTGCACAGCGAAGAGACCGAGATCACCTTGAAGTGCTGATCGGCGTTCATGTAGCGCATCGGCACCAGGGTGCCGTACTCCGGTGCCAGGGTGGTGGCGTCATGGGCCATGGTCTCGACGCCGAAACGGTTGCAGCTTTCGGCGAGGATCTTGCCCAGTTGCGGGTTGCCAGGGAACTCATACTCCATGTTGCTGATGAAGTGCGGCAGCTCGTTACTGGTGTACAGCCCCTTGAAGTGCGGGCCGCAGTTGATGTGGTAGTTGGCATTGACCAGCCAGTGCGTGTCGAACACGACGATGGTGTCCACGCCCAGCTCGCGGCAGCGCCGGCTGATCTCGATATGGCCGTCGATGGCGGCTTTGCGAAAGCCCTGGCGTGGGCCAGGCAGCTCGGACAGGTACATCGATGGCACGTGGGTGACTTTGGCAGCCAGGGCGAGTTTGCCCATGATCTTTCTCCTAGCGCGGCCTCAAGGGCCTGGTTCTTGTGATTGGTCTGCACGCAGGAAGCTGGCAACCCTGACCGGGTTTATAAACCCGGTCGAGTCACGCTTGCGAGCGGATTGTCACACGCCCCAACGCGGGATGTGGTGATTGCCCATGGAAATGCACACGTTCTTGATCTCGGCGAACACTTCGAAGCTGTACTCGCCGCCTTCGCGACCGGTACCCGAGCCTTTCACCCCGCCGAACGGCTGGCGCAGGTCACGCACGTTCTGGCTGTTGATGAAGACCATGCCGGCTTCGATGCCGCGGGCCAGGCGATGGGCCTTGCCGATGTCCTGGGTCCAGATGTAGGAGGCCAGGCCGTAGTCGGTATCGTTGGCCAGGCGCAGCGCTTCGGCTTCGTCCTTGAACTTGATCAGGCACACCACCGGGCCGAAGATTTCTTCCTGGGCGATGCGCATGCGGTTGTCGACGTCGGCGAACACCGTCGGCTGGATGAATTGGCCTTTGGCCAGGTGCGCCGGCAGGTTGGCCGGACGCTCCAGGCCACCGGCGAGCAGGTTGGCGCCTTCCTCGATGCCGATCTTGATGTAGCCGGTGACCTTGTCGTAGTGGGCCTGGGTAATCATCGAGCCGACCTGGGTTTTCGGGTCGGTCGGGTCGCCGACGATCAGGCGTTTGGCGCGGGCGGCAAATTCGGCGACGAACTGGTCGTAGACGGTCTCCTGGATGAAGATGCGGCTACCGGCGGTGCAGCGCTCGCCGTTGAGCGAGAAGATCGTGAACAGCGCCGCATCCAGGGCGCGGTCGAGGTCGGCATCGTCGAAAATCAGCACCGGCGACTTGCCGCCCAGCTCCATCGAGTACTTTTTCAGGCCTGCGGTCTGCATGATCTTGCGGCCGGTAGCAGTGCCGCCGGTGAAGGAAATCGCCCGTACATCCGGGTGGCGCACCAGGGCATCGCCAGCGGTGGCGCCGTAACCCTGCACCACGTTGAGTACACCTGGTGGAATGCCGGCTTCCAGCGCCAGGCGGCCAAGTTCGTTGGCAGTCAGCGGCGACAGCTCGCTCATCTTCAGCACCGCGGTGTTGCCCAGTGCCAGGCAGGGCGCGGTTTTCCAGGTGGCGGTCATGAACGGCACGTTCCACGGTGACACCAGGCCGCACACGCCGACCGGCTGGTACAGGGTGTAGTTGAGCATCTGGTCGTCGACCGGATAGCTGTGGCCGTCCATGCGCGTGCAGACTTCGGCGAAGAACTCGAAGTTGTGCGACGCACGCGGGATCAGCACGTTGCGGGTCTGGTGGATCGGCAAGCCGGTATCGAGGGTTTCCAGCTCGGCCAGGTGCGGCACGTTCTGGTCAATCAGTTCGCCCAGTTTGCGCATCAGCTTGGCGCGCTCTTTGGCCGGGGTGTTGGCCCATTTCGGGAAGGCTTCCCGGGCCGCGGCGACGGCCAGGTTGATTTCATCGGCGCCGCCGCTGGCGACTTCACCGATGGCTTCGCCGGTGGCCGGGTTGTAGTTGGTGAAGGTGTCGTGGCTTTCGACTTCCTGACCGTTGATCCAGTGCTTGATCATGCTGTGTGCTCTGTTCCGGGTTAGCCGCGGGCGGCAAAGAATGCGTGTTCGCTGACGATGCGGTTGACCAGGCGGCCAACGCCTTCCACTTCCACCACCACTTCATCACCGGGTACTACATCGGCCAGGCCCTCGGGCGTGCCGGTGGCGATCATGTCGCCCGGTTGCAGGGTCATGAAGCTGGAGAAGTATTCGATCAGGTAGGGGATGTCGAAGATCATGTCGGCGGTGCTGCCTTCCTGTTTCAACTCGCCGTTGATCCAGGTGCGCAGTGTGAGGTTCGACGGGTCGGAAACATCGGCGGCATCGACGATCCACGGGCCGACCGGGGTGGTGCAGTCGCGGTTCTTCACTCGCAGGTTGGGGCGGTAATAGTTTTCCAGGTAGTCACGAATGGCGTAGTCGTTGCACACGGTGTAACCGGCCAGGTAGCTCAGGGCATCCTCGCGCTTGACGTTGCGTGCCGGCTTGCCGATCACCGCCACCAACTCGCACTCGTAGTGCATGTACTTGACGTTGTCCGGGCGCCAGGTCACCTGGTTGTGGCCGGTGTAGGTGCCGGGCGACTTGATGAACGCCAGCGGTTCGGTCGGGGCCTTGAAGGCCAGTTCGGCGGCATGGTCGGCGTAGTTCAGGCCGAGGGCGAACATGCTGCCTTCAGCAGGCGGCAACCATTGCACGGCGCTTTCGGCAAGCAGGCGGCCGTCTTGCAGGCGCACGGTATTGTCGGCTTCAACGGTGACGGCATGCACCTGGTCTTCATAGCGGATGCGGGCGTGTTTCATGGGGGGGCTCCTTATTCCGCCACAACGGTGTTGGTCAGGCGGCCCAGGCCGCTGATTTCGACGACTACCTGGTCGCCTGGCTGAACGTCGACCCGACCTTCCGGGGTGCCGGTGATCAGTACGTCGCCGGCGTGCAGGGTCATGAACTCGCTGAGTTCGGCGATCAACTGGCCGATGCTGCGCACGAAGTTGGCCGTGGTGTTTTCCTGGCGGACCTGGCCGTTGACCGACAAGGTCAGGGTCAGGTTGTGCGGATCGGCCACTTCGTCGACCGGCACCACTTCACTGCTCAGCGAGCAAAAGCCGTCACGGCACTTGGCCTTGACCGCCGGGCGGTAATAGCTGTCTTCCGGCAGGCTGAACTCGTTGACGATCACGTAGCCGGCAACATGTTCGAAGGCCTGTTCGGCGCTGACCCGGCTGGCGTCCTTGGCAATCACCACGCCCAATGCCGGGCCGGGTTGCAGGCGCTCGCCAGCGGGGGCGACGACAGGTTGGCCATCGCCGTTACGGGTGTTCGGGGTCTTGATGAACAGCACCGGCTTGACCGGTGGCTGCTGGTAAGGCGGCTGGTTGAACTCCGGCAGACGGCTGTGCAGCAGGCCTGTGTAGTTCAAGGCGATGCCGAACAGGTTGCCTGTGGCGATTTCGCTAGCGGCGCGACGCATTGCTTCACTCCTGGATCGGGCTGGGGATTCCCAGTGGATAGCGATTGGTTGATGCCCAGAGGGGAGGGCTGTCAGCGGTAAATTGTTAACATGCTAATGTTATAATTAATATGTTAACGATGGTCAAGCCGTGGTGATTCTATGCGGGGCGAAACCTGCAACAATTGCCGGTTTGCGTCGGCTCCAAGTTATTGTTTAAATCGACATTGTTTCCCTTATCTGGCCGGTCCCTTTATGTCTGCACCTCGTCCTTCACTGACCCTGACCCTGCTGCAAGCGCGCGAAGCGGCCATGGGTTTTTTTCGCCCGTCGCTCAATCAGCACGGCCTGACCGAACAGCAATGGCGGATCATCCGCATCCTGCGCCAGAGCGGTGAGCTGGAGAGTTATCAGCTGGCCGAGCAGGCCTGTATCCTCAAACCGAGCATGACTGGGGTGCTGTCACGTATGGAACGTGATGGCCTGGTGCGCCGCTGGCGCTCTGCGCAAGACCAGCGCCGTGTGCACGTCGGGCTGACCGAAAAAGGCCAGCAATGCTTCGTGTCCATGAGCGAAGACATGGAGCACAACTACCAGCGCATCCTCGAGCAGTTCGGTGAGGAGAAGCTCCAGCAGTTGCTGGCGCTGCTCGAAGAGCTCAAGCAGATCAAGCTCTGAACCCGGGCCGACGTCGCCTTCCTGTTTTGCTGAATGAGACTTGTTGATGGCGATGCGGCCCCCGATTCCCAACATCCACATAGGCCAGACCTACGATCAGCGGTATGCCGATGCCCAGGTGCATTACGAGGCACTCGGCAAGCTGGCGGATTTTTTCGGGCGCAATATGCCCGTGCACCGGCACGACCGGTTTTTCCAGGTGCATTACGTCAAGAGCGGTACCGTGCGGGTGTACCTCGACGACCAGCTCTATCTGCAGCAAGGGCCGATGTTCTTCCTGACGCCGCCGACCGTGCCCCATGCGTTTGTCACCGATGCGCACAGCGACGGCCATGTGTTGACGGTCAGCCAGCAACTGGTGTGGCCGCTGCTGGAGGAAAGCGTCGGCCTGGCCGGTGGTGCGCGCATCGCGCCGATCTGCGTGGCGGTGGGTGAGGGGGATGATGTCGATGCTTGCGAAGTGGCGCGGCTGAACCTGCTGTTCGATCAGTTGCGGGGCGAGTTCGCCGGCAACCAGGCCGGGCGGGCCATGAGCCTGGAGGCTCTGACCCGGTTGATTTTCATCAGTCTGTTGCGCCTGTCGGCGCGCACCTTGACGGCGCAACCGTCACGTAGCGAAGACCTGCACATCTTTCAGGGTTTTAACTTGCAGATTGAAGCGCACTACCTGCAGCACTTGCCGTTGAGCCGGTATGCGCAGTTGTTGGGGGTGACTGAGGCGCGGCTCAATGACGTGTGCCGGCGTATTGCCGACATGCCTTCCAAGCGCCTGGTGTTTGAGCGTTTGATGCAGGAGGCCAAGCGGCTGTTGTTGTTTACCGGCAACACGGTGAACGAGATTTGCTACCAGCTCGGCTTCAAGGACCCGGCGTATTTCAGTCGCTTCTTCACCCGTCACGCCCGGCCCCCCCCCCCCCCAAAAACAACCCCCCCCCCCCCACCGGCCCCACCCCCCCCCCCGGTGTCGCCACAAGCGGGCCAATCAGGGGTGACCCCGACGCCGGGGCCCCCCGGGTGCGGCCCCCCCCCCC
>NZ_JADUCM010000046.1 GCF_016009175.1 Pseudomonas alkylphenolica
TTCGGGCCAGAGTGAGAGGTGGATGGCGACTATGCTCCTACTCGTGCTCTAGGGCACTGCTGGCTATCAGTCTGCCATCCACCGCTCTCACCTCTGATTTTAAAGGCATGTGAAGACACAAGCTGGCGCAGCCAGCGATGGGCTGCACAGCAGCCCCGAGGCCCGTATCGGCTGCAGGTATCTGCGACCGCTGCGCGCTCGATCGCAGGCTAGCGCCAGCTCCCACAGTTAACCAAGTGACAGGCAGTTGCTCCTACTGAGCGCCCTTCAGCGCTGCCAACTTCTGATTCAATCCCTCCAGCGTCTGCTCGCCCATCAATTGCTCACGCACCTTGCCTTTGTCGTCGATGATGTAGGTCACCGGCAACGCTTCGCTGCGCGGCAGCTGGTAGCGCTCGGCCGGGTCGCTGGCCAGTACGGTGAAGCCGATGCCCAGCGCTTCGCTGGCCTTTTTCAGCTCCTCGCCCTGCAAACCGTCGAAGTTCACCCCGACGACCTTGATGCCCTGCGCCTGCCATTGCTTGGCGGCTGCATTGAGCTCGGGAATTTCGGTGCGGCACGGACCACACCATTCAGCCCAGTAGTTGAGCACCAGCCAGTGCCCGTCGATTTGCTCGGCTTTCACCGCCTGGCCGTTCTGGTCCAGGCCGTAGTCTGCACCGCAACCGCCGAGCAACAGGCTCGCGGTGATGGCCAGTGCTGCTGCCAAACGCCTTGTCATGGGTCAATCCTTCTCTAAGATTCAAGCAAAATGCAAAGTCGCTACGGGTAGAATAGCCGCCACACCCTGCTGGATGCGACCTGAAATGACTGACCTGACCCTCTATCACAACCCTCGCTGCTCCAAATCCCGCGGCGCCCTGGAATTGCTCGAGGCCCGTGGCCTGGCGCCAAACGTTGTCCGTTACCTGGAAACCCCGCCGAGCGCCGCCGAACTCACGGCACTGCTGGGCAAGCTGGGCATTGGTGCGCGTCAGCTGCTGCGCAGCGGTGAAGACGAATACAAGACCCTGAACCTGGCCGACCCGGCCCTGACGGAAGCGCAACTGATCGAGGCCATGGTCCAGCACCCCAAGCTGATCGAACGGCCGATCCTGATCGCCGGTGACAAGGCCGTGATCGGCCGGCCACCGGAGAAGGTCCTGGAGATTCTGCCGTGAGCGCACCCTACATCCTGATCCTGTTTTACAGCCGACACGGCTCGACCAGCGAGATGGCCCGGCAAATTGCCCGGGGCGTGGAAATGGCCGGCCTCGAAGCGCGGATCCGTACCGTACCGGCGATTTCCACCGAATGCGAAGCCGTCGCTCCGGACATTCCGGACACCGGCGCGCTATACGCCACCCTCGACGACCTGCGCCATTGCTCGGGCCTGGCCCTGGGTAGCCCGACCCGTTTCGGCAACATGGCCGCGCCGCTGAAATACTTCATCGATGGCACCAGCAGCCTTTGGTTGAGTGGCGGCCTGGTCGGCAAGCCGGCAGCCGCCTTCACCTCAACCGCCAGCCTGCACGGTGGCCAGGAATCGACCTTGCTGTCGATGCTGCTGCCGTTGATGCACCACGGCATGCTGATCATGGGCCTGCCCTATAGCGAGTCGGCGCTGCTGGAAACCCGTGGCGGCGGTACGCCGTATGGCGCCAGCCATCACGCCGGGGCAGACGGAAAGCGCGACCTGGACGCCGACGAAATCGCCCTCTGCCGCGCCCTCGGGCAACGCCTGGCCACCACCGCCAAACTGCTGGAGAACGGCCGTGGCTAAAAAACCCAAGGTGCTGCCTACGCTTGAATGGTTAACCCTGCGCCTGCGCCTGAGCCGTGCCTTGAGCCTGGCGAGTTTCTTTGGCCTTGTCGCCCTGTTGACGGTCAACAACCTGATGTTCGCCAACCTGCATGGCGCACGCACAGGTGTGATCCTCGCCATCGAACTGGCGCCGCTGGCGCTGCTGCTGCCGGGGATGTTGCTCGGCAACGCGCGCGCCCACGCCTGGACCTGTTTTGTGGTCAACCTGTACTTCATCAAAGGGGTACTGGCCGCATTCGACCCGGCACGTGCGCTGTTCGGCTACCTGGAAGTGGCGATCAGCCTGGCGCTGTTCGTCAGCGCCTTGCTGTACGTGCGCTGGCGTTTTCAGTACGACCGGCGTCTGGCCGGGGAAGGTTCGAACTGATCGCAAGGCAAGCCCGTCAAGGGCTTGCCTTGCAACAACCGTGGCCATGCTTACTGCTGTGTTAACAAGCGCACAACATAGCCATTGAAGCGCTCTGGAATCTGCGTCTGCCCATGGACCAGCATCCGGCCCTGGGTATCCAGCGTGCATCCCGCCAGCATGGTGATCCTTCGCAACGTGAACGTCTGGGTAGCGAACGTATCGAGCGAACCATCACTATTGAAGCGTGCAACCACTCCCGGCAAGTTGCCAACACCGACTCTCAGCTCGCCAGCGGCAATGATCTTGCTGTCCTTGGCACCCGGTGAAACGGCAAGAACATGATCCCAGCGTATGTTGTGTCCATCATGTTTCACGGCAACGCGATCAAAGTCTTCGTCGAGCGCGCCGTCAGCTTGGCGCAGCGCAACCAACAGACCCGATCCATCCTCGTGTGCGCCACAACCGATGATCCGCTGATCTTCAGGTAGCACAAGAACGTTCTTCAGGGTGTGGAGCTCAGGAAAGTCTGCAATGCCTGCGGTGCCAAACGTCTGGTCATATTCACCTTGTCGGGTGAGTCGAACGACAAATGCATCGCGGAACCTGAAGTCAGGCGTTTGCATGCAGGCCCCCACCCAAATGGATTGACTGTCCGCATGAAGGGCGAGGCCGTAAACCGTGCCCTCACCTTGACGCTCCAGGTACTTGAACCCGCAACCATTGAAGGAAGTGACATAGTTCGCCTCCCAGTCGAACATCATTACCACCAGGTCATGGCCGTAGTAATTGCCGAAAACAATGAATGAGTCGCCGATGGGTTTTATTTGCCATGATTGCTGCGGTGTCGCCGCTCCCGCATCGGACAATTGCAATTCAGTTCCGTGATCTGCCTGAAAGATTGGCGTGGGTTCAAGGCTTGGCTGTTCTATGACGAAGTGCCCTTGGTTGGCAAATGTCGTGTCCAATGTGCCGTCCGAGTTGAAACGCGCGAGCGCCGGCTTTCTCGGGAACAAACCGGTAAAGGTCAGGCCAAGGACCATGAACTTGCCATCGTCAGGCCTCTGAATGACGTGATAACCGATAGACTGATTACCGTCCTGAAAAGTGCCGGTGGTTTTCCCGCCACAGCCGAACCGACGATCCAGCTGACCGTCGTTGGTCAGACGAAAGATGGCATAGTGCGTCTCAAGGGAGTTATCACTGACATAGGCACTACCGACGCACACTCGCCCTGTGCAGTCCAATACCGAGGTTGTGACCCCGGCAAATTCGGGGAACACGTCCTGCCGGTAATCAGGATCAATTAGACCGCTGCCCTGCCTGATGCTGTTTGCGTTTGCCATGAGTGTTGTCCTGTCGCTATCAATCGGGATTTAAAGAATCCGAGTAATCGATAGCGACCCACAACTGGCAAATTTGATAGGTCGCGGGGTCAATCTCAATGATTGACCGTGTGCGCCAGCATCACCGACAGCTGGCACAACGGCCGGCCACTCTCGGCCTGCCACTGATTGAACGCCGCCTGCACCAGGGCCAGGTCGCGCTGGCTGGTCGGTGGCTTGTCGATGATGTCCTGGGCAATCAGGGCAGCACTCATGTCATCGGTAGGGATGAAGGTGTCCTTGCCGATCATGCGCAAAAAGCGTGGCGCCGATAAACCGCCCAGCTGATTGCCATGCTTGGCCAGGTACTTCCACAGGCCGACGATATCGGTCACCGGCCAGTCAGCGATCAGGTTGGCGAAGCTGCCGTGGCTGTGCTCGGCATCGAGGATCATCTGCGCATTGCGCGGCACGCTCTTGAGCTTGCCCAGGTGGCGGATGATCCGCGTGTCCTGCATCAACCGCTCCAGATGCTCGGCGCCCATCAGCACAACCTTGTTCGGGTCGAAGCCAAAGAACACCTGCTCGAACGCCGGCCACTTGGCGTCCACCAGGCTGTGCTTGAGCCCGGCACGAAACACCCGCAAGGCCAGGGTCGACAGGTAGCGGTCGGCGCTGATGGCGCGCAGCTGCGCGGCGGCCTTGGGCTGTGGCAGGTACGCCTCAAGGGCCGCTTCGGAGCCGAAGCGGTTCAGGCAGTACTCATGCAACCATTGATAATCACGCATGCCGGTCAGATGTTCAGCACATCGAGGAACCGCGGCGTCGCCGTTTCGTCAATCTTGAGGTTGACGAAGTCGAACAGGTTGCGGTCGGCCAGCTGCGATGGCACCACGTTCTGCAGACCACGGAAGATGCTCTCGGTACGGCCAGGGGTCTTGCGCTCCCACTCCACCAGCATGTCCTTGACCACCTGACGCTGCAGGTTTTCCTGGGAGCCACACAGGTTGCACGGAATGATCGGGAATTCCTTCATGTCCGAGTAGGCCTGGATGTCTTTCTCGCTGCAGTAGGCCAGCGGGCGGATCACCACGTTGCGGCCGTCATCGGCGCGCAACTTTGGTGGCATCGCCTTGAGCGTGCCGTTGAAGAACATGTTGAGGAAGAATGTCTCGACGATGTCGTCGCGGTGATGCCCCAGGGCCATCTTGGTCGCGCCGATCTCGTCGGCAAAGGTGTACAGGGTGCCGCGGCGCAGGCGCGAGCACAGCGAGCAGGTGGTTTTGCCTTCCGGCACCAGCTCCTTGACCACCGAGTAGGTGTCTTTTTCGACGATGTGATACTCGACGCCCAGGGCCTTCAGGTAGGCCGGCAGTACGTGCTCGGGGAAACCGGGCTGCTTCTGGTCCATGTTCACCGCGACGATCTCGAACTTGATCGGCGCCACTTTCTGCAGGTGCAGCAGAACATCGAGCATGGTGTAGCTGTCTTTGCCGCCCGACAGGCAGACCATGACCTTGTCGCCATCTTCGATCATGTTGAAGTCGGTGATGGCTTCGCCGGCGAGACGACGCAGGCGTTTTTGCAGTTTGTTCTGGTTGACCGAAAGGGTGCCCATAGCGCTTGAAATCCGCGAGGTGTGACAAAAGCGGCATATTTTACGCACAAACCGCGAGCAGGCGTAGGCCAATCCGATAAAGACTGCAAGGTGATTAAGGGACACGCTGACAGCGCGATTTGCTCTAAAAAGTCGGCTTTAAGCGGTTAACTCCTTCCTATACTGCGACATAAGGCCACAGTTGTAAGTGACCTCGATCCTCTTGGCCCCAACACGTGGGGTCGCAAGCGCTCCGCTGGGGGGCGATGGCAACGATGGAAGGAGTGACTGGCATGATCCATCACGTTCTGGGGTTGTTTACCCATCCTGACCAAGAATGGAAAGAAATCCGTGGCGAGGAAGAAAGCATAAGCCACATGTACCTGACGCATACGCTGGTACTGGCGGCGATTCCTGCCGTTTCTGCATTTATCGGTACGACCCAGGTCGGCTGGGTCATTGGCGAACGGGCGCCGGTCATGCTCACCCATGAAAGCGCGCTATGGATGACCATCATGTCGTACCTGGCGATGCTGGCCGGGGTGGCAGTGATGGGCGCGTTCATTCACTGGATGGCGCGCACCTACGACGCCAACCCGAGCATGGCCCGCTGCATTGCGTTTGCCACTTACACCGCAACGCCGCTGTTTGTCGGCGGCCTGGCGGCGTTGTACCCCCACCTCTGGCTGGGAATGATCGTTGGCACGGCAGCCGTGTGCTACACGGTTTATCTGCTCTATGTCGGCCTACCGACCTTCATGAACATTCCTTCGGACGAAGGCTTCCTGTTCTCGAGTTCGGTACTGGCGGTCGGCCTGGTGGTGCTGGTTGCCATCATGGCCTTCACCGTGATCGTCTGGGGACTCGGCGTGGGGCCGGTCTATACCAACTGAAGCTATCACTAGAAAATCTGCAACATAGGCGCAGTAAACCATCGGGCCGTCGCAAGACGGCCTGATGCTGTGCGCTGACGGGTGGCTCGGCAACGCGGTGGTGGTTGCGGCATAATCGTCGGCCAGGAGTGTTCCCCGATATGCCCGAGCTGCTCAAATCCCGCGTCGAAACCTGTTACCAGCAAGCCGAAACCTTTTTCAAACGCCCCTTCCCTCGCCCTGAGGTCAGCTTCAAGCTGCGCGGGCAAAAAGCCGGCGTCGCCCACCTGCATGAAAACCTGCTGCGCTTCAACCTGCAGCTATACCGCGAAAACAGCGAAGACTTTCTCAAGCAGACCGTGGCCCACGAAGTCGCGCACCTGGTGGCGCACCAGCTGTTTGGCGACACGATTGCCCCGCATGGCGAGGAATGGCAACTGATCATGCGCGGGGTCTACGAACTGCCGCCGCATCGCTGCCATAACTACGCGATCAAGCGTCGCACCGTAACCCGCTACATCTACCGCTGCCCCTGTGCGGGCAGCGACTTCCCGTTCTCGGCCCAGCGCCACAGCCTGGTGCGCCAGGGCCGCCGCTACCTGTGCCGGCGTTGCCGCCACACCCTGGTGTACAGCGGCGAAACACGGGTGGAGTAACCCGCCCCACCAGAAACAAAATAGCCCATCCGAAGATGGGCTATTTCAGTGTGCCGGTACCGTTAGCGGGTAGACACTTCAGCGACACCCAGATCATCGACCGGGCCGACTTCGATCAGCGGCGAACCACCGGACGCCAGCTCGGCGTGCAGTTTGTCTTCGTCCAGCTCCTTGACCCACTTGGCCACCACCACGGTTGCCACGGCGTTGCCGATCAGGTTGGTCAGGGCACGGGCTTCGGACATGAAGCGGTCAATGCCGAGGATCAGCGCCAGGCCAGCCACCGGCAGGTGGCCGACAGCCGACAGGGTAGCCGCCAGCACGATGAAGCCCGAACCGGTAACGCCCGCAGCACCTTTAGAAGCCACCAGCAGCACCAGCAACAGGGTGATCTGGTGGGTGATGTCCATGGTGGTGTCGGTGGCCTGGGCGATGAACACCGCGGCCATGGTCAGGTAGATCGAGGTACCGTCGAGGTTGAACGAGTAGCCGGTCGGGATCACCAGGCCCACTACGGATTTCTTCGCGCCCAGGCGCTCCATCTTGGTCAGCATGCGTGGCAGGGCCGACTCGGACGACGAGGTGCCCAGCACGATCATCAGCTCTTCACGGATGTAGCGGATCAGCTTGAGGACGCTGAAGCCGTGGGCGCGGGCGATGCCACCCAGCACCACAAGGATGAACAGCACGCAGGTGACGTAGAAGCACGCCATCAGGTAGCCCAGCTGCACCAGCGAACCCACGCCGTACTGGCCAATGGTGAAGGCCATGGCACCGAAGGCACCGAGCGGCGCCAGCTTCATGATCATGTTGATGATGTTGAACATGACATGGGCGAAGCGGTCGATCAGGTCGAGCAGCGGCTTGCCGTAGGCACCCAGGCGGTGCAGGGCGAAACCGAAGATCACCGAGAACATCAGCACTTGCAGGATGTCGCCGTTGGCGAAGGCACCGACCACTGTGTTGGGGATGATGTTGAGCAAGAAGCCGACGGTCGTCTGCTGTGCGCCGGCGGCGGCATACGCGGCCACGCTGCTGGCGTTCAGGGTGCTGACGTCGATGTGCATGCCGGCGCCCGGCTTGACCACGTTGACCACGACCAGGCCGATGATCAGGGCGATGGTGGAGACGATTTCGAAGTAGAGCAGCGCGTAGCCACCGGTTTTGCCAACCGACTTCATGCTTTGCATGCCAGCGATACCGCTGACCACGGTGCAGAAGATGATGGGGGCGATGACCATCTTGATCAGTTTGACGAACCCGTCACCCAGCGGTTTCAGGGCAACGCCGGTTTCGGGGTAGTAGTGGCCCAGCAGGATACCGATGGTGATCGCTACTAACACCTGGATATACAGCGATTTGTACAGTGGCTGACGCGTCGTCATGGCTATTTCCTCAAGTGTACCGACCCGATCCTTCCCAGGACGCGAGGGGTACCTAAAGCGCGAACCCTCCTGCACTGGAGGGATTTGTTGTGTCGAGCTGCCTGGCAGTACTCTGCTAGGGCAATAGCAAGCCCGATGCCAAAATGCGCTTAATCGGTGCGAGCCCCGTGTTTACGGGGTTTGCGTGCACAATGAGGTTGCAAGCCTGCCGGGCAGCTTGGCGGATTTCCGCCCGACATCTTTTGCAAAGGGTTAGGGGTGGCGGTTTCCCGCCCAAGGTGATGGCGACTCAGTCCAGGGAGAACCGCACGCGAAACGCCGCGCCCCCCAGCGGTGAATCATCAAGGGTGAGGCTGGCGTCATAGCTTTCGATGATGTCCTTGACCACCGCCAGGCCAATCCCCTGCCCCGGGTTCTGCCGGTCCAGGCGTTCGCCGCGCTTGAGGATGCGCTCGCGTTGATCGGGCGGCACCCCGGGCCCGTCGTCCTCGACGCACAGCTCGACCAGCGAGGGCCCGCTGCGCAGGCTGACGCGCACTTCGCTCAGGCACAGGCGGTAGGCGTTTTCCAGCAGGTTGCCGAGCATCTCGAGCAACGCGCCCTGCTCCATGGGCACCGTAGCGCGCTCCGGCACTTCAAGGGTGACCTTGACGCGCTTGTCGCGGTACACCTTGCTCAGGGTACTGCACAAGCTTTCAAGCAACGGCTGCAACACCACCTGGTGACGCACCAGGCCGCTCTTGCGCAGGCTGGCGCGCTGCAGCTGATAGTCGATCTGCTGGCTCATGCGCTCGATCTGGCTTTGCAGCACCCGCGCCTGTTCGCGGTCTTCACGGCGCTGCGCCATGCTTTCGCTGACCCCTTGCAACACCGCCAGAGGGGTTTTCAGGCTATGGGCCAGATCGCCTAGCGAATCGCGGTAGCGCTGGCGCTGCTCGCGTTCGCTGCGCAAAAGCCGGTTGAGCGAGCCGGTCAGGCGCAGCAGCTCCCTGGGGTGTTCCGAACTGAGTCCCTCACGGGCACCCGATTCGACTTCATCCAGTTCGTGGCGCAACTGGCGCAACGAGCGCAAGCCCCAGGTCAGCCCGCCCCAAAGCAACCCCAGCAAGGCCAGCAAGGCGGCACCAAAACCCAGGTACAAACGCTCGCGCAGGCCATTGAGGGTTTGCTGATATTCACGCAACGGCTGCAAGGCGACAATACTGAAGGCCGCGCTCTGGCCGCCCAGCAACTTGACCTCCGCATCATAGACAAAGTACTCCTCGCCATCGGCCTGATGGAACTGGGCGAATTCGTTGCCTCTGCCGTCATAGCGCGGGGTGTAGTTGATCTGTTCGTCGTTGGTTGCCCGCGAACGCCAGACCAGATGCCCTTCGCGGTCGAAGATGTAGCCCAGCAGGCGGCGATCCGGCAGGTCGTACTGCTCGTCCGGTAGCAAATCCGGCATTTTCAGTTGACCATTTTCGATTCTCGCAGCCGAAATCAGTGTGGTGATATCCGACGCCAGGCGCTTTTCGATAGCTTCCTTCAACGCCAGGCTGAAGGCCTGCTGCAACGCCGGCAGCAACGCCAGCATGAACAGCAGCGCCAGCAATGCCGCCGCCAGCATCAAGCGTACGCGTAACGAACGGATCATCGGCAGCGCTCGGTAAACAGATACCCCAGGCCGCGCACCGTGTCGATCGGCTTGAAGCCATTGCTGCCTTCAAGTTTGCGCCGCAGCCGGCCCACCAGCACTTCGATCACATTCGGGTCATGCTCGTCGTCGTCAGGGTAGAGCTGCTCCATCAGGCGGTCCTTGGCCACCACCTGCTGGTGATGACGCATCAGGTACTCAAGGATGCGGTACTCGAACGCCGTCAATGCCAGCGGTTCGTCATCCAGGGTCGCCTGCTTGCGGTTCAGGTCCAGCAGCAATGGCCCGGCGGCAATGGTCGACTGCACAAAACCGCTGGAGCGACGCAACAGGGCATTGAGCCGCGCTTCCAGCTCCTCGAACTGAAACGGCTTGACCACATAATCGTCAGCCCCGGCCGCCAGCCCTTCGACCTTGTCTTGCCAGTTGCCGCGAGCGGTCAGGATAAGGATCGGGAAGCTCTTGCCCTGCGAGCGCAATTGCCGAATCAGGTCAAGCCCGCCCATGCCGGGCAAGCCAAGGTCGATGATGGCCAGGTCATGGTTGAACTGCTCAGCCTGGAACAACGCCTCTTCGGCATTGGGCACCGCCTCAACGACGTGCCCGCTCTCGCTCAAGCGGCTGTACAAGTGATGGCGCAAGAGCGCTTCATCCTCAACCACCAGCAGTTTCATAGGTGCCTCCCTTTCCCTACCGGCAACAGTGTCCCCGGTACCCTACTAAATCGATGCTAAAACAGCGAACCGGCCTTCCCGTTGAAAGCCGGTTCGATCGTCCTCATCCGCAGGTCAGAACAGGTAGTTCGCCGACAGATAAGTTTGGGCACTGCTGTCCAGGCGCAGGGTGCCAAGTTTCGGGCCGCCGTGCTCGGCAAGCTCGGTTTTGGCGTTGCTGCGCAGGTAACGGTAGCCCAACTCGACCGAGGTGTTGTCGGTGACCTTCTGCAGCACACCGGCCTGCAGGCCGACGGCGTAACCGGTATCGGTGTCGCGGCTGTAGCCGGACGACTCCTGGCTCAGCTTGGTGATACCGGCGCTGGCGCCGCCGAACAGTTTGGTGCTGTCGCCCACGGGGTAGAACATGTCGTAGCTGCCCAAGAGGTTTTCCTGACGCAGTTTCAGTCCGCTGTGGTCGTTGGAGACGTTGTCATAGGTCAGGTAGTAACGACGCTCATCGTTCATTTGCCCGACCCGCACGCCCCAGGTGTCGTCTTTGCTGATGATGCCGCTGGCGTTCAGGTGGTCGGTGTTGCTATTGAGCAGGCCGGACTTGCTGATCCGGTCGCTGGTCTGGCCGTAGCTGACGCCGGCGAAGGTGGTATCGGCGGCTTGAACAGCGGCGCTGGCGCCAAAGACAGCGGCGGCAATAAACAGTGCATTGAGCGATTTCATAGGGGTTACTCCTGGCGATGTGCCGTTTAGGTGTTGAAGCCAGAGTACGCAGACGCCCCTGAACCGCTGCTGAACCCCAGCTGAACCTCGCCTGAACGAACCACCGCTACTGGAAAGCCCCCCACGCCCACGGCACAATACCGGCCATGAACCGACTCCCCTCCTGCTGCGCGCCGCTGTTGCACCACTGGCCCCTGCCCCGCCCGGTCCCTGGCGCGGAACTGGTCAGTTGCGCTTTCGACCCTGCCTTGCTGGCCAGCGACGACTTCGCCCGCGCCGGTATTGAACAGACCGCGAGCCTGCAACGCTCGGTGGCCAAGCGTCAGGCCGAGTACCTGGCCGGCAGGGTCTGTGCCCGCGCCGCCTTGCAGCGCCTGAACGGGCTTGAGTACGTACCGGGGACGCACGAAGACCGCTCACCGATCTGGCCGGCCGGCATCAGCGGCTCGATCACCCACGGCAAAGGCTGGGCGGCCGCCGTGGTGGCGCGCGACGCCGATTGCCAAGGGTTAGGGCTGGATCAGGAAAGCCTGCTCAGTGATGCGCGCGCCGAACGCCTGGCACGCGAGATCCTTACCGAGGCCGAACTGCAACGCATGCAAGCCGGGCAAACGGGCCTGACGGTGACGTTGACCTTCTCGCTCAAGGAAAGCCTGTTCAAGGCGCTCTACCCTATCGTGCGGCAACGCTTCTACTTCGAACACGCCGAAGTGCTGGCGTGGTCAACCGATGGCCACGCCCGCCTGCGCCTGCTGACCGACCTGTCGGCGCAGTGGCATAACGGACGGGAGCTTGAAGGGCAGTTCTGCCTGCAGGGTGACCAGTTGTTGAGCCTGGTCAGCGTCTGAGCTTCAGACCAGCAGCGGACAATGCTCGCAGTGTCCAACCCAGTCGACCTTGTAGCTCAGGCAGCAAGTACGCCGCCGGCGCTTGCCCTCGGCATCCAGGCCGACAGCCGCATGCATCGGACTCTCAGCCGAGCTAAGCCAGTAGCCCAAGCCATGGCAAGCATCGCCCCCGATACGCGCGAGTGCCTGGTCCAGGCAATCCCCGGCATTGCCCCACACCACCCCCGGCGCCAACCCGCCCAATGCCGCCAGCCGTGACACAACGGGGTTGAAGTGCTGCGCCAGCAGCGCCTGATTACCTACGCAGTAATCACCTCGGCCAGCAAGCGCAATTGGCAGGCCACGGGCATCGAGGGTCACTTCGGTGACGTCGAACACGGACAATGCGGCACCACAAAGCAAGGTCTGCCACACCAGGCCGAAGTAATACTTCGACCATTGCGACACCAGCACCGGCCGTTGCGCCGGCATCAACTCGGCGCCGTACAGCTCGAGCAGCAACCGGTCGAAGCGCTGCGGTTGCAGCAACTGCTCAAGGCGTAGCGACTCACTCATGCCTGGCCCTGACGGCGCGGCCAGCTGAGGCTGAAACGGGCGCCGCCCAGGCGTTCGCTGCGCCCGACTGATGCCCGGCCGTTATGCCAATAGATGATCCGCCGCACAATCGACAGGCCCAGGCCGTGACCGCCCGAGGCCCGGGTGCGGCTGTCGTCGAGGCGGGTAAAGGGGGTAAACAGGCGGTCCCAGTCACTTTCTGGCACACCTGGGCCGTCATCGTCGACATCGATGCGGCAGCGCTGCAGGCCAATCTGGTAGCTGAGGCTCACCTGCGACTCCGCATGGCGCATGGCATTGCTCACCAGGTTCTGCAGGGCCCGGTGCAAGTAACGCGGCTCGGCTTCAACCCAGGGGCCCTGCCCCGGTTCAGCCCCTTGTGCCACCTCGCACGGCCCGCGCACCACCCGCACGTCGCCACGCAGCGGCGCCAGCTCTTCAATCACCTGATCAAGCAAGGCATCGAGGTCGACCCGCTGGAAATGCAGCGCCGGCGCGCCCTGTTCGAGGCGGGCGTAGGTGAGCATCTCGTCCACCAGTTTGTCCAGGTCCTGGATGTCGCCATCCATGCCGCTCAAATACTTTTCCCGCGCCTGGTCGTCGCGCGCCGTGGCGATCATCTCCAGGCCAAAGCGCAGCCGCGCCACCGGCGTACGCAGTTCATGGGAAACGGCGCGCACCAGTTCGCGCTGGATGGTCAGCGAACGCTGCAAATGTTCCGCCATGCCATTGAAGGCCGCTGCCAGGCGTCCGACCGAGTCGGCATCGTCAGCCGCCACACGGGTTTCCAGGCTGCCCTGGGCGATACGGGTAGCGGCGGTTTCAAGATCAGACAAACGCCGCTCCAGCTGGCGCACCAACAGGTAGACGATCAGCCCGATCAGGCACAGCCCGAGCAAGGCAATCAATGCCAGCAGCTCGGGCGGATACGGGTTCATCTGGTACAAGGGGCCGATCTCCAGTACCCACGGGGTGCCGACCATGCCGGCGTACACCCGGATCGAGTCGCCGTCCTTGCCCAGGGCCAACACCGTGTCGCCTTCATCGACGCGCCGGCGCTGGTCTTCATCCATGTCGGTCTGGTCAAGGCGGCGCAGGCTCAGGTCAAAGCCAAAGCCCTTGTTCTGCTTGATCTCGGCCAAGCGCCGGGGCTGCTCGCCAATCGGGTAGCGCACCAGCTCATCGGCCAGCAGATAGATGGTGGCACGCGCCAGCTGCTCGCTGATCTGCTGCACTTCGCCCACCAGCAGCAGCTCTTCGGTACCGATCTGGCGCATGACCTTGGCCGCATGCGGCCCAGTCTTCTCCACCAGCACCTGGCCGCGCTGCAAGGTGCTGCGCTGCCCACCGTCGAGGCCTACCGCGGCCATGCTGTCGAGTTCCAGCGGAATGCCCAGCAGCCGTTCCCACATCAGCAGCGCGCGCTTGCGCTCGACACTGCCCATCGATACCAGGTTGTCGGCCATCAAGGTAAAGGTGCCGTGCGCCAGGCGCTCCCGGTACTGCGCAGCACGCACCTCGTTGAGCAGGTGCATGCTGAGCACGCCGAGCACGGCCACCAGCACCAACGCGGCGAGCATGCCGCCATAGATCCGCAGGAAAATCGAATTCATTGCGCCTGGCCCATGGCCTCGGCTGCCTCGCGCACAAACAGGTACCCTTTGCTGCGGATGGTCTTGATCATCCGCGGGTGCTCGGGATCGTCGCCTATTTTGGGGCGGATCCTGGAAATACGCACATCAATGGACCGGTCCTGGCCGTCGTAGCCCACGCCGCGCAACGACGTGAAGATCTCTTCGCGGGACAGGGTGCGCCCGGCATTGCTGACCAACAGCCACAACAGGTCGAACTCGGCGCTGGTCAGCTCGATGCCGTCGGCATACAGCCAGGCTTCGCGCAGCACGTTGTCGACGCGCAGCGGCCCGAATTGCAGGCACTGCGGGGGTTCGCTCTCGGCGGCCGGTTCACTGCGCCTGAGCAAGGCGTTGATCCGCGCCAGCAACAGCCGTGGGCGCACCGGCTTGCAGACATAATCGTCAGCGCCCAGGTCCAGGCCCTGAACCTGGTCGAGGTCGTCGCTGCGGGCAGTGAGCATGAGGATCGGCCCGGCAAAATGCTGGCGCACCTTGCGGCAGATGCTCAGGCCGTCTTCGCCGGGCAGCATCAGGTCGAGTATCACCAGGTCCGGCTGCTCGGCAATGATCCGCGCCGCCGCCCGGGCACCATCCCCTTCAACCTGGACATCGAAGCCATTGGCCTGCAGGTATTCACAGGTCAGGTCGGCCAAACGCTGGTCATCCTCGACGATCAACACCTGACTGCGCTGCTGCTCCACGGTTCACCTCGACAGCTTGTTGTTATAAAGAGTGTCCGTTGCCGTGCTTCACCAAAAGGCAACATGGGCTCGGGATACTACGTCGGGCACCGACGCCTGCCAACCGTCACCAGGGGAGGTAACCCACTGATTGTCGGGCGGCTCGGACAGTCGCTGATTTTGTGGTAGGGTGCGCGCCCGAAAAATTCATCGGCCTTGTGGGTGACGGTGAAAAAAAGGGTGACGAGCGGTCATCCGGCGCTAAGACGCAGCCTACAAGGCGTTGATTGAAATCACACACAAAATACGCACAAGTTATCCACAGAGCACGACCTTGCAATACCCCCGGGACCGCATTATCTTGTATCCCTATCGAAACAAAACACTACATCTTGGGGTTTGAAGCAAATCCCAAGCACAAGTCGAGCAGAGAACTCAAGCCCTTTAAAGGTGCTTTTTTCGCTTGAACTTTAGACGTAATCAGCAGCCAAACCGCTCCTGCGGAGGCGACCGTTGCAAACCCTCGGAGGGTGTTGTTTCGGGTACGGGTGTTGCAAGCCATCGGCACACCTGACAGCAACAGTTTTGGATCAGCGATTCAAAACCTTTGACTTCGGCCAGGGAGCGGCAAGAAATTGCCCCTTATTCCTGATCTGTCCCGAAGTGAGTATGCCCGACCTGTTCGGCATGCCGGAGCGTCGCGTTCCCGCGTGCCACCAGGGTCGGTTGTTGGGCTTTCGGACGGAACGGCTGGCGCCCACAAGGCGCCTAATCAAACATAGAGAACGTGGAGACACCCATGCAAACCGACACAACTCGCGAGAACCCGCAGGCCAAGGCGCCGCAGGCCGCCGATTCGAACCTGGATCTGGCCGCTACCGCCCCGGGCCAACTGCGCGTGATCAAGCGCAATGGCACTGTCGTCGCCTACACCGACGACAAGATCACCGTGGCCATCACCAAGGCGTTCCTCGCAGTTGAAGGCGGCACTGCCGCTGCCTCGTCGCGTATCCACGACACCGTTGCCCGCCTGACCGAACAAGTCACCGCGACCTTCAAGCGTCGCATGCCATCGGGCGGCACCATCCACATCGAAGAAATCCAGGACCAGGTCGAACTGGCCCTGATGCGTGCCGGCGAGCAGAAAGTGGCCCGCGACTACGTGATCTACCGTGACCAGCGCGCCAAAGAGCGTGCTACCCGCGTTCACGCCGAAGACGCCAACGTACAGCCGCACCCAAGCATCCGCATCACCCTGGCCGACGGCAGCTTCGCGCCACTGGACATGAACCGCCTGAACACCATCATCACCGAGGCCTGCGAAGGCCTGGCCGAAGTCGATGGCGACCTGATCCAGCGCGAAACCCTGAAGAACCTCTACGACGGCGTGGCCATCAAGGACGTCAACACCGCCCTGGTGATGACCGCCCGTACCCTGGTCGAGCGCGAGCCGAACTATTCGTTCGTGACCGCCCGCCTGCTGATGGACACCCTGCGTGCCGAAGGCCTGGGCTTCCTCGGTGTGGCCGACAGCGCCACCCACCACGAAATGGCCGACCTGTACGCCAAGGCACTGCCTGCCTACATCGCCAAAGGTGTCGAGTTCGAACTGCTCAACCCTGCCCTGGCCGCTTTCGACCTGGAAAAGCTGGGCAAGGCGATCAACCACGAACGCGACCAGCAGTTCACCTACCTGGGCCTGCAGACCCTGTACGACCGTTACTTCATCCACAAGGATGGCGTGCGCTTCGAACTGCCTCAGGTGTTCTTCATGCGTGTGGCCATGGGCCTGGCGCTGGAAGAGAAAGACAAAGAAGCCCGTGCGATCGAGTTCTACAACCTGCTGTCGTCCTTCGACTACATGGCCTCGACCCCGACCCTGTTCAACGCCGGTACCCTGCGTCCACAGCTGTCGAGCTGCTACCTGACCACCGTGCCGGACGACCTGTCGGGCATCTACCACGCGATCCACGACAACGCCATGCTGTCGAAATTCGCCGGTGGCCTGGGCAACGACTGGACCCCTGTGCGTGCACTGGGCTCCTACATCAAGGGCACCAACGGTAAATCCCAGGGCGTCGTACCCTTCCTGAAAGTGGTCAACGACACCGCCGTAGCCGTTAACCAGGGTGGCAAGCGCAAAGGCGCTGTGTGTGCCTACCTGGAAACCTGGCACCTGGACATCGAAGAGTTCATCGAGCTGCGCAAGAACACCGGTGATGACCGTCGTCGTACCCACGACATGAACACTGCCAACTGGATCCCTGACCTGTTCATGAAGCGCGTCTTCGACGACGGCAAGTGGACCCTGTTCTCGCCATCGGAAGTGCCAGACCTGCACGACCTGACCGGCAAGGCCTTCGAAGAGCGCTACGAGTACTACGAAGCCCTGACCGAGTACAACAAGATCAAGGTGTTCAAGACCATCCAGGCCAAAGACCTGTGGCGCAAAATGCTCTCGATGCTGTTCGAGACCGGCCACCCGTGGTTGACCTTCAAGGATCCGTGCAACCTGCGCAGCCCGCAGCAGCACGTGGGCGTGGTCCACAGCTCGAACCTGTGCACCGAGATCACCCTGAACACCAACAAGGACGAGATCGCGGTCTGCAACCTGGGCTCGATCAACCTGCCGAACCACATCACCGACGGCAAGCTGGATACCGCCAAGCTGCAACGCACCGTGAACACCGCCGTACGCATGCTCGACAACGTGATCGACATCAACTACTACTCGGTGCCGCAAGCGCGCAACTCGAACCTCAAGCACCGTCCGGTCGGCCTGGGCATCATGGGCTTCCAGGATGCACTGTACCTGCAGCACATTGCTTACGGTTCCGACGCTGCCGTCGAGTTCGCCGACAAGTCGATGGAGGCGGTCAGCTACTTCGCCATCCAGGCTTCCTGTGACCTGGCCGACGAGCGTGGCGCCTACGAGACCTTCCAGGGCTCGCTGTGGTCCAAAGGCATCCTGCCGCTGGATTCGCAACAGATCCTGATCGAAGCCCGTGGCCAGAAGTACATCGACGTCGACCTGAACGAGACCCTGGACTGGGCACCGGTCCGTGCTCGCGTACAAAAAGGTATTCGTAACTCGAACATCATGGCCATTGCGCCGACCGCGACCATCGCCAACATCACCGGCGTATCGCAGTCCATCGAGCCGACCTACCAGAACCTGTACGTGAAATCGAACCTCTCGGGCGAATTCACCGTGATCAACCCGTACCTGGTTCGCGACCTCAAGGCCCGTGGCCTGTGGGACCCGGTCATGATCAACGATCTGAAGTACTACGACGGTTCGGTACAGCAGATCGAGCGCATCCCGCAGGAACTCAAAGACCTGTACGCCACCGCGTTCGAAGTGGAAACCAAGTGGATCGTCGACGCCGCCAGCCGCCGTCAGAAGTGGATCGACCAGGCGCAGTCGCTGAACCTGTACATCGCCGGCGCATCGGGCAAGAAACTGGACGTCACCTACCGCATGGCCTGGTACCGTGGTCTGAAAACCACCTACTACCTCCGTGCCCTGGCCGCGACCAGCACCGAGAAGTCGACCATCAACACCGGCAAGCTCAACGCCGTGTCCAGCGGTGGCGACAGCGCCCCGGTCCAGGCAGCAGCGGGCCCAGCGCCAGTGCCGAAGGCCTGCGCGATCGACGAGCCGGATTGCGAAGCTTGCCAATAAGCAGTAAAGGGCGAGCTGTTTAAGCGCCACCTGTAATGAACAAAGGCCGGGATTTTTATCTCGGCCTTTGTGTTTCCGGAGGATAAAAGCCAATGCGGTATAGGAGCAAGGAACCCTGACCGTATGACAAGCCCCCCAGGATGCATATCATTCAAACGTTATAAAAACGTAAACGAAGGCCGGGGCCCGATAGCTCGCGGACTGTAGACGCTCACCCCCTCCTACTCCCTCGCTGCACCCCGTCAACACCGGCATTTTCAAGCCGACTCAAGAAAAACCAGAGAGTGATCTGGCTCATGGTTTCTTGAGCAAAACACCGTATCCTGTGTTTTTTTTGAATCAACGCCACCAAATGTAGGTTTTTTCGTCTAAACTCTCACACCGCAATCACAAGCGAGCCGGTATGAACGGCTACGCTTAATTTCGGTCAAAATCAGATACATTCGAGGGCTTCGGGGCCCCGACCGGGCGTAATTTCCGGTATACTCCGACCCCCCAAAAATAGGGCAAAACCTGAACCTGTTTTGGCACCGTTTCTCGTGTCATGGCCCCCTCGACAAGGGCCGGCCAGATACGAAACCTGAATAACTTAAAGATGTCTGGGAGGTACGCCTCCCGAACTGTCGTATTGCCTTCGTGGTTTGCGTAGTGAGTGCATCACCCTATTAAAATCCAAGCGGTTGCCTTTAGGGCGACCCTCATGCAGGAGCCTCATCATCATGCTGAGCTGGGACGAATTCGACAAAGACGAAGGCGAGGAAGCCGCCAAAGGTGCAACCGCCACTCAATCCACTGCCGCAGGCATCGACAAGCTCGATAACGCTGGCGGGGTTGCTGCACTGGAAGCTCGCGCCGTAACTGCCGATGACTCCGAAGCCGTCAAGCGCGCCAAGGCTGCCCTGGACAAACTCGACATCGCCGAAGGCCTGGCTGAGCTGGAAGGCTCCGCTGCGCGCGTCGCGGTCGACGAAAAGCGCATGATCAACTGCCGCGCCGACCTCAACCAGCTGGTGCCATTCAAGTACGACTGGGCCTGGCAGAAGTACCTGGACGGTTGCGCCAACCACTGGATGCCGCAAGAGGTCAACATGACCGCGGACATCGCCCTGTGGAAAAGCCAGGAAGGCCTGACCGACGACGAGCGTCGTATCGTCATGCGTAACCTGGGCTTCTTCTCCACCGCCGACTCCCTGGTTGCCAACAACCTGGCCCTGGCCGTGTACCGTTTGATCACCAACCCGGAATGCCGCCAGTACATCCTGCGCCAGGCGTTCGAAGAGGCGATCCACACCCACGCCTACCAGTACTGCATCGAATCGCTGGGCATGGATGAAGGCGAGATCTTCAACATGTACCACGAGATCCCGTCGGTTGCGAAGAAAGCCGCCTGGGGCCTGAGCTACACCCGCGCGATCTCCGACCCCGAGTTCAACACCGGCACCGTCGAGACCGACAAAGAGCTGTTGCGCAACCTGATCGCCTACTACTGCGTTCTGGAAGGCATCTTCTTCTACTGTGGCTTCACCCAGATCCTGTCCATGGGTCGCCGCAACAAGATGACTGGCGTTGCCGAGCAGTTCCAGTACATCCTGCGTGACGAGTCCATGCACCTGAACTTCGGTATCGACGTGATCAACCAGATCAAGATCGAAAACCCGCACCTGTGGGATGCCGAAATGAAGGAAGAAGCCTCGCAGATGATCCTGCAGGGCACCCAGCTGGAAATCGAATACGCACGCGACACCATGCCGCGCGGCGTACTGGGCATGAACGCAGCGATGATGGAGGACTACCTCAAGTTTATCGCCAACCGTCGCCTGTCGCAGATCGGCTTGAAGGAAGAGTACCCAGGTACTACTAACCCGTTCCCATGGATGAGCGAGATCATGGACTTGAAGAAGGAGAAGAACTTCTTTGAGACTCGGGTTATCGAGTATCAGACGGGTGGGGCGTTGAGCTGGGATTGATTTTCAGCTCGGGTTCTAGGAAAGGCTGCCGTGAGGCGGCCTTTTTTTTGGGCGTTTGAATGTATCGGGGCTAATAGGCGCTTGTCTTGAGACTTTCGGCGCTCATGAGATCGAGCGCCGCCCGCGCGGCGCTTCGCGAGCAAGCTTCGCTCCTACATTGGCTGCAACGTGACCATGTCAGTGAGGCCATGGTTGCCCGCTCTGTTTGTATGACACGATTTCAAGGTGGACGCTGCCGCCGCCCCGCTAACTTCGGCCAAGCGACAAGGCTAACAACCATGGCCTGACAGATTTGGTACGTTGCAACAAATGTAGGAGCGAAGCTTGCTCGCGAAGCGCCGCGTGGGCGGCGCGCGATCTACAGAACACCAGAGCAACCAAGTCAGGACCATTCCTACACCAGATAATTGGGTCAACCAGGTAACCTTCCAAAAGCGCTTAAGAACACTCATGCAGCGGAATCCCGTTCCCGTTAGCAACGGCTCTCCTGATTCTGGAAGGCCATACATGGATAACCTCCACAACTCCACCCTCTTTACCCGCCACAACCGCCCCCTCCACACCCTATGGCTCGAATCCCAAGCCTGGTTCTGCGCCCACGAACTCGGCCGGCTGACAGGGCGCTATTTCGACGAGCACTGCATCCGCAAGCTCGACCCGGATCAGCACCGTAGCGTGCAGCTGCTGCGCTACGGCGAGTACCAGGCGACCACCATGATCAGCGAATCCGGGGCCTATACCCTGCTCGCCCACCATCACATTCCGGAAAACCGCCATCTGCGGCACTGGCTGACCCACGAGGTGGTGGCGGTGTTGCGTGACGGGCGAGAATCGGAGGTGGCGGACCTGCCGCGGCTGGGGCAGATGCGCTGGCCGGGCGGGCATGCGGCGAGCCTGTTGTACTGGCAGAGCGAGCCGTGGGTGCGCTTGCGAGATGTGCCGGTGGTGATGGCGGCAGAAGCACCCGTGGTTATGCCGGAGAAGCGCAAGCTCGGTTGGCGGGCGTGTGCGCAGCGGGCGCTGGGGCTGCATGGGGTGAACAGCTGAGCGGCTACGGCGATACTTGAGTATGTATCGGGGCTGACAGGCGCTTGTCTTGGAGTTGTCGGCGCCCATGAGATCGAGCGCCGCCCGCGCGGCGCTTCGCGAGCAAGCTCGCTCCCACATTTGTTGCAACGCACCAAACCTGTCAGGCCATGGTTGTTAGCCTTGGTGCTTGGCTGAAGATTGCGGGGCAGCGTCAACCTTGAAGTCGCGTCATACAAACAGGGCGGGCAACCATGGCCTCACAGACAGGGTCACGTTGCAGCCAATGTGGGAGCGAGCTTGCTCGCGAAGCGCCGCGTGGGCGGCGCGCGATCTCAAGAACACCAGAGCAACCACTTGCCGACGCACATCTTTTTTCGCAGTCAATTGCCAATTGGCAGTACACTTAATGCCATCTGTCCAAAGTGGTGCACCGATCATGTCTGCTACCGCGCAAACCACCGACGCCGGGAAGGCATCGAAAAAGCCAGGAAAAACACAACCAGCCGATGCCGGGTCAGCCGCGAGCACTTCCGGGCTGGCGATTGTCGACCTGCTGCTGCCCGACACCGACACTGACGACCGTATGGAGGTGTTCAAGGCCACGCAGAACGGCTTTCCCCTGAGCTCCGTTATCCAGCTGGTGGAATCGGTTGAAACCTTCAAGCGGCATAACGTACTGGCGAAGATAGTCGGCCTGTCAGAACGCACCCTCGCCCGTCGCATGAAGAACAAGGATGAAGCCCTGAGCCCCGAGCAAAGTGCCCGGGCGCTGTATTACGCCGAGGTGCTGGAGAAGGCGCAGGAGGTGTTCGGCACCCGCGCACTGGCCGAGGAATGGATGACCCGGCCGGCGCTCGGGCTGGATGGCGAGTCGCCCATCGACCTGCTGTCCAATCCGGTCGGCTATGAGCTGGTCACCGACTTTCTGAACCGGCTGGATTACGGGGTCTATTGATGGTGACGAACCCACTGACCCATGACCTGCTTTTCTGGCGCCTTGACCACGCCAGGCACGCCCCTTCGTGGAACAGCGGCATTGGCGCCGAGGCCTGCGGTGGGCGCTGGAACCCCAAAGGCGTGCAGGTGGTGTATGCAAGCCTTGATGCGGCTACAGCGATTCTGGAGGTGGCGGTGCACAAAGGCTTCCAGGCACTCGACTGCGTTGCGCACACGCTGACCGCCGCTCGGGTGATGGACACCTCCAGGGTGTACAAGGTCGAGCGCAAGGAGGTGCCGAACCTGAACTGGCTAAGGCCAGGAACGCCCAGTCGCAGCCAGCAGGCTTTTGGGGCGAAGCTGCTGGAGGAGCACCCCTTCGTGCTGATTCCCTCCTGCGTGTCACCGCATAGCTGGAACCTGCTGATGAACCCGCTGCTGGCCGCGGGGCTTTACGAGGTGGTATTGCAGGAGCGGTTTGCGCTGGATGGACGGCTGAACCCGCCCCTGCAATAAATACGACTTAGAAATCCACGGTCGCCGACAGCTTCACGGTGCGCGGTTCACCTTGGGTCAGGTAGTTGTTCGCCGTGGAGGCTGAAGCCCAGTAGGCCTTGTTGGCGACGTTCTCGACGTTGGCGCGCAGGGTGATGTACTTGTCGTCGGCCTTGAAGCCATAACGTGCACCCAGGTCCACCCGCGTCCAGGCCGGAATGCTCAGGGTGTTGGTTGTATTGACGTACTCGCCGCCAGTGCGCAGCAGGCGCCCGCTCACGGCAGCGCCGTCGATGCCCGGCACATCCCAGTCGGCGCCGACGTTGAACTGGAAGCGCGGCACGCCGGCGGCACGATTGCCATCGGTGGCACCGCCTGCGGTCTTCTTCAATTCGGTGTCCATCCAGGTCGCGCCGGCCAACAACCGCAAGCCATCAAGCGGTTCACCAAAGACGTTGAGCTCGACGCCTTTGTTGATCTGCTCGCCATCGACGTTGAACGTGCCATTGACCACACCCGGGGTGAAGCGGGTGGAGTTGTTCGGTTGCTCGATGCGGTACACGCCCAGGGTGGCGCCGTAGCTGTCCCAGTCCAGCTTGACGCCGGCTTCGGTCTGCTTGCTGCGCTTGGGCGCGAACACTTCGCCCGGGTTGGTGACGCCAGTGGTCGGCGCGGTCGGGCCCTGGGCCAGGCCTTCGATGCGGTTGGCGTAGAACGACACATGCTCCCACGGCTTGATGACCAGGCCATAGACAGGCGTGGTGATGGACTCGTCATAGTTGGCGTTGCGCACGCCGCTGGTGGTGTTCCAGGCATCGACTTCGATGGTCTGCCGCCGGACGCCCAAGGTCAGCAAGACGCGGTCATCGAGAAAGCCCAGGGTGTCGGAGACCGCGGCGCTCTTGATGCGGTTTTTACCGACGATACGCGGGTCGTGAATGTCGCTGCCGAAATAGGTGACACTCGGCCGCGGAATCTGGGTGGGGTTGTAGAGGTTACCGGGTACGCGGTTAGCCACCAGGATCGCTTCGAAGGCGGAGCGCTGCTCGCCCCAGATACCCGATAAGCCAAAGTTCATCTGGTGGGTGACAGGGCCTGTGTTGAAGTGACCGTTGAGCCCGGCCATCGCGCTCTTGTTGTCTTCATCATGCGGTGAGTACAGAAAGCCCACGCGACCACTGCCGTCGTTACCGACATACAACGAGGAGTACTGCCCGTTCTCACGCGTGTGCTTCGCCCCGGCGCCGGCATACAGGGTCCAGTTGTCGCTGAGGTCGTATTCACCGTTGACCATGCCATAGGTATCTTCCAGCTGCGACCAGGTCCAGTCCTGGGCATAGTTGTCCTTGGCAGATGGGGCATCGGGTACTTTGGTACCGGTGGGGTAAACCACCGAGCGGCCATTGTCGATGCGCTGCTTCTGGTAGCCGAGGTCCGTGGACAGGCGCAGACGCTCGCCACGGTAGTCGAGCGCGATGGCAATCAACGAAGAGCGCTTGATCTCATCATCAATCGCAGTATCCCCGCCGTGCTGGGCCAGGTTGATCCGTGCGCCAAAGCGGTTGTCTTCGCCGAAGCGCTGGCCCAGGTCGAGGTGCCCGCCTACCTGGGTGTCACTGGCGTAATCGAGGGTGACGCTGCGGGTTGGCGTATCTTCGGCGCGCTTGGGCACCAGGTTGACGCTTCCGCCGATGCCACTGCCCTGGGGCGCAACACCGTTGAGAAAGGCGTTGGGGCCTTTGAACAACTCCACCCGTTCCAGCGCCTCAGTGGTGATGATCTGGCGTGGCAGCACGCCGTACAGGCCGTTAAAGGCGATGTCGTCGCTCTGCAGCGGCAAGCCGCGAATCGTGAAGACCTGGGAGAAGTTACCAAAGCCCGCCGACTGCCGAACCGAGGCGTCGTTGAGCAATACATCGCCGACGGTGCGGGCCTGCTGGTCGGCGATGGTCTTGGCGGTGTAGCTGACCACACTGAACGGCACATCATTGATCGAGCGGTTACCCAACAACCCCAGGCGCGCGGTACGCGCCACCTGACCACCGCCGTAGGTATCCAGCGCCGCACCGTCTGCAGCGCTATTGATCGTGGTTGCACCAAGCTCCAGTGTACCGTCGACACTCACGTGCGGCGCCAGGGTGAAGCCGCTGCCGGTGCACTGCAGGTCATAACCACTGCCCTCAAGCAAGCGCGCAAAACCCGCTTCTACCGTGTAGCGCCCCTGCAGTCCCGGGCTCTGCCGTACATTGAGCAGGTTGGCATCGAACGACAGCGGTACACCCGACAGGGCGGCGAATTGCGCGAGGGTGTCACCCAGCAGACCGGGGGCGATGCTGTAGTCACGGGTAGCGCTGCTGGTCACGGCATCGGCGGCAAACACGCTATGCACCGGCATCAGCGCGGCCAGCGCAACGGCAAAGCTCAACGCCTTCATGGCGACACAGGGAGGGCTCATTCGGGAGGTGGACTGCAGCAGCCTTGAAGTCATTCGGTGTTCCTGTCGGCGCTAGGAAAAGTGAGGGTTCACTTACACACCGGATGACCAGGAAAAAGGTATCACGCGAACCGGAAAATAATGTGGAGGGCTTCAGCGCGGCTCGATGGCAACCCAATAGCGCGTCAGGCTGCTGACGTTGATCGGCAGCGTGTCCTGGAGCAGACGCAGGCTGGCGTCGGTGTCACGCAGCGGGAACGCACCGGAGACCACCAGTTTGGCCACCTCGTCGTGACACCGCATCACCCCCGGACGATAGCGGCCGAGCTCGGCAAGCAAATCGCCCAGGCGCATGCTTTTGGCGACGATCATGCCGTGCTCCCACGTCAGCGCGGCAGTGTCCAGCGGCTCGACGGCCTGGATCGCGGTGATGCCAAAAGCACTTTGCTCGCCGGCCTTCAGGACCACGCTGCGATCGCCGTTGAGGGGCTGCATCTGCACCCCGCCTTCGCTCACCGCCACACGGCTTTGCTCAGCATCGACACGGACACTGAAGCGTGTGCCCAACGCACGTGCTGTGCCGTGCCGGGTTTGCACGATGAAAGGCCGATAGCTGGGCGATGGGTCCTGGGCGGTGCTGATCAGCACTTCGCCCTCCAGCAACTTGATGCGTCGCTCTTGCGCTGAGAACGCGATATTGAGGGCGCTACCGGTATTGATCAGCAACTGGGTGCCGTCCGGCAGGGTAAGGCGTTTCTGCTCACCGATGGCAGTACGCTGATCGGCGCTCCACTGCTGCCACGGCAACTCGCGACAGGCCAGCCACACCGCCGGGCCAGCCAACAGAAATACGCCGAGGCGATGCAGCGCCTGGCGACGGCCGATGCGGGCATTGCGGCTCAGGCGCTGGAAGGTGTCGCTGGCAACGGCCCCCGGAACCGCGCGCAGATCACCCAGCAAGGCTTCAGCACGCTCCCAGGCCATTGCATGCTGTGCGCTGCGGGCGCGCCAATGCTGCACGGCACGATGGTCTTCCGCCGTGGCCATGCCGGATTGCAGCTGCACCAGCCAGTCGGCCGCCTCGCCGAGGATCTGCGGATCAATCGACGGGGTCATCAGGCCACACTCAAGCAGGCAAGGAAGGCGTCACGCATGTAGCGCTTGACCGTTACCAGGGACACGCCCAGTTGCTCGGCAACCTGCGCGTAGGTCAGGCCATCGATCTGCGACAGCAGGAAGGCCTGGCGTGTGCGCGCCGGCATTTCGCGAAGCATTGCATCGATGCGATACAGCGTTTCGAGGATCAGCCAGCGGGTCTCCGGCGACGGGACCTCAGGCTCAGGCAGATGGGCTATCGATTCGAGGTAGGCACGTTCGACATCCTGGCGACGCCACCGATCAATCACCAACCCTTTGGCAATGTGCGTCAACAATGCACGAGGCTCGGCGCCCATGCTGGTCGACTGGCGCGTCATCAGGCGGACGAAGGTGTCGTGGGCCAGATCGGCGGCATCACTGGTGTTGCCCAGCGTGCGAATGAGCCACCCATGCAGCCAGCCGTGATGCTCGCTGTACAGGGTGTGGAGATGCAGATTGAGCGCGCGATCGGTAGAAGACATAAACGCCACTGAACACACCGGCCGTCAGTGGCAGGATGTAATTAAGAATTGATCGCATTTTATAGACAAGGTGCCAGTGATAGCAATTGCTACAGAATGAGTGCAGACGGGTGGAAATCGCTTGGGCGCTAAGCGAGGCAGGTGATTCGACTGCAATTGATCCAAAGCAGCCAAGTTTTTCGGCGCAGACACGATAGTGGGCCATGCTTAGAAGGCTCAAGCCCAAGGATCCCTGTCAGCGTCCACGGATAGCACTGCATGAACGAGATGCCCTCCCCACGCACCGCCAGGCCACAGCGCGGTTGGTTACGCTGGTTGCCCGGGTTGCGGGTGCTACGCACCTACCCGCTGGGCGACCTGCCGAAAGACCTGCTCGCCGGGCTGGTGCTCACCACCATGCTGGTGCCGGTGGGCATCGCTTACGCCGAGGCCTCGGGCGTGCCCGGCATCTATGGGCTGTACGCGAGCATCGTGCCACTGCTGGTCTATGCCCTGTTCGGCCCCAGCCGCATTCTGGTGCTCGGGCCCGATTCGGCGCTGGCTGCCATCATTCTTGCCGTGGTGCTGCCCCTGTCTGCAGGCGACCCGCTGCGTGCCATTACCCTGGCCAGCGCCATGGCGCTGGTGTGCGGGCTGGTGTGTATCGGCGCCGGCCTGCTGCGACTGGGCTTCATCACCGAGCTGCTGTCCAAGCCCATTCGCTACGGCTACATGAACGGTATTGCCTTCACCGTATTGATCAGCCAGACCCCCAAGTTGTTCGACATCTCGGTGGAGAGCAGCGGCCCCCTGCGCGAAGTACTCAATCTCATCCAGGCCTTGCTAGGCGGGCAAGCCAACTGGGCCGCATTTCTCATTGGCGCTGGAACCCTGGCCCTGATCCTGGTGCTTGAACGCTTCAAACGCGTACCGGGCATCCTCATCGGCGTGGTGGCCGCCACCCTGCTGGTGGGCGGGCTTGGCCTCGATGCCGGTCATGGCGTGAAGGTATTGGGCGCGATGCCGCAAGGGCTACCCGGTTTCGTGGTGCCTTGGCTGCGGGCCGAAGACCTGGTCCCGGTGCTGATGGGTGGCTTCGCTGCTGCCCTGGTGTCGTTTGCCGATACCAGCGTGCTGTCGCGCACCTATGCAGCGAAGACCCGTAGCCCCGTTGACCCGAACCAGGAAATGGTCGGCCTGGGCGCCGCCAACCTTGCAGCAGGACTGTTCCAGGGTTTTCCCATCAGCAGCAGTTCCTCGCGTACCCCGGTCGCCGAGGCAGCAGGTTCACGCACTCAGCTTACCGGCGTATTCGCTGCAATCGGGGTCGCGCTGCTGCTGTTTGCACCCACGCTGTTGCAACACCTGCCCAACAGTGCGCTGGCCGCCGTGGTGATCGCGGCCGCCATCGGCCTTTTCGAGATCAAGGACCTGAAGCGGATCTACCGGATTCAGCGCTGGGAATGCTGGCTGTCAATCACCTGCTTTGTCGGGGTCGTGCTGCTTGGCGCCGTGCCGGGTATCGGCCTGGCGGTGGTGCTGGCCGTGATCGAGTTTCTCTGGGATGGCTGGCGTCCTCATTACACGGTGCTCGGTCGCGTTGACGGTGTGCGGGGCTATCACGATATCTCCCGCTACCCTCGCGCCCGTCTGGTACCTGGCCTGGTGTTGTTTCGCTGGGATGCACCGCTGTTCTTCGCCAATGCCGAGTTCTTCCAGAAGTGTGTGATGGAGGCCATCGCCAATGCCCCGACCGAAGTGCGCCGGGTGGTGGTCGCTGCCGAGCCGGTCACCAGTGTCGACGTGACCTCGGCCGACATGCTGGTGGAGCTGGAACAGTCACTGCGGGCCGCGAACATCGAGCTGCGTTTTGCCGAGATGAAAGACCCGGTCAAGGACAAACTCCTGCGCCTGGAAGTGCTTGAGCATATTGGCCATGATGTGTTCCAGCCAACCGTTGGCGCCGCGGTGGATGCCTACCTGGAAGAGCACGGCGTCGACTGGACACCCTAGTGGCAATCACGCGTGAAGGTTAGCGCCGCACGCGGTGCCAACCTATGCGAAAATACCCGCGCTTTGTTCATATGTGTGGAGATGTACAGTTTTGGTAATGCACTACTCAATCAGCGACGACACTGTCGCCTGCGGTCGCAACGGCAATAATCTCAGCGCTACGACTGAAGCCGACAAGGTCGATTGCAAGTCGTGCCAGCGCTCGCTGGTCAAAACCGAAGCCGCCCCCGTCAAGAAAGCCACCCCGTCGTTGGCAGAGCTGCGCAAGCAGCGCCTGGAAAGCCAGGCAAGCCAGGCGAAGGCCGCCGCGTTCTGCTTCAAGGCCAACTGGCGTGTACGCCTGGCCGCCCTGCCGGAACGCTGTCGCTTGCCACGTGGTGTAGCACCGCAGGCTTTTGTTTAAGCGTATACGCGTCTGAAACCACCCTGCGGGGTGGTTTTTTTTGGTCTGGGTTTTGGTGGGGGCGAGCGCTTCGCACTCGATCGCAGGCTGTCGCCAGCTCCCACAGGATCGAGGGCGAGCTGCACTGGCGGCAGGCCGGAAAAGACAAAACCCCTACCTGCATACGCAGATAGGGGTTTCGGAATTTAATCTTGACGATGACCTACTCTCACATGGGGAAACCCCACACTACCATCGGCGATGCATCGTTTCACTGCTGAGTTCGGGATGGGATCAGGTGGTTCCAATGCTCTATGGTCGTCAAGAAATTCTGT
>NZ_JADUCM010000047.1 GCF_016009175.1 Pseudomonas alkylphenolica
ACTCGCTGCGATCTCTCGTCAGCGGGAGGCGAATTCTACAGCGTTTCAATCCGCTGTCAACCACCTTTTTCACCGCTGCCGATCTTTCGATCGAAGCCCCTCCGGTACTACCTGGAACATCTAACTCATTGAATCTCAAGGAGTTTTCCGTTCCGACTGCGCCGGAAGTGGGGCGAATTATAGACAGATCCACAGGGGCGTCAAGGACTTATTTCAACTTTGTTCAACTTCGTTCATTCGCTCCATATAAACAGTACAACAGGCAACTAATTGGCCCCGCCACTGCTCTGTAGTAAAGGCACCCCCTGTGAGCCACCACCATGAGCGAATCACAAAGCAGCAAAACCCCGGGCCTGTCAGCGGACGAAGAGCAGGAAGTCAGTCAGAACCAGCCGCCTCGCGCCGCAGTGCTGCATGAGATCATTCGCGCTCAGGGCGACCAGGAACTGGAACGCACGCTGGCGGCACTCTGGTGGTCGGCACTGGCCGCCGGGCTGAGCATGGGCCTGTCGATGATGGCCATGGGGTTGTTCTATGCGCGACTGCCCGAGGGTGACAGCGCCCAGGTAATCGCTAGCCTGGGCTACTCCGCCGGTTTTCTCGCGGTGATCCTCGCTCGCCAGCAGCTGTTTACCGAAAACACCCTCACCGCCGTGCTGCCGGTGATGACCGAACCCACGCTGCGCAACCTGGGCCGACTGCTGCGTTTATGGTCGGTGGTGCTGCTCGGCAACCTGGCCGGTACCGTACTGGTCTCTTATGTCATGCTCAACCTGCCGATTTTCGACAGCAAGACAGACGAAGCCTTTCTCGACGTTGGCCGCAAGGTCATGGAGAACGACCTGAGCCAGATGTTCGCCAAAGGCATCATCTCCGGCTGGATGATCGCAACCATGGTGTGGATGATCCCCTCCATGGAGCACGCCAAGATCTGGATCATCCTGATGATCACATACCTGATGGCCCTGGGTGACTTTACCCATATCGTCGTCGGTTCCGTGGAGGTGTCCTACCTGGCCTGGGCTGGCGAGGTGAGCTGGCCGGTGTTCTGGCTGGACTTCGCCGCGCCAACCCTGATCGGCAACATCGTCGGCGGCAGTTTCATTTTTGCCCTGATCAGCCACGCCCAGGTGCGCAGCGACAGTGGCAAGCCCCCTGCCACAGCAGCAAAACGCCACAAGGAGCCGCCGCAAAACGGTCCCTATAAATAGAAAGGGCGCTACAGGTCCTTCATTGCCATTACCCGATCACCCGCGCCATGCGGTTGACGCACAGGTTTCGGCAACCACCAGGCCGGGCCGCTATGGGGTTGTTCAAGGCTGATCCGCTCCCCCATCTGCGGGGTACTAAGGGGGACCTGGGCGGCATTGGCCAAGGCCAGAATCCGGTCAAAGGGCTCATGCCAGCTGTGCACCGACAGGTCGAAGGTACCGTTATGAATGGGTAACAGCCAACGCCCACGCAAATCCTTGTGGGCCTGCAGGCTTTGCTCGGGCTGCATGTGGACATTGGGCCATTCAACGTTATAGGCGCCCGTTTCAATCAGCGTTACATCAAACGGGCCGTACTGCTCGCCAATCTGCTTGAAGCCGTCGAAGTACCCCGTATCGCCGCTGAAGAACAGCCGCAAGCTCTCATCCAGGATCACCCAGGACGCCCACAGCCTGCTGTTGCTGTCGAACAAGCCACGGCCGGAGAAATGCTGCGCCGGGGTAGCGACAAAGCGAATGCCCGAGACTTCGGTTTCTTGCCACCAATCGAGCTGGCGCACTTTGGCCGCCGGTACACCCCACTCGATCAACAGGTCACCGACGCCCTTGGGCGCAAGGAAGTGCTCGGCCTTGTCAGCCAGTTGGCGTATTGCCTGCTCATCGAGGTGATCATAATGATCGTGAGAAAGGATCACGGCGGTCAGCGGCGGCAGCTCGTCGAGGTTCAGCGGTGGCTGGTGAAAGCGCTGCGGCCCTGCCCATTGCACCGGCGAGGCGCGTTCGGCGAAAACCGGGTCGGTGATGAAAAAGCGCTCGCGCAACTTCAGCAGCACCGTTGAGTGGCCCAGCCGCCACAGGCTACGATCTGGTGCCTCGAGCAATTGCAGCCGACTCAGGCGTTGCACCGGGATCTCAACCTCTGGTCGGGTGCCGGGCGGTTTGCCCAGGAACAGGAACTTGAACCCAATGCGCAGCTTCTTCCACACGCTGTCTTGCGGCATCGGGAACTGGTTGTGAAAACGCCCATCCTGAAGCGGAGCCGGTTCGCCGGCCTCGGGGATTAAAGGGGCCATCAGTAGAAGCACTCCAAGGACAAGGGCAAGTTTCATGCTACCCCAGATGTTTGCATCAACCGTGAAATGGCTTGTAAGGCCATTTTTCAACAGCCTGCGATTGTTCAACAATAATCACACGCTTTATGCGATAAACGGCGACCCGGACCAGACCAGTACGCATGATGGATACGAGCAGCGGCAAGGGACTTTCATTTGTTAGAAGGATATACCCGCCGCGCATTGTCGGCCTGGGTATCGGCATGCTCAGCGTCATGGCCGGCATTTCGACCCTGGACATGGCACCGTGGGTGTGGGGGCTGTTGCTGTTCAACGGGTTGATCTGGCCACACCTGGCCTTTCAACTGGCCCGCCGCGCCAAAACGCCCTATCACGCCGAATACCGCAACCTGCTGCTCGATTCGTTGATGGGCGGGTTCTGGACTGCCACAGTGCAGTTCAACCCCCTCCCCAGCGTCACCATCCTGGCAATGATGGCGATGAACAACTTTGCCGCCGGCGGCCAGCGCCTGTTCCTCAAAGGACTGCTGGTACAAGGTGCGGGCGCAGGCCTGTCGATGGCGGTGTTCGGTGCTCACCTGCAGTTGCAGGCTACCCCCCTGCAGGTCTATGCCTGTCTGCCGATGTTGACACTCTACCCCATGGCGTTGGGCTGGGTTTGCTACCGGCTGGCAATGAAACTGGCTGAACATAAACGCCGTCTCAGTGCCCTGAGCCGTACCGACAGCCTGACCGGGCTGTTGAACCATGGCTCGTGGAAAGACCTGCTGCAGCTCAAGTTCCAGATCTGTCAGCAACAGCAGTGCCAGGCGGTGATCGCGATTATCGATATCGATCACTTCAAGACGATCAACGACACCTTTGGCCATGTAGTCGGCGACTGTGTATTGAGCCAGCTCAGCAGTGAGCTCAAGCACAGCCTGCGTGAAGATGACCTGGCCGGTCGCTATGGTGGCGACGAGTTCTGCCTGATCCTGCCCAATACCACCCTGGAGCAAGCCCGCGTGGTCATGGAGCGCCTGCGCGAACGCGTCGGCAGCTACCGTAATCCGCAATTACCGGAACTGCGGGTCAGCCTGAGCATTGGCCTGGCCAGTTGTCGCCAGGACCTGGCTGATGCCGAATCCTGGCTCAATGAAGCCGACAAAGCGCTTTACGCGGCAAAAAACAGTGGCCGCAACCAGGTCAACTTTGCGCAGATGGACCTGCCGACACTCAACCTGGCCTGAAGCAACCGGACTCCAAGCCTGCGCTTATACCCGCAAGCTCCGCTGCGCAGCTATTTCTGGTAAATCACGCCGACGCAGGTAAACCCGCAACGGCTCGGTGATATTCAACCGCTCATCAACGTTCTGTAGCAGAAGGATGTCGATAAGCCCTCGGCTCAAGGTCATGACGTCGCCCTCCCCCGCTTGCCAGACGAACTCGCTGCTGGGCGTGATGCTGTCATCGGCCACGTCCATACCGAAGGAGTCTTCGCTAAAACGCACGATATGCTTGCCAAGTTTGCGGTGAAATCCGACGAAGCCCTTGAGCTGGTCGGCGGCGGCACAGATATCCTGTGATGTGATGTGCATGTCAAACCTCACTGAAGCATCCATCGGGATGCAGAACGAAAGGGATTGGCACGCTGGGCAAGGAGGTCACTCTCTGCTGGAATGACTCAAGGCCCAAGACTAATGGAAAAACATCACCGCTGGGTACGGATTTGTCACCCGATTCAACCTTGCTCGCTAGACTTAACCGACACGCCGCTCACACCACCAGCCACTGTGGATGATTCATGATCAAGGGTATTACCTCAGACATTGCCACCGTTGGCCGAATCAACGCCGTACCGGCCATTTTGCAGGTGATCTGTGAATCCACCGGCATGCGCTTTGCCGCCGTGGCGCGGGTCACCGAGAACAGCTGGACCGCTTGCGCTGTACTCGACACTCTGGGCTTTGGCCTGGCGGTCGGTGATGAACTGGATTTGAACACGACCCTGTGCCACGAGATTCGCGGCAGCCACCAGACCATCGTGATCGACAAGGCCAGTGAAGACGCGCTGTATTGCAACCACCACACCCCGCGCATCTACCGGTTCGAAAGCTACATTTCGGTGCCGGTGTTTCGCACCGACGGCAGCTTCTTCGGCACCATCTGCGCCCTTGACCCACTGCCTGCCGCCCTCAAGGGCAGCGCCATCCAGCCCATGATGGAGTCGTTTGCACGCTTGCTGTCGATTCAAATGGAAAGCGAGGAAACCGCTCAGGAAACTGAACAGGCCCTGCAAAAGGAACGGGCCATGGCCGAGCTGCGCGAGCAATTCATTGCCGTGCTGGGGCATGACCTGCGCAACCCGCTGTTTGCGATTACTGCCGGCGCCGAGCTGCTTGCGCAACGCCTGCAGGAAGAGAAAAGCCGCACCATTGCCTTGCATATCCTCACCTGCGGCCGGCGTGCCACCAACCTGGTACGCGATATCCTGGATTTTGCCCGCGGCCGCCTGGGCAACGGCATGACTGTCAACATCCAGCCCTGCCCGGACCTGGGCGAAGCCCTGAGGCACGTTGCTTCGGAGCTGCAGCGCGTTTACCCGCAACGGCGGATCAACCTGAACATCGGCGACCTCAGCCGTGTGCATTGCGACCGCGAGCGGGTTACCCAATTGCTGTCCAATCTGATTGCCAATGCGCTGACCCACGGCGCCCAGGACCAGCCGGTGGATGTCAGCGCCCAGATCCGTGACCAGGCTTTCGTGCTCGGGGTGCATAATTTCGGCGAACCGATTGCGCCACAGGTGCTGGCGCAGCTGTTTCAACCCTTCGCCCACCCCCTCAATGATGCCGTGCGGTCCGGCCTGGGGCTGGGCCTGTACATCGCCAACCAGATCGCCCAGGCCCACGGCGGGCGCATGGAAGTGATCTCCAGCCAGGAGGCCGGGACGTTGTTCAGTTTCCGCTTGCCACTGGATCCAGACGAGGCTCAAGCAAGTCTGCCAGCCAATCCATGAACGCGCGCAGCCGGGGTGGAATGTGCTGTTGTCTGGCATACAGCAAAGACACCGGCAGTGGCGCAGGTACAAACTCGGCCAGCAGCGGCACCAGCTCGCCCCGTTGCAGGTACTCCTGCAGCCCGGCAGCCGGCGCCTGGATCAAACCGAGCCCGGCCACACAGGCACTTTCGTAAGCCTCGGTGCTGTTGACGGTAACGGCGCCGGCCATGGGTTGTACCTGCAACGTGTCCCCTTGCAGGTATTCGAATCCCGGGCTGCGGCTGCCCAGGGTTTTCACATAGTGGATCAGCTGGTGCTGATGCAGGTCTGCCAGAGTCTTTGGCACGCCATGCCGATCCAGGTAGCGCGGGCTGGCGCAATTGATCTGGCTAAGCACCCCCAGCGGGCGGGCAATCAGGTCGAGGTCGCTGAGGGCGCCAATACGTAGCACGCAGTCAAAGCCCTCGCGCAACAAGTCAACCTGGCGGTCGGTACAGCTGATCTCCAGTTCGACCTCGGGGTGACGCTCCATGAACTGTGGCAGGTTGGGCAGAATGATGCGCCGTGCCATCAAGGTCGGCAGATCAATGCGCAAGCGCCCCCTGAGCGCCGCCCTGTCACTGTGGAACAAGCCTTCGATCTCATCCATGCGCGACAACAGGTCTTTGCTACGCTCGTACAGGTGCAAGCCGTCCTGAGTCGCCTGGACCCGCCGCGTGGTGCGGTTGAGCAAGCGCGTTCCGAGCAAGGCTTCCAGGGCCCGAACCTGTTCCGAGACGGTTGAACGCGGCAGCCCCAGGTGCTCCCCGGCCAGGGTAAAACTCGACAGTTCGCTGACGCGGACAAAGGTCCGCAACAACTCCAGCTTGTTCATGGCGGGCAGGCTCTATTGTTCGTCGTTACCGACCAGTATTTCCGATATCGATGGATTTATCAGCATTCAGCCGACCAATAGACTTTCCTCGACTCTTCTCCCGAGGTACAGCGCATGAACCGGAAAATCGCATTGATCACAGGCGCCAGCCGCGGCCTGGGTAAAAACACCGCCCTGCACCTGGCAGCACAGGGCATCGACATCATCGGCACGTTCAACAGCAAGGCCCAGGAAGCCCAGGCACTGGTGCAAGAGCTGGAGAAATGCGGAGTGCGCGCCGCGATGCTGCAACTGGACGTCAGTAACAGTGCCAGCTTCGAAGACTTCGCCACACAGCTACGTCAGACCCTGACCTCGGTGTTTGACCGTGAGCAACTGGATTTTCTGGTGAACAACGCCGGCATCGGCATTAACGCACCGTTCAGTGAAACCAGCGAGGCGCAGTTCGATCAACTGTGCAACATCCAGCTCAAGGGCCCGTTCTTCCTGACCCAGCGTTTGCTGCCGCTGATTGCCGATCACGGCCGGATCGTCAACGTTTCTACCGGCCTGACCCGTTTCGCCCTGCCCGGCTATGCCGCCTATGCCGCCATGAAAGGCGCAATGGAAGTACTGACCCGTTATCAGGCCAAGGAGCTGGGCGCGCGCGGCATTCGCGTCAATATTCTCGCCCCGGGCGCCATCGAAACCGATTTTGGCGGCGGCGTGGTGCGCGACAACGCCGATGTGAATGACTTTATTGCCAGTAACACCGCGCTCGGGCGCGTGGGCCTGCCGGACGACATCGGCGCCGCCGTGGCCATGCTGTTGAGTGATGGTGGTGGCTGGATCACCGGACAGCGTGTGGAGGTGTCCGGCGGCATGTTTCTTTAATCAGCCTGGTTACCGCCGAGGGCATGATGCAGTTGTTTGAGGACAGACAACCCCAGGGCCTGGGCGGCAAAGCACAGGCCTACTCGCCGGGTCAGCATCGAGTCTTGCCAGGGCCGCCAATGGATACCGGGATGGCGCTCGACCAGCGATTGCGGCAACAACGCGGCGCCCAGGCCGGCTGCCACCATCGGTACGGCCTGCTGCAACGAGCCAGCATGACCGACTTGCTCGCCGCTACCATAAAAGCCAAGCAGGCGCTGATGAGAAACATGCTGCGGGCAGGTGATCCATTGCTCGAGCGGCTGGCTGCCAACGGCCATGGCCAGCACAAAAGGCTCCTCCCACACGGCGAGGAACAGTTCGTCCTCGCAACACAGGGCCTCAACGCCCAGCCGGGCATCGCCCACGCAGCCATCGAGCAACGTCAGCTGTATGGCCGGTACGGCCTGCCGGGCCAGGCGTACAAACGCTTCGACATGTGCACAGGCAATATCCGCCTCCACCCCCAGTTGCAGCGGCAAGCGGTCCTGCCCTTCGCGAAAGCGTCGGCTCAGGGCCTGGGCCTCAGCCACCATGCGCTGCGCTTGCGGGTACAGTTGCCGGGCGTGCTCGCTGACCTCAACGCCGCGCGCCTGACGCAGAAACAACGCCACGCCCAACTCGTCTTCAAGCTGGCGAATGGTCACCGACAGGGTCGGTTGCGCGACGCACAGGCGTTGCGCCGCCAGGGTGATGTTGCGTTCCTCGAACACGGCAAGAAACGCTTTCAGGTGACGGATATCCATAGGTATTTCCGATACCAGCCAGAGAAATAAGCCGTTTTTCAACCAAAACCCGAGCCAATACACTCAAGCCATTCAAATCGATTATGCCTTGGAGATTAACATGCGCAAACCACTGATCATTATCACCGGCGCCAGCTCAGGGATTGGTGAAGCCACCGCACGCCTGTTCTCGCAAGCCGGCCACCCGCTGCTGCTCCTGGCCCGGCGCCTGGAGCGGATGCAGGCACTGGCGTTGCCCGATTGCATGACGCGCGCAGTGGATGTCAGCGACCGCGAGGCCTTCGTCGCTGCCGTCAAAGAAGCCGAAGCGCTCTACGGCCCGGCCGATGCGGTGGTCAACAATGCCGGGGTGATGCTGTTGGGGCAAATGCATGAACAGGATCCGGCCCAGTGGGAGCAGATGCTCGACGTCAACGTCAAAGGGCTGCTCAACGGCATCCATGCACTGGTGGGCGGGATGATCGAACGCCGCCATGGCACGATCATCAACATAAGCTCTGTGGCCGGGCGCAAGACGTTCCCCAACCATGTCGCCTACGTCGGAACCAAATTCGCTGTGCACGGGATTTCCGAAAACCTGCGCGAAGAAGTCGCACCGCACAATGTACGGGTGGTGACCATCGCGCCGGGTGCCGTGGAAACCGAGTTGCTCGGTCATACCACCGACACCGGCATCAAGGAGGGCTACCAGGCCTGGAAAGCCGAGATGGGCGGCCAGGTGCTCAGCGCCAACGATGTTGCAGCGGCCATTGCCTATGCCTACCAGCAGCCGCAACACGTGTGCATTCGCGAAATTGTTCTGGCCGCGACTCGCCAGCAGCAATAGTCAGCGCTGCTGTGTGTCTTCGTGCACCTGCACACTGGCGGTCATGCCCGCACTCAGGGTCATGCCGTCGGGCACCTGGTCCAACTTGATCCGCACCGGAATACGTTGGGCCAGACGCACCCAGTTGAAGGTCGGCTCGACTTCGGCAAGCAGTTGGCTGTCGGGATTGGTATTGCTGTCGGTGATGCCGCGGCTGATGCTCTCGACATGCCCCTGCATAGGCTCGCCGGCACTCATCAACCAGACCTTGACCGGGTCGCCGACACGAATGCGTGGCAGTTTGGTTTCTTCGAAATAGGCCTGCACATAAAAGGTCGCGTCATCGATCAGGGCCATGACCGGCTGCCCGGCATTGACATAGTTGCCCTCGGCCAGCCGCAGGTTGGTGATGTGACCGTCGCGCGGCGCCTTGACCTGGCTACGGGCAAGGTTGATCTCAGCCACCTTGACCTGCGCCTGGGCTTCGCGCAGCTCACCGCGGGCGACTGCCGCATTGATCTGGGCATTTTCACGCAGTTCTGCGCTGATTGCCTGCGGTCCCAGGGCCGCCCGTCGGGAGGCTTCATGCTCACGCAGGCGCAATTGATGCTGGCGGGTTTCAGCCACAGCGTTGGCTTGCTCGAGCGCTGCTTCAAAGCGATCACGATCGATCGACATCAGTAACTCTCCGGCCTTGACCGGCTGGTTGTCACGCACCTTGAGTTCGCGGACCCAGCCGGACACGTCCGGGGCGATGATCACCACGTCGGCGCGGATTTTTGCATCGCGGGTCCAGGGTGTGAGCATGTAGTACTGCCACAGCTTCCAGCCGGCAAAAACGGCCACTACCACCAGACACAGGGTAACGGCGACACGTACCAGTGCACGCATGATTCAACTCCTTACAAAGGCCCCAGCCAAAGCGTTACCAGGGTCAGTACACAAATGAACAGCGCACAGTCGAACAAGGCTTTGTGCCAGATCCATCGCCCCAGAGGGGTCAAGTGCAATACCAGGTGCACGGCAGCGGTCAGCCCCAGTGCCAGCACGACATAAACCAGAAACGGGCTGAGCAACACACCGCCCAGCGCCCACTCACGCAAGCCCATGGATTTCCTCCTGCCGACGGCACCATTTACCCCAGCTGCGCTGCAATTGCAGAACCGCCCCGATGGCCAGGCGCAACGGGTCGCTGGCCGGTTGACGCTGTATGGCTTCGATAAACTGTTCGCTTGCGGCATCCAGGCGATCACTCCTGCCAGGTGCCGGGCCTCGCGCCAATACGCTCTCCAATTCCTGAAGGTACATGCGCTCGGCGCTGTCCAGCGGTGCTCTTGCCACCGCCAGACAGTGACGCAAATGCAATAGCTCATCGCCCATATCCAGGCCATGCACACCGTCGTCCCACCGCGTGCGTTCCTGCTCGGACAGCGCCGCGTAGTGACGCGCCAATTGCAGCAGACGGTCGGCCATGCGGCCGCCAAACCAGGTATCGGCACCGCGCAGGTCTCGGCGCGTCAAGCGCACCAGATCACTCTGGGTGGCGGCACGCAGGCGCCGCCCGTGCCAGGCAGGATTTCGCAGCACCAGCAACTTGAACGCCAGCACTGCCGCGCCCACTCCGATCAGCATGGCCTGGGCGCTGTTCAGGAAGGTCGCGACCTGAAAGTGCATGGCGTTAAGCGGCGCCACCAGCACAATAAAGTGCAGGCAATAGGACGTCGCCGTAGCGCCGATCTTCGGGTTGGCCATACCCAGCGCCCCAAAAAACAGCGGCACACCCAAGGCCATGCACAGCATGGGGAAGCCGCTCCATTCCGGCAGCAGAATCTGCCCGACAACAAAGGCCACTGGCAGGGCCAGCAAAATGCCGCGCAAAAAACTCAGGCCGATTTGCGCGCCGTTTTCACGACTGGCAAACAGGCTGCAAACCACACAGGTCAGTACCAGCCCACCGGGGGCCGAGATCCAGCCAGTGGCCAACCAGAAACCAGCCATGGCCAGAAAAGCCAGCGCGCTGCGCGAGCCGAACAACAGGGCCAACGGTACATCACGGTGTACGGCCAGACTGTCGGGGACATCGGCCAGCGCAGTGCCCTCCTCTACGGCGCGCAAGGCCAGCGTCGCGGCCATGGCGTTATCCAGCAACAAGGTCAGGCGAGCCAGGCAGTAGTGTTCGGCCGAGCTGATGTGTTCATCGTGCGCCGCATCCCAGACCCGCTGACGCAACAGCAACAGGCTCGCCTGGTCAGGACTGGCCAGGGCTGCCTGTACCTCGTCGAGCCAGGGTTGCAGATGACGGGTCTGTGCCTCGTCCAGTTGTTGCCACTGACGCCGGACCGAGCGGGCGATGCGTAACAGGATCAACAGCTTCTGGCTCAAGCCGCGAATGGCACGGGCCCGCTGGCGGCCAAGGCTGCCTTCGAACCAGGCATGCTCGCGCTGTGCGTCCACCGCGACAATCCGCCCAAGAATCTCCAGCAAACCTTTACGTGCCTGCTGTTCACCGGTCAGGGTCGCACTGGCGGCCTGCAGGCCACTGCTCCAGGCCTGGCGCGCCTGCCCGCCCAGTTGTTGCTCGACCCGCATGGGCCAGAGCAAGGCACTGGTTGCCGTGGCGCAGACAATCCCCAGGCAGATCTCGGTACAGCGCGCTACCGCCTGGTCGAACACCAGCAAGGGGTGATCGACGGCCGGCAAGGCAATGATCGCAACGGTATAGCCGGCCAGCACGAACGAATACGCCCAGGCACTTCGCAGCAGTGTCGAGCAGGCCGTACACAACGCCAGCCATAACGCCAGGGCCAGCAGGAACAGCCAGGGCGTCTGGGCAAACAGGCCCATGAACACTACCGACATGACCGTACCCACCAGGGTTCCGAGCAAACGCGCCAGGCCCTTTTGCAGGACCATGCCGGAAAGCGGCTGCGCCACGATGAATGCAGTCATCAACGCCCAGGCCGGTTGCTCAAGCCCCCACCGCAATGCCAGCCACAGGGCAAGTCCACCGCCCAGCAGGGTCTTGATGGCAAATTGCACGGCGAGTTTGTTCGGCGCAAACAGCGCCTGCAACGTAATGGGCACGGGTCGAACCTTGACGGACTGTGTTGTAAAGATAGACAGGAAGGTGTGAAAGGACTGGAAACAGATTATTAGCTAGCTAACTAACAAAAATCCAGTGAGACGAAAGTTTTCTTGCGGACAAAAAAATGGGCGACCGAAGTCGCCCTAAATGCCTTGCGTGCTCATGTACCGGAAGAATCAGCGCTCTTTGCGCTTGTTCGAATCCTTCCAGATAAAAATTCCGAATCCGACGAAAAACAGCAGCATCAGGCTGACTGTGATGACTCCAGCGATAACCACATTATCGAAGAACATGCCGACCTCCTTTCGCCTGACCCCGTCTGATGTGCTCAAGGTAGCGAAAGGCCGGTGGATAAGAATTGACCGAGATCAATGGCGCCCGGGGCCGGGCGCGCGAGGCAGGCGCAGGGTTGACCTGCATCAAGTTTTCAACGCTTCTTGGGTTTGCCCTTGGGCTTTTTCTTGGCCTTGCCCAGCGGCATGGCTTGCTCGAACGCCTGGCGCACTTCGTTCAGGCGTTTCTCTTTGATGTCATGAATGCGTCGTGCGCGCTCGGCGTCGAAGTCGATCAGGTTGTCATCTTGGCTCATGGTCTGGCTCGGGAAGCGGGCTGCGATCCTGCAATAATGAAGGCAGTTGCCGTCGCTGACCAGCCAGTGGCGCGATGTTCAGACTTCGATGTCCACCAGCAGCCCCTGGCGCGGCTGTTCACCCATCAAGGGCGCCACCGGCACGGTATTGTCGGCGTTGACTTCATCCCCCGGCATGGGCTGGTAAAGGTCATCACCCTGGCATGACCGATGCCGCTGCTGCTGGCGGCGTTGTTCTTCGCGCAACAACAGTGCCGGTTGTTCCGGGTCTCGGTGTTTCAGGTCGACGGCCCCTTCACCGGACGCCGGCTGCGTTGGTACCACCGGCTTGATGTCAGGCGTCGGCTTGACCGGGTCCAGTTGCGATGTCACGGGGGCAGCACTGAGCGGAATGAGGGGCGGCAGCATGGGGTCGATCTCCTGTCGCCAGTGTGTCGGCTAGCCAGCGCCAGCCTTTAGCCTGAAGCGAAGAATAGCTGGACGCCTGGAGTGTAGCCCTCCCTACGGTTCGTCGCTGTCATCCGGTGCCGGCGCGATCTCGCTCCAGGGCCGGGTGAGGATGCTGTTCCACACGGCGTTGAGGTGATCGCGCAACACCGCGGGCGCCGACGCCAGTGAAGGGCTGTCTTCACGCTCACCGCCATAGGGCGACTCTCCCGGCGGGGTGATCAGGGATTGTCCGACGACGGCATAGCTGGCCTGCCCTTCACGCACCTCCACACGCAGCGCGTGCGGATCGATTCCGCCCCCACAAAAAGCGTGACTGGCGACAGTCAGCTCCGCCACGCCATCGTTGTTCAGGTCGCTGGCACCGCTGACATCGGTATAAAAGCCAACGTCCAGGTCCAGGCCGGCGCAGTCGGTTTCATCCTCGAAGGTCCAGCGCACCTTGAGCGCGTCACTCTCGGCGCTTCGTCCATACAGCGTGGCGGTAAGGATCACCCGGTCGAGGTCCTGGCCGGCGTCCTCGTCACGCACCTGATCATCGCCACGGCTGAGCACCAGCAAACCTTCGCCCTCGCGGTCACGAAAGTGCACGGTCTGTACTGCCGTAGCGATACCCAGTGCATCAAACTGTGCCGCTGGCAATGGCGCCAGCAATTCAAAACCAGGTTTGTCGCAGGCGCTCAGCACGAGCACGCTGCCCACGAGCAGCAATCGGGGTAACCACAACGCTTGTAGACGCATGAATGTTCAGGCCCCTCACTGGCGACAGCGGTTTTATTCGCTGAAATTGCTAGACTCTTTGGTCTGCACAGTCCTATCCGTTAAGATAGTCGGCTTTTCAAGGCGGGAGTCAGGCAGTATGGCGCAGCAGTATCAACCGGGGCAACGCTGGATCAGCGACAGCGAGGCCGAGCTGGGTCTAGGGACCGTTCTGGCACAGGACGGCCGCTTGTTGACCGTGCTCTACCCGGCCACTGGCGACACTCGCCAGTACTCCCTGCGCAATGCGCCCCTGACCCGTGTGCGTTTCTCGCCTGGCGACCAGATCACCCATTTCGAAGGCTGGAAACTGACCGTACGCGAAGTCGACGATGTCGACGGCCTGCTGGTCTATCACGGCCTCGATGGGCAAAACCAGGCCCGCACCCTGCCGGAAACCCAGCTGTCGAACTTTATCCAGTTCCGCCTGGCCAGTGACCGTCTGTTTGCCGGACAAATCGACCCCCTGCCGTGGTTCTCGCTGCGCTACAACACCCTCGAGCACACCAGCCGCCAGTTGCAGTCCTCGCTGTGGGGCCTGGGCGGCACCCGTGCCCAGCCAATCGCTCACCAGCTGCATATTGCCCGCGAAGTCGCCGACCGTATCGCCCCGCGGGTATTGCTGGCCGACGAAGTGGGCCTGGGCAAGACCATCGAGGCCGGCCTGGTGATTCATCGCCAGCTGCTCTCGGGGCGCGCCAGCCGTGTGCTGATCCTGGTTCCGGAAAACCTCCAGCACCAGTGGCTGGTAGAGATGCGCCGGCGCTTCAACCTGCAGGTCGCCCTGTTCGACGCCGAGCGCTTTATCGAAAGCGACGCCAGCAACCCGTTCGAAGATGCCCAGCTGGCGCTGGTCGCCCTGGAATGGCTGACCGAAGACGAAAAAGCCCAGGACGCGCTGTTCGCTGCGGGCTGGGACCTGCTGGTCGTCGACGAAGCCCATCACCTGGTCTGGCACGAAGAGCAGGTCAGCCCCGAATATGGCCTGGTCGAGCAACTGTCTCAGGTGATTCCAGGCGTGCTGTTGCTGACGGCAACCCCTGAGCAACTAGGTCAGGACAGCCACTTCGCGCGCCTGCGCCTGCTCGACCCGAACCGCTTCCACGACCTGGCAGCCTTCCGCGCCGAGAGCGAGCATTATCGCCCTGTGGCCGAAGCGGTCCAGGAGCTGCTTGACGAAGGTCGCCTGTCGGACAAGGCACATGCCACCATCCAGGGCTTCCTCGGTGCCGAAGGCGAGGCACTGCTGGGTGCAATCAACGACGGCGACACCCAGGCAAGCGCGCGCCTGATTCGCGAGCTGCTCGACCGTCACGGCACCGGCCGCGTGCTGTTCCGTAATACCCGTGCTGCCGTCCAGGGCTTCCCTGAGCGCAACCTGCACCCCTACCCGCTGCCAAGTCCAGATCAGTACATGGAGCTGCCGCTTGGCGAGCACGCCGAGTTGTACCCGGAAGTGGCCTTCCAGTCCCAGGGCGACACCGCCGAAGAAGAACGCTGGTGGCGCTTCGACCCACGGGTCGACTGGCTGATCGACACCCTGAAGATGCTCAAGCGCGTCAAGGTTCTGGTGATCTGCGCCCACGCCGAAACCGCCATGGACCTGGAAGACGCCCTGCGCGTGCGCTCCGGTATTCCAGCCACGGTCTTCCATGAAGGCATGAGCATCCTGGAGCGCGACCGTGCTGCCGCCTACTTCGCTGACGAAGAGTTCGGTGCCCAGGTGCTGATCTGCTCGGAAATCGGCAGTGAAGGCCGCAACTTCCAGTTTGCCCATCACCTGGTGCTGTTCGACCTGCCCGCTCACCCGGACCTGCTCGAACAGCGTATCGGCCGTCTCGACCGGATCGGTCAGAAGCACACCATCGAACTGCACGTACCGTACCTGCAGAACAGCCCGCAAGAGCGCCTGTTCCAGTGGTACAACCAGGCCTTGAATGCCTTCCTCGCCACCTGCCCGACCGGTAACGCCCTGCAGCACCAGTTCGGCCCGCGCCTGTTGCCGATGCTCGAAAGCGGTGACGACGGTGAGTGGCAAACCCTGGTTGACGAGGCACGTGCCGAGCGCGAACGCCTGGAAAGCGAACTGCACAGCGGCCGCGACCGTCTGCTGGAGCTCAACTCCGGCGGTGCCGGCGAGGGCGAAGCACTGGTTGAGGCGATCCTCGAGCAGGACGATCAGTTCACCCTGCCGATCTACATGGAAACCTTGTTCGACGCGTTCGGTATCGACAGCGAAGACCATTCGGAAAACGCCCTGATCCTCAAGCCGAGCGAAAAGATGCTCGACGCCAGCTTCCCGCTGGGCGACGACGAAGGCGTGACCATCACCTACGACCGTAACCAGGCACTGTCGCGCGAAGACATGCAGTTCATCACCTGGGAGCATCCGATGGTCCAGGGTGGCATGGACCTGGTGCTGTCCGGTTCAATGGGCAACACCGCGGTGGCGCTGATCAAGAACAAGGCGCTCAAACCCGGCACCGTGCTGCTTGAACTGCTGTATGTCAGCGAAGTGGTAGCCCCCCGCGCCCTGCAACTGGGCCGCTACCTGCCACCGGCCGCATTGCGCTGCCTGCTCGACACCAACGGCAACGACCTGGCTTCACGCGTCTCGTTCGAAACCCTCAACGACCAGCTCGAAAGCGTGCCGAAGGCCAGCGCCAACAAGTTCATCCAGGCTCAGCGCGATGTGCTGACACCACGGATCAACAGCGGCGAAGCCAAGATCATGCCGCGTCATGCCGAGCGGGTTGCCGAGGCCCAGCGTCGCCTGGCCGCCGAGACCGACGAAGAGCTGGCGCGCCTGACCGCCTTGCAAGCCGTCAACCCAAGCGTGCGTGACAGCGAAATCGATGCCGTGCGCAAGCAACGTGAACAAGGCCTGGCAATGCTGGAAAAAGCCGCGCTGCGCCTGGAAGCCATCCGGGTACTGGTCGCGGGCTGATCAACCACCTGCAATCACTCGATAAGCCCGACCCGGCAGCGCCCCGCTGCCGGGTCGGGTCTTATGCACACCCGATGTGCACGCTGTATCTAAAGCTGCAACGGTTTTAGAACCCAACGCTATTGACTCAATGTCCAAATCGTAGAAGTCAATGTGCCATTAATCAGGATGGGTTAATCCTCTCTTCCTATACTCCAGCAGAACGGTCTCCAGGCAGGCATTTGGGGGACGAGTGCAAACTCGATAAAGAGGAATGCTATGGAGTGGCTGGGGCTACAAATGCTCTCCGAACTTCCGTCTACCGGACAGATCATTCTCGAGTGCAATTACAACCCTTACCTGGTGTTGCTGGCCTTTCTGGTGGCGGGCGCGGGCAGCTTCGCAACCCTGAGCATGGCTGAGCGCCTGAACCATGTGGAGGAACCTGTCGCGCAGCGGCAGTGGCGGCTGCTGGGAGCCTGTTGCCTGGCCGGCAGCGTCTGGGCCTTGCACTTCATCAGCATGCTGGCCTTCCAGGCGCCTATCGAGGTGCACTACGACTTTGCCCTGACGGGCTTGTCGCTGGTGATCATGCTGTTCGCCGGCTGGATGGCGATGAACACCCTCGGCCGTCGCGAACTACGCCCCCGTCACTTTCTTCAGGCTGCCACCTGTATCGGTCTGGGCATTGCCGCCATGCATTACATCGGCATGGCGGCAATGCGCTCCAACGCTCAACAGTTCTATCGCCCGGACATGTTTGTCGCCTCGATTGCCATTGCCGTCAGCGCCAGCTTGCTGGCATTGATACTGGCGCGCTACTTTCGCTACGGCAGTGGAACGCTCCATCAATTGCTCAAATACGCCGCCAGCCTGTTAATGGCTGCCGGCATCTTCGCTACCCACTTCACCGGCATGTGGGCGATGACCCTGATCATCCCGCCGGATGCCACCATGACCCTGCCGGTCTCGGACAACAGCCTGCAACTGAGCCTGACCATCGCCCTTATTACCCTGCTGATCAGTGCCAGCAGCATCAGCGCGGCGCTGTCCGACCAGAAGCTGCAAAGCAAGGAACACGACCTGCGCCGGGTCAATGTGTTGCTCAGCCAGCTGGATCAGGCGCGGGTGTCGCTGCAACAGGCGGCGCATTACGACGCCCTGACCAACCTGATCAACCGGCGTGGCTTCAACCAGGTATTTGCCGAGCGCCTGGCCGAACAGGCCACCAGCGAAGGCATGCTGGCGGTGATGTTCCTCGATATCGATCATTTCAAACGCATCAACGACAGCCTCGGGCATGACGCTGGCGACGAACTGCTGAAAGTGATTGCCGGCTACATCAAAGCGGCTACCCGCAGCCAGGATGTGGTGTCGCGCTTCGGCGGCGACGAATTCTGCATTCTGATTGCCCTGAATACGCGGGACGAGGCCCGCCATCTGGCACAACGCATCATGCAGAAGATGAAAGAGCCCATCGACCTGGCCGGGCGGCGCATGGTCATGACCACCAGCATCGGCATCAGTATCTTTCCCGATGACGGCCGCACCTGCGAAGAGCTGCTGAAAAACGCCGACCTGGCGCTGTACCAGTCCAAGGACAGCGGACGCAACAGCCTCAATTTCTTCAACAGTGGCCTCAAGACCCGCGCCACGCTGGAACTGCAACTGGAGGAAGAGCTGCGCGTGGCTCTGCTCGAAGAACGCGGTCTGCGCATTCACTACCAGCCCATTTTCGACTTGCACACCGGCCAGGTGGCCAAACTTGAAGCCCTGGTGCGCTGGCAGCACCCCCAGCACGGTTTGCTCAGTCCTGACCGCTTTATCGGTATTGCCGAAGCCAATGGCCTGATCACCGACCTTGACCTCTGGGTCCTGCGCCACGCCTGCCAGGACCTGGCTCAACTCAATCGCCACGGTTACGGCGGCCTCAAGGTTACGGTCAACTGCTCGGCGTTGACCTTGGGCTGCGAAGAACTGGCCCGGGAGGTTGCCGATGCCCTGCAGCAGGCAGGCCTTGCCGCCCACCAGTTGGAACTGGAAGTCACCGAAAATGCGCTGATGGGCAACATCCACAGCACCATCAGCCTGCTCAAGGACATTCGCGCCCAGGGCGTGTCGTTGTCGATCGATGACTTCGGCACTGGCTATTCGTCGCTGGCCTACCTGAAGCGCCTGCCGCTGGACACCCTGAAAATCGATCGTTCGTTCATTCAGGATGTACCACACAGCCGCCAGGACATGGAGATCGTCCAGGCAATCATCATCATGGCCCACACCCTGCACCTGCAGGTGATTACCGAGGGCGTGGAAACTCTGGAGCAATACCAGTTCCTCGCCCAGCAAGGGTGCGACTTCGTCCAGGGCTACCTGCTCAGCCGTCCGGTACCGATGGGCGAACTGCGCCCGATCCTGTGCCGGCTCGATCAGCGCGACGAATCGCTGCTGGCCTGCTTCACGCCTTATGTCGATACAGATCAATCAGTGTCGCCGGATCTTTTTGCAAATAGCCCTGACTACCATGCAAACGCATCAGCTGTGCGGCCAGGCCACTGAGCGGCGTTGCAGAGCCCTGCTCTCGAGAGAATTTGACGGCTGTATCGAGGTCCTTGAGCAAGGTGCGCACGTGCCATTTGACCGGTTCGAAGCGGCTTTCTGCCATTTGCGGCGCCAGGATCTGCAGCGGTTTGGAATCGGCAAAGCCACCGGCCAAAGCCTCGGCGATCAAGCTGGCATCGACGCCTGACTGTTCGGCGAGCGCCACTACCTCGGCAATCACCAGGGCATTGCAGGCGACGATCATCTGATTGCAGGCCTTGGTCACCTGCCCCGCACCCACAGGCCCCATGTGGGTGACACGTTGCCCCAGGTTCAACAACACCGGGCGCACTCGCTCAAGGTCTGCCGCATCACCGCCGACCATGATCGCCAGCGTGCCGGCTTCGGCGCCCGGCGTTCCGCCTGAAACAGGCGCATCCAGCCAGCTCATGCCACTGATGGCGGCAAGCTCCGCAGCCATCTCGCGGGTCGCCGTCGGCTCCAGGCTGGAGAAATCCACCAGCAACTGCCCAGGCTTGGCCCCCTTGGCCACACCCTCGGCACCGAACACCACCTCACGTACCACTGCGGTATCGGCCAGGCACAACAGCACCACATCCGCCGCCTCGCACAGTTCGGCCGGAGTCTGCGCCAGCCGGGCACCGGCCTTCACCAGCGCGTCGCACTTGTCCGGCGAACGATTCCAGACGGTCAGCGCATACCCCGCCGCCAGCAAGCGCCGACACATCGGCAATCCCATCAGACCGATCCCGGCAAAACCCAATGAAGGACGTGCAGTGCTCATGAACAGCTCCAGACAGATTAAAGAAGTTGAAACATTGGACGATTCAGTTTGCAGGCGTGGCAAGGAAAACTCCTACAACACTAGGGCAATCCCCTATCGCTCACGCCAAATGCGCACTGATACAGTCGCGAAACTTATCCAGTGATGGCTCTATGATATCCACTAGAACAGCCACCCACCTCCAGGCAAATGGCGCAAAATGACCTCCAAGACTACTACTGCCAACGCGGTTTCCGAGTTGCCGACACCCACTCCCGCGTACAGCGTTGCAGGGCCCAAAGATTTCTATAGCCCGCGAGCGCTCAACCCGCAGCAGTACCTGTATTTCACCGAGCCGGATATCCAGCGCATCCTCGACAACCTCGACGGCCTGCGCGACCTGGTGTTCCCACCCAGCGTGCATGTCGAAGATGAAAGCCAGCTGCGCCTCGACCAACAGTTCCCATCGGTGTGCCTGATCGGCCTCGGTCGTTGCGGCTCGAACATCGCACTGGATGTTGCCGAACTTGTATACAACGCCAGGACCTTCTACCTCAACGAATTCAACAATGAGGACCGTGTCGGCAGCGAGCCCACCTACAGCCCGGCACGCTGGATCCGCAACAACCTGCGCCTGGTCCAGAACAAAGGCAGCAAGCCGGTGTTTCTGGTCGAACCGCTGGTGATGCTGGGTGACCTGGACAAGGACATTGCCGGACGCATCCGCTTTTCGCGCAAAGGCGAAAAAAGCGGTTTCATCCGCGACTACAGCAAAATGAAAATCATGGACCTCTCAGAGGTCCATGCCGGCGGCGCGGGTAACGCCCCGATCCTCGGCCAGTACCTGGCCAAGATCATCCTCAACAAGGAGACGCATCGGTTTTCCAGCGCCGACTGGAAACTGATCCACTCCTACCTGATTGATTCGTGCGGGATCAAGGCCAACCAGTCGCGGCTGTACTTCTACATCTTCAGTGCCGGTGGCGGCACCGGTTCGGGCATGGCCTCGGAGTTCGGCCTGGCCCAGCAATACTCGTACATGAACAAAACCTTCGACACCAAGCCTGCCGACGAGAATGACGGCAAGAGCGGGCACTCGTTCGTGTTCGAGCCGATCTTCACCAGCGGTATCTGCGTGCTGCCGAACATTTCCGATCACCGCAGTGAAATGTCGGAAGCCCTGCACATCAACGCCGGGCGCTTGCTGTGCAAATACCTGTCAGAAGAATGGGACTTCTCTTACAACTTCGACAATGAAGACAGCAGCGAAGCCAGCGTCATGGGCCGTATCCGCCCCTGGAATGCGATGATGCTGATCTCCAACGACATCATGCGCTACGCCGAAGAGAACGATGACGGCAACATCCAGAACATTGATGTCAATGCCATGGAGAAGCATGCCAACCAATACATCTCGCAACAGATCTTCAACATTCTGACCGCCCAGGCGGTAACCACCGACTACGACCAGAACTATTTCCGCCGGGCCGGCATCGACATCGGCGAAACCATCCGCCTGGATGCCAACGATCTGTTCATGAGCCTGGCCGGCCCTGTCGCCATTGCCTACGCGGAATCGGTGGTACCGGAACAGCCGACACCGAGCTCGGACAAATTCAAAGTGTTCGAGAAAGACCAGCCGCGCCTGAACATTGACGACCTGTTCTTCCGCTCCATCGACCTGCCGCACTTCAACAAGGTGACCCAGGCCATCGAAGGGATCAGCCTGCTGCCGATCGAGTCCAAGCGCTATCGTGCGGCCCTGGAACAGTACAAGGCCTCGGGCTATGACGCTGCTGCCCTGCACGACCTGCACTTTTTCAAGAATTGTTCGTCGGTGGTGTCGATCGTTTCCTTGCCAAAGGACTACAAACTCTCGTACATGGACCTGAACCGGCTCAAGACCCACCTCAACAGCCTGTTCCCCAACACCACCCTCAAGCGCTATGCCCTGGTGATCGGCGCGTCGGCAAACCTGTCGCTCACTACCCTGATCGCCAAGAGCCCGTGCCTGTCGGATGATTTCCTGACCCTGATCGTGGCATTCATCAAGCGCTGCTTCGCACGCAACGCCTACCGTTTCGATGACACCCTGGACAACGCCATCCTCGAATTCATCACCAGCGATACTTTCGATGAAGAACGTATCGATGACTTGCTCAATGAATTCGAAAACCCGGCGAAGATCCTCGATACCAACTGGTATGCGATCAAGCCGATGTACGAGAAGAAGTACCGTGAGCTGATCAACGACAAGAGCAAGTTTGTCTCGATCAACGACATTCGTCTGTCACGGGAATGCGTGAAGAAAGCGGTGAAATACCTACGCGAAATCTTCCGCCACCGTATCGGCAAAACCCGCGTGATCTCGCTGAACAGTCACACCGGGAAAGTGGATTACTGATCCAAGGTGGTTTTCCACCCTGTGGGAGCGGATGAACGCGCTCCCACAGGACTGTTACCGTTAACGTAAAGCACACTCGACTGTTACCAACAGTCACCCTCGCTGAACAATCCCGCGCACCAAATCTTCTCGCTGCTTGTTTTTGCGCACCAATCTGGGGCGCGCTCAGCCCTTTTTCTTTTCCTGAATCACGATGAACGGCGAAACCACCACCGCCCAGATCTCTGGATCGCGACTCTGAAGGTCTAGTGCCTGCTCTGCGGACACCGCACCGACAGTGCCAGCATTGCGCCATGTGGCGAAGGTTTCGCTACGGTTCTCGGCCATCGCCTGTGCAACTTCAATCAGGTCCAGGCTCGGGTCGACCCAAATCAGGTCACCCTTGGCCCAAAAACGCTCCAGGGCTTTCCACTCGATTACTGCGGTCTCGCCGAGCAGTTTGGCATAGAGGGTGCTTGGTTGATCAGTCATGGGTTCCTGCCAGAAATAATTCGACTACTGTAAGAAGTCGGTATTTTTGCAGAAAAACCCGGTTTCAAATAAGTAATTGATCGAAAAGGACTTGGAAGCAAAGGATGACCGGGCGAATCCGGGCCAGACCAGGCCGCTTTCTTGTAAGTTTCTGTCAATTAAGCGACACGCGCCGAGTTTGTCCCAGCGGGGCTGCTTTTCAAGCGACAAAGCAGCGCTCTACACTGTACCGGTACAGTTGCCAGGGCAAATTCGGAGCAATCCGGGTCCATGGCGAGGCGTGGCCTCCCACGGAACCTGATCCGGTCCTCAGCTCTGGCCGCAGGACTATAAAAATTACAACAGAATGAGTGGAGCACTATGAGTAAGGCTACTAAGCAGATTTCCAAGCTGTTTGCCGCAATGGTACTGGCCGGGGTTGCCAGCCATTCGTTTGCAGCCGATACCATCAAGATCGGCATCGCCGGCCCGAAAACCGGCCCGGTAACTCAGTACGGTGACATGCAGTTCATCGGTGCAAAACAGGCCATCAAAGACATCAACGCCAAGGGCGGCGTCGATGGCAAGATGCTTGAAGCCAAGGAATACGACGACGCGTGCGACCCTAAACAGGCCGTAGCCGTAGCCAACAAAGTGGTCAACGATGGCGTTAAATACGTGATCGGCCACCTCTGCTCCAGCTCCACCCAACCCGCTTCGGACATCTACGAAGACGAAGGCGTGATCATGATCACCCCGGCTGCCACCAGCCCGGAAATCACCGCCCGTGGCTACAAGCTGATCTTCCGCACCATCGGTCTGGACAGCGCCCAGGGCCCAGCGGCCGGCAACTACATCGCCGACCACGTCAAACCGAAAGTGGTCGCTGTTCTGCACGACAAACAGCAATACGGTGAAGGCATCGCCACTGCGGTCAAACAGACCCTGGAAGGCAAAAACGTCAAGGTTGCCGTCTTCGAAGGCCTGAATGCCGGCGACAAGGACTTCTCCTCGATCATCCAGAAGCTCAAGCAAGCCAACGTCGACTTCGTCTACTACGGCGGCTACCACCCAGAGCTGGGCCTGATCCTGCGTCAAGCCAAAGAGAAAGGCCTGAACGCCAAGTTCATGGGCCCAGAAGGCGTCGGCAACGACTCCATCTCGCAGATCGCCCAGAACGCTTCGGAAGGCCTGCTGGTCACCCTGCCGAAGTCCTTCGACGCCGAGCCTGCGAACAAGGCCATCGTTGATGCCATCAAAGCCGACGGCAAAGACCCAAGCGGCCCGTTCGTGTTCCCGGCGTACTCCGCTGTCGAACTGATCGCCGAAGGCATCAAGGCTGCCAAATCCGAAGACACCGACAAAGTGGCTGCCGCCATTCACGCCGGCACCTTCAAGACCCCGACCGGCGACCTGTCGTACGACGCCAAGGGCGACCTGAAGGACTTCAAATTCGTGGTCTACGAATGGCATTTCGGCAAACCTAAAACCGAAGTTTCCCCTCAGTAATCCCGTCTGACTACATGACTACAAGCCCACTGTGCGAGCAGTGGGCTTTGTTTTACGAGGTTCATGGGCCTGATTCCCGCGATCCGGGAGCAGGTTCACCTGAAAATCTTAAAACCGTCACCAGCGGTTCGCTGCCTGTACCTGCGTCGAAGTGGCTCAAGACTACAAGACCGGCACACCAGTGAAATGCATATCGGGTTTTTAGGAGCGCTGTAATGCCTGAGATCTACCACTTCTTCCAACAGCTGGTTAATGGCCTGACCATTGGCAGCACCTATGCCTTGATAGCCATTGGCTACACAATGGTTTACGGCATCATTGGAATGATCAACTTCGCCCACGGCGAGGTTTACATGATTGGTTCCTACGTGGCGTTCATTGCCCTTGCCGGGCTGGCCATGATGGGTATCCATTCTCTGCCGATCCTGATGACCGTCGCCTTTGTCGCCACGATCTTCGTAACCAGTGCCTATGGCTACAGTATCGAACGGGTTGCCTACCGCCCTTTGCGTAACAGCAACCGGTTGATCCCGCTGATTTCTGCCATCGGCATGTCGATTTTCCTGCAAAACACCGTATTGCTATCCCAGGACTCCAAGGACAAGTCCATCCCCAACCTGATCCCCGGGAGTTTCTCCTTCGGACCAGGCGGCGCAGAGGAAGTGCTGATCTCCTACATGCAGATCCTGGTATTCGTCGTCACGCTCGTGGCCATGACCGGTTTGACCCTGTTCATCTCCCGCTCTCGCCTGGGCCGCGCCTGCCGCGCCTGCGCCGAAGACATCAAGATGGCCAACCTGTTGGGCATCAATACCAACAACATCATCGCCCTGACCTTCGTCATCGGTGCCGCCCTGGCGGCCGTGGCGGCGGTACTGCTGAGCATGCAGTACGGCGTGATCAACCCCAACGCCGGCTTCCTGGTGGGCTTGAAAGCCTTTACCGCGGCGGTGCTGGGCGGCATCGGCAGTATTCCGGGCGCGATGCTCGGCGGGCTGGTGCTGGGGGTGGCTGAAGCCTTTGGCGCCGACATCTTCGGCGACCAGTACAAGGACGTGGTGGCTTTCGGTCTTTTGGTTCTGGTGCTGTTGTTCCGTCCGACCGGCATTCTCGGCCGTCCGGAGGTTGAAAAAGTATGAACAAACATCTCAAACAGGCGTTTTTCGCCGCCTTGCTGGTCTGGGCCGTGGCCTTCCCGGTACTGGGCCTGAAGCTCAGCATCGACGGCATCAACCTGATCGTGCACAGCCAGGGGCCATTCACCCTGACCGTCATCGCCCTGTGCTCGGTGCTGATGTTCCTGCGGGTACTGTTCGACAAGCAGTGGAGCGCGATGATGAAGTCGGCGCCCAAGGGTTCGCTGGTTTCACCCAAGGTCAGCAACTTCCTGACCCTGCCACGCACCCAGCGCTACATCATCCTCGGCCTGATTGTCGCCGCACTGATCTGGCCGTTTTTCGGCTCGCGCGGCGCAGTCGACATCGCCACCCTGATCCTGATCTACGTACTGCTCGGGCTTGGCCTGAACATCGTGGTCGGTCTGGCGGGCCTGCTTGACCTCGGTTATGTCGGCTTCTATGCCGTCGGCGCCTACAGCTACGCTCTGCTCTCGCACTACTTCGGCCTGAGTTTCTGGATCTGCCTGCCGATCGCCGGGATGATGGCGGCCACCTTCGGCTTCCTGCTGGGCTTCCCGGTATTGCGTCTGCGCGGTGACTACCTGGCCATCGTGACCCTGGGCTTCGGCGAGATCATTCGCCTGTTCCTGCGTAACCTCACCGGCCTCACCGGTGGCCCTAACGGCATCAGCAACATCGAGAAGCCGACCTTTTTCGGTCTGACGTTTGAACGCAAGGCCGCCGAAGGCATGCAGACGTTCCACGAGTTCTTCGGCCTGCAATACAACTCGATCAACAAGGTGATCTTCCTCTACCTGGTTGCCTTGCTGCTGGCGCTGCTCGCCCTGTTCGTGATCAACCGGCTGCTGCGCATGCCGATCGGTCGCGCCTGGGAAGCGCTGCGTGAAGACGAGATCGCCTGCCGTGCCCTGGGCCTTAACCCGACGGTCATCAAGCTGTCGGCCTTCACCCTGGGTGCCTGCTTCGCCGGTTTCGCCGGTAGCTTCTTCGCCGCTCGCCAAGGCCTGGTGACGCCGGAGTCGTTCACCTTCATCGAGTCGGCCATCATCCTCGCCATCGTGGTACTGGGCGGCATGGGTTCACAACTGGGCGTGATTCTGGCGGCCATCGTGATGATCCTGCTGCCCGAACTGATGCGAGAGTTCAGCGAATACCGGATGTTGATGTTCGGTGCGCTGATGGTGTTGATGATGATCTGGCGTCCGCAAGGCCTGCTGCCTATGCAACGTCCTCATATGGAGCTGCGTCGATGAGCCGCGAAATTCTGCAAGTCAGCGGCCTGAGCATGCGCTTCGGCGGCTTGTTGGCGGTCAACGGCGTGGCCCTGACCGTCAAGGAAAAACAGGTGGTGGCGTTGATCGGCCCCAACGGTGCCGGTAAAACCACCGTCTTCAACTGCCTGACCGGCTTCTACAAGCCCAGCGGCGGCACCATCCTGCTCGATGGTCAGCCGATCCAGGGCCTGGCCGGTCATGAAATCGCCCGCAAGGGCGTGGTGCGGACGTTCCAGAACGTACGTCTGTTCAAGGAAATGACTGCGCTGGAAAACCTGCTGATTGCCCAGCACCGCCACCTGAACACCAACTTCTTCGCTGGCCTGTTCAAGACCCCGGGCTTTCGTCGCAGCGAGCGCGAGGCCATGGAGTACGCGCAGTACTGGCTGGAGAAGGTCAACCTGACCGAGTTCGCCAACCGCACCGCCGGCACCCTCGCCTATGGGCAGCAACGCCGCCTGGAAATCGCCCGCTGCATGATGACCCGTCCCCGGATCATCATGCTCGACGAACCGGCAGCGGGCCTCAACCCGAAGGAAACCGAAGACCTCAAGGCACTGATCGGCTACCTGCGCGAAGAACACAGCGTTACCGTGCTGTTGATCGAGCACGACATGAAACTGGTCATGAGCATCTCCGACCATATCGTGGTGATCAACCAGGGCACGCCCCTGGCCGACGGTACGCCAGACCAGATTCGCGACAACCCTGATGTGATCAAAGCTTACCTGGGGGAAGCGTAAATGCTGCAGTTCGAGAACGTTTCCACCTTCTACGGCAAGATCCAGGCGCTGCACAGCGTCAACGTCGAGATCCGTCAGGGCGAGATCGTCACCCTGATCGGTGCCAACGGCGCAGGCAAGTCGACCCTGCTGATGACGCTCTGCGGTTCGCCACAGGCCCACAGCGGCAGCATCAAGTACCTGGGTGAAGAGCTGGTCGGTCAACCTTCCTCGCACATCATGCGCAAGAGTATTGCCGTGGTGCCGGAAGGCCGCCGGGTGTTTGCCCGCCTGACCGTTGAAGAGAACCTGGCCATGGGCGGGTTCTTCACCAACAAAGGCGACTATCAGGAGCAAATGGACAAGGTCTTGCACCTGTTCCCGCGCCTGAAGGAGCGTTTCAACCAACGCGGCGGCACCATGTCCGGCGGTGAGCAGCAAATGCTTGCCATCGGCCGTGCGCTGATGAGCAAACCCAAGCTGCTATTGCTCGACGAGCCCTCCCTGGGCCTGGCGCCGATCATCATCCAGCAGATTTTCGACATCATCGAACAACTGCGCCGTGACGGCGTGACGGTGTTCCTGGTCGAGCAGAACGCCAACCAGGCCCTGAAAGTCGCCGACCGTGCCTATGTGCTGGAAAACGGCCGGGTGGTGATGCAGGGTACCGGTGAGGCGCTGCTGACCGATCCAAAGGTTCGCGACGCCTACCTGGGCGGCTGATCCACCTGCCCCCATGAAAAAAGGCCTTCGGGCCTTTTTTTTTGGTTCTTGGAATTTCGGAGGATGTTGATGTAGAGGCTGGAGCTGAAGCTGTGAGCTTATCCATTCGGTGTGGCGCGGCTACCGGCCCCTTCCGCCCTTACGGCGGCCTACTTTTTTCTTGGAAAAAGTAGGCATGGTTCTGTCCCTTGGCAGCAGACGCCAAGAAGCTGGGCGTTAAGGCTTGCACTTTAAGTCCTTTGCAAAAGCGTTCGGTGAGCGATAGCCCAGTGCTGAGTGCAGCCGACAGCTGTTGTAAAAACC
>NZ_JADUCM010000048.1 GCF_016009175.1 Pseudomonas alkylphenolica
CCCCCTGCCCCCCAAACCCCACCGCGGGGCGGCCACCGCCAACCCCCCCGTGCCCCCCACAAACAAACCCGCCGGGCTTGGCCGGGCGTTTTTGTGTCTGCGTTGTGAATGACAGCCGCCTGGCTGCCCTTCGCGATTCTCAGGCCTTGGTGGAGTGCCGCTGCTGGCGCTCCATGTAACGTTCCACGTACGAGCATGACGGAATCACGGTGTAGCCCATGTCTTCTGCGTACTGCAGCGCCTTTTCGGTCAGCGCCGCAGCAATACCCCGGCCCCGCAACGCATTGGGAACGAAGGTGCGGTAGATATCCAGGGTCTGTTTACCCAGGTCCATGTAGGTCAGGTAAGCACGATGACCGTCCACACTGGTCTCGAATTGATGACCGGCCTGGTCATGGTGGATGGACAACGCCTCGCTCATCACTACTCCTTGCGGGTCTTTTGATTAGACCCCTACCTTACCGATGTTTGTCCGGCGAAGGAACCTCTACGCCACCCCGTGCCCATTTGGACAGCAAGAACAGCATGGTCGTTCTCTGGCAAAAGAGCACGTACAAATAGTAGGCGCCCAGGGCCCGGATACTCAAGGCGTCTGGTCGTAAAATCGTGCACTTGCAGCCAGCTGGCCTGGCCGCGGGCAGTGCCCTGAACAGTTGCCGGATGTTGTAGTGTTAAGACGTTGGATGACACTTTAAGTCACCTTTAGTTCAACAAAAATACACACTTGCTACACTTGAATACAGCCGCTGCGGCGGCGCCTTCACAGTTTTTCTACACAGGCTGTGAAGGTCCCGGGACGGGCGTATTTTTTTGCAGTTCTTGCGCTCTGTCAGTTTACTTACTACAAGTAATGGGTACTATGTACACCGGCTAGTTTCTCTTTGCTGAGAGATGGCTATTTAATAGAAAGTCCTTGAAGGGGAACACGATGAACAACGTTCTGAAATTTTCTGCTCTGGCTCTGGCCGCAGTTCTGGCTACCGGTTGCAGCAGCGTATCCAAAGAAACCGAAGCTCGTCTGACCGCTACTGAAGACGCAGCTGCTCGTGCACAAGCTCGCGCTGACGAAGCCTACCGCAAAGCTGACGACGCTCTGGCTGCTGCTCAAAAAGCACAACAGACCGCTGACGAAGCTAACGAGCGCGCTCTGCGTATGCTGGACAAAGCCAGCCGTAAGTAATTATCCCTCGGGATTTTTATTTGGAGCCGACCCACTTGTGGGTCGGCTTTTTTATTGCCCGGCGGAAAGTAACGGCAACTCGCAAAAACGACGAGGCCTGCTCAATGGCAGGCCTCGGATGCAACAGTTCAGGCGTTACTGCATGTCAAACGGAACGCTGGAAACCATGGGTTGCGCAGTGGTGGTTGGCACCGCGATTTCCACCGGCATGCCGTCCTCGGCAGCCACCACATCGCGAACCATGTCCCAGTTCATGCGCATGTTGTTGGCCAGGTCTTCACGCTTGAGCAAAGCATTGATGACCGCAGTGTGCTTGTCGACCACCGAAGGATCACCCTTGTCGTCCAGCGGCGTATGGGCTTCGAGGTAGACCTTGCCAGCGCTCAAGCCGAACTTGTACGGCTCGTTGATGATGCGCACCGCGACACCCACCGGCGCCATCTTGGCCAGTTCCAGCACGTTGTTGTTGAACATGCGGAAGCAGCCATGGCTGGTACGCATGCCAATGCCGAACTTCTTGTTCGAGCCGTGGATCAGGTAGCCAGGTACACCGAGGGTGAATTTGAACGGCCCCAGCGGGTTGTCCGGGCCGGCAGGCACTACAGCCGGCAGGATGTCGCCGTCTGCGGCGTGCTCTTTACGGATCGACGCTGGCGGCGTCCAGGTAGGGTTCGGCGTCTTGGCCGTTACCTTGGTGTTGGCGATGGGCGAACCCCAGCCTTCACGCCCGATCCCCAGCGGGTAGGTGTGCACGACGTTCTGCCCTTTCGGGTAGTAGTACATGCGGTACTCGGCCAGGTTGATGACAATGCCTTCACGCGGGCCTGGCGGCAGGATGAAACGGGTCGGCAGGACGATCTCTGTACCCGCGCCCGGCAGCCATGGGTCTACACCGGGGTTGGCGGCGATCATTTCCAGGTACCCCAGGTCGTTGGCCGTACCGATGTCGGCAAACGTGTCTTCGTACTTGGCCTTGATCACCTGGACCTGGCCAATGACGTCTTCGCCGGGCGGTGGCAGGGGAAACTCCAGCGCAGCAGCAGGGCCTGCCGCCAGCAGGGCGGCCAGGGACAGGCAACGGGTGACGGCGGGAAAGCGCGGCAACATCCGGGAAATCCTTCGCTAATTCAGTAAGGTCAAGACGACGATTGTACACCGCCCCCGGCACAATCGGGAGTAATCCGGGGGGCCGAAGGCGTTACAGGGGATGAAAGGCGCTATCGGGCGCTTAGAGCTGCGGCCATACCGGGCGCGTTCCGCGACGCTGGGCGTCGAGAATGGCCCGGCACAGGGTGCACAGGCGGCGATCGCGGTAAATAGTACGTTCGACCAGCGACCAGCGCGGCTGCGCCGGCAACAACGTGCCGCACAGGGTGCGGTCGGCCGAGCCGCCCAGTTCGAGCTGACGGGCCACCAGATGGACGCGGATCTCCTGGCAGGCGAACAGGTCAAGCTGTTCGTCAGGCTCGATCAATTGATAGGCATACAGGGACCAGGCGGGACGCGGCATCGGGGGCTCCAAATCGGGGGCGCCACATTAGCCGAAAGCCGGTCAGTATAAAAGCGTCAAAGCAGCGGTTTTAGTTGCGGCCAGGCATTTTCCAGCAATCGCGCCTGAGCACCCGGCCCGGGATGAATGCCGTCGGCCTGCATCAGCTCGGGCACCCCGCCCACCCCTTCGAGAAAAAACGGTACCAGTGGCACCTGTTTCTCGCGTTCGAGGTTGGCATAAACCTGGGCGAAGGCCTCGGTATAACGCTTGCCATAATTGGGCGGCAAACGCATGCCCAACAACAGCACCTTGGCCCCGGACTCCCGTGCGCGGTCGATCATCGCCGCAAGGTTTTGTTGCAATTGATTGGGCTGCTGCCCGCGCAGGCCGTCATTACCGCCCAGCTCCAGCACCACCAATGCCGGCTTATGCTCTGCAAGCAGCGCCGGCAGCCGCGCCTGGCCGCCTGCACTGGTGTCGCCACTGATCGAGGCGTTGACCACCCGGGCATCGATTCCCTCGGTTTTCAGGCGTTGCTCAAGCAGTGCGACCCAGCCTTGGCGGGTATCCAGGCCGAAAGCGGCACTGATACTATCGCCAACAATCAGCACGGTACCTGCCGCTGCGCCCTGGGCCATGCACATCAAGGCCAAGCCAGCACTCAATAACCACACTCGCATCGGATTCTCCATGGGCCCCAGCATTCTCAGTGCGCGCAACCTTAGCAAAGTGGTCCCCAGCGCGGAAGGCGACCTGACCATCCTGCACGAACTCTCGCTGGAATTGAAACAGGGCGACAGCCTGGCCATTGTCGGCGCCTCGGGTTCGGGAAAATCCACCCTGCTCGGCTTGCTGGCCGGCCTCGACCTGCCCAGTGCCGGCTCGGTAACCCTCTCCGGTCATGACCTCAGCCAGCTGGATGAAGACCAGCGTGCCCGGGTGCGCGCCGAGCATGTCGGCTTTGTGTTCCAGTCGTTCCAGCTGCTCGACAGCCTCAATGCCCTTGAGAACGTCATGTTGCCCCTGGAGCTGGACGGTCGCCGCGATGCCCGCGAGCATGCCCGCACCCTGCTCGAGCGCGTTGGCCTCGGTCAGCGCCTGAGCCACTCCCCGCGCCAGCTGTCCGGTGGCGAGCAGCAACGGGTGGCGATTGCCCGCGCCTTCGCCGCCGAGCCTGCAGTGCTGTTCGCCGACGAGCCTACTGGCAACCTCGACAGCCACACCGGCGAGCGCATCAGCGACCTTTTGTTTGATCTGAACAAGGAACGCGGCACCACCCTGGTGCTGGTCACCCATGACGAACGCCTGGCTCAACGCTGCCGTCGTCTCATTCGCCTGGACGCCGGCCATCTGGTCGCGCCGCTGGAGCCTTGATGGCACGTCTGCCGTTTATCCGTCTGTTGGCCCTGGCGTTACGCCAGCTCCTGCGCGATGCCCGCGCCGGCGAATTGCGCGTGCTGTTTTTCGCCCTGCTGGTGGCGGTCGCGGCCAGTACCGCCATCGGTTACTTCGGCGCACGCCTCAATGGCGCCATGCTGCTGCGCGCTACCGAATTCCTTGGCGCCGACCTGGTACTGCAAGGCAGCTCACCCGCCCAGCCCGAGCAGATTGCCAAGGGCACGGCTGCCGGGTTGCAGCACGCCCAGGTGGTCGAATTCTCCAGCGTCATCGCCACCGATAACGGTATTCAGTTGTCGAGCATCAAGGCTGCCGACAGCGCCTACCCGCTGCGCGGGGCGCTGCGCAGCGCCGACCAACCCTATGCCAGCGAAACCAGCGGCGGCGGCCCGGCACCGGGTGAAGCCTGGGTAGAACCGCGTTTGCTGGCTGCCCTGGACCTGAAGATCGGCGACAGCGTCGATGTCGGCATGAAGACATTGCGCTTGAGTCGCGTGCTGACCTATGAGCCGGATCGTGCCGGCAACTTCTACAGTTTGACGCCTCGCGTGCTGATAAACCTTGCCGACCTGGACGCTACCGGTGTCGTACAGCCTGGCAGCCGGGTGACCTACCGCGACCTCTGGCGGGGCGAGGCTGAAGCACTGGCCAGCTACCGGGACAGCGTCAGCAAGAACCTCGCGCCCAACCAGCGCCTGCAGGATTCACGTGACGGCAACCGGCAGATCGGCGGCGCGCTGGGCAAGGCCGAGCGCTACCTGAACATGGCCAGCCTTGTCGCGGTGCTGCTGGCCGGCGTGGCCGTCGCCCTGTCCGCCAGCCGTTTCGCCACCCGCCGCTTCGATGCCAGCGCCCTGCTGCGCTGCCTGGGCCTTTCCCGCCGCCAGGCGTTGGGCCTGTTCTGTCTGCAGCTGGCCATACTCGGCAGCCTGGCAGCACTCGGCGGCGCCGTACTCGGTTGGCTGGCCCAGCTGGGCCTGTTCAAGTTGCTGCAAGGCCTGATGCCCGCACAAATCCCTGCCGGCGGCCTGGCACCGGCGCTGGCCGGCATCGCCACCGGCCTGGTGGCTCTGGCTGGCTTCGCCCTGCCGCCGCTGGCAGCACTCGGCCGGGTGCCACCCTTGCGGGTGCTGCGCCGCGACCTGTTACCGGTGCCACCGAGCAGCTGGCTGGTCTACGGTGCTGCCCTGTTGGCGCTGGGCCTGATCATGTGGCGGCTGAGCCTGGACCTGCTGCTGACCTTTGCCCTGCTCGGCGGCGGCCTGGTGGCGGCGGTACTGCTCGGCGGCCTGTTGCTGCTCGGCCTGCGCAGCTTGCGGCGCCTGCTGGCCGGTTCGCCACTGGCCTGGCGCCTGGGCCTGGGGCAATTGCTTCGCCACCCGCTGGCCGCTGCCGGACAAGCCCTTGCCTTTGGCCTGATCCTGCTGGCCATGGCCCTGATTGCCCTGCTGCGTGCCGAATTGCTCGACACCTGGCAAAACCAGTTGCCCAAGGACGCGCCAAACTACTTTGCGTTGAACATCCTGCCCGACGACAAAAACACCTTCGCCGAACGCCTGAGCGAATTCTCCGCCGAGGCAGCACCGCTGTACCCGGTGATTCCGGGGCGCCTGACGGAAATCAACGGCCAGGCCGTGCAACAGATCGTCAGCAAGGAATCCACCGGCGATCGCGCCGTGCAGCGCGACCTGAGCCTGACCTGGGCGGCCGAACTGCCTCAGGGCAATGCGTTGAGCGAGGGCCAGTGGTGGCAGCGCGAACCGGTTGCAGACGCTCATCTGCCCGGCGTATCGGTCGAGGGCGAACTGGCCCAGAGCCTCAAGCTCAAGCTCGGCGATCAGCTCACCTTCATCATTGGCGGCGAACAGCGCCAGGCCGTGGTCAGCAGCCTGCGCACCGTCAACTGGGACAGTTTTCAGCCCAACTTCTACATGATTTTCCAGCCCGGTACCCTGCAGGGCCTTCCCACTACGTACCTGACCAGCTTCTACCTCGCCCCCGGGCACGACCAGCAGGTCGTCGCACTGTCACGGGCATTCCCGGCAGTTACCCTGCTGCAGGTCGACGCACTGCTGGCGCAACTGCGCAGCATCCTCGCCCAGGTCACGCTGGCGGTGGAGTATGTGCTGCTGTTTGTCCTGGCGGCAGGCCTGGCTGTGCTGTTTGCCGGTTTGCAGGCCACACTTGACGAACGCATTCGCCAGGGCGCCCTGCTGCGCGCACTCGGCGCCGGGCGCAGTTTGCTGATCAAGGCACGGCGTATCGAGTTCGGCTTGTTGGGTGCTGCCAGTGGCCTGCTGGCCGCCATTGGCTGTGAGCTGATTACCCTGCTGCTTTACCGGTACGCCTTCGACCTGAGCTGGAGCCCGCACCCCTGGCTGCTGTTGCTGCCGGTGATCGGTGCCGTGCTGATCGGCGGTGCCGGGGTTTTTGGCACCCGCCGGGCGCTCAATGCCAGCCCGCTGAAAGTGCTGCGCGAGAGCTGAACAGTTGGACGCGATGAGCTATCGTGGACACCCCTGAGCATGCCCTCGCCACCGCTCTATTAAGGACAACGCTTGGCTACCAACATCATCACCCGAGAAGGCTACGAAGCACTGAAAAGCGAGCTGGATCACCTGTGGCGCACCTATCGCCCGGAGATCACCGCCAAGGTTGCCTGGGCTGCTTCGCTCGGAGACCGCAGCGAAAACGCGGACTATCAGTACAACAAGAAGCTGCTTCGCGAGATCGACAGGCGGGTACGCTACCTGCGTAAACGCCTGGAAGACGCGAAAGTCGTCGATTACTCCCCCGAGCAGGAAGGCAAGGTGTTCTTTGGTGCCTGGGTGGAAATCGAAAATGACGAAGGCGAGCTGAAAAAATTCAGGATCGTCGGCTACGACGAGATCTACGGGCGCAACGACTACATCTCGATCGATTCGCCGATGGCCCGCGCACTGCTGAAAAAAGGCAAGGATGACGAGGTGGTGGTACAGACGCCTGGCGGTGAAGCCACCTGGTACATCAACAGCGTTACCTACGGCCAGCCGGACAAACCGCAAGGCGCCTGACAGGTGGCGAGGGTAACGCAGCAACGGGGTGCTCAACCGCGGGTAATCAGACCTTGCCGGGCAACCCGGGTCAGATGGCCGATCACTTCGATGGCGTCTTCGGCGCTGGGGGACTGGATCACGGCCAGGTCAAACCGGTCGTTGGCGAACTGGCCAAGCGAGGTGCGGTTGTCGGCAAACTGGATCAGGAATGCAGTGGCGCTGCCCTTGCGGCGCGGCCAGCCATCCAGGTATCGCAGGAGTGTAGGTTGGTGGCTACCGCCCAGCAGGATGCGCGGCACGCGGGTGGCCTGGCTTGCAGGCAAGGGCGTCAAACAGACACTGGTACGTGGACAACTCATGGAGTATTTCTCCGCCTCGCAGATCCCGCTGGGCTGCGGTGGGAGGCGTCACCGAACCAGCGCTTTAGCGGTATTCGGTGAACCGGGGGAGGTTCTCCTGCGCCCCGCAAGTAGCTGTTTAAATCGGCGCAAGTCAGCATCCTAGAGAAGCTGCAGGGCGGATGTCAACATAAGCGGATACAAAAAAGGCGGCCCTGCAGGCCGCCTTTAGTCGGGGGTATGGATTCAGCGTGCGATCAGTCGATCCAGCGAGGCTTTACCTGCACCTTCAATCATGACTGCCACCGTACCCGCCATCAGCGCCAGGGCAAACTCGTAGCCGTTGTTGGCCATGAACAAACCATTACCGATGTGCGCAGAGAAGATCGCCACCACCAGCGTCACGGTCAGGGCCAAAGCGGCTGGACGCACCAGCAGGCCAATCACCAGTGCCAGGCCACCAAAAAACTCCGCACTACCCGACAACAGCGCCATCAGCAGCCCCGGTGCCAGGCCCAGGCTTTCCATGAACTGGGCCGTCCCGGCCAGCCCGCCACCGCCAAACAGGCCAAAGAGCTTTTGTGCACCGTGGGCCATGAAAATGATGCCGACGATGATCCGAATGATGCTCAGGCCCCAGCTGGCACGGCTGGCGAATACGATGTTCAGGGAATGGATGTTCATGACGCTTCCTTAGGGATGTTGAGTAGGTATGGGCGCCATATTAATCAAATCTACAAATGTTAAAATCGCAATATTTGCGATATAACAATCGATAAATTAGATTATTTACGACCCACTACCTTGCGCCCTTGCGGCTCCAGTGACGCACGTTCGCGGTCAAAGGCCAGGAAGTATTTGTTCACACTGTTGACGTAGCTGACCGGCCCCATGCCCACCTGTTCCATGGCAATGCGTTCGGTCTGGAAGAACCATTGATTACCATTGAGGCCACGGCGCCGCGCTTCGGCGCGCATCGCCTGGACGCGCTCCGGGCCAAGGTTATAGGCCGCCAGGGTAAAAGCCATGCGCTCACGCTCGTTGAGCTGGTTGCTGGAGAAGAATTTGCGCCGGATCAGTGCCATATAGCGCGCACTGGCCTGAACGTTACCGTCGACATTGCTGATGTTGCTTACCCCCACCCGCTGCGCCGCACTGGGGGTGATCTGCATCAGCCCGTGGGTGCCTCCGGCGCCGCGGGCCGAAGGGTTGAGCGAAGACTCCTTGAACGCCACTGCCGCCAGGTTCAACCAGTCGATGTTCTGTTCGGCGGCATGACGCTGCAATACCGGACGCAGGGCCTCAAGGCGTTTACGGTCGGTGCGGGCCAACGGATTGTGCACCCGGTACAGGCGTCTATAGATACGTTCGAAAGCCGCATCCTGGTTTTCCGGCGGTCGATAACCTTGCAGGAAGCGATCGACCGTGGCATGCAGCATCACCGCATCGCGCCGCACATACCAGCGCATCGCCTCCGGCGCCGCCACCTGCACTTTGCGCTCGACCCGCAGCTTGGGCATGACCCGCGCCCAGCGCTCGGCAATCGGCTGCTCGACAACAGTCAGGTGGAAGATACCGGCCTGGACCATTTCCAGCACATCTTCCACCGCCAGCGTCGGGTCGACCCATTCCACCTTGATCGGCGGCAATTTGCGCAGGGCCAGCTTCTGGTTGATTTCATGCAGGGTGTCGCCTGCGGCACTGGCGCTGGTCAGCGCCAGGGTGCGACCAGACAATTGTTCCACCCGCTGATAACTGCGTTCACCCTTGCGCCCCACCAGCACCATCGGCACGTTGTCGACCACCGGATCGCTGGCCACCAGGCCGCGCGTGGAGGTTGGGTCCAGCAGCTCGCCTGGCGCGACCAGATCGGCTTCGCCGCGCTGCAGGGCGGCCAGGAGCTGGTCCTTGGCCCGGGGAATGATTTTCAGGCGGATTTCCTCGCCGTCGCGGGCGCGGCCATTGAGGTAGTGTTCAAAGGCACGCAGGCGATGGTACTCAACGCCCACCGGCTCACCCTTGACTTCGCCGGAGCTGTTGCGGCTCTGATTGACCAGCACCTTGAGCACCCGGCTGCTGCGGATCTGCGCCAGGTCGCGGACCTGGGTCTTGGACACCGTCTGCTGCGGGCCGGGCAGGCGCGCGCTGGCCGGCCCTGCCGGCAGCAGCCCCAGGCTCAGCACAATCAACAAAAACAGCGCTCGGGTCATCCGGTTCAAGGTCCGCGCGTGTGTGGTTGACGCCATAGTTTGCAGTCAATACATGACAAAAGACCGCAAAAGACCACGACAACTCGTTGAAGTTCTTGGATTTATCGAATTTCGTCGAGCTTTGTTATGCTGGCCGGCCCCCGGCCTGAGGTAGCACCATGCAACTCATCGACATCGGCGTCAATCTGACCAATCCAAGTTTTGCCGAAAAGCACCTGGCCATTCTCGAGCGCGCCGAGGCTGCCGGGGTGCTGCAAATGATGGTCACCGGTACCAGCCTGCAAGGTAGTGAAGAGGCGCTGGCACTGTGTCTTCAGCTGGATGAAAGTGCCCAGCGGCTGTTCAGCACCGCGGGTGTTCACCCCCACGATGCCAGCCACTGGAATGCCGACAGCAGTCGGCAGCTGCGCGCCCTGCTGGAGCAACCTCGCGTGCGGGCGGTGGGCGAGTGTGGTCTGGATTTCAACCGCGACTTCTCCCCGCGCCCACTTCAGGAAAAAGCCCTGGAAGCACAACTGGCCCTGGCAGTCGAACTGCAGATGCCGGTGTTTCTGCATGAGCGCGATGCCAGCGAGCGACTGCTGGCGATCCTCAAGGATTACCGTGATCACCTGCCAGCGGCCGTGGTGCACTGTTTTACCGGCGAGCGCGAGGCGCTGTTCAGCTACCTCGACCTCGACCTGCACATCGGCATCACCGGCTGGATCTGCGACGAGCGCCGCGGTACACACCTTCACCCGCTGGTCGCCAGTATTCCCCGCGGCCGCCTGATGCTGGAAAGCGATGCGCCTTACCTGCTGCCGCGCACCCTGCGCCCCAAACCCAAAAGTGGCCGCAACGAACCGGCATTTCTCACCGAAGTGGTGCGCGAAGTCGCTTTGCACCGGGGTGAAAGTATCGAGGACCTGGCCGCCCACACGACGGCCTGCGCACGCGCGTTCTTTAACCTGCCTGCGATTGTTTGACGCATATCAACACGCTTCTCTGAGCGGCACGGCACAATGATGGCACCTTGCCAACAATGCGTTAGCTCAATCAGAGAAGACCTTCTATGGGTGCCTGGCTTAGCAATATCTCCCTGAAATACAAGTTCTGGGCCGTCAATGCGGTGGCCTTTGTCACTACCCTGTTCCTTGTGCTCTATGCCGTGCACCTTGAACAACAGGCCCGCGCGCAGGATGCGCAGGCCAAAGCCCGCGCCGAGGCGCAACTGCTGGCGGCCTGGCCCGCCGGGCAACCGCTGCCCAACAACCCTTTGTGGCTGAAATACCCTGCCGGGCAGGTACCCGCTTATGCGGGCGAGTCGCTCCAGTCATTGGCCAACGCCCAAGGCTGGGTCGAGCTACAGGGCCTGGCACTGACAGGCACCGACCCTGTCAGCGGTGCCCAGGTGATAAGCCGCGACGGCCAGCAGATCGCTGTGCTGGCGCCCTCGCCCAGCCTGCTCCAGGTGTTTACCGATCGTTTCACCAACTACGCGGTGTGCGTGCTGATCCTGATGCTGGCGATGCTCTGCGCCTCTCAACTGCTCATTCGCTTCCTGCTCAGTCAGCTCAACACCCTCAAGGATGTGATGCTGCATGTGGAAAAGACCGGCGACCTGGCGGCCAGGGTGCCCTTGGCCTGCGGCGACGAGGTTGGCCAGATGGCCAGTGCATTCAACGCCATGCAGACCACCTACCATCGCGTGGTCACTACCGTGGCCCGCACCGCTGCACAACTGGATTCAGGCGCCGCACGCCTGGCCGCGAGCATGAGCGAAGTGCGCCACGGCATGCTCGGCCAGCAAAGCGAAACCGATCAGGCTGCCACCGCCATCAACGAGATGTCGGCCACGGTGTATCACATTGCCCAGCATGCCGGCGCCACGCGCGACCTGTCGCAGTCCGCCGACTCCCTCGCCGGCAGCGGCCAGGCGGTGGTTAGCCGAGTGCAAACCTCGATTTCCGGCCTGTCCAGTGGCGTGCAACAAACCGCCGAGATGATTCGGCAACTGGCCGAAGACAGCCAGAAGATCAACGGCGTGGTCGGGGTGATTCACAGCATTGCCGAACAGACCAACCTGCTGGCCCTCAATGCCGCCATCGAAGCCGCCCGCGCTGGCGACCTGGGCCGCGGCTTTGCCGTCGTCGCCGACGAGGTGCGTAACCTGGCCAAGCGCGTACAAGCTTCGACGGATGAGATCACCACCATGGTCTCGGCCCTGCAAGCCGGCACCCGTGACGCCGTGGACTTCATGCAGGAAAGCTCCTTCAAAGCCGACGATTGCGTCCAGCAGGCACAGGAAGCCGGGGCAGCCCTGGCAGAGATCACCAGCGCCGTGGCGCAGATGCGGGAAAGCAATACGCAGATCGCCGTGGCCGCCGAACAGCAAAGCCAGGTGGCAGAAGAAATGAACCGGGCGGTGGTGAGCATTCGCGACGTCACCGAAGAAACCGTGCAACAAACCGTCGACTCGGCGACCACCAGTAGCGAACTGGCGACCCTGGCAGGCGAACTGAACAAAGCCATCGGTCAGCTCAAGCTATAAGCCCGATAGCTGGCGCTCATTGGCCCCCTGACGGGGGCCGCACTATTCTTCAGACAGTAGCCTGAGGAACAGCCCATGAACAAACGCTTACCCAACCTGCACGCCTGGCAATGGCGTGGCTACCACCACAACCACCGCAACCCGACCAACCTGGTGTTGCACCTGATCGCCGTGCCGCTGTTCATCCTTGGCGTGCTGCTGGTGCTCTCCGGGTTGTTCTCACTGGACCTGGGGCAACTGGCCGTTGGCGTCATCGCCCTGATCGCCGGCCTGGGCATGCAGCGCCAGGGCCATCGACTGGAAGCGCAGCAACCGGAACCGTTCAGCGACCGCAAGGACGCCATCGGCCGGTTACTGGTGGAGCAGTTCATCACCTTTCCGCGCTTTGTCCTCAGCGGTGCCTGGTGGCGCGCCTGGAGGGACCGTCATCGCCACTAGGCGAAGACGGTCACTGTCTGCCGGCTGATCGCCAGCAACTCGCCTTGAGCAGTCCACAGGGCCGCTGCCGCATGCCCGTAGCCATCACGGGCATGCTCGGTCTGCGCGCAGTACCGGCACCAGTCCAGGGTGGTCAGGCTGGGCACTGGCTGAATGAACTCGACCGTCCAGGTCAGGGTGCTGGCAGCGGCCGGCTTTTTCAGGTGCGACAGCAGCGTCGAAGGCCAGGCATCGACCAGCGCCAGCAAGTGCGCTTCACTCAGCGTTTCATCGCCGCCCTCGTCCCGCAGGCGCACCCAGCCGCCCATATTGCGCGAGGGGGTGTTGCTGAACGGAATGCCGCCAATTGCCCAGCGCAGCGACACATGCTGCATGAAGTCCGGGGTGATGCCTTTGATGTACGGGAGCGCGGGCGAAGCCGCTTCCAGGCTGCTCATTTCTACAGCAGGCAATGCCGGAACATCGATCTCCGAGCTGCGCCCGCCACCGAAGCTGCCCTGCATCAGCGTCACCACCTGGCCGTTTTGTACCGCACGGCCCAGCAGCGAACTGACCGCTTTGCCTTCACGCAGCAGTTCCACTTCGAAACTGATCGGCACATCAGGCTCGGCCGGCCCGACAAAGGTGATTGCCAGGGAACGCACCGGGCGACCGGGCGAGGTCTTGGCACGCATGGTCTCGTACAGCAGGGCCGCCATCACGCCACCGAAACAGGCACGCCCCTGAGCCCAGCTGGCAGGAATGGAAACCGCCTGGGGATGCAGGCGGACTTCCTTGAGTAATTGCGAAAAATTCATGCCGGCTTCATCCGTGGGAAAAGTCTGATCTTAACCAGCCATTCCTGAAGCGACAGCCCGCATTTCGGCCATATCAGCGGCTTATCGCTGCGCCAGTAACGCTTGCAGGCGCTCCAGCGTGACGTCCGCCAGTTGCTCCGCCCCACGCAGTTGTGCCTGCCAATGCTCTACACAAGGCGCCAGGTCTGGCTGTTGCTCGGCCTGCAGCAACCATTGCAGCAGGTCATGCCAGCTGCCGAGATCGCTCTGGGCGCTTTTAAGCGCGCGTTGCAGCCGCTTGCTGGCATGCTCCAGCTGCGGATAGGCCTCGGCCGCGTAACGCACACGCTTGATGAGCAAACGCAGGCGATGACGGTCATGGGCAGGATCGGCCAGCGCTTCACGCAACTGCTTCCACTGTTTTTCCAGGCGCTTGTCGATGCGCTTGTGCAAGGTGCGGGTCAGGCCCTCGCGTTCAGCTGCACGCAAAAACACCGGAAAGGCGTCGACAATCGCCAGCAGGCGTGCAAGTTCCGCGCTGTCGGCGACGCTGGCGAAGGTCTGGCGACGATTCGCCAGGCGCACCTGTGCCGCCGCCGGCTGGTTTCGCTTGAGCAACTGCGCTGCCAGTACCTCGCGATCACGCAGCGGCGTGGTCAGGTTGCCCAACGCTTTGGCTGCACCTTCAAGTTGCTCGACACCCGGCAGCGTCCGCAGGGGCCGCAGCACGCTGCGCAAGCGCCGAGTGGCGATACGCAGGTCATGCAGGGCTTCGCTGTCGGTGTCAGCCGCCAGCCGTGCCTGACACGCCAGCAGGCGAACCTGCAAAGCCAGCACCTGCACAATTACATGGTCGAGCATGGCCGACATGATGGTCTCCTGTATCAACGACCGGCGCGGGATTCACGGATGTAGAACCGGGCTTTTTCAGCCTTGTTGCTACAACCTTCGAACGCTTCGAACTGTTGCTGGGTTTTGGCACCGGTCAGCAACGACAAGGCTTTGGAATAGCTTACCGTACCGGCGAAACCTTCAGCCTTGGCCAGGTCAAGTTCTTTCCAGGCCGAATCCAATTGATTGGCGCAGCTGTCGCGAAACGCAGTCTTGCCCGCACAACCGGTCAGGGCCAAGGCAATCAAGGGCAGGCAGATCCAGGCTTTCATCGCAGATTCCTTAAAAAAAAGTTCGAAGTGGCGCGTTCGACGGCAACAAAGAATAAAAGTGCCCTCAAGAGCGTAGCGCAGCGCGCATGACGATTGAAGCACAGACCTGATTGAGCGCATTGTTAGACCATCGCTGCACAACGACCAGGAGCCATCATGAGCAAACGCGTGGCATTAGTGCTGGGCTCGGGCGGGGCCCGAGGGTATGCGCACATCGGGGTGATCGAAGAACTTGAACGACGTGGCTATGACATCGCCTGCGTTGCCGGATGTTCCATGGGGGCTGTCATCGGCGGCATCTATGCCGCCGGCAAGCTGGATGACTATCGCAACTGGATTGAAAGCCTGGACTACCTCGACGTGTTGCGTCTGGTGGATGTGAGTTTTCGCCTCGGCGCGATTCGCGGCGAGAAGGTTTTCGGGCAGATCCGCAAGATCGTCGGCGAGGTCAACATCGAGTCCCTGCGCATTCCCTACACCGCGGTCGCCGCCGACCTGACCAACCAGCAGGAAATCTGGTTTCAGGAAGGCTGCCTGCACCAGGCCATGCGCGCCTCGGCCGCCATCCCCAGCCTGTTCACCCCCGTGGTGCAAGGCAACCGCATGCTGGTCGACGGCGGTATCCTCAACCCGTTGCCTATCATCCCGGTGGTGTCCAGCCACTGCGACCTGATCATTGCAGTCAACCTCAACTCGACCAACCAGAAGCAGTACCAGCTTCCGGTGATCGAGCGCCCGCCCGCATTCAAGTTGCGCTTTGACAACCTGATCAGCTCGCTCGGTTCGCACCTGCCGTTCAGGCGCAAGCAGGCCGAGCAACTGATGCGTATCGAACAAGTGCTTAAACCGGAAGCGGCGCAGATCCCCAACCCCTGGCTCAGCGATGCGGCCGACCCGGAAGCACAACAGCCGGCCGCCGCGCCGGAAAGCGCCGGCGCACCGAAGTCGGCCGCGGGTTCCTTCATCATCGACAACGTCGGCCCGGCCTCGTTGCTGGACCTGATCAACCAGAGCTTTGAAGTGATGCAGACGTCACTGGCCCAGTACAAGATCGCCGGCTACCCGCCGGACATCCTGATCAACGTGCCCAAGCGCGTGTGCCGGTTTTTCGAGTTCTACAAGGCGCCGGAACTGATCGCCCTTGGGCGGGAGATTGCCCGGGATACGCTGGATAACTATGAGGCAGAGCGGCGCTGACGCCACCTGCGACCGCTTCGCGCTCGATCGCAGGCTGTAGGAGCGGGGGCCTTATTCGGGCGCTACCAACCGATACCCTACCCCGGGCTCGGTGATGATGAAGCGCGGGGCTGTAGGGTCATCGCCCAGCTTCTGACGCACATGCGCCACGACAATCCGCAGGTAGTGGCTGTCATCCACATGGGTCGGTCCCCAGATGTCCTTGAGCAGCTGCTGCTGGGTGATGACCCGCCCGGGGTACGTCGCCAGCTGCGCCAACAGGGCGTACTCCTTGCGGGTCAAGGCAACCTCGACACCGTCGAGGGTGACCTTGCGAAAGGCCAGGTCGACCGTCAACGGCCCAAAGCTCGGTGCAACATCCGAGGCGGTGGCTTGAGGCGCCTGACGCAGCAGGGCCCGTACCCGCGCAAGAAATTCCTGAATGCCGAACGGCTTGGTCACGTAGTCGTTGGCACCACTGTCCAGCGCCTCGACCTTCTGGACTTCACTGGCGCGCACCGACAGCACCAGCACCGGCACCGCACTCCATTCACGCAGTTCGCGCAGCACCTGCTGCCCGTCCATGTCCGGAAGGCCCAGGTCGAGCACCACCAGGTCAGGCCGGGCCAGCGCGGCCTGGGCCAGACCTTCGGCGCCCGTGGCGGCCTCCACGACCTTGTAGCCTTGGGAGCTCAGGCTGATTCGCAGGAACTTGCGGATCTGTGGTTCATCGTCGATGACCAGCAGGGTGGCAATCTGGCTCATGGGGCTTCGCTTTCAGGCTCGGGCTGGGTCGGGAGCGGCAAGCATAATGTGATGCAGGTACCCTGACCATCGATACCCTCGTCGACAAGAATGTGCCCGCCATGCGCACCAATCATGCCCTGGCAGATCGCCAGGCCAAGGCCGGTACCCTGCCCGCCACGATCGCCGCGCGCAGCGGTGTAGAACATGTCGAAGATTTTCTCGCGGTCGGCCGCCGGAATACCCGGCCCCTCGTCGCTGACGGCAAAACGCAACTGGCCAGCGCCTGTCGACACCTGTAGTTGCAGGCGGCCATTGGCGGGCGAAAAGCGCGCCGCGTTTTCCAGTACATTGACCAGCGCCTGCTCGATCAAGGCGGCATGCACGAACAGCAGCGGCAAATCAGCAGGCACCTCGGTGGTGACCTGCAACGGCGCCAGCACCACCCGCAAGCGGTTGAGTGCGCTGCCGACGATGTCGGTGGGTGCCACCCAGTCGCGGGCCAGCTTCAGCCCGCCATGGCCCAGACGCGTCATGTCCAGCAGGTTCTGGATATAACGGTCGAGGCGCTCGGCTTCATTGCGCGTGCCTTCAAGCAGCTCCTGACGGTCCGCCTGGGGGATCGCCTCGCCCAGTGCCAACAGGCTGTCGATACTGCCGCGCATGGCCGTCAGCGGCGTGCGCAGGTCATGCGACACCGAAGCGAGCAGCGCGCTGCGCAGTTGCTCGGTTTCACCGTGCAGGCGCGCCGCTTCCAGCTGCTCGGCCAGGCGCGCCCGGGCCAAAGCCTGGGCCAGTGGCTGGCTCAACGCCTTGAGCAGACGACGCCGTTGCGGGGTCAGGCTCTGCCCTTGACGCGGATGCACACCGAGCAGTGCCAGCGGTTGTTCTTCCACCGACAGCGGCCACCACCACCAGCGGCCATTGGGCAAGGTATCGCTGCCCAGCCCGGCAGCCTGGTCATGTTGCCAGGCCCAATCGGCAGCCGCCCGCTCGTTGTCGCTCAACTGCACACTGCCTGCACTGGCAACCGCCAGACGACCTTCGACGTCGCGCTCAAGCAGACACACCTGCAGATCGTTCCAGCCATCCAGGTGCTGCCCTGCGGCGTTGAAGACCGCCTGACGGTCGGTGGCCGCCGTCAGCTTGCGCGACAGTTCAAGCAACTGGTTGGTCTGCTCCTGAGTTTCGCGCAGCGCCTGCAACTGCCGACGCTGACGCGCCGCCAGGTTCCCGGTCAAGGCCGCCATCAACAGGAAAAACAGCGAGGTCAGTACATCCTCTTCACGCTGGATGCTGAAAGAGAAGTTCGGCGGAATGAACAGAAAGTCATAGGCCAGAAAAGACATCGCCGCACAGGCGAGCGCCGGCCCCAGGCTACTGCGCACGGCCACCAGCAACACCGCCACCAGAAACACCAGCGAGATGTTGGGCAACGCCAATACACCCGCGACACCCCAAGCGATGCCGGTAGCCAGCACGGTAGCAACCAGGGCCAGCAGGTAATGCCGCCAGACCCAGACTTTTTTTACCGCCGCGCTCTGTGGCTCAGGCCGTTCGTCACGGTCAAGCACGTTGATTTCCAGACCATGGGCCTCACGCAACAAACGCGTGGCCACACCGGCACCAATCAGCCGCCTACGCAGCAGATCGCGGGACTGACCGACCAGCACCAGGTTGGCGCGACGTTCCAGCGCGTGCTGGATCAAGGTCTTGGCCACCTCGCCGGCACGCAGCACAACCACCTCGCCGCCCAGACGCTCGGCCAGTTGCTGGGCCGCCTGCAGGCGCTGGCGGGCGGCTTCGTCGCGTAATTTGCCGTTGTCCACATGCACCAGGCTCCAGGGCAGATGGCGGCGTTGCGCGACCCGGCTGGCATGGCGTACCAGGCGCTCGGCCTGGGCATCGCCGTCCACCCCGACCAGCAACCGCCCACGCAACGAAGGGGCGTCCTGGCCGAGCTGACGGTAACCGTGCGCCAGATCGGCATCGACCCGCGCCGCTGCCGTCTGCATGGCCAGCTCGCGCAGGGCGGTGAGGTTGGTCTGGCTGAAGAAGGCATCGATGGCCGCCCGCGCCTGTTCGGGCACGTAAACCTTGCCTTCACGCAAACGCTCCAGCAGTTCGCGCGGCGGCAGGTCGATCAGGACCAGTTCGAAGGCTTCTTGCAGCACCCAGTCCGGCAGGGTTTCACGCACCTGCACACCGGTGATGCCACGCACCTGGTCGTTGAGGCTTTCCAGGTGCTGGACGTTGACCGTGGTGTAGACATCGATACCGGCGGCGAGCAGTTCCTGCACGTCCTGCCAGCGTTTGGCGTGGCGGCTGCCGGGCGCGTTGCTGTGGGCCAGCTCGTCGACCAGGGCCAGTTGCGGCGAAGCCTTGAGCAGGCCATCCAGGTCCATTTCCTCAAGCTGCACTCCACGGTACTCCGAGCGCACCAGCGGCTGCTGCGCAAGGCCTGCGAGCAGCGATTCGGTTTCCGCCCGGCCATGGGTCTCGACCACCGCCGCCAGTACCTGCACGCCCTGGCGCACCTGGGCGTGGGCAGCCTGGAGCATGGCGTAGGTCTTGCCTACCCCCGGCGCTGCCCCGAGAAACACCTTGAGCCTGCCGCGCCCTTCGCGCGGCAGCCCGGCCAACAACGCATCAGCGCGTTCGGAGTTGCTATCGCTCACCGTGTGTCCTTATTTCGAAACCGGGGCCAGCCGCTCGAGAGCAGCGTTCAAAGCCAGCACATTGACCACCGGCGGGCCGATCAATGGCTGCAGGGTGGACTGCTCGACCAGCGCTTGCAAGGCCTCTGTGGCAAGCTGTCGCGCTGCCGCTACCCGTGGCAGTTGATAGGCAATGGCTGCAGGTGACAAGTGTGGGTCCAGGCCACTGCCGGAGGTGGTCAGCAGGTCCAGCGGCACCGCGCCCTGTGCCTCGATGTACTGCTGTGCGGCGGTGTCGTTGATGCGCTGGGCCAGTGCCGGATTGCTCGGTGCCAGGTTGCTGGCACCACTGGCGACGGTGGCATAGTCTGCCGCCGATGGCCGCGAATGAAACCAGGCATCGCCCTTGAACGCCTGGGCGATCAGCAGCGAGCCGCGCACCCGGCCCTGGTCATCACGCAGCAAGCTGCCGTTGGCCTGTTCGGGGAACGCCACCTGCGCCACCCCGGTGACCACCAGCGGGTACACCGCACCGGTGATCAGGGTCATCAACAGGATCAGGCTGGTGGCCGGACGTAGATACATTGTCATGGTCATCTCCTTGGTCTCAGACCAGGTGCAAAGCGGTGAGCAACATGTCGATCAGCTTGATTCCGGCGAACGGCACCAGCAGCCCGCCCACGCCGTAAATCAGCAGGTTGCGACGCAACAAATGGGCAGCACTTGCGGCCTGTACGCGCACGCCGCGCAGGGCCAGTGGAATCAGCACAACGATGATCAGCGCGTTGAAGACGATGGCCGACAGGATCGCGCTCTGCGGACTGTTCAGGTGCATCAGGTTGAGCACCCCCAGTTGCGGATAGATCGCCGCGAACAGCGCTGGTAGGATCGCGAAGTACTTGGCCACGTCATTGGCAATCGAGAAGGTGGTCAAGGCACCGCGGGTCACCAGCAGCTCTTTGCCGACCTGCACCACATCCAGCAGTTTGGTCGGGTCGCTGTCCAGGTCGACCATGTTGGCGGCCTCGCGGGCCGCCTGGGTACCGTCGTTCATAGCCATGCCGACATCCGCCTGGGCCAGCGCCGGAGCATCGTTGGCGCCGTCGCCGCACATGGCGACCAGACGGCCGTCGTTCTGCTCCTGACGAATGCGCGCGAGCTTCTTCTCTGGCGTGGCTTCGGCCAGCACATCGTCGACGCCGGCTTCGGCAGCAATCGCGGCGGCAGTCAGCGGGTTGTCACCCGTGACCATTACGGTGCGGATGCCCAGCTTGCGCAGCTCGGCAAAGCGCTCGCGGATTCCCGGCTTGACCACGTCCTTGAGGTGAATCACCCCCAACAGACGCTTGTCGACACAAACCAGCAACGGGGTGCCGCCACTCTGGGCGATCTTGTCCACTTCACGGGACAACGGCGCCGGCAGCTCCAGGCGTTGCATACCGACAAAAGCCAGCACCGAATCCACAGCCCCTTTACGGAACCGGCGCTGCTGGTAATCAACCCCGGACAAGCGCGTCTCGGCACTGAAGGCCACAGGGGTCAGTTGATCAGCCGCCGGTTCATCGAAGTCGTGCAACTGGCGCAGGTACTCGACAATCGACTTGCCCTCGGCGGTGTCGTCGGCCAGCGAGGCCAGCAAGGCGCCCTCGCCCAGCTCTTTGGAGGTGACACCGGGAGCGGCGTGCAAGGCGCTGCAACGACGATTGCCGAAGGTGATGGTGCCGGTCTTGTCGAGCATCAGCACGTGCACGTCACCGGCCGCCTCCACCGCGCGGCCAGAGCGGGCAATCACGTTCAGACGCACCAGGCGATCCATGCCGGCAATGCCGATGGCCGACAGCAGGCCACCGATAGTGGTAGGGATCAGGGTCACCAGCAGCGCCACCAGGAACACCAGCGGAATGCTGCCGCCGGCAAAGTGTGCAAAGGGCTGCAGGGTCACCACGACCACCAGAAAGATCATGGTCAGGCCGATCAGCAGGATGTCCAGGGCGATCTCGTTGGGCGTCTTCTGGCGTTTGGCGCCTTCGACCAGGGCGATCATGCGGTCCAGGGTCGACTCGCCCGGGTTGCTGGTGATGCGGATCAGCAACCAGTCGGAAACCAGCCGGGTATTGCCGGTTACTGCCGAGCGGTCACCACCGGATTCACGGATCACCGGCGCGGACTCACCGGTAATCGCCGCCTCGTTGACCGCAGCAATGCCTTCAAGCACTTCACCGTCGCTGGGGATCATCTCCCCGGCCAGCACCTTGACCACATCGTCTTTGCGCAAGCTGGTCGCCGGCACGATTTCGAAGCTGCCCGAGGCATTGCGACGCCGCGCACTCAGGCCCTGACTGCCGGCCTTGAGGCTGTCGGCGCGGGCCTTGCCGCGCCCTTCTGCCAGGGCTTCGGCAAAGTTGGCGAACAACACCGTGAACCACAGCCACAGGGCAATCTGCACAGCCACTGCGGTGGGTACGGCAGTGTCGGGCACAACGCACAACACGGTGGTGAAGATCGCCGTCAGCTCTACCACCAGCATGACCGGTGAACGTTTGAGCTGACGCGGGTCGAGCTTGACGAAAGCCTGCACCAACGCCGGGCGCCAGAGCGCGGCAAAGGTGGTCCGAGCCGCCGGGGCCGGAACTGCTTTTACTTCAGGAATCGGCATGTTCATGATTCGCTCCTCAGAAACCCAGGCTCAGGTGTTCGGTGATCGGGCCCAGAGCCAGGGCCGGCAGGAAGGTCAAGCCACCGATCAACAGAATGGTGACCACCAGCAACGTGGCGAACAGCGGGCCGTGGGTGGGGAAACTGTTCTCGCCCTGCGGCGCGCTTTTCTTCATCGCCAGGCTGCCCGCCAGGGCCAGCACCGGCAGGATGTAGCCGAAGCGGCCGATCAACATGCCCAGGCCCAGCATCAGGTTGTGGAAGGTGGTGTTGGCGCCGAAACCGGCAAAGGCTGAACCGTTGTTGGCACTGGCCGAGGTATAGGCGTACAGCACCTGGCTGAAGCCATGGGCACCGGGGTTTGTAACCGAGGCCACCGGGCCCGGCAGGCTGGTTGCCAGGGCTCCCAGAACCAGCACGCCGACCGGCATCACCAGCAGGGTCGCCACCAGCAGTTGCACTTCCCGCGCTTGCAACTTCTTGCCCAGGTACTCCGGTGTACGGCCAATCATCAACCCGGCCAGAAACACCGCGATCAGCACGTTGAGGAGCATGCCGTAGAGCCCGGCCCCGACGCCGCCGAAGATCACCTCGCCAACCATCATGTTGACCAGCGCGACCATGCCGGTGACCGGGTTGAGGCTGTCGTGCATGTTGTTCACCGAGCCGTTCGAGGCTGCGGTGGTGGTCACCGTCCAGAGCACGCTGGCAGTGGTGCCGAAGCGGCTCTCTTTGCCTTCCAGCGGCGCGCTCTGCTCGACCTGCGGGTTATTCAGGCTCGGGTTGGCCTGGTACTCCGACCACAGCGCCGCGCCGCCACCGATCAGGAACAGTGCGAGCATGCAGGCGATGATTGCCCGGCTCTGGCGCAGGTCCTTGACGTAATGACCGAAGGTGAACACCAGGGCCGCCGGAATCAGAATGATCGAGGCCATTTCAAACAGGTTGCTCCAGGCCGTCGGGTTCTCGAACGGATGCGCCGAGTTGACTCCGAAGAAGCCGCCGCCATTGGTACCCAGTTGCTTGATCGCGATCTGGCTGGCCGCCGGGCCCAGCGGGATAGTCTGGTCAGCGCCTTGCAGGGTCAGGGCATGGACATAGTCGCCGAAGGTTTGTGGCACGCCCTGCCAGACCAGGAACAAGGCCAGCAGCACGCACAGCGGCAGCAAGCCGTACAGGGTGGCACGGGTCATGTCGACCCAGAAATTGCCCAATGTACTGGCCGAGCGCCGGGCAATACCCCGGCAAAGTGCAACCAGCACGGCAAGGCCGGTGGCAGCACTGACGAAGTTCTGCACCGTCAAGCCGATCATCTGGCTCAGGTAGCTCACCGACGCTTCGCCGCTATACGCCTGCCAGTTGGTGTTGGTGACAAAGCTCACTGCAGTATTGAACGCCAGCGACCACTCCTGCCCCGGCAAGTGGGTCGGGTTGAGCGGTAGATAACCCTGCAGCAACAGCACGGCAAACACCAGCACGAAGCCAGCGAGGTTGAAGGCCAGCAGGGCCAGGGTGTACTGCTTCCAGCTCTGTTCGGTCTCGGCATTGACCCCGGACAGCCGGTAGCAGCCACGCTCCACCGGCCCCAGCACGGGCGACAGCCAGGTGCGCTGGCCTTCCATGACTTTGTAATAGAAGCGCCCGAGCCAGGGCGCCGGGATCAACACCAGGGCGAAGAACGCCAGCAGCACCGCATAATCGTAACTGTGCATGGTCGCTCCTAACCCCGGTCGGCGCGCAGCAGCGCGACCATCAGGTAGATCATCAACGCCACTGCCAGCAGCAGTGACACCCCGTCCAGAATGCTCATCGAAACTCTCCGTCCTTACGGCTGTTTGCCGCTGACGGTTATTGTCCTGAGCATGCCCGTAAAGGGGCGAGACGCAGACCCTGGCCAGGGCATAAAGAATGCGTAAAGACCCTTCCCTACCCGGCTGCCACCCGCCATTGCGACGGTTGCTCGTAGTTCGCGACCCATTCGATGACCGCCGCTGGCGGCATTGGCCGGGCAATCCCGTAACCCTGGGCGATATCACAGCCCAGCCCCATCATCACCAGGCCATGCTCGACGGTTTCCAGCCCCTCGGCGATCACTTGCCGCCCGAAGGCCTGGGCGAGGCTGATCACAGCCTGGGTCAGCGCCAGGTCGTCGTGGTCATGGAGGATGTCGCGTACGAATGATTTGTCGATCTTGATCGTTCGCGTGCGCAGGCGCTTGAGGTAGCTCAGGGACGAATAGCCAGTACCAAAATCATCCAGGGAGAACTGCACCCCCAGCGCCTGGCAGGCCTCCAGGCATTGGCTGACCCGCTGGATATTTTCGATGGCCACCGACTCGACGATTTCCAGATCGAGCATGTGCGGTGCCACGGCCGGGTGGCGGGCCAGCAAGCGTTCAAGGCGCTCGACAAAGTCGCCTCGCTGAAAATGCCGTGCGGCGATGTTCACACTCACCGGCCAGGCGTGCCCTGCCATCTGCCACTGCTGCATCTGGGCCATCGCCTGAGCGATCACCCATTCGCCGATTTCGACAATCAAGTCGGTGCGCTCCACCAGCGGCAGGAAGTCGGCGGGCGTCACCAGGCCCTTGAGCGGGTGCTGCCAGCGCAACAAGGCCTCAAAGCCAAGCACCTGCCCGGTGCGCATGTTGACCTTGGGCTGATAGTGCAGGCACAACTCGCCGCTGATCAGCGCCTGGCGCACGCGCGCCACAGTCTGGTGGGTGGCCTTCACTTCACGGTCCAGCGACACGTCGAACAGATGATAACGGTTGCGCCCGCTCTGCTTGGCGACATACAGCGCCTGATCGGCGTGGCGTACCAGGGTATCGGCATCTTCATTGTCGACCGGGAACAGGGTGACGCCGATGCTGGCGCTGACACTGACCTCCCGCTCACGGATCACATAGGGCGCGGCGATGGCGTTGAGCACCCGCTCCAGAGCCGCGTGCAGCGCTTGCGGCGCCTGCACATGGCGCAGGATCAGGACGAACTCATCGCCCGAGAGCCGCGCCACGGCATCGCCACCGCGCAGGATGCCCTTCAAGCGCGCGGCCACCTCCACCAGCAACAGGTCACCGCTGGCGTGACCGTAGCCATCGTTGACGGCTTTGAAGCCGTCCAGGTCGAGCATGCACACCGCCAAGGGCTTGTCTTCGCTGCGCGAGAACTCCAGCGCCTGCTGCAGCAGGTCGGAGAGGTAGGCGCGGTTGGGCAGCCCGGTCAGCACATCGTGCCCCACCCGCCATTGCAAGGTGTGTAACAGCTGGCGCTTCTCGGTGACGTCGAAACGGATCGACACGTACTTGCGCACCCGGCCACTGGCCGGGTCGATCAGTGGCACCATGGTGCTGTCGACCCAGTACAGCGAGCCGTCTTTGGCGCGGTTGCAGATTTCCCCTTTCCACACCCTGCCCGCTACCAGCGCACACCACATGCCGTAGAAAAACGCCGAATCGTGCAGACCGGAATTGAGTATGCGGTGATTGGCACCCAGCAACTCTTCGCGGCTGTACCCGGAGATGCTGCAGAACTGTTCGTTGACGTACGTGATCCGACCGCTCAGGTCGGTCTCGGAAAAGATCGCGGCCGCATCGACGGCCGCACGGTAATTATCATCCATGAAACTTGAGTACCTTTCGGGTCAGCGGTTGAAGCGCTCGACCAGGGCACGCAGGCCCAACGCAATGTGTTCCAGCTCTGCCCCGCGGCTGGCCGCGGCATTGGCATTCTGTGCGGTGTGCTGCACCGTACCGGCGACGCGATTGATCTGCGCGCAGACCTCCTCCGCCACGCACGATTGCTCTTGGGACGCCGCGGCCATTTGCTGGCTCATGTCGCTGATGCGCTCTACCGCCACACGGATACCTTGCAGCGCCTGTTGCGCCTCAAGCACCCGGGCAACGCCGTGCTCCGCCTCGTCGATCCCCAGGCTGGCGATGCTCACCGCCTCATCGGCGCCAGCACGCAAGCTATGGATGATGCCCTGGATCTGCACCGTCGATTGCCGGGTCTTGCCGGCCAAAGCCCGCACCTCGTCGGCGACCACGGCGAACCCCCGCCCCTGCTCACCGGCGCGGGCGGCTTCGATGGCCGCATTGAGCGCTAGCAGGTTGGTCTGCTCGGCAATCGACTGAATCACCTCGGCAGCCAGGGAAATATCCTGGGTCTGGCCCGCCAGATGGGTGACCGCCTGGTTGATCTGGCTGACGGTGCTGGCCAACAGCTGAATCGCCTCGCGGGTGGTCCCGACCACTAAGCCCCCTTGCCCGGCCAGCTGACTGGCCGTGTGTGCCTCGCCCGCCGTGTCCTGCACGTGACGCGCCACCTCGGTGATCGAAGCGGCCATTTCAGTCATGGCGGTTGCAGTCATGTCGGTTTCGGCGCGCTGCTCCAGCAACGATGATTCGGTGTGCCGTGACAGGCGACTGGAATCACCCGCCGCTTCACTCATTTGCACTGCCAGGTCGCTCAGGCGCGTCAGTGCCGTTTTCAGCCGGGCCTCTTCGCTGATCAGCATCAGCTGCAATTGCGCCGCCGGGCCCAGCGCATCGCTGTAGGTCAGCGCCACCACCGGATCGGCAAAGGTATTGCCTGAACACGCGACAATCTGTGCCAGTTGCTGCCCCAGGCGCCGATGCGCCCAAAGCCCGACCAGGCCGAACAGCGCCAACGTCATGCCGTACCCCTGCCAGCCTGGCAGCAGAAACTGGGCGCAGACGGCAGTAGCACCCGCCACCAGCGGCACGCTCATGGCCCGGGCGAACTGCGTCATGTAACGCCCGGCAGCAACCGGTGCTTTGCCTTCGCGCAAACGCGCATACAGCGCTTCGGCGCGGTTTACCTGTTCACGGGTCGGCTTGACCCGGACCGATTCGTAGCCAACCACCCGGCCGTTTTCCAGAATCGGTGTGACGTAGGCGCTGACCCAATAGAAGTTACCGTTCTTGCAGCGGTTCTTGACGATACCCATCCAGCTCTGGCCGGCCTTGAGGTAGTGCCACATTTGCTCGAACACCGCAGCCGGCATGTCGGGGTGGCGCACCAGATTGTGCGGGCTACCGATCAGTTCTGCCTGGCTGAAGCCACTCATGGCGGCAAATTCGGCGTTGCAATAGGTGATGTTACTGGCGATATCGGTGGCAGAAATGAGCCGTTGATCCGCGCCAAACGTTTGCTCGATGGCGGTGACCGGCAGGTTGAAACGCACGATGAAACTCCCTTTACTGCGTTCTGAAAATCGGGCAGCGAGTTTCTGGCGAAAGCGCAATACGATTTGATTGGTCGTTCAAATAACCCTACGAATTACATCACATTTTGTAACCAGCCGTGACCTATTTCGCTGCGACCAAATGTCGATTTATAAAAATAAATATTTGATTTATAAAGAAAATTAACTGACCAGTTCGTCAAGAGAGTGATCGAAGGACAGTCGGAGGAAGGGGAATGATGCGGCCCCGAAACCCGCCGCCCAGGGAAAAGACAAAACCCAAAAAAGGAAAAACGCACCCCCCCCACACACACACCCCCCCCCCACACAAGGGGGGGGGGGAGGCGGAGGGGAGTATACAGAGAAGGGCCCCCAC
>NZ_JADUCM010000049.1 GCF_016009175.1 Pseudomonas alkylphenolica
CTCCCACAGGTACGGTGCCGCCTGTGGGAGCGGGTTTACCCGCGAAAGGCCATGATGCAAGCAGTCGCTCTAACAATAATCAGGCCATTGCCGCCAGCATCAAGTCCAGGTTTTGCACCGCAGCGCCCGAAGCGCCTTTGCCCAGATTGTCGAACACCGCTGTCAGCAACACCTGCCCGTGCACCTCGTTGGCAAACACCGCCAGGCGCAGATCGTTGCTGTCATTGACCGCTTGCGGGTCGAGCATTGGTGCTGCCTCGCCGTGCACCAGGGGTGCCAGCTGGACATGGCGCGCGCCATGGTAATGCTGATGCAGGCACGCATGCAGGCGCGCCGCGCTGACGCCGGCCGGCAACAGACGGGTCTGCAGGGCGATGGTCAAGGCGATGCCCTGGCGGTAGCTGCCATAGCTGGGCACAAACACCGGCCGGTGGGACAACCCGGCATGCTGCTGGATCTCCGGCACATGCTTGTGGTCCAGGTTCAAGCCATACACCAGCACCCCTTGGGCCGCTTGCGCGTCGGGTGATTCGTGGCGTTCGACCGCCGCACGGCCACCACCGGAATAGCCTGACACCGCATTGACGGTCAGCGGGTAGTCCGCCGGTACCAGGCCCGCACTCACCAGCGGGCGCAGCAAGGCAATGGCGCCGGTAGGGTAGCAACCCGGGTTGCTGACCCGCTTGGCCTGCGCAATGCGCTCGGCCTGCTGCTCGTCGAGCTCCGGCAAGCCATATACCCAGCCCGCCGCAGTACGGTGCGCAGAGCTGGCATCGATCACCCGTACCTGGGGGTTGCTGATCGCCGCCACTGCCTGCTTCGCCGCGTCGTCGGGCAGGCACAGGATAGCCACGTCGGCACTGTTGATCGCTTCGGCGCGGCGCTGGGCATCCTTGCGCTCGCTGTCGGGCAGGGTCAGCAGGCGCAGGTCGTTGCGCCCGTGCAGGCGGGCATGGATCTGCAGGCCGGTGGTGCCTTGGTCGCCATCGATAAAGACAAGGGGCTGGTGCATGGTGTTCTCAATGAATCAGGACAGGGAGCGGCTATGCTCGCGCCGATCTGGACGAAAGAAAATTTGAATATCATGATGGTGACATTCATAAATTCTGAATCATGAGCATCCATGCGCGAAATCAGCCTCGACCGCCTGCGGACCCTGGTAGTCATTGCCGACCTCGGCTCGTTTGCCCAGGCCGCCCGTGCCCTCAACCTGGCACCACCGACGGTCAGCCTGCACATTGCCGACCTTGAGGCGCGCATCGGCGCACCCTTGTTGACGCGCAAGCGCGGGCAGGTTCATCCCACCGCCATTGGTGAAACCTTGCTTGAGCGTGCCCGGCGCTTGCTGGCCGATGCCGAACAGGCGCTGGACGATGTGCAGCGCCAGGTTCAGGGCCTGAGTGGGCGGGTGCGGCTGGGGGCCTCGACCGGTGCGATCGCCCACTTGCTGCCGCAGGCGCTGGACATTCTGGGGGTGCGTCATCCGGGTATCGACGTACAGGTGCAGGTGCTGACGTCACGCGAATCCTTGGGGCGGCTGCAGGACGGTACCCTCGACCTTGGCCTGGTGGCGCTGCCGCAAGCGACGGTCAAGGGCGTGCACATCGAACCCTGGCGCCGCGACCCGATCATGGCCTTCATCCCGACCGTGTGGGCGCCGCCGGCGCAGATCACGCCTGTCTGGCTGGCGGAGCGCGCGTTGATTCTCAACGACAACAGCACCCAGTTGTCACGGGTGACCAATGACTGGTTCGCCAGCGCGGGCCTGCAACCGCAGGCGCGCATCCAGCTCAACTACAACGATGCGATCAAGAGCCTGGTGGCCGCAGGCTACGGCGCCACCTTGCTGCCGCACGAGGCCAGTGCGCCGGAACCCGACCAACGCCTGTGCATGCGCCCGCTGCGCCCGGGGTTATGGCGTCATCTGGGTATCGCCAGCCGCCAGGGGCAGCTGGAGCAAAGCACGGCGTTCGTCTTGCAGGTGCTGATCGAGCTGGCTGCGCAGGACGCGCCTTAAACCAGGCGAATCTCGATGCCCCGGCGCTGCCAGGCGCGCTCACCCAGGCGCTCCTGCACAAAAGCCTGGGCCTTGCGCTGTAACTGGTCCAGATGGCGGTCACGTTGCTTTTCGGCATCGACCATGGCCCGCTTGCCGTGTTGCTTGAGCAGGTAGGTGTGGATCTGCTGCACCTCCAGGGTGCGGTAGATTGGCGCGACATCCAGCATCGTCACGTAGCCTTCGCTGGCATGCTCGCCGGTGTTCATCAGCACCTGTGTTGCACGTGTGCCGCTGATGGTGAAGCCCATGGCCTCGAACCAGGGCGCCTGCTTCACCGCACAGGCCAGTTCGATAGTGGCGTAGCGCTCGGCCAGTTGTGCCAGCATCGCGCGGGCAATGCCGCGGCGCCGGTATTGATCGTTGACGGCCATGTAGGCAACGCAGCAGGCATCGGGATCGTCCTGCACCGGCAGGTACAGGAGAAAGCCGGTGACGATTTGCGGATCATCGGGAGCGGTAGCGATGATCAGTTCCACTTTCAACTCACCGCTGCCGCCCAGCGCCTCAAGGTAGCGGTGCACTTCGAAGCCGATACCGTACTGGTAGAGGTTGTACAGCGGGTTGCTCGGGGTAATGGCGATGGCGCTGATGTCGGTCATGTAATCGACCACCATTTGCAGGATCTGGCTCTTGATCGCCTCCTCGGGTGGGGCGACAACGTGGGTGAGGGCGGGCATCGGGGGCAAACTCCAGACAATAAAGGCCGCTGACTTGGCTTGGCGGTCAAGTCTACAGGTGTTGCCCGGTTTTACCCCTGTTTCTTGATAATCGCTTCAGCAATGCTCGCCGGTGCTTCGGCGTATTTGGTGAACTCCATGGTGTAACTGGCGCGCCCCTGGGTCATTGAGCGCATTTGCGTGGAGTAGCCGAACATCTCGCCCAGCGGCACCTCGGCACGTACCACCTTGCCGGCCGGGCTGTCTTCGCCTTCCTGGATCAAACCGCGGCGCCGGCTGAGGTCGCCGAGAATGTCACCCTGATACTCCTCGGGCGTTACTACCTCGACTTTCATCACCGGCTCCAGCAGCACGGCACCGCCTTTTTGCGCCAGCTGCTTGGTGGCCATCGAGGCGGCCACCTTGAAGGCCATCTCGTTGGAATCGACGTCGTGGTAGGAGCCATCGAACACGGTGGCCTTCAGGCCGATCAGCGGATAACCGGCGAGTACGCCGTTCTTCATCTGCTCTTCGATGCCTTTCTGGATCGCCGGGATGTACTCGCGTGGCACCACACCGCCGACCACTTCGTTGACGAACTCCAGGCCTTCCTTGCCTTCCTCGCCCGGTTCGAAGCGAATCCAGCAGTGGCCATACTGGCCACGGCCACCGGACTGGCGGACGAACTTGCCTTCGATTTCGCAGGTGTTGCGGATTTTCTCGCGATAGGCGACTTGCGGCTTGCCGATGTTGGCCTCGACGCCGAACTCGCGCTTCATGCGGTCAACGATGATGTCCAGGTGCAGCTCGCCCATGCCCGAGATGATGGTCTGCGCCGTTTCTTCATCGGTGCGCACCCGGAACGAGGGGTCTTCCTGGGCCAGCTTGCTCAGGGCAATGCCCATTTTCTCCTGGTCGGCCTTGGTCTTGGGCTCGACCGCCACTGAAATCACCGGGTCGGGGAAGTCCATGCGCTCAAGCACGATCGGTTTGTTGATGTCGCACAAGGTGTCGCCGGTGGTGACATCCTTCATGCCGATGAGTGCGGCAATGTCGCCGGCGCACACGGCCTTGATCTCGGCGCGCTGGTTGGCGTGCATCTGCACCATCCGCCCGACACGCTCCTTCTTGCCCTTGACCGAGTTGAGTACCGCATCGCCGGAGTTGAGCACCCCGGAATACACGCGGGCAAAGGTCAGGGCGCCGACAAACGGGTCGGTGGCAATCTTGAAGGCCAGGGCCGAGAACGGTTCGTTGTCGTCGGCGTGACGCTCCAGGTGCTTGTCTTCGTGGTCCGGGTCGGTGCCATTGATGGCCGGGATTTCCGACGGAGCAGGCAGGTAGTCGATGACGGCGTCGAGCATCAGTGGCACGCCCTTGTTCTTGAACGAGGAGCCGCAGATGGCCGGGACGATCTCGTTGGCCAGGGTGCGTTTGCGCAAGCCGGCCTTGATTTGCTCGTTGCTCAGCTCTTCGCCGTTGAGGTACAGCTCCATGAACTCGTCATTGGCTTCGGCAGCGGCCTCGATCATGTGCGCGCGCCACTCATTGGCCAGGTCCAGCATGTCTGCCGGGATGTCCTCTTCGCGATAGGTGGTGCCCTGGTCATCTTCGTTCCAGTAGATGGCCTTCATCTTCACCAGGTCGATCTGGCCCTTGAAGTTTTCCTCGGCACCAATCGCCAGCTGGATCGGCACCGGGTGGTGGCCCAGGCGCTTGTCGATCTGTTTGACCACACGCAAAAAATCGGCACCCTGACGGTCCATCTTGTTGACGTAGGCCATGCGCGGCACATGGTACTTGTTGGCCTGACGCCAGACGGTTTCCGACTGGGGCTCCACGCCATCGGCGCCGCTGAACACCACCACCGCGCCGTCCAGTACCCGCAGCGAACGCTCCACTTCAATGGTGAAGTCAACGTGGCCGGGGGTGTCGATGATGTTGAAGCGGTATTTGGTCGGGAACTGCTTGGTCGAGCCTTGCCAGAACGCAGTGGTCGCCGCGGAGGTGATGGTGATCCCGCGCTCTTGCTCCTGGGCCATCCAGTCCATGGTCGCAGCACCGTCGTGCACCTCGCCCATCTTGTGGTTGACCCCGGTGTAGAACAGGATGCGTTCGGTGGTAGTGGTCTTGCCGGCGTCAACATGGGCGACAATACCAATGTTGCGGTACAGCTCGATGGGGGTGGTGCGCGCCATGATGGGTCACCTGTATGGGGGCTTGATACGAAAAAGAGAGTACTCCCAAGGTAGCAGAAGTGTGCCGGTCTGCACGGTGCATCATGGCTGAACCGGGTTCATCCATGCGCTGAGCAACCATCGGTTGTAAAGCCGCCGTCGCTTGACGCTTAATCGTTCTATCCGCTTGCCGATGGAGTATTCCGATGCCGTTGCAACAGCCTGTAGCCACCTGGTGCCAGACACATCCGCTGATCGCCGACCTGGTCGCCCTGCGTCCCACCCAGTGGTTCAACCCGCAACTCGCCGCCAGCGCCCTGGCCCTCGGTGATGTGCCACTCGGCAGGCAGGATGTGCGTGATGCCAGCGAGCGCTTGCAGCGCTTTGCCCCCTTTATTGAATCGGCTTTCGCCGAAACGGCTGCCAGCGCCGGCATCATCGAATCGCCCTTGTTGCCATTGCCGGCCTTGCAGGCACTGTTGTGTGCCGAGCAGGCGTTGCCAGAGGGAGGCGCCTTGTGGCTCAAGGCGGACAACCTGCTGCCGATTTCCGGCTCGATCAAGGCCCGTGGCGGCATCTATGAAGTGCTCAAGCACGCCGAAGACCTGGCCCTGGCGGGTGGCTTGCTGCAGCCTGGTGATGATTACGCCAGGCTCGACAGCGAGGCGGCACGGGCTTTTTTTGGTCAGTACAGCATCGCCGTTGGCTCGACCGGTAACCTCGGGCTTTCCATCGGCATCATCAGTGCGCGCCTGGGCTTCAAGGCCACCGTGCACATGTCGGCCGATGCCCGGCAGTGGAAAAAAGACCGCCTGCGCGCCCATGGCGTTGAGGTGCGCGAGTACAGTGCCGATTACAGCGTGGCGGTAGAGCAGGGGCGTCGCGAGGCAGAGGCCGATCCACGCTGCCATTTCGTCGACGACGAAAACTCGCGCAACCTGTTCCTGGGCTACGCCGTGGCCGCCGAGCGCCTGCAGCGCCAGTTTGAAGAGCAGGGCATTGTGGTGGATGCCGATCATCCGTTGTTTGTCTACCTGCCATGTGGCGTGGGCGGTGGTCCTGGCGGCGTGGCGTTTGGTCTGAAGCTGGTGTTTGGCGATGCCGTGCATTGCCTGTTTGCCGAACCGACCCATTCGCCGTGCATGTTTATCGGGGTGTACACCGGGCTGCATGATGAGGTGTCGGTGTATGACTTCGGCATCGACAACCAGACCGCTGCCGACGGCCTGGCAGTGGGACGACCGTCGGGCTTCGTCGGGCGCGCCATGCAACGCCTGATCGACGGTTACTACACCGTCGATGATTCCACCCTGTATCGCTTGCTGAGCCAGATGCAGGCCAGCCAAGGTTATGAGCTGGAGCCGTCGGCACTGGCGGGTGTCCCCGGCATGGCACGAGTGCTGACGGAAACCCAGGGCTATCGCCAGCGCCTGGGGCTGGATAACGCGCGTATGGCGCGAGCTACGCATCTGGTCTGGGGCACCGGTGGCAGCATGGTGCCGCGCAGTGAAATGGATGCGTACCTGGCCAAAGGCCGCGCTGTGCTGGCCGGGCAATAACCATGCTCAACCTGCCGCCACGCCTTGGTGCCCGCCTGACCGGGGCGCAGTTCGCCAACCTGCACACCTTCGCGGTGGCTGCGCGGCATTTGAGCTTCACCCTGGCGGCCGAAGAGCTGTGCCTGACGCCGAGCGCCGTCAGCCATCGCATTGCCCGCCTGGAGCAGGCGCTGGAACTGCGCCTGTTCGAGCGTCTGACCCGGCAGATACGCCTGACTGCAGAGGGCGAACGGCTGTACCGTCTGGTGCAGGGGGTGGTCGAGGATCTGGAAGACGCCCTGCAACCGGATTCGACGTCCACTGTCAGCGGCGCGTTGACCCTCTACGCTCGCCCATCGATCACTCAATGCTGGCTGGTGCCTCGGCTGGCGGACTTTCAGCAGCGCTATCCGCAGATCAGTCTGGATATTCGCACGGGGAATGAGGCGGTGGATTTCCGCGCGCGGCACATCGACCTGGCGCTGCTGTACGGCGAAGGTGACTTCCCCGGCCTTGTGAGCCACCTGTTGATGGCGGAGCAGGTCGCGCCGGTGTGCAGCCGGCAGTATGCCGAACGCCAAGGCCTGATCGATGCGCCGGAGCGTTTGCAACAATGCACCTTGTTGCATGATGCGCTGGCCTGGGAGCATGCCGCGTTCGATGCCGAGTGGCAGCGTTGGGCGCGTCAGCAGGGGGTGCAAACGTACTTGCCGGGCGGCGGAATGACCTTTGATCGTGCCGATCTGTCGGCACTTGCCGCCAGCAATCATGTCGGTGTGGCCATGGGGCGCCGGCACCTGGTGCAGCCGCTGATTGATCAAGGTGCACTGATCTTGCCGTTGGGGGATTTTCAAGCATCGACCGCACAGGGCTATTACCTGGTACATCCGCGCCGTGAGCCGCTGCCGATGCGGGTCAGGGTGATGATCGAGTGGTTGCGTGAGTGTGCTGGTTAAACAGCTACGACCGCTTCGCGCTCGATCGCAGGCTCCGCCAGCTCCCACAAAGTGAGACTACCCCCTATTTTGTGGGAGCTGGCGGAGCCGGCGATGGGGCGCGTCAGCGGCCCCCGATTTCCACTGCCGATACGCCTCAGGCATACACACCGCACACGGCCGATACCCCGCAGCACGTGCCGCATCTGTATCGAGAAAAAACACCCGGTGCTTCACATAGCCACCCCGGGCAATAGCGCGCAACGCCCCCGGACAATCAAGACGCCCATAAATCTTGCTACGCCGATGCCCACCAAACTGCCCGGGCTGGTCACTCAGGTACTCGATGCCGCCCGCGCCCATCAGGCGCCAGGGACCGTTGCTCATGCGCTGGCCTGGCGCTCGTGATCCAGCAACCAGCGTTTGCGTTCAATGCCGCCGCCATAACCGGTCAGTGCGCCCGCGCTGCCGATCACCCGGTGGCAGGGGATGGCCAGGCTCACCGGGTTCAAGGCATTGGCCAGCCCGACGGCGCGCGCAGCCCTGGGGTTGCCGAGCAAGGCGGCGATCTGCCCGTAGGTGCGGGTGGTGCCTAGCGGAATCTGACGCAACGCTGACCAGACCCGTTGTTGAAATGCGCTGCCGCCAGCATCCACGGGTATCTCGTCGAGGGCATGCAGTTCACCGGCGAAATAGGCCCGGATCGGCGCATTGAGCGGCGTTGGGCTCGCCGTTTCACGCAGTGTGAGCGCAGCACCAAAACGTCCGTGCAATAGTCGCAGCAGGCGTTTTTCCGGCTCGTCGAATTCCACCCCGATCAGTTGGCGGCCATCGCTGACGATCAGGACCTGGCCGATGGGCGCGGGCAGTACGAGGCGCTCCAGCAGAAGCTCACGGGCGGGCATGCGTCAATCCTCATGGCAGGGCATCAGTCATGCACTGTAAGGACTGAAAGCGCCCCCGTCACCCCGATGCTTGCGCTCGAACTCAGAACCAGCGGTCGTTGCGTTTGCGTCCGCGGCTCAGGGCCGGCAGGATCAGGCCGGCAAGCAGGCCGGCGCCGGCGATGCCGCCACCGTAGACCATGTAGCGCATCAGCACCTGTTTGTTCTCGTCGCCCAGGCGCGCTTGCGTGCTGCGCAGTTCGGACTGGGTGTCACTCAGTTCGGCATTGAGCGCCTTGTTGCGTGCTTCCAGCTCATCGATCAGGGCCTTGCGCGAATCCAGTGTCTCCTGCATGCCTTGCACGCGGGTTTTCCAGCTGTCGTCGATGGTTTTCAACTTGTCGCCCAGTTCGCTGACTTGCTCGGTCAATTGCGGCAGGCGTTCGGCCTGCCCGGGTACGGCCTGCAGGTCGCTGGTGGTGATCCAGACAATATCGCCGGACTCACCGCGCACCTGGCTGTAGTTACCCTGGGTGTCGAGCAGGGTGACCTTCTGTCCGGACTTGAGGTTGCCGACGATTCGGTGGCCATTGGTGGGGCCACTGCGTACGTAGGTGGTCAGGCTGTCGCTGACCCAGCGTTCGTTGCTGGCCGCTTCTTCGGCCTGCACCGAGCCGCTCAGGGCAATCAGGGCGCCGATCAGGCCAATGGCAAGTCTGTTGCGCGGGCGCAGGGTAGAAGGAAAAACGGGGGCAAGCGCCGCAGGAACAGGACGAGAAATAGGCATGATGGTCTTCGCGTGAAGTAAAAAATAATGGCCCGATGACTGGGCCGGTGAACACGGGCGTGCACGCAAGCCGCCAGCTGAAAGACCATATTTCTGCAGGTGGGTTCACTGAGGGGTGTAGGAAAATGGCAGCAAATGTTGCGGGCACATGCTGTGCCCGCATTCAGGGGAGGGGGTAAATCAGGTCACAACACGGTAGCAGGGGACGTACTCGGCGCCGCCTGGAAGCTTCATCCGGTGCTGGGCCACGAAGGCTTGCAGCAGCTCGCCCAGCGGGTGCAGCACGGCCGCATCGCCGTGAATTTCGTAGGGTCCTTTTTCTTCGATCAGACGGATACCCTTGTCCTTGACGTTGCCGGCGACAATCCCGGAGAACGCCCGACGCAAGTTGGCAGCCAGTTCGTGGGCCGGCAGCTCACGGCGCAATTGCAACCCGGCCATGTTTTCGTGGGTCGGGTCGAAAGGGCGCTGGAAGCTTTCCTCGATCTTCAGCAACCAGTTGAAGTGGAAGGCATCATTGCGCTCACGGCGGAACTGCTTGACCCCTTTGAGGCCCTCGACCATTTGTCGGGCAACCTCGGCCGGGTTGTCGATGATGATCTGGTAGTGGCGCTGGGCCTCGTCACCGAGGGTGGCCAATACGAAGGCGTGCAGCTGCTGCAGGTAGGGTTCAGCGCTTTTCGGCCCGGTGAGGATGACCGGGAACGGCAGGTCGCGGTTGTCCGGGTGCATGAGGATGCCGAGCAGGTAGAGGAACTCTTCGGCCGTACCGGCGCCGCCCGGGAAGATGATGATGCCGTGGCCGACACGGACGAAGGCTTCCAGGCGCTTTTCGATGTCCGGCAGGATTACCAGCTCGTTGACGATCGGGTTGGGCGCTTCGGCGGCGATGATGCCCGGCTCGGTCAGGCCCAGGTAGCGGTTGCTGGTCATGCGCTGTTTGGCATGGGCAATGGTGGCGCCCTTCATCGGGCCTTTCATTACGCCCGGGCCGCAGCCGGTGCAGATGTCCAGTTTGCGCAGGCCCAGCTCGTGGCCGACCTTCTTGGTGTATTGGTACTCTTCGGTGCTGATCGAGTGACCACCCCAGCACACCACCATTTTCGGTTCTACACCCGGGCGCAGGGTGCGGGCGTTGCGCAGCAGGTGAAAGACGTAGTCGGTAATGCCCTGGGAGCTTTCCAGGTCGATGCGCTGGCTGGCCAGTTCGCTTTCGGTGTAGACGATGTCGCGCAGGGCGCTGAAGAGCATTTCGCGGGTGCTGGCGATCATCTCACCGTCGACGAAGGCATCGGCCGGGGCATTGAGCAATTCCAGGCGTACGCCGCGGTCCTGCTGGTGAATACGGACCTCGAAGTCCTTGTAGGCCTCGAGGATGGTCTTGGCGTTGTCGACATGCGCGCCAGTGTTGAGGATGGCCAGGGCGCACTGGCGGAACAAGGTGTACAGGCTGCCGGAACCGGCTTCACTCAATTGCTGTACTTCACGTTGAGACAGTGTTTCCAGGCTGCCTTTTGGGCTGACAGATGCATTGATAACTTCACGTTGGGGCATTCTGGGTTTCCTGTGAGCGGGTAAACGTCCATCTTCTGTGCTCCACCATACCGACTCCTGCACTGAGCGCAATGCCCCGGTGCGGGTGCTATTCGTGGCAAAGCAGGCAAACAGCCGCAATACTGCGTGGCGGTGTTCAGAGTCTAGTGCGCCCGCGGAGGTTGGGCGTCTTCTGGTTGCCAACGGTCAGGTCAATCTGCGTCACAGGAGTGGAACATGCTGAGAGTGCTGGGCAAAGCGTCATCGATCAATGTGCGCAAAGTGCTGTGGACCTGCGCGGAGTTGCAGGTACCGTTCGCGCGTGAAGACTGGGGCTCGGGTTTTCAGTCGACCGCCAGCGAGGCATTCCTGGCGCTCAACCCCAACGCCATGGTGCCGGTGATTCAGGACGGTGACTTTGTGCTCTGGGAGTCCAACAGCATCATTCGTTACCTGGCCGCAAGCTATGGCGGCGAGGCCCTGTATCCGTCGGCGCCACGGCTGCGGGCACGGGTCGACCAGTGGATGGACTGGCAGGCCACGGACCTGAACGGGGCGTGGAGCTATGTGTTCCTGTCGCTGGTGCGCCAGTCGCCGGCGCACCAGGACCCCGAGGCACTGGCAGCAGCATGTCGCAACTGGACACGCAACATGACCCTCCTTGAGGGGCAGTTGCAGCGCACCGGCGCTTACGTCAGTGGCGAGCACTTCTCGCTTGCCGACATCGCCATCGGCCTGTCGGTCAACCGCTGGTTCCAGACGCCACTGGAGCATGCGCCGCTGCCTGCGGTAGCGGCGTATTACCAGCGTTTGACCGCGCGTGAAGGCTATCGCCTGTATGGACGCAACGGCACGCCATGAAGCGGTTAGCGGTCCAGCGCGGTGAGCATCGCGTGGGCCGCTTTTATCCGCTCGGCATTGGGGTAGTTCCTGTTCGCCAGCATCACGATGGCGATGCGTTTTGACGGTACGAACAGGGCGTAGGCGCCAAAGCCATTGGTTGAGCCGGTCTTGTTCAGCAAGGTGTTGTCCTGTGGCGGCTGGGCCGGTTGCAACCAGGTAACCCTGTGCGGCTCCAGTGCCATTTCGTTGGAATTTCCCGCCAGCAACTGATCCAGGCTTACCGGATAGCGGTACAGCTCCCAGCCCAGGCCCTGGGTCATGTCGCCCACGCGGTAGTAGCCGGCCTGCGTCGTTGCAATGGCGCGCTGCAGGGCCGGGCTGAGGCGTTGCGGCTGCATGTTCGCTTCCAGGTAGTGCAACAGGTCGATGGCGGTGGTTTTCAGGCCATAGGCTTCGGCATCCAGTGGCCCCGGGCCAACCCGTACGGCCCGGTCCTGCTTGTCGTAGCCCTGGGCGTAGTGGCTCATCTGTGCGGCGGGCACGTCAACAAAGGTGTGTTGCAGGCCCAGTTGCGGGAGCAACTGCGTTTGCATCAGCTGTGTAAACGAGCCGCCCATGCTCCTCGCCGCCAGGTAACCGAACAGGCCCAGGCTCGGGTTGGAGTACAGCCGGTACGTACCGGGGGCATAGTCGGCTTTCCAGTGGAGGTAGTAGTCGAGCAGGCCGGCCTGGTCCTTGACCGCGTCGGGAAACTGCAGCGGCAGCCCGCCAGCGCTGTAGGTGCCGAGGTTGAGCAGGGTGATGCCGTCGAACGCGCTGCCTTTGAGTTCCGGCCAGTGCTTGCTCGCCGGATCGCTTAGCGACAGCGTGCCGTTGGCCTGGGCGAAGGCGACGAAGGTGGCAGTGAAGGTCTTGCTCAGCGAACCGATCTCGAACAGCGTATCGGCGGTGACCGGCTGACCGGTCTGTTTCGATGCCAGCCCGTAGTTGAACGTGTACGGCTTGCCGTTGATCGACAGCGCCACGGCCATGCCCGGAATTGCCTGCTTCTGCATCAGCGGCGTAATGGTGGTGCTGACGAGGGTCTCGACCTGGGCATCGCTGACCGTCGCCGCGTGGCTCAGGTTGATACCGAACAGCAAGGCGACCACGGCGAGCATCCTTGCCCGGGGCCTGGTGGTGAGACGTGTCATGAGACGGGTTCCTCTGAATTACGGGGTGGTTGCTCTGCTTCACTTCGGCTACGAAAAAACGCACCCGGCGGCAAGCCGAACTGTTTGCCGAACGCGGCGATGAACGCCGACAGCGAATCGTAGCCACAGGCCAGGGCCACATCGGTCACGCGCTCGCCACGTTCCAGTGCCGGCAGCGCACTCAGCAGGCGCATGCGTTGTCGCCAGAGCCGGAAGCTCAGCCCGGTCTCGCGCTGAAACAGCCGGCTCAGGGTCTTTTCCGACACGCCGGCCTGCGCGGCCCAGTCGACCAGACTGGTTGCGGCGTCGGGTTCGGCCTGCAAGTGGCTGCACAAGGCGCGCAGGTGAGCGTCGCGGGGCAGCGGCAGCATCAAGTGCTGCTCCTGCGCCAGGGCCAGTTGATCGAGTAGCACCTGTACCAGGCGGCCGTCGGCACCGTGGGCGTCGTAGTGTACCGGCAGTTCGCTGAAGGTGCGGATCAGCTCGCGCACCAACGGCGAGATGGCGATGACCCGGCACTGCGTGGCCGGCCAATCGGCAGGTGGATGCTGCAGGTAGAGGCTGCGCAGGCAGGTGTTGGCGGGGCAACTGACCCGGTGCTGCAACTGTGCCGGGACCCACACCGCACGCTGCGGCGGCACCAGGTAGAACCCGTGGTCGGTGTGCACCTGCAGGACGCCGTCAATGGCATACGACAACTGCCCCCAGGGGTGGGCATGGCGGAAGCCCAGGACAATGTTTGGCAGTGCCTGGACATGGCCATACACCGGCCGTGGCAACCGGGTCAGGTGTTCGAGCGATTGTGGCTCGGGCGGGGTGGATTGTCCGTTCGGCGACACTGGCTGGGTTCTGGCGTTAGCGGTTAAAGGGCAAAGACCTTATCGTCTGCCGCGCCACAATAACAAGTCAGGAACCACCATGAAGTACCTGCGGATGCTGTTCGACAATTTCACCCTGGCGCTGCTCGGGGTGATTTTCATTGCCACGGTGTTGCCCTGCGAGGGTAACGGTGCGGTGGTCTTCGGCTGGCTCACCAACCTTGCCATCGGCCTGCTGTTTTTCCTTCACGGCGCCAAGCTGTCGCGAGAAGCAGTCGCCGCCGGTGCCGGGCACTGGCGTTTGCACCTGCTGGTGTTCGCCTGCACCTTTGTGATGTTTCCGCTGCTGGGCATGGCGTTCAAACCGCTGTTCCTGCCGTTGGTGGGCAACGAGCTTTACCTGGGCGTGCTGTATCTGTGCGCCTTGCCGGCAACGGTGCAATCGGCCATCGCCTTTACTTCGCTGGCCCGCGGCAACGTTCCGGCGGCCATCTGCAGTGCGGCAGCGTCGAGCCTGTTGGGTATCGTGCTGACACCCCTGTTGGTGGTGCTGCTGATGGGCGTGGAGGGCGACACCGGCTCCAGCCTCGATGCCGTGCTGAAGATCGTGATGCAACTGCTCGTGCCGTTCGTTGCCGGGCAGTTGGCGCGGCGCTGGATCGGCAGTTGGGTGGCACGTAACGCGCGCTGGCTGAAAAGCGTTGACCAGGGCTCGATCCTGCTGGTGGTCTACACCGCGTTCAGCGATGCCGTGGTCAGCGGCCTGTGGCATTCAGTGCCAGTGTCGCGGCTGGCAGGGCTGGTGGTGGTCTGTTGCCTGCTGTTGGCCGTGGTGCTTTGGTGCACGGCCGCCTTGGGGCGCCGGTTGGGCTTCAATCTGGAAGACCGCATCACACTGCTGTTCGCCGGCTCGAAAAAGAGCATGGCCACCGGCGTGCCGATGGCGCAGGTGCTGTTTGTCGGCGGTGGCATTGGCGCGATGATCCTGCCCTTGATGATCTTTCACCAGATCCAGCTGATGGTGTGCGCGGTATTGGCCCAGCGCTACGCGGCGCGGGTGGACGAACCGGTACTCACAGCAGAACACCCTTGACCGGTTGCAGCGGCGCAGGCGCGGCCTCGTCGCTCAGTTCGCGCACGGCAATTTCAAGGTTGCGGCACATCGCATCCAGGGCCAGGTCATTGGGCTGGGTGTCGAACGGGTCGGCGATCTGGTCGCCGAGGGCGTCCAGGCCGAAGAAGGTGTAGGCCAGCACGCAGACGGCAAAGGGTGTGAACCAGCCGATGCTGTCGACCAGGCAAAACGGCAACAGAAAGCAGTACACGTGGACAATCCGGTGCAGCATCAGAATGTACGGGTAGGGGATGGGCGTGTTCTTGATGCGCTCGCAACCGCCCAGCACGTAGGACAGGCGGCTAAGTTGCTGGTCCAGGTTGGCCTGCACCACTTCACCGCCGCCGGCCTCGCGCGCCTGGGTCATAAAGCGCTGGCCGAGCAGCCCGAGCAGGCGGCTGGCCGGGGCGCTGCTGGCGTCCAGCTGCTGGCGGGTCGGGCTGTCGAGCAGGCGCTGCTGGTCGGCGCTGGGTGGGGTACCGCGCAGTTGGTCGCGCAACACATAGGCAAAGCCGATCAACGGGTCAAATAGCGCCCGGCGCCGGTTCGCGTCCAGGTCCGGCAGCAGGCTCAGGGTCTGGCGTGTCAGGTTGCGACTGACGATCAACAACTCGCCCCATAGTGTGCGTGCCTCCCAGAAACGCTGATAGGCCACGGTATTGCGAAACCCGAGGAAGATGGCCAGGGTCAGGCCCCATAGCGTGAACGGCGTTGCAGTGAGGATCACTTTGTATTCGAACAGGGTGCCGTGGGTGGCGACCACGGCGGAGCTGATCAGCACGGTGTACAGCACCTTGCGCCAGATCACCGGAATGATCGAGCCCTTGAGCGAGAACAGCAGGACGCGGATAGAGGGCTTTTGTGGCTGGATGATCATCAAGGCAAACCTTGTACAGGGCGTGAGAAATTACGCGTATTACTGTAGGGCAAAGCCTTGCGGGGATACAGCGCAACCAGAATGATATGTTATCTTGTATCGTTATTCTTTGCCGTGAGTCTTCCATGCCCTCCCACCACACCCGACTGCAATCCATCGATGCCCTGCGCGGGTTGGTGATGCTGTTCATGTTGCTCGATCATGTGCGCGAGACTTTCTTCCTGCATCGCCAGGTCAGTGACCCGATGGACGCCTTGAGTGTTGAACCCTCACTGTTTTTCACGCGCCTGCTCAGCGCCTTGTGTGCGCCGGTATTCATCTTTCTGACCGGATTGTCTGCCTGGCTCTACAGCCAGAAGAACAACCGTCGCGACACGTCCCGCTTTCTGCTCAAACGCGGGCTGTTCCTGGTGCTGCTGGAACTGACCCTGGTCAACCTGGCCTGGAACGGCAGCTTGCTCGGGCCGACCTTGTGGCTGCAGGTGATCTGGTGCATCGGCCTCTGCATGATTGTCCTGGCCGGCGCTTTGCACCTGCCGCGAGCAGTGCTGGTGGGGCTGGGGGCCTTGATCGTCGCCGGGCACAACTTGCTTGATCCGCTGGTGCTGACGCCAGACTCGCCGTGGTTTGCGCCCTGGGCGATGTTGCACCAGCGCGAGTTCATCGACCTGGCTGGCGAAGTGCGTGCACGTACGACCTATCCGGTACTGCCATGGATCGGCGTGATCCTGCTCGGTTGGGGCGCCGGTCCCTGGTTCACCCACGGCACAAACCCGGCACGGCGCGCGATGTTGTTGACGGGGTGGGGCGTCGGCCTGCTGCTGGCGTTTGTCGCCCTGCGGTGCCTCAATGGCTATGGCGAGCAGCCCTGGGTCAGTACCGGCGATGCCCTGCGCACGCTCATGAGCTTTCTCAGTGCCCGCAAATACCCGCCTTCCCTGATGTTCCTGCTGCCCACCCTGGGCGGTTGCCTGCTGTTGCTGGCAGTGCTCGAGCGCTACCAGGCGCGGCGCTGGGTCCCGCTGTTGGCGCTGTTCGGTGCCGCGCCGATGTTCTTCTACCTGTTGCACCTCTACGTGCTCAAGGCGTTGTACCTGGTCGCCGTAGCACTGTGGGGGCTGAACCAGGGCGACTATTTTGGTTTCGATCACATCGGCGCGGTGTGGCTGTGCAGCGTACTGTTGGCGGTGTTGCTGTATTTCCCGACGCGCGGGTTCGCGGCACTGAAACAGCAACGTCGGGATATCGCCTGGCTCAAGTACTTCTAGCCCGGTTCACTCGTGGCAGCAGTGCGGTGCCTCGGCACCTTCGTAGCGGTCGTGATGACGTACCCAGTCCATGGTGCCTTCTTCATTGCGGCCCTTGGGCATCAGGTCGAGGAAGTTGTAGGCGCCGACCAGGATGTCCAGGCCTCGGGCATAGCTTGAATAGGTGTGGAAGACCGTGCCGTCGGCATCGCGATAGAACACGCTCAGGCCGGGCAGTTCGGACTCGTCGCCAGCATAGGGCTCGTAGTTGTACTGGCTGTTGCCGTCATTGTTGACGCTGACGCCGAACTCCTGGTTGAAGCGACTGCCGTGGGACGACACCCAGGGAAATTTCCAGCCCATACGCTGTTTGAATGCCTGGAACTCGGCAAAGGGCGCGCGGGAGACGGCGACAAGGGACACGTCGTGATGGGCCAGGTGCAGGTTGGCGCCGTCGAAATGGTCAGCGAGGAACGAGCAGCCACCACAGCCTTCGCTCCAGCCCTCGGCAAACATGAAGTGGTAGACCAGCAACTGGCTGTGCCCGGCAAACAGGTCAGCCAGGCTCAGTGGGCCATTGGCGCCCTCAAAGCGGTAATCCTGGTCAATGCGCACCCAGGGCAAGGCACGCCGGGCCCTGCTGAGTTCGTCGCGTTGGTGGGTCAGGGCTTTTTCGTGCAGCAGCAACTGTCGGCGCGCGCTGAGCCATTCGCTGCGGGAGACCACGTGCGGGTTGCGGTAGTTGTCCATGATCAAGCTCCGGCGGGGGGAATGTATCTATGGTCGTCCGGGGAGCAGGGGATTCGACAGGTCCGGTTGATCGGGGGACGCTGGCCGATAAACGGCACTGCCGTGTGTTCACCTGGTAGCCAGACACCGCCATCAATGCTTTGGCGGCACCAGGGTGTCGAGCACTTGCCGTGCCAGTGCGTGATACAGCGAAACGGGTGCAATCCAGCCGGAAATCGTCGACGCCATCAGGGTCACTGCCAGCATCGGAATCGCCAGGTCCGGGCTGTGGGACAGTTCCAGCACGATAACCGAAGCGGTCAATGGCGAGCGGGTTACCCCGGCCAGGTAACCGCCCATGCCCAACAGCGCACAGGTTTGCGGGTTGACCTCGGGCAGCAGGCTCAGCAGGGGGGCGAAGGCGGCGCCGATGCTCAGCGACGGCGAGAACAGCCCCCCGGGAACACCGGCCAGGTACGACACCACGTTGGCCAGAAACTTCCATAACAGAAAGGCCTCGTCGGTCACCGGTTGGCCTTCAAGCAGGGCGTGGGTTTCTTCATAGCCGGTCCCGAACACATGGTTGCCCGAGGCCAGGCCAAACAGTGCCAGCAGCAACCCGCAGACGGCTGCGAAGCGCACCGGCGTGCGCTCGCGTATGGCACACAGGCGACCGAGCCAGCCCTTTCGGGTAGGCAGCACGAGTTTGACGTACACGCCGCCCAGCACGCCGCCGAGAACCGCGCAGGCCGGTACTTCGATCCACGCCCAGCCGGTCGGCAGGCCGCCACCGATGTCGCCGAAGTAGGCGTAGTGCCCCATCAGCCCGAGGGTGACCACGCCACCGATCAGCACTGCAGTGAGCACCAGGCCGCTGAAGCGTTGTTCGAAAGTGCGACTGAGCTCTTCGATGGCAAACACCACGCCGGCCAGCGGTGTGTTAAAGGCAGCGGCAATGCCCGCTGCGCCACCCGCGAGAATCAACCCGGCAACGGTGCGCCGATTTTGCAGGCCCAGCCGGGTACCGAAGGCATACAGCACTGCGGCACCGACATGCACCGTCGGCCCTTCACGACCTACCGAGCCACCGACCAGCAGGGCGCCAAGGGTGAACAGCATGCGCACCAGTGCGACCGGTAGCGCCAGTACCTGCGCCCGAAACGAGCGGGAAGGGGACTCCAGTGCTGCGATCACCTGCGGAATGCCGCTGCCCCTGGCGTTCGGGAACCAGCGCTGGGTAACCCAGGCCAGGGCGGCGAAGCCAAGCGGGGTGATGATCAGTGGCAGCCAAGGGGCGATGCCGAGCATGCGCCGGAACAGGGCAAAGGCCTGGTCAGCCAGCCAGGCGAAAGCCAGGGCTACCAGTCCCACCAGCAATGCGCCGACCCAGAACGCCAGACGCTGGCGCCACAGTCGCCATTGCGAGCGCAGGAAGCGTCGGCTCTGATGCAGGGACGGCCTGGTTTCGGACGGTTGAGGCTGATCGGGCATCGGCTCGCGCCTGGCTGTTCGGGACGAGCAGTGAGTATGGTCGAAGATTGTACCTGGTAGGGCAGGGCCGCATTGCGCGGCCCTTGCCGGCGACTACACCTTGAAGGTGGCCATCAGGCTTTGCTGATGATTGGCCAGGCGATTGAGTGCCTGGCTGATTTGCGCAGACTCTTCGGCCTGGCCGGACAGCGACTCGGTCACATCGCGGATACTGGCGACGTTGCGGTTCACTTCTTCGGCAACAGCGCTTTGCTCCTCGGCCGCCGAAGCGATCTGCAGGTTCATGTCGGTGATCACCGCCACGGCATCGCCAATCCGCTGCAACGCTGGCACTGCCTGTTCGGCCTGGGCCACGCTGCCTTGCGCCTGGCGGTGACTGCTGTGCATCGAACCCACCACCTCGCGGGTACCTTGCTGCAGGCCCTCGATAACCACGCGGATTTCATCCACCGAATCCTGGGTGCGTTTGGCCAGGTTGCGCACTTCATCGGCAACCACCGCAAAACCGCGCCCGGCCTCACCGGCACGTGCCGCTTCAATTGCTGCGTTCAAGGCCAGCAGATTGGTCTGGTCGGCGATGGCGCGAATCACTTCGAGCACCGAACCGATCTGCTCGCTGCGGTCGGCAAGCTGTTGTACTTCCTCCATGCCGGCGTTCATTTCACAGGCCAACTGCTCGATGGCGCGGGTGGTGGTGCGGATCAGTTCAAGGCCTTCCCGGGTTGCCAGGTCGGCGCCACGCGCGGCTTCGGCGGCCTGGGCAGCATTGCGCGCGACATCTTGCGCGGTGGCGCTCATTTCCTGCGAGGCGGTCGCCACCTGGTCCACCTCACGGTACTGCTGCTGCATGCCGGCGCTGGTCTGGCTGGCGATCGCCGCCGACTGGTCGGCCGTGCCGCGGGCGTCTTGCACCGAGGCTTTGACGTTGGCGATCACCGGTTGCAACTTGTCGAGGAAACGGTTGAACCAGCCGGCCAGCTCACCGAGTTCATCCTCGCGGGCATAGTCCAGGCGGCGGGTCAGGTCGCCTTCGCCGCTGGCAATGTCCTTGAGCATGGCGGCGACCTTGAGAATCGGCCGGGTCACGCCACGGGCGGTCAACCAGATCACGATCAGGCCGAGTACGGCGGCGCCCAGGGCCATCAGCAGGCTGCTCAGGTTGGCGGCGTTGTTGTGGGCATCCAGGCGCGTATTGAGTTCAATGGCCGGTGCTTGCAGCACCTGCTCCGGCACTTCCAGCAATACGCTCCAGGGGTGCGCGCCGGGCACCGGTGCGAACGACTGGGTGACCTGCAGGGTACCGCTGTGGCTGAACTCTGCCGCTTTGCCGGCGCGCATCTGGGCGGACAGGTCGCGGCCGTGCTGGCCGAATACTTCTTCAAGCTTTTTGCTCAGCTGGCTGCCGTCCTGGCTGTGCCCGGCCAGCAAGCCGGCGGGGCTGACGATGCTGACCTGGCCGTTGCCGTCGAACAGTTCCTTGCGCCCGTCCAGGCTCAGCTGCTGGAGGTTGTCGAGGCTGATGTCCAGGCCCATCACACCGATGATCTTGCCGTCGTGCTTGAGCGGGAAGGCGATGCTGGTCATCAGCGGGGTGCGGTCGCCGACGGTATCGAAATACGGGTCAAGCACACAGGCTTCACCGGTCTCCAGCGGGCAGGTCAGCCAGCGGTTGTAGGCCGAGCCGTTGGCCGAGAGGCTGGTGTCGGCCAGCATGGATTCAGGCATCGCCTCGGATTCCAGCTGGCCCGGATTGGGTTGTGACCAGTACAGGGAAAAGCGTCCGGACTCATTGCTGCCCACGGCAGGTTGGTCCACGAAGGCACCGTCCTTGCCGTCCAGGGCATTGGGCAGAAACACCAGGTAAAGCCCCAGCAGTTCGGGGTTGCCGGCCAGGGCTTTCTCGGCTTGCTGGGTCAGCAGCTGGCGAAGGTTGTCGGGGTTCTGCTGACGGAGTACCAGCATCAGGTTCGAAACCCCGTTGCCGTACAGGTAGGCGTCCTGGAAATAACGCTGGATGTGCGCCGCTTGTAATTGCGCATAGGTGTGCAGGCGCAGTCGGGCATTCTGGTCGAGCATCTGCGTGCTGGCGCTGTTCACCAGCGCGGCACTGCGGCTGGACTGGAGCAGCGCCGCCGTCATCAACACCCCGACGATTGCCAGCAGGCACAAACCGGCCAGCAGGGTGATCTTCCATTGGATAAGCAGGCGGCGCAGCAGCATGGTGACGTCCTTGTATGTCCAGGGGTTGAATAGCAAAAGCCCGTCATTGTCGACGGGCTATTGTTGTACGGCGCGTTACTCGGCGATGTAACTGGGCGGCGCAATCTTGAAGGCTTTGGTCAGGTACGCCAGGTACAGCACCCCGACGGCGGCCCACACGCCACCGAACATCAGCGAGTTCTGGTTGAGGTCCAGCCACAGGATGGCAATGATGCAGAAGCCGATGGTGGGTACGACCAGATACTTGAGCTTGTCCATCAGGGTCTTGTTGCAACCCTCGCGCAGGTAGCAGTGAACGATAACCGAGAGGTTGACGAAGCTGAAGGCCACCAGTGCGCCGAAGTTGATCACCGACGTGGCGGTCACCAGGTCGAAGTAGATCGCCGACAACGAAATGAAGCCGACCACGATGATGTTGATCACCGGGGTTTTCCACTTGTCGTGCAGGCGGCCGAAGTAGCGCTTTGGAATGACGTTGTCACGGCCCATCACGTACAGCAGGCGCGATACGCTGGTTTGCGAGGCAAGGCCCGAAGCCAGGGTGTTGATCACGGTGCAGCAGATAAAAATCGACTGGAACAGCTTGCCGCCGACATACAGGGCGATTTCCGGCAGGGCGGCTTCGTGGTCCTGGAAGCGGTCCATGGTCGGGAAGAACGACTGGATGTAGAACGACACGGTGATGAAGATCAGGCCACCGATCAAGGCGGTCAGAAAGATTGCGCGCGGAATGATCTTCTCCGGGTTCGCGGTTTCTTCCGACAGGGTGGTTACCGCATCAAAGCCCAGGAACGAGAAGCACAGGATGGTGGCACCCGCGACCAGGGTGTTGAGGTGAGTGTCCGCGCCGGAAAAGGGCAGCAGGCTCCACGGTGTACCCAGCCCTTCACCGTTGTGCAGGCCCTGGATGGTCAGGTAGATGAACACTGAAATGATCGCGACCTGAACACCGACAAACAGGGTGTTGAAGCTGGCGACCAGATTGATCGAGCGAATGTTGATCAGGCTGATGACCGTGACAAAACCGACAACCCAGACCCAGGCCGGTACGTCCGGGAACATCACCGACAGGTAGAGCTTGGCCAGCAAGGCGTTGACCATGGGCAACAGCAGGTAGTCGAGCAGCGACGACCAACCGACCAGGAAACCGACATGCGGGTTGATGGCGCGGCGGGCGTAGGTGTACGCAGAGCCCGACTCAGGGAAACGACGAACCAGAATGCCGTAGCTGACAGCAGTGAAGAGAATCCCGAGCAAGGCCAGCAAATACGCGCTGGGGACGTGCCCGTTGGTGATGCCGGAGACAATGCCGAAGGTGTCAAAAACGGTCATTGGCGTCAGGTACGCCAGGCCGATGATGACCACATGCCAGAGCTTCAGGCTCTTTTTCAATTGGGTGTCAGGTGCTGAAACGGCGTTATTGGCCATGCAGGACGCACTCCATCATCAGGGAGGAACCGGAGCTGAACTTGCCGTACATGGCGCGATTTGGCTGGTGGGGTGGAGCGAAGCGAACGGGTCCTTTGTTCTGCTGCGAAGGTGCTCGTGACGAAAATGGCATGATGGGTAGCGATTGCCCGAATTTGTTAGAAATTATTTTTTTGAGACGTGAGGCGGGGTGAAAAATAAGAACTGTGACTGATGTGTGTCAATTAAAATTTAACAAGACGGTTCCGGTTTTCCGCCGCTGACAGCGACAAGCAACCAGAAAATGAAGATAACTTGTTGAAAAATAACAGAAAAAATTAAAATACCGATGTCTATAAAAATAGACGGGCTGTTTAGTCTTTTGTCGGGTTGCCGATTTTTATCGACTATCGTAGGCGCAAGACAAACGGTCCAAGGCACGCTGCCAGCGTTTGATGCAAATCAAGCCGCCTTGGCCGATACGGGGGAAACTGACATTCCGTAGCCCGTTTTCTCGGAGCCCCGTCATGTTGGAGGACCCTCACAGCCACAACGAGCAGATCGTGGAACACGATCGCGTTGTGCTCGACTCACACGGTTTTATCGATACGCGCAGGTTTCATGGCGGTATCGGTTCGCTGGATGTGTTGCGCGCGTTACGCAGCAGCCGCCAGCAACAACGGCCATTGTCATTGAACCTGCAGCTACCGCCCGGTGTATGCATGGCTGGCAAGGCTATCGACGCCTACATCGACTGCCTGGCCCGGGAGATCGACCTGGTTGGCTGCCATCTGGGCCGTCAGCAGCGTGTCGAGCAGCTCCACCTGGGGGGCGCAACGCCGGGGCCGGAGTTGTTGATGCGCTTGTTGGCGCCGTTGCGTAAACGTTTCAGTGTTTCCAGCCTCGAGGGTGGCGACTACAGCGCCGATGTCGATGTGAACCATACTGGTTGGGCGACCATCGGCCTGCTGCGTGAGCAGGGTTTCAACCATGTCAGTCTGTTCGGCAGCGATCAATCGCAGGATCCGGCGCCGTTTCACTCACTGATCGATGCGGCCAGAACCTTTGGTTATCGCACGGTGAGTATCGAGCTGAGGTACGGCCACGCGTGGCAAACCCCGGTGCTTTTTCTCCAGCAACTGGCGGGCCTGGTAGAGCTCGAACCCGATCGCCTGTTGGTCCTGGACTGCGCCCAGGCGCCCCAGCGCCATGCCCAGTGGCGCATGCGCCCGTCCGGCGCGGAACAGGACAAGGTGTTGATGCGCCATCTGTGTTTACAGCACTTGCTGGGGGCCGGGTATCAGTACATCGGCCTGGGGCAGTTCGTGCGCCCGGATGACGACCTGGCAGTGGCACGCGAGCGGGGTTATCTGGGCCGTAACGGTCTGGGCTTTACGCCGTATGGGTATTGCGATCATGTCGGCCTGGGGCTCGGCGCGATCAGCCAGTTCGACACCTTGTACGCGCAGAACACCCATGCGCTGAATGATTACCTGGCACACCTGCAGCGGGGTCAGCTGGCAACAAGCCGCGGCTGGCGCGCTCGTTCAACCGCATGACACGGAGGCACTACCGCCATGGCCAAGCCTTTTGCACTCAACCCTGCGCACCCCGAGCGTATTTGCTGGGGCTGTGATCGCTATTGCGCCAGCAAGGCGCTGGCGTGCGGTAACGGTGCCGAGCGCACCATGCACCCTGCCGAGCTGTTCGGTGATGACTGGCACCAGGAGGGTGACTGGGGGATAGCGCCACCCATCCGCTCAGAGCACGGTGAAGGGCCCCATCAGCCGGGGCCTGAACCTGGTGCCGATCCATCCTGACCAAGGGGTGCTATGCGGCCCATTGCAGGTTCAGAATGCCTGCTGATGCCTGTCCAGCTGTTGGTCCACCAGCCATTTTCCATGGGCCAGTGAGGCATGCTGGGCATTTTCAAGGTCTGCCAGGTAAGCCATTTTCAGCGGGAGTGGCAAGCGTCGGCTGGTGTGGCCTTCGGGATCGGTAATCACGCAGCCGCCGGCGAACGGCGTGGGAATGCCCTGATGGGTTTCGACGCTGGCGGTGATGGTGTGGTTGCGATGCACGCATTGAAGGGTTTTCATCGTCCTGACCTCGCTGCTGGTGTATCGAATGCGCTTGGCTGTGGAAGCTCCTCGCTCTGGATGCAGGCTGGGCTGCTTTTTCGGGTATACCACAGCAGCGCGTCCGGGCGACCCGGGCCGACGAACGACAATCAGCTGCAACAACGACGGAAACAAAAAAACGGCCGCTATTAGCGGCCGTTTTCTTGTGCATCGCCAATCAGAATTCTGTCGGCTGAATGATCTCGACCCAGTAGTCGTCCGGGTCTTTGATGAACGCCAGGTGCTTCATGCGGCCGTCGCTCAGGCGCTTCTGGAAGGTAACGCCCAATTGCTCGAAGCGCTCGCAGGCGGCGCGGATATCCGGCACCGAGATGCAGATGTGACCAAAGCCGCGAGGCTCGGTGTTGCCGTTGTGGTAAGCAAACGCCGGGTCGTTTTCGCTGCCATGGTTATGGGTCAGCTCAAGGATGCCGGGAATCGACTTCATCCACTCGGTACGCTTGGCGGCATCGGCAGGGATTTGCGCCTTGTCGACCAGGGCGAGGAAGTAAAGGCTGAACTCGGCTTCAGGGAAGTCGCGTTTTTCAACCAGGCTGAAACCCAGTACGCGGGTGTAGAAGTCCAGCGACTTGGTAACGTCCTTGACCCGCAGCATGGTGTGGTTGAAGACAAAATTGCGGGTTGCGGCGTCCGGTTGCGCGGTGACGCCTGCAAGGGTATCGAGATGGTTCAGGCTCATGGGCACTCCGCTTGATGAGGCTGGCAACAGCAAAGGCCAGCAAAACAGTCAGGGGGTCATGATACGGAACTGAAGCGATTGCGCAAACGAATTGCGCCCCCCCCGAAAAAGGGGGGGGGCCCCAATTATATTACCCCCCCCGCCGGCCCATTGGGGGCGAATACCGTAGGAGTATTGTTGCAGAACGGGTCGATGTGTAAAAAAT
>NZ_JADUCM010000050.1 GCF_016009175.1 Pseudomonas alkylphenolica
CCCCCCCCCCGGCCCCCCCCCGCCCCCGCCCCGGGGGGGTGTTTTGCTTTTGGCCCGGCGGGGGGGGTTTTTGTCCCCCCCCCCCCGGGGCATTGCGCCGGCTGCGAGGGCAGGGTTACTTGCCCGGCACCAGGCTCAGGCGCTTGTTGCCGTAGGCACGATCAAAGTTCTGCGGTTGCAGCGGCAGGCTCATGTAGCGGCCGTTGAACCAGGCGTCCAGGCCATCGGCAAAGTGTGGGCTGGCCGGGTTGCCGGACTGACCGCTGCTGCTGAGCAACTGCAGCGGCTCGACCTGACCGAAATCCACCACCATGCGCAGGGACGGTGCCAGCTCGGCATTGAAATCCGTACCCCAGGCATAAGGCGCCAGGTTCAGGGTGCTATGGTCGCCACCGGTAGCCTGCGGCTTGCGGCTGACGGCATCACCCAGGCCATGGAAAGTCGCGGCCGGCCAGCGGTACTGGTGCAGCTTGCCCCATTGCCAGGCCTTGCGGTCGTTGCCCAACTGCGATTCTGCGGCACTGACTGCGGCCGCCAGGCTGCGGGCGAGGATGGTCGGTTTGTCTTCGGTTGGTGCGGTGCGCCGGTCATCCCAGAACGGGCTGTCTTCGCGGCCCAGCAAATGGTCGGCCTGAGCCGAGTAAGACAAGCGGGCGTTGCCGACAAAAGCCTGCCAGGTGGCCGACGATTCCGGGCCCAGTTCGTCAAGGAAAGTCAGCTTTGCGCTTTCCTGCAGGAACAGTTCATACAGCGCGGCGTCCGCCGAGGTGGTGCTCAGGCGTCCGTCGAAGGCCATCAACCGTGTGTAGGCTTCCCGCGCCTTGGCGCGTTGATCGCCAGGCAAGGCCTCGATGGCTTGCTTGAGCGGCTGGGACATGCCGGGTGCTTCGAACATCTGCTTGAGTTTGCCGGCAAACAGGGTGGTCTGATCGTTCTGCATGGTGATCAGGCTGCGGCTGTCGTGCTTGCCGTTACCGGCCAGCTGTCCCAGGCGCTCGGCGCGCTCGGGGTAGTACCAGCTGTTGGACAGCTGCATGCCATAGCCCTTGGGGACGCTGCGCTGGTTGGCATTGCCAAGCCAGCCCTGAGGCGGGTCCTGGTCGTAGGGGTGGAGCATCGGGTCGGCATAGCCGTCCCAGTCGTAACGCCCTTCCCAGCCCGGAGAGGGCAGCAGGCCCTGGCCTTCGCGACGGTTGGGGAAGCGCCCGCTGACTTGCCAGCCGATGTTGCTGGCATCGGCAAAGACGAAATTCAGCGCCGACGCGCCGATTTCCCGGGTGTTGTCGAAGGCGCGCTCGACGTTTTGCGCGCGCGACAGGTCAAAGAACGCGTCCAGGCTCTTGTCGCCCTTGAGTTGCGGCAGTTGCAGGGCCAGGCCGAGGCCGGCATTTTGCGTCTGCCCGAGCAGGGTACCGTGACGGGTGTCGTAAAGGGTTTCACGTTGCGGACGCTGGCCCTTGATAAAGAAGGTCTCGTTGCGGGCCTGGGCCGGCAGCCATTTGCCGTCGGCCTGATACAGCAGCCGATTGCCTTCGCGCTTGAGCCGTTCCAGGTACAGGTCCTGGTTGTCGGCCATGACCGCGCTGGCGCTCCAGGCCAGCTTGCCGTTGTACCCGGACAGCAGCAAGGGCAGGCCGGCGATACTGACGCCGGCGCCCTGGTACTTGGGGGTTCTGAGCTGCACCGGCGTCATTGCCCAGGCACCGAGGGTGTCGCCGGCCAACAGGCTTTTGCCGCTGCGGCTGCGCTGCGGCGCGATCGCCCAGTTACTGGAGCCCGCGCTGCCCAGCAGATTCAGGGCGGCGAGTTGTTCGCTGGCGGCAGTCAGTGCGGCCAGACCAGGCAACTGACTGCCCAGGTTCAGGCCCTTGAGCTTGTCGGCCTCGGACATTGGCAGCGGCTCATCCGGGTAGCTGGGCAACAGCCACGGCAGTTTGTCGCTGCCGACTTTCTGCGCCAGGGTCAGGGCCGCCAGTTCCTCTTGCACGTTCACCGACTGGCTGAAGTTGTACAGCGTGAAGATCAGCGCCGAGTCCTCAGGCTTCCAGTACTCCGGGCGGTAGCCGCTTTGCGCCAACGGCGCCGGCAACCGGTCGCGGTAACGGAACAGGTAGGCGTTGACGCCCCGGGCATAGACCTCGAAAAAGCGCTTCAGGCGAGGCGAGGCATCGGCATAGAGCTGGTTGGCGGTCTGCTTTAAGTTGGCCGCGCGCATCAAACGGTCCACTTCCAGCACGTCGGGACCGGCCAGTTCGGCCAGGCGCCCCTGCGCCAGCAGGCGCATGCTGACCATTTGCCCGATTCGATCCCCGGCATGCACGTAACCCAGCGCAAACAGGGCATCGTGGAAATTGCTGCTTTCAATCAGCGGCATGCCCAGGGCATTGCGCCGCACCGACACGCTCTGCGCCAGGCCTTTGAGCGGTTGCACGCCAGTGCTCGGTGGCACGCTGTCACGGTAGCCGCCGACCTGGCAGCCCCCCAGGGCAAGCAAGCAGAACATCGCTGCGGCTACGCCGAACCGGGGGAGGGAAGGGGGGAAGGCTGGCGCGGCCATGGTCGGGCTCCTGCAGGGCGTGGCGTCTAAAAGGCGCTACGTTAGTGAGCCCGACCCCGCCATGCAAGCGGGGCACAGCCTTTATTTTCAATGCTCTGCAGCGCGTCGATGCGGCTTAGCGTGGCGGCGGGTTGACCTGTTCGATCAGGGCGTAGGCGCGCTGGGTGGCCGGACGTGCCTGAATGCGCTCAAACCAGCCCTTGAGGGCCGGGAAGTCGTCCAGGTTCTGCTGCTGCCAGGTGTGTGGAACGATCCATGGGTAGATGGCCATGTCGGCGATGCTGTAGGTGTCGCCGGCGACGAACGGTCGGTCAGCCAGGCGTTTGTCGAGTACGCCATACAAGCGTGCGGTTTCGTCCACATAGCGTTTGATGGCATAGGGGATTTTTTCCGGGGCGAAGCGATTGAAGTGGTGGTTCTGTCCGGCCATCGGGCCCAATCCGCCCATTTGCCAGAACAGCCATTGCAGCACTTGCTGGCGACCGCGCAGGTCCTGGGGAATGAACTGCCCGGTTTTTTCGGCCAGGTACAGCAGAATGGCCCCGGATTCGAACAATGGCAGTGGCGGCTGGCCGTCGAGCGGCTGGTGGTCGACGATGGCGGGGATACGGTTGTTCGGGGCGATGCGCAGGAAGTCGGCGGCGAACTGCTCACCTTTACCGATGTTGATCGGGTGCAGGGTATAGGGCAGCCCGGATTCTTCCAGGAACAGGGTGATCTTGTGGCCGTTGGGGGTGGTCCAGTAATACAGGTCGATCATGGCACGCTCCGTCGAATGACTGGCAGCTGCGCCAGAGCGCAGCAGTCGCGCCTATGGATACCACAGGCGGCGACCGCTGTTACAGGGTCTGTATCAGGCCCCGTGGCACTTCTTGAACTTCTTGTTGCTGCCGCATGGGCACGGGTCGTTGCGGCCAACGTCCTTCAGGGCGTTGCGCACCGGCTCTTGATGGCTGTGGTTGCAGTGCGGACCGTGAACATGGCCGTGGTCATGGTCGTGGTGATCATGATCGTGGTTGCAGTCAGGGCCATGAACATGGGGTTGCTGGGTCATTGCAGGTTACTCCGGTAAAAGATCGCCGGGAATTATCTCACCACTGCGCGACAAGTGCAGGTTGCGGCCGAAGATTAATCCGCTGATGAGCTCACCATCGAGGCGATAGTGCAACGGGCCCTGGCTGTTCTTGAGCATCTTGGCGAGGGGTTTGACCTTTTGCCAGAGGTTGGTGCGCACGGGAATCTTGAAGGTGCGCTGGGTATTCGCGCCAACACTGCGCCACAGGCTTTCTTCGCCTTCGGCCAGGAGCATGTCGTTCAGGCGCACGGAATAATTGAGGTAGCGAATGAACAGGCGCTCATCGTTGAGGTTCTTCACCCGCACATGGAGGATGAACTCCTGCTGCATCAGGCGTGCCTTGACGGTTTCGACCTGGACCAGGCTGACTTCGGGATCCCGGTAGTCGTCGCCCCCCCAACTGGCGCAGCCCGTCAGTTGCAGAATCAGAAGGCTGAACAGCAACAGGCGGGCCATAGGCATCAGTTCCTCACGTAGCTGGCGCAACACTTTTTGAATTTCTGCCCGCTGGCGCAAGGGCAGGCATCATTGCGTCCGGCCTTCAGGTCCACAGTGGGATCAATGAAGTACCAGCGTCCGGCGTTCTGTACAAAAGCAGAACGTTCACGGTGGCTATGTTCCCCGGCGCTGTCGTGCCAGCGGGCGGTGAAGGTGACGAAAGCATGCTCGGGCTGGCCGCCGAATACCTCGGCACTTTCCACTTCAAGGCCCAGCCAGGTGCTTTGCGAGCTCCAGGCTGCAATGGCGGTACGATCGAGACCGGCCTGCTGTGCAGGCAGGGTGGTTTCCACCAGATAGTCGATCAAGCCCAGTACATAGGCGCTGTAGCGCGAGCGCATCAGGGCCTGCGCATCGGGGGCCGGATGCCCGGCGTGATAGTGTCCGCAACAGGCGTCGAGCAGATTACCGCTGCCGCAGGGACATACCGAGACGCTCATTGTTTCACCACCAGTACTTGCCAAAATTTTGCGGGTTGGCCCAGAACTTGGCATTGAGCCAGTCCGGGACCTGTTTGTATTCACGTAGATCATAGGTGAACAGGCTCAGAACCTGCTCATCACGCTGAAATTTTTCGTTGGCTTGCAGTGCCAGGGCAAAGAAGTCGGTGTCTTGCCAGCCGCAGGCAGAGAGGTCGGCCAGCACTGCCACGCGGCTGGCATTGAGGTTGCGGATACCGCCCAATAAATGCAGGCCATCGCGTTTTGGCAGGTGCTCCAGGCAGTCGACCAGTAATGCCAGGTCGAACCGTTGCGCTGCCAGCGCAGCTGGCAATGGACCTGGCTCGGCCTGAGCAATTTCGACCTGTGGATGGGCCTGGGCGAAGGCTTCAAGGGCAGGGAAACGTGTACCCACCAGCAACAGCCGTTGCGGGGTGTAGCGCTCAAGCAGCGCGGCCAGGGCTTGTTGCGGCGTGCGCTGGGAAAATCCGTCAATCATCGGGAATCCTCGGTCAGATGCGTCAAGACTAACGGTCCCGGACGGCCAGGCATAGTAGCTGACGGCCGCATCATGGCTTATTGCTGGCGGAGATGGTGAGCGCGGTCTTTACTCCCAGAGGTCGGTGAAGAACTGATTCCCCCTAGGAGATGCAACAAATGAGCATAGTACGCACAGCATTACCTCTGGTTCTGCTAACCAGCGTGTTGACTGGTTGCGCAGGATTGCAAAAAACCGACTGGCCAAAGTGTGCAGTCGTCGGGGGTGTGGGTGGCGCGGCCCTGGGCGCCATAGAAAGTTCAAGTTGGGCTGGTTGGGGCGCGTTGCTCGGCGGCGGCCTGGCGGCAGGCTATTGCTGGGCGCATGGTGATGGCGATGAAGACGGCGACGGCGTGCCTGACAGCCGTGACAAGTGCCCGGGTACGCCGCATGGCGTGCAAGTCGATGCTGACGGTTGCCCACCACCCGCCGTGGTTGAAGAAGTTGCCGTGGTCAAGGAAGAGGTCATTGTCATTCGCGATGTCACCTTCGAGTTCGACTCTGCGCGGCTGACGGCTGCCGATAAAGAGCGTCTGAACAAAATCGCGACCCGCCTGAAAAACGAGGCGCCAACCGCCAAGCTGAGCGTGACCGGGCATACCGACAGCGTCGGCCGTGATGCCTACAACCAGAAACTGTCGGAGCAACGCGCCCATGCGGTGACGGACTACCTGATCAGCAATGGCGTACCTCGCGCGAGCTTCGTCTCGGTGCAGGGGGCGGGTGAAACCCGTCCGGAAGCGGACAATGCGACTGCGGAAGGCCGGGCCATGAACCGCCGCGTGGAAATCCGCATCGACCGTTGATGCGCCGCCCGCCTGCAGCTTGAGAAGTACTGCAGGCAGGTCTTTACTCCTGTGTGACCGGCAAACGCCGGTGACACAGGAGCAATTCCCATGAGTGTTCTCTCCAAGGCTGCGATTCCCGTTGTGGTCGCCGCAAGCCTGCTCTCCGGTTGCGCCACCCACAGTGATGGCAGCGCACCACTCAATCAAAGGACTTGGCCAGTCTGCAGCCTGCTCGGTGGTTTGGTCGGCGGTGGATTGGGGGCAATTGAAAGTTCTGCCTGGGCCGCCGGTGGCGGTGTTGCCGGTGCCATCGCCGGTGGTTTGATCTGTTACGCCCAGGATGGCGACGAAGATGGCGATGGTGTCTTCGACCGGCGCGACCGTTGCCCGGACACGCCAGCCAACACCCCGGTCAGCCACACGGGTTGTCCACTGCCTCAGTACCCGCAAGCGACGGTGCAAGCCACCACCTCCGAGGTCATTACCCTAAATGATCAGGGCGCTGTGATGTTTGCCTTTGATTCCGCGGAATTGACTGCCGATGCCAAAACCCAGTTGCAGGGGCTGATGAGCAAGCTCAACAGCGACGGTGTGCGCAGTGTCAAAGTGATTGGCTACACCGACAGCCAGGGCGAAGACGCCTACAACCAGGCCCTGTCCGAGCGGCGTGCGAGCAGTGTTGCCGAGTTTTTGATCAACCAGGGCCTGGCGCCGGCCAAGGTCACCAGCCAGGGCCGTGGCGAGAGCGAGCCTGTTGCCGACAACGACAGCGATGCCGGACGCGCGCAGAATCGCCGGGTGGAACTGCACCTTAACTAATCAGGCCACTGGTAGCGGACGATGCCAGCCGTTACTGTTGCAGGCGATGCCAGGTGTTGGCGTCGCCTATTAAAAGAACAAGAGCAGGGGGCGGGAATGAAGGGCTTACTGGGGCTGGGCAAGGCCTTGACGGTGGTGTTCTGGTGGGTGGTGCTGGTGAATCTGCTGATTCCCCAGGTATTTCCTTTCGATCGTCTGATCAGCATTGCCGGCGCCGCGCTGCTCGGGCTGCATGCGCTGGAAGTGCTGTTCTTTAACGGCAGGCTGCGTGGCCGCAGCCATCGCTGGTTTGACCGCTTGCAAATCCTGCTGGTCGGTATCTTTCATGTCCTTTCGATTCCGGCCCCCCGTCAGGAGAAGTCGCATGCGTAAGTTGGTCCTGTTAGCCGCGTTGTTCAGCCCTTTGGCGCTGGCGGAGTCGATCAGTGTTGCGCCGCATTCGGTGCTGCGCTTGCCGAACAAATCCAGTGTCGTGCACTTGCAGCGCCTTGAAGTTGCCGATGCTGCCACCTTGTTGTTGCCGGCCAGCCTGGTCGAGTTGAAAGTGGACGAACTGCATCTGGGCCAGGAAGCGCGCATCGCCATTGCGCCGTCGCAAAGCACGCTGCGCCTGGAGGTGGCGCGGGCGCAACTGGGCGAGGGCAGTCAGATTGCCGCCCGTGGTGCACCCGGTACTTATGAGCGTGCGGCGATGGCCGGGCGTAACCTTGACTTGAATGTGCGGGCATTGCAGGCGCCGTTATTGGCCATCGATGCCCGCGGTGGGGCCGGTGCACCGGGGTACGTCGGGCTGGATGGTGCCAACGGCAAGGCCGGCGGATGCACATGGGGACAAGCCAGCCGCGGTGCCAATGGCGACAATGGTGGTAATGGTCATGATGGTGCGGCCGGAGGCCGGGTACACCTGACACTGCCCGCGGAATTTCCTGCCGAGCACATCAAGGTGCAACTCGACGGCGGGGCTCCCGGTGCCGCCGGTGCTGCTGGCAAGGCCGGTGCGGGCGGGGCGAGCAAAGGCTGCCTGGTGTATCGCACTGCAGCAGGTGCGCCCGGCAAGCCTGGCATTGCCGGCCAGCCAGGGGGAGCGGGTGCCATGGGTGAGCTGATTCTTCAGCGCCTGTAGGGCTCGGTAAGGCTGATCAGGGTCCCGTGCGGGCTTGATCAGCCTGGGTGTACTCAGGTCAGCAGTCGAGTGCTCGCCACTACGGTCACGGCGATACCCAGTAGCAGGTTGATCCCGACCAATCGACGCATTTTGCCCAGCACCGCAGCGCCTGTCGGCCAGTCTTGCGCTTGCACCGCCGTACGCAACTGCGGCAGCAGCAACGAATGGACACGAATGAACAGCGCGATCATTGCGATACCGCCGCCCATCATCACCTGGACATAGCGCGGCGCCCCGTCAAAGCCTGCGAAGCGCACGTGCAGCAAGCCCACACCACTGATCGCCAGGACGGCAATCGCGATCCATACCCATAGAAAAAAACGTGGAAACACTTCTGCCCACAGACGCAGACGGTCGGGGCCTTGAAGGGCTGCAACCATGGCCGGGCGCAGGATCAGCCAGGCGAAGAACATTCCCCCGACCCAGATCACGGCGGCCAGAACGTGCAGGCTATAAGGAAGGGCAAAGGCGGTCATCGGGATCTCCATTCGGCGCAAAGGGCAATAGCGGGGTATGATAGCGACCCGATCGAAACACTGAAAATTTATCCAGCCCTCCGGGCGCCCCGACACCATGATCAGCAACGAACTCAAAACTACCATTCAGGGCGCCTATTCGCGTTTTCTCGAAGCCAAGAGCCTCAAGCCGCGCTACGGTCAGCGGCTGATGATTGCCGAAGTGGCCAAGGTGCTCGGTGACATTGCCTGCGACGATGAAGGTCGACGCTCGGGCGATCCCGCCGTGGTGGCCGTAGAAGCCGGTACCGGTACCGGCAAGACCGTTGCCTACAGCCTGGCGTCGATTCCGGCGGCCAAGGCGGCCGGCAAGCGCCTGGTAATCGCCACGGCGACGGTGGCGCTGCAGGAGCAGATTGTCTTCAAGGACCTGCCCGACCTCATGCGCAACAGCGGCCTGAACTTCACGTTCGCCCTGGCCAAGGGGCGTGGGCGCTATCTGTGCTTGTCCAAACTCGACCTGTTGCTGCAGGAAGGCCACGCACAATCGGCCACTGCCTCGCTGTTCGAGGAAGAAGGCTTCAAGATCGAAGTCGATGAAGCCAGCCAGAAGCTGTTTACCAGCATGATCGAAAAGCTCGCCGGCAACCGTTGGGACGGCGACCGCGACAGCTGGCCCCAGGCCCTGGAAGACCAGGACTGGGCGCGCCTGACCACCGACCATAGCCAGTGCACCGGGCGCCACTGTCCGAACTTCGGGCAGTGCACGTTCTACAAGGCCCGTGAAGGCATGGGCAAGGTCGATGTCATCGTCACCAACCACGACATGGTCCTGGCCGACCTGGCCCTGGGCGGCGGTGCCGTACTGCCCGACCCGCGTGACACCATCTACGTTTTCGACGAAGGCCATCACCTTCCAGACAAGGCCATCGGCCATTTCGCCCATTACACCCGCCTGCGCTCCACCGCCGACTGGCTTGAGCAGACCGCCAAGAACCTGACCAAGCTGCTGGCCCAGCATCCCTTGCCGGGTGACCTGGGCAAGTTGATCGAGCAGGTGCCGGAGCTGGCGCGGGAGATCAAGGCGCAGCAGCAATTCATGTTCAGCGCCTGTGAGCAGGTGGCCGATTTCCGCCCTGGCGAAGACATGGAGGGCCGCGAGCGGCCCCGGCATCGCTTTGAAGGTGGTGTGGTGCCCGAGCACATGCGCGAAATGGGCATTGAGCTGAAAAAGGGCTTCTCGCGCCTGACTGACCTTTTTACCCGGTTGACCGAGTTGCTCAAAGAGGGGATGGATGCCGAGGTCAACATCGGCATCGCCAGCCATCAGGCCGAAGAGTGGTACCCGCTGTTCGGCAGCCTCTTGATGCGCGCCCAGGGCAACTGGGAGCTGTGGACGGCCTTTACCGCCGAAGACCCGGAAGACAGCCCGCCCATGGCGCGCTGGCTGACCCTGGCCGAGAGCGGTGCGCTGTTCGACATCGAGGTCAATGCCAGCCCGATCCTGGCCGCCGAGATGCTGCGGCGCAACCTGTGGAACGTGGCCCATGGTGCCCTGGTCACCTCAGCCACGCTGACGGCGCTGGGCAAGTTCGATCGTTTCAGAATGCGTGCCGGTTTGCCCAGGGACGCAGTCACCAGTGTGGTGCCCAGCCCGTTCCATCACGTCGATGCCGGGGTGCTGCGCGTACCGGACCTGCGTGCCGATCCCCGCGATGCTGCCGCGCATACCGCAGCGATCATTCGCGACCTGCCGGAACTGGTCGAGGGGTCGCGTGGCTCGCTGGTGCTGTTCTCCTCGCGCAAACAGATGCAGGACGTGTTCGACGGACTGGACCGCGACTGGCGCAAGCAAGTCTTCATCCAGGGCAATCTGTCCAAACAGGAAACCTTGAACAAACACAAGGCGCGCGTTGATGGTGGCGACTCCAGTGTGCTGTTTGGCCTGGCCAGCTTTGCCGAAGGCGTCGACTTGCCAGGTGCCTATTGCGAACACGTGGTGATTGCCAAGATTCCCTTCGCCGTACCCGACGACCCTGTCGAGGCGGCGCTGGCCGAGTGGATCGAGGCGCGTGGCGGTAATCCGTTCATGGAAATCGCCGTGCCCGATGCCTCGCTGCGCCTGATCCAGGCCTGCGGTCGCTTGCTGCGCACCGAAGAAGACCGCGGCACGATCACGTTGCTCGATCGTCGCGTGGTCACCCAACGTTACGGCAAGGCTATTCTCAATGCGCTGCCGCCGTTTCGACGGGAAATTTCCTGACCCCGGGGATCTATGCTCCGGGGCGTTGTCTATGACTCAGTTCAAGGCCCGCATGGGCCCTCAAGGAGAGCTCCAGCCCTATGATTCGCCGTACCTTGCCTGCTGTCTTCGTCCTGTTGTTCAGCACTCCGCTGCTGGCCGGGCAACAGACGCTGTTCAGCTTCGTGCGTCCGGCCGCTGTGGTCAACGTGGCCACCGAAGATGCCAGCTTGCCGCAATACAACGCAGAGCAGACGGCCGAGGGCGAAGTGTTGCGGCGGGTCGTGTTCAATCCGGTGCAGCGCCCAAGCCTGCGCCTGAGCCCGCAAGCCGGCGCCTGGGACTGGTCGGCCGCCACAGCCATGACCTTGCGTCTGCAAAGCGGCATGGACTGGCCACTGACGGTGGATGTCACGGTCCTGAGCAGTGATGGCAAGACCCTCACCAGCCGCATCGACCTGCCTGCAGGCCCGGCGCAGACGGTGCTGGTGCCGCTGGTGGCCAGCTCACCGCTGAGCCAGGGCATGCGCGCCGGGCCGCCGATGCCTTGGGTTCACGCTGGCCAGCGCTGGTTGCTGACCAGCAGCAGCGGGGCGCTGGACCTCAAGCAAGTGGTGTCGGTGACCCTGTCGATGAACCAGCCCAATGTCGCCCAGAGCCTGATGATCGAGCGTGTCGGTATCCAGGATGACGACCAGGTACAGAAGGCCGCCTACAGTGAGCTGATTGATGGCTATGGCCAATTCACCCGGGGACGTTGGCCAGAAAAGATCGTCAGCGATGATCAATTGAAAGCAGCGGCTAGCCGTGAGCAACAGCAGCTCAAGGGCTGGCTGGCCGAACGCAGCCAGTTTCCGCGCGATCAGTTCGGCGGTGTGACCGGCGGGCCGGCGTTCGATGCCAAGGGCTTCTTCAGGACAGAAAAGCGTGACGGGCGCTGGTATCTGGTCACCCCTGAAGGTCATCCGTTCTACTCGCTGGGCGTCAACACCGTTGCTGCCGACGGAGGCCGGACCTACGTTGCCGGGCGCGAGTCGATGTTCACAGCCTTGCCACAGGCGGGCGAGCCGTTGGCGCAGTTTTATGGCGAGGGTAACAACAACGACGGCAATGGCTCGTCGAGCGGTCGCCAGTTCAATCAGGGGCGCTGGTTCGACTTCTATGCCGCCAACCTTGAGCGCAGCTATGGCAAACCATGCACCCCGCTAGCGGCTACCGCCACCACCGCAGCCGTTGAATGCCCGGCGCCTGTGCTGGACATTCAGCGTTGGCAGGGGCACAGCCTCGATCGCCTGCAGGCCTGGGGTTTCAACACGCTGGGCAACTGGAGCGATCCGGGCCTGGGCCACGCCAATCGTCTGCCTTACACCCTGCCGCTGTCGATCGTCGGTGACTACACCAGCATCAGCACGGGCATGGACTGGTGGGGCAGCATGCCCGACCCGTTCGACCCGCGTTTTGCCATGGCCACCGAGCGTGCGGTGGCGATCGCCGCCCGTGACCACCGTGACGACCCTTGGCTGATTGGCTATTTTGCCGACAACGAGCTGGCCTGGGCAGCACCGGGCAATGATCCCAAGGCGCGTTATGCGTTGGCCTATGGCACCTTGCGCCTGACCACGGACGTGCCGGCCAAGCGTGCCTTTCTCAAGCAGTTGCGTGACAAGTACCGTAACCAGGAAGGCCTCTCCAAGGCCTGGGGTATCAACCTGCCTGCCTGGGAATTGATGGAAGATCCCGGCTTTGAACCGCCGTTGCCGAGCCCGGAGCATCCCGAAATCGAGGCGGACTTCCAGTACTTCCAGACGGTCTTCGCCGAAACCTATTTCAAGACCATCGCCGACTCGCTCAAGTGGCATGCGCCCAATCACCTGCTGCTAGGGGGGCGTTTCGCCGTCAGCACGCCGGAAGCCGTGGCGGCCTGTGCCGAATTTTGCGATGTCCTGAGCTTCAACTTTTACACGCCAAAACCTCAGGATGGCTACGACTTCGCCCAGCTCAATGCGCTGGACAAGCCTGTGCTGGTCTCCGAGTTCCAGTTTGGCTCGCGTGACCGTGGTCCGTTCTGGCCGGGGCCGATGGAAGTGGCCAAGGAGGAAGGCCGTGGCCCGGCCTATGCCGCTTTCCTCAAGGCCGCGCTGGCTGAACCTTCGATTGTTGGCGTGCACTGGTTCCAGTACCTGGACCAACCAGCCAGCGGTCGCCTGCTTGATGGCGAGAACGGTCATTTCGGCCTTGTCGGCCTGACGGATGTACCGTTTCAGGGGTTTGTCGACGCGGTGCGCAAAAGCAACCTGCAAGCTCAGCAGCAGGTGGTTCATTTCCAGGCAGCTGAAAAGGCGCCAAAAGCTCCCTGATGATGGTTTGGTGGCCTGATGCGCGCTGTGCGTATCAGGCCGCTGAAAGCGCGGAATCGTGCAACCGGCTGACCACTGTCTGTTCCCAAAACCACCGCATGCTGAAACAATGCACGCCATTTCTGATATTGGTGTGCGGGAGAGCGGCTGGGTGCAGATTCAGGGTCATTACGAGCTTAAATTCGAAGCCGTTCGCGAAGCCTTTGCCGCGTTGTTCGACGATCCTCAGGAGCGTGGCGCGGCGCTGTGCATTCAAGTCGGCGGAGAGACTGTCGTCGACCTCTGGTCGGGTACCGCCGACAAGGACGGTGCCGAGGCATGGCACAGCGACACCATCGTCAACCTGTTCTCCTGTACCAAGATGTTCGCTGCCGTGACCGCTTTGCAGCTGGTAGGGGAGGGCAAACTGGCCCTGGATGTTCCCGTTGCGCGCTATTGGCCCGAGTTTGCCCAGGCCGACAAGCAGGCGATCACGCTGCGGCAGTTGCTCAGCCATCGTGCCGGTTTGCCGGCCATCCGCCAGCTGATGCCGGCCGAGTCTTTCTACGACTGGCAGACCATGGTCGACACCCTGGCCGCTGAAGCCCCCTGGTGGACGCCGGGTACTGGCCACGGCTATGCGGCGATTACCTTTGGCTGGCTGATCGGTGAGTTGATCCGTCGCGCCGATGGTCGCGGGCCGGGTGAGTCGATTGTGGCGCGCACCGCACGTCCATTGGGGCTGGATTTTCATATCGGTCTGGCCGACGACGAATTTCACCGGGTCGCTCATCTCGCCAGGGGCAAGGGCAACATGGGCGACGAAGCCGCCCAGCGTCTGCTTCAGGTCACCCTGCGTGAGCCCGAGGCGTTGTCGACCCGTGCCTTTACCAACCCGCCCGGCATGCTCACCAGCACCAACAAGCCCGAGTGGCGCCGCATGCAGCAGCCTGCGGCCAATGGCCACGGCAATGCCCGTAGCCTGGCTGGGTTCTACGCCGGTCTGCTCGACGGCAGCCTGCTGGAGTCCGAACTGCTCGACGAGCTGACCCGTGAACACAGCCTGGGCGAGGACAAGACGCTGTTGACCCGTACCCGATTCGGCCTGGGCTGCATGCTCGACCAGCCGGCGGTGGCCAACGCTACCTTTGGTCTGGGCAGCCGTGCATTTGGTCATCCAGGTGCCGGCGGCTCTGTTGGTTTTGCCGATCCGGAGTACGATGTCGCCTTTGGTTTTGTCACCAACACCCTGGGCCCTTACGTATTGATGGACCCCAGGGCGCAAAAGCTGGTGCGCGTCCTGGCTGATTGCCTTTGATCGGTTAACCCCGATGGTGCCTGAACCCTTTGTCTATCCTGAATTCCAATGCCCACTGCAATTGGGCTGAATTTCCTTCATTTTCATGGTGTATTGCTGATGTCTTCACATAAAACCTTAGCTCTTGCCCTGTGCCTGGCCATGACCGGTTGTGCCCAGCACGCCCAGAAAGGCCAAGCCGACAGTGCAATCAACTGGTGGCCCTTCGGCGCGGAGCAAGTGGCCGACCAGGAAGTGAAGGAAGTTGTGGTCGAGAAAGTGGTCAAGGCTGAAGCCAAGTCTGAAACCAACAGCCGCTGGTGGTGGCCGTTTGGCGACAGTGACAAGGCCAAGACCGCTGCCGTGCCCAAAATCGACCAGAAGGCTACCCAGGCGTGGCTCGACAGTTACGAGCCGAAACTGCGCGAAGCCATCAAGGACAGCAAGTTCGAAGTAGAGCGCCGTGAGGACGTGCTGATCGTGACGGTGCCGGTCGACAGTTCCTACAACCCGGATCGTCCGGCGATGCTGCTGCCGGTCACTCTGGGGCCGATCACCCGCGTGGCCAAGGCCGTTGAAGCCGATAAAGAAGCTGCTGTCCTGGTGCTGGGTCATGCCGACTCCAGTGGCGCGGCTGCAGCCAACCAGAAGCTCAGCCAGGAACGTGCCCAGTCGGTGGCGGCAATCTTCCGCCTCAGTGGCCTGGAGCGTAACCGTCTGATGCTGCGTGGCATGGGCTCGGTAATGCCGCGCGCCGCCAACGACAGCCTGCAGGGTCGCTCGCTGAACCGTCGGGTTGAACTGGTGCTGACCCCACAGAACACCATGGTTGCCATGCTTGCCAAGTACCAGCAGCCAACCCCAAGCCCGGCTGAACTGATTGCGGTGCAGGACGCCAAGGCACCGGTCAAGGCGGCGGTGAAACCGTCAGCAGCGGCCACGAAAAAAGCCAGCACGGCCAAGAAGGCCGCTCCGAGCAAAACCGTCGCGGCCAAGAAAAAAGCCCCGGCAGCCAAGCCTGCCGCCAAAAAAGCAGCCCCGGCTGCGAAAAAAGTGGCCGCCAACACAAGCCCTGCGAAGACCAACTGATCGTCAAGGAACGCAGTAATGACCCAAACCCTGGCTGATATGCGCCGCGACTACACCCGTGATGGCCTGGCTGAAGCCCAGGCGCCGGATGAGCCTTTTGCGTTGTTTCGCCGTTGGTTCGATGATGCGGTGAAAACCGAGCAACCGCCGGTTGAAGCCAATGCCATGACCGTGGCAACAGTGGATGCCGACGGTCGGCCACATTGCCGGATCCTGTTGCTCAAGGGCCTGGATGAGCAAGGTTTTACCTTTTTCACCAACTACGAGAGTGCCAAGGGGCAACAGCTGCAGGTTAACCCCTGGGCTGCCATGACCTTCTTCTGGCCGGCCCTGGAACGTCAGGTGCGGATCGAAGGCAAGGTGGTCAAGGTCACCCCGGCGGAGTCGGACGAGTATTACCAGGTGCGCCCGCTGGGTAGTCGTTTGGGCGCCTGGGCTTCGCCGCAGAGCCGGGTGATCGCCGACCGAGCCGAGCTGGAAGGGCTGGTGAAGGCCACCGAGCAGCGTTTCAGCGACACTCAGCCGCATTGCCCGGCGCATTGGGGTGGATACCGTCTGCTGCCTGAACGTATCGAGTTCTGGCAAGGGCGCGCCAGCCGTCTGCATGACCGGCTTAACTACCGCCTGCAGCAGGGTGCCTGGTTGCGCGAGCGCCTGGCCCCTTAACCCTTCGGGTAGGCCGCAGCCTGGCGTTCCAGCCAGGCTGCGAGCTCCGCGCGTTTGATCCGTTGCGTGCGAGCCGTGTCCAGACAAGCCAGCATGTAGGCTTTCTTGCTTTCGTCCGTGCCGGCCAGCGAAAGGGCCAGATCACGGTCCATCCAGCGGCGGATGCGCACGTACAACCACCAGTGAAAATACAGCCCAGCCACTGTCGTAACGACGACGATGAAGTAATCCATGACTATCCTTGCGCTAGAAATTGACAGGCTGCATCGATAGGGCAGGCTGTACACAGGCTCAATGAAATCAATTTTACTCTGGCTGCGCCGTGACAGTCGTCAATGAGCGGAGTCTAATGAACACCTGTCTTACGGAGATCATCCAATGCGTAAATCTGTTTTGCTGGTTGCCAGCTTCACCACGATGTCGTTGCTGCTCGGCGGTTGTGCCTCGAGCCTGACCGGTGACTCCTATTCGCGCGACGAGGCTCGCCGTGTCCAGACCGTGCGTATGGGCACCATCGAGTCGCTGCGTCCGGTGAAAATCGAAGGGACCAAAACCCCGATCGGTGGCGGCGCTGGCGCAGTCGTCGGTGGTGTAGCGGGCAGTGCAATCGGCGGTGGCCGTGGCAGTATTGTTGCTGCAGTTATTGGTGCCGTGGCTGGCGGCCTGGCAGGCTCTGCCGCCGAAGAAGGCCTGACCCGCACCCAGGGTGTGGAAATCACCGTGCGTGAAGATGACGGCAGCATGCGTGCCTATGTCCAGGCGGTCCAGGAAAACGAGGTTTTTCGCGTCGGTGAGCGTGTTCGCATCATGACCGTCGACGGTACCAGCCGGGTTGCCCACTGATATCCTCGCGGAAAAAACAAACCCCGACTCGGCAGTGCCGGTCGGGGTTTTTTATTGCCCGGGTGGGGTCAGGCCGGTGTCGCCTTGCGGCTGGCCAGTGCAGTGACGGTGTAGCCAATCACCGCGGCAAGAATGGAACCGGTGAGGATACCCATGCGGTCCATACCTGCGTATTCACTGCTGCCTGGCACAAAGGCCAGCGAGCCGACGAACAGGCTCATGGTGAAGCCGATGCCGCAGAGAATCGCCACCCCAAGCACCTGGCCCCAGTTGGCACCGGCTGGCAAGGCGGCGACGCCAAGCTTGACGGCAATCCAGGTCAGGCCGAACACGCCGACCGTTTTGCCCAGCAGCAAGCCGATGGCAATGCCCATCGGCACATAGTGGGTGAAGCTTTCCAGGGTTACCCCGGCCAGCGATACCCCGGCGTTGGCAAAGGCAAACAGCGGCAGGATGCCGTACGCCACCCAAGGGTGCAGGGCATGTTCCAGGCTCTGCGCCGGGGAGGTTTCGGCATTGCGGGTGCGCAAGGGGATGCACAGCGCCAGGGTTACGCCGGCGAGCGTTGCATGCACGCCACTCTTGAGTACGCAGACCCAGAGAATCAGGCCGACCACCATGTAGGGCCCGAGCTTTACCACTCCCAGCCGGTTCATGGCAATCAGGCCCACCAGGCAGGCGCCGGCCAGCATCAACGACAGGCTCGACAGTTCGCCCGAATAGAACAGGGCAATGACGATAATGGCGCCCAGGTCATCGATGATTGCCAGGGTCATCAGGAACAGCTTGAGCGACACCGGTACACGTTTGCCCAGCAGTGCCAGCACGCCCAGCGCGAAGGCGATGTCGGTGGCGGTGGGGATCGCCCAGCCGGCCACGGCAGCGGGGTTGTCCTTGTTCAGGAACCAGTAGATCAGCGCAGGCACGACCATGCCGCCAACGGCCGCAGCCCCCGGCAGGATGATTTGCGAAGGCTTGGACAGGTGACCGTCGATGACTTCGCGCTTGACCTCGAGGCCGATCAACAGGAAGAACAGGGCCATCAGGCCGTCATTGATCCACAGTAGCAGGGGCTTGGCGATTTTCAGGGCGCCGATCTGGACGACCACGGGAACATCCAACAGGCCGTTGTACAGGTACGACAACGGCGAGTTGTTGATGATCAGGGCCATGGCGGCTGCAGCAATCAATAGTAGACCGCTGGCAGCTTCCAACTGAAAGAAACGTGTGAAGGTGCTACGCAGCAAGGGCGCTCTCCATCCTGAGGATTCCGATAGGGAGGACACCCTACCTTGTGATGATATGCATTAGAACAAAAATTATATTCTTTTTTGTTATAAGCTGTGACCGGCCCGGCTACAGGAGCCTAGCAGTTGCAGGGGATTATTTTGCCTGGCTGTACCTGTTGTAGCTGTAGGGACTTTCTTAACATGATCGTTTGTACAACGATCAATTCGGGACGTGACCATGAACGATCACCGCCGGTGGGCACGCGAAGCCATCCGCATCATCGAGGCTGATTTTCAGCGCAGCGCCGACACCCACCTGATCCCGCTGTCGTTGCCGGGTTTCCCGGAGGTCGAGCTGTACTTCAAGGATGAGTCCAGCCACCCTACCGGCAGCCTCAAGCATCGCCTGGCGCGCTCACTGTTTCTCTATGCCTTGTGCAATGGCTGGTTGCGGCCGGGTGCGCCGGTGATCGAGGCCTCCAGTGGCTCCACGGCGATTTCCGAGGCGTACTTTGCGCGCCTGCTCGGGCTGCCGTTCATTGCCGTGGTACCGGCAACCACTTCTCAAGAGAAAATTGCCCAGATTGCTTTCTATGGGGGGCAGAGTCACCTGGTCAGCGACCCCACCCAGCTGTACGCCGAGTCCGAACGCCTGGCCCGGGAAACCGGCGGCCACTTCATGGACCAGTTCACCTATGCCGAGCGCGCCACCGACTGGCGGGCCAACAACAACATTGCCGAGTCGATCTTTACCCAGATGCGCTTTGAGCGGCATCCGGAACCCGCCTGGCTGATCTCGAGCCCGGGCACTGGGGGCACCACCGCCACCCTCGGGCGCTATGTGCGCTATCGCCAGCACGTCACCCGTGTGCTGTGTGCCGATGCCGAGCGCTCGGTGTTCTTCGACAGCTATACCAGCGGTGACCGTTCGCTGTTGCTCGACTGTGGGTCGCGGATCGAAGGCATCGGCCGGCCACGCGTTGAAGCGTCGTTTCTGCCGCAGGTGATCGATGCCATGATCAAGGTGCCGGACGCCTTGTCGCTGGCGGCCATGCATTACCTGGCCGAGCGTCTTGGGCGCCGGGTGGGCGGTTCGAGTGGTACCAACCTGATTGGTGCGTTGATGGCGGCGCGGCAGATGCAGGCGGCCGGGGAAGCGGGGTCGATCGTGGCGATTCTCTGTGACGGCGGCGATCGTTATGCGACCACTTACTACGATCAGGACTGGCTGAACGGGCAGGGGTATCAACTGCAACCGTTGATCGAGGCCGTAAAGGCCTGTGTCGAGCGGGGCGAGGCGTTGCCCGAGGCGGTGGAGCGCGCCGGGATTTGAGGCGAAGTGCGGAGCAGGCTGTACTTCTACAGCGTGCTCCGCCATCACATCATCAGTTGTTGATGCCCAGCATGCTGCGCGCAACTGCCTCGGCAATGCGGATGCCATCCACACCTGCCGAGAGGATCCCGCCGGCATAACCTGCACCTTCACCCGCCGGGAACAGGCCCTTGAGGTTCAGGCTCTGCATGCTCGCGTCACGGGTAATGCGCAGGGGCGAGGAGGTACGCGTTTCGATACCGGTCAACACCGCGTCGTGCAGGTTGTAGCCCTTGATCTGGCGATCGAAGGCCGGCAACGCCTCACGAATGGCCTCGATGGCAAAGTCAGGCAGGCTCGGGGCCAGGTCGCCCAGATTGACGCCGGGCTTGTACGACGGCTCGACACTGCCCAGCGCCGTGGACGGCCGGCCAGCGACAAAGTCACCCACCAGCTGCGCCGGTGCCTGGTAGTTGCTGCCGCCCAGCACATAGGCATGGGCTTCAAGTTTTTCCTGCAGCTCGATACCGGCCAGCGGGCCGCCCGGGTAGTCCTGCTCGGGGGTGATGCCAACGACGATGCCGGAGTTGGCATTGCGCTCGTTACGCGAGTACTGGCTCATGCCATTGGTGACCACCCGGCCTGGTTCGCTGGTGGCCGCAACCACGGTGCCGCCCGGGCACATGCAGAAGCTGTAGACCGAGCGACCGTTCTTGGCGTGGTGCACCAGTTTGTAGTCAGCGGCGCCCAGTTTCGGGTGCCCGGCGTACTTGCCCAGGCGTGCCTGGTCGATCAGCGACTGCGGGTGTTCGATACGGAAGCCGATGGAGAACGGCTTGGCTTCCATGAACACGCCGCGGGCATGCAGCATGCGGAAGGTGTCACGGGCGCTGTGGCCCAGGGCCAGAACCACATGCCGGGAGTGCAGTTGCTCACCACTGGCCAGGACCACGCCAGTGAGCTGGCCGTCGTCCATCAGCAGGTCACTGACCTTCTCCTCGAAGCGCACTTCACCACCCAGGGCGTGGATCTCGTGGCGCATGTTCTCGACCATGCCGGTCAGGCGGAAGGTACCGATGTGCGGCTTGCTGACGTAAAGGATTTCTTCTGGCGCACCGGCCTTGACGAACTCGTGCAGCACCTTGCGACCGTGGTGCTGCGGGTCCTTGATCTGGCTATACAGCTTGCCGTCGGAGAACGTACCGGCACCGCCCTCGCCGAACTGTACGTTGGACTCCGGGTTGAGCACGCTTTTACGCCACAGGCCCCAGGTGTCCTTGGTACGTTGGCGAACTTCTTTACCGCGCTCGAGGATGATCGGCTTGAAGCCCATCTGCGCCAACAGCAGGCCGGCGAAGATGCCGCACGGGCCGAAACCAACGACAATCGGACGCTCCTGCAGATCGGCAGGCGCCTGGCCGACGACCTTGTAGCTGACATCCGGCGCGGCGTTGACGTTGTGGTCATCGGCAAAGCGCTGCAGCAGCTCGGCTTCATTGCTGACGGTCAGGTCGATGGTGTAGATGAACAGCATTTCGCTGTTCTTCTTGCGAGCATCGTAGCTGCGCTTGAACAGGGTGAAGTCCAGCAACTGTTCGTCGCTGATCCCCAGACGTTGCACAATGGCCTCGCGCAGGGCTTCATCAGGATGATCCAGCGGCAGCTTCAGTTCGGTGATTCGTAACATGGCAGGGTCCAGTATCCCGGCCATGAACGGCCGGCGGCTTTACTCAAACCGCCAAGTATAAGCTGTTCAGGCGCGTTGCAGGCAGCTTAAACGCCGCCTACCGACGTTCAGTCGTTACGCGAGCCACCGTAGTAGGCACAGCCGCGCATGGTCTGGCCGTTTACCCGCAGCTCGGCACTCAGGTGGCTGACGGCACCGGTCATGCTGTCGACGCAGCGCTGCGGGGCGACCCAAAGCTCCACACGCTGGCCATTGGCTTCGGTGCTGAGGTTGAAGCGCCCGTCAGGCAGTTGTTCTTCCAGGAACGGTACCGCCAGTTCCGGTACGCCCGGACGGCTCAACACCATGCCCTTGCCGCCGGCCTTGAGGTCCCAGTCAGGTTCGTTGCCGTGGGCGCGTACGGTCAGGCGCTTGAAGTTCGGATCACTGCAATCGTTGCTGGAGTGCTCTACCCTGTACAGGCGTTGCACGTTCAGCTGGCCGTCGTTGCCGGCCTTCTGGCTGGTGGAAAGGTTGCCGCTGATGTCGGCGAACAGTGTGCCCGGTTGATTGGCGAGGGCAGCGGCTTCCTGCAGCAGGCCGGTATTGCCGGCATCGAAGACGGCAAAGTGACGGCTTTCACTGCACGGCTTGAACAGCAACTGACCACCCTTGGCGCTCAGTTCGCCCTGCATGCGCGTCATGCCGGCCTGGGGATTCTGTGGTTTTTCCTCCAGTAGCTGGCAGCCGGCGAACAGTGGCAACAGGGCGGCAAGCAACAACGACGGGGCGGCACGCATCAAGCAAACTCCAGGGGCTTTACTGAAAGGTGCCGCCACGTTACGCAGGCTGGATGCCGATCACAAGACCTTAACCGACATGATAGGTCTGGCCGGTCTGCAAGCCTTCAACGCTTTTTGCGTAGGCCAGTGCCACATCGGCAGCGGGAACCGGCTTGAAACCGCGAAAGTAAGGGGCGTAGGCCGGCATCGCTTCGACCAGTACATTGGGGCTGATCGAATTGACCCGCCGGCCGCGCGGCAATGCGACCGCGGCGGCTTTGACGAAGGCATCGATGGCGCCATTGACCAGGCTGGCCGAAGCGCCGGTGCGAATCGGGTCATGGCTGGTGATGCCGGTAGTGAAGGTGAACGAGCCGCCGTCGTCAATGAACTCGCGACCGATCAGCAGCAGGTTGACCTGGCCCATCAGCTTGTCGTTCAGGCCCAGGGCGAAGTGTCCTTCAGTCATTTCGCCCAGAGGCGCAAAAGTGACGTTACCGGCAGCGCAGACCAGGGCATCGAAGCGTCCGGTCTGCTCGAACAGACGCCGAATCGAAGCACTGTCGCTGATATCAACCTGATACTCACCGGAGCTGCGGCCGATCCGCACTACCTCGTGACGTTGTTCCAGTTCTTTGGCGACGGCCGAACCAATGGTGCCGCTAGCGCCAATCAGCAGAATTTTCATTGAACCTGTCCTCGTGATTTGTTGGGAGACGGGTTCAGTCTAGGGTGGAAATTTCTGCGGATAAGCGTGCTAATAGGCAACCTTTGGTTTTCATATGGAAACAATCAATGAGCGACCTGGATGATCTGGCAGCGTTTGCCGTGTTGATGGATGCCGGCAGTTTTACCCAGGCTGCGCAACAGCTGGGCTGGAGCAAGGGCCAGTTGTCCAAGCGCATCAGTGCGCTGGAAGCCAGCCACGGGATAAAACTGTTGCACCGCACCACCCGGCGCCTGAGCCTGACGGCCGCCGGCGCGATGCTGCTGCCCCAGGCCCAGGCCCTCGTGCGGCAAATGAATGGTGCACGTCAGACCCTGGCCATGCTCAAGGATGAACTGGCCGGGCCGGTACGCATCACCGTGCCGGTGTCGTTGGGCGAGACGTTTTTCGAAGGCTTGCTGCTGGAGTTCACCGATTGCTATCCGGACCTGCAGGTGGAGCTGGAGTTGAGCAATGGCTACCGCGACCTGCTCGGCGATGGATTTGATCTGGCGATTCGTACCGAGGTTGAAGACGATGCGCGACTGGTCGCCCGTCCTGTGCTGGCCATGCAGGAACTGACCTGTGCCAGCCCGCACTACCTGGCCCGTCACGGCGAGCCGCAAACGCCGATGCAGTTGAGTGGCCACCGCTGTTTGCTCAACAGCCACTACAGCGGCCGGGAAGAGTGGTTGTACCACCAGCAACACGAACTGCTGCGGGTTCAGGTGGCAGGCAGCTTTGCCAGTAACCATTACAGTTTGCTGAAGAAGGCGGCATTGCTCGGCGCCGGGATTGCCCGTTTGCCGTCGTACATGCTGCATGCCGAACTGGCCGATGGCCGCTTGCACTGGCTGCTGCGCGACTATCAAACCCGCAGTGTGCCGTTGTTCCTGGTTCATCCCTATCAGAGCCAGATGCCCAAACGGGTGCAGGTGCTTGCCGACTACCTGATGGACTGGTTCAAGCGCAGCAGCCAGGCGCTGCAGCGTCTTTGAATCATAGGCAAGGAAAAGGGTTCTTCATGGGTTTCCGGGGGGCGGCTAGATAGCGAGCTTATCCATTCTGTGTGGTGAGGCTGCCGGCCCCTTCCGCCCTTACGGCGGGTCCCTTTTGTCTTGGCAAAAGGAACCAAAACCGCCTGCTCCTGCATACGGCCCTACGCTACGCTCCGGGTCCCTTCGTTCCGGTGCCCTCCAGGGGCATCGCGGCCTACGACTTGCTTCGCCAAGTCTCCGGCT
>NZ_JADUCM010000051.1 GCF_016009175.1 Pseudomonas alkylphenolica
CCTGACCCCATGCCAGGGCCCGTGGGGGGCGGGGCCCACAAACGCGGGGGGGGCCCCCCCGGGGGCCAAAAAAACCCCCCCCCCCCCCCCCCCCAACCCCCCCCCCACTTCGGCCCCCCCCGTCTTGTTTTCCAACACCCCCCCACCCCCCCCCCCGGCCCCCCCCCGGGGGGGCGGGGGGCCGTGGCTGTATTTAACCGCGCTGCCAGAGTGCGTAGTACACCTGCCCGGCTTTTTTCTCCCGGTGCAGGCGCCAGTTGGCTGGCAACTGCAGCGTCGAGGGCGGGATCTCGCTTTCAGTGTAGATCCAGGCGTTGGCTGCCAGCCACTGGCGTTCTTCTAGCAGGGCGCAGGTGGTGGCCAGCAGGTTCTGGTGAAACGGCGGATCGAGGAACACCAGGTCGAAGGCTAACTTCGGCTCACCCTGCAGGTAGCGTTGGGCATCGCTCTGGATGACCTGGCCGCGTGGGCAGCGCAGGATTTCCAGGTTCTGCCGCAGGCTGGCGATGGCGGCCGGGTTGCTGTCCAGGGCCACCGCGTCGCCAGCACCCCGCGACAGCGCCTCAAGGTAGAGGGCGCCGCTGCCGGTATAGGCATCGAGCACCTTGGCACCTTCGATGTGCGGGGCCAGCCAGTTGAACAGGGTTTCCCGCACACGGTCAGGCGTCGGGCGCAGGCCCGGTGCTTCAGGGAAACTCAGGCGGCGGCTGCGCCACTCACCGGCGATGATGCGCAGGTGGCCTTGGCCGTTATGTGGCTTGGCCGATTTTGCAGAAGGACTGGCCATTAATGCTCCGGTACGCCAAGCGGCTGCTCGGCGGGTTTGTCAGTGGGCGGTGGCAGGGGTTTCTGCGGCACGCTGGGGCCGGCAGTGACGATAACCATCTTGTCTGCGGCCAGGTGTTTGTTCAGGGCGGCCTTGACCTGCTCGGTGGTCAGGTCCTGGGATTGCTGCATGTAGTCTTCCAGCCAGGTCAGGGGCAGGTCGTAGAAGCCAATGGCGCCCAGCTGGCCGACGATGCTGGCGTTGCTGGCGTTGGACAGCGGAAAGCTGCCAGCCAGTTCACGCTTGGCGTCGTCCAGCTCCTGCTGGGTCGGGCCGGTCTTGAGGTAATCGGCGAGGATATCCTGAACCAGCTTGAGTGTCCCTTCACTGAGTTCGGCACGGGTCTGCAAGTTGATCATGAACGGCCCACGCACCTGCATGGGGCTGAACATCGAATACACACCGTAAGTCAGACCGCGTTTCTCGCGCACTTCACTCATCAGGCGGGTACCAAAGGTCCCGCCACCGAGGATCTGGTTGCCCAGCGACAGCGCAGCGTAGTCCGGGTCCTGGCGGTCGATGCCCAGTTGGGCGAGCATCAGGTGGGTCTGCTTGGACGGGAACTCGATATGGCTGGCGCCCGCCTTGGGCTCGCTTGGCTGCGGCAGCTTGGCCAGTGCCGGGCCTTTGGGCAGGGCGGCCGAGACCTGGTTGGCAATGGCTTCGGCTTCGCTGCGGCTCAGGTCACCGACCAGGGCGATGACGGCATTCCCGGCGGTGTAGGCCTTGGCGTGGAAGTCACGCAGTTGCTCGAGGGTAATCGGCGGGATGCTCTTGGCATCGCCATCGCTCGGATGGGCGTAGGGGTGGGTGCCGTACAGGTGCTCGAACAGGGCGATACCGGCCAGTTTGCCCGGGTTCTGTTTCTGGTACTCGAAACCGGCCTGCATCTGGTTCTTGATGCGGGTCAGTGCCTCTTGCGGGAAGGTCGGCTTGCCGACGACTTCAGCGAACAGTTTCAGCGCCGGCTCGCGCTTGTCCGTTGCGCTCAGGCTGCGCAGGGTGGCCACGGCCATGTCGCGGTAGGCACCGTTGCCAAAGTCGGCACCGAGGCCTTCAAAACCTTCGGCGATGGCGGTGACGTCCTTGCCGGCCACACCTTCGTTGAGCATGGCGTTGGTCAGGGTGGCCAGGCCCGGGGCGTTGCCGTCCTGGCTGCTGCCGGCAGCGAAGGTCAGGCGCAGGTCGAACATCGGCAGCTCGCGGGCTTCGACGAACAGCACCTTGGCGCCCTCGGCAGTGTTCCAGGTCTGGATGTTCAGTTGCCGACGGCTGGGCGCCTTGCCATCAAGTTCGGCCAGGGTCTGAAGTTTATTGGCCGGTTTGGCGGCAGTGGTGGCGGCAGGTTGCGCGGCGTTGTCGGACTGGGCCGGTTTGGCCAGGAAAAACGCCAGCACGCCAACAATCAGCAGGATGCCGAGACCGATCAGGGTGTAGCGGGGTGCGCTGCGATCACTCATGAGCGTTCTCCTCGGGCAGTACATGGGCAACGCTCAGGCGTTCGCGGGTGAAATAGGTGCGCGCCGCGTTCTGGATGTCGGCCGGGGTGACACTTTTCAGTTCGTCGAGCTCACTGTCGATCAGCTTCCACGACAGGCCGACGGTTTCCAGCATGCCGATGGCCGAGGCCTGGCTGCTGATGGAGTCGCGGTCGTAGACCAGGCCAGCGATTACCTGGGCGCGGACGCGTTCCAGCTCTTCAGCCGACGGCGGGGTGGTCTTGAGTTCGTCGAGCTGTTTCCAGATCCCGCTTTCGACTTGTGCCAGGGTCTTGTTCTTCTGCAGGTTCGGCGTTGCCGAGATCATGAACAGGCTGTCGCCACGGGTGAACGGGTTGTAGCTGGAGGAAGCACTTGAAACCAGCTCCTCGCCCCGCTCCAGGCGGCTCGGCAGGCGGGCGCTGTAACCGCCGTCGAGCAGCGCGGTGATCAGGCGCAGTGCGTGTACCGTGCGCGGGTCCTTGGCGGTGGCCAGGCCGGGCACGTTGAAGCCATAGATCAGGCTGGGCAGTTGGGTACGTACATGCAGGGTGGTTTCCCGCAGGCCCGGTTCGGCCAGTTCAAGTGGCAGCTTGCTCGGCGGCGTGGCGCGCTTGGGAATCGGGCCGAAGAAACGCTGGGCCAGGCCTTTGACTTCGTCGACGGTGACGTCGCCGACCACCACCAGGGTGGCATTGTTGGGGGTGTACCAGGATTCGTACCAGTGGCGTAGCTCTTCGACCTTCATGCGGTCGAGGTCGGCCATCCAGCCGATGGTCGGTGTGCGGTAGCTGCTGGCCGGGAAGGCCATGGCGCTGAACAGCTCGAACGCCTTGGCGTTGGGCTGGTCGTCAGTGCGCAGGCGGCGTTCTTCCTTGATCACTTCGATTTCGCGGCTGAACTCGTCGGCCGGCAGGCGCAGGGTGGCCATGCGGTCGGCTTCAAGCTCCAGGGCAACCGGCAGGCGGTCGCGCGCCAGCACCTGGTAATAGGCGGTGTAGTCGTCGCTGGTGAAGGCGTTTTCTTCGGCGCCGAGGTCACGCAGGATGCGCGAGGCTTCGCCGGGGCCGAGTTTCTCGCTGCCTTTGAACATCATGTGCTCAAGGGCGTGGGAAAGACCGGTCTGGCCCGGGGACTCGTAGGTGGAGCCCACTTTGTACCAGATCTGCGAGACCACCACGGGCGCGCGGTGGTCCTCGCGCACGACCACTTTCAGGCCGTTGTCGAGAATGAACTCATGGGTGGGCTGCGGAGCGGCGGCAAAGGCGGCGAACGGCAGACAAACTGTGCTGAGCAACAGGCCAGCGGCGCGGCGGGCTAGAGCATTCATACGTTGTTTAACCTGTAGGACTGCCCGCGTGGTCTTAGCGTCAGCGGGCTAGGAGGTGCTAGGATACTGATCCGGTTGCCTGACGACCATGCCTGTCGTGGATCTGACCCGCAGGCCACACGACAAAATGTTGCGCATGAACGTGCCGGAATAAAAGTAGTCTGTTCTGCGTTAAAAGAATTCTCGAAGCGCCACAGTGGCGCTTCGCTACCCTGAGATAGCCGTCTTCCATGTTTGGTTCCAACGACGACAAAAAGACGCCGGCCGCGGCTGGTGAAAAGAAAGGCCTGTTCGGCTGGCTGCGCAAAAAGCCGCAGCAACCCGTTGCCGAACAGCCACAAGCCCCTGCACCGACTGAACCGGAGCAGCCTGCAGCGCCGGCCATCGAAGCGCCGGTTGCGGTTGCGCCGATCAACGACCACCCCACAACGGTTGCAGTCGCCGAGCCTGCTCAGCCTGCGCCCGTTGACGCACCGCAAACGCCGTTTGTCGGGCTGGTTCTGCCCGTTCCGGAAGAACCGGTAGCGCTGGTGGCCGACCTGGAGCCGCACACGCCGCCGCCGATTCCAGAGCGTCCGGTACCCGTTGTGGAGGTCGAGCCTGTGCCTGTGCCGGCGCCGGTCGTTGCAGAACCTGCACCTGCACCAGAGCCAGTACCTGTTGCGGCAGCAATTCAGACGCCCGAGCCTGTAGCGCCTGTAGCGCCTGTAGCGCCTGTAGCGCCTGTAGCGCCTGTAGCGCCTGTAGCGCCTGTAGCGCCTGTAGCGCCTGTAGCAGCTCCAGCTCCAGCTCCAGCTCCCGTCGCTGCGCCTGCTGTTGAACCCGCACCTGTCGAAGTACCTGCTGCGGCCCGTGTCGAAGAGAACAAAGGCGGATTCTTCGCCCGGCTCAAGCAGGGCCTGTCGAAAACCAGCGCCAGCATCGGCGAAGGCATGGCCAGCCTGTTCCTGGGCAAGAAAGCTATCGACGACGACCTGCTCGACGAGATTGAAACCCGCCTGCTGACCGCTGACGTCGGCGTCGAGGCCACCTCGGTGATCGTTCAGAGCCTGACGCAGAAGGTCGCACGCAAGCAGCTGGCCGACAGCGACGCCCTGTACAAGTCGCTGCAAGGCGAGCTGGCCGACCTGCTCAAGCCGGTGGAGCAACCGTTGCGCATCCAGGCGCAGAACAAGCCGTTCGTGATCCTGGTTGTCGGCGTCAACGGTGCCGGTAAAACCACCACCATCGGCAAACTGGCGAAAAAACTGCAGCTTGAAGGCAAGAAAGTCATGCTCGCCGCCGGTGACACCTTCCGTGCGGCGGCTGTCGAGCAATTGCAGGTCTGGGGTGAGCGCAACCAGATCCCGGTTATTGCCCAGCACACCGGCGCCGACTCGGCTTCGGTCATCTTCGACGCCGTCCAGGCCGCCAAGGCCCGTGGCATTGACGTACTGATCGCTGACACCGCCGGTCGCCTGCACACCAAAGACAACCTGATGGAAGAACTGAAGAAGGTCCGTCGGGTCATCGGCAAACTCGATGCCGACGCACCGCACGAAGTCCTGCTGGTGCTGGATGCCGGCACCGGTCAGAACGCGATCAACCAGGCCAAGCACTTCAACCAGAGCGTCGAACTCACCGGCCTCGCCCTGACCAAGCTCGACGGCACGGCCAAAGGCGGGGTGATCTTCGCCCTGGCCAAGCAGTTCGGCCTGCCGATCCGCTATATTGGCGTGGGCGAAGGTATCGACGATCTGCGCACCTTCGAAGCCGAACCCTTCGTGAAAGCACTGTTTGCCGAGCGGGAGCATCCATGATTCGATTCGAACAGGTCGCCAAGCGCTACCCCAATGGCCATGTAGGCCTGCATGAGTTGAGTTTTCGGGTGCGTCGGGGCGAGTTCCTGTTCGTCACCGGTCATTCCGGCGCGGGAAAAAGCACCTTGTTGCGCCTGTTGCTGGCCATGGAGCGACCGACCAGCGGCAAACTGCTGCTGGCGGGTCAGGACCTCGGGCAGATCAGCAACGCGCAGATTCCGTTCCTGCGTCGGCAGATCGGCGTGGTGTTCCAGAACCACCAGTTGCTGTTCGACCGTACCGTGTTCAACAACGTCGCCTTGCCGCTGCAGATCCTTGGCCTGTCCAAGGCCGAAGTGGCCAAACGGGTAGACTCGGCGCTCGAGCGCGTGGCCCTGTCGGACAAGGCCGAGCTGTTCCCCGGCGACCTGTCGACCGGACAGCAACAGCGTGTCGGTATTGCCCGCGCGATCGTCCACCGCCCGGCCTTGCTGCTGGCGGACGAACCGACCGGTAACCTCGACCCACGCCTTGCGGCGGAAATCATGGGTGTATTCGAAGACATCAACCGCCTGGGTACCAGCGTGCTCATCGCCAGTCACGACCTGGCACTGATCGCGCGCATGCGCCATCGCATGCTGACCCTGCAGCGCGGCCGTTTGATCGGTGACGGGGAGGCCGGCCAATGAGTGCAACACGCAGTCCCAAAGTGTCCGAGCGCGTCGCACCGAAAGCCGCCGATCCACAACCGGAAAAAAACAAACGCAGCAGCCATGATGACGACGGGCCGGATTTCCGCACCCTGCTGCACGCCTGGCTGGAAAGCCACCGCTCGAGCCTGGTCGACAGCTTGCGCCGCCTGGGCAAGCAGCCGATTGGCAGCTTTTTCACCTGCCTGGTGATGGCAGTGGCCTTGAGCTTGCCCATGGGCCTGTCGCTGCTGTTGAGCAACGTCGAGCGCCTGGGGGGTTCCTGGCAGCGTGCGGCGCAGATTTCCCTGTACCTCAAGCTCGATGCCAGCAGTCGCGACGGCGACGCCCTGCGCGAGCAGATCAAGGCACTCCCCGGGGTGGCCGAAGCCGAGTACGTCAGCCGTGAAAAAGCCCTGGAAGAGTTCCAGCAGCAGTCCGGCCTTGGTGATGCGCTGCGTGAACTGCCCGAGAATCCCCTGCCTGGTGTGATTGTGGTCACCCCGGCGGAAGTCGACAAACCCGCCCTTGAAGCCCTGCGCCAGCGCCTTTCTGAGCTGCCCAAGGTGGACGTGGCGCAACTTGACCTGCTGTGGGTCGAGCGCCTGGCGGCAATTCTCAAGCTGGGCGACCGGTTTGTGTTCGGCCTGACGGTGTTGCTGATCTCGGCGCTGCTTTTGGTAATTGGTAACACAATTCGCCTGCACATCGAGAACCGCCGTACCGAAATCGAGGTGATCAAGCTGGTAGGCGGCACCGACAGCTATGTGCGCCGGCCTTTCCTGTACATGGGCGCCTTGTACGGCCTGGGCGCAGGGGTATTGGCCTGGGGGGTGCTGGCATTTGGCCTGAACTGGCTGAATGACGCGGTAATCGGGCTTTCCGGGCTTTATGGCAGTGACTTCGCGTTGGCGGGCGTCCCGTCTGCCGATGGTCTGTCGCTCTTGCTTGGGGCGGTGTTGTTAGGGTATATCGGTGCTTGGATTGCGGTGGCCCGTCACTTGAGTGAGCTAGCACCGCGATAGTGTCTTTTTGCTTGTATTGACTCTTTTCATTTTTAGGGAACTTGTTTCTCGGTTCCCGGTCAATGTTGGCAGTGTCTTCGGGCACGAGTTTAGTGAGTCGGAGGTTTTTTCGTATGACCACTTCGTTGCAACCTGCCTATGCCCTGGTTCCCGGCGCAAACCTGGAAGCCTACGTGCACACGGTCAACAGCATTCCATTGCTGACGCCGGAGCAGGAGCGTGAACTGGCCGAGAGTCTCTACTATGAGCAGAATCTTGAGGCGGCTCGGCAAATGGTGCTCGCCCACCTGCGTTTTGTCGTACATATCGCGCGTAGCTATTCCGGCTACGGGCTGGCTCAGGCTGACCTGATCCAGGAAGGTAACGTTGGCCTGATGAAGGCGGTCAAACGTTTCAACCCGGAAATGGGTGTACGCCTGGTGTCCTTTGCGGTGCACTGGATCAAAGCCGAAATTCACGAGTTCATCCTGCGTAACTGGCGGATCGTCAAAGTCGCCACCACCAAGGCCCAGCGCAAGCTGTTCTTCAACCTGCGCAGCCAGAAAAAGCGTCTGGCCTGGCTGAACAACGATGAAGTTCATCGTGTGGCCGAAAGCCTGGGTGTGGAGCCGCGTGAAGTTCGTGAGATGGAAAGCCGCCTGACCGGTCAGGACATGGCGTTTGATCCAGCGTCCGAAGCCGACGACGACAGTGCCTTCCAGTCGCCGGCCAACTACCTGGAAGACCATCGCTACGACCCGGCGCTGCAATTGGAAGACGCTGACTGGAGCGACAACTCCACCAGCAACCTGCACGAAGCCCTGCAGGGGCTGGACGACCGTAGCCGTGACATCCTCTACCAGCGCTGGCTGGCCGAGGAGAAGGCCACCCTTCACGATCTGGCCGAGAAATACAGCGTGTCTGCCGAGCGGATTCGCCAGCTGGAAAAGAATGCGATGAACAAGGTGAAAGCCTTGATCGCAATCTGAGCCGCGAAACGGCAGTAAACAAAAAGCCCCGACGTGTCGGGGCTTTTTTTTGGCGCCAGGTCTTTCAGGCGGCAGCGCGGGTCTATAATCGCGCCACATTGGCACCGTCACTTCTTTCGCCACCCACATCGAGACTGTTATGACCATTTCCTTGTATGCCGCTTCCGTTCCTGTTTTCAAGCAAATGCTCAACGCCTTGAGTGATGTCCTGAACAAGGCCGAAGCTCACGCCACCGCAAAAAACATCGATCCGAGCGTGTTCCTGCAGGCGCGCCTGTACCCGGACATGTTTCCTCTGGTTCGCCAGGTGCAGATCGCAGTCGATTTTGCCAAGGGCGTGTCGGCGCGCCTGGCTGAAGTCGAGCTGCCGAAATACGACGACAGCGAAACCACCTTTGCCGAGCTGCAAGCTTTGATCGGCAAGGTGCTGGCGTTTCTCGACGGTTTTGCGCCAGCGCAGATCGACGGTAAGGAAGGCATCGAAATCGTCACCCGTCCGGGCACGCCGAAAGAGAAGCGCTTTACCGGCCAGGCTTATCTGCTGACCTACGGCCTGCCGCAGTTCTTCTTCCACGTCACTACTACGTACGCGATCCTGCGTCACAATGGCGTGGAAGTGGGCAAACGTGACTACATGGGTGCGTTCTAAGCGTTAACCCTGTAATCGGCACACACTAAAAACCCGGCAAAGTTTGCGCTTTGCCGGGTTTTTTATTGATTCCAGGGTGCCCTGCGCGGGCTGTCCAGCTGGCTGAGGTAGTCACTGCCGCCCAGCTGACGCATCTGTTGGCGAATCCAGCCGGCACGCCGAGCGACATAACTGCTGGGACGGCTGGCGCTCCAGTTGAGCGGGCTGGGCAGTACGGCGGCAAGCAGGCTGGCCTGCTGACGGCTGAGGCGGCTGGCATCGACACCAAAATGATGCTGCGCTGCCGCTTGTGCGCCAAACACGCCTTCACCCCATTCGGCACTGTTGAGGTACACCTCAAGAATTCGTTCCTTGGACCACAGCAACTCGATCAGGGCGGTGAACCAGGCTTCCAGGCCTTTGCGCAGCCAACTGCGGCCCGACCAGAGGAACTGATTCTTCGCCACTTGCTGGCTCAGGGTGCTGGCGCCGCGAATGCTGCCACCGCGTTCGTTGTGGGCGAGAGCGGCCTGAATGGCGATGAAGTCGAAGCCCCAGTGATTGGCGAATTTCTGGTCTTCGCCAGCAATAACCGCGACTTTGAGCTCGTCGGAGATGCGCTCCCAGGGTTCCCAGTCGCGCTGCAGGTCGATGGGCTGGCCATTGAACCAGGACTCGACCTTGCGTTCGACCATCAGCGCTGTGCCCGGTGGCGGTACCCAGCGCAGCACCAGCACCAACAGGGCGCTACCGGCAGCAAACCAGAGCAGGGCGCGGGTGAGACGACGGATAATGGACGACAACATAGACATGGCTTGGCCGAACCGAATGAGCGGGCCATTATACAGACCCTGTGATGACTAGGAGTCGCCTCATGTTGCGTAGTTTTTTGATGCTCGCCGCCTTTTTCGGCTTCACCGGGGTCGCCTTGGGCGCCTTTGCCGCCCACGGCCTGAAAGGGCGCCTGAGCAGCGAATACCTGGCGATTTTCCACACCGGGGTGACGTACCAGTTGGTCCATGCCCTGGCGCTGCTGGCGGTGGCGGTGCTGGCGGCGCAATTGCCCGGCAGGCTGGTGGGCTGGGCTGGTGGCCTGTTCGCGCTGGGCATCGTGCTGTTTTCCGGCAGCCTCTACCTGCTGACCCTGAGCGGCATCGGCAAACTGGGCATGATCACCCCGCTGGGTGGCCTGGCCTTTCTCGGTGGCTGGCTGTGCCTGGGGCTCGCCGCCTGGCGCCTGGGTTGACCCAGCGGTCCAAATCGAGACGAATGGCGATGCTTGGCCTTGGTCGCGGGCCCTGATCGGGGCTAGAATGCGGGCCCCTAAAAATAATGGTGGCCGTGCGCATGCGCATTCAATTGAACGGTGAATCCTTCGAGTTGCCCGATGGCGAGAGCGTCGAGGCCCTGCTGACCCGTCTGGACCTTGTCGGGCGCCGCGTCGCAGTAGAACTCAACCTGGACATCGTGCCACGCAGCCAGCACGCCGCCACGGCGCTGCGTGAAGGCGATCAGGTCGAAGTCGTGCATGCCATCGGCGGCGGCTAAGCCCCCAGGATTACCTTGCAAGTCCCTCAACCTTTCAGAGGAATTCCGATGAGCAACCTTCGCAGCGACAAGCCCTTCACGCTGGCCGGCCGTACCTTCCAGTCGCGCCTGCTGGTTGGTACCGGCAAATACCGCGACCTTGAAGAAACCCGCCTGGCCATCGAAGCCTCGGGCGCCGAGATCGTTACCGTAGCTGTACGTCGTACCAACATCGGCCAGAACCCGGGCGAACCGAACCTGCTCGATGTGCTGCCGCCGGACCGCTACACCATTCTGCCGAACACCGCCGGGTGCTACGACGCCGTCGAAGCCGTGCGCACCTGCCGCCTGGCGCGCGAACTGCTCGATGGCCACAACCTGGTGAAGCTGGAAGTACTGGCCGACCAGAAAACCCTGTTCCCCAACGTCATTGAAACCCTCAAGGCCGCCGAAGTGCTGGTCAAGGACGGTTTTGACGTGATGGTCTACACCAGTGATGACCCGATCATCGCGCGTCAGCTGGCCGAGGCAGGTTGCATCGCCGTCATGCCGCTGGCGGGTCTGATCGGTACTGGCCTGGGTATCTGCAACCCCTACAACCTGCAGATCATTCTCGAAGAATCGAAAGTGCCTGTGCTGGTCGATGCCGGTGTCGGTACCGCCTCAGATGCCACCATCGCCATGGAAATGGGCTGTGAGGCAGTGCTGATGAACTCGGCCATTGCCAACGCCCAGCAGCCGATCATGATGGCCGAAGCGATGAAGCACGCCATTGTCGCCGGTCGTCTGGCGTACCTCGCCGGCCGTATGCCGAAAAAACTCTATGCCAGCGCCTCGTCGCCGCTGGATGGTCTGATCAAGTAAGAGCTCCTGATGACTGAATCGCAAGAAACGCCGATCTCCGCCGAAGGCGAAGAGCGCCAACACCGCCGCATCAAGAGTTTCGTGATGCGTGCCGGGCGTATGACCGAAGGTCAGCAACGTGGCCTTGAGCAGGGTGGGCCGCTGTTCATCCTGCCGCTGGCTGATAGCCCGGTGGACTACGACCAGGTGTTCGGCCGTTCGGCGCCGCGCACCCTGGAGATCGGTTTCGGCATGGGCCATTCCCTGCTGGAAATGGCTGCTGCAGCGCCGGAGCAAGACTTCATCGGCGTCGAAGTGCACCGTCCGGGCGTTGGTGCACTGCTCAACGGCGTGCTGACCCAGGGCCTGAAAAACCTGCGGGTGTACGACTGCGATGCCATCGAAGTATTGAACAAGTGTGTTGCCGACAACAGCCTTGATCGGTTGATGCTGTTCTTCCCCGATCCGTGGCACAAGAGCCGTCACCACAAGCGCCGTATCGTTCAGCCTGAATTCGCCGCGCTGGTGCGCAGCAAGCTCAAGGTCGGCGGCGTATTCCATATGGCGACCGACTGGGAACCCTATGCTGAATACATGCTGGAGGTGATGAATGTCGCACCGGGTTATCGCAACCTGGCAGCCGACGGCAAGTGTGTAGAGCGTCCGGCCGAGCGCCCGATCACCAAATTCGAACGCCGTGGCGAACGACTTGGGCACGGGGTGTGGGACCTGAAGTTCGAAAAACTGGCGTAAACCTGCGAGCGCTTCGCGCTCGATCGCCGGCAACGCCGGCTCCCACAGGAGGGCGATAAACCTGTGGAAGCTGGCGATTCTGTCAGCGGCGGTCCGCGACCACGCCGATCAGTACCAGCACAATCAGCAACACCGGCGCCAGCGCGTAGTTGTTGAACTGCGACAACCCCTTCACTACCCACGGCGTGGCATAGATCAGCGCCGCACCGCTACCGATCATCACCAGCAACGCCATGAAGGGCACGCGCAAGGCGCCTGCCAGGCCGCCCAGGCGCTGTTCTACCCAGCCCTTGATGTCGGTGCCAAACAGCACCAGCAAGCAGCCCACGAGTGCCAGTGAGATCTCCGACAGGTTGCCGCGGCTCCAGCGGGAAACCGTCGAAAGCAGATCGAGTACCAAGTCCATTCGCAATCCTTAGGTCAAGAAATACTGCAGCAGGTCGTTGAGGAACAACTGGCCCCGCGGGGTGGCGACCAGTCGCGTCGTTTCGACCTGCAAAAGGCCCTTTTGTTCGGCTTCACGGCGGGCCTCGGTGAGCTGTTCCAGGGCCAGTCCTGTGCGCTGGCTGAACAGTTCGGCGTCCACGCCCTGGGTCAGGCGCAAGGCGTTCATCAGGAACTCGAACGGCAGTTCGTCGACCGGCAGCAGCTTTTCGCCCGCCTTGAACGCTTTGGCCGGGTTAAGGTAGTCCTTGGGCAGGCGCGTCTTCCAGGTGCGCAGGATGCGCCCGTCAGGGTGGCTGAGCTTGCCGTGGGCGCCGGCGCCGATGCCGATGAAGTCGCCAAAGCTCCAGTAGTTGAGGTTGTGCCGTGCCGCACGGCCGGGCTGGGCATAGGCCGAGACTTCATACTGGCTGTAGCCGTGACTGGCGAGCAGGGCCTGGCCGGCTTCCTGGATGTCCCAGAGGATATCGTCTTCGGGCAGCAGCGGCGGCTGGTTCCAGAACACCGTATTGGGCTCGAGCGTCAGCTGGTACCAGGACAGGTGCGTAGGCCCAAGGGCGATGGCCTGGCGCAGGTCGCCGAGCGCGTCGTCCAGGGACTGGTCGGGCAGCCCGTGCATCAGGTCCAGGTTGAAGTTGTCGAAGCCGGCGTTGCGCGCCATGTCGGCGGCACGAATGGCTTCGTCACCATTGTGGATACGTCCCAGCGCCTCAAGCTTGGCCTGCTGGAAACTCTGGATGCCGATCGACAGGCGATTGATGCCCAGCTGCCGGTAGGCCTTGAACTTCTCTTGCTCGAAGGTCCCGGGGTTGGCTTCCAGGGTGATCTCGATATCGCTGGCGAACGGGATGCGTTGCTCAACGCCCGTGAGCAGCCGGCCCAGCGCCTTGGCACTGAACAGGCTCGGGGTGCCGCCACCGAAGAAGATCGAGCTGATCGGGCGGCCGTAGACCGCTCCCAGTTCCTGGTCGAGGTCTGCCAGCAGGGCATCGACATAAGCCTCTTCGGGCAGCTCGGGCGTGGCGGCGTGGGAGTTGAAGTCGCAGTACGGACATTTACGCACGCACCAGGGAATATGGATGTACAGCGCCAGGGGCGGCAGTTGCGTCAGGGCCGCCCGCGGTGCCTGGGAAGTAAAGCCAGCCTCGCCCAGATGCAGTGGCTGTGCCGGCGAATGATCGGTCATGCCAGGCCCAGACGTTGACGCAACAGGCTCATGGCACGGGCTCGGTGGCTGATCTGGTTCTTGTCGGCAGGGCTGAGCTCGGCACTGGAGCAGTTGCGCTCCGGTACCCAGAACAGCGGGTCGTAGCCAAAGCCATGTTCACCGCTGGCCTGGGTCAGGATGCGCCCGTGCCACAGCCCTTCGCAGAGGATCGGCAGCGGGTCGTCGGCGTGGCGTACCAGGGCCAGGACACAGACGAACTGCGCGCCGCGTTGCGCCTCGGGGACATCCTTGAGGACATCGAGCAGCTTGGCGTTGTTGGCGGCATCACCCTGACCGTCGGCGTAGCGCGCGGAATAGATGCCCGGTGCGCCGCCGAGATAGTCGACCGCCAGGCCGGAATCGTCAGCCAGCGCCGGCATGCCGGAAATGCGAGCGGCATTGCGCGCTTTGAGAATGGCGTTCTCGACGAACGACAGGCCGGTTTCTTCCGGCTCGACGCTGCTGAACTCGCCAATGGAGCGCAGTTGCACGGACTCGCCGAGCATGGCCTGCAGTTCCTTGAGTTTGCCGGCGTTGTGGCTGGCCAATACGATGTGCTGAAAAGTCATTATTCGCCCGGGAAAAGCTCTTGGTTGAAGCTGATGGTTTCGGTTTTGCCGCCAGTATCAACGTTGATGGTGAAAGTACGGGTTTCCTGTTGTTCGACAGGGAACTGGGCGATGTAGTAAATCGCGCCTTGTTCGTTGATCTGCTTGAACTTCAGCGGCACCGAGTTGCTGGTGAGGTCTTTGACCGAACCGCTGACCTGGGTGACCAGCGGTTTGCCGGCCTTGATCACCGAGACGTTGATCACGCCCTGATTCTTGCTGCGAACCAGTTCGGCGGCTTTGGCGATGTCCGGTTGCAGGAACGTGGAGATGAAGGTGCTGTAGTGCACCGTCGTATCACCGAAGACTTCCTGGCGCTCGCCCTTGATGGCGTCGGCAGCCACGGCTGTCGCGCTCAGGCAGGCAACCAGTAAAAAGCTCAACAAGCGACCCATGATCGTTCTCCTCCAGTGTGCGGATTAAACCGCGACCTTGTGGTCCGTAAGGCCGGGGCTGTTGACACGGTAAATGCCGATCTCCCCTAGAAGATTAGGCCATAGCTTGCTCGCCCACCCGTGACGGTGCAAATGGTCGACGGCCAGACGGTCCAGCACCTGGGCACGGCGTTCGCTGCACAGCGCCTCGAAGTCTTCAAAGGTGCAGAAGTGGATGTTCGGCGTGTTGTACCAGGTATACGGCATAAAGTCGGAAACCGGCATGCGACCCTTCGTCGCCAGGTACCAGCGGCAGCGCCAGTGACCGAAGTTGGGGAAGGTGATGATGCACTGGCGGCCCACGCGCAGCATTTCGTCGAGGATCCGGTCCGGGTACTCCACGGCCTGCAGGGCCTGGGTCATGACCACCACGTCGAAGCTGTTGCTGGCGAAGTTGCCCAGGCCCTTGTCGAGGTCCTGTTCGATGACGTTGACGCCCTTGGCCACGCATTGGGCAATGTTGTCGGGGTCGATTTCCAGGCCGTAGCCGCTGACTTGCTTGTGGTCACGCAGCGACGCCAACAGCTCGCCGGTACCACAACCGAGGTCGAGTACGCGGCTACCGGCGGGGATCCAGTCTTGGATGATTTCCAGGTCGGCTCTCATGGCTTCCTCAGCAGACGATGCGGTTCATGTAGTTCGTGAAGCCCGTGATGTAGCGCGGGGTCGGGATCAGGAAAGCATCGTGGCCATACGGCGAGTCGATATCCAGGTAGCAGACGTTCTTGCGGGCGGCGATCAGCGCATCGACGATTTCACGCGAGCGCGCGGGCGAGAAGCGCCAGTCGGTGGTGAACGACATCACGCAGTAGTCCGCTTTGACATGGGCCAGCGTTGCGGCCAGGTCGCCACCATGGGCGGCGGCCGGGTCGAAGTAGTCCAGGGCTTTGGTCATCAGCAGGTAGGTGTTGGCATCGAAGCGACCGGAGAACTCCTCACCCTGATAGCGCAGGTAGCTTTCCACCTGGAATTCCACGCTGTGGAAGTCGTAGTTGAGCTTGTCGCTTTTCAGTTCGCGGCCGAATTTTTCACCCATCGAGTCATCGGACAGGTAGGTGATGTGCCCGACCATGCGTGCCAGCATCAGGCCGCGCTTGGGGATGACGCCCTGGTCCTGGAACGAGCCACCGTGGAACTCGGGGTCGGTGAGGATGGCCTGGCGAGCGACTTCGTTGAAGGCGATGTTCTGCGCCGACAGCTTGGGCGCCGAGGCGATATCCAGGCAGTGGCGAACACGATCCGGGTAGGTGATGGTCCACTGCAGCGCCTGCATGCCGCCAAGGCTGCCGCCGATGACCGCAGCCCACTGGCCGATACCCAGGCGGTCGGCCAGGCGCGCCTGGCTGTGCACCCAGTCTTCCACGGTCAGCACCGGGAAGTCGGCGCCATACGGCTTGCCGGTAACCGGGTTGATGCTGCTGGGGCCGGTGCTGCCATTGCAGCCGCCGAGGTTGTTCAGGCTGACCACGAAAAAGCGGTTGGTATCGATTGGCTTGCCGGGGCCAATGCAGCTGTCCCACCAACCCGGTTTGCGGTCATTCGGGCTGTGAAAGCCTGCCGCATGATGGTGACCGGACAGCGCATGGCAGATCAGCACGGCGTTGCTGGCCGAGCTGTTCAGCGTGCCGTAGGTTTCGTAGATCAGTTCGTAGGAGGCCAGCGACCGACCGCAGGCCAGGGCCAGCGGCTCGTCGAACTGTGCCAGTTGCGGTGTTACCAGACCGACCGAATCTTCGGGAAAGACAGTGGACATCGACCCTGCTCACGCTTAAATGAGGCGTAAGTCTAAAGACCACCGGGGTATGCAGCAAGCAATGAACCTGCAGGAGCCAGGCTTGCCGGCGAAGCGAGCGCTGCGGTGTGTCTGTTGTCACGCGATATCGTTCTTCGCGGGCAAGCGCCGCTCCTACAGACGGCGTAGATCTGTAGGAGCCGGGCTTGTCGGCGAAGCGCTTAAACCAGAAGCCGAAGGATTTCCGGCATGGCTGTCATGGCGGCGAGGTTGTTGATCACCAGCATGTCGATCAGCTTCAAGGCCATGAACGCGAGGATCGGCGAGATATCCAGGCCACCCAGGTTTGGCAGGATGCGGCGGAACGGTGCCAGGAACGGCTCACAGATCTGGTTGACCAGCTCGGCGCCCGGGTTGTGGCTGCCCGGTGCGACCCAGGAAAGGATCACGCTGATGATCAGGGCGAAGAAGAAAATCTTCAGAAACAGCGCGGTAACGCCAATGATCGACCAGATCAGCAGTTGCAGCGGGTTGCCGGTGGTGCCGTAGGCCAGCAGCAGGGTCAGGGCCATGAACAGCATCTGCACGAGGATCGCCAGCAGCAGCGAGGACATGTCCAGGCCAAACAGGCTGGGAATGATCCGGCGCATTGGCTTGAGCAGCGGCTGGGTGGCGCGTACGGCGAACTGGCTCAGCGGGTTGTAGAAGTCGGCGCGAACCAGCTGCAGGATGAAACGCAGCATGATGATCAGCAGGTAGAGGCTGCCCAGGGTTTGCAGGATGTAAATGGCAGCGGTGTTCAATCCGATCATGTTCGGCTCCTTAGTTGCCCAGTTGTTCGGCCATCTCGGCCGAGCGGTGTGCCGCAGCGCCTAGCGCTTTTTCGACCAGGGCTTCGAACCCGTCGGCCTGGAACGACTTGATCGCCGCTTCCGTGGTGCCGGCAGGCGAGGTGACGCGGCGGCGCAGTTCGGCGGCATCAACGTCGCTGCTGACGGCCATGTGCGCTGCACCCAGTGCGGTTTGCAGGGTCAGCTTCGCGGCGGTTTCGCGTGGCAGGCCGAGTTTTTCACCCGCGGCCGTCATGGCTTCGATCAGCAGGAAAAAATACGCCGGGCCGCTGCCGGAGACTGCGGTGACCGCGTCGAGCTGTTGCTCGGTGTCCAGCCACAAGGCGATGCCTACCGCTGACAACAGCTGTTCGGCTTGTTCGCGTTGTGCTGCCGATACTTCGGCGGTGGCGTACAGGCCGCTCACACCTTGGCGCAGCAGTGCCGGGGTGTTGGGCATGCAGCGCACGATAGGCTGGGCGCCGAGCCAGTTGTTCATGCTGGCGCAGGTGATCCCGGCGGCAATCGAGACCACCAGTTGCTCGGGCTTGAGGCTTGGCTTGAGTGCCTCGCACACCGCTTTCATGGCCTGGGGCTTGACCGCCAGGACCACAACGTCGGCGCCTTCTACGGCATCGGCGTTGTTGGCAAACATTTCAATGCCGTGTTCGGCGTGGACTTTCGCCCGCTGCTCGGCACCCGGATCGCTGGCGCGGATCTGCGAGGCGTCCAGGCCCTGGGCGCGCAGGCCGCCGATCAGGCTGGCGGCCATGTTGCCGGCGCCGATAAAGGCAATACGAGTCTTGCTCATGTCAGGTCCTTGAGGGTGAAGGTTGAATAAGGCATGGGTCACTGCTGGCCGTAATCGCGTGCACCAAACAACGCGGTGCCGATGCGGACCCAGGTCGCGCCCTGGGCAATGGCTGCCTCCAGGTCGTGGCTCATGCCCATGGAAAGGGTATCCAGACCGAGGTCCAGGCTGGCTTGCAGCTGGCGAACCCTGGCGAACGCGGCCTCTTGGGCGGCACGGTCGTCGGTGGGCTCCGGAATGGCCATCAACCCGCGCAGGCGCAGGCGCGGCAATGCCGCAATGGCCTGGGCCAGGGCGGGCAGTTCTTCCGGCGTGCAGCCGGATTTGCTGGCTTCGCCACTGACATTCACCTGCAGGCAGATGTTCAGTGGTTCCAGGCCGTCGGGGCGTTGCTCCGACAGGCGTTGGGCGATTTTCAGGCGATCCACGGAATGTACCCAGTCAAAATGCTCGGCAATCGCACGAGTCTTGTTCGACTGAATGGGGCCGATGAAGTGCCAGGTCAAGGGCAGGTCGGTCAATTCGGCCTGTTTGTTCAGGGCTTCCTGCAGGTAATTCTCACCCACATCGCGAACCCCGGCGGCAAAGGCTTCACGCACGGCGGCAGCAGGTTTGGTCTTGCTGACGGCCAGCAAGCGGATGGCGGACGGCGCGCGTCCTGACGCCTGGGCGGCAGCGTTGATGCGTGCGCCGAGCGTGGAAAGGTTGTCTGCTATGGTGGACATTGATCGATGCCAGCGGCTCTTTGGGTCTGCGGCATTCTACCTGCTTGGCAGCCTTTGGGGAGTCTCATGGATGTGACTGAACTCTTGGCCCTGGCGACAAGGGCCGGGGCCTCGGACCTGCACCTGGCGGCGGCGGAGGTGCCGGCCATACGTGTAGACGGGAAGATGTGCCGCCTGGACGTGCCGGCTTTGCGTGCGCAGCAGGTGAGTGACGTGCTCGGGAAGTGGATGTCAGACGCTCAACAGCAGGCCTTCGAAAGCGATCTTGAGATCGACTTCGCCATCGATGTGCCTGGTCTGGCGCGCTTTCGGGTCAATGCCTTCACCCAGTTGCGCGGGCCGGCGGCCGTATTGCGGGTGATTCCGGCTCAGATCAGCAGCCTTGCTGATTTAGGGCTGGGCGATGTGTTTCGCCAGATTGCCGAACTGCCTGCTGGCCTGGTGCTGGTCACCGGGCCGACCGGTTCAGGCAAGTCGACGACCCTGGCTGCACTGCTGGACCACCTCAACCGTGAGCGGCCATTGCACATCATTACCCTTGAGGACCCGGTCGAGTTTATCCACCCCCCTTGTCGCAGCCTGGTCAGCCAGCGTGAGATCGGCCGGCATAGCCATGGCTTTGCCCTGGCCCTGCGCGGGGCACTAAGGCAGGACCCGGATGTGATCATGCTGGGTGAGTTGCGTGACGCGCCGACCATCCGCCTGGCTTTGACGGCGGCGGAAACCGGGCACCTGGTGCTGGCTACAGTGCATGCAGCGTCGGCGGCGAAAACCATTGATCGTCTGGTGGACGTGTTTGCGGCAGAGGAAAAGCAACTGGTGCGGGCGATGCTGGCCGATGCCCTGCAGGCGGTGGTGTCGCAGGTGCTGGTGACAAAGGTGGAGGGCGGCCGGATGGCAGCGCATGAAATACTGCTGGCCACACCGGCCGTGCGTAACCTGGTACGCGAGGGCAAGGTGGCGCAGTTGTATTCGACGATACAGACGGGCGGGGCGCTAGGCATGCAGACCCTGGACAGCTGCCTGCAGGGTCTGTTGCGGCGGGGCTTGATCAGCCCCGAAAGCGCCCGCATATAGAGGGTATAAGGCGTTAGCGCTTGGCCAGGGCCAGTTGCTGGCTTTTCGGCAGGACCCGCTTGGCCACCACATAGCGGCTGCGCCAGTAGGGTTTGTTCAGCGTGTCGATACTGACGCGCTTGCCTGTACGCGGGGCGTGAATGAAGCGGTCGTTACCCAGGTAGATGGCAACATGGTTGACCCGGCGGCTTTTGATATTGAAGAAGATCAGGTCGCCTGGCTTGAGGTCGTCACGATCCACCTTGATGCCGTGACCCTGGGCCATGGCATTGGAGGTACGGGGCAAGTCGATCTCATCGATGTCGTTGAAGGCGTACTTGACCAGGCCGCTGCAGTCGAAGCCCTTGCTTGGGCTGCTGCCACCCCAACGGTAAGGGGTGCCGAGCACATTGACGGCACGGCTGAGCACATCGCTGCTCTGCTCGGGCGACATGGCGGCAACCGGATAGCTCTGTGGGTTGGAGCGGGTGCGGTGCTGGTTCTTGGCGCTGACGTTCTTGGTGGAACGCACAGCCGTGGAATTGGTGGTGTACCCGGAGAAGCCGTTAGGTAGACGTTGCTCACGGTTGGTGGCGTGGGCGGCCAGTGGCAATAATAGGCAAAGGGTCAGCCATGTCTTGAAAAGAGGACGCATAGGCAGGGCTCTAGTTGGTTAGCGCGAAACTTTATAACAGCTTTTTGATCAATTTCTGATCCGTTGGTCGACTGGCAGGCTGCCATACGTCGCCCTGACACGAAAAAGTCACATTTTTGCTTAGAAAATTTATCGATAACCTGCAGAGGCTATGAATGAACAGTTATCAACAGGATGGGAAGCTGCACGACACGCACAGCAAGGTCATCGGTTATCTGCTGTGGATTTTCGGCTTCACCGGTGCTCACCGTTTTTACTACGGCAAGCCGGTCACCGGGACGATCTGGTTCTGCACCCTGGGGCTGCTGGGTATCGGCTGGCTGATCGACCTGTTCCTGATCCCGGCCATGGATCGCGAAGCCGACCTGCGTTTTCACGCCGGTCCGCTGGACTACAGCCTGGCCTGGATTCTGCTGACGTTTCTCGGCTTGTTTGGCGTACACCGCATGTACCAGGGCAAATGGATCACCGGGATCATCTACCTGTGTACGGGTGGCCTGTTTCTGGTGGGGATCTTGTATGACTTCTGGACGCTGAACACCCAGGTATCGCTGGCCAACGCCCAGCGGCGATGAGTGCAGCGGCCTTGTCGACATCGACAAGGCCGCTGGTGTGACTACTGGCGGGTCTGGCGCTGCTGCAGCAAGAGGTTGCTGAAGCCTGCACCTGCCAGTTGTTTCTGCGCCACGGTGAGCTGTTCGCGATTGCTGAACGGGCCTACCAGTACCCGGTACCAGGTTTCTTCCTTGACCGTGCCGGACTCGACCTTGACCGCCTGCCCCAGCAGGATGATCTGCGCGCGTACCTTGTCGGCATCAGCCTGCTTGCGGAACGAGCCAGCCTGCAGGAAGAACTGCGTGGTTGCTGCCGGCTTGATCACTTCAGGTGCCGGTGGCGGTGTCTGCCCCATCAAGGCGGCCTGGGCGCGCGCGGTATCGATTTTCGCTGCTTCCGCCGGCGTAACCGGTGGTTGTGCCGGTACCGGCGGGGTTTTCTCCGGTACGGCCTCCGGCGGCACGATCACTTCAGACTCGGGCAGCAAGGTGTAGAAGTCATACTTGGGCTTGACCGGTTGCTGCGGGCTTGGCGCGGTCTTGTTGGCTTCGGCGGCTTTTTCGGCCTTTTGTTGCTCGGGTTTGGCGCGCTTGACCTCATCGCCGCCCGGCTCGAGCTTCATCAGGAAAACCACGAAGGCACCCACCGTCAGGCCGATCGCCAGCCAGAGCCAGCCTGGGATCGGTTGTTTGGCAGGTGCTTGATTACGACTGGCGCCGCGCTTGGGTGCAGGTTTTTTCTTGGCAGCCAACTTACATACGCTCCAGGGTTTCCAGGCCGAGCAGCTCCAGACCTTGCTTGAGGGTGCGACCAGTCAGGGCGGCCAGGCGCAGGCGGCTCTGCTGTTGTTCAGGCGTTTCGGCGCCGAGGATCGGGCAATTCTCGTAGAAGCTGGAGAACAGGCCGGCGACGTCATACAGGTAGGCGCAGAGGACGTGCGGGGTACCTTTTTCAGCGACGTTGTTCAAAATTTCGCCAAATTGGGCCAGGCGCGCAGCCAGGTCCTGTTCCTGGGCGGCTTCCAGCACGATGTGGCCGTCGACTTCGTCGAAACCTTTGCCCAGTTTACGGAACACGCCCGCCACACGGGTGTAGGCGTAGAGCAGGTACGGTGCGGTGTTGCCTTCGAAGTTGAGCATCAGCTCGAAGTTGAAGCTGTAGTCGCTGGTGCGGTGCTTGGACAGGTCGGCGTATTTGACCGCGTCGATGCCGACGACCTGGCCGATGGCGCGCAGTTCTTCGTCCGGCAGCTCCGGGTTCTTTTCTTTGACCAGCGCGTAAGCGCGGTCCTTGGCTTCGGTCAGCAGGTCGATGAGCTTGACGGTGCCGCCATCACGGGTCTTGAACGGACGGCCATCGGCGCCGTTCATGGTGCCAAAGCCCATGTGTTCCATGTCCATCGGGTGGCCGACGAAACCGGCTTTGCGGGCCACTTCGAACACCTGGTTGAAGTGCAGGGCCTGGCGCTGGTCAACGAAGTACAGGGCGCGGTCGGCTTTGAGCACATTGCTGCGGTAGCGTACCGCGGCCAGGTCGGTGGTGGCGTACAGGTAGCCGCCGTCGGCCTTCTGTACGATCACTGGCAGTGGCTCGCCTTCGGCAGTCTTGAACTCGTCCAGGAACACGCACTGTGCGCCCTTGCTTTCGACCAGCAGGCCTTTGGCCTTGAGGTCGCTGACAACATTGGCCAGGTCGTCGTTATAGGCGCTTTCGCCCATCACGTCGGCCATGGTCAGGTTGACGTTGAGCAGTTCGTAGGTTTTCTGGCAGTGCGCCAGGGAAATGTCCTTGAAGCGGGTCCACAGCTTCAGGCATTCCTCGTCACCGGCTTGCAGCTTGACCACCAGGCCACGGGCACGGTCGGCGAACTCTTCGGATTCATCGAAGCGCTTTTTCGCCGCGCGGTAGAAGTTTTCCAGGTCCGACAGCTCATCGCTGGTGATCGGGTTTTCCTGCAGGTAGGCCATCAGCATGCCGAACTGGGTACCCCAGTCGCCCACGTGGTTCTGACGCACCACGGTGTCGCCGAGGAACTCCAGCACGCGCGAAACCGCGTCGCCAATGATGGTAGAGCGCAGGTGGCCGACGTGCATCTCTTTGGCAAGGTTCGGCGCCGACAGGTCGACCACGACTTTCTGCTGCGGGCCGGCTTTGCGCACACCCAGTTTGGCGTCGGCCAGTGCCGAATCCAGGCGGGCAGCCAGTGCCTGGGTGTTCTGGAAGAAGTTGAGGAAGCCAGGGCCGGCGATCTCGACCTTGCTGACCTGCTCGTCGGCAGGCAGGGCGGCGATGATTTTCTCGGCCAGGTCGCGCGGCTTCATGCCGGCCGGCTTGGCCAGCATCATCGCGATGTTGCTGGCGAAATCGCCGTGGGTCTTGTCCCGGGCGTTTTCCACCTGGATCGCCGGCGTCAGCCCTTCAGGCAGCACACCGTCGGCGACGAGTTGGGTGAGGGCTTGCTGGATAAGCTGGCGAATGGTGTCTTTCATGGGCTTCTCTTTCGACCGCAAGCGCGGTGGCGCTCGATGCGCAGGTGGAAAAACTGGACATTATCCGTTGCCGGGGCGAGGTTGCCAACCTTTGGTGTCGCAGGAACACCGCATACCTGCAGGCGCGGATTTATCCGCGAAAGGTCTTTGC
>NZ_JADUCM010000052.1 GCF_016009175.1 Pseudomonas alkylphenolica
CCCCCCCCCGCCCCCCCCGGCCCCCCCCCCCCCCCCCCCCCCCCCCCCCCCCGGGGGGCCCCCCCCCCCCCCCCCCCCCCCCCCCGGGGGGGGGGGGGGGGGGGCCCCCCCCGGGGGGGGCCCCCCGGCGCCGTTGGCGTTTGCAGAGAACACGCAATGCCGCTGTCCAATGTTCACGTCCTCTATGAGGATGACGCCATCCTGGTGATCAACAAGCCGACCCTGCTGCTGTCCGTGCCGGGGCGTGCCGACGACAACAAGGATTGCCTGATCACCCGCCTGCAGGAAAACGGCTATCCCGACGCCCTGATCGTCCACCGGCTCGACTGGGAAACCTCCGGCATCATCCTGCTGGCCCGTGATGCCGACAGTCACCGTGAGCTGTCCCGGCAATTTCACGACCGCGAAACCGAAAAAGCCTACACCGCGCTGTGCTGGGGACAACCGGAACTGGACAGCGGCAGCATCGACCTGCCACTGCGCTACGACCCGCCAACCAAGCCACGGCACGTGGTCGACCATGAGCAGGGCAAGCACGCCCTGACCTTCTGGCGCATCCTTGAGCGCTGTGGCGATCATTGCCGGGTCGAGCTGACGCCGATCACCGGTCGCTCGCACCAGCTGCGCGTGCACATGCTGTCGATTGGTCACCCGTTGCTCGGCGACCGCCTGTATGCCTACCCTGAGGCCCTGGCCGCCCACGAGCGCCTGTGCCTGCATGCAAGCATGCTCAGCTTTACCCACCCGGTATCCGGGGAGCGGCTGCGCTTCGAGTGCCCGGCGCCGTTCTGATCCACCGCATCGCTCCTGCGCCGGTACACACATACCTCGTGGGAGCCGGCCTTGCCGGCGATGGGGTCCACACAAATCCCCCGCCAAGTACGTTAAACTCGCGCCACTGCTGTCTGGAGTGACCTATGCGCGATGCACTGAACCAAGGCCTGATCGACTTTCTCAAGGCCTCCCCTACGCCCTTCCACGCCACCGCTGCTCTGGCCCAACGCCTGGAAGCCGCCGGTTTTCAGCGCCTGGACGAGCGCGACAGTTGGGCCACCGTGGCCGGCGGTCGCTACTACCTGACCCGTAACGACTCCTCGATCATTGCCTTCAAGCTCGGCCGCCATTCGCCGCTGCTCGACGGCATCCGCCTGGTCGGTGCCCACACCGACAGCCCGTGCCTGCGGGTAAAGCCACAACCGGAACTGCAGCGTCAGGGCTTCTGGCAGCTCGGCGTCGAAGTGTATGGCGGCGCCCTGCTGGCGCCATGGTTCGACCGCGACCTATCGCTGGCTGGACGCGTGACCTTCCGCCGCGACGGCAAGGTGGAAAGCCAGCTGATCGACTTCAAGCTGCCAATCGCAGTCATCCCGAACCTGGCCATCCACCTCAACCGCACGGCCAATGAAGGCTGGACGATCAACCCGCAGACCGAACTGCCGCCGATCCTGGCGCAGGTCGCCGGTGACGAGCGCATCGACTTCCGCGCCCTGCTCACCGACCAGCTGGCACGTGAACACGATCTTATCGCTGACGTGGTGCTCGACTTCGAACTGAGCTTCTACGACACCCAGAGCGCGGCACTGCTCGGCCTGAACCAGGAGTTCATCGCCGGTGCGCGCCTGGACAACCTGCTGTCCTGCTACGCCGGCCTGCAGGCACTGCTCGCCGCCGACAGCGACGAAACCTGCGTGCTGGTGTGCAACGACCACGAAGAAGTCGGCTCCTGCTCGGCCTGCGGCGCCGACGGCCCGATGCTGGAGCAGACGCTGCGCCGCCTGCTGCCTGACGGCGACGATTTTGTCCGCACCATCCAGCGCTCGCTGCTGGTGTCGGCCGACAACGCCCACGGTGTGCACCCCAACTATGCCGACAAGCATGACGGCAACCACGGTCCCAAGCTCAATGCCGGACCGGTGATCAAGGTCAACAACAACCAGCGCTACGCTACCAACAGCGAAACGGCCGGTTTCTTCCGCCACCTGTGCATGGCCGAAGAAGTCCCGGTACAGAGCTTCGTGGTGCGCAGCGACATGGGTTGTGGCTCGACCATCGGCCCGATCACCGCCAGCCACCTGGGCGTACGCACGGTCGATATCGGCCTGCCGACCTTCGCCATGCACTCGATTCGCGAGCTGTGCGGCAGCCACGACCTGGCGCACCTGGTGAAGGTGCTGACCGCGTTCTATCGCAGCCGCGACCTGCCCTGACGGCGCACTGTGCGACCGTTGTGCGCTCGATCGCCGGCTTCGCCAGCTCCCACAAAAGCTGGCGTCCTGCCGTGAAACCTGGAGAGAGGCTGACCTCAGTCACCCTCCCTTCAGGCCATAGCGGCTATCCTTGCAGCATAAATCCGAAATCAAGGACCTTGGTGCATGCCCACTTCCACCTTCTATTCGCTGTTTGCCCCCGTCATGGTCGGCCTGATTCTGCTGACCGTTGGTTTTACCCTGCGCGACCGTAATATCGGCGTGGTGATGATGTGGATCGGCACCCTGGGCATGATCGGCATCATGTGCTGGAAGATCCTCGAGAAACTCAACTGACAAATACACTACACTCGGGCGATTGATCGTTTTGAGGTTGATTGTCCGGTGCCCGCCTTTTTCCGCGTTTTAACCGTTTTACTGGCATTGCTGTTCTGGGCCCCGGCGCACGCTGCGGGCCTGCCAAGCCTGCTCGGCGGCAGCAAAGCCCAGCCCGAAGCCACCGAACCGCTGGCGCAATCGCTGGATGAAGTCATCAAGTCGCTGGAAAACGACCAGCAACGCGCCAAACTGCTCGCCGACCTGAAGAAACTGCGCGACAGCACCAAGCAGGCACAACCCAGTGCCGAGCAAGGCGTGCTGGGCCTGATCGGCAGCACCTTCAACGAGCTTGAAAAGCAGTTCAGCGGCGATGCCAGCCCGCTTACACGCTGGACACGTGAACTGGAACTGGCCCAGATCGAACTCGATGCGCGCCTGGTACCCTGGAACGAATGGCCGCCGATCCTGTTCGGTTTTGCCACCATCATTGCCGTCTGGAGCCTGCTGGCCTACGCCCTGAACTGGGTCGGCCACCGGGTGCGCCTGCGCTTTGGCCTCACCGAAGAACTCCCGCAGCACCCCAACACCTGGGACCTGGTGCGCTTTGCCTTGCGCAAGCTCGGGCCATGGCTGGTCGCCCTTATCATCACCGTGTACCTGAGTTTTGTGCTGCCCTCCTCCCTGGGCAAGTCGATGGCCATGGTGCTGGCTTATGCGCTGGTGGTGGGTACCTGCTTTTCAGCAATCTGTGTCATCGCCTTCTCGCTGCTCGACGGCCCGCACCGTCATCGCGCCCTGCACATCCTCCGTCACCAGGCGTTTCGGCCGCTGTGGCTGATCGGCAGCTTTGCCGCGTTTGGCGAGGCCATGAATGACCCACGCATGGCCAGCGCCCTGGGCGATCACCTGGCACATACCCTGGCCACCCTGGCGAACATCTTCGCGGCCTTGTCCACCGGACTGTTCATCCTGCGTTTCCGCCGCCCCATCGCTCACCTGATCCGCAACCAGCCGCTGTCACGACGCCTGACGCGCCGTGCGCTAAGCGACACCATCGAGATCCTCGGCACCTTCTGGTACCTGCCGGCGCTGGTGCTGGTCGGGGTGTCACTGTTCGCCACGTTCATTTCAGCCGGCGACACCAGCACCGCGCTGCGCCAGTCGCTGATGTGCACGGTGCTGCTGATTTTGTGCATGGTCATCAATGGCCTGGTGCGCCGCCACGGGCTCAAGCCACAACGCACCCACCGCCGCCATGCGGTATACAGCGAGCGCCTGCGCAATTTCGCCTACACCCTGGCGCACCTGGCCGTGTGGCTGGTGTTCATCGAGCTGGGCTTGCGGGTCTGGGGCTTCTCCCTGATCGGCTTCACCGAAGGCGAAGGCCATGAAGTGGCGATGCGCCTGATCGGCCTGGCCGGCACCCTGATCGCCGCGTGGCTGGTGTGGATTCTCGCCGACACGGCGGTGCACCACGCCCTGACCCGCTCGCGCAAAGGCCCGGCCAACGCCCGCGCACAAACCATGATGCCGCTGATCCGCAACGTGCTGTTCGTGGCCATCTTCATCATCGCGGTGATCGTTGCCCTGGCCAACATGGGCATGAACGTGACGCCGCTGCTGGCCGGTGCCGGTGTGATCGGTCTGGCCATCGGTTTCGGCGCCCAGTCGCGGGTCGCCGCCCTGATTACCGGTTTGTTCATCATCATCGAAGACTCGCTGGCGATCGACGACTATGTCGATGTCGGTGGCCACCTGGGCACGGTCGAAGGCCTGACCATCCGTACCGTGCGCCTGCGCGATATCGACGGTATCGTCCACACCATCCCGTTCAGCGAAATCAAGAGCATCAAGAACTACTCACGCGAGTTCGGCTATGCGATTTTCCGCGTGGCGATTCCGCACAGCATGAACATCGACCAGGCCATCAGCCTGATCCGCGATGTCGGCCAGAAGATGCGCAACGACCCGCTGATGCGCCGCTTCATCTGGTCGCCACTGGAGCTGCAAGGGGTAGAGAGTTTCGAGTCGGGCTCGGCGATCCTGCGGGCACGCTTCAAGACCGCGCCGATCCGCCAATGGGAAGTGTCGCGGGCCTTCAACCTGGCGCTCAAGCGTCAGCTCGACGAAGCCGGCCTGGACCTCGCCACCCCACGCCTGAGCGTGCAGGTGATCACCACCGATGCCAGCACGCCATTCAACGAGACCACACCCAAGGCCTAACCGGCATCGGCGGTGATGCGGATTGCATCATGGCGCCAGTATTCAAGGTCACAGTCGATCAGCCGCCCGCGCTGATCGCTGTTGACCCGGGTGATGTGCAGGCCCGGGCTGCCGGCAGATACCTTGAGCGCCGCTGCCGCAGCCGTCGGCAAGGCGGTCGGAAGAATCTCGAAACACACCCGCCCGTAGGCAATGCCGTAGTGACGCGCATAGAGCTCGGTCAGCGACTGGCTCAGGTCGTGCTCAAGGATGGCGGGAAAATACTCGGGATTCAGGTAGTGCTCGGCATACAGCACCGCGCGCCCGTCAATCCGGCGCAAGCGGCAGATCTGGATCACACTCGACAGCGGCGCCAGTTGCAGGCGTGCGCACACCGCTGCAGTCGCGGGCTGCAGGCGCGCCGAGAGCAGTTCGGTACGTGCCTCGCGGCCCTGCTCGCGGACCATGGCATGGAAGTGGCTGCGCTGGATCAGGTCGTAGGTCAGGCGCTGTGGCGCCACGAACCAGCCGCGCCGCTCCTCCCGATAGATCAGGCCACGCGCCTCCAGCTGCACCAGGGCCTCACGCAAGGTAATGCGCGTGGTGTCGAACACCTCGCTGAGCTTGCGTTCGGCCGGCAACTTGCAACCGGGCGGCAAGAGGCCATGCTCAATCTGCTCCTGCAGGGCATGACAGATAGCTGTTACTGCGCGTGGCGCCACAGGCTGCATCAAAGGTTACCTATCTGGACTAGTCCAGCACCGCCAGCGCGCATTATTCGCGCCGTCCGGGCCATGAGAATAGTGCAAGCCTAGGCAATACAGATGAATGCCAGATGACAGCCGTGGTGGTCTACGCTTGATTTTCAAGGGCGCAGGCCCTGGCCAGGCGCGGGGGCTGGACATCAAATTGTCATGCTTCACGCCTACCTTGGCTCGGGTATTGCTGACCTAGACCAACCGAATCGCAACAACGTCCAACACCCTCACTTGCGTTTTGCACGGCACCCAACAAGGAGCTTCGGATGAAACAGCTTTTTCTGGCCTCACTGCTCGGCTCGACCATCGCCCTGTGTACGTCGGCCATGGCCGCCGACACCGACCTCAAGGCGCTTGAAGACGCCGCCCGCAAAGAAGGCACCGTCAACAGCGTGGGCATGCCCGATGCCTGGGCCAACTGGAAAGGCACCTGGGAAGACCTGGCGAAAAAATACGGCCTCAAGCACATGGACACCGACATGAGTTCGGCCCAGGAAGTGGCCAAGTTCGATGCCGAAAAAAGCAACGCCAGCGCCGACATCGGTGACGTCGGCGCCGCCTTCGGGCCGATCGCAGTGGCCAAGGGCGTGACCCAGCCGTACAAGCCCAGCACCTGGGATCAGATCCCCGACTGGGCCAAGGATAAAGACGGCCACTGGGCCCTGGCCTATACCGGCTCGATCGCCTTCATCATCAACAAGCAGGTGGTGAAAGAAGCGGACATGCCGAAGAAATGGGCCGACCTGAAAAACGGCAAGTACAAGGTCGCCATCGGTGACGTGAGCACCGCAGCCCAGGCCGCCAACGGCGTACTGGCCGCCGCCATTGCCAACGGCGGCAGCGAGAAGAACATCGAGCCGGGCCTGGAACTGTTCGCCGAGCTTGCCAAGCAAAAACGCCTGTCGCTGGCCAACCCGACCATCCAGACCCTGGAAAAAGGTGAAGTGGAAGTCGGCGTGGTCTGGGACTTCAACGGTTTGAGCTACCGCCAGCAGATCGACCCGAGCCGTTTCGAAGTGCTGATCCCGTCTGACGGTTCGGTGATTTCCGGCTACACCACCATCATCAACAAATACGCCAAAAACCCCAACGCCGCCAAGCTGACCCGCGAGTACATCTTCAGCGATGCCGGGCAGATCAACCTGGCAGAAGGTCACGCCCGGCCGATTCGCGCCGAGCACCTGACCCTGCCGACTGACGTCCAGGCCAAACTGCTGCCCAACGAGCAGTACAAGTCGGTGCAACCGATCAAGGACGCCGCAGCGTGGGAAGCGACCTCCAAGGCCCTGCCGCAGAAATGGCAGGAGCAAGTGATCATCGAGATGAACTGAGGCGTTTAGCGGGGTGACCGGCATACCGTGTTACCCCAATCGTTGGCGAGCCGGCTCCCTGTAGGAGCCGGCTTGCCGGCGATGCGGCCATCGCGCAATTGGAGAAACCATGAACCACAACGTCATCCTGGTCCTGCTCGACGGCCTCAACCATCAGGTCGCCCACCATGCCATGGGGCACCTGCATGCCTACGTGGAAGCTGACCGGGCCGCCCTGTACCGCCTGGAATGCGAACTTCCGGCACTGTCGCGCCCGCTGTACGAATGCATCCTCACCGGCGTGCCGCCGATCGACAGCGGCATCGTCCATAACAACGTCACGCGCCTGTCCACGCAGCGGAGCATTTTCCACTATGCCCGCGAAGCCGGCCTGGGCACCGCAGCAGCGGCCTATCACTGGGTCAGCGAACTGTACAACCGCTCGCCGTTCGACCCCCTGCGCGACCGCCATACCCATGCGCCGAAACTGCCTATCCAGCATGGCCTGTTCTACTACGCCGACCACTACCCGGACTCGCACCTGTTCGCCGATGCCGAATACCTGCGCCGTCGCCATGCACCGAACTTTCTCCTGGTGCATCCGATGAACATCGACGATGCCGGTCACCGTCATGGCCTAGACAGCAGCCAATACCGCAACAGCGCCCGCAGCGCCGACATCCTGCTGGCCGACTACCTGCACACCTGGCTTGAAGAGGGCTATCAGGTGCTGGTCACCGCCGACCACGGCATGAACAACGACCGCTCGCACAACGGCCTGCTGGCCGAAGAGCGTGAAGTGCCGCTGTTCGTCTTCGGCGATGCCTTCAGCCTCGATCCCGCCGCCAAACCGCTGCAAACCGAGCTGTGCGGGACCATCTGCGAACTGCTCGGTGTGCCCCACGACAAACCGGTGTGCCGGGAGCTGCTCACGTGAATTCGTTCAAGCGCGCAAAAGGGATGGCGCTGCTCTGTCTACTGCCCTTTGCAGTGTTTTTCATCATCTTTCAGATCGCCCCGCTGGCCTGGGTGGCCATCCACAGCCTGCAGGCCGAAGACGGCTGGGGCCTGGCCAACTTCAGCAAAGTGTTCACCTCAAGGTTCCACCGCCAGGCCATCCAGCACAGCCTGGAGATCAGCTTCTGGTCGAGCCTGTTCGGTATCCTCATTGCCATTCTCGGCAGCTACTCGTTGCGCAAGGTCGACTCGCGGCTGCGCGATTTCGTCAACGCCTTCGCCAACATGACCAGCAACTTCTCCGGGGTGCCGCTGGCCTTCGCCTTCATCATCCTCCTGGGCTTCAACGGCGCGCTGACCTTGCTGCTGAAGCAGGCCGGCATCATCGAAGACTTCAACCTCTATTCGAAAACCGGATTGATCATCCTCTACACCTACTTCCAGATTCCGTTGGGCGTACTGCTGCTCTACCCGGCCTTCGACGCCTTGCGCGAAGACTGGCGCGAATCGGCCGAAATACTTGGCGCCAGCGCCTGGCAATACTGGCGGCACATCGGCCTGCCGGTCATGACCCCGGCGCTGCTGGGCACCTTCGTGATCCTCCTGGCCAACGCCCTGGGCGCCTACGCCACGGTGTATGCCCTGACCACCGGCAACTTCAACGTGCTGCCCATCCGCATCGCGGCACTGGTGGCCGGCGATATTTCCCTGGACCCGAACCTGGCCAGTGCCCTGGCGATGATCCTGGTGGGGCTGATGACCCTGGTCACCGTCATCCATCAATGGCTGTTGAAGAGGAGCTACCATGTCGCGCGCTGAGCCGGGCTCGACCCACCTCTACCACCGCCTGGTGGTGTACCTGCTGTTCATCATCCTGTTACTGCCGCTGGCCGGTACCCTGCTCTACTCGCTGGCCACCAGCTGGTCGGCGACCCTGCTGCCCAGCGGCCTGACGTTCAAGTGGTACATCGCACTGTGGAGCGACCCGCGCTTTCTGGCCGCCTTCGGTCAATCGCTGCTGGTGTGCGTGGGCGCCCTGCTGCTGTCGGTGCTGCTGATCCTGCCGTTGCTGTTTGTGGTGCACTACCACTTCCCGCGGCTCGACGCGTTGATGAACATCCTCATCCTGCTGCCCTTCGCCGTGCCGCCGGTGGTGTCCTCGGTAGGCCTGCTGCAACTGTACGGTTCCGGGCCGATGGCCATGGTCGGCACACCGTGGATCCTGATCGGCTGTTACTTCACCGTAGCCCTGCCGTTTATGTACCGGGCGATTACCAACAACCTGCAGGCGATCAACCTGCGCGACCTGATGGACGCCGCCCAGCTGCTGGGTGCCAGCACTTTCCAGGCCGCGTTCCTGGTGGTGTTGCCGAACCTGCGCAAAGGCCTGATGGTGGCCTTGCTGCTGTCGTTCTCGTTCCTGTTCGGCGAGTTCGTGTTTGCCAACTTGCTGGTCGGCACCCGCTACGAAACGCTGCAGGTGTACCTCAACAACATGCGCAACAGCAGTGGCCACTTCAACAGTGCCCTGGTGATTTCCTACTTCCTCTTCGTGCTGGTGCTGACCTGGGCAGCCAATCGCCTGAACAAGGACAAGTCCTGATATGAGCTTTGTCAGCGTACAGAATCTGCAAAAAAGCTATGGCGCAAGCCCGGTATTCAACGACATCAACTGCCAGATCGAACGAGGTGAGTTCGTCACCCTGCTCGGCCCCTCCGGCTGCGGCAAGTCGACCCTGCTGCGCTGCATTGCCGGGCTGACGGCGGTCGACAGTGGCCGGATACTCCTCGACGGTACCGACCTGGTGCCCCTGAGCCCGCAAAAGCGCGGCATCGGCATGGTGTTCCAGAGTTATGCGCTGTTTCCCAACATGACTGTGGAGCAGAACGTTGCCTTTGGCCTGCGCATGCAGAAGGTCAACGCCGACGACACCCGCAGCCGCGTGCGTGATGTGTTGCAACTGGTGGAGCTGCAGGATTTTGCCAGCCGTTACCCTCACCAGTTGTCCGGCGGCCAGTGTCAACGCGTGGCCCTGGCCCGGTCGCTGGTCACCCGCCCGCGCTTGCTGCTGCTCGATGAACCGTTGTCGGCGCTGGATGCGCGCATCCGCAAACACCTGCGTGAGCAGATACGCCAGATCCAGCGAGAGCTGGGCCTGACCACGATTTTCGTCACCCATGACCAGGAAGAGGCGCTGACCATGTCAGACCGCATCTTCCTGATGAACCAGGGGCGTATCGTCCAGAGCGGTGACGCCGAAACGCTCTACACCGCACCGGCAGACGTATTCGCCGCGGGGTTTATCGGCAACTACAACCTGCTCGACGCCGAAAGCGCCAGCCGCCTTCTGCAACGGCCTGTGAGCAGCCGCCTGGCGATCCGTCCCGAAGCCATCGCCCTGAGCCTCAGCGGCGAGCTGGAGGGCCTTGTGCGCAGCCACAGCCTGCTGGGCAACGTGATCCGTTACCGTGTCGAGGCCCGCGGGGTAGAGTTGCTGGTCGATGTGCTCAACCGCTCGTCTGCCGATCTGCATCCGGACGGCCAGCGGGTATCCTTGTCGATCGATCCCACCGCCCTCTGCGAAGTCGCCTGAGGGTTGCACAGGAGTTTTTCTGAACATGGCACTAGCGATTTTCGATCTGGACGAAACCCTGATCCACGGTGACTGCGCCTCGTTGTGGAGCGCACAGATGGCCCGCCTCGGCTGGGTCGACGGCGAGTCGTTCCTGCAGCGCGACAAGGAACTGATGGAGGCCTACAGCAAAGGGCAGCTGGCCATGGAGGACTACATGGCGTTCAGCCTGGAACCGGTGGCCGGCCGCACACCCGAGGAAATCGAGCATCTGGTCGAGCCCTGGGTCGAAGACTTCATCGAGCCGATTATCTTCAGCGATGCCTGCAAATGCATCGCCGAGCACCGCCGCAACGGCGACCGGATCCTGGTGATCTCGGCCTCGGGCACCCACCTGGTCGGTCCGATTGCAGTGCGCCTGGGCATCGACGAGTACCTGGGTATCGAGCTGGAAGTGCTCAACGGCGTGTACACCGGGCGCACGGTCGGCACCCTGACCTACCGCGAAGGCAAGATCGTCCGGTTGCTGGAGTGGCTGGATCAGGAAGAAGAGAATCTGGAAGGCGCGTATTTCTACTCGGATTCACGTAATGACCTGCCGCTGCTGCAGAAGGTCGACTACCCCCACGTGGTCAATCCGGATGCGCTGTTGCGCGAGCATGCCGAGAAGGCTGGCTGGCCGATTCATAGCTGGAGCTGATCAATCCCCGTAGGAGCGTGCGGGCGGCGATCCTACGGGGATACGGGTTAGACCAGGCTGTCGTCTATCACCAGCACCAGCTTGCCCGACACCTGGTTGCTCGACAGCTCGGCAAACGCCGCCTCGGCATCCTTGACCGGGTAGGTCTTGGCCAGTTGTGGCTTGAGCCGGCCTTCGCTGAACAGCGGCCACACCTGTTGTCCCAGGTCGCTGAGCAGGTCGGCCTTGAACTGGTCGTCACGGGTGCGCAGGGTCGAGCCGACCACCTGCACGCGCTTGCTCAGCAGTTGCGCCAGGTCCAGCTCGGCCTTGCGCCCGCCCATCAGGCCGATCAGCACCCAACGGCCATCGCGCGCCAGCAGCTTGAGGTTGAGCTCGGCATAACTGGCACCGACCGGGTCGAGGATCACGTCAAACGGCGCAAAATCGTTCAGGCCATTGAGGTCATCGCCGCGTACAACACCGCCGGTAGCGCCCAGGGCCTCGCAGTAAGCCAGGCGCTCGCTGGAGCCGACACTGACCCAGCACGGGTTGCCAAAGGCCTTGCACAGCTGGATAGCGGCCGAACCGACGCCACTGGCGCCGGCATGCAGCAACACCTTCTCGCCCGGCGTCAGCCCGGCCAGCTGGAACAGGTTGAGCCAGGCCGTGGCATACACCTCGGGAATCGCTGCCGCTTCCTGCAGGCTCAGGCCTTCCGGCACCGGCAGCACATGGCGCGCATCCACCACCACTTCTTCGGCCATGCCGCCACCGGCCAACAGCGCGCAAACCCGGTCACCTACCTGCCATGACGAGCCGGCGCCCACTTCGCTGATGACCCCGGAACATTCCAGGCCAAGAAATTCGCTGGCCCCTGGAGGGGGCGGATACAGCCCGGCGCGCTGCAGCAAATCCGCACGATTGAGGCCGGCGGCCGCCACGCGAATTCGTACTTGACCGATATCGCAAGTTGGACTTGTCGTCGCAACCCACTCCACATGTCCGTCAACGCCTTGCAATGCCTTCACAGTGCCTCCATAGTTGAGTCATGACTGAGCCCGGGAGCTGTAGCCCCGGGCTTTTTGCATTATGCGTCCGGTTCTTTTGGAACCGGCGAATTCAAAGACGGCCTAATATGCGTGATCAATTGTCCCTACGTCGAATCAGCATGAAGCATTTTTTGCCAAGCACCACCCTCGCACTGTTGATCGGTCTGGGCAGTCTGCCGTTGGCAGGCAATGCATGGGCCGCCAACAGCTGGGATAAACTCCAGCCTGACCGCGACGAAGTGGTCGCCAGCCTGAACGTGGTCGAGCTGCTCAAGCGCCACCACTACAGCAAGCCGCCGCTCAATGATGCGCGCTCGGTCATCATCTACGACAGCTACCTGAAACTGCTCGATCCGGCACGCAGCTACTTCCTGGCCAGCGACATCGCCGAGTTCGACAAGTGGCAGACCCAGTTCGACGATTTCCTCAAGAGCGGCAATCTCGACCCCGGCTTCACCATCTACAAGCGCTACCTGGACCGGGTCAAATCGCGTCTGGACTTCGCCCTGGCCGAGCTGAACAAGGGCGTCGACAACTTCGACTTCACTACCAAGGAAACCTTGCTGGTCGACCGCAAGGACGCCCCGTGGGTGAAAAACCAGGCTGAGCTTGACGACCTCTGGCGCAAACGCGTCAAGGATGAGGTGCTGCGCCTGAAAATCGCCGGCAAAGAGTCCAAGGCGATCCAGGAGCTGCTGACCAAGCGCTACAAGAACCAGCTCACGCGCCTGGACCAGACCCGTGCCGAAGACATTTTCCAGGCCTACATCAATACCTTTGCCCAGTCGTACGACCCGCACACCAACTACCTGTCGCCCGACAACGCGGAAAACTTCGATATCAACATGAGCCTGTCGCTCGAAGGTATCGGCGCCGTGCTGCAAAGCGACAACGACCAGGTCAAGATCGTGCGCCTGGTACCGGCCGGTCCTGCCGCCAAGACCAAACAGGTGGCACCGGCCGACAAGATCATCGGCGTCGCCCAGGGCGACAAAGAAATGGTCGACGTGATCGGCTGGCGCCTGGATGAAGTGGTCAAGCTGATTCGCGGTCCGAAGGGCTCGGTGGTGCGCCTGGAAGTCATCCCGGCCAGCAATGCGCCGAACGACCAGACCAGCAAGATCGTGCCGATCACCCGCGAGGCGGTGAAGCTTGAAGAGCAGGCGGCGAAAAAATCCGTGCTCAAGCTCAAGCAGGATGGCCGCGACTACAAGCTTGGCATCATCGAGATTCCGGCCTTCTATCTGGACTTCAAGGCGTTCCGCGCCGGCGATCCCGAGTACAAGTCCACCACCCGTGACGTGAAGAAGCTGCTCACCGAACTGCAGAAGGAAAAAGTCGACGGCGTGGTCATCGACCTGCGCAACAACGGCGGCGGTTCCCTGCAGGAAGCCACCGAGCTGACCAGCCTGTTCATCGACAAAGGCCCGACCGTACTGGTTCGCAACAGCGACGGCCGCGTCGATGTGCTCGAAGATGAAAACAGCGGTGCTTTCTACAAAGGCCCGCTGGCACTGGTGGTCAACCGCCTCTCGGCCTCGGCTTCGGAGATTTTCGCCGGCGCCATGCAGGACTACCACCGTGCGCTGATCCTCGGTGGCCAGACCTTCGGCAAAGGCACCGTGCAGACCATCCAGCCGCTCAACCATGGCGAGCTGAAACTGACCCTGGCCAAGTTCTACCGGGTTTCCGGGCAGAGCACCCAGCATCAGGGCGTACTGCCGGACATCGATTACCCGTCGATCATCGACACCAAGGAAATCGGTGAAAGCGCGCTGCCAGAAGCCATGCCGTGGGACACCATCCGCCCGGCGATCAAGCCTGCGGTCGATCCGTTCAAACCGTTCCTGGCCCAGCTCAAGGCGCGGCATGACAGCCGCACCGCCAAAGATCCGGAGTTCGTCTATATCCGCGACCGCCTGGCGCTGACCCAGAAGCTGATGAACGAAAAAACCGTCAGCCTCAACGAAGCCGAGCGCCGTGCCCAGCATGCCGATATTGAAAGCAAGCAACTGGCCCTGGAAAACACCCGTCGCAAAGCCAAGGGCGAAGAGCCGCTCAAAGAGCTGAAGAAAGAAGACGAAGACGCCCTGCCGGCCGAACCGGACGATACCAAACCGGAAGACGACGCTTACCTGGCGGAGTCCGGGCGGATCCTGCTCGACTACCTGGGGCTCAATTCAGCGGTGGCAAAGAACAACCGCTGAACAGATGATGGCGAAATAATGTGACTGTGCCGCTATTGCGTCATCAAACAGTCACGAAGCTGTCGTGAAATAAAGGACTGGGTGCCGTTGGCCCCAGTCCTTTTTTTTCAAGGTAGTACCGCCATGACCGTGACCGAACAGCTCAGCGCCTTGAGCACCATTCTTGCTCAAGGCGGCCTGCACAGCCTGTTCCAGCCCATTGTCTGCGTGTCCGAACGGCGCATTCTCGGTTACGAGGCGCTTAGCCGCGGCCCCTCCAACAGCCCGCTGCACTCCCCGATCAACCTGTTTGCCGTTGCCCGCCAGGCCGGTCGCCTGACCGAACTGGAAGTGGCCTGCCGCGAAAGTGCCTGCCGGCGCTTCAGCCAGCAGGACCTCGACGGCAAGCTGTTTCTCAACGTCTCGCCGGAATCGTTGCTTGAACCCCAGTATCAGTCCGGGCGCACCCTGAAGATGCTTCACGACCTGGGCCTGTCGCCGAGCCGGGTGGTGATCGAGCTCACCGAACAGACGCCCACCGACGATTTCCAGCTGCTGTTCAACGCCCTGCACCACTACCGCGACATGGGCTTCTCGATTGCCCTGGATGACCTCGGGGCGGGCTATTCAAGCCTGCGATTGTGGTCGGAATTGCGGCCGGACTACGTCAAGATCGACCGCCACTTTATCGATGGCATCCACCTCGACGCGGTCAAGCGTGAGTTCGTCGGCTCCATCCTGCAGATCGCCCGCGCCTCCCGCGCACAGGTGATAGCCGAGGGCATCGAGCTGGCCGAAGAACTCAAGGTGCTCACCGACATGGGCGTGGACCTGGTGCAGGGGTATTTCCTCGGCCGCCCTCAGGAACAGCCAGCACGGGACATCCAGCACATCCTTGGCAGCCCGAACCGCGAGCTTCAGGCCCTTGCCGAGGACGGTGGAAACCTGATGGCCCTGCTCAATGAACAACCCGCCGTCAACCAGAACACGCCGACGGCGCAGGTGCTGGAGTTGTTTCGCCGCCAGGCCAACCTGAACTCCCTGGCGGTACTCAACGAGCGCCGCCAACCGTGTGGCATCGTGCACCGCCATTCGCTCTCTGACGCCCTGCTCAAGCCCTTTGCCACCGACCTGTTTGCGCGCAAGCCGATCAGCCGCCTGATGAGCGATGACTTTCTCGCCGTGGAGCTGACCCAGTCGCTGCAGCAAGTCAGCCGCCTGCTCACCAGCCGCGCTCGCCAGCGCATCGAAGAAGACTTCATCATCATTCAGAACGGCCGCTACCTGGGCCTGGGGCGGGTGATCGATGTACTCAAGCTGATCACCGAGCAGAAGATCCAGCAGGCGCGCTACGCCAATCCGCTGACCCTGCTGCCCGGCAATGTGCCGATCCAGCAATGCCTGACGCGCCTGCTGCAGCAACAACGGCAGGCGGCAATCTGTTATGTGGATATCGACAGCTTCAAGCCCTTCAACGACATCTATGGCTACGCCCGCGGCGATGAGGTGCTGCTGTGCCTGGCTCAGTGCCTGAGCGAACGGGTAGACCCCGCCCATGATTTTGTCGGCCACATCGGCGGCGATGATTTCATGCTGGTGCTGGGATCAGCGGATTGGGAGCGCAGGTTGCAGCTGCTGCTGGAAGACTTTCAGAAACAGTGCCGGCGCTTTTATCGCCCCGAACACCTGCAGGCCGGGTGTTTCGTGGCGGCCAACCGTCAGGGGCAGCACCAGGCGTTCGAGTTGCTGTCGCTGTCAATCGGCGTGGTGCAGTTGCACCCGCAAGCCTGCGCCGGCCTCGACGCCGGGCAACTGGCAGCGCTGGCCTCCGAAGCCAAGCACCAGGCCAAAGAGGTGTCAGGCTACAGCCTGCACCTGATCGATACCGCGCCAGCGGCTCACGCCTCTTCTTTTTCCGGGTAGCTGTACTCGAACACCCGCACCACTTCCGAGGCGTGCCAGGAGGCGGCGGCCATGCCGTCCGACGGCCCGGAAAAGCGCCCCAGACGCTCCACACACTCGAAGAAGCCGGTACGCGGCAAACGGCTTGCGCCCTGGCTGATCACCAGCGAACTGCGCAACGGTTGCTCGGCACGTGCATCGAGTGCGGCCAGGTGCTCAAGCGCGGCAGTCAGCGTCTGCATGGCCGGGCTAGGCAACTGCAGCCGCTCCAGCAAGGCGCGGTAGGTCAGCAAGTGCCGTTGGCGGCGCGCCAGGTCCAGCTCTTCCAGCAGTCCATCCCAGTGTTGCCGGCTGATCCGTACGCTGCTCACGACGGCTCGCTCCAGCCGGCTACGCCCAGCTCCCAGGCCAGGCTGCGACGAATCGCGGCATCCGGCTGACGCTCGCCGCTTTCGATCAGGGCCAGGTACACCGGGCTGATCCCGACGCTGCGCGCCAGTTGCTCCGGTGCCAGCCCCTTGCCCTCACGCAAACGCGCCAACTCACTGAAATTCGGTAAGTTGGCGCTGCTTGGTGGGGCGTCAGGTGTGCTTTCGACGACGGCTGGAGCCAACTGGCCTGCGGCCTTCAGCAGTGCCTGATATTGCTCCCAGGGTACAACCGCATACTCGGGTTGACCGTCTCGGCTGATGACCTGAATACCCATTACAACCCCCTTGTAGGATTACGATATGTAATCGGTAGGCATAATCCTTATGCCAATTATATTACCAGCCAGCGAGGGTTGCCGGGGCTCTGTTGTAATCAACCTTTTGTTTGTTCCAGGCGCAACGCTTCAGGGGTATCAGGCAGGCGTTCGACCACCCGCAGTTTTTCCGGTGCCTGGCGGTTGCGCCAGGCGCTGAAGGCCGCCAGTTCGTCAGCGACGGTCTTGAGGACCCAGGCCAATACGGCCACGTCATCGAAGAAGCCCACGCCCAGCAACCAGTCGGGAATGGCGTCTACGGGGCTGACGAAATACAGCAGGCCAGCCACGACCGTCACCAGGGCCCGGGGGCTGATGGCGCGGTATTCGCCCCGCCACCAGGCCAGGCATAACGCCTGCATCAAGCGCACGTCTTCACGCAGTTTGCCCAGCCGTGGTCCTTTGCGCGCCACCGCAAAAATCAGCGCCGGCAGACGGCCACGGCTGAGCAAGCGCTCGGCCAGCGGCAGAAAACGGGCGAAGTTCCAAGGTGCTTTCATAAAGCCTCCAGGGCCTAACCTAAGGAAGGTTATCCACATAAATTGTGGATAACCTTGTGAACAGAGCCAGATTTCGGGCTCAAGGCGCCCGCCGGGCAAGGGCCGGGCTCAAATCGGGCGTTTTTTACACACCTGTTTCAATGGCGCAAACGTTTTGCCCATCCTGCACCATTTACCTGAGCAGTGCAGCTTTTCGGACCGGCGCAAGCCCACAGGGTTCGAGCGAATCGCAGAAACGACAACGCCCCGTCGAAGCGGGGCGTTGGCTGGACCGCGCGAGTTTTACTCGGCAGCGGTGTCGGCGTCAGGCTTGGCCTGATCCTTGATGCCCAGCAGTTCCAGCTCGAATACCAGTACCGAGTTGGCCGGGATCATCGGGCTTGGGCTTTGTGCGCCGTAAGCCAGGTCGGACGGGATGTACAGCTTGTACTTCTCGCCAACGTGCATCAGTTGCAGGCCTTCGACCCAACCAGGGATCACACCGCTAACTGGCAAGTCGATCGGGCTGCCACGTTCTACGGAGCTGTCGAAAACCTTGCCATCGATCAGCTTGCCTTCGTAGTGAACAGTCACTACGTCAGTCGGCTTTGGCTGAGCGCCGTCGGCCTTCTTGATCACTTCGTACTGCAGGCCCGAAGCGGTGGTGACGACACCGGCTTTCTTGCCGTTCTCTTCAAGGAATTTCTTGCCGGCAGCAGCCGACTCTTCGCTCATTTTCGCCAGGCGCTCTTCAGCACGCTTTTGCAGGGCAGCAAAGGCTTCAACCAGCTCTTCGTCCTTGATCTTCTGCTCTTTCTTGCCGACAGCATCTTCGATGCCTTGAGCAACAGCTTTCGAATCAAGGTCGTCCATGCCTTCCTGAGCCAGGCTCTTGCCCATGTTCAGGCCAATACCGTAGGAGGCTTTCTGTGCCGGAGTCTTGAGCTCTACGCTGGTCTGCGAATCGCAACCCGCCAGGACCAGACCAACCAGGGCAACCGCAGCCGCCAACCGATGCTGTTTCATGCTATTTCCTTGTTCATGCGCCAATAGGGCAATCGAGTAAAGCCGCGAGCTTATCAGGCGGCCACGACCAATGGCTACCGGCATGAGAGCAAGAAAAGCCGGATAAGTTCAGCCGGCCAAAACCTTCTTCAGCCAAAGCTGCAGCCAGTGGCCAGTATTGACGGGACGGAGCACTTCGGCAAATGCGTCAAGCAGGTTTTGTAGCAGTTTGTAAGTGAGGAAAGTTTCATGGGTAGCTGCCGTCGCGGTATTGCGTGGCGACTTCGCGCAGCACCTCGCACAACCAGCGCGCCGGCAAACTCAAAGGCAACGCGGCGTTGCTGCAAATGCCGACCGAGCCGCCCGCCTCTTGTACGCCGAGGTCCAGTTCACACAATTCACCGCGGCCCAAGTCAATGCGCACCGCATCGCGCGGGGCCACCCAGATGGCATCGCTGCTCTGTACATAGCGCCGGCTCAAGGCCGGTGAAAGGGTTTCCAGACGCTGTGCCGGCTGCTCGATGGCGCACTGCACGAACAGGCTGTCGGCGTGCTTGCGGATGGTGGTGCCGGCCAACGGCAATACCAGTGGGTAACGCCCCACCTGGTTGCGCTCGATAGGCTGGCGAGCCAGCAACGGATGCCCGGGGCGCACCACCAGCGACATCGATTCGCTGTACAGGTGCTCGAACAACAGGCCCTGGATCTGCGGGTTGTCGGTCATGCGCCCGACCACCAGGTCCAGCTCGCCGACATGCAACTGCGCCAGCAGGTACGCACCGGGGCCGGTGGCGACGCTGACCACCAGGGCCTCATGACGCTGGTGCAAGCGGCACAGCACCTCCGGCATCAGCAGGCTTTCTACCGTAGACAGCACACCGATGCGCACCTGGGGTGGCGCGTGTTCTTCACCGCGCACGGTACTGACGCCTTCACGCAGCGCCTGCACACTGGGCCCGGCATAGCGCATGAAGCGCACACCGGCGGGGGTCAGCTCGACGCCTTGCTTGCTGCGCTCGAACAGGCGGGTCTGCAGCAGTTCTTCAAGCTCTTTGAGGGTCTTGGAGATGGCTGGCTGGCTGATCGCCATGGCATCGGCAGCCTTGGCGAAACTGCCCTGGCGGGCAATTTCGAGAAAGCACAGCAGATGGCGGAATTTGATGCGGGTATCGACATTCATGCTCCGCAGTGTATAGGAGCCGATTGCACACCGACACACTGCAGGAGCCAGGCTTGCCGGCGAACCAGACGCTGCGGTGAACCTGCCAGCCCGCGTTACCGTTCTTCGCGGGCAAGCCTCGCCCCCACGCGTTCAAGCCAGACCGATTTCCACCTGCTCACCGCTGATCCGCACCGGCCACACCTGCAGCGATTGCCCGGCATCCTCCAGGCAACGGCCATCGCTCAAGCTGAAATGCTGCTTGTACAGCGGCGCCGCTACCACCAGTTCGCCCTTGAGGTGGCCGATCAACCCGCGACCGATGACATGGGCGCCCGACTTCGGGTCCTGGTTGTCGACAGCGAACACCGGCGTGTCGTGTTCCGGCAGGTAGAACAGCGCCACCTGCCGGCCCTCGAACCAGACCACCACCCCTGATTGCGCGACCAGGTCGTGGCGGTTGCAGACCACTTTCCAGTCATGTGTTTGCACCGTTACAGCAGCATTGGACAGGCTCATCACAGCACCTCTTCAGTGGTCGGAATCAAATGCAGTTCAGCCGCGGCGATCGGCCGCCGCTGGCCGCGCTCGCGGACAAAATGCACGCTTGGGTCAGGACGCTGGTCATTGACGAAAGTACGGAAACGCTTGAGCTTTTCCGGGTCTTTGAGGGCATTGGCCCATTCGCATTCGTAGCGGTCGACCACCCGTTGCATCTGCGCCTCGAGTTCGGCGCCCAGGCCCAGGCTGTCGTCGAGAATCACCTGTTTGAGGTAGTCCAGCCCGCCGTCCAGGCTTTCGCGCCACACCGAGGTACGCTGCAGTTTGTCGGCGGTACGGATGTAGAACATCAACACGCGGTCGATGATGCGGATCAGGCCGGCGTCATCCAGGTCGGTGGCGAACAGCTCGGCATGCCGTGGACGCATGCCGCCGTTGCCACAGATGTACAGGTTCCAGCCCTTCTCCGTGGCGATCACACCGATGTCTTTGCTCTGCGCCTCGGCGCACTCACGGGTGCAGCCCGATACCGCGAACTTGAGCTTGTGGGGCGAGCGCAGGCCCTTGTAACGGTCTTCGAGAGTCAGGGCCATCTGCACGCTGTCCTGTACGCCGTAGCGGCACCAGGTGCTGCCCACGCAGGACTTCACCGTGCGGGTGGATTTGCCATAGGCGTGGCCGGTTTCAAACCCGGCGTCGATCAGCTCGCTCCAGATCGCCGGCAGCTCATGCAACTGGGCGCCGAACAGGTCGATACGCTGGCCGCCGGTGATCTTGGTGTAGAGGTCGTATTTCTTCGCCACCTGGCCAATGACGATGAGTTTGTCAGGGGTGATCTCGCCGCCGGGAATCCTCGGCACCACCGAATAGGTACCGTTCTTTTGCATGTTGGCCATGAACGTGTCGTTGGTGTCCTGCAACGGCACCAGCGAGGGGTCCATGATCGGCTGGTTCCAGCACGACGCCAGGATCGAGCCGACCGTGGGTTTGCAGATATCGCAACCGACATGGCCGCGGCCATGCTTGTCCAGCATCTCGTCAAAGCTGAGGATGCCCTCGACCCGCACCAGGGCATAGAGCTCTTGCCGGGTGTAGGCAAAGTGCTCACACAGGCGCTTGTCGACACTGACTCCACGGGCAATCAGCTCGTGTTCGAAGACCTGCTTGAGCAGCGCGGCGCACCCCCCACAGCCGGTGCAGGCCTTGGTTTGTTGCTTGAGCTCGCCAAGCTCGCCACAGCCGTTGTCGATCGCACTGCAGATCGCGCCCTTGCTGACGTTGTGGCAAGAGCAGATGGTGGCGCTGTCAGGCAGGGCATCAGCGCCCAGCGCCGGGGCGCCAGAAGACTGCGGCAGGATCAACGCTGCCGGATCGGCCGGCAGGGCAATGCCGTTCTGCACGTATTGCAGCAACGTGTCGTAGTAACTGTTGTCACCCACCAGCACAGCGCCCAGCACCCGTTTGCCGCTGGCATCGACTACCAGGCGGCGGTAAGCCGAGCTGGCTTCATCGATAAAGCGGTAGCTGCGTGCACCGGGCGTGGCGCCATGGGCATCGCCAATGGAGCCGACATCCACGCCCAGCAGCTTGAGCTTGGTGGACATATCGGCGCCGACAAAACTGCCGGCGTTTTCACCGGCCAGGGCGGCAGCCACATTGCGCGCCATGCTGTAGCCCGGTGCGACCAGGCCAAACACGCTGCCGTTCCACGAGGCGCACTCACCAATGGCAAAAATCCGTGCATCGCTGCTGCGGCAATCGCTGTCGATCACCACGCCGCCGCGCGCCGCCACCTCCAGGCCACTGCTACGGCCCAACGCATCCTGCGGACGAATGCCGGCGGAAAACACGATCACGTCGGTCTCGAGAAAATCACCGCCATCGAAGTTCATCCGGTAGCGGTAGGCCTCTCCTGCCACCACCGACTGGGTCGCACGTGACAGGTGCACACCCACCCCGAGCGCTTCGATCTGTGCCCGCAAGGCGGCACCGCCCTCGTTGTCCAACTGCACCGGCATCAGCCGTGGTGCGAACTCCACGACATGGGCTTCAAGCCCCAGGGACTTCAGGGCATTGGCCGCCTCAAGCCCGAGCAAACCGCCACCGACCACCACCCCCCGCCGCGCAGTGGCTGCGGCGGCGCGAATGGCGTCGAGGTCATCGAGGGTGCGGTACACCAGGCGCGATGCGCCTTCGCAGCCTTCAATGGGCGGCACGAACGGGTAAGAACCGGTGGCCAGGATCAGCTGGTCATACGGGTAGCGCCCCAGCGGGGTCACCACTTCGCGGCGCTCACGGTCGATTTCCAGCACCGCTTCCCCCAGGTGCAGCTGCACGCCATGCTCGGCGTACGCGCCGGCGGCACCGAGGGCCAGGGTCTCTGCGTCGCTGCCGCTGAAGTACTCGGACAGGTGCACGCGGTCATAGGCGCGTTGGCGCTCTTCTCCGAACACCCGCAGTGCGTAGCGGCTCAAGGCACCGCGCTCGATCAGTTGCTCGACGCAGTGATGCCCTACCATGCCGTTGCCGACAATGATCAGTTGTTCCCGCGGGACGATGGTCGTTGCTGCATTCATACCCGATCCTCACTCAAGGCCATTCACGGTGGCTGTGCTGCTGGGGCGAGCCCGAAAAACAAAAAAAGGCGCCCGGGGGCCCAGCAGCCCGCGCCGGTTGGGGGGGGGGTTTTTTTTTTACCCGGGGGGTAGCGGGTTGGCCCCCCGGGCGGGTGGGTGGGGGGGGGTTGGG
>NZ_JADUCM010000053.1 GCF_016009175.1 Pseudomonas alkylphenolica
CCCCCGCCCCCCCCCCCCCCCGCCCGCTCGCGCCCAACCCCGGGCTCACCCCCCCCCTTTTCTCCTTTTGGGGCCGGGGGCCGCCCCGCCCCCCCCGCAACTGCTTCAAGCCTTGAGCGTGGCCATGTCGATCACAAAGCGGTACTTCACATCCCCGGCAATCATCCGGCTGTAGGCTTCGTTGATGTGGCGGATGTCGAGCATCTCGATATCGCAGCGAATGTCATGCTCGGCGCAGAACGCCAGCACTTCCTGGGTCTCGGCGATACCGCCGATCAGCGAGCCGGCCAGTACCCGGCGCTTGAGCACCAGATTGGCCGCATGCAGGGCCGGGTCTACCGGTTCGATCAGCCCCACCAGAATGTGCACACCGTCGAACTTCAGGGTCTGCAGGTAGGGGTTTAGGTCGTGCTGGACCGGGATGGTGTCGAGCAGAAAGTCGAAGTGATCGGCCGCTGCCTGCATTTGTGCCGCGTCAGTCGAAACGATGACGTGATCGGCACCCTGGCGCCGCGCTTCTTCGGCCTTGCTGGCCGAGCGGGTGAACAGGGTGACTTCGGCGCCCATGGCCTTGGCGAACTTGATGCCCATGTGGCCGAGGCCACCCATGCCGAGGATGCCGACACGGTGCCCCGGCTTGACCCCGTAGTGTTTGAGCGGCGAGTAGGTGGCGATGCCGGCACAGAGGATCGGTGCCGCGCCCGCCAGGTCCAGGGCGTCAGGGATGCGCAGGACGAACCGCTCGCTGACCACGATACTGTCGGAGTAACCGCCCATGGTGTTGCTGCCGTCCACCCGGTCCGGGGTGGCGTAGGTCATGGTCGGGCCTTCCAGGCAGTATTGCTCGAGGTCTGAATGGCAGGCATCGCAGTGCTGGCAGGAGTCGACCATGCAGCCAACGCCGACACGGTCACCGACCTGGTAGCGGCTGACCTGAGTACCGACTGCGCTGACCCGGCCGACAATCTCGTGACCCGGCATCAGCGGGTACACGGCAATGCCCCACTCGTTGCGGGCCTGGTGGATGTCCGAGTGGCACACGCCACAGTAGAGAATCTCGATGGCCACATCGTCAGGGCGCAGGCTGCGGCGCTGGAAGCTCATAGGCGCCAGTGGCGCGATGGCGGACTGGGCGGCGTAACCGATGGCTGTGTACATAAGACCTCAGTAAAACGATAAACGGTTGAGGCTGCGCATTCTGCGCCGGGGCAGGGGGGCTGCCCACCGTCATTCCTCCGCCTGTCATGCCTAAAGCTCCTGATTCGCCCGGCACGTGCATACGCCAGGCCGCAGAGCTGCGATGATGCCAGTGTGTATTCCTCCGCCTTGGGTTCCCATGCAACTGACTCGCCACGTTGATGCCAACGCCACCTTGTGTTCCCTGATCCGCGCGCTGGCCGTGCGTCCGGGCTTTGTCGACACACGCCTGCCCCAGGTGCAGGTGCTTTCGGCCAGCCACTATGTGGCGAGCAGCCCGCAAATTTACGAGCCGAGCCTGATGATCCTCGCCCAGGGCAGCAAGCTGGCGCGCCTGGGGCCACGGACCCTGGAATACGGCGCCGGGCATTACCTGGTGCAGGCGCTGTCGGTGCCGTTCATGTGCGAGACCTTTGCCACGGCCGATGAGCCGTTGCTCGGGGTGTCCGTGGCGATCGATCGCGTGGTGCTGGGTGAGCTGGTGCAGAACATGGGCTTGCCGGGCGATCAGGCGATCAAGGCGCAGACCCCCGAGTCGATGACGTCCGCCGCGCTGGACGAGGTCATGCGCGACAGTGTCGAACGCCTGCTGCGCTGCTTGCAGGATCCGCTCGACAGTCAGGTGATGGGCGCTGCGCGGGTACGCGAAGTGCTCTATGTGGCACTGCGCGGGCCGCAGGCCGGGGTACTGCGGGCACTGGTGGAGCAACAGGGCCACTTCGCGCGTATTGCCGCAGCGTTGAGCTACCTGCGTGAACACTATGCCGAGCCGTTGAGCGTCGAGGCCCTGGCCGGTTGCGCCAACATGAGCGCGTCGACTTTCCATGAGCACTTCAAGCGCTGCACTCTGCTGTCACCGATGCAGTACCTCAAGCGTTTGCGCCTGCTCAAGGCCCAGCAGATGCTGATCGGCGAAGGCATGGGCGTGGCGCAGGTGGCGCACCGGGTCGGCTATCAAAGCACCTCGCAGTTCAGCCGCGAGTACAAGCGCCACTTTGATCGCAGCCCCGGCGAAGAGCAGCCCTACCTCAGTCTTTCAGCCTGACTTCGCGGGTGGCCCATTCACTACCCAACGTGCACCGCCAGCCACACGCTGGCCTGGTGGCTGTCGGTCCATTCCACCCGGTGCCGGCAGTGTGCCGGGATCTCGACAACGGCGCCGGGGCCCAGCACGCGCACGCAGGCTTCATGCTCCAGGCGCAAGCCTGCCGAACCGCTGAGCAACAGCACCCACTCGTCCTGCGGCTGGTCATACCAGAACCCGGCCGGGCTGGCCTGGCCATGGGAAACGATCCGCTCGATGCGCAGGCCCGGCCGGGTCAGCAGCTCGTCGAAATGTTCCTGCGCGGTGGCGGCGGGGAGGGGGAACAACAGGTTGTCGAGCATCGCGGTATGACCCTCGTCTGGCGGTGAATTTAGGTTTAATGTGGCGTCTGCCACTCATGATAGGGATTCATCATGAAACAACCGCTTTTGCAGCCTCTGTATGTCGCGATGTTGATGGGCATGTGCCTGCCAGCCTTGGCCGCGTTGCCCAGCGCACCGTCCTATATTGACGATAGCGGCTACCTGCAGGCCGCCAAGCAGCGCATTCTGCCTGCGATGTTCGAGCAGACCCTGAAGAGCACGCGTTACATCGCCGCAGCGGATAACCCGCTGATCACCGAGGCTGAAGCCAGCCAGTTCAACCAGACCAGCAACTACCCGCAGACCCGCGACTACCTGACCAGGCTGGCGGCGGCGTCCGGTGGCAGCATTGTCCTGCACGAGCTGCCGGAGAAAAGTGCCGAAGGCCATTCGATGGTCATGGCCATCGCCTCGCTGGAGGTCGACAAGTCGCCGGCCGGGCTCAACGAGTCGGGCAAGCCGACGATTTTTGTCGAAGCGGAGATCCACCCGGGCGAGGCCAATGGCAAAGACGCCATGTTCATGCTGCTGCGCGACATGACCACGGGTGAAAAGCCGTTGGCCGACCTGCTGGCGAAGGTCAACATCCTCTTCATTCCCACCGTCAACATCGACGGCGACCTGCGCCGCAGTGCCTACGGGCGGATCAACCAGAACGGGCCGCAGGAAACCGGCTGGCGGGTCAACGGTTTGAACTACAACCTCAACCGCGACTTCACCAAGCTCGACAGCGCCGAGATCCGCAACGTGGCCTGGGTGTTCAATACCTATGACCTGAGCTTTTTTGCCGATACCCATTCCACCGACGGTGCGATGTACCCGTACGACAGCTCCTATTGCCACAACGGCAACGGCTGGTCGCCGGCCAGCAGCGCCTGGATGGACAACGTCATGCGCGCGCCGGTGTACACCGCGCTGCAGGCCGACGGCCATGTGGTGCACGAGTGCATCAGTCTCAACGACAACCAGGACCCGACCCAGGGTTACTACCCGTACCGCACCGACTTCGCCCGGTTTTCCAACCAGTACGGCGACATTCGCAACGTGCCCTCGATACTCATCGAGCAACATGCGCTGCACCCTTACCAAACCCAGGTACTGGGCAACTACGTGATGCTCAAAAGCATGATCCAGGTGATTGGCGAGCAGTCGGCGTCGCTGAAGGAGGCGATCCGCCAGGACCGCGAACGCCTGGAAACCCAGCAGGATGTGGTCCTCACCTGGAAGCCCGGCAAAGCCCAGACAACGCCGTTCAGTGTTGGCGACTACCGCTACGAACAGTCGCCCATTACCGGCGCCAAGACCATCGTCTGGAGCAACAAGCCCAAGCAGTTGACCGTGCCGGTAACCGGCAACACCGAGCCCGACCTGGTCACCAAGCGTCCTCAGCAGTACGTGGTGCCGGGGCAGTGGCGCGAGGTCATCGCCCGGCTCAAGGCGCATGGCATCCAGATGACCACCCTGGAGCAACCGACGACCAAGGCCGTGACCCTGTATCGCATGGACAACGTCAAGATAGCCGGCGGTTTCGAGCCTGACCGAGCACAAGCCAACCAGATCCCCGGTTACGAAGGACGGCTGCCGGTCAGCGGCGTGGCCAAGCCTTTCGAGCGCTTGCAGACCTTTCCCGCAGGCTCGGTGCTGATCGACGTGGACCAACCCCTGGGGGTGCTGGCCGTTAACCTGCTGTACCCCGAAAGCCCGGACTCGTTCTGGGCCTGGGGCTTTTTCAACTCGACCCTGGTGGTGGCCGAGGAGCCTGAGGAGTACGTGATGGAGCCGATGGCGCGCAAGATGCTGGCCGAAAGCCCGGAGTTGAAGGCCGAGTTCGAGAAGAAGCTCAAGGACGATAAAGTCTTCGCCTCCAGCCCTAGCGCGCGCTTGCACTGGTTCTACCAGCGCACGCCGTTTTATGACGTAAATGCCTATGTCTACCCGGTAGGAACGGTGTACTGAGGCTTGCGTGCGAGGGCGTGGACGCTGGCGTCTGCGCTGTGGCATGTTGCCGTTCTCAGGCCAGGCAGTGTTCGGGGAAATGATGGTGGTGGACGGAGCAGGCAGTACGCAGTTTTCGCTGGCAACGTTGCAAGCCTTCAATCGCTGCGTGCTGCAGCTGGCGAACCTGGCGCGCGAAGCGGGAGGCTCGCATTTCATTGCCGACGGCCTGCGGGCGTTTCGCCAGTTGGTGCCGTTCGCGTCGTCCTGGTGGGGGGAGATGTCCGGCGTCGCCGGCAGCGTAGCCCCACAGAACTGGATGCACGGACGCATCGACCTCCCGCCGGCGTTTGCGGTGGAGTGGCGCGAGGTGGCCGGGCACGACAGTTTTGCCATGGACACCCTGAGCAAGCCGGGAAAAGTGGTGCGCGACAGCGAGTTCACCGACCCGGTTGAAGCGGTCAACGACTTTGCCCGGCGCTACGACCTTTACCACCTGATGAGCATCTCGTTCGAGCTGCCGGACAGCAACCTGACGTTTTTCGTCTGCCTGTACCGGGGTGAACACGAAGTGGCCTTCAGTGCCCAGGAGGAAGCGCTGTTTGCCGCGTTCTGCGAACACTTGCTGCAGCTGTGGCGATTCCAGGTGCAGGACATGATCCGCAGCGATACGGCCAACGGCGCCAACGACTTTGCCGTGGCGCGACTGGACGGCAGTCTGCTGTACATCGGTGCACGATTGCTGGCGGTGATGGAGCGCGAAGTGCCGGGTTGGCACGGTTCGCAATTGCCGCCAGCGGTCATTGCGCAGTTTGCCCAGGTGCCCTGCGTGATGCGCCTGGGACGTAGCGCCCTGACGCTGAGCGCCAACGCCGAACATGTAATCCTCTCGCTTGAGCCGGCCGCGCCAGGGGTGGTGTTGGCACCGCGTGAGCGCACCGCGGCGATGCTGTTCGCCGCCGGTCATTCGTACAAGGAAATCGCCCGCATCCTGTCGTTGAGCCCGGCCACGGTGCGCACCTACCTGCGCAACTGCTACGCGCAACTGGGGGTCAAAAGCAAGGTGGAACTGGGCTCGGCCTTGCGTTCGCCGGCAACGCTTGCAGAAAAAACCGCCTGACCCTCCTCATTTGCGGAGGTCCGTTCTGTTGTTGTGCGCGCTAGGGTGTGCCCAGCCCGATAACAACAAGAGAGCGTTCCGATGCAACGATTGATTCCCAACCTGCTGGCCGCCGCGCTGGCCTGTTCTTCCTTCTACGCGATGGCTGCCGCCGACCTGGTGCTGGTCAACGGCAAGGTGTACACCGCCGAGCCCGGTCAGGCCCTGATGCAGGCGGTGGCGATCAAGGATGGCAAGATCCTGCAGGTCGGCAGCGATGCGCAGATCAACGCCCTGGCCGATGCCGGCACGCAACGCATCGACCTGGCGGGCAAGGTGCTGATGCCCGGCATGATCGACACCCACAGCCATCCGGTGTTTGCCGGCGCGGCGACGCTGGGGGCCAATCTGGAGGACGAGGTCAAACCCGTACCGGAGCTGGAGCAATGGATCCTGGAGCAGGTCAGGGAAGGCCGTGGACGTGCCGATGATGTGATCAGCATTGCCGGGGTGAGTTCGGCGTACTGGGAGCAGAACCAGGCACTGGCCAAGGTCTTCAACCAGGGGCGCTGGGCCGATCAGCCGCTGGTGCTGGGCGGCATCGATGGCCACACTGGCTGGGCCAACAACGCCATGCTCAAGCGCCTTAACATCGATGCGGCGGCGGTCAAGGCTATGTCGGAAAAAGACCGTGGCTACGTTGGCCACGCTACCGACTTCACCCCCAATGGCAATTTTTCCGAAGCGGGCTGGGACCGGGTGCGCAGCCAGATTCCGGCGGCCAGCAAAGACTTCATGCTCAAGGCCGCCCGTGAGGCGGTGCGCATCAACAACCAGTACGGGGTTACCGCCTGGATGGATGCAGCGTCAAACGCCGGCAGCGATGATTCGCTGTTTGACTTCAAGGCCACGGCGCACAGCTACGGCGTATTGCCGCTGTACCGCGAGCTGGCCGAAAACGGCGAGCTGAGTGCCCATGTCGCGGCGTTGCTGCTGACCAACTCGAGGAGCACGCCGGCCGACCTTGAAGTGCTGGACACGGTGAAGAAAACCTTCGAAGGCGTGCCCAATCTGAGCTTTCCCGGGATCAAGATTTTCGTTGACGGTGTTCTGGAATACCCCGGGCAAACCGCTGCGATGCTGGCGCCCTATAAAAACAGCGGTAAGCGCGGTGAGCTGCTGATCGACCCGGCGCACTTTGGCGAGCTGGTGGTAGCCGCCGAGAAGCGTGACTGGATCGTGCACATGCATGCGGTCGGTGACCGTGCCGTACAGGAATCGCTCAACGGCGTGGCCTATGCACGCAAGCTCGACAGCACCCCCAGAGGCCACAGCATCACCCACCTGCAAGTGGTCGATCCCAAGGACTTCCCGCGCTTCAAGCAGTTGGGCGTGATTGCCTCGATGCAGTTGCTCTGGGCGACGGGGGAGAACTACACCGTCGAACTGGTCAAGCCTTACATCAGCGCCTCGGCCTACAGCCATCAATACCCGGCGCACTCGCTGCTGCAGGCCGGTGCAACGATCGCCGGTGCCAGTGACTGGCCGGTGTCCAGCCCCAACCCATGGAACGCCATTGCCCAGGCCATCACCCGCAAGGGCCCGCTGGGGGTGCTCAATGCCAAGGAAAGCATCGACCGCCAGGCGATGTTCCAGGCTTATACCCTCAACGCGGCGAAAACCTTGCGCCTGGAGCAGCAGATCGGCTCGCTGGCGCCTGGCAAGCAGGCCGACCTGATCGTCCTCGACCGCGATGTGTTCAGCGTCGACAACGACGCGCTGTTCGACACCAAAGTGCTCAAGACCTTTTTCGCCGGCAAGCAGGTCTACGCCCCGGCCTCCTGACCTCCCACCAGCAACACCGTTCGGCCCCTTGCAGTGCGAGGGGCTCGCTATCGCTTTGCCCTGACAATCAATAACAACAAGGGTTGTGTATGAACGCACGTGCCATCTTTACCGCCGCCAGCCTGCTGCTGGCTCCATTGTCCGGCCAGGCCCTGACCCTGAGCGAGGACTACACCCTGGAAATCGACCTTGCCGCCGTCAGCGACTATCGCTCCCGCGGCATCTCGCAAACCCTCGGCGACCCGGCGCTGCAGGGCGGCGCGACACTGATCCACAGCAGCGGCCTGTACCTGGGGGCCTGGACCTCGAATGTCGACTACGGCTATGACTTCAAGACCCGACAGGAAGTGGACTACTACGCCGGCTGGTACTGGCAGGCCACTGATGCCATCAGCCTGGACCTTGGCTACCTCAAGTACAGCTACCCCAAGGAAGGCCAGTTCAACATGAGCGAGGTCTACGCCATCCTCGACCTGTACGGGGTCAAGCTGGGTGCCTACTACTCCAGTGATGCCCCCAACGCGTTCGGCGAAGACCAGGACACGCTGTACAGCTACCTCGGCTACAGCTTTGCCTTGCCGGCCGAGGTCGGGCTGGAGTTGCGCCTGGGGTACAACGACGTAAAAGACCCGGCGTTCTGGTCGGCCAGCGGCGACAACCGCGACAGTTACTACGAGTGGGAGGCCAAGCTGACCCGCGCGTTTTTCGGCATCACCTGGGGGGTGAGCTACATCGATACCGACCTGTCGAAAAGCGAGTGCCTGGGCTGGTATGGCTATGACGATCTGTGCTCGGCTACAGTGGTGGTCAGTGCCAGCAAGATCTTCTGACCTCACCCACTGCGCCAGAGCAATGCATGCCGTCACCGCGTCCGGACGACCACACCCCGTGGCAGATCTTTCTGATTTTCCTGCGCCTGGGCCTGACCTCATTTGGCGGCCCGGTTGCGCACCTGGGCTATTTTCGTGACGAGTTCGTCGTGCGCCGTCGTTGGCTTGGCGAGCATAGCTATGCCGACCTGGTCGGGCTTTGTCAGTTCCTGCCAGGCCCCGCCAGCAGCCAGGTCGGTATTGCCCTGGGGCTCTCCCGCGCCGGGTATCGCGGTGCACTGGCGGCATGGGCTGGCTTTACCTTGCCATCGGCGCTGGTGCTGATCGCCCTGGCCCTGGGCATTGCCAGTTCGGCACAGGTCATCCCCGAAGGTGTGCTTCACGGGCTCAAGGTGGTGGCGGTGGCCGTGGTGGCGCAAGCGGTGTGGGGGATGGGCCGTAGCCTGTGCGCAAGCAGCGCGCGGCTGGCGTTGATGGCTGTTGTCACCGCTTTGGTGCTCTGGATGCCATCGGTCTGGACTCAGGTCGCGGTGATTGCCGGCGCCGGGGTGGTCGGGGTGTGGCTGTTCAAACCGCAGCAGCAGGCCGATCCCGCACCGTTGACGACTGGCGTCAGCCGGTGGGCAGCCCTGTGCTGTCTGGGCGTATTCCTGGCCTTGCTGGTAGGGCTGCCGCTATTGGCCGCACTGTGGCCCGACCCAACCCTGAAAATGGTCGATGCCTTTTATCGCAGTGGTGCCCTGGTGTTTGGCGGCGGTCATGTGGTGCTGCCATTGCTGCAGGCCGAGGTGGTGTCCAGCGGCTGGGTGAGCAAGGCGACATTTCTTGCCGGCTACGGCGCCACCCAGGCGATGCCTGGTCCGCTGTTTACCTTCGCTGCATTTCTCGGGGCGTCGATGCCGGGGCCGCTGCCTGGCTGGATAGGCGGCTTGCTGGGGCTGGTTGCGATCTTCAGCTCATCGTTTTTGCTGGTATTCGGCGCGTTGCCGTTCTGGGCGCAATTACGGCATAACCTGCGTATGCAATCAGCGATGCAGGGTGTTAATGCCGCGGTGGTGGGACTGCTGCTGGCGGCGCTGTACCAGCCGGTGTGGACCAGTGCCATTGTGCAGCCTGCAGATGTTGTACTGGCGCTGCTGGCCCTGCTGGCGTTGATGACTCTCAAGCTGCCAGCCTGGCTGGTGGTTGCCGGCTGCGGCCTGGTCGGCTGGTGGCTGAGCTAGCCCGGTTGCTCCAGCAAGCGCTCGATCTGGGCCATTTCCCAGGTGCTGAGCAAGCTGACCGGGTCGGTGCCGTAGCGCTGCCAGGTATCCAGCGAACCTTTGCGGCCATCGGGGTGATGACAGCATTCGCAGTGGTGCAGGCGGCTGCCTTCGAAATCCAGCAGCAATTGCCAGCCTTCGATGTCGACCCAGACCCGCTCATTGGCCTCGGGGCGCTCCAGTTTCTGCAGCCGGCGCACGCCCATGGCCGCGTCGCGCAACTGCTGGTAAACCTCTCGGGGAAACAGGGTGGGCATGGCTAACCTTGTGTGGGGGATTGTATATTCACAGTGCCATCACGATAATGAGACTAATTACCATTAGCGTGTGATGCCGTTGTGACCAGCACTGTCGACTCCAAGGCTCTCGTGGCCGACCTGTACAGCGATCATCATCGCTGGTTGCGCGCCTGGCTGTATCGCCGGCTGAACTGTCCGCATGACGCGGCGGATCTGACACAGGATACCTTCGTCCGGGCCATGGGCAGTAGTGCCTTGCCGGTGATCGAGGAACCCCGCGCGTTTCTTGCCACGGTGGCCCGCCGGCTGCTGAGCAACCTGTTCCGCCGGCGTGCGCTGGAGCAGGCGTACCTGGAGGAGCTGGGACGGCTGCCGGAACACTGCATGCCCTCGGCCGAGGACGTGCTGCTGGTGCGTGAAGCCTTGGCGCTAATCGACCGACTGCTTGATGGTTTGCCCGCGCGGGCACGTCACGCGTTTATCCTGCACCGCCTGGAAGGGTTGACCCAACCGGCCATTGCCGAGCGGCTGGGAGTGTCGCTGGCCTCGGTCGAACGCGATCTGCGCCGGGCATTCCTGCATTGCCTGAGTGAGCCCGGCGAATGAGCCGACTGCCGATCGACCGCGTCACCCGTGAGGCCATCGACTGGTTGCTCAAGCTGGAGCGGGCCCCGGCGGGTAGCCCGCTGCAATCAGCCTTTGACTGCTGGCTGCGGCGCTGCCCGACGCATCAACTTGCCTGGCAACGGGTCAACGCCGTGATGGAGGCGCCACTGGCAGACCTGCACCAGGCCGAACAGCGCACGCCAGGGCAATTGGCGCTAGCCAGCCGCAGCCTGCGTGAACTGCCCGCGACATCGCGGCGCAAGGTGCTCGGCGGTGGTTTGGCGATGTTGCTGCTCGGGCTTGGTAGTGCCGGCATCGCTCATCGGCGCACGCCGCTCAATGACGTGCTGGCCGATTTGCACACCGGTACCGGCGAACGGCGGACCTTCACATTGGCGGACGGTTCGCGCCTGCGCCTGAATGCCCGAAGTGCCGTGGACCTGCGTTTCAACGCCAGTCACCGCCTGGTCGTGCTGCGTGCGGGTGAGTTGCAGGTCGACGTCACGCCTGAGCCGGGCAGGCCGTTTATCGTGGCTACCGCCCAGGGGCAAGTGCAGGCCCTGGGCACGCGCTTCAGCGTACGTCAGGACGAGGGCGACAGCCTGGTTGCCGTACAACAGCACAGTATTTTGCTCAGTACCGGCAACGCCGCCGCCCTGCGGGTCGAGGAAGGCCAGGCGTTTCGCTTTGACGGGCTGCGCAGCGAAGCCGTGGTGCCGTCCTTGCGCACCCGTGCGAGCTGGGCCGAAGGCCGCGTGGATGTGCGTGACGAGCCGTTGGGCGACCTGATCGACGCCCTGCGCCCGTACCGCGCCGGGTTGCTGCGCGTCAGCCCGCAAGCGGCAAAGATCCGGGTGTATGGCAGCTTTCCGCTGGACGACACAGAGCGCACCTTGCTCTCGCTCAGTGAAACCTTGCCGATCCGTGTCGACAGCCTTGGCAGCTGGTTGACCCGCATCGATGTGATCTGATTTTAAAAAACTGTGTGGACCGTGAGGGGATCCGGGCCGTGGCGTGTCCTCGTTATGGACAACAACTTTGAACGAGTTCCCACACCATGCCCGATTCAATGATCCGCCCCAGCTTGCTGGCCCTGGCCATCGCCCTGGGCGGCGCTGTACCGTTGAGCGCCCTCGCGCAGAACGACAGCAGCGTCAGTGCCACTCAGACCTTCGACATCGCCGCCGGGGATCTGGGCGAAAGCCTCAGCCGCATTGCGCGTCAGTCGGGCCGCGTGCTGTCGGTAAAACCCGAACTGGTGCAGGGCAAGCAGGCGCCACTGGTGCGTGGCCAGTTCACTCCGGAGCAGGCGGCCAGCTACGCCTTGCGCGGCAGCGGCCTGAACCTGAGCATTACCGCGGGCGGCACCTGGAGGCTGGTACCGGCGGCGCAAGGTGATGCGCTTGAGTTGGGCGCTACACAGATCACCGGGCAAGGCGGTGAAAGCGCCGGGGGGCCGGTGGTGGGGTACGTGGCCAAACGTACTGGCACCGCGACCAAGACCGATACGTCGGTGCTGGAAGTGCCGCAAACCATCAACATCATCACCCAGGATGAAATCACGGCGCTGGGCTCGCAGTCGGTGACCCAGGCCCTGCGCTATACGCCGGGCATCACCGGTGGCGGATTCTCCGATCGCGTCGGTATCTTTGACGAGCCGACTTCCCGTGGTTACTCGCCGACACCGCTGTACCTGGACGGCCTGCATTTGCCGTATGGCGGTGGCAGCACCGGTGGCGCCCTGCAGATCGACCCGTACCTGCTTGAACGTATCGAGGTAATGAAGGGGCCATCATCGGTGCTGTATGGGCAGAACCAGCCGGGCGGCCTGATCAACATGGTGTCCAAGCGTCCCACCGAAACGCCCATTCGTGAAGTCAAACTCGGTGGCGGCAGCCAGGACCGGCGCGCAGCGGCCTTCGACCTCGCCGGGCCACTGGACGATCAGGGTGAGTTTCTCTATCGCCTGACCGGTAACGGTTTCGACAAGAACGGCGAGATCGATTACGTCGAACAACAGCGCTACGTACTGGCGCCCAGCCTTACCTGGAGCCCCAACGATCAAACGCGGCTGACCCTGTACGGCCACTACCAGAAAGACAATGGCGTGCCCGAGGCCCAGGGGTTGCCGGCGATCGGTACGCTGTACAGCAGCCCCAATGGCCGGATCAAGCGCAGCCGCTTTATTGGCGAGCCCGGCGTCAACGCTTACGATCGCGAGCAGTACGCCTTTGGCTACGAGCTGAGCCATGCGCTGAACGACATCTGGACGCTCAAGCAGAACACGCGCTACGCCTATGTCGACGATCATTACCGGGCGCCGTTGCACGGCTACCGCTTTGTCACCAACCCGCAAACCGGGGCCGACGACCAGCGCTACCAGACGCGTTATGGCGTGGACTGGAAGCAGCGCAACAAGGTGTTTGGCGTGGATAACATCGCCCAGGCGACGTTCAATACCTTTGATGTGGCGCACACCCTGCTGGTCGGTGTCGACTACTACCATTCAAATTCCAGGTTCCTCGGGCTGTACGATCGCAACCCGCCGATCATTGACCTGTACGACCCGGTCTACGGCCAGCCGATGAACTTCGGCCAGCCGTTCAACTGGGACAACACCACGACCCAGACCGGCCTGTATGTCCAGGATCAGCTGAAATGGGACAACTGGTTCCTGACCCTGGGCGGCCGCTATGACTGGGCCGAGGTGGATACTCGCGAACCCATCGCCGGCAACTTCAGCAACGTCAAGGACGAGAAATTCACCGGGCGTGCCGGGCTGGGCTACTCGTTCGACAACGGCGTGACGCCGTATGTGAGTTACAGCGAGTCGTTCCTGCCGTTGAGTGGCACCGACAGCGATGGCAAACCGTTCGAACCGTCGACCGGCAAGCAGGTGGAGGCAGGGATCAAGTATCAGCCGCCCGGGCAGGACAGTTTTGTCCAGCTGTCGGTGTACGAGATCAAGCAGCAGAATGTGCTGACCAGCGATCTGGACAATGCCGGGTTCTACAGCCAGGTCGGCGAACTGCGTTCGCGCGGGGTGGAACTCGAAGGCAAGGCCAACCTGACCGACCACCTCGGAGTGATCGCGTCGGTGTCACGCAATGATGTCACCTACACCAAGGACAATGATGGCCGTGAGGGGCGCCATCCGGCAGGTACGCCGCCGCTGACGGCGTCGCTGTGGCTGGATTACCACTTTATCGGTGATACGCCGCTGGCTGGCCTGGGGTTGGGGCTGGGCGCGCGTTATGTCCGCAGCAGTGACGGCAGCGACTATGCCGAGGACCATTTCTCGATTCCGTCCTATACGGTGTACGACGGGATGATTTCCTATGATTTGCAGCAGTCGCCGTTGCGTCTTAAAGGGGTGAAGGTGCAGGTGAACCTGCAGAACCTTGAGGACAAGGTATACGTGAGCCGCTGTACCAGTGATGTGGACTGCTACTACGGGGAAGGGCGCACGATTACCACGGACCTGACCTACAACTGGTAGGGGGTGGCTACACGCATGCAAAACCCGCGTGCGTGATCGGCAAGTCGCCTCATGCGTCACGCAGCAAGTCGTGGGCGTCGAGCAGGCGATAGGCAATTTCCGGCTCGCGCTCAAGCGCGCGGCGGATGGCGGCGGGGATGCTCTGGCGGGTCTTGCGGCACAGGCCCGGCAGGTCGTCGATGTGGATGTTGAAGCCGCGCATGGTGCGCACTTCGTTGTAGCTGGGGCTGATCTGCACGCGGATGCCAAGGTTTTCGTAAAGCTTGCGTTGCATGTGCTCCAGGTCGGCCAGGTTGCGCACGTTTTCCAGTCGCTCGAGCAGGCGCTTTTCTTCCTGCCGGGTGAGCAGCAGGATGCGCGTGTCCCGCAGCGTTTCACGCCCGCAATCGCAGGCGCCGGGCGGGCAGGGGGTGCGGGTTGGCAGGGAGGCATTCATGCCCATCAGCATAGCGATGCCGACAGGCTTTTGCCCAGAGGCGAGTCGCAGCCTGTCGTCGGGCGGCTCGCCCGGGGTGGACGGCTTATTCCTGCTTGAGTTTCCAGGTGCCCGGCAACGACAGGTCGCCGGAGCTGATGTCCCACACGCTGCTGACGCACAGCAACGGGTTGTGCAGGTCGGCGTTGACCTTCAGCGCGGCGGTTACACCGTCATAGTTGAACGTCTGCGGGAAGCCCACGGCTGCCAGCGGCACGCTGATCTGCGCCGCGTTCTTGTCTACGTTCAGCGCGTAGCCGGGTGAGTCGATGTAGATCGGCGCACCTGGCCAGGTAGCCGGCAGTTTCGGTTTTGCCCCCTTGGGGATGTCACGCACCTTCAGGCCACTCGGGCCGCAGCTTTCATCCTTGCTCAACACCACCCAGTGGGAGTGCCACAGACCACCGTCGTTGTCGGCCTTGCCATCGCGGTTTTCATCGAGTTGCGGGGTGTCATCGAAGTCCGGGTGCGACGTCAGCGCCAGGGCGAGGATCCCGGCCTTGGCCTCGAAGCCGACGCTGCTGCTGTCCAGGCTGGTGGGCCAGACATAGCTGTAGACCTCGGCACCGGCAAATGCGCCCTTGGCGCTGGGCAGGCGGCTGCCGGCCTTGCCGTCGACCAGTTGTTCGAACACCAGGTTATCGCCTTGCGTGAAGACACGCGTCTGGACCAGGTCGAATGCGGCTTCGGCGTTACCTTTGGCGCTGCTGATGCCTGGGCTTTCATGGGCCCAGACCTGGGTGGCGAGAAAACTCAACGTGAAGGCCAGTGTACGTTTCATGGGATGACTCCTGTGGTTTATGGTTTCGAATCGATACCAATAAGCCTAAGCTCATCCCGTCCTTTGTCAATATAGTATTTATTCGATACTATCTATCGACGTCATTAACCGAGGTCACCCATCGTGCTATTCGACCTGTTGGAAAGGTTGTCGAGCCTGACCCGCGTCTGGTTTCGCCAGCATCCGCTGCTGGCCGATCTCCAGCCGATTCAACTGAGTGCGTTGCTGTACCTGGCGCGTTGCAACCGCTACTCCAATACGCCGTTGGCGGTCACCGAATACCTGGGGCTGACCAAGGGCACCGTCTCGCAATCGCTAAAGGCCCTGGAAGCCAAGGGCCTGATCGTCAAGACCCAGGATGTGGCAGACAAACGCAGCGTGCACCTGAGCCTGACTGAACCGGCCCGGGCACTGCTTGGCGAAGTGATGCCACCGGACTTTCTTGCGGCCGCCAGCGTGCGCATGGGCACTGACGCCCAGGACTTGGAACACCTGTTGGGCGAGCTGTTGCGCACGATTCAGCGCAGCGAGAACGTACCGGGATTCGGCCTGTGCAAGACCTGTCGTTTCCACCGCAAGACCGCTACCGGTGGCTTCTGCGAATTGACCCAGGAGCCGCTGGCCGCGGCCGAACGCGAACTGATCTGCCGCGAGCATCAGCTTGCCGAATTGACGGAGTGACGCCGATGAAGCTTGAAACTGTCCTGACCGGCAAAGCTGTGCCGTTTACCCGGCCGGGTTCTGCCAGCGCTATCGCCAAACAACCGCGCAGCGGTGAGTTGGCGGTAACTGAACTGGGCCTTGCCGGTGACGAACAGGGCGATCTGCGGGTGCATGGCGGCAAGGACAAGGCCATCCATCATTACCCGCGCGAGCACTATGCGGTGTGGGCGGCGGAGTTGGGCGAGCTTGCGTTGTTGCAAGTGCCTGGTGCCTTCGGTGAAAACCTCAGCACGCATGGCTGGACCGAGCAGACGGTGTGCCTGGGCGATTGCGTGCGGGTCGGGACTGCGTTGCTGGAGGTGTCACAGGGACGCATGCCGTGCTGGAAGCTCAATGATCGCTTCGGGGTCAAGGACATGTCGTTGCGGGTGCAGCAGAGCGGGCGTACCGGTTGGTATTACCGGGTGCTGGAGGAGGGTGTGCTGGCGGCGGGGGATGCATTCGAGCTGATCGCGCGGCCGCATCCTCAGTGGTCGGTGGCGCGGCTGTCGTCGGTGCTGTTCGATAAGCGGATTGATCATGACATCATTCGCCAGTGCCTGGAGCTGCCACTGGTTCCGTCCTGGCGACGGACCCTGGAACGCCGCCTGGACCAGGCCGCAGTGGAAGACTGGGCCCCGCGTCTGCAGGGCCCAGGGGCGTAATCAGCGTTCTGTAAAGCTACTCAAGGGGTGATCGCGACCTTCATCACGCCATCGCGCTGGTGCGCAAACAGCTCGTAGGCGGCTTCGATATCATCCAGCTTGAAGCGGTGGGTAACCAGCGGCTTGAGGTCGACCGCGCCGCTGCTGACCACCTCCATCAACCGGCGCATGCGCTCTTTGCCGCCGGGGCACAGGGTGCTGACGATGCTGTAGTCGCCAAGGCCTGCACCAAAGGCCGACAGCGGCAGGGTCAGGTCAGTCGAATACACGCCCAGGCTCGACAACGTGCCACCTGGACGCAGCACCCGCATGGCCGATTCGAACGTGCCCTGGGTGCCAAGGGCTTCGATGGAGACATCGACACCGCGACCCTGGGTGAGGGCCATGATCTGCTCCACCACATTGCCTTGCTTGAAGTCGACCACATGCGTGGCGCCCAGTTGGCGGGCGACGGTCAGTCGCGCAGCAACGGTGTCGACGCCGATGATGGTGGTGGCGCCCATCAGGCGCGCTCCGGCCACGGCGCACAGGCCAATCGGCCCCAGGGCGAACACGGCGACCGTGTCACCAATGCGCACACCGCCACGCTCGGCGCCGGAGAAGCCGGTGGACATGATGTCCGGGCACATCAGTACCTGCTCATCACTCAGGCTGTCGGGGATCGGCGAGAGGTTGGCCATGGCATCGGGCACCAGCACGTATTCGGCCTGGGTGCCGTCGATGGTGTTGCCGAATTTCCAGCCGCCGGCGGCGCGAAAGCCGTGGGGCGTGCCCGGGCCATCTTGCGAGGAGCAGCCGCACAGGCAGGCGTAACTGTGCCCGCTAGGGGTGATGGCACCGGCGATGACCCGTTGCCCTTCGGTAAATCCCTGAACCTGGCTACCCAGTTTTTCAATGATGCCGACCGGCTCGTGACCGATGGTCAGGCCTTTGGCGACCGGGTATTCGCCGCGCAAAATATGCACGTCGGTGCCACACAGGGTAGTGGTGGTTATGCGCAGCAGCGCATCAGAGGGGCCGACATCGGGGATGGGTTTTTCATCGAGGACGATGCGGTTCTTTTCAACGAAGATTGCCGCTTTCATGCGGGACATGGCCATTTCTCCTGAACAGGTGTGCGTGGCGGGTGCGTGCAGTCTTCGTTCAGGGTGCGCGCTTGTGGGGTAGAAGGCTATTGATCAAGGTCAATGAGGGGGAAAGGTTTTCGCGAAGTCGCGGGGATGGCCATTTGTGGGAAGGGATGTTGTGAACTTATCCATTCCCTGTGGCGAGGCTGCTGGCCCCTTCCGCCCTTACGGCGGGTCCCTTTTGTCTTGGCAAAAGGAACCAAAACCGCCTGCTCCTGCATACGGCCCTACGCTGCGCTCCGGGTCCCTT
>NZ_JADUCM010000054.1 GCF_016009175.1 Pseudomonas alkylphenolica
CCCACAGTTCTCGGTGCACGCCATTCATGCTTCTGGCCGAAGGCCGTAGGAGCCAGGCTTGCCGGCGATCTGGTGCGCAGCACCAGCAATGGCGGCCAATGCGGTGAGTCAGGCAAGCCGGTGTCGCCGGTGTTGCGGCCGCTCCGCGCCCGATCGCCGGCAAGCCAGGCTCCCACAGTTCTCGGTGCACGCCATTTATGCGTTTGGCCGTAGGCCGTAGGAGCCAGGCTTGCCGGCGATCTGGTGCACAGCACCAGCAATGGCGGCCAATGCGGTGAGTCAGGCAAACCGGTGTCGCCAGTGTTGCGGCCGCTCCGCACCCGATCGCCGGCAAGCCAGGCTCCCACAGTTCTCGGTGCACCCCATTCATGCTTCTGGCCGTGGGCCGTAGGAGCCAGGCTTGCCGGCGATCTGGTGCGCAGCACCAGCAATCGCGGCTAATGCGGTGTGTCAGGCAAGCCGGGGTCGCCGGTGTTACGGCCGTTCGGCGCCCGATCGCCGGCAAGCCAGGCTCCCACAGTTCTCGGTACACGCCATTCATGCTTCTGGCCGTAGGAGCCAGGCTTGCCGGCGATCTGGCGCGCAGCACCAGCAATGGCGGATAATGCGGTGTGTCAGGCTGGCCGGGGTCGCCAGTGTTGCGGCCGTTCCGCGCCCGATCGCCGGCAAGCCAGGCTCCTACAGGTTTCGATGAGGGCCGCAAGGCCCTGCCTCACATCAACGGCAAGGTGTAGCCGATTATGATGCGGTTTTCGTCGATATCGGACGTCAAGCCCCCGCTGGAGCGGAAGGTGGCATTGCGCAGGCGAACGTTAAAACCTTTGAATGTGCCCGACTGGAAGACATACACCAGGTCACTGTCGCGCTCCCATTCCTTGCCGCCACTGACCCGCGCCGTTTCGATGTTGCGGCCGTTCACATAGCGGGTCATGAAGGCCAGACCCGGCACCCCGAGGGCGGCGAAGTCATAGTCGTAGCGCGCCTGCCAGGCATCGGTCTCGGCCTTGGTGAAGGTGTTGACCGTCACCAGGTTGACCGAGTACGGGTCCAGGCCCGGGAAGGCGAAGTCACCCTCACCGGACAGGTTCTGGTACCCGACCCCGAATTTATGCGCGCCAACACCCAGCGTCAGCATGCCGTTGAAGAAGCGGTTGTCGATCCGCCCCGCGTCGACCCGCCCAGCGCTGCGAAAGCGCTGGTCACCTTGTTCGCCGGTGTCGAAGTAGCGCAGGTCGGTCTTGAGCGTTACGCCCTCGGCCAGGGTGGCGTTGTGCACCAGCCCGGCATAGTGCTGCTGGTAGATGTTGTCCATCTGCGCGTAGTAGTAACTCAGCGCCAGTGTCGGGCTCAGGGCGTAGGTGCCGCCCACCAGGTCGAGGTGGGCGCTGTCGACACCGCTGTAGTTCATCTCGTCGTTGCTCGACGAGTCGCGCTGGTTGATCTTTTCCAGGCGTCCGGCATTGACGGTCAGGCCGGCAATCTCCTGCGACGTCAGCAAGCTGCCGGCATAGGTGGAGGAGAGCAGGCGCGTGTCGTTGTAGGCGGCCACCGGTAGCTGCGGCTGCAACGTACCGACCTTCAGCACGGTTTTCGACAGCCGCACTTTGGCGGCCAGGCCCAGTTCGCTGTAGGTGTCTTCCGGCTCCAGGCTTTCGGCGCCGTAAGCCAGCAGGCCGGTGCCGCGCCGGTCGCGGCTGGAGTCGAGCTTGATGGCGGTTTCGGCAATGGCGTCCAGGCCAAAACCCAGGGTGCCCTCGGTGAAGCCCGATTCGATACGTGCCGTGAAGCCTTGCGCCCACTCTTCGGCCTTGGCCTGTGGCGCGTTGCTTTGGCGGAAATCACGGTTCATGTACATGTTGCGGGCTTCGATGCTGGCTTTGGTGTCGCCGAGAAAGTCGGCGTGTGCCATGTGGCTGAAGCCACAGGCGGTACCGAACAGGCAGGCCAGTGCCGGGGCAGTGCGTGTAATCCTGGTCATTGTTGTTGTCTCTAGGATTGCTGTTGGCGTGTTGGCACGGCGTTGGGTCCTTGCGCCGCACGTAAATCATGTAGCCATATTGTTAAGTTATTAACAATAGTCTTTTTCACTAAAAGAAAAGATAACGGACCATCAATGGCAGCTATCCGTGCTGTTAATTCATTGAAATAGAAAGACAAAATCTCACTTTTCAACCTGCGTAAATCGCCTGCATCGACGCGTGAAGGCGTGCGCAGTGGTTGACAATTGCTGGTAAAAAATTAACTTATTAACGTATTGCGCTTCCTTAGAGCCTTCGCGCCAGCGTGGCCACAACAACAAAACGGAGCTAACACCATGAAAACAATGACAATTACTGCCTTGTGCCTGGCCATGGCGGGCGCCGCGTCGGCACAGGCCGAAACCGTCACCCTCAAGGTTGCGCACTTTCTGCCTTCTACTTCGAACGCTCAGGTCAACATCATCGAGCCGTGGTGCGAGCAACTGCGCCAGGAATCCAACGATCGCATCAAGTGCCAGCTGTACCCGTCGATGCAGCTGGGGGGAACGCCGGCCAAGCTCGCCGACATGGCGCGTAACGGTGTGGCCGACATTGTCTGGACCGCGCCGGCGTATTCGGCCGGCAAGTTTCCACGGGTCGAGGCGCTGGAGTTGCCGTTCGTACTGCCCTACGGCGGCAAGGCCGGCAACGAGATCATCTGGAATTTCTACGAGCAGTACGCCAAGGACGACTTCAAGGGCTACAAGGTGCTGGTGGTGCACGGTGACGGTGGCATGAACCTGCACACCCGCGGCAAGGCCGTGCAGACCCTGGCTGACCTCAAGGGCCTGAAGTTGCGGGCATCGAGCCGCACCGCCGCGAAAACCGTCGAAGGTCTGGGGGCGACCCCGGTGAGCATGCCACCGGCGCAGATGACCGAAGCCATTTCCAAGGGCGTGGTTGACGGTGCCCTGGCGGCCTGGGAAGTAGTGCCCGCCACCAAGCTGGATGAAGTCACCCAATACCACAGCGTGACCCCCGCCGGGCAGCCCGCATTCGGCTACACGGTGCTGGCGATGCTGATGAACCAGCGCAAGTTCGACAGCCTGCCGGCAGACCTGCAGGCCATCATCGAGCGCAACAGCGGCAAGGTCCTCTCTGAACGTTTCGCCACGGCCTGGGACAAGGCCAGCGATGCCGCCTATGTCGCCACACCGGCTGCAGGCCGGGTAGCCATCGACGCGAAAGATTACAGCCTGATGCAAGCCTCAACCGCCGACGCTGTGCAGCAGTGGATCAAAGAGGCCGATGAAAAGGGTCTGGATGGCAAGGCGCTGGTGCAAGACGTGCGTAGCCTCTCCGGCCTGGCGCAGTAACCGCCATGCAGGAATCTCTGACTATCGAGTTCGATGCCGAGCAGCATCGCGGGTGGGTGCGCCGCACGTTGTTGGCGCTTACCCAGAGTTTTGCGTTGGCCGGCGGCGTGTTGCTGATCGGCCTGGTCGCCATGTCGATGGTGTCCATCGTCGGGCGCAAACTGTTTTCCATGCCCATACGCGGCGACATGGAACTGGTGGAAGTCGGCGCCGCCATTGCCATTGCGGCGTTCCTGCCGCTGTGCGAGTTGCGCGGTACGCACATCAAAGTCGATGCGCTGACCTCGTGGTTGCCGGCGCTGGCGCGTGACACGCTGGATGGCATCGGTCATCTGCTGTGCTGTGCGGCGGCCTGGATTCTGGCCTGGCGCACCTGGCTGCAGATGCTCGACAGCCGTGAGTTTGGCGAGACCACCACGCTGCTGGCATTCCCCTTGTGGATCCCGCTGTTGCTGATCGTCCCCAGCCTGGTGCTGCTGGGCTTCTGCGCGCTGGCGCGTATTCAGGATATCTGTCGTAAAGCCGGGAGGCGCGCATGAGCGGTTTGGCATTGGGGCTGACCGCCCTGGGCATCACCACGTTGCTGTTGCTGTTGCGGGTGCACATTGGCGTCACGATGCTGGTGGGCGGCGCGGCGTGCTTTTGGGCGATCAACGATGGCGACCTGTCGAGCCTGTTGTTCACGCTCAACTCGTTGGCCTACTCGCGGCTGTCCAACTACGACCTGGCGGTGATTCCGCTGTTCGTGATGATGGGCCAGTTCGCCACCCATGGTGGTTTGTCGAAGGCGATCTTTCGCTGTGCGGCGGCCTTTATCGGGCACTGGAAAGGCGGCATGGGGCTTTCGGCCATTGGCGCCTGCGCCGGTTTTGGCGCGATTTGCGGGTCTTCTTTGGCAACCGCTGCGACCATGAGCCATGTGGCGCTGCCAGAGTTGCGCCGGCACAAATACTCGGGGCGCCTGGCCACGGCTACTGTGGCAGCGGGGGGGACCCTGGGCATTCTGATTCCACCTTCGGTGCCGTTGATCATCTATGCGGTGTTGACCCAGGAGTCGATCGCCAAGCTGTTCGTCGCGGCTATCGTCCCCGGCGTACTGGCGATCATCGGCTACATGATCGTGCTGCGTGTCATGGTTGCCCGTGACGAGAGCCAGGCCACCGTATCGGAGAAGGCGTCGCCGGCCGAACGGGCCAAGGCGTTGATCAACGTCTCGCCGGTAATTGGCGTGTTCCTGGTGGTGATCGTCGGTATCTACGGCGGCTGGGCCAACCCGACCGAAGCGGCGTCCATTGGTGCTGCCGCGTGTGGTGTACTGGCACTGTGGCAGGGCGGCATGCGCTGGAGCGGCTTTCGCGCGAGCATGCTCGGTACCGCCGAAACCACGGCAATGATCTTTCTCGTGCTGCTCGGTGCCGACCTGCTCAACTCGGGGCTGGCGCTGACCCAGATGCCCGGTGAACTGGCGGCGTGGGTGATCGGCAGCGGCCTGGCACCGATGCTGGTACTGCTGGTGATTCTTGGCCTGTACCTGCTGCTGGGCTGCGTGATGGATTCGTTGGCGATGATCCTGCTGACCATTCCGATTTTCTACCCGATGATCATGGGCCTGGATTTCTTCGGCATGAGCGAGACCGACAAGTCCATCTGGTTCGGCATCCTTGCCTTGATGGTGGTGGAAATCGGATTGATACACCCGCCGCTGGGCATGAACCTGTTCATCGTCCAGCGCAGTGCCGGCGATGTTCCCTATGGCGAAACCGCCAAGGGCATCGTGCCGTTCCTGTGTTCGGACCTGGTGCGCATTGCCTTGCTGGTCGCCTTCCCGGGGCTGAGCTTGTGGTTGCTGACCTTCTGAGTATGTATTGAGTACCGTGCTCCTTTCGGGCCGCCTTCGGGCGGCCTTTTTCGTTGCACCGATACCTGCACCGACTTAGCCGCGCTTGAGCTTCAGTTGCCGCGCCGCCCAGGCACAGTAAACCAGCAGCAAGGCACCGGCCCCCAGCTGAACGGCTGGCGCACCCAGGTGGGCGGCGAGCATACCGGCGAGCAAGCCGCCGATGGCATCGAAGCCGAAGCGCGTCGAGGTGTACAGCGAAACGACCCGCCCCCGTAGCGCCTCCGGGGCATCGCTTTGCAGCAGGATATTGGTGCCGACATTGCACACGGTGATGCCGAACCCGAGCAGAGCCATGGCACCCAGCGACAAGCCGATCTGGGTGCTGGCGGCGAACAGCAGCATGGCCAGTGCACTGGCAACGGCACAGATCAGTAACAAGCGCTGCAGGGCCGCGGTGCTGCGGTTGCCGGCCAGCATCACGCTGGCGCTCAGCGAACCCAGCCCGGCAGCGCCCCACAACCAGCCCAGGGTGGTGGCATCACCGCCGAAGATATCGCGGGCGAATACCGGTAGCAGCACCACGTAGCTGGAGGCGGTGAGGTTGACCACCATGACGCTGACCATCATCTGCTTGATCTGCGGGGTGTCCAGGGCATAGCGCAGCCCTTCGCCGAGGACATTGCGAAACGAACCACTGGCCCGCAGTGAGGGCGCCAGGCGTATGCACGCAAGGCCAATGACCAGCGCCAGGTACGACACCGCGTTCAAGGTAAAGCACACCGCTTCGCTGACCACCGCCAGCAACAGGCCGGCCAGGGGTGGGCCGATGAAGCGCGACAGGGTAAACAGCATGGCGTTGAGCGCGAGGGCGTTGGCCAGGTCCTGACGGTCGTCGACGAACTGGCTGAGCAGCGATTGGCGCAGCGGCGTGTCCACGGCATTGAGCACGCCAAGCAGGGCGGCCATGGCAACGATCAGGGTCGGGCCGATCTGCTCGCTGGCGGTCAGCCCGGCGAGGACCAGGGCCTGCAGGGCGAGCGCCGACTCGACCAGGATCAGCAGCCGGCGTTTGTCATGGCGATCGATCCAGGCACCGGCAAAGGGCCCCACGAGCAATTGCGGAATCAGCGCGGCGAACGTGGTCAGGCCGAGCAGGGCGACAGAGTCGGTCAGCCGATAGATCAACCATGACAAGGCGACTTGCTGGATCCAGGTACCCAGCGTGGAAATCGAGTGGCCAATGAAGTAAAGGCGGAAATTGCGGTGGCGCAGGGCGCGCAGGGAACTGGGCCAGTGGCGCATGACTGAGTACGGCTCCGGTACCGGGTGGGGGCGCCATGGTAAAGGTTTCGTTGCGTTGTTAACAATTTTTTCGGCGAGCACATCTGCCGGAGATTCGACCGGCTCGCACGGTCGCACATAAAAAAGCCAACCCGGCAAAGACCATACTCCATCACGCGGTCTACACCGGATCGGCATTCACTGGCGGAGCAATCAGAACTCGTACTTGGTGCTCAGCAGAAAGCTGCGAGGCTCACCGTACGAGCCGCTGTAAAAGTTGTCATCCAGGGAGCTGATGTACTTCTCGTCGAACAGGTTGTTCACCGTGGCGGTCGTCGACCATTGCGGGGTCAGCTGATAGCGCGCCATCAGGTTGACCGTCGCATAGTCGCCCTGTTTGGCCTTGGCCGGCGCATTCAACTGCCACGAGTCCACGGTGAAGTGGATACCGCTCTGCCAGTTCACCCCACCACCAATGGTCAGGCGGTCCAGCTCGCCAGGCAGGCGATAGGTGGTCCAGAACTTGACCATGTCTGCCGGGATGATGGTCTTTACCCGTTCACCGTCATTGTCCTTGACCACGGCATGGGTGTAGCTGGCCGCGACGTTCCAGTCCGGCATGAGCTCGCCGTTGACTTCCATGTCGATGCCTTTGGTCTTGGTTTTCTCCGCTTTGTAGGCGGTGATCAGGTCGTTGCCGTCCACGGTGCCGTCGGCGACCGCATCGTTGTCCAGCTTGACCTCGAACAAGGCGATGGCGCTGTTCATGCGACCGCCAAAGTATTCACTCTTCAGGCCGATTTCGTAGTTGTCGCCTTCACGCGGGTCGAGCAGCTTGCCGTCGCGTGCGCGATAGGGCTGCGGCTTGAAGATGCTGGTGTAACTGGCATACACCGAGTGCACGTCGTTGAGGTCGTAGACGATGCCGGCATAGGGGGTGACTTCGCCGCTGACCTTGACCGAGTCGTCGGTGTTGAAGCGCACCATGTTCGGCACGTTGTAGTGCAGCGAGGCATCGTATTTGTAGTTGCTGACCCGCGCACCGAGGATCACCGACAAGTCGTCGGTGGGCTTGAGGCGGGTGGCGAGGTAGGCGCCGTTCTGCCACTGGTTGATGTCGTCGTCTTCACGGTTCATGGTGTAAACCGGCTTCGGGCCATAGTTGTCCCAGGTCCAGATGTTCACCGGCTTGCCGCTGACGCCGTTGTCGCTGCCACCACTGGCGGTCAGGTTGCCGAAGCCGTTGCGGCGGTTTTCGTAATCCTGGTAGTTGAAGCCGACCACCAGGTCGTGGGTGCGGCCACCCAGTTCGAACGGCCCGGACAGCATGATGTCGACGCCGCGCTGTTCCTGGGTGTTGTCACCCTTGGTGGCGGTATAGCGCAGGCCGTTGCCGGTCGCGGCATTGACGAAGCCGGTGGTGGTGCCCACGATCACCGAGTCGTAGTCACGGGTGCCGTACAGCGAGTTGGCGGCCACTTTCAGGGTCCAGTCGTGGGCCAGTTTCTGCTCGATCGAGGCAAAGGCGTTGACCGACTCCTGACGGTTGGTGCTGTCGCGGCTGGCGCCGTTGTCGGAGCGTTTCATCTGCACGCGGTTGCCTTTGTTGTCGATGATCGGCAGGCCGGTGGTGGAAAATCCGCGCGGATCGCTGTTGAGGTATTCGACGCCAACGCTGAGCAGGGTGGTGTCGGTCAGGTCGGCTTCGACGATGCCGTAGAGCACCGTTTTTTCCTGCTGCAGGTGATCGGTGAAGCTGTTGCCTTGCTGATACGCGGCCACCGCGCGACCGCGCAGGTTGCCGGTTTCGGTCAGCGGCCCGGACACATCGACTTCGCCGCGGTACAGGTCCCACGAACCCAGGCCGCCACTGACGTAGCCCTTGAAGGTGTCGGTGGGGCGCTTGCGCACCAGGTTGATGGTGCCGGAGGGGTCGCCTGCGCCCGACATCAGGCCGGTGGCGCCACGCACCACTTCGACCCGGTCGTAGATGGCCATGTCCGACAGCGCTTGCGGCAGGGCCTGGCTGAAGGCGAAGGAGGTGGAAGGCACGCCGTCGTACTGGTAGTTGTCGATCGCCAGGCCACGGGAAAACACATACAGGCGGTCGCTGCCCGGGCTCTGCACGTTGATGCCGGGGGTTTGCTCCAGCACCTGGCCGATGCTGCGCAGGTTCTGGTCGTCGATGCGCTGGCGGGTCACGACACTGACCGATTGCGGTGTTTCGCGCAGGCTCAGGTTGAGCTTGGTGGCGGTGTTGGTGGACCCGGTGGTGTACGAACCTGTGCCTTCGGTGGTGCTCCCCAGCCCCGACGCGGCAATGGTGGTGGTGCCCAGTTCGACCGAGCTGGATGAACCGCGGCCGGTCACCGTCAAGGTATCGCCCTGCAGGCTGTAGGCCAGGCCCGTACCGCCGAGCAACATGCGGATTGCCGCCTCCGGTTGCAGGCGCCCGCGCACCGCTGTGGCGCGCAGGTTCATGACGTCGTCAGGGCTGAACAGCAGCTGCACGTCGGCTTGCTGGCCGAAGCTTTGCAAAGCACTGGACAGCGGCTGCGCCGGAATGTCGAAGACCACTTCGCGTGCTTGAACCTGGGCGCTCAATGGCAGGGCCAGGGCCAGGGCAAGGCCCAGGGTCGTGGATAAAACGCGAGGCTTGAGCAGACCGCGCATCATCAGCGCTTTTGCTAGGGGTGAAAGGGCGTGTGCTGACATGTTGTGCTCTTGGAATGTTGGCAATTTATTGATAATGATTTTGATTACTGCTGATGAGACGTTTGCAGGCCCGCATTCCGGAAAAAAAACTTCACGGCGGGCCATTTTTTAAAAGGGAAGGTTCAGGCGGGGTGTAACTGGGTGACCACGCTGCCGGCTTTCATGCGCAGTAACTGGTCGGCGACATCGAAGTAGCGATCGTCGTGAGAGATGACGATGATGGTCTTGCCCAGGCGCTTGAGGTCGGGCAACAGCTCGGTGTAGAAGATGCGCCGGAAGGTCGGGTCCTGGTCGGCGGCCCATTCGTCGAACACCAGTACCGGGCGCTCTTCCAGCCAGGCGTTGAGCAGTGCCAGGCGTTTGCGTTGGCCGGTCGACAGGTCGGTGGTGCTGAACACGCCGTTTTGCACGCGCACCTTGTGGTCGATCTCCAGGCGCCGCAGGTAACGGTCGGCATCGGCCGGAATCTGCGTGTCGCCCTGGACCACATCGTCGAACAGGTAGTAGTCGGAAAAAATGGTGGTGAACAACTGGCGGTAGTCGTCGCGGTTCTCGGCGCCGACCGCTGCGCCGTTAAGGGTGATGCTGCCCCCCTGAGGCGCATAGAGGCCGAGCAACAGCTTGATCAGCGTGGTTTTGCCGCAGCCGTTTTCACCGACGATGAAAATGATCTCGCCTTGCTCGATGCGCACATTGACCGGGCCCAGGCGAAACGGCTCGACGCCTTCTACCCGCGGGAAGCTGTAGGTGACATCGACAAGCTCCAGGTTGTGCACCGGCGCCTGTGCTTTTTTGCTGTCGCTGAGCAGCAGGTGCGGCTCGGGCGAAGAGAACTGCTGCGACAGCTCGGCGATGCGCCGGAAGGCAATCTGCGCACGGCTGACAATCGGCAGGGTGCTGATCAGGTGATCGAGCGGGCCTTTCATGTACAGCAGTACCAGCACAAAGCCGCTCATCGCGGCTTTGTTGTCGCTGGGCCACAGCGACTGCATGGCCAGGGCCAGGCCGATCACCACAAAGAACAGCATCGAGCCGAAGCTCTTGGCGATCACGAAGGTGTTGATCGAACGGATCTGCGTGTTGCAGATGCGCTCGGCCGTTGCCTGGATGCCTTGCTGGTACATGCGCTGGCGCCGTGGCCGGTGAATGCGCAGTTCCTTGGCGCCTTCGGCAATCGCGTGGTAGTGCTTTTGCAGTTGGTCTTCCGCTTCGCGCGCCGCTTCGAAGCCTTGCAGGCCGCGGGAGCGGGCGATGAATTGCACGGCGGTGCCGAGGGCGATCGCCAGCAGTATCAGCAGGAACATCGGCCATGACAACATCGCCAGGTAGCCCAGGCAGCCGAGCACCACGGTCAGCGAAATCGCCAGGGGCGCAAAGGCGAAGGCGAAGTCGCTGATGGTGTCGACGTCGTGGGTCAGCACCGGGATCAGGCGGTGGCTGCGGTAGCGTTCGATCTGCTCGATGGGGGCCGACAGCACTTTTTCGCCGAGCTGTTTGCGCAAGGTGGCGATGATGTGCTGGCCGACGTGGTTGGTGCCGATGTCAGAGCCGATCGAGCTGAGCAACGCCAGCACACACAGGCCGGCAAAACCCAGGACAACGCCTTGGGTCAGGCCGCTGTCGCTGTGCAAGGCGCCGTTGATGGTGGCCAGCAGCGTGGTCACGCTGAGGCCACCGACCATGCCCAGTGCGATGGACAGCCCCACCAGCGGCCAGAACGGTTTGAGCAGGCCGAACAGGTCACGCACGGCGCTGCGGGATGGACGGGTCATTGACGTCACTCGCTTCAGGCGTTGATCAGGTCGGCAGCCACGGCGCGTTCGCGCGTGGCCAGGGGCGTGTTCAGGGCGCGGTACAGCGACTGGCTGATTTCATCGGCACGCGCCGGCAGCACCGACAGCAGGGTGTCGCTCAGGCCGTGGGAGGCTTCGCAGAATCCTTGCAAGTAGATGCTGGCGGTGAGGCGGTCGTCGCTCAGCGCGCGGTAGTGGCGGTCGACCTGGTAGTCCTGCAGGTAGTCCTGCAAGGGCGCCAGCAAGTCGCGGTGCGAACGCCGCTCGTAGCCGGTAGCAAGGATCACCGCATCATAGCGGTGGGTCTGGTCTTTGCCGGTGGCATGGTCGCGCAGGGTCAGTTCGATACCCTGGTCGCGGGCGCTGACGGTCTCCACTTCGCGGCGGCACAGTACCGAGTGACGGAACTGATGGGCGACCTTCTGGCGGTAAAGAATCCCGTAGATGCGCTCGATGAGGTCGATGTCGACCACCGAATAGTTGGTGTTGTGGTACTGCTCGATCAGCTTCTCGCGGTCCTGCGGTTTCTGGTCGAACACCAGGTCGGTGTAGGCCGGGGCGAAGATCTCGTTGACGAACGGGCTGTCGTCGGCGGGTTTCAGCGCTGAGGAGCGCAGGATCATGTCGACTTTCACCGACGGGAAGCTGTCGTTGAGGTCGATAAAGGCTTCGGCGGCGCTCTGCCCCGAGCCGATAATGGCAATGCGCATGGCCTGGCCCTGGGCACACGGCAACTGTTCCAGTGAGGCCAGGTAGTGGGAGTGGTGGAATACGCGCTTGTCGTGCTTGAACGGCGCAAACGCCGCCGGGATGCGCGGCGAGCCACCGCTGCCGACCACCACCGAGCGGGTCAGGCGCGTGTGTTCGCGGCCCTGGCTGTCGCGCGACACCAGCTTGAGCAGGTCGACGGTGTTGCCGCCCAGGTGCGGTTCGATACGCACCACCTCTTCACCGTAAACGGCCTGGTCGCTGAAGTGCTCGGCCACCCAGCGCAGGTAGTCGTTGAACTCCAGGCGGCACGGGTAAAAGGTGCCCAGGTTGATGAAGTCGACCAGGCGGCCTTGGGTGTGCAGGTAGTTGACGAAGCTGTAGGGGCTGGTGGGGTTGCGCAGCGAAACCAGGTCTTTGAGAAACGAAATCTGCAGCTCGCTCTGGGTCGCCAGGGTGTTGCCGTGCCAGCGGTAGTCCTGCTGTTTGTCGATAAACAGCGACTTCAGCGCCTGGCCGCTGCTTTGCGCGCGCTCTTGCAGGGCAATGGCCAGTGCCAGGTTGGAAGGGCCGAAGCCCACGCTGATCATGTCGTGGAGCGTATCGTGCGAAGTCGTCTGGCTCATGGGCGTGAATTCCTTGAATGAAGGCTGGGCGGGTGCATGAGAAAGCAGGCCCTGCGGCGGCGAGTCGCAGCAGGGGATCTAGCTTGAAAACGAGCGGGCAGCGGTGGAATTTAGCGCGCGGTCCGGTTGTGCCCGGCCGCGCGCCGGGGGTCAGAGTTCGCGCACTACGCGCCGGCCAAGCCAGTCGCCACGGGTGTCGGCAGGGCGGTCGTTACGGTTGCCAGAGCGTGAAAAAATCGGTGCCTCGCCCCAGTCGTTGCCACGGATATGCCGCGTGGTACAGCCCGGTTCGACCCAGGCGCTGCCATCGGTGGGGGCGCCGACATAGTTCTCATGCCAGCAGTCGGCGACCCATTCGTAGACGTTGCCATGCATGTCGTAAACGCCGAAGGCATTCGCCGGGTAGCTGCCTGCCGGCGAGCTGAAGCTGTAGCCATCACGCGGGCCGTAGGTATTGGCATTGCGGGTGATCTGGTAGTCGCCGTCCGGGTCCATGGCGAACGGAAAGGGACCGGTACTGCCCGCGCGGGCGGCGTACTCGCGCTGCGCCTCGCTGACCATGCGGTAATGCTTGCCGGTCTTCTTCGACAGCCACTGGGTGTAGGCCTGGACGTCGTGGTAACTCATGCACACGGCGGGCTGGCGCGGTTCCTGTTTATAGCGTGGCTTGCTGGCCCTGCATTCACGCCCGGGCCGGGTATCGCCGTCGGCAATGGTTACGCCTGCTTCGCGCAAGTAGGCATCCCATTCACCGGCGGTGACCTGGAAGCGGCTGATCGCAAATGGCTTGGCAAAGGTCACGGTGTGCAGGGGGCCTTCGTCGGGCTGGCGACCGACTTCGTCATCCGGGGTGCCCATCGGGTAGCTGCCGGCAGGCAGCACGACCATTTCCGGGCAGGCCGTGGTGCAGTCGCGAAACACGCTGCCGGGTGCGCCGGGGGTAGCGGCCTGGGCGCTGGACAGTCCCAGCAGGGCCACCGCAGCGGCCAGCGAACGGTAGAAGGGGAGCGATAAAGACATGAGTGCGCCTATTCAGGTTTTTTTGATCAGGAGGTCCATGGCCCGGTCGATTTCCTGCTCGTTGTTGAGCAGGCCGGGCGCCATGCGCAGCACCGGGCCGACGTCGCGGTCGACGGCATCGACGACGATGCGGTGGTGGTTGAGGTAGGCGGCCAGGGCATCGGGGTCCTGGTCCTTGACGCGCAGGAAGGTGAAGCCCGCCGAGTACTCGGGGCTTAGCGGAGTCACCAGTTCGATGGCCCGGTGTTCGAGCAGGCGTTGCTTGAGGTAGTCGTTGAGCTGGTGAATGCGTGCCTGGACATCGGCCTTGCCCAGTTGCAGGTGCAGCTCGAACGCCTTGCCCAGCGCCCAGCGGTGCTCGAAGGCGTGATAGCCGCCGGGGGTCATGATGGTGGCGAAGTCCTTGTCTTCAGAGAAGGTGGCAAAGGTCGGCACCAGGTTGCGCATCGACTCGCTGGCGGCGCAGATGATCCCGGTGCCGCGCGGGCCGAACATCCATTTGTGCGTGCCGGCGATGAAGTAGTCGCAGTTGAAGTCGGCAAAGTTGGCGTTCTCGACGCCAAAGCCATGCACGCCGTCGACCACGTAGAGAATGCGCCGGTCTTCGTCGCGGTCGCGGTTGTGCGTGCGCACCAGTTCGCCGATCTCGCCGATGGGCAGCTTGACCCCGCTGCCCGAATGCACCCAGGTCATGCCCAGCACCCGGGTGTTGGCGTTGATGGCCTTGTCGAGGGTGCCCAGCACCTGGTCGCGGGACACCTCGCGCGGGTGCTGGAACAGGCGCAGCTTGCGCACCGTGGTGCCTTCGTTGCGCTGGCGGAATTCCAGGGTTTTGCGCGTGGCGTAATGCTCGTGTTCGGTGGTGAGGATCTCTTGCCCGGGGGCGACCTTGAGGCGGCCATAAATCATGCCCAGGCCTTCGGTGGTGCTGCCGGTGAGGGCGATCTGCCGGGGGCGAACCGCCAGGTAGCGGGCGGCCCAGTCGCGTACCTCACCCTCGCGCTGCCATTCGATTTCGCTTTCCCAGTCGACCCAGCGCGCCGGGTGACGGTCGATTTGCGCACGGTAGTAGTCGATGGCGTCCTGCACCGGCTTTGCGTGGGCGGTGACCAGAAAATTGGCGAAATGCGCGTAGTTCGGGTCCAGGGGAAACAGCTGGCGCAGCTGTTGCCATTTGTCTTTGCCGCTAAATGCCGGAGCCGCACCGGCCAGCGCCTCGGGCAGCAGTGGCAGGCTGGCGGCGAGCAGCCCCGCCTGCTTGAGAAAAGTACGACGGTCAGTCATCGCGAAGGCTGCCTGTTCAAGGAGTGGAGAGGCTGGCGACAGGGCGCGCGGCCTTTTGTACATCGGCCCACACCCGCAGGAAGTTGCCGCCCCACAGCTTGGCAATATCGGCCTCCGAATAGCCGCGGCTGAGCAGCTCGGCGGTGACGTTGCGGATCTCGCTGACATCCTTCCAGCCATCGAGGCCGCCGCCGTCGTTGAAATCCGAGCTGATGCCGACGTGGTCGATGCCCATTTTCTTCACGGCATAGTCGATGGCATCGCCATAGGCCTTGAGGTCGGCCTTGGGTTCTTGCTCGACGATGTCGTAGAGCGTGCCGGCATACTCGCCAAAGCGCTTTTCCGGCCAGATGGCGATCACCGCATCGCCCGGCATCAAGGCGTTGGCCAGGCCTTGCAGCGGTTGCAGGTCGAAGCGCGCGCGCAGGGCCTCGAGTTTCTCCAGGCTCGGCTTGCTCAACGGCTTGAGGTAGGTGCCGAAGGCTACGACCTGCAGCACGCCGCCGCTGTTTTTGATCAGTTGCATTTCCTTGTCGCTGAGGTTGCGCGGGATATCCACCAGCGCCCGTGGCGCCGAGTGCGATGCAACCATCGGCGTGCGGCTAAGGCGGGCGACGTCTTCCAGGGCCAGAGTCGACATCTGCGACACATCGATGATCACCCCCAGGTCGTTCAAGCGTGCCACCGCCTGTTCGCCCAACGGCGACAGGCCGCCCAGCGCGTCCGGGGTGTCGTTGAAAAACGGCAGCGGTCGTGACGAGTCGGCCCAGTCGTTGTTGGCCACGTAGCTGAAGCCGAACATACGCATGCCGCGTGCGGCCCACAGGTCCAGCTGGGACAGGTCTCGGCCCAGCGGGTAGGCGTTGAGCATGCTGATGAAGATGGCGAACTTGCCTTCGCCATTCAGGCGCCGGAAGTCATCCGGGGTGTAGGCAATGCCGACCTGGTTGGGAAATTCGCGGACCATGTTGCTGATGATCTTGTAGCGCACTTCCTGCTGGTGCCTGGCCTCGTCGACAAAGCCCGGAGTAGGGCGATGCGGTGCATTGGGGCCGTTCCACAGTTCGGGCCAGCCGAATATGGTCAGCGCCGCGCCAGACAAACGGCCTTTGCCGGCCTTGATCAAGTCGAACTGGCCACGCCCGTCCTTGTCCGCCTCGTTGCCTTCCGCGCCAAAGGTCAGTGGCACGGTGATATGGCTGTCGAACGACAACATGTGCTCATGCAGGGCGTTGGCCTGCTCGACGATCTTGCGCGGGTAACCGGCGCTTTGCTGCAGGTAGACGTAACCGGCAGCAGTGGCGCCCAAGGCCACCGCCAGGGCAAGGGGCAGGCCGATGTACAGGGCTTTGCGGGAGCGGGTCGTGGTCATTGCCATCTCGTTGCTGGGCTGATCGGAACGCCTTGCCCCGGCACGCAGGCGGGCCGCAGGGCAAAACGGGGGTATCAGGAGGGACGAGCGGCGGGGGGGTAAATTTATGATGCTTCGCGGAATACTGGGGGTGCTTCAGGGTGCTCCGGGGTGATTGGATGGTGAGCTTATCCATTCCCTGCGGCGAGGCTACCGGCCCCTTCCGCCCTTACGGCGGGTCCCTTTTGTCTTGGCAAAAGGAACCAAAACCGCCTGCTCCTGCATACGGCCCTACGCTTCGCTCCGGGTCCCTTCGCTCCGGCGCCCTCCAGGGGCATCGCGGCCTACGACTTGCTTCGCCAAGTCTCCGACTCGCGAACTTCGGCTACGGCCGAAGGGTGCTGCGCACCAGCCCCCTCCAGACACCTCCACTCAGCCTCCTGAAG
>NZ_JADUCM010000055.1 GCF_016009175.1 Pseudomonas alkylphenolica
CGCTGGATATGATCTCGTTGCCGTCGACCATGGCGATAATCGGTGTGCCGGCCTTGCCTTCACGCAGCCAGGGCTCGCGTTGCGGGTAACGGGCCTGGTAATCGACGATGGGTTGTCCGGTCGGGGCCCGGCCGGTGGTGCTCAGGCGCATTTCCTCTTCAGTGAGGGTGTTGCGGTAGGTACGCCCGCCTTTGGGGACCACCACCAGTTGCCCGAACAGGCCATTGGAGACGTTACCCGCGGCGCCTTCGCCACCAAAGGTGGCGCCACGGCTGGAGACGGCAAAGGCGCCTTCGCGTTCTGCATACAGGGTGTAGGAACGCGTGCCCCCGGGGGCAACCAGGAAGTTGCTGTTGCGCCCGGTGTTGGCAGCGATGTCACCAATGCTGTTGACCGCCTGCATGCCGTTGACCTGGAAGCCGACGTGGCGGTCGGTGACCTGGTCGTCAACCACCTCACCTTCTGGTGCAGGGGCTGCGTCGCCCTCCTCGCCCTCGACTTCGGTTTCTTCGCCGGCATCATTGGAATGATTCGGGTTGGCCTGGTAAGCCAGCAGGTTCTGCAGATTGACGGTCAGACAATCGCCGGCCGCCACCCGCAACACAATCGGCCGTGGGCGCTTGTCCGGGCGCAAGGTGACCTTGCCTGGCACTGCAGCCCCGCCGTTGGCCAACGACACCTGGTGCTCGTCGACCACATCGCGACTCAAGGCGAACATCATGCCGTTGGCATTCTGCGCCCCGAGGCGGTTGAACATCAGTGGCTGGTCCAGCGCCACTACGTTGGCCACCAGATTACGCTCGCAGCGTACGGCAGCTTCACCCTCCGACTGCCACACAAAGGTGACGGCAGAGATCAGCATTGAAGTCAGGACGGAGCCTTTGATTGGAGTCATCATGGCGTGCCTCTGGTGATGCCGGGAAACTTTGAAGGGGCTGACGCAAGCGCCGTGCCATAGTTTTTTGTTGTTTTAAATCAGCGCTTTACGAGTGTTAATGAATCTCAATTGGGGGCTATCCCCCGAAATTCCCCACTAATCGGGGGCGGCCCTGTAGCGGCCCCCCAATTACCCACACCCGCCAATTCCGCCGATCACAGCGGCGCATCCATTGCCAGGCCCTGAAGCCGCCGGTACTGGCGCAACACCTTGGGCACATAGCGCTGCGTCTCGGCATACGGCGGCACGCTGCCACGGCGCATCACCGCATCGGGCCCGGCGTTGTAGGCCGCCACCGCCAAGGTGATGTCGTTGTCGAACATCGTCAGCATGCGTTTGAGGTACCGCGCCCCGCCCTGGACATTGGAGGCCGGATCCAGCGAGTTCTTGACCCCGAGCTCGCGCGCCGTATCGGGCATCAATTGCATCAGCCCCACCGCCCCACTGGCCGAGCGCGCATTGGGGTTGTAGCGTGACTCTGCCTGAATCACCGCATGCAGCAATGCGGCCGGCACATCGTTGGCTTCAGCCGCCTCGGCTACCAGTTCGGCGTAGGGCATGCCGGTGATCAGCTGCGGCTGATCACCATTGCCCAGACTGGCAACGGGTTCGCTGACCACCCGCTGATACGTTCGTCCGGGTCGGTGAACGTTTGACAGTACATAGCTGCCGTCAGCCTTTACCGAGATGTACACATCCGCCTCGACCGGGCCTGTACAGGCCAGGCACGCAAACAATCCTGCAGTAAGCCAGCGCATAGTGCCGCCCTCCCCGTTGCGTCCCCCGAAAAGTGGGGCATATGCCCCGATTGCCGAGGCTTTTCAGCTATGACGCAAGCACTGTGCCGCCTTGCCGGGCGCGTGGCGCAAAGGCTTGACGCAGACGCGCACGGCATTTGCATAAAGCCCTTCAGGCACACAACGGAGGGCCTGGGCATGAACAACAAAAAACGTTCGCAACGGGGATTCACTTTGCTCGAACTGCTGGTAGTGCTGGTGGTGCTGGGCCTGCTGGCCGGGATCGTTGCCCCCAAGTATTTCAGCCAGCTGGGCCGCTCTGAAGCCAAGGTGGCGCGGGCGCAGATCGAAGGCCTGAGCAAGGCCCTTGACCTGTACCGGCTGGAAGTGGGGCATTACCCCAATACTGAGCAAGGCCTGCAGGCGCTGGTGACCGCCCCCAGCGACGAAGCGCGCTGGTCCGGGCCCTACCTGCAGAAAAAGGTCCCCCAGGACCCGTGGGGACGTAACTACATTTACCGCCAACCCGGCGAAAACGGCGAGTACGACCTGCTGTCTATGGGCAAGGACGGTCAACCCGGTGGCGATGGCGAGAATGCCGAGGTCACCAGCTGGCAGTAAGCGGAGGATCAGCACATGCGCTATGAACTCAAGGCGCTGGGGAAAGCCGGTGTGGTTCTGCTGACCCTGGACGCACAAGATGCCGGGCAAGCCCGCTTGCAGGCGGAGCAACAAGGCTTGCGGGTGGTCAGTGTGCGCAGTGCCGAGCGTTTCGCCCAGTTGCGTTGGCGCCGTGCTGAAGCCTTCAACCTGGTGCTGTTCAGTCAGGAACTGACCACCCTGCTCAACGCCGGCCTGCCGCTGATTGACGCGCTGGAAAGCCTGGCGGAAAAAGAGTCCGCCCCGCAGGCGCGCAAGACGCTCAGCGAACTGGTGCGCCTGTTGTATGAGGGCAAGTCGTTCTCCCAGGCATTGGGCCAGCTGCCCAGTGTGTTTCCGCCGCTGTATGTCGCACTGGTGCAGTCGAGTGAAAAAACCGGCGCCCTGGGCGATGCACTGGGGCGTTACGTTGCTTACCGTCAACGCATGGACGAAGTTCGCCAGAAGATCATCAGCGCCTCGATCTACCCGTTGTTGCTGTTGCTGGTCGGCGGTGGCGTCGTGCTGTTTCTGCTGGGTTATGTGGTGCCGCGCTTCAGCCTGGTGTTCGAAGGGCTGGGCACCGAATTGCCCTGGCTGTCGCGTTGCCTGATGCAGGCAGGGATGTTCCTGCATGCGCATCAGGCCACACTGGGTCTGGGCTTTCTGGCGTTTTGCCTGAGCCTGTTCGTACTGCGCCGCGACCCACGCGTGCGGCGCTGGCTGAACCGCCAGCTGGAACGTTTGCCTGCCTTGCACCGACGCCTGGTGATGTACGAACTGGCGCGCTTCTATCGCTCGCTGGGCATCTTGCTGCAGGGCGGTATCCCGGTACTCACTGCCATGGAGATGGCGCGCGGCCTGCTGGGTGCGGCGGCCAAGCAGCGCCTGCAGCACGCCTGTGACCGGGTGCGTGAGGGCCTGTCACTGTCAGCGGCACTGGAGCTCGGCCAACTCGTCACGCCGGTGTCGCTGCGACTGCTGCGGGCAGGCGAACAGTCAGGCAACCTCGGTCAGATGATGGAGCGCAGCGCCGACTTCTATGACGAAGAGATCAGCCGCTGGATCGAATGGTTCGTGCGTTTGTTCGAACCCCTGCTGATGACCTTCATCGGCCTGTTGATCGGCCTGATCGTCATCCTGATGTACATGCCGATCTTCGAGCTGGCTTCGAGCATTCACTAGCCGCCGACGTGACAAGCGATCGCGCTTGCTGTATAGATTCGGCCACCAAGGGGAGCCCGGCAACGGGCTGAGAAACCGCTGGCACCTGCAGCGCGGTGACCCTTCGAACCTGATCCGGATCATGCCGGCGAAGGGATGGGGATTGCCAACCTGCCTTTTTGCCGGTCTCACTGCGAGGCCGCCCATGTCAGATATACCCGGTCTCGCTGTCGCCAACTACAAGGACAGCACGATGACCGCACGCTTCACCGATACCCTGCGCCAACAGAGCGAACCCACCTGGACGCAGATCATCGAACACCGCTTCGTCAACGAACTGCTCGATGGCAGCCTGAGCGACGCGGTGCTGAGCAACTACCTGATCCAGGACCACCGCTTCATCGATGCCTTCCTGACCTTGCTCGGTGCCGCCATTGCCAGCGCCGACACCTTTGAAGCGCGTATTCGTCTGGGCCGTTTTACCGGGGTGATCTCTGGCGAAGAGAACACCTACTTCCTGCGCTCATTCGAAGCCCTTGGCGTCACCGAAGCACAGCGCCAGCAGGCGCCAGATTCGGTGCCCACCGCAGGTTTCAAGGCGATCATGCGCGAAGCCGCGGCCACGCGGTCGTACGCGGCCGCCCTCGCCGTACTCAACGTCGCCGAAGGCCTGTACCTGGACTGGGCCCTGCGCGCGCCCGCCGTGTTGCCGCCGCGTTTTGAACATGCGGAGTGGATCACCCTGCACAACAATCCGGACTTCCAGAGCTTCGTGGCCTTCCTGCGCAGCGAGCTCGACCGGGTCGGCCCGGCACAGGCAGCCATCAGCAATGACTTCTTCCAGCGTGCCGTGGCGCTGGAGCAGGCGTTTTTCGACGCCGCCTATGACATCAAGGGGTAATTATGGATATCTTCGAACGCCTGAAACAGGCGGCTGCCAGCGACTGGAACAGCTACGTCGAACATGATTTTGTTCGTCAGATGGGCGCAGGCACCCTGGCGCAACCGGCCTTTCGCAACTACCTGGTGCAGGACTACCTGTTCCTGATCCAGTTCGCCCGCTCCTGGGCACTGGCGGCCTACAAGAGCCGGACCCTTGCCGACATCCGCGCGGCGCAGGCAGGGCTGGCGGCAATCCTCGATGAAACCGAGCTGCATGTGCGGTTGTGTCAGCGTTGGGGCCTGTCGCCTGATGAACTGGCCGCAACGCCGGAACATCAGGCCACCGTCGCCTATACCCGTTTCGTGCTTGACTGCGGCGCTGCGGGCGACCTGCTCGACCTGCATGTCGCCCTGGCGCCCTGCGTAATCGGTTACGCAGAAATCGGCCGTAACCTCACCCCCAACGGCATCGAAGCGCTGGCCGATCACCCGTACCGGGACTGGATCGGCGAATACGCCGGTGTTGGCTACCAAGGGGTGGCCACCGCAGCACGCGCGCACCTCGATGACCTGGCCTCACGGGCCATGACCGAGCGGCGGTTTGAAGAGCTGGTGAAAACGTTCGGCCAGGCGTCCCGGCTGGAAGCCGATTTCTGGCAGATGGGCCTGGACGCCGTATGACACCGTAGGAGCCAGGCTTGCCGGCGAACCAGGCGCTGCGGTGTGCCTGTTGCACCGCGTTATCGTTCTTCGCGGGCAAGCCTCGCTCCTACAGGATGGCGGTGTAAATCTGTAGGAGCCAGGCTTGCCGGCGAACCAGACGCTGCGGTGTGCCTGCTGCGCCTACAGGGTTAATCCAGCATTCCGCGCTCGACAATAAAGTCGATCACCCGCTGCAAACCCTGCCCCGTCTTGAGGTTGGTAAAGGCCCAGGGGCGCTCGGGGCGCATGCGCTGGGTGTCTTTTTCCATCACCTCGAGCGAGGCCCCCACATAAGGCGCCAGGTCAATCTTGTTGATCACCAGGAAATCCGACTTGGTGATCCCCGGCCCGCCCTTGCGCGGAATCTTCTCGCCTTCGGCGACGTCGATCACATACACCGTCAGGTCGGCCAGTTCCGGGCTGAACGTGGCACTCAGGTTGTCACCGCCGCTCTCGACGAAGATCACTTCAAGGTTGCCGAACTTGCGCGCCAGGTCTTCCACCGCCGCCAGGTTCATCGAGGCATCTTCACGGATCGCGGTGTGCGGGCAGCCACCGGTTTCCACACCGACAATGCGTTCCGGGGCCAGTGCCCCGGCTTCGGTGAGGATGCGCTGGTCTTCCTTGGTGTAAATGTCGTTGGTGACCACGGCGATTTCATAGTGATCGCGCATGGCCTTGCACAGGGCTTCAAGCAGTGCGGTCTTGCCAGAGCCGACCGGGCCGCCGACACCCACGCGCAGGGGTTGCTGGTAGCTTTGCTGTTGCATAGGGCTTTCCTCAGGATCGGAACAATCGGGTGTATTGGGTTTCGTGACGGGCGGAGGCAATCGCCAGCAGTGGCAAGCCACCGCCGAGTTCCTCGTCCGGTAAGGCCAGGGCGCTTTCCAGCACCTCGGGCAAGGCTTCGCTGAGGTCGCGCAGCAGGGTTTGCGCCGCCTGTTGACCAAAGGGCACCAGTTTGACGCCCGCCATCAGCGCACCTTCGAGCCAGGCAAAACCATGCCCCAATGCCAGGTCGCGCAACGGGATATCCCACTGTGCACCGAGCCAGGCCATGCCGCCCAGTTGGCTCATGCCTACGCAGCTGCGCCACGCCGGGGCCTGGCACCACTGCCAGCCATCCAGCAGCCGGGCCAGGGCCATACCGCGCTGGCGTTCTTCAAGGCGCAGTTCGGCGGTTTCGCGGTTGGCCAGCAAGAACGTGCTCCAGCGTGCAAACGCCTCGACATCATCATCGCGACAGGCCTGGTACAGGCGCGCCAACAGCGGCCAGTCCAGGCACCCCAGGGTGTCGTGCAGCTGCTGCAACTGCCAGGCGCGAAAACCGTCGGCACCCTGCACCCATCCGGCTTCAACCGCCCACTCAAGCCCTTGCGAATAGGTGAAGCCGCCGACCGGCAGGTTGGGGCTGGCCAGCTGCAACAGGCGCAGCAGTTTCAGGTCAACGCTCATCAACCGGCCAGCACCAGCGCAGCGCCGGCCAGCAGGCCGCCACCAAAGGCTTTCTGCAGGCCTTTGTGCTGACGCAACAGGCAGCCGCCCGCGAAGCCTGCCAACAGCAGCACGCCGCTGACGCTGACAAAGCCTGCACTGAAGACCCAGAACGCCCCCGGGCTGGCTTCAACGCCATGCGCCCAGCCGTGAAACAGGGCAAACAGCGGCATGGCCAGGGCCAGCAGCACCTGGCGACTCGGCAGCAGCAAGGCAGCCGCCGCCACCAGCAACGAGCCGATGATCATCTGTTCCATGCCGATCACACCGCCGAACAGGTGCCCCATGATCGCGCCGCCAAACATCGCGCAGAGGGTCAGCAGCGGCAAGGCCAGGGTACGGCCGGTCAGGGCCGCCAGCACGCCGGTGCCGAGCAGCATCAACAAGTGGTCGAGGCCGGTGAGCGGGTGCAGCAAACCATCCTGCAACGGGTTGGCATCATGGCCCGGGTGCGCAAAGGCCGGTACGGCAACCAGCAGCAGAATCAGGGCGAAGGTCTTTTTCATGGTCAATCTCCTTGTGAAAATCAGTGCTGGGCAACCCGCACAAACGGGTGGTCGCTGTATGAGTGGCTGTGCGGAGCACTTTGGTAAGCGCCGGCTTCGGGCTCGAACGGCGCCTGCTCCACCGTCACCTGCAGCCCCAGGCCGCGGACCATTTCGTCCAGTACATGGTCATGCTGGTAGCGGACAAATCCGTCATCGATCTGCAGCGGCACATGACGGTTACCCAGGTGATACGCCGCGCGCGTCAGCAACAGCGGATCGGCACAACGCACCGTGGATACCTGCTCGGCAGCCGCCAGCACGCGAATCACTTCGCTGCCCTGCTCGTCGCCGAGCAGCTCGCCGCCGCGAATCAGCTGGCCACGTTCCAGCATCAAGCCTGCTTCGCGCCCGTCATCGAGGGTCACGCGTACACGGCTCTTGATCCGCACGTCCAGCGCGAGGGTGACCGTAGCGCTGGGTTGGGCGGCCTCACTGAGCCGCCGCGTCAAAAGAATCATGTTCACTCCTTCAGAACAGAAAATAACGTTGCGCCATGGGCAATACCGTCGCCGGTTCGCACACCAGCAACTCGCCGTTGGCCCGCACTTCGTAGGTCTGCGAATCCACCTCGATCAGGGGCAGCAGGCTGTTGTGGACCATGTCGCCCTTGCGCACCGTGCGGCAGCCGTGAGCCACACCGATCAGGCTGCGCAAGCCCAGTTCATGGTGAACGCCGCGCTCATGCGCCGACTGCGACAGGAAAGTCATGCGCGTGGCATTGCGCGCCGCGCCCAGTGCGCCGAACATCGGCCGGTAGTGCACCGGCTGCGGCGTCGGGATCGAACCATTGATGTCGCCCATGGGCGCCATGGCGATCATGCCGCCCTTGATCACCAGCGCAGGCTTGACCCCGAAGAAAGCCGGCGCCCACAGCACCAGGTCGGCCAGCTTGCCTGCTTCGACCGAGCCCACTTCATGCGCGATACCGTGGGTCAGCGCCGGGTTGATGGTGTACTTGGCGATGTAACGCTTGACCCGGAAGTTGTCGCTGTAATGGCTGTCGGGTGCCAGCGGCCCACGGCGGCGTTTCATCTGGTCAGCGACCTGCCAGGTGCGCAGCACCACTTCCCCTACCCGGCCCATGGCCTGGGAGTCGGACGAGGTCATGGAAAAGGCGCCGAGGTCATGCAGGATGTCTTCAGCGGCAATGGTCTCGCGGCGAATGCGCGACTCGGCAAACGCCACGTCCTCGGCAATGCTCGGGTCCAGGTGGTGGCAGACCATGAGCATGTCCAGGTGCTCATCGACGGTGTTGACGGTGTACGGCAAGGTCGGGTTGGTCGACGATGGCAGCACGTTGGCAAACGCCGCCGCGCGGATGATGTCCGGGGCGTGCCCACCGCCTGCGCCTTCGGTGTGGAAGGTGTGGATGGTGCGATCGCCAATCGCCGCCAGGGTGTCTTCGACACAGCCGGACTCGTTCAGCGTGTCGGTGTGAATGGCTACCTGCACGTCCAGTTCTTCGGCCACCGTCAGGCAGCAATCGATCGCGGCCGGCGTCGAGCCCCAGTCTTCGTGCAACTTCAGGCCGACCGCGCCGGCATGAATCTGCTCGCGCAGCGCTTCTGGTCTCGAGGCGTTGCCTTTGCCGAGCAGGCCGATGTTGATCGGCAGTTCGTCGGCGGCCTGGAGCATCCGCGCCAGGTACCATGGCCCGGAGGTGCAGGTGGTGGCATTGGTGCCGGTGGCAGGCCCGGTACCGCCACCGATAAAAGTGGTAACGCCGGAGGTGAGCGCCTCCTCCACTTGCTGCGGGCAGATGAAGTGAATGTGCGAGTCGATGCCACCGGCGGTGACGATCTTGCCTTCGGCGGCGATCACCTCGGTACCGGCACCGATCGGCAGCGTCACGCCCGGCTGCACATCGGGGTTACCCGCCTTGCCGACGGCGAAAATGCGCCCGTTTTTGATGCCGATGTCGGCTTTGACGATACCCCAGTGATCGATGATCAAGGCATTGGTCAGTACCAGGTCCATAGCCTGGGCGGCGAGCATCTGGCCCTGGCCCATGCCGTCGCGGATCACCTTGCCGCCACCGAACTTGACCTCTTCACCGTACAGGGTGAAGTCCTTCTCCACCTCCACCCACAGCTCGGTATCGGCCAGGCGCACGCGGTCGCCTACCGTGGGGCCGAACATGTCGGCATAGGCCCGACGGGAAATCCGGCTCATACTTCGACCTCCAGCTTGCCCATGACCTTGCCCTGAAACCCATACACTTCACGTTTGCCGGCGTACGCCACCAGAGTCACGGTGCGCGCCTGCCCCGGTTCGAAGCGCACCGCGGTGCCGGCAGCGATGTCCAGGCGAAAACCACGGGTGGGTTCGCGCTCGAACACCAGGGCGTCGTTGACCTCATAAAAGTGATAGTGCGAGCCAACCTGCACCGGGCGATCGCCGTGGTTGGCCACGGTGACGCTGCACGTCGGGTAGCCCACATTGAGTTCGATGTCACCCTCGGCGACCTGTACTTCTCCGGGAATCATATGGGGCTCCTAAACAATCGGGTCATGTACGGTCACAAGCTTGGTGCCGTCGGGAAATGTGGCCTCGACCTGCACATCGGGAATCATCTCGCTCACCCCCTCCATGACCTGCTCGCGGCTGAGCACTTCGCGGCCCAGGTTCATCAGTTCGGCCACTGTGCGCCCATCGCGTGCGCCTTCCATGACGGTGGCACTGATCAATGCCACCGCTTCCGGGTAGTTGAGCTTCAGGCCACGGGCCAGGCGGCGCTCGGCAAGCAGCGCTGCGGTGAACAGCAGCAGTTTGTCTTTCTCTCTCGGGGTCAGCTCCATGGCACTCTCTCAGGTCGCCCAGATACGCGGCGGGCATGGCGCCAGGCCGATCACGGCCGGACGCAGGGCATGCCATAGCCGCTGCAGGGTCAGTTGCAAACGTTGGTTGTCGTGGTCCAGCAGGCGCACTACCAGCAGCTGACCAAGCAGCGTCGCTCCGGCGGGGACGTTCAAGCAGTCCAACAGCGCGCGGGCTTGCTCGAGCAGATCGGGGTCGGCGGGATACGCACAAAAGGTCGACTGCAGCGGGTAACCACCGAGCTTTTGCAGCTGGCCACCCTCGATACGCAGGCGTTCATGCAAGCCGGGATCGTCAGGCACATCGATCTGCAGGCGGCTGTCCAGCGCACCATGACTGAACGTCTCGTTCATCACCGGCCGCCCCAGGCACAGGGTTTCCCAGGCCAGCAAACGGGCGCCGGGAGACAGGCTGAAGCGGTTTTCCAGGCGTGCCCGCGCACCGGCAAAGCAGATGCTGCCCTGGGGCAACCACTCCAGCACACTGTCGGGTGCCAGGTGAAAATGCTGGCGCAAACAGGCGGTATCGCCGCCACTGCGATAGAACTTGGTGGCGCCGGGCATGGTCAGCAGCGCGTGGCTGCCCGGCTCAAGGTGCACATCGAGCACCAGCTTGTCGCCGCCGACGACACCGCCGGGCGGATGCAGCACATAAACGTGGCACGGTGCACCTTCCGGGTAGAACGGCCGCTGCACCAAAAGAGGACCGAAATGACGTCGCGCACCAATACAGGTCTTCGCCCCGCGACGAACAAAATGCAGCATCAGCTCGGCACTCCAGCCGGTATCGCGGGCAGCGAGGTCGAGCGATTGAGGAAGCGACATGCACTTGATCCCTGTAAATACGGAGTTCAATGAGCTTCAGAGACGGGGCAGCCTTCATTTCGCACTGCGGCACGGTGAAGGCCTGACCAATCGATCAGCTATCGATACAGGGAGACAAAGCACATAGCGGGCCAGAATGGCCCGCGGGGAAAGAAAGGCGCACCGGATTGGCGCTTCGCGCTCACTTCATTTACCAGAGCACCAGGGTGTAATCGATGTTCACCCGCAGTTCATTGCCATCCCTGAAGGTCGCTGCCGGGGCGAAGTCGTTGCGGTACCAGGCATGCCGGACACGCAGTCCCAAGCCCTTCATGCTGCCCGACTGCAGCACATAGGAGAGTTCGACGTCCTTCTCGGTTTCGTGGCGGTCATCGCCGCCCAGCGCAACCGGCAAGTCGATGTTGCTGCCGTCGATGTAACGCACCATACCCTTGAGCCCCGGCACGCCTTGTGCGCTGAAGTCATAGTCGTACTTGACCTGCCAGCTGCGTTCCTTGGGGTTGATGAACTCGGAGCTGAGCGAGCCCTCAGTGATCACCAGCGGCTCGGTGCCGGCAATGTAGGGCATGGCGGTGGCCCCGGTGAGCTGCATATAGCCGGCACCCAGGCTGTGCGCACCCTGGGTGTAGGTGAACATCATGCCCAGGTTGCGGTTGTCGACCTTGCCGCCACCGGCCGCGCCGTCTTCACCGGCAATGAAATAGCGCAGGTCGCTTTTCAGACGCCCGCTGCCCAGCGGCTGCAGGTGCTCGACGCCGACGAAGTCCTTGCGGTACAGGTCCTTGAGGGTGGCGTGGTAGTACTTGAGCGTCAGCGCATCCGACCATTTGTAGTCGGCCCCCATGAACACGAACTGGTCTGACTCGGCCTTGCCGTTGAAGCGGCCATTGGGCGCTGCCATGGTGATCTTCTGGTAGTTGGTCGAATCACGCTGGTTCATGCGGTCCAGCCAGCCGGCATGCAGCGTCAGGTTGTCGATGTCTTGCGAGCGCAGGTAGGTACCGCGCAAGGTCTGCGGCAGCAAGCGGCTGGGGCTGGCAAAGACCACCGGCAACAAGGTGCTGATGGTGCCGACCTGAAGCTCGGTTTTCGACACTTTGGCCTTGGCAGTCAGGCCCAGTTCGGAATAGTCGTCACGCGGCTCGCGGTCGGTTGCATCGTAGGGCAGCAAGCCGGTGCCGACACGGTCTGGCGAAGAATCCAGCTTCAGCCCCAGCAAGCCTTGCGCGTCCAGACCAAACCCCACAGGCCCGTCGCTGAACCCGGAGGTGAACCTGAAGATAAAGCCCTGGGCCCACTCACGCGCGGCAGACTGCGCCGAGGTGCCTTTGAAGTCGCGATCAAAGTAATAGTTGCGCGCCGTTACGCTCGCTTTGCTGTCTTCGATAAAACCGCCAGCCCAGGACGAGGACGCCAGGGTAAACGACAGGCACAGGCCGGCCGCTCGCAGAATGCAGGTATGCATGGCAAGGATCACTTTATTGTTGTTGTCGTAAACCCGGCCGCTAAAACAGCCGGGCTGTGGAACGAATCGGCGGGGTTATTCGGGCGCCAGCTTGTTACGCCGCAGCGACAGGCAGAACATCGCCCCCGCCGCCAGCACGATGCCCGGCGCGGACGCCAGCATCACGCCCGCCGTACCCGTGCCCAGGGCGAGCATCTGCCCGGCTACCAGCGGCCCGCTCATGGCGCCCAGGCGTCCAACCGCCACCGCCGTGCCAACGCCGGTAGCGCGCATGTGCGTCGGGTAGAACAACGGGGCCAGGGCATACAACACCCCTTGCCCGCCGGTGGCGAACAAGCCGGCGACAAAGCCGGCCACGAGCATGTGTTCAAACGCATTTGCCAGGCCCAGGGCCGTCAGCGAGCCGAGGATGCCCAGATAGATCAGCGAGGCGATGGCCCAGGCGGGCAAGCGGTCCATCAGCGCGCCCAGCAACAAGGTGCCGATGGCAGCGCCCAGTTGCAGCGCCAGCATCACCCAGCTGGCCTGAACACCGGTGAAGCCCTGCCCCACCAGCAGACTCGGCAACCAGTTGATGAGGATGTACACCACCATCAAGGTGAAGAAGTAGCTCAGCCACAGCAGCAACGTCGATGAGCCTGCACCGTTACGGAACAGACCATGCCAGAGGCCCGTGCTGTTGTCGGTCGATTGCTGGCCATCGCGAAACGCCGCCGATTCCGGCAGGTAGCGCCCCAGCAGTGGCACGATAAGCAGCGGCACGGCGCCGCCGACATAGAACACCACCTGCCAGCCGACGGAGTACCCGGCAATACCGATCACCGCTGCCAACGCCGCGCCCAACGGCACACCGCAGTACATCATGCTTACCGCCGTGCCACGCAAGCGCGGCCCCGCCGCTTCTGACGTCAAGGCAATCAGGTTGGGCAGCGCCGCGCCCAGGCCCACGCCGGTCAGGCAGCGTGCGACGATCAGGCTGTTGAAGTCCCAGGCCAGTGCGGTGACCAGGGAAAACAGCCCGAACAGCGCGACCGAGCCCATCAACACGCGTTTGCGGCCGATGCGGTCAGCGACCCAGCCACCCACAAACGCGCCAGGCAGCAGGCCGAGAATCCCGGCGCTGAAGACCCAGCCCATGTGCAGCTTGTCGAGATTGAATGCGGCGGCCATGCCTTGCGCAGCGATACCCGCCGCTTGTAGATCCAGTCCTTCCATCAGCGCCACGAGAAAACACAGGCTGATGGTGGTCGCGAGTTGTGCACGGCTCTGGGCAGTTACAACAGTCATGTTCAAGCACCTCGATTTATTATTGTGTGAGGGCAAGGAAAGCGGTCACCCGGCGGGTAACCGCATGGATTCATCCACGTTTGAGCAAGTCCAGCGCGACGTCGACGATCATGTCTTCCTGGCCGCCGACCATGCGGCGCTTGCCCAGTTCGACGAGGATGTCGAGGGGCTTCAAGCCGTACTTGGCGGCGGCCACTTCGGCGTGGCGCAGGAAGCTGGAGTAGACACCGGCATATCCGAGGCCCAGGGTTTCGCGGTCGACCCTTACCGGGCGGTCCTGCAGCGGACGGACGATGTCATCGGCCGCATCCATCAGGGTGTACAGGTCTGTACCGTGGTTCCAGCCCATGCGCTCGGCAGCGGCGATAAAGACTTCCAGTGGTGCGTTACCGGCACCGGCGCCCATCCCGGCCAGGCTGGCGTCGATGCGATCACAGCCCTCTTCCACGGCGGCAATCGAGTTGGCCACGCCGAGGCTGAGGTTGTGGTGCGCGTGCATGCCCACCTGGG
>NZ_JADUCM010000056.1 GCF_016009175.1 Pseudomonas alkylphenolica
TCGGACTGCATTTGGAGGTTGGGTTTGGATCAGCCTTATCAGCGATGCTGCTTTAGCACCATCGCCGACCGGGTCATGCTGAAAAAAGATCTTCTTAGAAAGAGATCCAAAGACAGTTGCTCCTACAGGCCTGCGATCGAGCGCGCAGCGCTCGCCATATCTCTACGCCACCATCGAATTCAAACCATCGCCAGGTGCTGCTTGCGTGTCGGCGCCGGGAAGGCGCGATCGATCGCGCGCAGGTCTTCGCTGCTCAAGCTCAGGCTGGCCGCTGCCGCATTCAGGCGCACGTGTTCGGGCGTCACCGCCTTGGGAATGGCAACTACACCGTCCTGGCGGGTGACCCAGGCCAGGCACACCTGGGCCGGGGTGGCACCATGGCGTTCGGCAATTTCCTGCAACGTCGGGTGCTTGAGCAGGCGACCGGCCTGAGCCAGCGGACAGTAGGCCATGATCGGCAACTGGCGCTTGCGGCTCCAGGGCAGCAGGTCGAATTCAATGCCGCGTTGCGAAGGGTTGTACAGCACCTGGTCGGTGGCGCAGTTGTCACTGTATTCGTACAGCTTACGCAGGTCATCGACATCCAGGTTCGACACGCCCCAACGGCCGATCTTGCCGGCTTCACGCAGGCGTTCGAAGGCGTCGACGGTTTCCTCCAGCGGGTACTGGCCGCGCCAGTGCAGCAGGTACAGGTCGATGTAGTCGGTGCCCAGGCGCTTGAGGCTGCGTTCGCACGCAGCAGGCACGCCGTTGCGGCTGGCGTTGTGCGGATAGACCTTGCTGACCAGGAACACCTGGTCGCGCCGCCCGGCAATGGCCTGGCCAACCACCTGCTCCGCACCACCCTCGGCATACATCTCGGCGCTGTCGATCAGGCTCAGGCCCAGCTCGATACCCTGCTGCAGGGCCGCCACTTCGTGGTTGCGCTGGCCAGGGTCTTCACCCATGTACCAGGTACCTTGGCCGATGGCCGCTACGGTTGTGCCGGCAAACTTCACTGTACGCATTTCACCTCCTGGGAGCGGGTTGATTGCTGTAGTACATCGAGCAGCGCCTGGGCTGCAGCCGAGAGTTTATGATCAGCCAGAAGGAACACGCCAAGGCGTCGTTCAATCACCGGTTCGACCAGGGCCACGCAATGGGCGCCTAGCTCCTCCATCTGTCGAATGCACAAGGCCGGCACCGCACTGACGCCCAGGCCATTGGCAACCATGCGGCCGATGGTCGACAGCTGGTGACTTTCGAAGGCCACTGCCAGCTTGCCATGTTCGGCGGCCAGGTGCTGCTCCAGCAACAGCCGCACCGCCGAAGGCCGTTGCAGGGCGATGAAGTCTTCGGCCAGCAATTCGCGCCAGGTCACCTGTTGCTGCCGTGCCAGGGGCGAGTCGGTGGGGACCACCGCGACAAAACGGTCCAGGTACAGCGGCTTGAACAGCATCGGCTCGCTGGCCTCCGGCTCAAAGCCGATGCCCAGTTCGACGCGGCGATGGCGCACCAGTTCCAGCACCTGTTCATTGATGACGTCATGCACGGTGACGTTGACCCGCGGGTAGCGCTGGCGAAACTCCTTGAGTGTGGCCGGTAGCAGGTTGCCGGCAAAGGCCGGCATGGCGGCGATCGACACCCGGCCCAGTTGCAGGGTAAAGCGCTGGCGCAGCAGTTCTTCGGTGTTGTCCCAGTCAGCCAGCAGTTGCCGGGCCAGGGGCAGCAATACTTCACCTTCAGGGGTCAGGCTGACACTGCGGGTCGTGCGGCTGAGCAGGGCACCGCCTAGATTATCTTCAAGGGCCTTGATCGTCAGGCTCAGGGCCGGCTGCGAGACGTGCAGGTGCTCGCCGGCCTGGGCAAAGCTCTGGAATTTGGCGACGGTGACAAAGGCGCGCAGCTGTTTGACGTTCATCAAGGCGGACTATTCTTTTGAAAAATTAATTAAACGATCACAAAAACAAAATTAACAAATAAGTGCAATGGGGTGAAGATGGCACAAACGCTCGCCGACACCCCTGTCGGATCAACAACTACAAAAGGCGGATCAGCATGGCCGGACTGGACAAGCGCGTAGCAACCTATGAACAGGCTCTTGAAGGCCTGACCGACAACATGACAGTACTGGCCGGCGGTTTTGGCCTGTGCGGCATCCCGGAAAACCTCATCAACGAAATCAAGCGCCGTGGCGTCAAGGGCCTGACCGTGGTTTCCAACAACTGCGGCGTCGATGGCTTTGGCCTGGGCGTGTTGCTTGAAGACCACCAGATCCGCAAGATGATTGCCTCCTATGTCGGCGAAAACGCCGAGTTCGAGCGCCAGCTGCTCAGTGGCGAGCTGGAAGTCGAACTGACCCCGCAAGGTACCCTGGCGGAAAAAATGCGCGCCGGCGGCGCTGGCATCCCGGCGTTCTTCACCGCCACCGGCTACGGCACCCCGGTTGCCGACGGCAAGGAAGTGCGTGAGTTCAACGGTCGCAAGTACATCATGGAAGAAGCCATTACCGGCGACTTCGCCATCGTCAAGGGCTGGAAGGCCGACCACTACGGCAACGTGGTGTACCGCAACACCGCGCAAAACTTCAACCCGCTGGCTGCTACCGCCGGCAAGATCACGGTGGTCGAGGTCGAGGAGATCGTCGAGCCGGGCGTGCTGCTGCCTACCGAGATCCACACCCCGGGTATCTATGTCGACCGGGTGATTGTCGGCACCTTCGAGAAGCGTATCGAAAAACGCACCCTCAAAGCCTGACCCATCCCCGAACAGAACAACAAAGAGATCCTGACCATGGCACTTACCCGCGAACAAATGGCTCAACGCGTCGCCCGCGAACTCAAGGACGGTTACTACGTCAACCTCGGCATCGGCATCCCGACATTGGTGGCCAACTACGTCCCGGCGGATATGGACGTGATGCTGCAGTCGGAAAACGGCCTGCTGGGCATGGGCGAATTCCCGACCGAGGCGCAGCTTGACGCCGACATGATCAACGCCGGCAAGCAAACTGTGACGGCCCGCCGCGGCGCGTCGATTTTCAGTTCCGCCGAATCGTTCGCCATGATCCGTGGCGGTCATGTCGACCTGACCGTGCTGGGCGCCTTCGAGGTGGATGTTGAAGGCAACATCGCCTCCTGGATGATCCCCGGCAAACTGGTCAAAGGCATGGGCGGCGCGATGGACCTGGTAGCCGGTGCCGACAACATCATCGTCACCATGACCCACGCCTCCAAAGACGGCGAGTCCAAACTGCTGTCGCGCTGCAGCCTGCCGCTGACCGGCGCCGGTTGCATCCGCAAGGTGCTGACCGACCTGGCCTACCTGGAAATCGAAAACGGCGCTTTCATCCTGCGTGAAACCGCACCGGGTGTGACCGTCGAAGAGATTATCGAGAAGACTGCAGGCAAGTTGATCGTTGCCGACGATGTCAAAGAGATGACTTTCTGATCTGATTTTCTGTGTTGTAAATGCAGGCCATGTCGCCGGCATGATGGTTTCCTGCAGTGCGAACCACGCATTCCTCTGCAGGCGCCGTTTGGGCCGGCTAAAGGCCTGTGCAAAACAAAAACGCCCTGCAGTGCAGGGCGTTTTTTATCCTGCTGACGACTCAGCCCGGAATCATCGCAAAGCCGACGCCAAACCGGTTCCAGGCATTGATGGTGGCGATGGCCAGGGTCAGGTTGACCACCTCGGCCTCGCTGAACTGTTCGAGCAAGGCACGGTACTGGTGCTCCGGCGCATGCCGCTCGGGCAGGCGGGTCAGGCTTTCGGTCCAGGCCAGGGCGGCACGTTCGCGCGGGGTGAAGAAGGCCGTGTCTTCCCAGACACTCAGGGTCTGCAGGCGGGCTTCGGTTTCCCCGGCCTTGCGCGCATCGTTGGCGTGCATGTTGACGCAATAGGCGCAGCCATTGATCTGCGAGGCGCGCAGGCGGATCAGTTCGAGCAGCGAGTTTTCCAGCCCGGACTTGCCCAGGGCCATTTCCAGGCCGACCATCGCTTTGTAGGCCTCGGGTGCGTGTTTGGCCCATTCGATACGGTTGCTCATCAGTGCTCTCCAGTCAGTTCCGCGTCAGGCGGCGATGGCACTACCTTAGCGCTGCGGCGTTGCAGCTTGGATAGCCAATCGCAGCAAATCCGAGGAGGCCAATCAGCCCAGGGTCTGCAAGGTGTCGCGTACCCGGTCCAGGGCCGGGTCGATGTCGAGCAGTTCGATGGCGCCAAAGCCCAGCAGCAACCCCGGCTGCGGCGGCGCCAGCACATAAAAGCGGTCCAGTGAGTACAGCCCGACGTCGACCTTGCGCGCCATGTTGATCAGGAACGCTACGTCGAGGTCGCCCTTGGCCAAGGCGCTCAGGTGATAGCCGGCGGTGGCCGGTACCGCCTCGAACCAGGGCGCCAGATCGCCGCGCAGGCGCTGCAGGATCCGTTCGCGGCGTGCGGCATACACCTCATGAACGCGGCGGATATGCTTGAGCAGTGCCCCTTCGCTGATAAAGCGGGCCAGGGCCCACTGGTTCAGGGTCGGGGTGTGCCAGTCGGTCAACTGCTTGGCGACACCAATCGCTTCGCGCAGCGCCTCGGGGACGATGGCATAGCCCAGGCGCAGTTCCGGCAACAGGGTCTTCGAGAAGGTCCCGACATAGGCCACCAGGCCATGGCGGTCCATGCTCTGCAGCGAATCGGTGGGGCGGCCTTCGTAGCGGAACTCGCTGTCGTAGTCGTCCTCGATGATGATTGCGCCCAGTGCCGCTGCACGCTCTAGCAAGGCCAGGCGGCGCGCCTGGCTCATCGGCATGCCCAGGGGAAACTGGTGCGAGGGCGTGACGTAGATCAGCCGGGTACCGTCGGCGATCTGCTCGACGCAGAGCCCCTGGTCATCCACGGGCACGTACTGCACGTCGGCACCCTGGGCCAGAAACAGCTGGCGCGCGGGGGTGTAGCCGGGGTCTTCCATGGCCACCCGGCTGCCGGGCTCGATCAGTATCCGGGCAATCAGGTCCAGGGCTTGTTGGGCACCGTTGCACACCAGGACGTCGGCACTGTTGCAGCGCACGCCGCGGGCGAAGGCGATATGCCGGGCAATGGCTTCGCGCAGTTCCGGCAACCCCTGGTGGCTGGCATAGCGGGCGCTGCTGCGGCGGATCTGGCGCAAGGCGTACTGGTTGCAGCGGCGCCAGTCATCGAACGGAAACTGCGCCTTGCTCGAGGCGCCGCCGATGAAGTCATAGCGCGCGGTGCTGGGGGCCATGTCTGCCAGCGGGTTGGCGCGGGCTTTCCAGCTCGCCAGGGTCTGGGCACTGGCCAGCGCCACGCTGTGGGCGGGCGCCGGGGCCTGGGTGGGGGCAGGGGTGATGAAGGTGCCTTTGCCAACCTTGCCGCTGAGCAGGTTGTCGTAGGTCAGGCGCGAATAGGCATCGGCGACGGTCTTGCGCGACACGCCCAGCTGTTCGGCCAGCAGCCGTGTCGGCGGCAGTTGGGTGCCGGCTGCCAGGCGCCCGCTGTCGATGCCTTCGCGCAGTTGCCGGTAGAGCTGTTCGGCCAGGCCCTTGCTGCCTTGCAGGCTGATGTGAAGTTCCATGCTGGGGCAGGTCCGCAGACGATTGACTGACGTCGAGATTAACCGATTTGCCCGGAAACTGCCGTTGATCCCTTCGGCCGACGCTTGGGCCTGCACGCGCCACACTTTAGGAGTCGGGGTTCGCCGGCTTGCCGGCGAGCCTTTTCGCACACCCACGGGAGCGTCGCTATGTACCTGCGAACTCTACTGGGCCTGGCGCTGTTGCTTTCGGCAACGGCTCAGGCTTCCGAATCAATCGCACAATACCACTACGGCATGCCGCTGGATGTCGCCCAGGTGGTCAACCTCAGCGAACCTGCAACCGAAATCTGCGATGTGGTGCAGGCCAGCATGGTCTATGTCGACTCGGCCGGCCAGCAGCACACGTTGCATTACCTGAAGCTGGCGCAGGTATGCACTGACCGGGGTTAATCCCAGGCCGGTGCCAGGCTTTCCGGGTTGGTCAGGCGCAAGCCGCTGTCCAGAGAGGCGATCAGGGCCATGTCTTCGGCACTGAGCGTGAGGTTCTGGGACTTGAGGTTGCCCGCCAGGTTCTCGCGCCGGGTCGAGGAAGGGATGACCGCATAGCCAAGCTGCATCGCCCAGGCCAGGGTAACCTGCGCCGGGGTGGCGTTGTGCTGCCCGGCAATTTTCTGGATGACCGGGTCGGTGAGCACCTTGCCGTAGCCCAGGGTCATGTAGGAGGTCACCGCAATGCCCTGGCTGTGCATGAACTCGACCAGTTTGCGGTTTTGCAGGTAAGGGTGCAGTTCGATCTGGTTGGTGGCAATCGCCTCTTTGCCGGCCACGTCGATGGCCTGGCGCAACAGGTCGATGGTGAAGTTGGAGACGCCGATCTGGCGGGTCAGCCCCTGGGCTTTGGCTTCTGCCAGGGCGCCCATGAACTCGCTGACCGGCACGGCACCCTTGGGCGAAGGCCAGTGGATCAGGGTCAGGTCCAGGTACTCGGTGCGCAGTTTGCTCAGGCTTTCTTTCAGGCTCGGGATCAGCTTGTCGGCGCCGAGGTTTTCGGTCCAGATCTTGCTGGTCAGGAACAGCTGGTCGCGGGCGATGCCACTGGCGGCAACGGCCTGGCCGACTTCGGCTTCGTTACCGTAGATTTGTGCGGTGTCGACCGCCCGGTAACCGAGCTCCAGGGCCTGGCTGACCGAATCGATTACCACCTGGTCCTTGAGGCGAAAGGTACCCAGACCGAACAGGGGAATAGACATGTGAAGGCTCCTTGAGAAGGGCTTGAGGAAACGAGGCGCGCAGTATTGCCACTGTGCCGCCCGGGAAACATCCCCGTTACAACACAACTTTTTTGCCGCCAGCGCACGAATTGTCAGCGCCTGGTGTAGCCTTGCAGGGTCAGTCGCAATGGATTTGGTCATGACCGGGCACAAGCACAGCATTCGTCAACGCAATGTTGACAACATCCTTCTGGCTGCCGAACAAGTATTTGCCGAAAAAGGCTTTGCCGGTACTGCCATGGCCGATATTGCCGAGGCAGCGCATTTGCCGCGCAGCAATGTGCACTATTACTTCAGCACCAAAACCGAGCTTTACCAGGCGGTGTTGTTCGGCCTGCTTGAAGTGTGGAAACAGGATGCACTGTGTTTCGAGCTTTACGACGACCCGCGCATCGTCCTCAGCAGCTATATCCGCGCCAAGATGAACCACTCGCGAACGCGGCCCTTCGGCTCGAAAGTCTGGGCCAACGAGATCATCCATGGTGCGCCCAACCTCGGTTCGGCGCTGGATGATCCGCTGTACGACTGGGCCAAGATGAAGGAGGCGAAGATCCGTCAATGGATCGATGACGGCCGCATTCTGCCGGTAGAGCCTTCCGGGTTGCTGTACATGATCTGGGCGTCGACCCAGCATTATGCCGACTTCAGCCACCAGGTCGGCTTGCTCAACGATCACCAGCCACTGACCGACCTGCAGTTCGAGCGGGCGGTGCAGACAGTGACCAGTGTCATCCTGCGGGGTATCGGGTTGGCGCCGTGACCTGCGACCGCTTTGCGCTCGATCGCAGGCTCCGCCCGCTCCTACAGGGGCAGTGCAGTGCCCGCGAATGTCAGAACTGCGGCGTGTACTTCACGCTGAACATGAAGTTGCGCGGCTCGCCAAAGTTGTTGTTGCCATCGAGCTGGTTGTAAGCCGCGACGTAGTAGCGTTTGTCGAACAGGTTCTTGCCGTTCACCGCCAGGCTCACTTCAGGTGTCAGCTGATAGGCAAGGCGCGCATCCCATACGGCATAACCTGCTACGTCGTAGGTGTGCTCGTAACCCAGGGTGTGGCTTTGCGCGGTAAAGCCCAGGCCGGCGCTGACCTTGCTCCAGTTACCCGGCAACTGGTAGTCGCTCCACACCCGCAGCATGTGCTTGGGCGTCCAGGTGCTGAAGGTCTTGCCTTCGTTTTCCGGGTCGTCCAGGTATTTGGTGGTGTTGTAGGTGTAGCCGGCAAACAGCTGCAGGCCGCTGAGTACCTCGCCGCTGATCTCGGCCTCGATGCCCTGGCTGCGCACCTTGCCGGAGGCGGTCGAGCAATACCAGTCGTCACAGGCAAAGCCCGAGGCCAGGTCCTGGGTCGCGCGGTTTTCCTGGTCGAAGCGGAACACGGCCAGGGAGGTATTGACGCGGCCGTCGAACAGTTCGCCCTTGATGCCCATCTCGTAGTTGCTGCCGATGATCGGCTTGAGCACCGAGCCGCTGGCGTCGCGCTCGGACTGCGGTACGAAGACGTCGGTGTAGCTGGCGTACACCGCCCACTCGCGGCTCAGGTCGTAGACGATACCGGCATATGGAGTGACTTCGCCGGTCTCGGTCATGGTGCTTGGCGCATTGACTGTGCCGGCACGGTTATCCGGCGCATAGGAGGTCGAGTCGTACGTCTGGTCGAACCAGCTGACCCGCGTGCCGAGCACCACCGTCAGCGGCTCGGCGAGCTTGACTCGCCAGCTGCCATACAGGCCTTTCTGGCGTACGTCATAGGCACTCCAGGGGCCACGGCCGTTGGGTTTGGCCAGCAGGCTGTCGTAATCGATGTCCGGGCGGTGATGATCGATATCGAACAGGGTGTCGCCGCTGGGGTTGAAGGTACGGGCGAAAAGGTCGTCAGTGGTCAGCTTGGAATAGTTGCCGCCGAGGGTGATCTCCTGCTCCAGGCCCAAACCCTGGAAGCGACCGACCACGTTCATGTCGACGCCCACTTTGGTGGAGTCGAAATCGGTTACCCAGTCACCGTACATCACACCGCTGGCGTCCGGCTCCAGACCGTCGCCAGTCGCCATCACACGCTGGTGGGCGGAGGTGTTGGTTTCGCTCATGCGCACTGCCGCGACACGAAACTTCCAGTCGTCGTTGAAGCGATGTTCGAGGTCGGCGTACAGGGTGGTGACGTCGATTTCCGAGTGGTTCCAGCGCGAACCGGTGAAGGTCGAGCGGGGGACGTCCACCGGGCTGCCGTCGGCGTAGCGCGGCAGCCCCCGCAGCATGGGCCGTGACTCGGCATCGGAGCGGCTGACAGCCAGGCCGAGGGTGGTGTCTTCACGCAGGTCGACGTCCAGAGTACCGTAGAGCGAATGGGTCTTGCTCCATTCGTAGTCGATGAACGAGTCGCTCTGGTCTTCATCGGCGACGAAGCGTCCGCGCACAGTGCCAGCGTCGTTCAACGGGCCGCCGGCGTCCAGCTGCAGGCCGTAGTGATCCCAGCTGCCGGCCTTGCCGGTGACGGTGACGGTCGGCGCGCTCTGGCCGCGTTTGCGCACCAGGTTGACCGCGCCACCCGGGCTGCCGGTGCCTTGCAGCAGGCCCGAGGCGCCGCGCAGCACTTCCATGCGGTCGAAGAAAATCAGGTCCTGGGTCGCCCAGTTGCCCAGTGAGTAGGTGTTGCGCGGAATCGGCACGCCGTCGTACTGCCAGTCATCGATCTGAAAGCCGCGCGAAGAAATGATCAGACCCGGGCCCACGCCCTGCAGGCCGACCAGGCCGGTGGTCTTGTTGACGGCGTCCTTGAGGTCGACGATGTCCTGATCGTCCATCTGTTTACGGGTCATCACCGACACCGACTGGGGGATTTCCTTGAGCGTGTGGCTGCCCTTGCCAATGGTCGTTGCCCGCGCAGCGTAAGAGCCCGAACCCTCGGTGGTGGCATCGAGGCCACGGTCGTTGATGCTGGTGGCGCCCAGCTCCAGGGCATTGCCAGCGTCGATCGCAGGCAGCACGCTGAAGTTACCCTGTTCGGTAACCAGCAACTGCAGGCCGCTGCCGGCCAACGCTTTTTGCATGGCCTGGGTGGCACTCATGCGCCCGACAATGGCTGGCGCTTGCTTGCCCTGGACCAGCGCCGGCTCCAGCGAAACGATGTGCCCGCTTTGCGCCGCAATCGCATTGAGAGTGCTGGCCAGTGAAGCGGCGGGCAGATTGAAGTTGAGGGTCTGCTCCTGGGCCTGGACGGCGCTGGCCAGGGTGGCCAGTGCCACCGCGACAGGAAGGGCGTGGGACCAAGGGTTGAGCACGGAATTCTCCTGATTGTATTGGCGTGTCAGGAGATAGGTGGGGCGAGAAATGAAAACCGGACACAAATAAGAGTGATTTTCATAAAAATAATTTCAAGCACTCATTTTGGCCCGATCATGGTCAGCCAGGGGCTGTAGTGATCGACCCGCACCGGTAGGGTTTCGGCCAGAGCCGCGAAGGCACGTTGTGGCTCATCAAGGGGGAAAACCCCCTGTACGCGCAATGCACGCACTGCCGGGTCAACCCGGGCAAACCCGCGGTAGTACGGACGCAGCGCATCGACAACGGCTTCCAGGGAGTCGTCGAGCACATTCAGACGGCCGCTGAGCCAGTCGGCACGGTGCAGTTCGCCATTACCAAGCGTCTCGATACGTTGAGCGTACAACAGGGCGGCCTGACCTTCCTGGATATCCTGCTCGGCGCCGTTGTACAGGCGCGCGCGCACGGCATGTTCAAGGACCACCACCCGGGTGGCTTCGGCCTGCTGGCTGACCAGAAAACGCGTGCCCAGCGCGCGGACTTCGCCCTCGGCTGTACGCACCCGCAACGGGCGCTGCGCGTCGGGGGCTACCTGGATCACCAGTTCGCCCTGATGCAGGATCAGCAACCGCTGTTGCGCATCGAACTGCAGGTCGACGGCGCTGTTGGCATTGAGGCTCAAGCGGCTGCCGTCGGCCAGGGTGAAATGGCGCCGCTCGCCTTTGGCGGTGCGCAGGTCGGCCAGCAAGGTTTCACCCAGCTGACTGCGCGCGCCCAGCCACAGGCCACCGCCCAGCAGGCCGACGGCCGCGAACGAACGCAGCAAGTCACGGCGCGACCGGTTGCCCTGCAGCAGCAGTTGGCGGGCTTCCCCGGCCTGGCCAGGCACGCGCCGGTCGAGCGCGCGCACCGTTCGGCAGGCACCACCGAGGCGCTCTTGCAAGCGGTTCCAGGCATGGGCGTGGGCAGGGTCGCTGATTAGCCACTGGTTGAATTCGTGCTGCAGTTTTTCACCGGGATTGCCCGCGCTCAGGCGCACCATCCAGTCGATAGCCTGCTCACCTGCCGGGTCGATGCTGCGCTGGCTCATGGCTGCAACTCGCTCAGGTAACACTGGCGCAGGGCCTGCTTCATGTAACGACTGACGGTGCGTTCGGACAGCTCAAGCTTGCGCGCAATCTCCACGTAGCTCATGCCGTCCAGCTGGCTGTAGAGAAAGGTGGCCTTGACCACCATGGGCAGGCCGTCGAGCACCTGGTCGATGGTGACCAGCGCTTCGATCAGCAGCAGTTGTTCCTCAGGGGAGGGCGCCAGGGGCTCGGGCAGGGCCGACAAGCGTTCCAGGTAGGCGCTTTCAAGCTGGCGGCGGCGATGGCGGTCGAAGATCAGCCGGCGGGCAATCGTCGACAGGTAGGCACGCGGTTGCTGGATGCTTTCCGGATCGATCTTGGCGGCCAGCAGTTGGCAGAAGGTTTCGGCCGCCGTGTCTTCAGCGTCGGCGCGGTTGCGCAGGCGCTTGTGGATGTGTTGCAGGAGCCAACGGTGATGGTCGCTGAAAAAGAAGCCCAGCTTGCGGGTCGACGGGGTTTGCACCGGGTGGCTGTCCAGATGTGAGTGTGAATCGTTCTCAACTCTACCTGTCTGCCGGTGGTTTGTGCAATCGCCTGGCGCTTGTCTACCCGTGCACGCTAAAAGAAAAGGGGCCGCCTCAGCGGCCCCTTGTCGGTAGATCAGGCAATCGGGATCAGCGGGTCGGCAGCCGCCAGGGCCGCAACGCGATCGGCGGCAGGCGGGTAGATCCAGGTGGTGTTGATCTGGGTCTTGAGCTCCTTGGCCTCTTTGCGCAGCAGTTTGACCTGACGGTCCCAGCCTTCGGTGTATACCGCGCCCCAGGCGCCGAGGTCCAGGCAGGTGACGTACTTGGGCTGACGGTACGGCGTAGGCTCGACCCCGAGCAGGTCGGCGGCGACGTTGTTGCCGCTGTGACGACCGAGCACGATGGCGTGCTGGCAGGACATCACGGCGAAGTTGCCCAGGTCGTCGGTGGCGGCATAGGCGACATCGCCGGTGGCATAGATATGTGCCTGACCCTTGACCTTGAGGTTGCGGTCTACATGCAGGCGGCCCTGTGCGTCACGTTCGCCCGGCACTTGCGCAGTCAGCGCGCTGGCCCGTACACCCACGGTCCAGATAACGGTGCTGGCTGCGATGCGCTCGCCATCGGCGAGGGTCACGCCGCCGGCGTCGACTGCGGCCACCGAAGCATTGACGCGCCATTCCACGCCCAGGGCTTCAGACGCTTCAATGATCGCAGGGCTGATGCCTTCACCCAGCGCCGCGCCGATCTTGGCGCCGCGATCGACGATGATCACCCGTACAGTGGCGTCGGCACCGAGGATGGCGCGCAGACGTCCCGGCATTTCAGTAGCGGTTTCGATCCCGGTGAAACCACCCCCAGCGACCACCACGGTATTGCGTGCAACCGAATCCGGCTGCTTGGCCAGCGCCTTGAGGTGCTGCTCCAGGCGTGCAGCCGATTCGATCTGGTCGACATCGAAGGCGTGTTCGTTGATGCCGCTCAGGTCGGGGCGGAACACACCGCTGCCGGCAGCCATTACCAGGCGGTCGTAGGCGATATCGGTTTTCTCGCCTTGGGCATCGGTGTAGCTCACGCGTTTGCCGTCGACATCGATCTGCTCGGCTGTGCCCTGGATAAAGGTCACGCCGACGGCGTTGAACAGGTCGCCCAGGGGCGCCTTCATCTGGTGCACGTCCGGCTCGTAGAAGCGTGGACGAATACGCAGTTCGGCCTGTGGTGCCAGGACACTGATGGCGACGTCGTCGCGGCCGTGTTGCTCGAGCAGGCGGGCCGCGCTCAATGCGCTCCAGACACCACCAAAACCTGCGCCGACAATCAGAATGTGCTGTTTCATGTAGCTGCTCCGCATGGACGAAATCGTTGTATGTACCGTGGCGCAGTAGCGCCGAACAACTACGAATCTATTGGTCGTAGTTGTTCGGCGCAAGCGATTTTTCTTGATGACCCTGTCGGAGAACCGCGTACGCTTGCCCGAAAGCCGCTCTATTTGATGGTTTCAATGGGCAACTGCCACCTGATGGGGCGTATTGGAAACCGATGTACGGTAGATGCCTTGGACGTTCGGCGTTCAAGCCGATAGAAAATACTGATAGTATTTGCGACAAGATTAGTCGGAGATAAGCATGTCACTGTATAGCGCGGGGGTGGAGTACGGCATCCACTGCCTGGCCTTTCTGGTCGATGAACTGGGCGACAGCCGTGAAGCCAGCGTGCGCGACCTTGCTGAGCTGCAAGGGGTGCCGCAGGAGTACCTGGCCAAGGTGTTCACCAAGCTGGCTAAAGCTGGCCTGGTGGCTGCAACTGAAGGGGTGCGCGGCGGGTTCAGGCTGGCGCGCCCGGCCGATGAAATCAGTGTGCTGGATATCGTCACTGCCATTGACGGGCGCAAGATGATTTTCGAGTGCCGCGATGTGCGCGACCGTTGCGCGCTGTTCGACGGCTCGCCGCCGACCTGGGCGCAGGAGGGCACCTGTTCCATCCATGCAGTGATGCTGACGGCACAAAAGCGCATGGAAGAAGCCTTGGCCCAGCAGACCATCCTCGATATCGCCCGGCGTGTGGGGCGCAAGGCGCCGCCCGAGTTTTCCACGCAGGTGGCCGACTGGATGAACGATCGCCGTGCAGGCAAGGCGACAGATGCTGGGCAAGGTGACATCCCGTTGGTGGATGTCAGTCAGTAGCGAGCGCGTTGCGCTCGATCGCAGGCTTCGCCAGCTCCCACATTTGTGGGAGCCGGCAGCGCCGGCGATGGGGGGGCCCGCCCCCCCCGGGCGTGTGGGGGAGGGGGGGATAGGTGGGATGGGGGGGGGGGGGTTCGCGGG
>NZ_JADUCM010000057.1 GCF_016009175.1 Pseudomonas alkylphenolica
CCCCGCACCGGACACCCCCCGGCCGCCACCGGCGCGGCGGAGGGCCCCAGCGCCGGCTGCGCCAGCCCCCCCCGGATCTGCATGCACTGACCTTTGTGGGAGCTGGCGAAGCCTGCGATGGGCTGCATGGCAGCCCCAGTAGTAGCAACCCCGATCTGTTCTTAAAACTACAACAAGACGGAGCAACCGATGAACAGCAATGCAAGCGTGTCCACAGGCGCCCTGGCGCCGCCTGTGAGTAGCAAGAAACTGGGCCTGAGCGCCTTGCTCGCCGTGGCCATCGGCCTGGTCGTATCGCAAGGCGTAATGGTGCTGATGTTGCAAGGCGTCGGTATCGCCGGGGCCGGTTTCATCGTGCCCCTGGCGCTGGCCTGGCTGTTGGCCCTGAGCTACGCCTGCTCGTTTTCCGAGCTGGCTTTGATGATCCCGCGCGCCGGGAGCCTGAGCAGCTACACGGAAGTTGCCATCGGCCAGTTCCCGGCCATCCTCGCGACCTTTTCCGGTTACGTGGTGGTGGCAATGTTCGCGTTGTCGGCAGAGTTGCTGTTGATGGAGTTCATTATCGACAAGGTCTACCCGCACTCGATGCCGCCGTTGACCGTGGCCCTGGGCGTACTGGCGCTGTTTACCGTGCTCAACCTGTTCAACATCGACATCTTCGCCCGGTTGCAGACGGTACTGGCTGTGGTCATGGTGGTGGTGCTGCTGGTGATGGGCCTGAGCGCGATGAACAGCGATATCGTCTCGCCCAACCCTGGTCTGTTTGAAAGCGCGGGCTGGAACCCCATGGGGCTGGGCGTGATCGCCCTGACGGCGATGGCGGTGTGGGGCTTTGTCGGTGCAGAGTTCGTGTGCCCGCTGGTGGAAGAAACCCGTCGTCCGGAGCGCAACATCCCCGGCTCGATGATGCTCGGCCTGACCATCATCTTCGTGATCATCGCCCTGTATGCACTCGGCGCATTGCTCACCGTGCCGCAGGCGGAACTGGCCAGCAATGGCCTGCCTCACTACCTGTTCGCCACCACGGTATTCGGGGAAGCGGGCAAGGTGTTTCTGGTCACCGCCGCCATCACCGCTACGTGCAGCACCCTTAACAGTTCGCTGGCGGCGATCCCGCGCATGCTCTTCGGCATGGCCTGCAACGGCCAGGCCTTTGGCATCCTCAAGCGCCAGGGCAAACGCACCGGTGCACCGTGGGTGGCCGTGCTGTTCGTCGCGGCGATCACCGGCCTGCCGTTGCTGCTGATGCACGACCATCCTGACGCGATCAACCAGCTGCTGCTGGCCGCCGCACTGGCCTGGCTGCTGGCCTACATCATTACCCACGTCAACGTGATTGCCCTGCGTCGACGCTACCCGCAAGTTCACCGGCCGTTCCGCACGCCGTTCTACCCGCTGCCACAGATTTTCGGCATCGCCGGCATGCTCTTTGCCATCTGGCACGTGTCGCCCAGCCCGGAAATGACCTTTTCGATTTTTGCTTACGCCGGTCTGGTACTGCTGATCGTTTCGGTCATTGCCGTGCTGTGGATCAAGTGCGTGATGCGCAAACCCCTGTTCAAGCCCGAGCCGCTGCAAACCGCGCGGGTGGCTGGCAACGATAAAAACCAATAAGGAGACTCGCAATGACCGCTCAAGTGAACACCGACCGCAGCACCGGCGATTACCAGGCCCTGGATGCGGCGCACCACATCCATGCGTTTCTCGACCAGAAAGCCCTGAACGAGGAAGGCCCACGCGTGATTGTCCGTGGTGAAGGCCTGGCACTGTGGGACAACGACGGCAAGCGCTACCTCGACGGCATGTCGGGCCTGTGGTGCACCAACCTCGGATACGGGCGCAAAGACCTGGCCGCCGCCGCCAGTCGGCAGCTGGAGCAGCTGCCGTACTACAACATGTTCTTCCACACCACCCACCCGGCAGTGGTGGAACTCTCGGAGCTGCTGTTCAGCCTGCTGCCGAGCCACTACAGCCACGCGATCTACACCAACTCAGGCTCCGAGGCCAACGAGGTGCTGATCCGTACCGTGCGCCGTTACTGGCAGATCCTCGGCAAACCGCAAAAGAAAATCATGATCGGCCGCTGGAACGGCTACCACGGCTCGACCCTGGGCGCCACCGCGCTGGGCGGGATGAAGTTCATGCACGACATGGGCGGGGTGATTCCCGATGTCGCGCACATCGACGAGCCGTACTGGTTCGCCCATGAAGGCGACCTGACACCGGCCGAGTTCGGTCTGCGCGCGGCGCGCCAGCTGGAAGAGAAAATTCTCGAACTGGGCGCCGAGAACGTTGCCGCCTTCGTTGCCGAACCGTTCCAGGGCGCAGGCGGCATGATCTTCCCGCCAGAAAGCTACTGGCCGGAAATTCAGCGCATCTGCCGCAAGTACGACGTACTGCTGTGCGCCGATGAAGTGATTGGCGGCTTTGGCCGTACCGGTGAGTGGTTTGCCCACCAGCACTTTGGTTTCGAGCCCGACACCCTGTCGATCGCCAAGGGCCTGACCAGCGGCTACATCCCCATGGGCGGGCTGATCCTGTCCAAGCGCATGGCGCAGGTGCTGGTGGAGCAGGGCGGGGTGTTCGCCCACGGCCTGACCTATTCCGGGCACCCGGTGGCAGCGGCGGTGGCAATTGCCAACCTCAAGGCCCTGCGCGACGAGGGCATTGTCACCCAGGTCAAACAGGACACCGGCCCGTACCTGCAGAACTGCCTGCGTGAGGTGTTCGGCAATCACCCGCTGATTGGCGAAATCCAGGGTACCGGCCTGGTGGCGGCGCTGCAGTTTGCCGCAGACAAGGCCAGCCGCAAACGCTTTGCCAACGAGAACGACATGGCCTGGCGTTGCCGCACCATCGGCTTCGAAGAAGGCCTGATCATCCGCTCGACCCTGGGCCGGATGATCATGGCGCCCGCCCTGGTGGCCGGCAAAGCCGATATCGATGAACTGGTCGACAAGACCCGTATCGCCGTAGACCGCACTGCGCGCGAATACGGTCTGCTGTAAGCCCCTGTACGCCGGCTCGTATGGGCGAGCCGGCTCTCTTGAGGAACAGATCCATGTCCAGATCCTTGCGTTGCAGTGTTCCCTTTGCCCTGGCGTTGCTGTGCGGTGCTGTTCAGGCCGCGCCACAGAACCTCACGGTGATCTCGTTTGGCGGTGCTACCAAACAGGCCCAGGACAAGGCCTATTTCCAGCCTTTCAACGCCAGCGGTGCAGGACGCGTCGTTGCCGGTGAATACAACGGTGAGTTGTCGAAGATCAAAGCCATGGTCGATGTTGGCCATACCAGTTGGGATGTGGTTGAAGTCGAAAGCCCGGAGTTGCTGCGCGGTTGTGACGAAGGCCTGTTCGAGCGCCTGGACCCGGCACGTTTTGGTGATGCGGCGCAGTTTGTGCCGGGTACCCTGAGCGAGTGCGGGGTCGCGACGTACGTCTGGTCGATGGTCATGGCCTACGACCATGACAAACTGGCCAAGGCGCCGACTTCCTGGGCGGACTTCTGGAATGTCAGCGAGTACCCCGGCAAACGTGGGTTGCGCAAGGGCGCCAAATACACCCTGGAGATCGCTTTGCTCGCCGATGGCGTCAAGCCCGAGCAACTCTATCAGGTGCTGGCGACACCTGAAGGCGTGAGCCGGGCGTTTGCCAAGCTCGACCAGATCAAGGGCAACATCCAGTGGTGGGAAGCGGGGGCGCAACCAGCGCAGTGGTTGATCGCCGGTGACGTGGTAATGAGCGCGGCCTATAACGGGCGCATTGCTTCGGCGCAGAAGGAAGGCATGAAACTGGGTATCGTCTGGCCGCAAAGCCTGTACGACCCGGAGTACTGGGCGGTGGTAAAGGGCACCCCGAACAAGGCCCTGGCCGAAGACTTCATTGCTTTTGCCAGCCAGCCGCAGGCGCAGAAGGTGTTCTCTGAAGAGATTCCCTATGGGCCGGTGCACCGTGATGCGCTGAAGTTGTTGCCTGATGCGGTTCAGCAGCAATTGCCTACAGCGCAGGCCAACCTTGCTCAAGCGCAGGCAGTGGATGCGGCATTCTGGGTGGATCACGGTGAGGAACTGGAGCAGCGGTTCACCCGCGAACAGTGTTCCCCAAAACTCAGGCCAGCCAGGCCGTGAACTGCTCTTTGCAATAATCGACAAACAACTGCGCAGGCTTGGTCAGCTGCGCACGTTTCAACCAGCCAGCCACCAGACCCGAACCGGTCACATCTTCGGCCAGCGCCACACACACCAGTTCCTGGCCATCATAGGTACTGGTGGTCTGCGGTCGGGTAACCAGCACGGCAAAACCGAAGCCCTGGCCGACCATGCCCCGCACCATCTCGATCGACGGCGAGCTGAAGACAATGTTCGGGCTCAAGCCCAGCTCTTCGAAAATACTCACGAAATAGGTCCGGCTGGGCTGCACATCCAGCAGGATCATCGGCTCCAGCGCCAGGTCGCGTAACGACACCTGCGCCTGCTCGGCAAAGCGATGCCCGGCCGGCAACAGCGCATAGGGCCGTTGCGGCGCCATCAGTGCTTCGGTCTCGATGGTGCTGTCCAGGTCATGGTCGTAGAAAATTGCCAGGTCGAAGCGCCCGCCGGTCAGGCCTTGCACCAGCTCTTGCTGTTCGCCGTCCTGCAGGCGGATCTCCACGCCGGGAAAGCGCTCGCGAAAGCCCTTGATCAGGCGCGGCAGGTAGAGCGGGGCGACGGTCTCGAAACAGCCGATGTCAATTTGCCCGCACACTACGTCATTATCAGCCAGGGCGTTCTGCTCGAACTCCCGGGCCATGCGCAACAGTTCTTGCGCCTTGCGATAGAAACGCGCACCACCGGGGGTGAGCGACACGCCCTGGGCGTGATGACGGATAAACAACTGCACGCCGAAGCTGTCTTCCAGGCCTTTGATTGCCGTTGAAATCGACGGTTGCGCGATGTACAGCTTGCGCGACGCTTCGGCGACGCTGCCGCACTCCACGGTGGTGACGAAATACTTCAACTGACGCAAGGTATAGGACGCCACAGTGCACCTCTGGCTGATTATTTCCCTACAGGGTACCCCGTCCCTGAACCGGCGCAGCAGCGGATTTTGCTGGCCAGTGAGCATATTTTCGCTGGTCAGCCGTTGATCGCCCCGGTAGCACTACAGATTGAAGGGAAGCTCGAAACTCTACAGCGTGGATTTTTCTGCCGCTGCTTATGCGAGGTACCAGTCATGAGCCTGCCCCATCCTGACGACAAACCCCTCTGGAAGGACCCGCTAAACGACCCGCAGCGTGAGCACGACCCGGTCACCGACCCGAATGTGCACGGCGAACCGCAACGACGCGAACATCCCCAGGACATCGAGCGCCTGCCCGATGCCCCGGATGAAGACACGCGCTTACCGGAGCCTGATCAACCCACGCCGCTATCGGACGAACGCCGTTAATCGGCTGTCAGCTCCTGCACCTGCCAGCGCACCGAGCTGACGCCTTTTTCCAGGCTGACCCGGCTGACCAGGCGCTCCAGTTGCGTCGGCGCCTCGGGGCTGCCGAGCAGTTCGGCGCGCACTTCCAGCTTGGCCGGATTGGCGAGGTCTTCACTGTGCAGCGACTGCAGGCGCAAGCCGCCACTGCCGAAGCTGTGCAGCATCAGGCTGCGCACCTGGATCTCGTCTTCGGCGCGGCAGGTGATGCGCACCTCAAAGCGCTGCTCGGCCTCTGTGGCGGGCAGTACGTCCTGATGATTAAGACATTGGGCGATGTCGCGCAGCAGAATGTTGGCGCACAGCACCACGCAGCTGCCCAGCGCTGCCTCGAGCAGCAGGCCCATGCTGCACAGCACGCCAATGGCGGCGGTGCACCAGAGGGTCGCAGCGGTGTTGAGACCACGCACGTTCAGGCCATCGCGCATGATCACCCCGCCGCCAAGAAAGCCGATGCCCGACACCACGTAAGCCGCGATACGCGAGGCATCGGTCGCGGCCATGCCGGGCACCGCCTGGGTCATCAACACAAACAGGCAGGCGCCGGTGCTTACCAGCGCATTGGTGCGCAGGCCGGTCAGGCGCTGGCGCAGTTGACGTTCAGCGCCGATCAGCGCACCGAGTACAAGCGCGACAGCAACGCGCAGGAGAAATACTTTCCAATCCATGACAAACCTCAAACTCGCGGCACACGCCGCCAGGGCACCGAACGGGTTCGATACCGGGGTGTATTAATGGATCGCGCAGCCCCACAGTCCAGGCACACGAACGCGTGTGACGGGCAGGCAGGAAAGGAGAATGAAGCGTCGTCATCCGCACGGATGCGAGGCGCCACTGTCCGCCATGTACGGCGTAGCAGTGGCAGAGGGGAAAGTCTGCTGAACTAGCGCGCCGTAGGGGTCTGTCGCAATCGACCAGAACTACTGTCCAATTCAGGATTCCTGTATAGGCATGCAAAAATGCGGGCGAAAAACTAACGTGCCGTGCCCGAAGCGTCAAGCCTAGATTGCATGACGAAATGCCTCCAGCATGCAGGATCAAAATGATAGGCTTGCGGCCGCGCGTATTCTTTTGCCGACAGATTTCCTCATGATGCTCAACCTTGCCGTATTTCTCTGCACCCTGACCGCCATGGAGGGTATCGGCTACCTGGCGCACCGCTACATCATGCATGGCTGGGGCTGGTTTCTGCACCGTTCGCACCACGAACCCCATCTGGGCGCGCTGGAGACCAACGATATCTACCTGGCTGCCCTGGCGTTGATTGCGTTTGCCCTGGTGGCGCTGGGCCGTGCCGGGCATGCGCCCCTGCAGTGGGTGGGCGCCGGTGTTGCGGCGTTTGGCGTGCTGTACGTGCTCATCCATGACGGCATCGTGCACCGGCACTGGCCCTTCAAACCGCGGCCGCGTAACCGATATCTCAAGCGCTTGTACAAAGCGCATCTGCTGCACCATGCGTCAAAGGGGCGGGATAACAGTGTGTCTTTCGGTTTTCTGTATGCGCCGCCGATGCGCACACTGAAGCGTCAACTGCGCGAACGGCGCAGGAGCCAGTAGCGCAATTTCGTACAAGATCGCTGAACGCATTAGGCGTAGGCTGGAGCAGTTCTCTACATGGAGTTAGCGCATGAGCCTGCATATCGAAACCCCGTTGCTGGCATCCCGCCCGCTGAGCCTGGCCAGTGGCCTGGACATCTGGCTGAAACTCGACGCCCTGCAGCCTTCCGGCTCGTTCAAGTTGCGCGGTATTGGTGCTGCCTGTGAAGCCTATGCCAAACAGGGCAAACGCCGCTTCGTGTCGTCGTCGGGCGGCAACGCCGGAATCGCCGTGGCCTACGCCGGTCGCTGCCTGGGTCTGGCAGTCACAGTTGTCGTGCCGGAAACCACCACTGAACGCGCCAAGCAGCTGATCCGCCAGGAACAGGCCGAGGTCATTGTCCACGGCAAGGCCTGGCACGAAGCCAACGCTCTGGCGCTGTCGCTACTGGGTGACGACGATGCCTATATCCATCCCTTTGATGACCCGCTGCTCTGGCAGGGCCACGCGAGCATGATCGATGAAGTCGCCGCCAGCGGCCTCAAACCAGATGCCGTGGTGGTCGCAGTAGGCGGTGGCGGTCTGCTTTCCGGCGTTTGCGAGGGCCTGGCCCGCAATGGTTGGGGACAGGTACCGGTATTCGCGGTTGAAACCGCAGGTGCCGCCTCGCTGGCTGCCGCCATGGCACAGAAGCAACTGGTCGCGCTGGACAGCGTCAACACCGTAGCCACCTCACTGGCGGCCAAGCAGGTGTGTCAGCGTGCGTTCGAATGGACCCAGCAACGCCCCGTGTACAGCCACGTCGTCAGCGATCAGGCGGCACTGGCGGCGTGCGAACAGTTTCTTTCGGACCAGCGCATTCTCGTCGAGCCGGCCTGTGGTGCGGCATTGGCGCTGGCTTACGCGCCAACCGATGAGCTCAAGCATTATCAAAAGGTGTTGGTGATCGTCTGTGGAGGCGTTACAGCGACCATCGACCAGATCCGCCAATGGCGGGCGGCCTGCTAGTTGGACAGCGTTATCCATCAGGCTCCCGGGCATCCAGGCGTACGCCTGATCGATGCCCGCTACCAGAAGTTTTCCTTTCCCCGGCATTTTCATCTGGAATACCACATCGGCCTGATCGTTGCCGGTCAGCAACGCTATGCCGCGGGCGGGCAGCACCAGTTGGCCGGGGCAGGAGACATCCTGCTGATGGCGCCCGAGCACGTTCACGACGGTGCCAGTGCTAGCGAGCAGGGCTATGGCATTCGAATTCTGACCCTCGACCCGGCTTGGCTGGCTGAAGTCAGTCGTGACTTGAGCGACGGTCGACAAGGCTTGCCAACCCTCAACGCTGCGCAACTGCGCCATCCAGAGCTGCAACAGCTGCTCAATGGTTTGCACCAGCAGCACGACCCTTTGGCGTTTGAAAGTCACCTGTGGGAAACCATGGCGCTGCTGCTCGGGCTGGGTTCCACCCTCAGCGTCAACGAGCACAGTAACGGCTTCGATCCCCAGCGTTGGCGGCAGTTGCGTGACTGGCTCGAATCACGGCTGGATCAGCCGCCTAGCCTGGAAGAAATGGCTGCGTTTGTTGACTTGAGCCCGTGGCAGATACTGCGACGCTTTCGTAATCACTGCGGCTTGCCACCGCAGCAATGGCTGACTCAATTACGTTTGGAGCGTGCCTTGCCCCGCGTATTGGCAGGGCAGCCGTTGAGTGCGATTGCCCTGGATCTGGGGTTCTATGATCAGGCGCATTTCAGTCGGTTGTTTCGCCGGACTTATGGTGCGCCGCCGCGTGGTTTGCAGAGTAAAAAGCCGCCTCCAGAGCGGTAGGCGGCGTGTCGGCGATCGACATTACTCCTGACGCGCCACCTCAGCCGCCGTAGCAGGCTCACGACTCACCCACCAGCCAAACCCTGCCGCAGTGAAGAACATGATCAAACTGTAAATCGCCGCCGGTATGGCCATGGTCGAGTTGTTCAGCAGCGTCGGGGCCAAGGCCAGGGCGATGGCCAGTGTGCCGTTGTGGATGCCGATCTCCATGCCGATGGCAATCGCCTGGCGCTTGGGGATCTTCAGCAAACGCGGCAGCCAGTAGCCGATGCCCAGGCTCAGCAGGTTGAACAGCAAGGCCGCGCCGCCCACCACCGGGGCATAGTCAACGACGGTCTGCCAGTCTTTGACCATGGCCAGGACAATGGTAAACACCAGAAACAGCGCGGCAATGATCTTCATCGGCCGTTCCATGCGTGCGGCAAACCCCGGTGCCAGGCGGCGGATCAGCATGCCGATGGCCACCGGCACCAGAACAATGGCAAACACCTGCAGGACTTTGGTGAACTGCAACGGGATGGCCTGATCAGCCGTCATGAAGTGCGCCAGTGACAGGTTCACCAGCAGCGGCATGGTCAGAATCGCGATCAGCGAGTTGACCGCGGTGAGGGTCACATTCAACGCCACATCACCATGGGCCAGGTGGCTGAACAGGTTGGCCGTAGTGCCGCCCGGCGATGCGGCGAGCAGCATCAACCCCACTGCCAACGCTGGCGCCAGACCAAAGCCCTTGGCGATCAGAAAGCAGATAAAGGGCAGCAGCAGGATCTGGCAGGCGAGGCCGATGAGCACAGGCTTGGGGAATTTCACCACCCGGGCAAAGTCGGCCAGGGTCAGGGTCAACCCCAGCCCGAGCATGATGAACCCGAGGGCAATGGGCAAAAAAGCACTGAGCAGAGGCGATGCAGTCATGTCATAGGCTCGCTGAAAAGGGATGTGCGCCAGTGTAGGCGAGGATCTCAGGCCGCGTAGCCGGGCATGTGCTCATCAAGTTTGCGAAGTAATGCAGGCCAGGGCAGTGCGCCGCCAATGCCGGTGCTGCTGCGCATTACCCCGGCCAGCATGGCCTGGGCGCCGGATAGGATGCTCGGCGGGATCGCGGTCAGTGCCGCGCCGCTGCTTTGCGCCATCAACTGGATTTCGCAGGTGCGTTGAAAGATGAACATCATCAGGAAGGCATCGGCAATGCTCGACGCACAGGTCATCAGACCGTGGTTGCGCAGCACCATGTAATGGCTGTCGCCCAGGTCCGCCTGCAGCCGCGCCTTTTCTTCAGCGTGCAGAGCCACACCTTCATAGTCGTGGTAGCTGAGGCTGGCCAGCACAAACATCGATTGTTGCGACAACGGCAACACGCCGGCTTGCTGCGTCGACAGGGCAACGCCGGCGGCTGTGTGGGTATGCAACACGCAATTGACGTCGTGACGCACCTCATGCACTGCGCTGTGGATGGTGTAGCCCGCCGGGTTGATCTCGAAGGGGCTGTCCATCTGCTTGGTACCGGCCAGGTCGACTTTCACCAGGCTGGAGGCGGTGATTTCGTGAAACATCAGCCCATAAGGGTTGATGAGGAAGTCCTCGGTGCCCGGTACCTTGGCCGAAATATGGGTAAACACCAGGTCATCCCAGCCGTGCAGGGCAATCAGGCGGTAGCAGGCGGCGAGGTCGACGCGGGTCTGCCATTCGAGGTCAGACACCTGCTGCTGCACGCCACGGGGGGAATTCAGGCTGTTCATGCGCGCTTCCTTGTTGTTATGAGAATGGCCCGAGTCTAGCCAGTCCGGCACGGTGGTGAACTTGCCTTGGCAGCCAGACTGCTAGCCTTGCGGGTCACCTGCACGTTACACGCTGGCGCGTACGGTTGTCTGTGCTCAGGTGCTGGTGTAGAACTGCAGCGCACTTGCCGAACAAGAGTCCCTCGATGACCGAACGCACCACCTCGTCCCATTGGGCCAGCACCATCGTCCAGTCCCTGGAACAGCAGGGAGTGGATTGCCGTCAGTTGTTCAAGCAACTGGGCATGAACTACCAGGCCCTGAGCGACGCCGAAGCACGCTTCCCCCAGGACGGTATGACGCGCCTGTGGCAAGCCGCCGCCCGGGTTACCGGCAATTCCGGGCTTGGGCTTGGCTTGGCGCGGGTTGTTCGGCCTTCGGCGTTTCATGTGGTGGGTTATGCGCTGATGTCCAGCCGCACGCTGATCGAAGGCATCGAGCAACTGGTGCGTTATCAGCGCATCATCGGTGAAGCGGCAGACCTGGCGCTGAACGCCAGTGCCGACGAATAGGAACTGACCCTGAAGATTCATGGTGACCGCCTGCCTTCCAGCCGGGAAAGCGCCGAGGGCTCACTGGCGTATTTCCTGGCATTCTGCCGCTGGCTGGGCAATCGCCCGCTGACGCCGCGTCGGGTGCGCCTGCGCGGCACACCACCGCAGGACTGTCGACCGTACCAGGAGCTGTTCCAGGCCCCCCTGGAGTTTGGCGCCGACCGCTACGCCATGTGTTTCGAACGTGCGGACCTTGACGCCGAACTGCCGACCGCCAACGCGGCGCTGGCGGCCGTGCACCAGCGTTTTGCCGATGACTACCTGGAACGTTTTAACGAGGGGCAGCTCAGCCATCAGGTCCGCCAGTTGCTCAGCCGCTTGTTGCCCCAGGGCGAACCCCGTCGCGAATCCCTGGCCCAGGCCTTGCTGATGTCCGAACGTACCTTGCAGCGCCGGCTGCAGGAGGAGGGCAGTACCTTCCATGCGTTGCTCGACGACACTCGCCGCACCCTGGCCGAACAATACCTGGCCCAATCCGGCCTGAGCCTTCAAGAGATATCTTATTTACTGGGCTTTTCTACACCGAGTACCTTCTTCCGTGCGTTTCGTCGCTGGTTCGGTAGCACACCGAACGAGCACCGTGCTTCACTCGGTGTAGCGGGAAGCGCTGCGTAATAGTGATTATTATTCAATGATTTGCGATGCCGCCCAGCGCCTGCTGCGTCAAGCTGCCGCCCTTGTGGCACCTGGCTGCAGGCAGTAGGATTCGGTGTTTACTCAAGGACATGACATTCGATGCAGTTCCAGCCTGGCATTCTCGCCGCCCCCGTACCCGCTCAAGGCCGTCACCTGTTTTTTACCCTGCAATCGCCAGGCGCATTGCCGGACGTACTGTCTGCGCTGCAACAGCAGGTCGACGGCAAACGGGTGGTTGCCGGTTTCGGGGCGCCCCTGGTAGCCGCGCTGGATCGCAGCATCGAAGGTTTGCGTGCGTTCCCGCAACTGGACGCCGAAGTCGCCAACCCGTGCACGCAACACGACCTGTGGTTGTGGCTGCGCGGTGAAGACCGTGGCGACCTGTGGCTGCTCAGCCAGGACCTTGAAAAGCTGCTGGCACCGGCCTTCAACCTGGCCGAAGCCACCGACGCCTTTCGCCATAAAACCGGCTTTGACCTGACCGGCTATGAAGACGGCACGGAAAACCCGGTTGAAGACGCGGCCGTCGAAGCGGCTATCGTTGCAGGTGATGCCCCCGGTATCAGCGGCTCGAGCTTTGCCGCGTTCCAGCTGTGGCGCCATGACCTGGACTGCTTCAAGGCCCTGCCACAGGCCGAACAGGACAACATCATCGGTCGGCGCAAGGCGGACAACGAAGAGCTTGACGACGCGCCGGAGTCGGCACACGTCAAGCGCACGGCGCAGGAAAGCTTTGAGCCCGAGGCCTTTATCGTTCGCCGTTCCATGCCCTGGGCCGATACACGTGGCGCGGGCCTGGCGTTCCTGGCCTTTGGTCATTCCTTCGACGCCTTCGAAGCACAGCTGCGGCGCATGAGCGGGCTGGAAGACGGCGTGGTCGATGCCTTGTACCGCTTCAGTACGCCGCTGACTGGCGGTTACTACTGGTGCCCGCCGCTCAGCGGCGAAGTGCTCGATCTGAGCGCTTTGCTCGGTTGAAAGTTCGCGCCTGATCGCCAGCAAGCCGGCTCCTACAGGAGGCGGTTGTAGGAGCCGGCTTCTGTCTCGTATTCAAATCTGACGCTGCCGA
>NZ_JADUCM010000058.1 GCF_016009175.1 Pseudomonas alkylphenolica
CCCCCCCCCCCCCCCCCCCCCGCCCGCCCGGGGGGGGCCGGGTGTGTTTAACATCCCCTGGGCCCCCCCGCCCGGGCCGGCCCCCCCCACCCCCCCCCCCCGGGGGGGGGGGGGGTGGCCGGTGAGAGGACATCAAGGCGTACGGTTACGCCGCGTCTCGATGATGTTCGGCAACTGCGATATCCGCCCCAGCAGGCGACCGAGGGCATCCAGGCCCGGAATCTCGATGGTCAGGGACATCAACGCGGTGTTGTCTTCCTTGTTCGAACGGGTGTTGACCGCCAGCACGTTGATCCGCTCGTTGAGCAATACCTGCGAAACGTCACGCAGCAGGCCTGGGCGGTCGTACGCGCGAATGATGATATCCACCGGATAGGTCTGTACCGGTACCGGCCCCCAGCTGACCTGGATGATCCGCTCCGGCTCGCGCCCGGCCAGTTGCAGCACCGAGGCGCAGTCCTGGCGGTGGATGGTCACGCCGCGCCCCACCGTGATGTAACCGACAATCGCGTCGCCCGGCAACGGCTGGCAGCAGCCGGCCATTTGCGTGAGCAGGTTGCCGACACCCTGGATCTGGATATCGCCGCGCTTGCCCGGTTTGTAACCGGTGGCTTTGCGCGGGACCAGCTCGACGTGGTCGCTGCGCTCCGGCTCCACCAGTTGCTGCGCCGCATTGACCAGGTGGGCCAAACGCAGATCGCCGGCCCCCAGGGAGGCGAACATGTCTTCGGCAGCCTTGAGGTTGGCCTTTTCAGCCAGGCGCTCAAAGTCCACCTGCGGCAGGCCCAGGCGATTGAGTTCGCGCTCGAGCAGGGTCTTGCCCGCGGCAACGTTCTGGTCACGCGCCTGGAGCTTGAACCAGTGAACGATCTTGGCCCGCGCCCGCGAAGTGGTGACGTAACCCAGGTTCGAGTTCAGCCAGTCGCGGCTGGGGTTGCCGTGCTTGCTGGTGATGATCTCGACCTGCTCGCCGGTCTGCAGGCTGTAGTTGAGCGGCACGATCCGCCCGTTAATCTTCGCGCCCCGGCAGTTGTGACCGATTTCGGTGTGTACCCGGTAGGCGAAGTCCAGCGGCGTGGCACCTTTGGGCAGGTCGATGGCATGCCCGTCCGGGGTGAACACATACACCCGGTCCGGCTCGATATCCACCCGCAGCTGCTCGGCCAGGCCGCCGATGTCACCCAGTTCTTCATGCCATTCCAGCACCTGCCGCAACCAGGAGATTTTCTCCTCGTAGTGGTTGGAGCCGGATTTGACGTCGGTGCCCTTGTAGCGCCAGTGCGCGCACACCCCCAGCTCGGCCTCTTCGTGCATGGCGTGGGTGCGGATCTGCACCTCGAGCACCTTGCCCTCGGGGCCGATCACCGCCGTATGCAACGAGCGGTAGCCGTTTTCCTTAGGGTTGGCGATGTAATCGTCGAATTCTTTCGGAATGTGTCGCCACAGCGTGTGCACGATACCCAGCGCGGTGTAGCAGTCGCGCATTTCCGGCACCAGCACACGCACAGCACGCACATCGTAGATCTGGCTGAATTCCAGGCCTTTGCGCTGCATTTTGCGCCAGATCGAATAAATGTGTTTGGCCCGGCCGCTGATGTCGGCCTTGACCCCGGTGGCCAGCAGCTCATTTTGCAGCTGGTTCATCACATCGCTGATGAAGCGCTCACGGTCCAGGCGTCGCTCATGCAACAGCTTGGCGATCTGCTTGTACTGGTCCGGTTCCAGGTAGCGGAAAGACAGGTCTTCCAGCTCCCATTTGATATGACCGATCCCCAGGCGGTGGGCCAGAGGCGCGTAGATGTCGAATACTTCGCGGGCAACACGGTGACGCTTCTCGTCGTCAGCGCCTTTGACTGCTCGAATGGCGCAGGTCCGCTCGGCCAGCTTGATCAGCGCCACGCGGACGTCATCGACCATGGCCACGAGCATTTTGCGCAGGTTCTCGACCTGCGCCTGGGAGCCCAGCACCAGCGACTGGCGCGGGCTGAGGCTGGCGCTGATGGCGGCCATGCGCAGCACGCCGTCGATCAGTTTCGACACCACCGGGCCAAAGCGCTGGCCGACTTCGGCCAAGGTCACCTTGCCTTCGCGTACCGCGCGGTAGATCACGGCGGCAACCAGCGAATCCTGGTCCAGCTTGAGGTCAGCGAGGATTTCGGCGATTTCCAGACCGGCCTGAAAACTCGAGGTACCGTCGGCCCAGGAATGCTTGGCCGGGTTGCCCTTTTTCTCGATTTCCTGGGCGAACTCGCAAGCCTCCTTGAGAGCCTCACGGTCCAGCGCCAGATCGACGCTCACCACATGATCCAGCCATGCTTCGAGATTGATACTGCCGTCTGTGTTGACCGGCTGGTGCACTCTCACCTGTACCATCTTTGTCTACCTTTCCCTACAGCGCATTCGCGATGCGCCTGAAATCACTGGTGCTGCCCCTGCCGGACCCAAGGTGCAGCGCCCAACGCGCCAGCTTCGCTAGCCCGCTTCGAATAACGCCATGGCTTCGACATGCGCCGTTTGAGGAAACATGTCGAGAATCCCGGCACATTTTAACCGGTAACCCTGCCTGACCAGCTCAAGCGTGTCGCGGGCCAGCGTTGCCGGATTGCACGATACATACACCAGACGTTTCGCACCAAGGTCTGCGATTTTTCGCACGACCTCGAACGCACCATCGCGTGGTGGATCCAAGAGTACCGCAGAAAAGCCTCCAACGGCCCAGCCGGAGGTGGACAATGGCTGCGATAAATCGGCCTGAAAAAACTGCACATTATGCAAATTGTTGCTTTGGGCATTGGCCGCTGCGCGCTCGACCATGGCCTGCACGCCCTCGACCGCAACCACTTCGCGCGCCTGCCGGGCCAGCGGCAGGGCAAAGTTGCCCAGGCCACAGAACAAGTCCAGCACACGTTCATCGGCTTGCGGTGCCAGCCACGCCAGTGCCTGCTCGATCATTGCCGTGTTGACTCCGGCGTTGACCTGGACAAAGTCGCCCGGCCGATAGGCCAGCTCAAGATTCCAGGGCGCCAGGGCAAACCCGAGGGTCTGACCTGCATCCACCGGCGAAGGTTCACCCTCGCCTTGCAACCAGAGTTGTACGCAGGCTTCAGTGCAAAACGCCTGCAGGCGCGCCAGGTCGCCCTCGGCCAACGGGGCGGTATGACGCACCAGCAACGCCAGCGCCGTGCCGCTGAACAGCTCGACATGGCCGACCACCTGCGGCTTGCTCAGGCTCTGCAAGAGCATGGGCAGGTGACGCATGATTGATTGCAAGGGTTGTACCAGTACCGGGCAATCGTCGATGGCGACGATGTCCTGACTGGCTTCGGCGCGAAAGCCGACCTCCAGTTTTTTCGCTTTGGCATCCCAGCGCACGGCCACCCGCGCACGACGCCGGTAGCCAAACTCGGGCCCGCTCAACGGGCTGGCCCAGCGCTCAGGTACCACGCCCGCGACCCGTTGCAGTTGCTCGGCCAGCAAGCGTTGCTTGAGGGCCAGTTGATCGGCATGCGGCAAGTGCTGCAGGTTGCAGCCACCGCAGCGATCGAAGTGCTTGCACGGCGCTTCACGGCGCTGTTCGCTGGCGCTGAACACACGCTCCAGGCGCGCTTCCACGACTTTGCCGTGGGTGTTGAGCACCCGTGCTTCAACCTCTTCTTCGGCCAGCGCACCGCTGACAAACCAGGTGCGTCCGTCAAGAAAAGCGATGCCGCGGCCATCCCCGGCCAGACGCTCGATGCGCAGGCGTTGCTTTTTGCCTGTGGGGATCTGCGGCGTACGGCTGCCACCGGTGGGCTGGAAGCGCAGGCCGCTGTTACGTTTACTTTTGGACATCAGTTCGCCGCGTCGAAAATACCGGTCGACAGGTAACGGTCGCCACGGTCACAAATGATTGCCACGATCACGGCGTTTTCCAGCTCACGGGACAAACGCAGCATCGCCGCGACTGCACCACCAGAGGACACACCGCAGAAAATGCCCTCTTCCCGCGCCAGGCGGCGGGTGGTTTCTTCCGCTTCGCTCTGGGCCATGTCGACCACGCGATCTACGCGGTCCGACTGGTAGATCTTTGGCAGGTACTCTTCGGGCCAGCGACGGATGCCTGGAATCGCCGAACCTTCCATAGGCTGCAGACCGACGATCTGCACCGCAGGATTCTGCTCCTTGAGGTAACGCGAGCAACCCATGATGGTACCCGTGGTGCCCATGGAGCTGACGAAATGGGTGATGGTGCCTTGAGTCTGGCGCCAGATCTCGGGACCGGTGCTGACATAGTGGGCTTCGGGGTTGTCACCGTTGCCGAACTGGTCAAGCACCAGGCCACGGCCTTCGGCCTGCAGGCTGTCGGCCAGGTCGCGCGCGCCCTCCATGCCTTCTTCCTTGCTGACCAGGATCAGCTCGGCGCCGTAGGCAGTCATTGCTGCCTTGCGTTCAGCGCTGGAATTGTCAGGCATGATCAGGATCATCTTGTAACCCTTGATCGCCGCTGCCATGGCCAAGGCGATCCCGGTGTTGCCCGAGGTCGCTTCGATCAGGGTGTCGCCCGGCTTGATCTGCCCGCGCAACTCCGCCCGGGTGATCATCGACAATGCCGGCCGGTCTTTGACCGAACCTGCCGGGTTATTGCCTTCAAGTTTGAGCAGGAGCGTATTGCTGGTTTCGCCGCCAATGCGCTGCAGGCGGACCAGAGGCGTGTTGCCGACGCAATCGGCGATGGTTGGGTACTGCAAGGTCATGGCGTAATTCGCAATCCAGACTGCGGGGGCGACTATCATACCGGCAAACGGGATTTGCCCATATCACGCAATGTGTTGGAGTTATAGCTACAGGCTATAAGCAGCAAGCAATACACCCACTTGCAGTTCACAGCTCGGTTGCTACCGGCAGTTGCATATTCAGGCGCAATCCCTGACCAGTGTTTTGCGCCCACAGGCGCCCACCCTGGCGTGCGATGGCGTTACGGGCAATGCTCAGGCCGAGCCCGAAACCACCGTCCCCGGGACGCGAGCCATCCAGGCGGGTAAACGGCGCGAAAATCCGCTCGAGTTCAGCTTCGTCGACCCCGCCGCCCTGGTCCTCCAGCCACAACAGCCAGTAATTGCCCTGACGGCGACCGTCGAGGCGAATCATGCCGTTGGCCGGCGAATGGCGGATGGCATTGCGCAAGATGTTTTCCAGGGCCTGGGCCAGGCTGTTGAGGTTGCCCTGGATCCAGCAGGACGCGTCCAGCGCACACTGCAATTGCGTCGACGGCCAGGTGCTTTCGAAGCAGGCATCCTCGGCCAGCATTTCCCACAACGCCTGAACCTGGATCGGCTCATTGCTCATGGGCGCACGCTCGGTATCCTGCCAGGCCAGTTGCAAGGCGTCCTCCACCAGGCGCTGCATGCAGTCGACCTCACGCCCCAGGCGTTCGCGCAACTGTTCAACATCCGTGTGCCCTTCACTGGCAACGCGCAGGCGGCTCAGCGGCGTACGCAATTCATGCGACAGGTCGCGCAACAATTGCTGCTGCAAAGCGACGGTGCCTTGCAACCGCTCGGCCATGTCGTCAAACGCGCGACCCAGTTCACCCAATTCATCCTGGCGGCTGGTGGTGCTGCTGGCCACACGCGCCGACAACTGATCCGCACGCCAGGCGTTGGCCTGCTCGCGTAGCTGGATCAGCGGCATGATCAACATGCGGTACAGCCCCACGCACAGCAACAAGGTGAACAACCCCGGAATGATGCCGTTGGTCATGAACTGCCAGAACAGACGGTATTGCCCCGGCATCAGACGTTCCGGCAGCTCGATGACCAGCAGCCCCTGCTCGGGGTGTTCTACAAACGGCACGCGCATCCACGGCAAGCCGATCACCCGGCGACTGACAGGCCAGTCAATGCCGCGCAGGAACGTGATCCTGCGCGCCTGCTCAGGTGTCAGCTGGATGCTGCTGAGCGACTGCAAGTCCGGCCCCAGCACATTGATCCAGACCTGTTCCTTATTAGCCATCTCGGCCAGCCAGGCATCGACCCCGGCCGCCCCTCCCTGCGCCCAGGCCTGTTCGGCTTCGGCGGCGTACTCGGTCAACGTGACACGGGCTTCATCCGAGAGAAAGGCGTTCTGGGTTTCCATGTGCCGGCCCCAGCTCATGCTCAGGCCGATCATCAACAGGCAGAAACCCACCAACAAGATGGCCAGTTTCCAGAACAGCGAGTGGCGGTTGGGCAATTTCAATTGACCTCGGCGGCACTGAGCACATAGCCCTTGCCCCACACCGTGCGCACTTCGCGCTCCTGGTAGCCGATTGCCTTGAGCTTGCGGCGGATCTGGCTGACATGCATGTCCAGGCTGCGGTCATGGCGGGCGTAGCCACGCTGCAAGACCTGCTGATAGAGAAAAGCCTTGCTCAGCACTTCTTCATGGCTGCGGTGCAAGATATCGAGCAGGCGGTATTCGCTCAGGGTGAGCCCGGCCCAGCGCTCGTCACAGCAGACATCATTGACCTGCTCGTCGAACAGCAACGCCCCGGCCTGAACCGGCGCCGGCTCCTGTCGGCGGCGCTCCAGCGCCACCCGGCGCAGGATCGCCTCGATACGCACCTGCAGTTCGGCCATGCTGAAAGGCTTGGGCAGGTAGTCATCGGCGCCGCGCTTGAAACCGCTGATGCGGTCTGCCTCGGCCCCCAACGCCGACATCATGATCACCGGCGTCGAGCTGCTTTCACGAAGCTTGGCCAGCACATCCAGGCCACTCAAACCCGGCAGCAGGATGTCCATCAGCACCACATCGAACTGCGAATCACGGGCAACGTCGAGGCCTTCGCGACCGTTCTTGCACCAGGTCACGTTGAAGCCACCACGTTGCAGTGCGTCATGCAGGTGAGCACCGAGAACGGGGTCGTCCTCAATGGCCAGGATGTTGGAGTCGCGAATAGATACAGGATTCATTGGCGGGTGCTAGCAATTCTCAGTTACGCGATTATTGAGTAATTGCCTTGAGCAGGCAACCCGCAACTGCTCGTCGGTCGCGCGCCACGCCGGTCATCTGCCTCAAAATTAGATACAAATGAGTGCATTGCGCGGGAAGGCGCGGTACTTTTCCGATTTGGTCCGTCAGCTAGCTCCTAAGGCGGCCTACAGACTTGCCGGGCACAGGAGAAAGGCGTGCTGAATCGTTTGGGAATCCGCAGCCGCGTGTTGCTGCTGGCCTTGCTGCCGGCCGGGCTGATGGCACTGGTATTGGGCAGCTATTTCACCTGGCTGCAGCAAAACGAGCTGCAGGCTCAACTGGTGCAACGCGGCAAGATGATCGCCGAGAACCTCGCGCCCCTGGCCGCACCGGCCCTGGTCCGCCTCGACCTCGCACAGCTTGAGCGCATCGCGGCGCAAGCCCTTGAACAGGCCGACGTACGCGCCGTGGCCTTTCTCGGCCCGGACCGCAACCGCCTGGCCCATGCCGGGCCGAGCATGCTCAACCAGGCGCCGGCCGGTGGCGGTACAGAACTGCTGCAACGCACCGGCAGCGACGCCACCCGCTACCTTCTGCCTGTGTTTGGTCACCACCGCGACCTGGCCGGCGAACGCATACCGGGTGAAGTCGATCGACTGCTGGGCTGGGTAGAGATCGAACTGTCCCACGACGGCACCCTGCTGCGCGGTTACCGCAGCCTGTTCACCAGCCTGCTGCTGATTTTCTTCGGGCTGGTGGCCACCGCGCTGCTGGCCATGCGCATGAGCCGTACCATCAACGGCCCGATCGGCCAGATCACCTATGCGGTGACCCAGCTCAAGGATGGCAATCTGGAAGAACGCCTGCCGGTCATGGGCAGCCATGAACTGGATGAACTGGCCGCCGGCATCAACCGCATGGCCGAAACCCTGCACAATGCCCATGAGGAATTGCAGCACAGCATTGACCAGGCGACCGAAGATGTACGCCAGAACCTGGAGACCATCGAGATCCAGAACATCGAGCTGGACATGGCGCGCAAGGAGGCCCTTGAGGCCAGCCGTATCAAGTCCGAGTTCCTCGCCAACATGAGCCATGAAATCCGCACGCCGCTCAATGGCATTCTCGGCTTTACCCACTTGCTGCAAAAAAGCGAACTGACACCGCGCCAGCTCGACTACCTGAGCACCATCGAAAAGTCCGCCAGCAGCCTGCTCGGGATCATCAACGAGATCCTCGACTTCTCCAAGATCGAAGCCGGCAAACTGGTACTCGACAGTATTCCGTTCAATTTGCGCGACCTGATCCAGGACACCCTGACGATTCTCGCCCCGGCCGCCCATGCCAAGCAGCTGGAGCTGGTCAGCCTGGTGTACCGCGATACGCCATTGTCGCTGGTCGGCGACCCGCTGCGCATGAAGCAGATCCTCACCAACCTGGTGAGCAATGCCATCAAGTTCACCCGTGAAGGCACCATCGTCACCCGGGCCATGCTTGAAGAAGAACACGAAGACAGCGTGCAACTGCGCATCAGCGTCCAGGACACCGGCATCGGCCTGTCCAGCCAGGATGTCCGCGCCCTGTTCCAGGCCTTCAGCCAGGCCGACAACTCGCTGTCGCGCCAGCCCGGCGGCACCGGGTTGGGCCTGGTGATATCCAAGCGCCTGATCGAACAGATGGGCGGCGAGATCGGCGTCGATAGCACACCCGGCGAAGGCTCGCAGTTCTGGGTCAGCCTGCGCCTGCCCAAGGCCCGCGACGATGTCGAGGACCTGCCGTTGCAGGCCCTGCAAGAACGTCGCGTGGCGATTGTCGACGCCCACGAACTGGCCCGTCAGGCGCTGGAGCATCAACTGGAGGACTGCGGCCTGCGCATCAGCACCTTCAATTCCATTGACCCGCTGCTGCATGCCGTCGCGGCCGCGCGGATGGCTGGTGAGCCGATTACCCTGGCGGTCATGGGCGTCAACCTTGATAGCGTAACGCCGGAACGCCTGGGCCACTATGTCCAGCAACTGGAACGCCTGGACTGCCAGGCCCTGGTGCTGTGCCCGACCACCGAGCAAGCGCTCTACCATACTTACCTGCCCAACCCGCACAGCCAGTTGCAGGCCAAACCGACCTGCACGCGCAAACTGCGCCGCGCCTTGCTGGAGCTGGTCCAGCCCCGTCGCGGTGTCAGCGAAGCCAAAGCCGCCAGTGACCAGCCGCTGCCCAAGGTGCTCTGCGTCGACGACAACCCGGCCAACCTGCTTTTGGTACAAACCCTGCTCGAAGACCTCGGGGCCGAGGTACTGGCGGTCGACAGCGGCTTTGCCGCCGTTCAGGCGGTTCAGGACGAGCGCTTCGACCTGGTGCTGATGGACGTGCAGATGCCGGGCATGGACGGTCGCGAGTGCACTGAGCAGATACGCCGGTGGGAGAGCAGTCAGAGTGGTGCGCCGCTGCCCATCGTTGCCCTGACCGCCCACGCCATGGCCAACGAGAAGCGCGCCTTGCTGCACAGCGGCATGGACGACTACCTGACCAAACCGATCAGCGAACGCCAGCTGGCCCAGGTGGTGCTCAAGTGGACCGGCCTCAACCTCAATGCCCCCCACAGCGAACGGCTGCCCGAGCGCATCGCCGACAGCAACGAACTCAAGGTCCTCGACCCGGAAGAAGGCTTGCGCCTGGCGGCAGGTAAACCCGACTTGGCGGCGGACATGCTGGCCATGCTGCTGGCGTCACTGGAAGCTGACCGCGAGGCGATTCGCAGCGCCCGCGAGGCAGCCGACCGCAACGGCATGATCGAGCGCGTGCATCGCCTCAATGGCGCCTCACGTTACTGTGGCGTGCCGCAGTTGCGGGCCGCCTGCCAACGCAGCGAAACCTTGCTTAAACAGAACGACCCCGAAGCGCCGCGCGCCCTCGACGAACTGGACAAGGCCATCACCCGCCTCACGGCCCAGGCGCGCTTGAGCGCCTGACCCAGGGCAAGATGAAGGACAGGCCGCGCGGCTAGACTCACTCGCAACCGACTCAGGAAGATCCCATGCGCGTACTGTTTTTCAGCAGCCAGACCTACGACCAGGACAGCTTCACCCAGGCAATGTCGCCGCACAGCCTGGAACTGCACTTCCAGCCGGCGCGACTGACCGAAGACACTGCGGCACTCGCCAGCGGCCACGAAGTGGTCTGTGCGTTCATCAACGATGACCTCAGCGCGCCAGTACTCGAGCGCCTGGCAGCTGGCGGCACACGCCTGATCGCCTTGCGTTCGGCCGGCTACAACCATGTCGACCTGGCAGCGGCGAAGCAGCTTGACCTTGCCGTGGTGCGGGTGCCGGCCTACTCGCCGCATGCCGTGGCCGAGCACGCTGTGGCGTTGATCCTGGCCCTGAACCGCCGCCTGCACCGCGCGTACAACCGCACCCGCGAAGGTAATTTCAGCCTGCATGGGCTGACCGGCTTTGACCTGCACGGTAAAACCGTCGGCGTGGTCGGTACCGGCCAGATCGGTGCGGCCTTTGCCCGCATCATGGCCGGGTTCGGTTGCCAGCTGCTGGCGTATGACCCCTACCCCAACCCCGAGTTGCTGGCCCTGGGCGCGCGGTACCTAGAGCTGCCGGAGCTGCTGCGTGAGGCCCAGATCATCAGCCTGCACTGCCCCCTGACCGAACACACACGCCACCTGATCAACCCCCAGAGCCTGGCGCAGCTGCAGCCTGGCGCGATGCTGATCAACACCGGCCGTGGCGCCCTGATCGACACGCCGGCATTGATCGAGGCGCTGAAGGACGGCCAACTGGGTTACCTGGGTCTGGATGTCTACGAGGAAGAAGCCCAGCTGTTTTTCGAAGACCGCTCCGACCTGCCGCTACAGGACGACGTGCTGGCCCGCCTGCTGACCTTCCCCAACGTCATCGTCACAGCGCACCAGGCCTTCCTCACCCGCGAAGCGCTGGCAGCCATTGCTGAAACGACACTCGACAACATTACCCGCTGGGCGGCAGGCAATCCGCAAAACTTGGTGGAGGGTTGATGCTAGGATACGCGGCAGATTTGGAGGACCCATGGTCGAACACGATTTCCGCTACACCCTGTTTAATCCGCAGCACACCCTGATCGAATGCCGCGCCCTGGTGCCGGGCCGCTACCAAGTGACCGGCAACGGTGGCTCGATCCAGAAGAACGATGTTTTGCTGGTCACCCTCAAGGGCAGCAAAGACTTGTCGATGCGCCTCACCGTTGAAACCGTCCGCCACCTGATCAACCCGAGCGGTCAGTGGGTTGCGGTGGCCAGCGGCCCGGTGTTCGGCGAGCTGGCGATCCACACCTGGGAGGTCAACTGCGACAGCTGCCAGGCCAACCTGAGCTTCGAGTTTGCGGTGGATGCCAAGCTTGGCAAGAAAGCCCTGCAACCGGCCGCCACGGCGCGCATCGCCGAGCTCGGCTGGAGCAGCCGCGGCGACAAGCACCTGTGCCCGAACTGCAAGGAGGCGGCCCAGTGAAAACGCTTTTGCTCTCAGCCCTGGCTGGCACGGCCCTGCTGGGCTGCGCCGCCGAGCCGATGAAGCTGGAACAGGAGCGCAGCTACCTGCTGGAGTGGATCGGTGAGCGCCCGTTGATGGACTACAGCCACCTGACCCTGACCCTGGCGGCCGATGGCCGGGCCTATGGCAATGGCGGCTGCAACCACTGGTTTGCGCCCTATCAGCTCGACGGCGACAAACTCACCTTCGGCAAGGTCGGCAGCACCCGCAAGCTGTGTGCACCGGCGTTGATGGAACAGGAAAAGCGCTTCCTCCAGGCCTTGGAGACCGTACAGCGCTGGGATGTTTCGCCGATCGAGCAGGTTCGCTTCTGGCCGGCCGAAGGCAAGCCGCTGCGCTTTTGGCCTGAAGAGGGCTAAAGCAGGCGTGTAGGAGCAACTGTCTTTGGATCTCTTTCTAAGAAGATCTTTTTTCAGCATGACCCGGTCGGCGATGGTGCTAAAGCAGCATCGCTGATAAGGCTGATCCAAACCCAACCTCCAAATGCAGTCCGA
>NZ_JADUCM010000059.1 GCF_016009175.1 Pseudomonas alkylphenolica
CCGCTGGCGCGGTCGGTACCACCCATTCCCCCCGGCCGCGCCTCGCCGCCATCCGCGCGGATGATGGCGGCGAGTTCCTGCAGGCGCTCGACGCGCCGCGCCGCCAGCACCACCCGGGCACCGGCGCGGCCGGCCACGCGGGCCAGGTGTGCACCGATGCCGCTGGAGGCGCCGGTGACCAGCACGGTACGGCCGCTCAGGGAAAACAGCGAAGTGGAAAGCGGTGAAGCTGGGTTCATGATTCTGTTCCTGGTGTCTAGTGGGCCCGCAGCGCTGTACGGCGCTGCAGGCCGGGTTCGTCAGATACGTTCGACAGTGGTTTTGCCCGCAGCCACCAGGCGTTCGAGCAGCGGCGCCGGGGTGAACCACATCTGGCCGTAGTCACCAAGGGTCTGGCGGAAGTAGCGGATGCCGGCCAGTACCCGGTCAAGGCCAATTTGCTCGGCGTAGTGCATCGGGCCGCCCAGGTGGGCCGGGAACCCGTAGCCGTTGATCCACACCAGGTCGATGTCGCTGGCGCGCAGGGCAATGCCTTCATCAAGCAGCTGGATGCCTTCGTTGATCAACATGAACAGGCAGCGGTCGTGGATTTCCTTGGCGTCCACCGGACGACGCGGAATGTGCAACTCGCCGGCCAGGCGTTCGGCCAGGGCAACGACTTCATAGTCGTTATGGCGCTGACGCCCTTCGTACTGATAAAAGCCGCGGCCGGTTTTCTGCCCGTAACGGCCCAGGCTGTACAGCTCGTCACCGAGACGGCAGTAGCTGTCGTCGTGGTCAATGGCGGCGCGGTTGGCGTCACGAACAAGGAAGTTCACGTCGACACCGGCCAGGTCGAGCATGGTAAACACGCCCATGTTCAGGTCGAGGCCGGTCAGCACGTCGTCGACCTGCGCCGGGGTCGCGCCTTCAAGCACCAGGCGGTGGGCTTCGCGGGCATAGGGTTCGAGCATGCGGTTGCCGATAAAGCCGAAGCACACGCCAGAGACCACCGGGATCTTGCCGATGGTACGGCCCATCTTCAGCGTGGTGGCCAGGACATCAGGCGCCGTTTCCCGGGCGTTGACCACTTCCAGCAGGCGCATGACGTTGGCCGGGCTGAAGAAGTGCAGGCCGATGACATCCTGCGGCCGCGCGGTGACAGCAGCGATCTGGTCAACATCCAGCGATGAGGTGTTGGTCGCGAGGATCGCCCCCGGCTTGCACACCCGGTCAAGCTGGCGGAACACGTCCTGCTTGATCGTCAACTGCTCGAACACCGCCTCGATCACCAGGTCGGCATCGGCCAGGTCGGCATAGTCGAGGGTGCCGCTGAGCAGCGCCATGCGCTGTTCCAGCTGTGCCTCAGTCAACTTTCCGCGTTTGACGCTGATGGCGTAGGTCTGGCGGATGTGCGCCAGACCACGGTCCAGGGCATCGCCCTGGCGCTCCAGCAGGGTTACCGGGATACCGGCATTGGCAAAGTTCATGGCGATACCGCCGCCCATGGTGCCGGCACCGATGACGGCGACCTTGGCGATCGGGCGCAGCGCAGTGCTGGCGTCGATGCCGGGTACCTTGCCGGCCTCGCGTTCGGCGAAGAACACATGGCGCAGGGCTTCGGACTGACGTGAGGCCTCCGCCTGCTTGAACAGCGCCAGCTCGCGGGCCAGGCCTTGCTCCAGTGGCAGCAGGCAGGCAGCCTGTACCGCCGAAAACACCAGGCGTGGCGCCAGGCGGGTTTTCCAGCGCGGCTCCTGCTCTACGCAGTAGCGCTCGAAAAAGTCGGCTTCCAGGTCTTTGGCGGGCTCGGCAAAAGGCTCGCGTGGGCGCACCGGGGCAGCGCTGGCAATCAACTCGCGGGCATAGTCGCAGGCGCTGGCCAGCAACTGCTCGGGGCTGGCCGCGAGACGGTCGAGGATGCCCAGCGCCAGGGCGCGATCAGCCGCAACCTGGGCGCCGCTGATCATCATGTCCAGGGCGGCCGGCACGCCGATCAACCGTGGCAGGCGTTGGGTACCGCCGGCACCGGGGAGCAAGCCGAGGTTGATTTCCGGCAGGCCGACGCGGGTGTTCGGTTCACCGATGCGGTAGCCACAGGCAAGCGCCAGTTCCAGGCCGCCGCCCAGCGCCAGTTTGCCGATGGCGGCGATCACCGGCTTGTCGAGACGGGTAAGGCGTAGCAGCAGGCCGGGCAGGGCGGGAGCGGCAAACGACGCCGGGCTGCCGAACTCGGTGATGTCGGCGCCGGCGCAGAACAGGCTGTTGGCGCCATGGATGACGATGGCGCGCACCGAAGGGTCGCCATTGGCACGTTCGCAGGCTTCAAGCAGGGCAGCGCGCAGCGGTTGGCCGAGGGCGTTGACCGGTGGGCGGGCGAGGCCGATCAGGGCCAGGCTGTCGTCCACCTGATAGGTGATCAGGGAATGCATGGTGACTCCTTGTAGAGCACTGATGATGAGGGTCTCAGAACCATTGGTCCTGCATGTCGGCGCTGGCGCGGTTGGCGCTGGCGAGCAGGCGCGCCTGGGCGTCGATGCCGGCCAGTTCCCAATCCATGTAGTAGCGCGCCGCGTGCAGTTTGCCGTTGTAGAAGTCCGCTTCACTGTCGCTCGCACCATTGCTCAGGGCCCGGCTGGCGACCAGCGCCATGCGCAGCCACAGCCAGCCCACCAGCACGCGGCCGAACAGGTCCAGGTACGGCGTGGCGTTGGACAGGCCGCGGTTGGCATCGGCAGCAACCTGGGCTAGCAGGTTTTCAGTGACATCCTGCAAGCGGTCCAGGGCGCCACCGAGCAGATAGCCCAGCGCGGCGCAGCGGTCGTCGCGTCCGGCCTGGCTGAGGGTGCGGCGCACCTGCTCACAGAACAGACGGTAACCGGACCCACCGTTCTGCTGCAGCTTGCGCCCGAGCAGGTCCAGGCCGTGAATCCCTTCGGTACCCTCATGGATGGGGTTCAGGCGGTTGTCCCGGTAGTACTGCTCCAGCGGGTATTCGCGGATATAGCCGGAACCGCCCAGCACCTGCACGCCAATGTCCGAGGCAATCACACCGTACTTCGAGGGGTAGGACTTGACCATCGGGATCAACAGATCAAGCAGCTCGCCGGCATCGGTACGGGCCTGTTGCTCGGAGGCGGTATGGGCATCTTCATAGAGGCTGCTGGCATACAGGCACAGCGCCAGGCTGCCTTCAGCGTAGGTTTTCTGCTGCAGCAGCATGCGCCGCACATCAGCGTGTTCGACGATGCGCACTTGTGGTGACAACGGGTCCTTGGCGCCAGGCAAGCGACCCTGAGGGCGCTCGCGGGCATAGTCCAGGGCATGAATGAAGCTCTGGTAGGCCAGGGACGAAGCGCCCAGCGCCACACCGATACGCGCCTCGTTCATCATCTGGAACATGTACGACAGGCCTTTGTTGGCTTCACCCACCAGGTAGCCGACTGCGCCTTCCTGCTCACCGAAGTTCAGCACCGTCGAGGTGGTGTTGCGGTAGCCGAGCTTGTGCAGCAGGCCGGCCAGGGCCACGTCGTTGCGTGCGCTGCGGCGGCCGTCGCTGTCGATCAGGAACTTGGGCACCAGAAACAGCGAGATGCCACGGGTACCGGCCGGTGCGCCCTCGATCCGCGCCAGCACCATGTGTACGATGTTGTCGGTCAGTTCATGGTCGCCACCGGAAATGAACATCTTCTGCCCGAACAGACGGTAGCTGCCATCACCGGCCGGGCGGGCGAGGGTACGCAGGTCGCCCAGGGCCGAGCCCTGGCCAGGTTCGGTCAGGGCCATGGTGCCGCTGAAACGGCCATCGAGCATCGGCGGCAAAAAGCGCTCGCGCAGGACGTCGCTGGCAAAACTCTTGACCAGGTTGGCGGCGCCAATGGTCAGGAACGAGTAGGCCACCGTGGCGATGTTGGCAGCATTGAAGTAAGCCATGCTGGCGCGCAGGATGACTTCCGGCAGCTGCAAGCCACCGTCCTCGGCATCATGGTGGGCGGCGAGGAAGCCGGCTTGCGCAAAGGCATCCCAGGCCGCTTTGGTTTCGGGGATCAGGTTGATCTTTTCGCCGTCGAAGGTCGGCTCCTGAGCATCGCCTTTGTGGTTGTGCGGGGCGAAATACTCGGCGGCGATACCCCGGGCGGTGTCCAGGGTGGCGTCAAATACCGCCCGGTCATGCTCGGCATAGCGCGGGCGCTGCAACAGCGCCTCGGTGTCGAGCAGTTCGTAGAGCTGGAAGCTCAGTTCGCGTTCGTTGAGCAGGGCGTCGGTCATGGTGGTCTCTCGCACAGGGCCTGGCGCAGGGAAGGCCAGTGGAATGTGTTCGGCAGTAGTAGAGCCCACTGCCGGGTCTGGCGCGCCACCCCTTAGGGGTGGGGCCAGAAGGCACGTCGGACGTACCCGGGGCAGTCCGGGCGGGCAGGGCTCAGAATTGCCCGTCGTCCATTTGCAGGACCGCGTCGGCGCCTTGCACCACGACGCGCGACAGGCTTTCTACCTGCGGTAACAGGTGGTCGGCGTAGAACCTCGCGGTCAACAATTTGCCGCGATAGAAGTCCTGATCGCTGCTGCCGGCCTTGAGCTGGCGCTGGGCGACCAGCGCCGAGCGGGCCATCTGCCAGCCACCGGCAACGATGCCGAGCAGTTCCAGCAGCGGCACAGCGCCGGCCGCCGCGCGGGCGGGCTGGGTGGCGAAATGACTGACGATGAACTCGACACTGCTGTTGAGCGCCACCAGCGCGCGGGCCAGGGCACTGGCGTTGGCCTGCAACTGTGGATCGTCGGTCCAGGCCAGTTCTTCCATCACCCGGTGGATGTGCTTGCTCAACTGGCCGATGGCCGCGCCGCCGTCACGGGCAATCTTGCGGCCGCTCAGGTCGGCCGCCGGGATGCCGGTGGTGCCTTCGTACAGGGTGGTGATCCGCGCATCGCGCAGGTGCTGGGCCGCACCGGTTTCTTCGATAAAGCCCATGCCACCATGAATCTGGATGCCCAGCGAAGCGATATCCACGGCGTTTTCGGTACTCCAGCCCTTGACCACCGGGATCATCAGGTCGACCAGGGCCTGCGATGCCTGGCGCTGCGCCGGGTCCGGGTGGCGCTCGGCACAGTCCATCGCCGCCGCCACTTCACAGGCCAGGGCACGCATGGCTTCGGTGCGTGCTTTCATCGACAGCAGCATGCGCCGCACATCCGGGTGGCGGATGATGGCCACGTTGCTGCGGTCTGCCGCGCCGATCTCGCTGCCCTGGATACGCTCGCGGGCATAGCTGCGGGCCCGCTGGTAGGCCCGTTCGCTGAGCCCGACACCTTCAATGCCGACACTGAAACGGGCGGCGTTCATCATGATGAACATGTATTCCAGCCCGCGATTCTCTTCGCCCACCAGCCAGCCGAGGGCGCCTTCGCGGTCACCGAAGGCCAGCACCGCCGTCGGGCTGGCATGGATGCCCAGCTTGTGCTCGATGGACGCACAGCGCACATCGTTGCGCGCGCCGACGCCGCCATCGGCCTGTACCAGGAACTTCGGCACGACAAACAGCGAGATGCCTTTGACCCCGGCAGGTGCGCCCGGGGTGCGGGCCAGCACCAGGTGGACGATGTTTTCGGTGAGGTCATGCTCGCCGTAGGTGATGAAGATTTTCTGGCCCTTGATGCGGAAGGTGCCGTCGCCCACCGGCTCCGCACGGGTGCGCACCGCGGCCAGGTCCGAACCTGCCTGGGGTTCGGTGAGGTTCATGGTGCCGGTCCATTGGCCGCTGATCATCTTTGTCAGGTAGGTTTCTTTCAGGTAGGCCGAACCACGCAGTTCGATGGCCTCGATGGCACCACGGGTGAGCATCGGGCACAGGCCAAACGCCAGGTTGGCGCCGTTCCACATCTCTTCCACCAGTGCCGAGACCACCCGCGGCAGACCCTGGCCGTCAAACGCCGGGTCGCAGGACAGCGCGTTCCAGCCGCCGTCGATGAAACGCTGGTAGGCCTCACGCCAGCCCGGGCTGGTGGTCACTTCACCGTCGCACCAGCGCGCGCCCTCGCGGTCGCCCGGAACGTTCAGTGGCGACAGGACACCGTGGGCGAACTTGCCGGCTTCACCGAGGATGGCGTCGACCAGGTCGGCGTCCAGGTGCGTGCAGCCAGGCAAGGTCCTGACCTGGTCGAAGTGGCCCAACTCGTTGAGCACGAACTGCATGTCGCGCAGCGGCGCGTGGTATTCACTCATGGCTGGATCCTGGCCCGATGTTGTTGTGGCTCATGAAAACTCCTGAAGGGTGCTTGTCTGGGAACGCTATGGCAGAGAGTTCAACAGATTGGACACGCGCAGGCGCCCACCCCGGTCGGGTGGGCCGCGTTCATGAACCATTTATCCCAGGCGGGTCGATCAGCTTCGGCCCTCTTGCAGCAGTGCCTGTACCAGCCAGCCGAGTGCCCGGTCCTGTCCGCGCTGCGCGAGATACACCAGCTCCAGTTCGAAGGCCTCCAGGGCAAAGGGCACATCGTGCAGTTGCAACGGCAGCAACGTGGCGAAATAGCGTGCCATCTGGGTCGGCAACACCACGCACATATCGCTGGTCACCACCAGATGGGCCGCTTGCAAGTAGTTCGGGGTGGTGTAGACGATCCGCCGTGCCAGCCCTTGCTCGGCCAGCCACTGATCGACCATGCCGCGGGTCTGGCCGCCGTGAACCCACAGGTGACGCAAGCCGAGGAAGGTCTCGAGGTCCAGTGTGCCGCTGACCTGTGGGTGGTTCCGGCGCATCACCACCTGCAAGGTTTCGCGGCGCCAGTGCTGACGGGCAAAACGCGCGGGAATCTCGTCGAAGCGACCCAGCACCAGGTCGAGGTGGCCACGATCCAGGGCCTCGACCGGCAGGCTGGGGGCCAGCGGGCTGATGTCCAGGCGCAGGTTCGGCGCGCTGTCCTGCAAGCGTTGCAGCAACCCGGGCATGCACCACTGCTCGACAAAATCAGTCATGGAAATACGGAAGATCTGGCGGCTGTGACGCGGGTCGAAGCACTCCCCGGCATTCAGCGTCTGTTCGATCTGCTGCAGCGCCGAACGGATCGGACCTTCAAGGGCAAGGGCTTTGGGGCTTGGCTGCATGCGACGGCCTACGCGCACCAGCAAGGGGTCGTCGAGGAGCTCGCGCAGACGTGCCAATGCGTTGCTGACGGTGGGCTGGCTAAGCGCCAGGCGTTCGGCGGCGCGTGAAACATTCTGCTCGCGTAACAGCATGTCGAAGATGCGCAGCAGGTTGAGATCGAACGTAGATATATTCACTTGGCAAATATCTGGCATCTGAAAATGAAATTTCTCAAATACTAGGTGGCTGCTTAGGGTGTCGGCAATCGTTCTTTCTCGGTGTGATTATTTAGAGTGGGGTAATGCTGTGAGCAACGGATCCGAAGTACCGCAAGCAGTTGTCGTTGCCGTAGAGGGCAGGGTATGAACTATCAGGCCCCTCTGCGCGACATGCGATTTGTGCTGCACGAACTGTTTGACGTGACTGGGCATTGCCAGCAACTGGGTAATGGCCTGGACCGCGAAACCATCGATGGTGTACTGGACGAGGCGGCACGTTTTGCCGCCCAGGTAGTGGCGCCGCTCAACCGCAACAGTGATGAGCAGGGTTGTCGCTTACAGGATGGCGAGGTGATCACACCGACTGGGTTTGCCCAGGCGTACAAGCTGTACGTCGAGCAGGGCTGGGCGAGCATGACCGGGCCGCTGGCGTTCGGCGGCCAGGGCTTGCCGCAAATGGTGTCGGCGAGTTTTCACGAGATGCTGATGAGCGCCTCGTTGTCGTTTAGGGTGTACTCGGGACTGACTGAAGGCACCGTTGTGGCGCTGGCGCGACACGGCTGTGACGCGCTCAAACAACGCTACCTGGCGCCGCTGGTCAGTGGCGAGTGGACCGGCACCATGTGCCTTACAGAGCCGCAGGCCGGTACCGATCTGGCGCTGCTGCGGACCCGCGCGCAGCCACAGGACGATGGCCGCTACTTACTGAGCGGCAGCAAGATCTTCATCAGCGGTGGCGAGCAGGATCTGACCGAGAACATCATCCACCTGGTGCTTGCCCGCTTGCCTGATGCGCCACCTGGCATAAAAGGGATCAGTCTGTTTCTGGTGCCCAAGCGCCTGGTCAACGCCGATGGCACGCTGGGCGAGCGCAACGCCGTGAGCTGCGGGGCACTGGAACACAAGATGGGGATCAAGGGTGCCTCCACCTGCGTAATGAACTTCGACGGCGCCAGCGGCTGGCTGGTGGGGCAGCCGAACCAAGGCCTGGCGTGCATGTTCACGATGATGAATGACGCGCGCTTCCAGGTCGGTTTGCAGGGCCTGGGCATCGCCGAAGCCGCGTTCCAGGGAGGCCTGGCGTACGCCCGCGCACGTTTGCAGTCGCGGGCGATCAGTGGCCCGGTGGCGCCGGAGAAACCCGCCGATCCGATCATCGTGCACCCGGATGTGCGGCGCATGCTGTTGATCCAGAAAACGCTCAGCGAAGGTTGCCGCATGCTCTCGGCCTATGCTGCCCGGCAACTGGATCTTGAACATTACACCGGTGATGCGGCGCAACGCGAAGCCGCTTGCCGGCGAGCGGCGTTACTCATTCCCATGGTCAAAGCGTTTTTCACCGACTGTGGCCAGGAAGTCGCCAGTCTTGGCGTGCAGCTGTATGGAGGCCACGGTTACATTCGTGAATGGGGCATGGAACAGCTCATGCGTGACAGCCGGATCACCCAGCTGTACGAAGGCACCAATGGCATACAGGCTCTGGACCTGATTCGTCGCAAACTGCTCGGGGATGGCGGTAGCGAACTTAACGCACTGATCGATGAGCTGGCCACTGCGGTAGCCCAGGTGAAATCACAGACGGCGATGGCCGAGCAGGTAGCCATGCGGTTGCAAGAGTGGCGGACGTTGGCGGGCACCGTCTTGCTCGCTTGCCGGAGGGACCCGGAAGAGATCGGTGCGGTGTCTGTCGACTTTCTCGCCTATTCGGCCTATGTGATGCTGGCAGCGCTGTGGTTGCAGGCGGCAGAGCGCGCCAGTCAGGTACTGGCAGCCGGATCCGGGGAGCCGGAGTTCTATCAGGCCAAGCTGCAATCGGCAGACTTCTACCTGCGCCGGGTACTGCCGCGGGCCGGCGCCCATCGCGAGGTGCTGCTGGCAGGGGCCGGGTGCCTGATGGCCTTGCCGGCAACCGACTTCGCGTTCTGAGGTCGCCACGGTCACCGGGGCTGGCATGGCGCCTCGGTGATTTCACTGCGCTTTCTTCTGCTGCTGCAAAAAGTCCTGCACCAGGTTGGAACGGTCGAACGACTTGGCCGGTTGCACCGGCGGGTATTCGGCCAGGGTCTTGAGGTGGGCGCCGATCAGTTCGCCCATCGGCGCCGAAATCCACGAAGACTTCTGGATCAGCTGGCCATAGGAATCCTTGCTGTCGTAGCTCTCGAACGGGTCGCTGCGCAGGTTGAACATCAGCGGCGCAAAGCGCGGTACCAGTTGCGCGTAATAGTCCTCCTTGGTCGAGAAGTGCAGTTTCCAGGGACCCATGCGCACGGCGGTCAACTTGCTTTCGATGTAGTAGAGGATGCTGGTGCGTTTGCTCGCAGGCGACTTGCCGGTCCAGTAGTCGAGGTTGTTGATGCCGTCGATGTACTGTTTCTTTTCTGCTTTCATCCGCTCGGCAACGTCCGGCACGCCGGCGGCGGCCGCCAGGGTGGTGAACATGTCCTGGTGCGCCTGGATACCGTTGAGGATCTGCCCAGGCTTGATCACACCGGGCCAGCGCAGCATCGAGGGCACGCGCACGCCGCCTTCGTAGGTGGTCATTTTCTCGCCGCGAAACGGCGTGGTGGCGCCATGCGGCCAGGACGAGTGCTCCGGACCGTTGTCGGTGGAGTACCAGACGATGGTGTTGTCATCCAGCCCCTGGTCCTTGAGGAAGGCGAGCACCTGGCCGATGTCATGGTCATGCTGGAGCATGCCGCTGCCCTGGGTATCGCCTTCGTGGGTGTATTGCGCGGCGGCATGGCGCCATTGCTCGTTGAGGTGGGTGTAGAGGTGCATGCGGCTGGTGTTGAGCCAGACGAAAAACGGCTTGTCCTGCTGTTGCGCCTTGCGCATGAAGTCCAGGGCCATGGGGATCACTTCGGCGCCGTCGAAGTCTTCCATGCGCTTCATCGTCAGCGCGCCGGTGTCTTCGATGGTCTGCTTGCCGATCGGGCCGAAGCGCGGGTCGACCGTGGTGTCGTCCTTGTCAGTCGCGTAAGTGTGCAGCACGCCGCGGGTCTGGAATTTTTTCGCAAAGGCCTGCGGGCCGCCGGGGTAGTCCTTGGCGTAGTTCTGGTAGTCGGTGTATTCCTGCTGCTCTTCGGTGTTGAGGTGGTACAGGTTGCCGAAAAACTCGTCGAAACCGTGCACCGTCGGCAGGTTGGGGTTGTTGTCACCGAGGTGGTTCTTGCCGAACTGCCCGGTGCTGTAGCCGGCGCTTTTGAGCACCTCGGCAAGGCTTGGCGAAGCGGCTTGCAGGCCGAGTTTGTCGCCCGGCTGGCCGACAGTGGTCATGCCGGAGCGGATCGGGTACTGACCGGTGATGAACGCAGCCCGGCCTGCAGTGCAGGAGGGTTGCGCATAGTGGTCGGTAAACCGGATGCCCTGCATGCCGATGCTGTCGATGTTCGGCGTGCTGTAACCCATGGTGCCCATGCCGTAGGCGCTCACATTCTGCCAACCTATGTCGTCGCCCCAGATCACCAGGATATTCGGCTTGGCGGTCTGGGCATGGCTAATGGGGGCGAGCAGCACCAGGCAGGCGAGGGCCATGGCCCGTTTCAGGTGTTCGATCATCATCCGTCTCCTTTTTATTGTTATGCAGGTCAGCTCGCCCTGGGGGGGGGGAGCGCCCCGGGGGGGGGGGCGGGGGGGGGGGTGAGGGGGGGGGCCCGGGCTGGGGGGTTTACAGCGCCACCGTCCCGGGCCCCGGGCGCGGCG
>NZ_JADUCM010000060.1 GCF_016009175.1 Pseudomonas alkylphenolica
CGTTTCGAAACCCCCCCGGGCGCTCCCAAAGGGTTTTTTTCCCACTTGTTTTACCCTCGTGGGGGTGGCGAAAACCGGGGCCCGGCGGCCCCCGCCGCGGGGTGGAGGTAGTGCTCGTCATCTGAAGCTCCTGGGAATCATTGTTATAGGCAGGAGAAAGGTCTGTCATGCGCTGCGCAAGGCCATTGCACTCTGGCGGTGCATTGCTAGATGGTGCGGCAACACCTATGCTAGGAAAAGCTTCTAATCTCAATACTCAAGTATAAGTTTTAACAATAATGACAACACCCACGGCTCCCCTGTTGCGCAACCCGGAAGCCAGGCGCTTCCTCAACGATCGTCTGGACTGGAACCTGTTGCGCACCTTCCTGGTGATCGGCCAGGAAGGCAGCATCAGCCGGGCCGCGGCGCGCCTGTACCTGAGTCAGCCGGCGATCAGCCAGGCGCTCAAGCGGCTGGAGGAGCAACTGGACTGCGCCCTGGTGGTACGCCGCGGGCCGCGTATCAGCCTGACCCGAACCGGCGAGGAAGTCATTCAGATTGCCGCCGAGCTCTACGGCACCGTGTCGCGCCTGGGCCCTGCCCTGGACAAGTCTGCCGAAACGGTGGTGGGCAAGGTCCGCCTGCTGACCATCAGCCGCATCCAGTCCAGCGCTTACGACGACTTCCTCGCGCAGTTCCACATCGACTACCCGCAAGTCGAACTGGAGGTCGATGTGTTGCGCAGCTCGGACGTGATCAGCGCGTTGCTGCAAAAAACCGCCTCGTTTGGCCTGGGCCTGTGCCGCACGCCACAGCCCAAACTCGAACAGCGGGTGTTGCTGCAGCAGCGCTACGCGTTCTTCTGTGGCAAGCGCCACCGCCTGTTTGGCCGCAAGAACCTGAGCCTGAGCGATTTGCTGAGCGAAAACTTCGTGAGCTTCACCAGTGACCAGATTGGCGGCAACCTCTCGCCGCTCACGGTGTTTCGTGACCAGCAGGGTTTCACCGGGCGCATTGTCGCCTCTTCGCCGAGCCTGGATGAAATCCGCCGGCTGGTGGGCGCCGGGTACGGCATCGGTTGTTTGCCGGAACACATCGTCGCCGCCGATGTGCAGGCCGAAGAGGTCTGGCGCCTGCCGCCCTGGGAGGGCGTGATCGATGTGAATGTCTACCTGCTGTGGCACCGTGAACAGAAAATGACCCAGGCCGAGTCGGTGTTTCTGGAGCGCTTTCAGCAGATGCTGATGACCACGGATCCGGCCGAGCGGTTTTAGCCTGATCACCAGCTCCTGCAGGTGCACCGCAGACCTGTGGGAGCGGGTTCACCCGCGAAACATGACCCCGATGCGCGACAGGCGGTCGCTTTTCGGGTCTGGACCTTGACTCACGTCTAAGAACTACGGAACACGCGTTGTCCGCACTTTTCGCATCTGACAGACTCAAACCCTGTACACCGTATGAGGTTAACGAAATGCGAAAGATACTCTCTGTATTGGCACTCTCTGTCGTTGCAGCACAAGGGGCCTATGCCGGGGAATCGGCGAATACCGCCGTCGGTGGTGGCCTGGGTGGCGCACTGGGTAGCGTGGTGGGGCAAGCCGTTGGCGGCAGCACCGGCGCTGCGATCGGCGCTGGCGTCGGTGGCGCAGCAGGTGGCGCGGTCAGCGCCAAGGATGGCAAAAAAACCGAAGCCGCGATTGGCGGTGGCCTGGGCGCTGCAGGCGGTCAGGTGGTGGGGCGCAGTATCGGCGGCACGACAGGCGGCACCATCGGGGCCGGCCTGGGTGGTGCGGCCGGTGGCGCTGTCGGCAACAGCCTGGCGGACGACGACCATCACGACAACCACAAGTCCAGCCACAAACATAAGCACAAACACAAGCACAACCATTGACCCGGGTTTGACTGCGGCCATCATCGTTATGGCCGCGTGAACTGCGCCAGTGCCTTAACGGCGATAGTAGCGGTGGTCGTTGTCGTAGCGATGCTGCATGGCCCGATCGTGACGACGCTCCCAGTCCCGGCGACGTTCCGCTTCCCGGCGGGCCTGTTCCCTGCGCCAGTTGTCGCGGCGCCAGTTCTCCCGACGCCAGTCGTCCCGGCGATCGTGCCAACGGCCATCGTGCCAATAGCGGTCATCATCGTGGGCCAGCAATGGCCCGGCCTGTTTGTCAGCAATGCTGGCCACGCTCGGCCACGGGTTGCTCACCGCCCGCTGTGGCGCCTGAACGGTGGCGACTTCGGTGGCAACCATCGGGGTTGAAGTTTTCATCGGTGTTGCTGATGCCGAGCCCACCGCCGCGAACGCGAACAGGCCAAAGAGCACCATCCGTGGGACATGGAATTTCATGAGCGAAGTCAACCTCTGGTTGGCAATGGGTGTCTGTCTGGCCATCGCGCCTGTCAGGTCGATGTGCCTATCCAGATAGACCGCCAAATAGAGAAAAGTTCTAAGGCTTCAGCCAAAAAATTGACAAGCCAATAGGCACTATTGACCGCCAACCACCACCCTGCGGATTAACAAAACTATTTTATAAACCGGCATTCTATCGGCGGTAACGCCCTGCCCTTTAGCTTCAAAAGAATATAACTACCGTGTTGCTGCTGACTTATTATCTCCTCCGGAAAACGCAAGTAAAAATACCAAGGAGACTAACAAAAAGCTGACTAACCCACTCGCGAACCACCTCACCAAAACTTGTTAGTGCGTGCCACAGGCAGGCTGTTGTTGTGCGCGCTGATCAATAACCTTATGAACGACTTAAACAGCCGCTCACTCATTTACCGTACGTTAAAGGAATCACTATCAATGAATGATAATGACAGTGCCTTCAACCCGGCGCACCCTCCTTTGATGACCAACCCTGATAACTTGCCACCCGAAAACTCCGGTGCGTTCGTTGTCGGAAGTTATTCAATAACCAAGGATCATTTCGACCTGGTGACAGATCCGCGCTACCCCTGGCAAACGATGAACCACAATTCACCGTCCGAATGGGAAAAGTGGAAGCAGACCAAGGCCGACAAACTGGCCAATGTCGACCACTATCAGGTGCAGCGATCCCGCTACTGGCACCGCGTCAGCCGTAAGACCTATGCCAATAACGTCACTGAACAGGTCACCAACGTCGTCGGCGCTACCTACACCCATTCGGAGGGCCAGACCCACTCGATCACCCAGCGCATCGGCATGGACCTGGGCCTTGACCTGTCGGGCGGCGACCTGTTTGCCGGCGGCGAAGTGCCGCCGATACCGCCGGTTATGGCCACCCAAGGCGCCCTGGCCCAGGCCGCGCCTTTAGGTGCTTCGACCTTCAACCTCAGCGCCGAGTTGTCCCGCACCCTGGAGTACCGCCAGGAGGACACCCGCTCCTACGACTACCGGCACGAAGTGATGACCACGACGGAATTTCTGGCGGACTACCAGTACCTGAACTGGCAGGTTTGCGAAGCCATTGAAATTTATCGCGTGCCATCGGCCGGCGGTACTGACAAGCAACTTGTGAGTTCGGTTCCCGCCAACACCACCACGACCTACAACGACCGGATACTCATGAAACCGGCCACGCCGCCCTCACTGTAACGTTAACGCAAGGAGCATTCACCATGACTCAGCAAACCACACTAAACCCCGGTGGCTCGGTTGTTTATTCCACTCGCCCGGTGGGCCTGCGTACGCAACTATCGGCCAAGTGCAGCGATGCCGGCGACTCTAAAATAAGTTGGCATATCGAGTTGTGCTGCAAGAGCAATCACGATGTTGTACTTGAGGCAGGTCAACCCACGACTATTGATGTCTCTGAAGGCGCCGGCGCATTAATGACGGTGTCGAATATCGGTTTCAATCCCGTGACTGTCTGGACGGATTATTAAAGCCAGCCCACGCGTTTATGCATCACGTTGCTTCTTCACTCTCACTCAAGGAAGTCGACATGAACGCAACTGTCAGTAGCCAGGAACACCTGGCACACGCCATTCTCATGCCGTTCGGTAGCCAGGCGGCCACACTCGATTCGGCTAACCTCAGCACCCGGCTCGATACCATTGGCAAGGGTGTCGCCAGCATCATGGCCTTGCGTCACCCACCTCAATCCGGCCAGGCAGCCATCGATACCGAAGCTGCTACCAAGGCAGCGGCGACGGTGAAAAACCTTGTAGCCGGCCTGCGCTTCGTCGTCCACGATTTGCTGCCAACGCTGGGGGCACCACTCGATGACTTTCTCGCCCAGGCCCGCCAGCCGGGTGATTTGCGCAATCGCTTGAGCCAGGCGCTGCGCAGCAGCGGCTTGAGCGCAGCGGAGGTGGAATGGGCGTTCGGTGAGCTGGACGGCATCGAGTTTCGGCTGGTCGATCTGCTGGTCAACAACGACCCGCGCAACCTCGATGTGTTGTTGGATGGCATCAGCACGGGCCAGAACGGGCTGCACAATGCCGGGTTCCTGGCCTTTTCCGGGGATGCCGGGATTGATCAGCGCCTGGGCCAACTCATTGCCCGCTGCCGTGAAAAAGGCGTAACGGCCTCGTTCGTCCATGTGCTGGTGCTGGCGTTCGGCGCCGCGGCGGCTGTAGAGCATTACCAGACGGCAGAGAACCTCATGTTCCCCCACGTCGCCTGGACCCCGCACGCGTTGCAGCAACTGCATGCGTTACACCTGACGCCCGCCGGGCAGACGTTCGTGATCAATCACACCAACAACTGGGTGACGGGTTCCGCAGCTGGCTGGGCGCTCAACACCAACCATAACACCCACGATGTCACCACCGGCCTGACGGTGACCGCACGTGTGGTCGCCGTTGCCGGCCCCAACAAAACCGTGAACATCATGTCCATTCAGTAACTGGCGGGTAGCGTGAAGGCGAAGCAGGTCAATTCGACCTGTTTCGCCGCATTGCCTTGGCAACGACTAAGCTCAAACACTGGATTGTCGTCTCTCAAGGTGAAGGCCATGAGTGCCGTTTCGCTGCCTGAACTCGATGCCGCGTTACCTGGGTTAACCCGCAAGATTCGTGTCCTCGATGCCCTGGCGTGGCCCGATGGCGTCGAGGAGGTGTTCCTCGGCCAATGGCGCAGCGGCAAGGCGCAGCTGCCAAAGGTCACCTTTACCCCGCGCGAGCATGGCGCCGAGATTGCCGCGCTCGACAGTTTTGTCGACCAGTGCGACCAAGGCCATCCGGCAGGTCGCTTTCTCGCCAGGACCGCGCACAGCTATGCCACGGCCGGGCGCATGCTCGGTGCGATGGGTACGCCTGCGTTTACCCGCTATTCCTCGCTGCTGTACCGGCGCCCGGACTTTTACTACCCCAGGCAAAAGCTGAGCATGCTCGACGCCGCGCAGTTTTTTCTGAAGACTACCGACGCCCTGCTCGGCGGCGACTGCATTCCCCCGAGCCCCGCCGAGATTCCCGCCGAGGTGTTTGCCGCCTGGTTGCAGCCGGAGCTGGACCGCTTTTTTGGTGCCGGCCAGATCAGCATTCAGCTTGACCCGGACCTGGCCGCCAAAGCCATTGCCGGGGTCAGCCGCATTCGCCTGCGCGCCAGCGCCTTGTTCACCGAGCTGGACAAGCAGCAGTTGCTGCAACACGAAGCTTTTGTGCATGTGGCCACCGCGCAAAACGGTGCGCGCCAGCCCAACCTGAAATGCCTGGCCCTCGGCGCGCCACGCACTACGCAGACCCAGGAAGGGATCGCCACGCTGGCCGAACTGCTCACCGGCAGCATGGACATCAACCGCCTGCGGCGCCTCGCCTTGCGCGTGCTGGCGGTGCAGCAAGCGCTTGATGGCGCCGACTTCATCCAGGTGTTTGAAGGCTTTCTGAAGGCGGGGCAGACGCCGGAAGAGTCCTTTCGCTCAACCCAGCGGATTTTCCGCGGCGCCGATGTCCGCGGCGGCTCGGCGTTCACCAAGGATGCCGCCTACCTCACCGGCTTGCTCGGCGTGCACACCCTGCTGCGCGTTGCGATCCGCGATAACCGCCCGGAGCTGGTCGGACACCTGTTTGCCGGGCGCCTGAGCCTGGGCGACACCCTGCACCTGGCGCCGCTGTTCGAGTCGGGCTGGTTGCAGGGGCCAACCTATTTGCCGGTCTGGGCCAGCGACCTGCGACGGCTCGCTGCCACCCTGGCGTTTTCGGCCTTCATCGCCCGGGTCAAGCTGGACCTGCTCGACCTGCAACAGTTCATGGCCTTTGAAGACGAGCACGAGGTCGATAGCCGCACCCTGTAGGAGCGAGGCTTGCCCGCGAAAAACGGCAACGCGGTTCAGCTTGCCAATCAGAACAACGCAAACGTGTAGTCGATGTTCACCCGCTGTTCATCGACATCGCGAAAGTAGTTGCTGGTGTAATGACCCTGACGGTAACGCAGCCCGAGCCCTTTCGCCGGGCCCGACTGTATCACGTAGGCCAGCTCCCAGGAGCGCTCGGTCTCGTCGTTGTCGCCACCGGCGCCCGCGAAGTGCACGTTGCTGCCATCGATATAGCGATACAATGCGCTCAATCCCGGAACCCCGGCCGCAGCAAAGTCGTACTGATAGCGCGCCTGCCAGGTACGTTCCTCGGGGTTGCTGAACTCCGATACCAGCGAGCCTTCGGTAATCACGTTGACGTCCGTGCCGGCCAGGTAGGGCAAGGCCGTGTCGCCGCTCATGTGCATCTGGCCAAACGCCAGCGTGTGCCCCGCCAGGGCATAGGACAGGTTGTACTGATAGGCGCGGTTATCCACGCGTCCGGCCCTGGCCTCGCCATCTTCTCGGCTGGCATGAAAGCGCAGGTCGACCTTCAGCGTGCCTGGCCCTACCGCCATGCTTTTCAGCAGCCCCAGGTAGTCCTGCTGGTAGATGTCGCTCAGCTGCGCCCGGTAGTAGCTGAAGGTTGCACCCTGGGCGAACGCCCAGTCGCCCCCCGCGTAGAGGAACTCCTTGGACTCGGCCCCCGCCTTGAAGCGGCCAAACTGGCTGGAGACCTGCAACGGCTGCCAGTTGGTCGAGTCGCGCAGGTTGATGCGGTCGATCCGGCCGGCACGCAGGGTCAACCCGTCTATGTCACGAGAACTCAGGTCAACGCCACGAAAGGTTGGCGGAAACAGTCGCGACATCACCGGCAGGATCACCGGCAGCATCGGCTCGACCTGCCCCGCCTTGAGCTCGGTTTTCGAAACCTTGAACTTGGCCGTCAGGCCCGCTTCGGCAAAGCTGTCATTCGGCTCGCGGGTGGTCGGGCTGTAGGGGATCAGGCCGGTGCCGACGCGGTCAGGCGACGAGTCGAGCTTGAAGCCGGCCATGGCGCTGGCATCCAGGCCGAAGCCGAGGGTGCCCGGAGTGTAGCCGGACTGCACTTTGAGCAGAAATCCCTGCGCCCACTCCTGCGTCTGGGATTGGCCGCTGCCACTGCGAAAGTCGCGGTCGAAATAGTAATTGCGCACCAGCAGTTTGCCGCTGCTATCGGTGAAAAAGTCCCCGGCTTGTGCATGGGGCAATGTCAGCAAGACAAGCAAAGCAAGGAGCGAAAGCGTCAGTCTGGTCATGGCTTTTGTTCTTTTGCAGACGTGAAGGGTCGCGCCGCGGCAATGGCTGCCGCAGCGGGGCTATAAAACCTGAATCAGGCGTGGAGCGTGGTTCGGCAGGCGCGAGCGTTTCTGATCACCAGCACGGCGCCGATGATCATCAACACGGCGGCATAGCAGATACCCGCGACGAAGCTTTGGGTGTGGTCCTTGAGTATCCCGACCATCAGCGAACTGACAATCGTCGCCGCGTTGCCAAACGCGTTGATGAAGGCGATGCCCACCACCTTGGCCGACGACGACAGGTTCTGGTCGGCAAAGGCCCAGAACACCGTCATGGCGCCGAAGGCACCTGCCGAAGCCAGGCTGATGCCAAGCAATTGCAACGCCGGGCTGTGCAGGAAGGCTGCCGCCAGCCAGCCCACGGCGCCGATCGCCAGCGGTGCGAAGGTGTGCCAGCGGCGCTCGCGCAGGCGGTCGGAGTGCGATCCCAGCCAGAGCATGGCGAACACCGTGACCACCTGCGGGACGGCAACCAGGAACCCGGTGACCACGTTGCCCGCGCCGGCGCTGAAACCGGCGATCATCTGTGGCCCCCAGATATTCACCATGCCCATGCTGGTGACCATGCAGAAGTAGATCAAGGCCAGGCGCAGAGTGCCTGCGGTAAGCCAGCGCCCGCTGGCAACGCCGCCGTCACTGCGTGCTGCCACCTCGCGGTCGCGCGCCATCAGCGCGGCCAGCACCTGCTTCTCTTCGGCGCTGAGCCAGCGCGCACGCTCCGGTGAGTCGTCCAGGCGATACCAGGCGATCATGCCGAGCACCACACACGGCAGGCCCTCGACCATAAACAGCCATTGCCAGCCGTGCAGGCCAAGGGTGCCGTTAAGCTCAAGGAGAAAGCCCGAGACGATCGAGCCCAGGGTGGCAGTGACCGGCATGGCGATCATGAACAGGGCATTGGCGCGCGAGCGGTACTCACTGGGGAACCAGCGACTGATGTACAGCAACATGCCCGGCAAAAAACCGGCCTCGGTGATGCCCACCAGCATGCGCAGCACATACAGGCTGGTTTCATCGCGGGCGAACATGGTGCAGGTCGAGGCAATGCCCCAGGCTACAACCAGCACGGCGATCCAGCGCCGTGCGCCGATGCGTTCGAGCATCAGGTTGCTGGGAATGCCGCAGGCGATGTACACCGCGTAAAACACCGTGTTGGCGAAGCCGAACGCCGCTGCGCTCAACCCCAGGTCGCGGCTCATCGCGGCGCCGGCGAAGCCGATGTTGATGCGGTCGAGAAAAGAGAACATGAACAGCAGGAAGAGGAAACCGAGCAGTCGACGGGAGACCCGCGACATGACCTGTTCGGCGCTGACCGAAGACGGCAGCGTTACACCTGGCACCTCTTGCGAGGCAGCCTGATCGAGGCTTTGCATGATAGGCACTCCGGCATGCTCAAGGCATGCATATTGTTCTTGTAGTGGTCGGTAGCTTGGCGGGAGTCACCTCCCGCCGTGCGCCTCAGGCGCAGTTCGAGCGCAGCGGTTCGCTGTTGCCCGGGGTCAAGGGAAACGCCCGCAACAGCAGCGGTTCCAGGTCGGTTTCAGTGTGTGCCAGGCCATGCAGATAGCGGTCCGGGCGGATCAGGGCGGCGCAGGCGCCGAGGCTGTCGAGCCAGGCGCGCATGGCCGGCTCGTCAGCTGCGCGGCAGCTTACCGATGCGTCGGCCAGATGGCAGGCCAGCGTCAGGGCTTCAGGCCGGCACAGCAACAGGTAGCGGTAACCGGTAACGTCATCCATCAGGCTGCCGTCGGCCAGGCGAAACTGCGGCGTCACCTGCCCGGCCACGCCTTCCGGCGCGCCATCGTGGGCACCAGGACCCAGCGCCGGTTCCGGCGTGCGGAAGCGCTCGATGGCACAGCTCAGGCTCGCATCCCGCGCGGCCACGGCCTCGCTGTCGGTGGCCTGGATAATATCGCCGAAGCGCACCGCGCCTTCGATGAATTCGCGTACATGGGGGATCCGTTCGGAGGCGTAGCTGTCCAGCAGTGCGTCGTCCGCTTCGCCCGCCAGTACCGCGCGCAACTTCCAGGCGAGGTTGGCCGCATCGCGGATGCCCGCCGCCATGCCCTGCCCCATGAACGGTGGGGTCTGGTGCGCCGCATCGCCGGCAATCAGCAGCCGCCCGCGTCGCCATTGCTGCGCGACCACGGAGTGGAACATGTACACCGCCGAGCGCTCGATCTCTGCGTCCGCCGGCCCGATCCAGCGCGACAGGCACGCCCAGATCCATTCCGGTGTATTGATCTGCGCAAGATCGTCACCGGGCATCACCATCACTTCCCAGCGCCGGCGTTGACCGGCACCGCAGATGTAAGTGCTCGGGCGCTGCGGGTCGCAATACTGGATGGAGTAATCGCCCAGTTCAGGCAACGGGCGCTTGAGCATGAAGTCGATCACCAGCCAGCGCTCATGCAGCTGCAGGTCTTCCAGGGCACTGCCCATCAGCCGGCGAACCAGCGAGCGCGCACCATCGCAGCCGATCACATAACGCGCGCGGCCGGTCAGCAGCTCACCGTTGCGCATGTTCTCGTAGCTGAGCGCGACGTGATCGGCGTGCTCGGTCAGGGCGAAGACATCATGGCGCGTGAGTAGCTGCACGGCAGGTCGCTCCAGCAGCCGCTCACGCAAGGCGTGTTCCAGATCAGGCTGATGCACCCGGTAGCAGGCACTCCAGCCATGGCTGCCGAGCGCTACCGGCCGTTGCCATTCGATCAGCAGCTCGCCGGCGGCGTTGACGAACTTCATGCCCGGGGCCGCACTGACCTGCTCGCCCAGGCGTTGCAGCAGACCTATGGATTGAAACACGCGCATGCATTCGGCATCGAAGCGAATGGCCCGCGGTAACTGCAGAATGCCGGCCTCGCGTTCCAGCACCAGCACGCTGTGGCCGCATTCGGCCAACAGGTTGGCCAGCACCGCACCGGTCGGGCCACAGCCCACGATGGCGACGTCATACATCGCCGGGTTCTGCTCGCTGAGAGGATTTTTATTGTTCATCGTCGTCTCTTCACTGCGGGGGCCCCCCCCCCCCGGGGGGGGGGGGGGGGGGGGGGGGGGGGGGGGCCCCCCCCGGGGGCGGGGGCCCCGGGGGGGGGCCGGGGGGTGGGAGGGGGGGGGCCGGGGGGGGGGGCAGGGGG
>NZ_JADUCM010000061.1 GCF_016009175.1 Pseudomonas alkylphenolica
TCGTGCTGTGGGCGCCGTGCCGCCCCCCCCCCGCCCCCCGCCCCCCCCCCGCCCGCCCCCCCCCCCCCCCCCCCGCCCCCCCCCCCCCCCCCCCCCCCCCCCCCCCCCCGACTGCATCAACGGTAGCTTATTCCTGGCTTGGCGGTAGTCACACGGGTGCCTTTGGTGCCCTGGACGATGCCTTCGATGTCGGCCAGCGAGCCGATGACCGCGACCTTGCCGGTTTGACGGGCAAATTCGCAGGCGGCCTGAACTTTCGGTCCCATGGAGCCAGCGGCAAAGCCAAGACGTTCCAGTTCATCCGGGTGCGCTTCGGCAACGGCTTTCTGGGTCGGTTTGCCCCAGTCGATGTACGCGCCGTCGACGTCAGTGGCGATGACCAGAAGGTCGGCATCCAGCTGTTGGGCCAGCAACGACGAGCACAGGTCTTTGTCGATCACCGCTTCGACGCCGCTGAGCACCTTGCCGCTGTCGTCGTAGATGGTCGGGATACCACCGCCACCCGCACAGATCACCACGGTCTTTTTTTCCAGCAACCATTTGATCGGACGGATTTCGAAGATACGTTTTGGGCGAGGGCTGGCAACGACGCGACGGAATTTGTCGCCGTCCGGGGCAATGGCCCATTTTTTTTCCTTGGCCAGGCGCTCGGCTTCTTCCTTGGAGTAGACCGGCCCGATCGGTTTGGTCGGTTTCTGGAACGCCGGGTCCTTGGCATCCACTTCAACCTGGGTCAGCAGGGTGGCGAACGGCACTTCAAAGGCCAGCAGGTTGCCCAGCTCTTGCTCGATGATGTAGCCGATCATGCCTTCGGTTTCTGCCCCGAGGACGTCCAGCGGATAGGCTTCGTCCGGCTTGTAGGACTGCGCCTGCAGCGACAGCAAGCCGACCTGAGGGCCGTTGCCGTGCGCGATGACCAGTTCATTGCCCGGGTGGATCTTGGCGATCTGTTCGGTGGCGATGCGGATATTGGCGCGCTGATTTTCCGCAGTCATGGGTTCGCCACGGCGCAGCAGGGCGTTACCGCCCAATGCAACAACGATACGCATGATGATGTCCTTCTAGAGAGGGGCCGGCCGTGCCGGCCCCGGAGGAATGCTTACAGATCGGCCAGGGTCGAAACCAGGATCGCCTTGATGGTGTGCATGCGGTTTTCCGCTTGCTCGAAGGCGATGCAGGCTGGCGATTCGAAGACATCGTCGGTGACTTCGATGCCGTTTTTCAGGTGTGGGTACTGTTCGGCGATCTGTTTGCCGACTTTGGTGTCGGAGTTGTGGAAGGCCGGCAGGCAGTGCATGAACTTGGTGCGTGGGTTGCCGGTGGCTTTCATCAGCTCGGCGTTGACCTGGTAGGGCAGCAGTTGCTGGATGCGCTCGGCCCAGGCTTCAACCGGCTCGCCCATCGATACCCAGACGTCGGTGTGGATGAAGTCGACGCCCTTGACTGCGGCTTTCGGGTCTTCGGTCAGGGTGATGCGGGCACCGCTTTCTTCTGCGTATTTCTTGCAACGAGCCACCAGGTCGTCATGCGGCCACAGCGCTTTAGGGGCGCAGATGCGCACGTCCATGCCGAGCTTGGCGCCGATCAGCAGCAGGGAGTTACCCATGTTGTTGCGGGCGTCGCCCAGGTATGTGTAGCTGATGTCGTGCAGCGGCTTGTCGCTGTTTTCACGCATGGTCAGCACGTCGGCAATCATCTGGGTCGGGTGGTATTCATCGGTCAGGCCGTTGAACACCGGTACGCCGGCAAACTTGGCCAGCTCTTCGACGATTTCCTGCTTGAAGCCACGGTATTCGATGGCGTCATACATGCGGCCGAGGACCCGTGCGGTGTCCTTCATGCTTTCTTTGTGGCCGATCTGCGAGGAGTTGGGGTCGATGTAGGTGACGTTGGCGCCCTGGTCATAGGCAGCCACTTCGAAGGCGCAACGGGTGCGGGTCGAGGTTTTCTCGAAAATCAGCGCAATGTTGTTGCCTTTGAGGTGCTGTTGCTCGGTGCCGGTGTACTTGGCACGTTTCAGGTCGCGGGACAGGTCCAGCAGGTAACGCAGCTCGCGGGTGGTGTGGTGTTCCAGGCTGAGCAGGTTACGGTTGTGAATGTTGAACGCCATGGTGATTCTCCTTGAATGCGGTAATCGGCCCGGCCGGCGCCTTGTAAGCGCGGCCGGGATGATGGACGTTTTAGTAGTCGATAGGGTCGCGAACGATTGGGCAGGTCATGCAGTGACCGCCGCCACGGCCGCGGCCCAGTTCGCCGGCGCTGATGGTGATGACTTCGACGCCTGCTTTGCGCAGCAGGGTGTTGGTGTAGGTGTTGCGGTCATAACCGATGACCACACCTGGCTCGACCGCCACCACGTTGTTACCGTCATCCCACTGTTCGCGTTCGGCGGCAAAGCTGTTGCCGCCGGTTTCGACGACGCGCAGTTTTTTCAGCTTGAGGGACTCGGCCACCACGTCGAGGAAGGTTTTGTCCTCGCGGCGTACGAACATGCCGTAAGGCTTGCTCTCATCTGGAGTGATGACGAACGGTACGATTTCCTTGACGACTTCAGGGAATACCGTCACCAGGTCGCGGTCGCAGAAGCTGAACACGGTATCCAGGTGCATCGCTGCACGGGATTTTGGCAGGCCGGCAACGACCACTTTTTCCACCGCGCCTTTGGCGAACAGCGACTGGGCCAGTTGGCCGATAGCTTGGCGCGAGGTGCGCTCGCCCATACCGATCAGTACCACGCCGTTGCCGATCGGCATGACGTCGCCGCCTTCCAGGGTCGACTTGCCGTGGTCCTTGTCCGGGTCGCCGTACCAGACCTGGAAGTCGGCACCGGTGAACTCAGGATGGAACTTGTAGATGGCGGTGGTCAGCAGGGTTTCCTGACGTCGCGCTGGCCAGTACATCGGGTTCAGCGTCACGCCACCGTAGATCCAGCAAGTGGTGTCACGGGTGAACTGGGTGTTCGGCAGCGGGTCGAGCAGGAAGCTGGAGTGGCCCAGGTAGTCGCGGTACATCTTGATCACGCTGGCGCCATCGCTTTCCGGCAGGTCTTCACCGGCCACACCGCCGATCAGGAACTCGGCCAGGTGGCGTGGCTCAAGGCCTTCGAGCCAGCTGCGTACTTCGTTTTTCAGGCCCACACCGACGGTGTCATCGGTGAGTTTGCGGTCAAGGATCCATTTGAGCGCTTCGGGAATGGCAACGATATCGGTCAGCAGGTTGTGCATTTCCAGCACTTCGATACCGCGCTCACGCATCTTGGTGACAAAGTCGAAATGGTCGCGCTTGGCCTGGTTGACCCAGATGACGTCGTCAAACAACAGCTCGTCGCAGTTGCTTGGCGTCAGGCGCTGGTGAGCCAGGCCTGGGGAACAGACCATTACTTTGCGCAGTTTGCCGGCTTCAGAATGTACGCCGTACTTAACTTTTTCCGTGGACATGGTTTCTTTCCTCCAAGTTTCGAATACGGGGGTTACAGAGTCAGGAAGCCGTCGTACAGGCCGTAGGCTGCCACCAGGGCACCTACAACCACGGCGGCGAAAAGCAGTTTCTCCACGTTGGTAAAAATAGGTTGGCCGACCTCGCGCTTGGCCTTGGCGAACAGGATCACGCCAGGGAAGTACAGCAGCGCAGAGAGCAGCAGGTATTTCACGCCGCCGGCATACAGCAGCCAGATGGCGTAGATCAGGGCGATGCCGCCGATGATCAGGTCTTTCTTGCGCTCGGCCAGGGCTTGTTCGTAGGTTTCGCTACGCCATGCCAGCAGGAAGGCATAGGCCGCCGACCACAGGTAAGGCACCAGGATCATCGAGGTGGCGAGGTAGATCAGCGACAGGTAGGTACTGGCCGAGAACAGAGTGATGACCAGGAAGATCTGCACCATGGCGTTGGTCAGCCACAGCGCGTTGGCCGGTACATGGTTGGCGTTCTCGCGGCGCAGGAACTCCGGCATGGTGTGGTCTTTGGCTGCGGCGAACATGATCTCGGCGCACAGCAGGACCCACGACAGCAGGGCACCCAGCAGCGAGATGATCAGACCGACGCTGATCAGCACCGCACCCCAGTGGCCAACCACGTGCTCAAGCACGGCGGCCATCGACGGGTTCTGCAGTTTGGCCAGCTCTGGTTGAGTCATGATGCCCAGCGACAGCACGTTGACCAGAACCAGGAACAGCAGCACGGTGATGAAGCCGATGACAGTGGCTTTACCCACGTCGGAACGCTTTTCGGCCCGCGCCGAGAAGATGCTCGCGCCTTCGATACCGATGAACACCCAGACGGTGACCAGCATCATGTTGCGCACCTGGTTCATCACGCTGCCCAGGTCCGGGTTCATGGTGCCCCAGATGTCAGCGGTGAAGATGTCCAGCTTGAACGCGAACAGGGCGATCAGGATGAACAGCGCCAGCGGCACGACCTTGGCCACGGTGGTGACCAGGTTGATGAAGGCCGCTTCCTTGATCCCGCGCAGCACCAGAAAGTGCACGGCCCAGAGCAATATCGACGCGCCGATGATGGCGGCCGGGGTGTTGCCCTCGCCAAAGATCGGGAAGAAGTAGCCCAGGGTGCTGAACAGCAGGACGAAGTAACCGACGTTGCCCAGCCAGGCACTGATCCAGTACCCCCAGGCGGATGAGAAGCCCATGTAATCGCCGAATCCGGCCTTGGCGTAAGCGTACACCCCACCGTCAAGGTCCGGCTTTCGATTGGCCAGCGTCTGGAATACAAAGGCCAGCGTCAGCATGCCGATGGCGGTAATCCCCCAGCCAATCAGCACTGCGCCAACATCGGCACTGGCAGCCATGTTTTGAGGCAGCGAGAAGATACCGCCGCCGATCATAGAGCCGACTACAAGTGCGACTAGCGCACCGAGCCGTAGTTTTCCGGGAGCGTCTGACATCGAATAACTCCATATCAGGAGAAGAGATGACGCTAGAGTAAATCCAGCGACGTATTCATAAGCTGATTCAGGTCAGTTAATAGGGCAATCCATTGCTTCCTTGACTGAAAGAGCTCCCCCCGGAGTATGCCGATGGCAATGCTGTAAGCCTCGTGCACAGGCACCTCCATGGTGGTTAGAGCCTTTGCTCTGACAGCCTGCGAGATTTGAAGCTAGCCCGTTTCACAGCTTTAGCAAATTTTTGACGCGATTTTTTCTTATTTGCTTGTGGTGGCGGCGGTAGTGCACAAAACTCACCATCTAGTTTGTTTGTTATAGACGTCATAGTTATGAAGGCTATAGTTCTAAAGACGGAATATTTATAAACGCCTAGACTCAACATATATTTAACTCAGGGTGTGCTCCTGAGGTTACAAACACGAGACAGAAAGGGGATTTTCATGTCCGAACCTGGACAAAAGTTGCGCCTGGGCGCGCTGATCGCACTGGTGGTCGGCTCGATGATTGGCGGTGGAATCTTCTCGCTGCCGCAGAACATGGCTGCCCGCGCCGATGTCGGTGCGGTGCTGATCGGTTGGGGTATCACGGCGGTGGGCATGCTGGCGCTGGCCTTCGTGTTCCAGACCCTGGCCAACCGCAAACCGGAGCTTGATTCGGGGGTGTATGCCTACGCCAAGGCCGGATTCGGTGACTACATGGGCTTCTCCTCCGCCTGGGGCTACTGGATCAGCGCGTGGCTGGGCAACGTCGGCTATTTCGTCCTGCTGTTCAGCACCCTGGGCTTCTACTTTCCGGTGTTTGGCGAGGGCAATACACCGATCGCCATCGCCTGCGCGTCGCTGCTGCTGTGGTCGGTGCATTTTCTGGTGCTGCGCGGGATCAAGGAGGCGGCGTTCATCAACCAGGTGACGACCGTGGCCAAGATCGTGCCGCTGATCATGTTCATCGTCATTGCCGCGGTGGCGTTTCGTGCCGACATCTTCACCCGCGACATCTGGGGGCTGAGCAACCCCAAATTTGGCAGCGTGCTCGATCAGGTGCGCAACATGATGCTGGTCACCGTGTTCGTGTTCATCGGCATCGAAGGCGCCAGTGTGTACTCGGGCAGGGCGCAGAATCGCTCGGATGTCGGCAAGGCCACCGTGATCGGCTTCATTGGCGTGCTGGCCTTGCTGGTGATGGTCAACGTGCTGTCGCTGGGGGTGATGACCCAGCCGGAGCTGGCGGCGCTGCAGAACCCGTCGCTGGCCTCGGTGCTGGAGCACATTGTCGGGCCCTGGGGGGCTTTGCTGATCAGTATCGGCCTGGCGATCTCGTTGCTGGGTGCGTTGTTGTCCTGGGCGTTGCTGTGTGCCGAGATCCTTTACGCGACGGCGCGCGACCAGACCATGCCGCGCTTTCTCGCCAAGGAAAATGTCAATCACGTGCCGGCCAATGCCCTGTGGCTGACCAATGTGATGATCCAGCTGTTTTTGCTGATCACGCTGTTTTCGTCCGGTACTTACACCAGCCTGATCTACCTGGCGTCGTCGATGATCCTGGTGCCTTACCTGTGGTCCGCAGCTTATGCCTTGCTGCTGGCGGTACGCGGCGAGACCTACCAGGGCCATTCAGCCCGGCGGCGTAAAGACTTGCTGATCGCCGGGATCGCCCTGGTTTACGCGGTCTGGCTGCTGTACGCCGGCGGCTTGAAATACTTGCTGCTGTCGGCGTTGCTGTATGCGCCGGGGGTGATCCTGTTTGCCCGGGCCAAGCATGAGCAGGGGCAGAGCCTGTTCACGCATTGGGAGAAGGTGATCTTCGCCGCCGTGGTGGTCGGGGCGGCAGTGGCGGCGTACAGCCTGTATGCAGGGCTGCTGACCCTCTGAATCCATAGCTGTAGGAGATGGCTTGCCAGCGATCGAGCGTGCCGCCATCGCCAACAAGCCGGCTCCTACATTGGCGCGATCAGACCCTGAATTGATCCATCAGCGCCATTTGCTCGGACGACAAGGTATTGAGCTGGCGACTGACCTGGGCCGATTCCGCCGCCTGGCCGGTCAGCGTTTCGGTCACGCCCCGGATCGCCGAGACGTTGCGGTTGACCTCCTCGGCGACCGCACTTTGCTGTTCGGCAGCGCTGGCGATCTGCAGGTTCATGTCACTGATGACCGTGACAGCCTCACTGATCCGGTCCAGGGCCTGCACGGCCTGGTGGATCTGCCCGGCATTCTCCTGCGCCTTGCCGTGGCTCGAGTGCATGGTCGCCACCACCTCACGGGTGTTGCTCTGGATGCGCTCGATGACCAGGCGAATTTCTTCGACCGAGTCCTGGGTGCGGCGCGCCAGGTTGCGCACTTCATCGGCTACCACGGCAAAGCCGCGGCCGCTTTCACCGGCACGGGCGGCTTCGATGGCCGCGTTGAGGGCCAGCAGGTTGGTCTGTTCGGCGATGCTGCGGATCACTTCCAGCACCGAGCCGATCTGCTCGCTGTTCTGCGCCAGTGTCTCCACCTCGCTCACAGCCTTGCTGACCTCGTCGGCCAGCAGGGTGATGTCGCGGGTGCTGCGCTCAATGATCGCCATGCCATCCTTGGCCGAACGGTCGGCGCCCCGTGCGGCGTCGGCGGCGCTGGCGGCACTGTTGGCTACGTCATGGGCGGTGGCGCTCATTTCGTTGGAGGCGGTGGCCACCTGGTCGATTTCGCGGAACTGCACCTGCATGCCTTCGCTTGTGCGCTGGGCAATGGCCGAGGACTGATCGGCCGTGGCGCGCGCCTGGGTGATGCTCTGCTTGATCTGGGCGATGGTCGGTTGCAGCTTTTCGAGAAAGCGGTTGAAGCCCGCGGTCAGCCGACCCAGTTCGTCCTTGCGGGCATAGTGCAGGCGTTGGGTGAGGTCGCCGTCACCGCTGGCGATGTCTTCGAGCATGGCGGCAACAGTGTTCAACGGGCGGGTTACGCCGGTTGCGGTCAGCCACATTAACAGCAGACCGCCAAGGCCGGCCAGGGTGGCAAACAGCACCACCTTGAGCGTGCCGCTGGTGCGCGCCTGCTCAAGCGTGCTTTGCAGGCTGATGGCATCGGCCAGCAGTACCTGCTTGGGCAGGTCGATCAGAATGCCCCAGGTTTTGCTGTCGGCGATGGGTTGCACGGGATAGACGGCACGAACGGTGTCGCCCTGTTCCAGCACCAGCGGCTGGTTGCCGGCAAGCTTTTGCAGCGCTTGCTGGCCCTCCTGGCCCAGGGTCTGGCCGACGTTTTTGCCAACCATTGCGGCGTCGTCACTGTTGGCTGCAAGCAGCCCGCTGGGGGATACGATCATCAGGTGGCCGGCGCCGTCAAACAGTTCCTGTTGGGCTTTGCTGGCGGCGAATTGCAGGGCGTCGAGGGCGATGTCCACGCCCGCCACCGCAATCACCTTGCCGTTGTGCATCAGCGGCACGGTAATGCTGGTCATCAGCATCTGCTTGCCGCCGACGGTGTCGGCGTAGGGTTCGAGCAGGCAAGGGCGGGTACTGTGCAGCGAACAGGTGTACCAGACGTTGTAGGGGGTACCGCTCAGGTTGATGTCGGTCTTGTTCAGGTCGGTATCGCTGATCACGGTGTTCAAGGCTTCGCCTTGCGCCCGGCTCCAGTAGCTGGCAAAGCGCCCGCTTTCGTTGCTCAGGCGTTTGGCGTCGTTGGCAAACTCGGTATCACCGCCGTCCAGCGCGTTGGGTTCGAAGGCCAGCCAGACACCGAGCGCCTGCGGATTGCGTTTGAAGGTGGTGGCCAGGCTCTGGTTGATTGCTTCGCGCAGGTCGCCGCCGTTCAGGGCGTGGTCGCGGGCCAGTTGCTGGAGGTCGCCGACCTGGTCGGCAAGCGCGGTGATCAGGGTCTGGTTTTCACTGAACCTGCGCCGCAGCAGTTCGGCTTTTTCGCCGGCGCGTGCCTGCAAAAGGGCCTGAACGTTGCGGGTGAGCATCGCGGTGCTGGCGGTGCCCACCTGTTCGTCGCTCTGTTGTGATTGATACAGGTTGATACCCACCACCAGGGCAACCACGCCAAGCAGGCAAAGGCCGGAGAGCAGAACGATTTTCAGGCGAATGGAAAGCGTGTCGAACATGAGGGACGTACTCGCTAAAGGGCTGGCCAGCAGGGGAACGAACCACAAAGGGTTCGAGGCGCTACGTCCATTTAGCGATAAAAGGCCATCGGCCTTATCGCGTTAACCCTGAGTACCGGCCGATGAACGGTCGTCGAGGTTCGCGGGTGTGGTTTCCGGCCGGGACCAGATCCACAGATTGCCCAGGGCCATGCCGCCGATGGCGAGGAACACCGGCCAGCGATGTTCGAGGAACACCAGCATCAGGCTGGCGCACAGCACCATGCTGACGGTGGCGCTGACTTTGGCGCGCCGCTCGATGACCTTGCCATTGCGCCAGTTGTGCAGGATCGGGCCGAACAGCCGATGGTTTTCCAGCCAGGCGCTCAGGCGCGGCGAACTGCGGGTGGCGGCCCAGGCTGCGAGGAGAATGAACTCGGTGGTGGGCAGGCCGGGAATGACGATCGCAATCAGGCCGATACCCAGGCTGACATAGGCCAGCAGGCCAAAGAGCACGCGCGAAAGTCGGGAAGCGGGAGGGCGGGTCATGAGCTTTTCGGATTGCACGGGGAGAGCCCGGTTACCAAAAGGGTAACCGGGTAGGGCGGATCAGGCCAGTTCGGCTTTAGGCGCAGTCGCGTAGGCATGCTTGAGCAGTTCGGTGAACCGCTCGAAGGCGGCCACGGCGCCTTGTTCGGCCTTGGCTTCTTCTTCGGCGCTCAGCTCCAGGGTGTCGAGGATGCGCGTGAACTGTTTCCAGCCCTCGGCACGGCCACCGGCCGGCTCGCCCAGGTGACGGGCACCGAAGCTGTCCGACAGACCCAGACCAACGGCACGCTTGATCAGGAAGGCCGCACCGAGCTTGGAACCTTCGGAGACGAAGATCCAGCCCATGGCCTCACCCACGCTTGGCTGCTGCACAGCGCCGGGGAAGTCGGCCGGAATTTCGGTGTTCAGGTCAGCCAGGTCGAGACCGGCCTGCTCGGCACGGCAGCGCTCGGCCAGGTCCGGAACGATGGCGATCAGTGCCGGGTCGGTGTACAGCGCCTTGAGCTCGTTCTGGAACAGATACTGGGCAACCACAAAACGGGCGAAGCTTTCGCGGGTTTCGAACGGTGCGTGGGATTTGACCAGAGCGTCGAGTTCGGTATGCGGGGCGTGGGTCAGCTGGTTCAGGCGTTGCGAACGCAGGCTGGCGCGTTCGGTGGTGGTGGCGGTCATGGTGATTCCTTGCGAAGTGGGCGTGCCTAGTGACTAGACGAACAAGATGACGCGCGACAGTAAAAAAACCTCACTGTGCGGGAAAAAGGGGGGCTGCTATCGCCGGCAAGCCGGCTCCTACACTTGTAGGA
>NZ_JADUCM010000062.1 GCF_016009175.1 Pseudomonas alkylphenolica
TCGGACTGCATTTGGAGGTTGGGTTTGGATCAGCCTTATCAGCGATGCTGCTTTAGCACCATCGCCGACCGGGTCATGCTGAAAAAAGATCTTCTTAGAAAGAGATCCAAAGACAGTTGCTCCTACAGGTATTGGGTACTCCGCCGGTTAACTGCCCCAGACCTTCTGCGCCTTCGGCGCTTCGGCGAGGATCTCGGCCACTGCAGCACCGATTTCTTCGACCTGCCACAGCGCGCCCTTGTCGCGGGTTACGCCGGTACGCCAGCCGTCACCCAGCGAGATCCGCCCACCCTGGCTCTCGAAGATCTGGCCACTGACATGGGCTGACTCCGGGCTACCGAGCCACACCACCAACGGCGCGACGTTTTCCGGCGCCCAGGCATCGAAGCTGCCGTCTTCGGGCTTTTTCACTACGTCGGGCATGGCGCTTTCGGTCATCGAGGTCCGTGCGGCCGGGGCCAGGGCGTTGGCGGTAATGCCGTAACGCGCCAGCTCAGCCGCCTGCACCAGAGTCAACGCGGCGATCCCGCCCTTGGCCGCCGAGTAGTTGGACTGCCCCACCGAACCTTGCAGGCCGGCACCGGAGCTGGTGTTGATGATGCGCCCGTCAACCGGCGTACCGGCCTTGGCCAGGTCGCGCCAGCGCCGCCCCAACAGGTTGGCCAGGCAGTAATGGCCCTTGAGGTGCACGCGCATGACCAGGTCCCAGTCATCTTCGCCGAGGCTGATGAACATGCGGTCGCGCAGTACCCCGGCGTTGTTGACCAGCACATGCACCTCACCGAACGCCGCCAGCGCCGCGTCGACAATGCGCTCGGCAGTGGCCAGGGTGGTGATGTCGTCGTTGTTGGCGATGGCCTGGCCACCGCTGGCGCGGATCTCGCCGGCAACGTCCTGGGCCGCATCGGCACGGATATCGTTGACGACGACGTTGGCGCCTGCCGCGGCGAATGCCAGCGCATAAGCGCGACCGAGCCCGCCGCCGGCACCGGTGATGATCACGGTGCGGCCTGAACAAATAGCCATGTTTAACTCCTTGATACGGCGTGAGCGCACGCCCGGCGGGCGGCGCTACGGATGGGAAAACCTAGAGACGTTCGATGATCGTGACGTTGGCCTGGCCGCCGCCTTCGCACATGGTCTGCAGGCCATAGCGGCCACCGCTGCATTCCAGCTCGTTCAACAGCGTGGTCATCAACCGCGCACCGGTGGCACCCAGCGGGTGGCCCAGGGCAATCGCGCCGCCGTTGACGTTGGTGCGTGCCGGGTCGTAGTCGAGTTCCTTGGCCCAGGCCATGACCACCGAGGCGAAGGCTTCGTTGATCTCCACGCAATCGATGTCGCTCATGCGCAGCCCGGTTTTTGCCAAGGCATGGCGGGTTGCCGCGATGGGTGCTGTTAGGTGCCAGATCGGGTCATCGCCCAGCACCGTGAGGTGATGGATGCGCGCCCGTGGCGTCAGGTCGTAACGTTTGAGGGCCGCTTCCGACACCACCAGCAACGCCGCCGAGGCGTCGCAGGTCTGGCTGGAAACGGCGGCGGTGATCGACGGGAACTGGGGATCCACCGGCTGCAGCTCGGCCATTTTCGCCAGGCTGGTCAGGCGCGGTGTTTCATCCACGCGCAAGCCGTTGCAGGCCACGATTTCCCGGGCGAAACGCCCACTTTCGATGGCGGCCAGCGCACGGCTGTGGCTTTGCAGGGCGAAGGCTTCCATCTGCTCACGGCTGATGCCCCAGTGATCAGCGATGCGCTGCGCGGCATAGAACTGGTTGACCGGCTGATCACCAAAGCGTGCGCGCCAGCCTTCGCTGCCGGAGAACGGATCGGGGAAACCCAGCGGCTGCCCGGCGAGCATGGCCGAGGAAATCGGAATCCGCGTCATGGTTTGCACGCCACCCACGGCGATCACGTCCTGGGTACCGCTCATCACCGCCTGGGCGGCGAAGTGCAGTGCCTGCTGCGATGAACCGCACTGGCGGTCAATCGTGGTGCCCGGCACATTCAGCGGCAAGCCGGCGGCGAGCCAGCTGGTGCGGGCAATATCCCCGGCCTGCGAGCCGATGGTGTCGACGCAACCGAAGATCACGTCGTCATAGTCTTCGCCGGGAATCGCGTTGCGTGCCACCAGTGCCTTGAGCACCTGGGCCCCCAGGTCAATGGCGTGGACTTCGCTCAAGGCGCCTTTGCGCTTGCCGGTCGGGCTGCGCAGGGCATCAACAATATAGGCCTCTGGCATGACTCACTCCTCGAAGGTATGGCCCGGGCCCAGGCGGGCACCGTCGGCGAACAGGTAGTCGCTGACACGGGATTTGTGGAACGCGCGATCGCCCCAGGACGAATCGAGCGCCCAGGCACGTTTCATGAACATTTGCAGGTCGACTTCCCAGGTGTAGCCCATCGCACCATGCACCTGGATGCCCTTGCGCGCGGCAACCCAGCTGGCCTCGCAGCAGGCCAGGCGGGCCTGGGACACCCACACGCTGGCATTTGCATCGCCCTGGGCCAGGCCGTGGGCGGCGCGGTACAGCACCGGCTTGGCCTGTTCGATGGCACGGGCGACATCGGCCAGGTGATGCTTGACCGCCTGGAAGCTGCCGATCGGCTTGCCGAACTGTTTGCGCTGCGCGACGTAATCCACCGACAGATCGAGCATGCGTTGCGCCAGCCCGAGCAGTTGCCCGGCCACCGACAACGCGCCACGGTCGAGCAGTTGCGCCTGCAACGTGCGGCCCAGCACGCCACTGGCCACGCAGGTGGCCGCGGTCGGGTTCCAGGTCACCTGCCCCAGGCGCCGCGAGGCATCGATGCTCGGCTGATGCAGCACATCCACTTGCGAGCGCGGCACAACATGAATGTCGTCGCCATCGATCAGGATCAGCACTTCGGCCAGCTGTGCATCGCTGACCAGCGGGTTGACGGGGTGGCTGATGGCAAGGCGCACGCTGCCCTCGGCGATGCGCGGCAGCAGGCGCCGGGCCGGGTGCTCGGCGGTCAAGCTGGCCAGCAGGCCGGTGGCGACGTAAGCGGTGTCGGCCAGAGAGTCGGGAATCGCGTAATACCCCAGCTCCTGGGTCATCAGCGCCCAGGCGACATCGTCCATGCCCAGGCCACCTTCGGCGTCGGGCACCGACAGGGCAGTCAGGCCCTGGGCAGCGATCTTGTTGCGCAGGTCCGGTGAACGACCGACGTCGGTTTCCCAGATTTCCCGGAGCATTTCCGGGGCCGCTTCGGTCATCAGGAAACGACTGATGGCTTCGCGAAACGTCAGCTGGTCATCGGTAAAAGTGAAGTCCATGGCCCGTTCCTTATTTCGGCAAGCCGAGCATCCGCTCGGCAATGATGTTGCGCTGGATTTCGTTGGTCCCGGCGTAGATCGGCCCGGACTGGGCAAACAGGAAGCCGTCCAGCCAGCCCGCTGCATCGTCATCGCCAGGCGCCAGCAGCTCGGCGCGGCTGCCGAGAATGCGCATCGCCGTTTCGTGCATTTTCAGGTCGAGCTCCGACCAGATGATCTTGTTGATGCTCGACTCGGCACCGATCTGCTCGCCGCGGCTGAGGCGGCCAACGGTGTGGTACGCCGACAGGGCATAGGCCTCGGCGCCCATCCAGGTTTCCAGCACCGCGTCGCGCAGGCTCGGGTCGCGGTCGGCGCTGTCGCGGTTGGCCTTGTACAGTTCCACCAAACGGCGTGCGGTGGCCTGGAAGCGTGCCGGCGAACGCAGCAACAGCCCGCGCTCGAAACCGGCGGTGGCCATTGCCACGTGCCAACCCTGACCATCGGCGCCGATACGGTTGGCCACCGGCCCCCGGACGTCGTCGAAAAACACTTCGGCGAAGGCGTCTTTGCCGTTGAGCGCCTTGATCGGGCGAATGCTCACGCCCGGTGCATTCAGCGGCACCATCACGAACGACAGGCCATGGTGACGACTGGAGCCCGGCTCGCTGCGGAACAGGCCGAACAGCCAGTCGGCAAAGATCGCCCGGGTCGACCAGGTTTTCTGGCCGTTGATCACGTAATAGTCGCCGTCGAGGGTGGCCTTGCTGGTGATCGCCGCCATGTCGGAACCGGCATTGGGCTCGGACCAGCCTTGCGCCCACATGTCGAGGCTGGCGGCCATGCGCGGCAGAAAGCGCTGTTTCTGCTCGGGGGTACCGAACTCCATCAGCGTCGGCCCGAGCAGCAACTGGCCATTCTGGTTGACCCGCATCGGTGCCCCGGCACCGTAATACTCTTCTTCGAAGATCAGCCACTCGATCAGGTCGCAGCCGCGGCCGCCCAACTCGGCGGGCCACATCCCCATCGACCAGCGGCTTTCAAACAGCTTCGCCTCCCAGGCGCGGTGCTGCTCGAAACCTTCGCGGGTGTCGTAACTGGCCAGCGGTTCGCGCGGCAGGTTGGCCGCCAGCCACGCGCGGACTTCGGCGCGGAAGGCAGTTTGTTTGGGGGTGTAATTCAGTTCCATGGCGTTCCCTCAGAACTTGGCGTCGCGTTTTTCGACGAAGGCCCGACGGGTCTCGGCGGAGTCCGGGCTGCTGTAGGCCTGCATGGTGAAGCCCTGCTCCCAGCGGTACTTGTCCTCCAGGTTGCCGTCTTCGATGCCGTTCAACGCCTCCTTGGCAATGCGGATCATGCCGGGGCTCTTTTCGGCGATTTTCGCCGCGATGCCCAGCGCGGTTTCGCGCAATTGATCCTTACTGACGATGCGCTCGATGAAGCCGTATTGCAGGGCTTCAGGGGCACCGATGCTGTCGCCGGTAAAGAACAGGTAGCGGACCTTTTGCACCGGGAACAGGCGTTGCAGGTGCGCACCGCCGCCCATGGCACCGCGGTCGACTTCCGGCAGGGCGAAGGTCGCGCAGTCGGAGGCGACGACGATGTCTGCCGCCCCGGTAATGCCGATGCCGCCACCGAGGACAAAGCCGTGGACCGCGACAATCACCGGCACCGGGTTGCGGTGCACGGCCTTGAAGGTCGCGTAGTTACCGGCGTTGACCTCGACGATGCGCTCCGGGTACTTGTCCAGCTCCTTGATATCGACGCCGGCGCAAAAGCCCCGGCCCTCGGCACGGATGACGATCACCCGTACTTGCGGGTCGGCGCCCAGGGCTTCGATCTGCCGGGCCAGCGCACGCCATTCCTGGCTGTCGAGGGCGTTGACCGGCGGCTTGGCGATCACCAGCTCCGCGATCCCCTGGTTGAGTTGTGTGGTAAATGCCTGGTTCACAGGGGTTCTCCAATACTGGCGGGATGGTTCGAGGACTGGGTCTGGCTGCGCGCCAGCAGCGCGTCCAGGCAGAGCTGGGCTTCGCTGGCGATGCCTTCGATGACTTCACGGCAACTGAGCAGCTCGCCGATGGCGGCCGCGACCTGGCCGCTGGGCAGGATGCCTTCGTCCGGTGCGCCATCCATCATCGAGCGCTGCAACAACACCGGCTGGTTGGCGGCCATCACCACTTGCGACAGCGCCGACGGGTCTTCACGCAAGGCACGGATGAACACCGAGGCCATGTGCCCGAGGCTCATGCCGGTCTGCTGTTTCCAGTGCCAGGCGCTGCCCAGGGCGATGCGCAAGCGACCGAACGGGCCGGCCTTTTCCAGACGATTGATAAAGCGGTTTTCGATCATGCGGTGGCGCATGCCGTCCACCGCCGTGGTCACCCGCACCTGCTGCGGGTCGTTGACCTTGAGATATCGCTCCAGGGTCGCCGCCGGTGTCGGCGATTCGCGGGTCATCAAAAAGCGCGTGCCCATGGCAATGCCTGCGCCCCCGGCAGCCAGCACCGAGGCCAGGCCACGGCCGGTGGCATAACCGCCGGCCGCGATCACCGGCACCTTGACCGCCGCCAATACCTGCGGCAGCAAAATCGAACTCGGCACACCGCCGGTATGACCGCCGCCCTCGCCGCCCTGAATGGTGATCAGGTCGGCACCCAGTTCCACGGCTTTCAGCGCATGCTTGAGTGCGCCCACGGTGGGAATGCACAACACCTTGGCTGCCTTGAACCGCGCGATGGTCTGTTTGTCCGGGCCGCGCCCGTAGCTCACAGCGCGCAGACGGTACTGGATTGCCAGGTCGACGCACTGCGCGGCGTTGTCCTGGAACATATGAAAATTGAGCCCGAAGTTGCTGCCACCGGTGGCGTCGATCACCTTGCGGATTTCGCTTTCCAGCTCATCGGCGGCAATGGTCGCGCCGGCGAGAAAGCCAAAGCCGCCGGCCTGGGTCGTGGCGATCACCAGGTTGGCATCGGCGACCCAGCCCATGGCGGTTTGCACAATCGGGTAGCGGCAACCGAGCGCTTCGGTCAGTGGCGTATCCAGCCAGCGATTCATGAGCGCTTGTCCTCTGCCTGCTTGTTGGCCTGGGCCATGCCCTTGGCGTCGAAGCCGCCCAGCTTGTCGCCGGACAACAGCTCGTTGTGGGCATGGGCGAAATGGTGCCAGGCGAACACCGCATCCATCGCCGTGCGTTTGCCTTGCAGGTCTTCGACGTGGTTGATCGCCTGCTTGGTCAGCGCCAGGCCCATACGCGGCTGCCGGGCGATGCCGGCGGCCAGGGCATAGGTGGCCTGTTCCAGATCTTCACGAGGCACCATGCGGTTGACCATACCTACCTGCCAGGCGCGGGTGGCGCTCATGCGGTCACCGGTAAAGAGGAACTCCTTGGCCAGGCGCGGGTTCATTTCATAGGGATGGGCGAAGTACTCCACCCCCGGAATGCCCATGCGCACCACCGGGTCCTGGAAGAATGCGTCTTCGCTGGCGACGATCAGGTCGCACACCCAGGCCAGCATCAGCCCGCCCGCCACGCAAGCGCCATGGACCATGGCGATGGTCGGCTTGGGCAGCTCGCGCCAGCGCCGGCACATGCCCAGGTAAACCTCCTGCTCGCGGGCATAGAGTTGCTCGCCTCCGGGCTTGTTGGTGTGGTCCCACCACAGGTGCGCACGCTCGAACGGCTTGTCGATGTCACGCCCCGGCGTGCCGATGTCGTGGCCTGCCGAAAAATGCTTGCCGTTGCCGCGCAGGACGATGACCTTGACCGCGTCATCGTTTACCGCCTGGCGAAAGGCGGCGTCCAGGGCGTAGGTCATTTGCGAATTTTGCGCGTTGTTGAAGGTCGGCCGGTTCAGCGTCAGCGTGGCAATCCCCTCGGCCACGCTGTACAGCACCGGTGTGTCTGTTTCGTAGACGGCTTTGTCCTCGCGGACGACGAATTCACTCTCGCTGCTGTGCATGTTCACAGTCCTCGCCTCAGGCCGTACGGATGCCGGGCGGGTTGCCCTTGATTGCCGTGGCGCGGTAATCGTGGGGGTCGAGCCGGCGGATCAGGGCCAACTGCTCTGCGGTCGGGTGCACGGTCTCGTGCAGGTGCGCCGACTTGAGCAACGGGAAACCGGTGTTGTCCTGGACCTGTTCGAAACTCACGCCCGGGTGCAGCGAGCGCACCTGCACGGCACGCTCAGGGCCGTCAAAATCGAGCACGCACAGGTCGCTGACCACACAGCGAATGTCCATCAGGTCGCGACGTGCGCCTTCGGGCCAGCGCTCGGCCTTGAAGCCGACCCCGGAGACCATGTCCACTTCACCGCTGACGAATACCCGGGTGTTGTGGTTGGGCACGAAAAACGAATTGAGGTGGTTGATGCTGTTGCCCGGCAGGCCGCGCACACCGAGGATCGCAGTCTTGGGCTTTTGATAGTCGCCCACGCAAGACAGGTTGGGCTGGCCCCAGCGGTCGATCTGGGTCGGGCCGATCATCGCGTGGCGACGACCGCCCCAGACGCACTCGAACACCCGCTCGAACGACAGGTAGCCGGAGTAGCGCGGCACATAGTCGCCACGCGGGCCGAGCGGAATCGGCTCCTCGACCAGGAACGCTTCGCTGTCGGTCATCAACAGCTCAGGGCTGTGGGTGAGTTTGGCCAGGCTCGCGCCCAGGCGCGGAATCACGCCCAGGCCCGAGGCGATCACTTCGCCATTGCCGCGCCAGGCCTCGGAGGCGGCAACGATCATCAGCTCAGCGAGGGTGAAATCACAGGTTGCAGACATAGTCGCTAATCCTCAGAACACGGGAAGGGGCAAGGCGCCCATGGAGTCGGCACCGCCGTTCTGTGCCTGATAGGCCTGTTCGCCTGCGGCGATGTAGGTCTGCACATAGTCCTGCCAGCCGTTTTCCGCCTGGCTGCTGGCGACATAGCCCTTGAGGTGCTTCATGTCCCAGCCGTAGTCGGGGGCGCAGGCAGTCGGGTGGGCGCCGAGCGGTGCATGCACCACGCCGCTGACCAGGTAGCGCTCGAAGGTGTTAAAGCGGGCCTGCTCGGCGGTCAGTTCCAGGCGTTCTTCCAGGCGCTCGCACGAGACGATGCACTGCTGGGCCGCGCGGGCGAACAGGTGATCGAAGTACGGGTCCGGCCCGGTGACCAGGATGTTGCCCAGGCGGTCGGCGACGTTGACGTGGACAAACGCCACATCGAGGTTCAGCGCCGGCATCGCCAGCAGCACCTCGCCATCGGCATACGGCGAAGCGATGGTCTTGAGCTCCGGGTTCAGGCGCGTGACGTCGGTGGCCAGGCCGCAGCGGGTCGGCAGGAACGGCAGGCGCATGCCCGCCGCGCGCAGGCCCCACTGGAACATGCCTTCGTCGAGTTCCAGCAACTCCAGTTCACCGGCCTCGCGGGCCTTGCGGTAATAGGGTTCAAGCGGGATGGCATCGAGGGTGGCGAAGCCGAACACCAGCTTCTTGACCTTGCCGGCAGCGCACAGCATGCCCACTTCCGGGCCGCCGTAGGCGACCACGGTCAGGTCCTTGACCGGCGAGCGCAGGATCTCGCGCACGATGGCCATCGGCTTGCGCCGCGGGCCCCAGCCACCGAAACCGATGGTCATGCCATCGCGCAGTTGAGCGACCGCATCGGCCGCTGTCAGTTGTTTGTTCATCATCACGGTTCCTTACTGTTGGCCGACCGAAAAGTCGTGCCCCCAAATGCTCACGCGGGTGAACTCGAAGGCCGAGTGTTCGGCCCAGTCGACTTGCAGCCCGCCAAAGCCGTATTCCAGATCGAATCCGGACGGTGTCTTCATGTAGAAGCTGGTCATGCGATCGTTGAGGTGCTGGCCGAGGGTTGCCGACAGGCTTACGTCATGGGCCAGCAAGCGGTCATGGGCACGGCCGACCTCAGTCATCGAATCCACCTCGACCATCACGTGCACGCACCCTGACGGCACCGGGTACTCGGCCAGTGCCAGGCTGTGGTGGCGAGCGTTCTGGCAATGCAGGAAGTGAATGCGGATCGGCGGTGCCGACGGATCGGGGCGGAAGTTGAAAATGTCCGACAGCTCGAAGCCCAGCACGTCCTTGGCGAACGCCAGCGTGGCGTCGAAGTTCGGTGCCGGCAGCACGGTGTGGCCCAGGCCCATGTCGCCGGTGATGAAGCGCGGCACGCCTTGCGGCGAAACGAACGGCAGGCAGTCGGAGCGATGGCCCCAGCTCAGCTCGTGGCAGTTGCCCGACGGGTCGGTGACTTTCACCAGGGCCTGCACGCCGCGTTGATCGACTTCGGCGGCGCTACCCGGCTGCCATTCGATACCGGCGGCGGTCAAGTGCGCGAGGGCAGCCTGGAATGCCGCTTCGTTGGCCAGCTCCCAGCCGGACGCCAGGTAACGGGCCTCGCTGCCTTCGACGATGAGCATGCGAAACGGACGCTCGTCCATCTTCACGTACAGACCGCCGCCCGGCGCCGGCTGCACTTGCATGCCGAGCACGTCCTCGGCGTAGCGTTGCCATTGACTGAGGTTTTCGATCTGGGAGACGAAATAGCTCAAACCGCGAATGTCGATCATGCCTGGGTTCCTCGTTGGCTGATTCCGGTGCGTGGCTGGCATTGTGCAAAGCGCCGCCCTGCCCTTCATCGTCCGTTGAGACTAAGCACCTTGCGCGCAGGCGCTTCACCTGTAGGAGCAACTGTCTTTGGATCTCTTTCTAAGAAGATCTTTTTTCAGCATGACCCGGTCGGCGATGGTGCTAAAGCAGCATCGCTGATAAGGCTGATCCAAACCCAACCTCCAAATGCAGTCCGA
>NZ_JADUCM010000063.1 GCF_016009175.1 Pseudomonas alkylphenolica
CTCCCACAATTGTGGGAGCTGGCGAAGCCGGCGATGGGCTGCCAAGAAGCCTTAAAAAATAGCGGGTCAAGCCGCCTCCCTGCCCCGCGCCACCGCCTGGGCAGCTGCCAGCATTGCGCGCAACAGCACCGCACAACCATCGGCCAGGTCCTGGGGGGCGGCGTTTTCGATTTCGTTGTGGCTGATCCCGCCTTCACACGGCACGAAGATCATCCCGGCCGGCCCCAGCTCAGCGAGAAAAATCGCGTCATGCCCGGCGCCACTGACAATGTCCATGTGCGACAGGCCCAAACCCTGAGCGGCACTGCGCACCGCCTCGACACAACCCTTGTCGAAATACAGCGGCGGGAAATCTGCCGTCGGCGTCAGGGTAGGCGTCAACCCGTGCTGCTCGCAGGTGCTGCTGATCACGTCCTTGACCTGCGCAATCATCGAGTTCAGCCGCGCCGGTTCCAGATGACGGAAGTCCAGCGTCATGCGTACCTCACCGGGTATCACGTTGCGAGACCCCGGGTACGCCTGCAGGCAACCGACCGTGCCACAGGCATGCGGTTGGTGTTCCAGGGCCACGCGGTTGACGGCGGCGACCACCGCACTGGCGCCGACCAGGGCGTCCTTGCGCAGGTGCATCGGGGTCGGCCCGGCATGCGCCTCGACGCCGCGCAAGGTCAGGTCGAACCACTTTTGCCCCAGTGCCCCCAGCACCACACCGATGGTCTTGTGCTGGTCTTCAAGGATCGGGCCCTGCTCAATGTGCGCCTCAAAGTACGCCCCCACCGGATGCCCGCTGACAGCCCGGGGCCCGGCATAGCCGATGGCGTTGAGCGCCTGTCCCACGGTAATGCCCTCGGCATCGGTCTTGGCCAGGGTCTCTTCGAGGGTGAACTTTTCGGCAAACACCCCCGAGCCCATCATGCACGGCGCAAAGCGCGAGCCTTCTTCGTTGGTCCAGACCACCACTTCCAGCGGCGCCTCGGTCTCGATGTTGAGGTCATTGAGGGTGCGCATCACCTCAAGCCCGGCCAGCACGCCAAAGCAGCCGTCGAACTTGCCGCCGGTAGGCTGGGTGTCGATATGGCTGCCGGTCATCACCGGCGGCAATTGCGGGTTGCGGCCAGGGCGGCGGGCGAAGATGTTGCCCACGCCGTCGATGCTCACGCTGCACCCCGCCTCCTCGGTCCATTTCACGAACAGGTCACGGGCCTGGCGGTCCAGGTCGGTCAGCGCCAGGCGACAGACCCCGCCCTTGACCGTAGCACCGAGTTGCGCCAGTGCCATCAGCGACTGCCACAAGCGCTCACCGTTGATGTGGGCGTGGGTCGACTGCAGAACGTCCTGTGCTGTTTTCATGCTGTTCTCCTGCATCACGTGCCTGGCCTCTACGGGCCATAAGGACTACACGGTGGGTTTGAGACTGGCGGTGCGGGCCGCCTTGAGTTGGCCGAGGCCGTAGTAAATCAGGCCGCCCAGGGCGGAGCCGGTAAACCAGCCGAAGTCGTAGAACCAGCTGAAACTCGGGCTGTGCAGCGACATCAGGGTCAACGCCACCGGCACCCCGAAGGCGATGAAGCCGCTGAGGTTCCAGGCCGGGTAAACGTCGTCGCGGTAAAGCCCGGCCAGGTCCAGGGTCTGTTTGCGCAACAGGAAGTAGTCCACCACCATGATCCCGGCAATCGGCCCGAGCAGGCTGGAGTAACCCAGCAACCAGTTGGAATAGACGCTTTCAAGGCTGACATCGCTGACAATCCAGCCGAGCTTTTTCAGCAGCTCATGGCCCATCAGCAACAACCCGACCAGGCCGGTGAGCAGCACTGCTTTGGTCCGCCCGATCCACTTTGGCGCCAGGTTCTGAAAATCATTGGTGGGCGAAACGATGTTCGCCGCGGTGTTGGTCGACAGGGTGGCAATGATGATCAGGGCCATGGCCAGGGCGACCCACATCGGGCTCTGGATATGCCCGATCAGGCTCACCGGGTCTGACACGGTCTGCCCCACCAGCGAGGCCGATGCGGCGGTCAGTACCACGCCCAGGGCGGCGAAGAGGAACATGGTCAGCGGCAGGCCGAATATCTGCCCGAGGATCTGGTCTCGCTGGCTTTTCGCGTAGCGGCTGAAGTCCGGGATGTTCAACGACAAGGTGGCCCAGAAACCGACCATGGCCGTCAGCCCGGCGAAGAAGTAGCCGTAGACGCTCGCCCCTTCCGGGCGCTTCGGCGGCTGCGCCATCAGCTCGCTGATCGACACGTTGGGCAAGGCCCACACCAGCAGCCCGGCACCGACCAGCACCAGCAATGGCGCCGACAGGGTTTCCAGCCATTTGATCGATTCGGCGCCGCGCAGCACCACCCACAGGTTCAGGCACCAGAACAGCATGAAGCCGATGACTTCACCGGTGCCGCCCAGTGCCTTCCAGTCCGCCGACAGCGAGCCGAGGAACAGGTGAATGGCCAGCCCGCCGAACATCGTCTGGATCCCGAACCAGCCACAGGCTACCAGCGCACGGATCAGGCACGGCACGTTGGAGCCGATAATCCCGAACGAGGAGCGCAGCAGCACCGGAAAGGGTATGCCGTACTTGGTGCCGGGAAAGGCATTGAGGGTCAGCGGAATCAACACCACGGTGTTGGCCAGCAGGATCGCCAGCAGCGCTTCACCCACCGTCAGGCCGAAATACGCGGTCAGCACCCCGCCCAGGGTGTAGGTCGGCACGCAGATCGACATGCCGACCCACAGCGCAGTGATGTGCCATTTGTTCCAGGTGCGCTCCTGCACCTGGGTCGGGGCGATGTCGTGGTTGTAGCGGGGGCTGTCGAGGACGTCGCTACCGGCGTCGAGTTCGTACAAGCCATCACGTTCACGCACTTGCGATCGGTTCTGCTGCATGGCCACTCCACTGTTTTTGTGTTTTTGGAGGTACTCGCACGGCATGGGGGCATTCACGGCTGCCCATGAGAAATCTTGACCATTTCCACAACCTGTCAAGAACGACAGGACCACTGGTCGTTTTGTCAGAAGCCAATCAGTAGGAATAAACTCATATATTTCAATTAGTTAACATAGATATAAGCTTATAAATTAATTATTTGCCCTATTCATAAACCCCTACTAAATTCAATTCCTGACAGCGATGACAGGTTTTGACCTACGCTGCAAAAAGAACAAAACCTAGAGCCGGTAACAACCGGTCAAGCCTGCGAGGAGCATCTGATGACGCTTTTGATTCGTGGCGCCACCCTGATTACCCATGAGGAAAGTTATCGCGCCGACGTGCTGTGTGCCGACGGTGTGATCAAGGCCATCGGCACCGACCTCGAGGTTCCAACCGACTGTGAGATTCTCGACGGCAGCGGCCAGTACCTGATGCCCGGCGGCATCGACCCCCACACCCACATGCAGTTGCCGTTCATGGGCACGGTGGCCAGTGAAGACTTCTTCAGCGGCACCGCCGCAGGCCTGGCCGGCGGTACCACATCGATCATCGACTTCGTCATTCCCAACCCGCAGCAGTCCTTGCTCGAAGCCTTTCACCAGTGGCGCGGCTGGGCGGAAAAGTCCGCCGCCGACTATGGCTTTCATGTCGCCATCACCTGGTGGAGCGAGCAGGTGCGCGAGGAGATGGGCGAGCTGGTGCGCCTGCACGGCATCAACAGCTTCAAGCACTTCATGGCCTACAAGAACGCGATCATGGCTGCCGACGACACCCTGGTCGCCAGCTTCGAACGCTGCCTTGAACTGGGCGCAGTGCCTACGGTGCATGCCGAGAACGGCGAGCTGGTCTATCACCTGCAACGCAAGTTGCTGGCCCAGGGCCTCAACGGCCCTGAAGCGCATCCGCTGTCGCGCCCCTCGCAGGTCGAGGGCGAGGCCGCCAGCCGCGCCATCCGCATCGCTGAAACCCTGGGCACGCCGCTGTACCTGGTGCACGTCTCCACCCGCGAAGCACTGGACGAAATCAGCTATGCCCGTGGCAAGGGGCAGCCGGTGTACGGCGAAGTGCTGGCCGGCCACCTGCTGCTGGACGACAGTGTGTATCGCCATCCCGACTGGCAGACCGCTGCGGGCTATGTCATGAGTCCACCCTTCCGGCCGCGCAAGGACGGCCATCAAGAAGCCCTGTGGCACGGCCTGCAGTCGGGCAACCTGCACACCACCGCCACCGATCACTGCTGTTTCTGCGCCGAACAGAAAGCCGCCGGCCGCGATGATTTCAGCCGCATCCCCAACGGTACGGCCGGCATCGAAGACCGCATGGCGGTGCTCTGGGACGAGGGGGTGAACAGCGGCAAGCTGTCGATGCAGGACTTCGTGGCGCTGACGTCGACCAACACCGCGAAGATCTTCAACCTGTTCCCGCGCAAAGGTGCCCTGCGCGTTGGCGCCGATGCCGACCTGGTGCTCTGGGACCCGCACGGCACCCGGACCATCTCCGCCGCCACACACCACCAGCAGGTGGACTTCAACATCTTCGAAGGCAAGACCGTGCGCGGCATACCCAGCCACACCATCAGCCAGGGCAAGCTGGTCTGGGCCAATGGCGACCTGCGCGCCGAGCGTGGCGCCGGGCGGTACATCGAGCGCCCGGCGTACCCGGCAGTGTTCGACCTGCTGAGCAAACGCGCCGAGCATTCGCAGCCCACTGCGGTCAAGCGCTAGCGCCGCGCCGACAAAAACCGGCGGAACAATAAAAAGAAAAGAGGAAACCACCGTGATCGAGTCCCTCAAGCACCTCCCCCGACCGTCCAGTGACAACGCCACCCTCGCCGATCATTTCAGCGACCTGGCCCCGCCCCTCAACGCCCGACAGGCCGCCGTAGAAGCTTCGCGCTGCCTGTACTGCTACGACGCGCCCTGCGTCAACGCCTGCCCCAGCGACATCGACATTCCCTCGTTCATCCGCAATATCCACCAGGAGAACGTTCAGGGCGCGGCCGAGAAAATCCTCTCGGCCAACATCCTCGGCGGCAGCTGCGCCCGGGTCTGCCCGACCGAGATCCTGTGCCAGCAAGCCTGCGTACGCAACAACCACCAGGAATGCGCCCCGGTGCTGATCGGCCTGCTGCAACGCTATGCCCTGGACCATGCCGAATTCGACGCCCACCCCTTCCAGCGCGCCGCCAGCAGCGGCAAGCGCATTGCCGTGGTCGGTGCCGGGCCGGCGGGTCTGTCGTGTGCCCACCGCCTGGCCTGGCATGGCCACGACGTGGTGATCTTCGAGGCCCGCCCCAAGTCCGGCGGCCTCAACGAGTACGGCATCGCCAAGTACAAAGTGGTCGACGATTTCGCCCAGCGCGAGGTCGATTTCGTCCTGCAGATTGGCGGTATAGAGGTGCGCCATGGTCAGGTACTGGGCGAGAACCTCAGCCTGGGCGAGCTGCAACAACAGTTCGACGCGGTGTTCCTCGGACTGGGCCTGAACGCCAGTCGCCAGTTGGGCCTGGCCGATGAGTACGCCCCGGGCGTGCTCGCTGCCACCGATTACATCCGCGAACTGCGACAGGCCGAAGACCTCAACCGCCTGCCCCTGGCCAATCGCTGCATCGTCCTCGGTGCGGGCAACACCGCCATCGACATGGCCGTGCAGATGGCCCGGCTCGGTGCCCAGGATGTGAACCTGGTGTACCGCCGCGGTATCGAGGACATGGGTGCCACCGAACACGAACAGCACATCGCCAAGGCGCATCAGGTGCGCCTGCTGACCTGGGCGCAACCGGAACAGGTATTGCTCAACGATCAGGGCCGGGTACGCGGCATGCGCTTTGCCCGCACACAGATGATCGACGGCCGCCTGCAAAGCACAGGAGAAACCTTCGAACTGGCTGCCGACGCCATCTTCAAAGCCATTGGCCAGACCTTCGATGAGCAGGCCTTGAGCGACCACAGTGCCCAGGTCCTGGCCCGCGAAGGCGATCGCATCCGCGTTGACGAACACATGCGCACCAGCCTGCCCGGCGTGTACGCCGGGGGCGACTGTACCCACCTGGGCCAGGACCTCACCGTTCAGGCCGTGCAGCACGGCAAGGTGGCCGCCGAGGCCATCCATGCCCAACTGATGCTCAATGTGGAGGCTGCATAATGGCTGACCTGTCGATTGAATTCGCTGGCATCAAGGCCCCCAACCCGTTCTGGCTGGCCTCCGCGCCGCCAACCGACAAAGCCTACAACGTGGTGCGCGCCTTCGAGGCCGGCTGGGGTGGCGTGGTCTGGAAGACCCTCGGCGAAGACCCGGCCGCCGTCAACGTGTCGTCGCGTTACTCGGCCCACTACGGGGTCAACCGTGAGGTCATGGGCATCAACAACATCGAGCTGATCACCGACCGCTCGCTGGAAATCAACCTGCGCGAGATCACCCAGGTCAAGAAAGACTGGCCCGACCGCGCGCTGATCGTGTCGCTGATGGTGCCGTGTGTCGAAGAATCGTGGAAAGCCATCCTGCCGCTGGTCGAGGCCACCGGCGCCGACGGCATCGAGCTGAACTTCGGGTGCCCGCACGGCATGCCCGAGCGTGGCATGGGCGCGGCGGTCGGCCAGGTGCCGGAGTATGTCGAGCAGGTCACCCGCTGGTGCAAAACCTATTGTTCGCTGCCGGTGATCGTCAAACTCACCCCCAATATCACCGACATTCGCCAGTCGGCCCGCGCCGCCCATCGTGGTGGCGCCGATGCCGTGTCGCTGATCAACACCATCAACTCGATCACCAGCGTCGACCTCGACCGCATGATCGCCCTGCCGATTGTCGGCGACATGAGCACCCATGGCGGCTACTGCGGCTCGGCGGTCAAACCCATTGCCCTGAACATGGTCGCCGAAATCGCCCGGGACCCGGCCACCCGTGGCCTGCCGATCTGCGGCATTGGCGGCATCGGCAGCTGGCGCGACGCCGCCGAGTTCATCTCACTGGGCAGCGGCGCGGTACAGGTATGCACTGCCGCCATGCTGCATGGCTTTCGCATTGTCGAAGACATGAAGGACGGCCTGTCGCGCTGGATGGACAGTCAAGGCTACCGCAGCATTGCCGACTTCAGCGGCCGCGCCGTTGGCCATACCACTGACTGGAAGTACCTGGATATCAACTATCAGGTCATCGCGCGGATCGATCAGGACGCCTGCATTGGCTGTGGCCGCTGCCACATCGCCTGTGAAGACACCTCGCACCAGGCCATCGCCAACTTCCGGCAGGCCGACGGCAGCCACCGCTACGAGGTGATCGACGCCGAATGCGTGGGCTGCAACCTGTGCCAGATCACCTGCCCGGTCCAGGACTGTATCGAGATGGTGCCGCAGGACACCGGCAAGCCGTTTCTCGACTGGCTGCATGATCCACGTAACCCCTACCGCGAAGCTTCTTGATAGGATCAGCGAGTCGCCCGACAGTTCGAGGAAGCCATCGTCATGTTGTATCGCCTGGGTGCCGATGGCTTGGTGCTGCTGCACTTGCTGTTCATTCTGTACGTGCTGTTTGGCGGCTTGCTGGTCCTCAAGTGGCGCACGGCGTGGTACTGGCACCTGCCCGCCTTGTGCTGGGGCATCGCCGTGGAGTTCCTGCACCTGCCCTGCCCGCTCACCACCTGGGAAAACAGCCTGCGCCAGGCGTCGGGCCGGGCGGGCTATCCAGGCGGTTTCGTCGAGCACTACATCTGGCCGATCATCTACCCCGCCGGCCTGACACCAAACATTCAGTTAGTGCTTGGCACCTGTGTGGTGCTGGTCAACCTGGCTATCTACCTGTGGGTGATTGTCAGCGCGAGGCGACGATGAACAACCGCGGGAACGGCAACAGCACACGACCATCGGCCGCCGGCGGGTACGCCTGCTCCATGGCCTGCAGGTAGCGCTGCAGGAAGGCCGCCTGCTCATCGCCATCCAGGGCAGCAAGGTAGGGGCGCAACGCCGAGCCCTTGAACCACTCCACCACCGCCTGGGCGCCGCCCGTCAGCGGGTGGTAATAGGTGGTACGCCAGACATCGACCTGCTGGCAATACGGGCTGAGCACATCGTAGTAGAAGCTGGCGCTGTGCCGTGGCGGGTGCTTGACCGCACCGATCTTGCCGGCCCAGGGACCTTCGCTGGCGATCTCGCGCGCCGCGCGATGGGCCGGTTCGTCGAGGTTGTCCGGGGTCTGGATGGCCAGCAGGCCGTCGGCCTTGAGCTGCATGGCCAGATGCGGGTACAGCACATCATGCTCGGGCAACCACTGCAGCGAGGCATTGGCGAGGATGACGTCAACGCCATCAGATGCCGCCCAGGCAGCAATGTCGCCCTGCTCGAACGACACCGTTGGCAAGCGCTGGCGTGCTGCATCGAGCATATCGTCGGAACTGTCCAGGCCGGTGATACGCGCATCGGGAAAACGTTCGCGCAGCACCTGGGTCGAGTTGCCCGGGCCACACCCAAGGTCGATGGCCGTAGCCACCTGGCGATCCGGTAACGCCGCGACCAGATCGCGCACCGGCCGCGTGCGTTCGTTTTCGAAGGTGCTGTACTGCGTCGCTGACCAGGTCATGGCGGGTCCTTGTGTGGCAGAGGGGACGTCGGGGGGCAAGCATAGTTACTATAAGCACCCTCTGCCCCTTGCCGGAAGCCCCTCATGACCTTGCATATCCGCCCTGCCCGACACGACGACGCGGCCCAGATCCTTGCGTTCATCACCGAGCTTGCCGAGTACGAACGCGCCCGCCACGAAGTGATTGCCTCGCTCGAAGACATTCAGCGCACGCTGTTCGATGACGGCGCCAAAGCGTCGAGCCTGATCTGCGAACGGGATGGCCAGGCCATTGGCTACGCCGTGTACTTCTACAGTTACTCGACCTGGCTGGGGCGCAACGGCATCTACCTGGAAGACCTGTACATCACCCCTGAGCAGCGCGGCAGCGGTGCAGGCAAACAGTTGCTGCGCCACATCGCCATTGAAGCCTGCGAAAACGGCTGCGGGCGACTGGAATGGAGCGTGCTGGACTGGAACGAGCCAGCCATTCAGTTCTATCGCTCGATCGGCGCGGCACCGCAGGACGAGTGGGTGCGTTACCGGCTTGAAGGCGACACGTTGAAAGCCTTTGCCAACCCTGACTGAAAATGCTGGCGAGCGCTGTGCGCTCGATCGCAGGCTACCGCCAGCTCCCACTGGGGGGAGAACCTGGTTAACTGTAGGAGCAACTGTCTTTGGATCTCTTTCTAAGAAGATCTTTTTTCAGCATGACCCGGTCGGCGATGGTGCTAAAGCAGCATCGCTGATAAGGCTGATCCAAACCCAACCTCCAAATGCAGTCCGA
>NZ_JADUCM010000064.1 GCF_016009175.1 Pseudomonas alkylphenolica
TTCGGGCCAGAGTGAGAGGTGGATGGCGACTATGCTCCTACTCGTGCTCTAGGGCACTGCTGGCTATCAGTCTGCCATCCACCGCTCTCACCTCTGATTTTAAAGGCATGTGAAGACACAAGCTGGCTTGCCGGCGATGCAAGGCGCAGCCTTGCCAACACCAACCACACCCAAATCTGCCTATACCACTATCGGCAGCTTTTGCTTGGCCGCCACAGAACCTTCGCATTCCCCCCCTAGCATGGCCCTCATTCGCTCGATGAGGTCTTGCCATGAACACTCCGCTCGCAAACCCAGGCGCACAGATGAAGGTGCGCGGTATCCACAAGCGTTTCGGCGCCTTTACCGCCCTGCAGGATGTCTCGCTGGATATCGCCGCCGGTGAGCTGGTGTGCCTGCTGGGTCCGTCCGGCTGTGGCAAGACCACGCTGTTGCGTTGCATCGCCGGCCTGGAGCGCCAGGACCGTGGCACCCTGTACATCGGTGACCGCGATATCTCCGACCTGCCACCGCAGGCCCGCGACTACGGCATTCTGTTCCAGTCCTACGCGCTGTTCCCCAACCTGACCGTCGAAGCCAACATTGCCTATGGCCTGGCCGGCAGCGGCCGTGACGAGGTGCGCCAGCGCGTGGCACAGATGCTGGAGCTGGTCGGTCTGTCGGGCAGCGAGAAGAAATACCCCGGCCAACTGTCGGGCGGCCAGCAGCAACGCGTGGCCCTGGCTCGCGCCCTGGCACCGGCGCCCTCGCTGCTGTTGCTCGACGAGCCGATGTCGGCCCTCGATGCCCGGGTGCGTGAGCACCTGTGTACCGAACTGCGCCAGCTGCAACGCCAGCTGGGCATTACCACGCTGATGGTCACCCACAACCAGGACGAGGCCATGCTCATGGCCGACCGCATCGCGGTGATGAACAACGGCCAGGTCGAGCAGTACGCCACCCCGCAGGAAATCTACGACAAGCCAGCCACCCCGTTCGTCGCCGAGTTCGTCGGCCAGGGTAACTGGCTGCCGTTCCAGCGTCACAGCGACAGCCATGCCCAGGTCGGTGCGCTGAACATGCGCCTGGCCGACGGCGCCGGTCAGGCTCGCAGCGGCCGCCTGTTCTGCCGCCCCGAGGCGATCAGCGTCAACCCGCCGGTGCATGAGGAGAACCTGTTCCCGGCACGGGTACGGGAGATCACCTTCCTCGGCAACCGCTGCCGGATGAGCTTTGAGTTCAACGAACTGCCGGGCCACGCGTTGCTGGCAGAAGTCGCACCCGAGTCGATGCCACGCCTGGGCTCCCAGGACATCTGGGTTGCCCTGCCACCGCGCAGCCTGCAGGTGTTTGCCTAAGATGGCCGCGCCAATGGCCATGCCGATCGCGCAGGCGAAGGCAGCACAGCGCTCCGGCGCCTCACTGGGTGATCGACTGTTTGTGGTCGGCGGTAAATGGCTGCTGCTTCTGCTGCTGACGGTCGCGGTACTGCTACCGTTGCTGGCGATATTCTGGCGCGGCTTCAGCAGCGACGCCGGGCAGGGCGGTGGTCTGGTCGCCGCCCGTGAATTGTTTGCCAGCGCCAACTTTCACTGGTTGCTGGGCAATAGCCTCAAAGTCTCGATCAGCGTCGCCGCGATTGTCGTGCCGCTGGCTTACCTGTTCGCCTACGCCTTGCAGCGCACGCTGATCCCCGGCAAGCGCATCTGGCGTGGTATCTCGTTGCTCCCTTTGCTGGCGCCGTCGATGCTGCCGGCGATTGCCCTGGTGTACCTGTTCGGCAACCAGGGGCTGCTGCGTGGGCTGCTCAGCGACAACATCTATGGCTTCTGGGGCATTGTCCTCGGCGAAGCCATCTACACCTTTCCGCATGCCCTGATGATCCTGCTCTCGGCGCTGTCGCTGGCCGATGCGCGCCTGTTCGATGCCGCTTCAAGCATGGGCGCCGGCCCTTGGCGTGCTTTCCACAGCATCACCTGGCCGGCCACCCGCCAGGCGGTATTCGCTGCGTTCTGCCTGGTGTTCACCCTGACCATCACCGACTTTGGTGTGCCGGTTGTGGTCGGTGGCGATTATCAGGTGCTGGCGCTTGAGGCCTACAAGGCGGTGGTCGGTCAGCAACAGTTTGGTCGTGGCGCGTTGATCGGCATGGTCCTGCTGGTGCCGGCGCTGCTCAGTTTCAGCGTCGATGCCTGGCTGCGCCGGCGTCAGGGCGATGCCATGAGTGGCCGCGCCCAGGTCTTCGTGCCGCAACCGTCGCGCCGTCGCGATGCCTGGTTCCTGGCCGTGGTGCTGGCGGTGTGTGCGGTGCTGGTGCTGGTAGTGGGCATGGCGGTGTACTCGTCGCTGGTGACGTTCTGGCCGTACAACATGACCTTGTCGCTCAAGCACTATCAGTTCGACGAAACCGCGGGTGGTGGCTGGCTGGCTTACACCAATAGCCTGACCATGGCCCTGTGCACGGCGCTGATTGGCAGTGCGGTGATCTTCACTGGCGCCTACCTGATGGAAAAAACCAAGGGCCAGCGTTCGCTCAATCTGGTGCTGCGCTTGCTCAGCTTCGTGCCGATGGCGGTACCTGGCTTGGTCCTGGGCCTGGGCTACGTGTTCTTCTTCAACCTCACCAGCAACCCGCTGCATGTGTTCTACGGCAGCATGGCGCTGCTGGTGGTGTGCACCATTGCTCACTATTTGACCACCGCAAACATGACCGCAACCACCGCCCTGCGCCAGCTCGACGGTGAGTTCGAAGCCGCGGCGCTGTCACTCAAGGCGCCGCTGTACCGACATTTCCTGCGGGTAACCGTGCCGATCTGCCTGCCAGCGCTGCTGGACATCGTCCGCTACCTGTTCGTGTCGGCGATGACCACGGTGTCGGCGGCGATCTTCCTCTACAGCCCGGACACCATCCTCGCCGCTGTCGCCGTGCTGAACATGGACGACGCCGGCAACGTTGGCGGCGCCGCGGCCATGTCGACCCTGATCCTGCTGACCAGCGCGAGTGTTTCGCTGCTGCTGGCATGGGCCTCGCGCGGCCTCTTGCAACGCTCCCAAGCCTGGCGCCAGCGCGCGCCGGGTCAATGATCGCCTTACCCATCCCTCGTACCGCTCAAAGGAACCGCATCATGTTCAAGCCACTTGCTCTTGCCGCTGCCGTCCTCACTGTGTTCAGCCTGCAGGCTGCGGCCGCAGAAACCCAGCTGACGGTCTACACCGCCCTCGAAGCCGAACAGCTCAAGAGCTACAAGCAGGCCTTCGAAAAGGCCAACCCGGATATCGAGATCAAATGGGTACGCGATTCCACCGGCATCATCACCGCCAAGCTGCTGGCCGAAAAAGACCGTCCACAGGCTGACGCGGTATGGGGCCTGGCCGCCTCCAGCCTGGCGATCCTCGACCAGCAGGGCATGCTGCAGAACTACGCCCCCAAAGACCTCGACAAGATCGGCGGCAACTACCGTGATGCCGCCAATCCACCGGCCTGGGTCGGCATGGATGTCTGGGCCGCGACCATCTGCTTCAACACCGTCGAAGCCGAAAAGCAGGGCCTGACCAAGCCGGTGAGCTGGCAGGACCTGACCAAGCCTGAGTACAAGGGCAAGATCGTCATGCCGAACCCGGCGTCGTCCGGCACCGGCTTCCTGGATGTCAGCGCCTGGCTGCAGACCTTTGGTGAGCAGCAAGGCTGGGCGTACATGGATGGCCTGCACCAGAACATCGGCCAGTACGTTCACTCCGGCTCCAAGCCATGCAAGCTGGCGGCAGCCGGTGAGTTCCCGATCGGTATCTCCTTCGAATACCCGGCCGTGCAGCTCAAGCGTCAGGGCGCGCCGCTGGATATCGTCCTGCCGAAGGAAGGCCTGGGCTGGGAAATCGAAGCCACTGCCGTGCTCAAGGGCAGCAAGCATGAAGCCGCAGCCAAGCGCCTGGCCGACTTCTCGGCAAGCCCGGCAGCGATGGACCTGTACAAGGAAAACTTCGCCGTACTCGCCCAGCCAGGCATCGCCAAGCCGCAGACCGAACTGCCGGCCGACTACGAACAGCGCCTGATCAAGAACGACTTCGCCTGGGCGTCGAAGAACCGCGATACCATCCTCGCCGAATGGCGCAAGCGCTATGACGGCAAGTCGGAGAAGGTGGCGCAGCAGTAACACCGGGTTGGCTTTATCGCCGGCAAGCCGGCTCCTACGGGAGTCGGCTTGCCGGCGACAGGCTCACCGCTAATTCTGAAGGACATTCCAATGACCGATCTGTTGATCGTCGGCGCCGGTATTCTCGGCCTTTCCCATGCGTATGCTGCTGCTCGTCGTGGCCTCAAGGTCCGTGTGTTCGAGCGCAACGCCACTGCGCTCGGCGCTTCGGTGCGCAACTTCGGCCAGGCGCTGGTCACCGGCCAGCCGCCGGGCGAGATGCTTGAGCTGGCCAAGGCCAGCCGTGGTATCTGGGCGCACTGGTCGCGCCAGGCCGGCTTTGAACTGAAGAGCAACGGCTCGTTGTTGTTCGCCCGTACCGCCCTCGAACAGGAACTGCTGGAAGCGTTCTGTGCCGAGCGGGCCGTTGACCAGGGCTATCGCGTCGAGCTGTTGTCGGGCGCGGTACTCAACGACCTGTACGGTGGTCAGTTCCGTCATCACCGCGCAGCGTTGCGCGGCCTGGACGACCAGCAGCTGTATTCCCGTGAGGCGATTCCGACGTTGATCCGCTTCCTGCAGCAGGAACTGGATGTGAGCTTTCACTTCTCCACCCTGGTGCGCGATATCGAACCCGGCCGCGTGTCGACCACGGCAGGCGATTTCAGCACCGAACAGATCGTGGTGTGCTCCGGGCACGACTACCAGACGTTGCTCGCCGAACCGATTGCCAGGTTGCAGCCGCAGGTTTGCCGTCTGCAAATGCTGCGGGCGCGCCCCCGGTTCAGCCTGAACCTGCAACATGCCTTGCTGACCGGGCTGAGCTGCGTGCACTACGGCGCCTTTGCCGACCTGCCTCAGGCCCAGGCGCTCAAGGCGCAACTGCACCGCGACAGCCCGCACCTGATGGAACATGGCATTCACCTGCTGATCAGCCCCACGCCGCATGGCGAGCTGATCATCGGCGACTCGCACGCCTATGGCAGCGACGCTTCGCCGTTCAATGCCGAGCAGGTCGACAACTGGATGATCGAGCTGGCCGAGGACACCCTTGGCGGTCGCATCGAGGTGGTCGAACGCTGGCAGGGCGTCTATGGTTCTGGCGGGCCCGGGCCGTTTTCCCTGTTGCAGGTGGCGCCGGGAGTTCACGCGGCACTGATGCACAGCGGTGTCGGCATGAGCGTCGGCCCGGCCCTGGCCGAGCGGCATATCGCTCGACTGCTCAACGAAACGGCATGAGGGGATAACAATGAGAACGGCCGAACAGGTTGTCAGCGACGTCTTCGCCCTGTACCAGCAGCATGGTGACGATGATTACATCGGTGAGCCGGTGTCGCAGCTGGAGCACATGTCCCAGGCGGCGCAACTGGCGCTGGACGAGGGCTACGACGATGAGGTGGTGCTGGCGGCGTTCTTCCACGACATCGGTCACATCTGCGGCGGGGCCGAAGGCGACATGGGTGGCTATGGCGCGGTCAGCCATGAGCAGGTGGGCGCCAACTACCTGCGGCGCTGCGGCTTCAGCGAGCGACTGGCGAAGCTGGTGCAATACCACGTCGAAGCCAAGCGCTACCTGACGCTGCGTAAACCCGGTTACTACCAGCGCTTGAGCGAAGCCAGCCGGCGCACCCTGGAATACCAGGGCGGCGTGATGAGCGAGGCCGAAGCGGATGCCTTCGAGCGCGACCCGTTGTGCGCAGTCAGCCTGCGCATGCGTGAGTGGGATGAGCTGGCCAAAGAGATGAACGTGCCGGTGATCGATCTGGACCTGCTCAAGGCCAAGGCGCTAAAGCTCCTGCACTAAAAGCTCGATCTGCTCCTGGCGCTCGGCCTGGTTAAGCCGTGCGCCGGGATTGAGCGACGACCACTGCGGATGCGCCCGCGCCTTGCTCAAGGCCTCCGGCAACTTGCCCTCGCGCCAGCTCTGCTCCTGCGGCGCACTCAGCTTGATCCGCTCCATGGCTGCGTGCCCACGGCTGTCCAGCGCCTGGATCAGTTGATGCTGACGCAGGGCCAACAAGCGCAGCACGCTGTCATCCACGGTCAGTTCCCGTTGCCCCTTGAGCTTGCCGAGCAGGCGCGAACCATAGCTGCGTGCGGTTTGCAGCGCACCCCCAGCGATCGCACCCGCCAACGCGGCGGCGCCCAGGGTCAAGCCGCCGACCAGCAGGTCGACACCTGCCCCCGCAGCAGCGCCGGCCGCCACACCGCTGCCCAGGCGTACGCCCAGCAGCTTGAGGGTTTCCGGGTTGAACAGGTCGTCGCCCCAGCGGCCATCGAGCAACGGCAAGTCACTGGCGCTGGCATCGTCCTTGCGAAATGCATAAAGCTTGAGCAGGGCCTCGACGCAGCGTTGTTCACGCTGGCGAACGTCTTTGCGCAAAGCTTCGATGGCGGCGGCTTCTGCGCCTGGCTCGGCCACCACGCTACGGCGGCAGGCGGCGCAATCGAGCAGCAGTTCGGCGATCAGGCGTTTGCCGCTGTGCTGGCGGGTCAGGCGTTGAGCCTGTTGGTCATCGATCAGCCGTTGCAGTGCCGGGCGGGATTTTTCCAGCATCAGCGCCAGGCTTTCATACAGGCGGCGTTCGCCGTCTTCCGGCGGCACGACGCTGTCGAAACGCACCAGCGCATGCAAACCAAGCCGGGCCAGCGCTGCGCGCCAGTCGGGTTCGCGGTGGTCGCTGCTGGCGACAAAATTGAGCACCGGCAGCAACGGTTTACCGCAGCTGGCGAGCACTTCCAGTTCATCCCGGTACTTGGCCAGCACCGGTTCACGGGCATCAATCACATACAGGCCGGCATCGCTGGCCAGCAGCTGACGCAACACCTTGGCCTCCTGTTCGAAGCGCTGGCGTGCTTCGCTGCCTTGCAGAAAACGCTCCAGGCGCGACGGGCCATCGAGGCGTTCGCCCGGGCGTTCCAGGCGCTCAAGGTAATCGAGCAGGGCAATGGCGTCTTCCAGGCCCGGCGTGTCGTACAGCTCCAGCAGGGGCTCGCCGTCCACCGACAAACGCGCACCCTCGACGTGGCGGGTGGTGCTGGGCCGGTGGGACACCTCACCGAAGCCGACATCACGGGTCAAGGTACGCAGCAGTGAGGTCTTGCCAACGTTGGTGTGGCCGACCACGGCCAGTTTCAGCGGCTTAGTCATGGCCATGCTCCAGCCAGTTCAGCGGGGCAGTGTCGGCATGTTCCAGGCCCAACTGGTCGAGGGCCTGATGCCAGTCACCGAGGCGGTCGGCATCCAGCACCTGACCGGGCAGGGCCTGCAGCAACCAGATGCGCGTGGCCCCGGCATTGCGCGCCAGTTCGGCGAGCAGCGCCAGGCTGCCGCGGTCGGGTGAACGACGCGGGTCGCAGGCGATGGCCAGGCGCGCCGGCGGAAAGCGGCTGAGCTGTTCGAGCAACTTGTTGCGCGATTCGCGGCTGTCGAGAATGCCCGCATCGCCGACGCTGGCAGGCAAGGCCGGTGGCCAGGGGCGCTGGTCGTCCAGCTCCAGGCCGACGAGCAGGGCACCGTCAGTGTGTTCGTCGCCCCTCTCGCGGACGATTTGCGGCAAGGCATCCGGTGCGGCGTCGTTGACGCCCAGGCGCTCGCTGCTGGGCATCAGTGCTTCGCGCAGCTGGCTGTAGCCGGGCAGGTTGAGGTCCAGGCTCAGGCGCTGGCGGCCGCTGCGCCAGCGCCACAGGCACAAGGCGGCCAGCAGCAGGCGCGGGAAAATGCCGAATACCAGTAGCACGCCGATCAGCCAGCTGGCCCAGGCCTGGCGGGCCAGTTCAAGGGCGGGTTGGCTGTCGCCACTGGCGCGGATCATGGCGATGTCCGGCACGTTGAAGCCGAGCAGCGCAGGCAGCGCACCAAGGGCCTGGGTCAGGCCGACAAAGGTGTCGGCGCCGAGAATGGTGGTCTCCCAGACGAAGCCGTAACGGCGGGTGGCCAACAGCACCAGCAGCATCACCAGCGCCGTGCCCAGCACCACCAGCCACAGGCCGTGGACCAGCAGCCCGATCAGCCAGCGGCTGAGCTTCTGGCGTTGCAGCAACACCAGCAGCGCGGGCGCCAGGTGTACGGCCTGGGCATCGCGAGCAAATTTTTCGCTCAGCCATAGCCACAGTTTGCCGAGGGTCGCGGCCTGTTCCCCGGCGAAGAAAAAGCCCAGGGCCCAACCGGCCAGTAGCAACAGGTTGAGGCCAAGCAGGCTGCCCAGCGCCCAGAACACATTGACCGGGCGCTGGCTGTCGCCGAGGGCGGCAAACGCCAGCCCGGCACCGCTGATGATCGCCAGCACCAGTAACAGCGCCAGCGCCAGCCGCGCACCTTGTTTCCAGTGCTGCAGGGCGCTGCGCATGCCGTCGCGCTCGGCCAGCCACAAGGCGCGCTGTTCAATGCGCATTGGCAGGTCGCCGCCGTGTTGGCGGGCGCGGCGATTGGCTTCCTGATCCTCCAGGGGGCCTGCGTGTTCCTCGCGCAGGCGTACCGCTTCAGTGAGCCAGCGTTTGTCCAGGTCAGTCAGTGCAGTCACACGGTCGTCCATTGATCAGGTCAGCCCAAAGCATAACCCAGGCATCGAAGATCGGGCTTTGCTATCCTCGCCGGCATGAAAACATCACTTCCCCTCAGCCTGATCGCGGCGCTTGCTGACAACCGCGTGATCGGCATCGACAACCGCATGCCCTGGCATTTGCCAGGGGATTTCAAGTACTTCAAGGCCACGACCCTGGGCAAGCCGATCATCATGGGGCGCAAGACCTGGGACTCGCTGGGCCGACCACTGCCCGGGCGTTTGAACCTGGTCGTCAGCCGCCAGCCGGGGCTGCAGCTCGAAGGCGCCGAGGTGTTTGCGTCACTGGATGAGGCCATGTTGCGTGCCGAGCAATGGGCGCTGGCGCAGGGCGTCGACGAGCTGATGCTGATCGGCGGCGCGCAGCTGTATACCCAGGCGATCGAGCGAGGCCTGGCGGATCGGCTGTACCTGACGCGGGTCGAATTGAGCCCGGAAGGGGATGCGTGGTTCCCTGAGTTTGATGCGGCGCAGTGGCAGTTGGCGTCGACCCAGGCAAATCCTGCAGAAGGCGACAAGCCAGCGTATCACTTCGAGGTTTGGGAAAAAGCGTGAAAAGCATCGCCAGCAAGCCGGCTCCTACACCTGTAGGAG
>NZ_JADUCM010000065.1 GCF_016009175.1 Pseudomonas alkylphenolica
GACATCTCAAGCTGACGAGCGGCTTCGGTCCTGCCAACCGTCTCAGCCAATGCAACAGCTTGGGCTTTGAACTCATCGGTATAGCTACGGCGGTTAGGTGGGTACATGGCAACCTCCAAGTTAGCGAATTAAGTATCGCTTCTTGGCGTCCGTTGTCACGGGACAGAACCATGCCTACTTTTTCCAAGAAAAAAGTAGGCCGCCGTAAGGGCGGAAGGGACCGGCAGCCTCGCCGCAGGGAATGGATAAGCTCACCACCACCACCGCCACAGCACTCAAGTTTCTCGGCTAACGGCCGATACCCAAGTCAACCCAAACACCATCAGGATGATAAGCATGATTGGCATCAATGCCGTATCGATCAGCGAGAGCCCTTTGACCAGCGCAGCCGTTGGCGTCGGCAGTGTCGGTACCGGTCCCCAGGCGTCGGCTACCAAGGCCGAAGCGGGCACGCTCAAAGTCGACCTGTCCGGCGCAACCCAGAGTGGCGCTGCCGACAAGGGCAGCAAAGCCGAAGCCAGCGAAAGCAGCGAACCGGCGCACATCAAACAGCTGCGCGAGATGATCAAGCAACTGCAAAAGCAGTTGGCTGAAGCGCAAAAGCAGCTGCAACAGGTGATGGCCAGCAACATGGAAGAGACCGCCAAAGCCTCGGCGGTTGCCGGTGCTCAGGCTGCAGTGAGCACCATCTCCGGCTCCATCCAGTCGGCCACCGCGCAACTGCTCAAGGCCTTGCTGGACAGTGGCGGCAGCACCTCCGGCACCATGGTCAGTACCACCGCCTGAGAACAACAGCGGGCCTGGCGCGCAAGGCGCACAGGCCCGCGGGGTCAGTCCGCCGGACGGTTTTGGCTGCGGTCTGACTTGTAGCGCATGGCCACAGCCGGGGCCGGTTTGGTGCTGCCGGTTTCCAGCCACTGGCGCATGCGGCTGGCGTCGGCAAAGTGGGTGTACTTGCCAAAGGCGTCAAGAATCACCATCGCCACCGGACGGTTGTCCATCTTGGTCAACAGCACCAGGCAGTGGCCGGCATCGTTGGTGAAGCCGGTCTTGGTCAGGTTAATGTCCCAGTTGCTCTTGTTGACCAGGTGATCGGTGTTGCGAAAGCCCAGGGTGTAGTTGGGCTTGCTGAACGCCACGGTCTTCTCGCGGGTGGTGCTCAACTGGCTCAGCATCGGGTAGTTGCGTGCTGCCAGCAGCAGCTTGCCCAGGTCGCGAGCGGTCGACACGTTGCTAGGCGACAGCCCGGTCGGTTCGACATAGCGGGTGTTGGTCATGCCCAGGGCCCTGGCCTTGGCATTCATGGCCTTGATAAACGCGTTGTAGCCGCCGGGATAGTTGTGAGCCAGGGTCGACGCCGCGCGGTTCTCCGATGACATCAGGGTAATCAGCAGCGTCTCCCGACGGCTAAGCTGGCTGCCCAGGCGCACGCGCGAATAAACCCCTTTCATCTCCTTGTTCTGGGCGATGGTCATGGTCAGCATCTCGTCCATGTTCTGCTTGGCATCAAGCACCACCATACCGGTCATCAGCTTGGTCACCGAGGCGATAGGTACCACCCGGTCGGCGTTGTTGGCGTACAGCACCTTGTTGGTCTGCAGATCGATCAGCAGGGCGGCGCCGGAAGCCAGGTGCAACTTGGAAGGATCGCGTTGTTCCTGGGCAGGGGGTTGCGCAGCGGCGACCGGAGTGACAGTCGCAGTACCCGTGAGCAACAGCAGCAGGCTTAGGATGGATAGGGAGGTTTTCACGTCGAGGCTCACTAATAGTTGGTATGTTGTTGGCTGTGCAAGGGTTTTCCCCCAAAAAACCGCTGCATTCTGGAGTATGGCTCAGTTGCTGTCGATTGCCTGTGCAGCGATAGGGTGCAGATGAAAAAAACTTAATCCAAGTCCCGTTCGTCCGCCCATAAAAAGCCCCGCCATAGGGCGGGGCAAGGGGGTGTGCGGAGCAACGCACGATAAAAAGGTCTGGCGCTTCAGGCGTGCCAGCGAGTGCTCTCGAGCTGGTTGGCCAGGGCCTGGGCAGCAGGCAACGAGGTCATTGGTTCGGAGATTGCCTCGCCATCGCGAACCAGGTACCAGCACGCCAGCAGGCCCAACTTCCTGAGCGGGGCGGGGACGGCGCTGCCGATGACAGACATGATACTGATACGGGTCATGGGGATTCTCCTGCGAAACATGACCCTACCTTACGTGGCGTGAGCAGCCGGTTGAAATCAACCGGCTTGATAATGCTCATCATCGACATCGCTTACCAGCGTGGCGGCCCGTAGTAGACAGGGGGTGGACCGTAGTAGCGCTCCTGGTAATAGGGTGGCGGCGGGTAGCGCTCGATCACCACCGGATACGGCCGGGGCTGGTAAAACACCGGCGGTGGCGTCTGGTAGTACACCGGTGGCGGGCCGTAGTAGACCGGTTGGGGCTCGACATACACCGTGCGGTCACGTGCACCGTAGAGGGCTGAGCCGACAACTGCGCCGACTACCGCCGCGCCAACTACCGCGCTGGGTCCGTACCAGCCGTGGCCGCCGTAGCCACCATGGCCGCCACCGGCGGCTGCCTGCCCGCTGGCGGCCAGCGCGCCGACCAGCAGGGCGATTGTTGCAACATGACGGTTCATAGTGACGCCTCACAGTGCGACCCTGACGCCAGGGATACTCTATGAGACAGCGGGAACCGGGCGTTGCACAGGGGGTCTGAGTAAAGGTTTTGTAAGCGCCGATCAGCGGTAGGTGTGGTCGCTGTGCATAATGTCCAATTGATTCCAAAGGAGCGGCAAATGGCCCATGTTCCCGGTAAAGATACCGTGCTGTGCATCTCGTTGGCGGGGCGTCCCGGCACCTTTGGCGTGCGCTTTCACAATCACCTGTATGAGCAGTTGGGCCTCGATTACTACTACAAGGCGATGACCACCCAGGACCTGCCTGCGGCGGTGGCCGGTATCCGGGCTTTGGGCATTCGCGGCTGTGGTGTGTCGATGCCCTACAAAGAGGCCTGCATGGCCCTGGTCGACGAAATCGACCCTTCGGCGGCGGCCATCGAATCGATCAACACCCTGGTCAACGATGGCGGGCGGCTCAAGGCCTACAACACCGATTACCTGGCCGTGCGCCAGTTGCTTGAGCAGCATAACGTCGACCCGGACACCGCCTTTGCCTTGCGTGGCAGTGGCGGCATGGCCAAGGCCGTGGCCAGCGCCCTGCGCGATGCCGGGTTCAAACACGGCATCATCGTTGCCCGTAACGAACAGGCCGGGCGGCAACTGGCGGACAGTTGTGGTTATCGCTGGCAGCGAGAGCTGGGTGATCTGTGCCCGCCGATGCTGGTCAATGTCACGCCGATCGGCATGGCCGGAGGTGTCGAGGCTGACCAACTGGCGTTCAGCCGTGACGCGATTGCTGCGGCGCAACGGGTCTTCGATGTAGTGGCGATGCCGGCGCGCACGCCGTTGATCATTGAAGCCGAACGTCAGGGCAAGGCGGTGATTACCGGGCTGGAGGTAATTGCCTTGCAGGCGCTGGAGCAGTTTGTGCTGTACACCGGCGTGCGACCAACGGCGGAACAGGTGGCGCAGGCCATAGCCTACGCACAGACCCCTGCGATACCTGTAGGAGCGGGGCTTGCCCGCGAAGAACGCTGACGCAGTAAGGCAGGCACATCACGGGGCCCATTTCGCCGGCAAGCCTGGCTCCTACAGCAAACAAGCTCAGACCACCTGCAGGAGCGAGGCTTGCCCGCGAAGAACGCTGACGCGGTAAGGCAGGCACACCGCAGAGCCCGTTTCGCCGGCAAGCCTGGCTCCTACAGCAAACACTTCCCGGCCACTTGTAGGAGCGAGGCTTGCCCGCGAAGAACGCTGACGCGGTAAGGCTGACACACTGCAGAGCCCATTCCGTCGGCAAGCCTGGCTCCTACAGCAAACAAGCTCCGGCCACCTGTAGGAGCGAGGCTTGCCCGCGAAGAACGCTGACGCGGTAAGGCTGACACACCGCAGAGCCCGTTTCGCCGGCAAGCCTGGCTCCTACAGCAAACAAGCTCAGACCACCTGTAGG
>NZ_JADUCM010000066.1 GCF_016009175.1 Pseudomonas alkylphenolica
GACATCTCAAGCTGACGAGCGGCTTCGGTCCTGCCAACCGTCTCAGCCAATGCAACAGCTTGGGCTTTGAACTCATCGGTATAGCTACGGCGGTTAGGTGGGTACATGGCAACCTCCAAGTTAGCGAATTAAGTATCGCTTCTTGGCGTCCGTTGTCACGGGACAGAACCAGGGTTACTTCAGTACCTTTCTTGACCCCGGCGGCCTTGAGCAGCATGCGGGCCTTGTCCGGGTCGTAGGCGGCGTCCTTGATGCTGTGGTCATAGGACCACTGCGTCGGCGGCATGCTGCCGACAGCCAGCTGACCGGCGTGCTGGTACACCGCCTGGACGATGGCGGCCTTGTTGACGGCCATGTCCAGAGCCTGGCGCACCTGAAGCTGGTCGAAGGGTGGGTGCTGAACGTTGTAGGCGATGTAGCCGAGGTTGAAGCCGGGCTTTTCGATGACTTGCAGTGCCGGGTCACGTTTAAGGGCATCGAGGTCGGCAGGGCGCGGATTGACCGTCACCTGGCATTCGTTGCGGCGCAGCTTCTGGACGCGCACCGACGCATCGGTGTTGATCGAAAAGATCAGTTGTTCGAGTTTCACCTGCTGCGGGTCCCAGTAGCGCTGGTTCGCGCGATAGCGGATCTGGGAGTCCTTCTGGTAGCGCTGAAACACGAATGGCCCGGTACCAATCGGTTGGTGGTTGATGTCGCTGGGGCTGCCGGACTGCATCAGTTGCTCGGCGTATTCGGCAGACAGGATCGAGGCGAAACTCATGGCCAGGTTCTGCACGAATGCTGCGTCCACGCTGTTGAGGCGGAAGACCACCGTCATGGGCGCGGTTTTCTCCACCCGGGCAATGTTCTTGTCCAGGCTCATGCTGACAAAGTAGGGAAACTCCGTAGGGTAGGCTTTGCGAAACGGGTGCTTGCGATCCAGCATGCGGTTGAAGGTAAAGAGCACATCGTCGGCATTGAAGTCGCGGCTGGGAGTGAAGGTCTTGTTGCCATGAAACTTCACTCCTTCGCGCAAGTGAAAGGTGTAGGTCAGAGCGTCAGGTGACACCTCCCAGTTTTTTGCCAGTGCGGGTTGAACGGCCGTGGCGCCGCGCTCGAACTCGACCAGGCGATTGTAGATCGGCTCGGCGGCATCGTTGTCGGTGGAGCTGGTGTACTGGGCGGTATCAAAACCGCCTGGGCTGCCTTCGGAGCAGAACACCAGGTTCTTGGCCGGAGCCGGAGAGGCTTGGGTAAGCAGGCTGAGGCCCACTAACGTTGCGATCAATGGCGGATAGCGCATGACGACCCCTTCTATCTTGTTATTTTTTTGGGGGGCCAGAGCACTGCTGCGCAACCTGGCCGGCCATTACGACGTTAGAGGCGTCGAAGGCGCGCAGCTAGGTACGAATTCTCAGTGGTCTGTAGGAGGGGTCTGATAGCTGATGCGATGTTTCTATTTAGGTGCGCGGGCAACTGATTCGGCGGGCCACAGTCCGACAGCCCTGTCGTAGTGCACGACAGGGCTGGGAGCAGTCGCTACTTGGACACGCTGACACCATAGAAGGAGTTCAGGCCGAACGGGCTGATCTTGTAGTCCTGCACGGTGGTGCGCATAGGCTGATACACCGTCGAGTGGGCGATCGGTGTAATCGGTACCTGGGTTTTGAGGTATTGCTGGGCTTGCTTGTACAGCTCGGTACGCTTGGCTTGATCGGCAGTGGCCTTGGCCTGTTTGATCAGCTTGTCGTACGTCGGGTCGCACCACTTGGAGAAGTTGTTGCCATTGATTGCATCGCAGCCGTACAGGGTGCCCAGCCAGTTGTCCGGGTCACCGTTGTCACCGCTCCAGCCGATCAGCATCGCGCCGTTTTCTCCCGCCTTGGAGCGCTTGATGTACTCGCCCCACTCATAGCTGACGATCTTGGCGTTGATGCCGATCTTCTTCCAGTCGGACTGGAGCATTTCGGCCATCAGTTTGGCGTTGGGGTTGTACGGGCGCTGCACCGGCATGGCCCACAGGGTGATCTCGGTGCCTTCCTTGACACCGGCCTTCTTGAGCAGTTGCTTGGCTTTTTCCGGGTCGAAGGGCGCGTCCTTGATGGTCGTGTCGTAGGACCACTGGGTCGGCGGCATGGCATTGACCGCCAGCTGGCCAGCGCCCTGGTACACCGACTTGATGATTTCGGCCTTGTTCACCGCCATGTCCAGGGCCTCGCGGACCTTGAGCTGGGACATGGGGTTGGGCTGGTCGCTGCCCTTGATTTTGTCCATTACGTTGTAGGCGATGTAGCCCAGGTTGAAACCGGCCTGGTCAGGCATTTTCAGGTTCGGGTCGGCCTTGAGCGGCTCGATATCGGCCGGCCGGGGGAAGAGGGTGACCTGGCATTCATTTTTTTTCAGCTTTTGCATGCGCACCGAGGCGTCGGTGGTGATGGCGAAGATCAGGTTGTCGATCTTCACGTCATCGGGCTGCCAGTAGTCCTTGTTGCCCTTGAAACGGATCTGCGCATCTTTCTGGTACTTGCTGAACACGAACGGGCCGGTGCCGATCGGTTTCTGGTTGATGTCTGCGGGCTTGCCGTCTTTAAGCAACTGCGCGGCGTATTCGGCCGACTGGATCGAGGCGAAGCTCATGGCCATGTTCTGGATGAACGCGGCATCTACCTCATTCAGGGTGAACTTGACCGTGTGATCGTCGATCTTCTCCACCTTGGCGATGTTCTTGTCCATGCCCATGTCGGTGAAGTACGGGAACTCGGTCGGGTAGGCCTTGCGGAACGGCATGTCCTTGTCGAGCATTCGGTTGAAGGTGAACAGCACGTCGTCAGCGTTGAATTCACGCGTCGGCTTGAAGTACTCGGTGGTATGGAACTTGACCCCTTCACGCAGGTGGAAGGTGTAGGTCAGGCCATCCGCAGAAATGTCCCAGCTGGTCGCCAGGCCCGGGATGACCGCGGTACCGCCGCGCTCGAACTGGCTGAGGCGGTTGAAGACTGTCTCGGCTGAGGCATCGAAGTCGGTTCCGGTGGTGTACTGGCCCGGGTCGAAACCGGCGGGGCTGCCTTCTGAGCAGAACACCAGGTTAGCCGCCGCGAGGGCTGAAGGAGCGCTGGCGAGCAAGCCTGCGCCGACCAGGAACGGAATGACTGCGTTTTTGAGCATGGTGGCCTCATTGTTGTCATTTTTGATGTGAGGGGGCCTTGTGAGCCTACCTGCAAAAACTTATGCAGGCCTCGTACCCAATGCAACACTCAGTGCAGGATGTGGCTCAAAGCGTGGGACGAACGTACAGGAATGTCGCATTCGTATAATTAAAGACGGGGTTAAACGTTTGCGCCTGTCTGGTGACGCAATTTTCGAAGACGTTTCATGAGGGAGTGGTCACCCCTGGCACCAGGGCGGGGCGCAGGGTTACGAGCCGTAACAGCATTCGCGGGCCCCCCCGCCGGGCCGCCCCGCCCGCGCAGCTGGTTGTCGATACGGCGGGATTCGTGACGCTCGGAGGCGATCACATGCAGGCCACCGGACTCGATCACCTGCTGGTGACGCTTCTGCCAG
>NZ_JADUCM010000067.1 GCF_016009175.1 Pseudomonas alkylphenolica
GGCCATGGCCCCAGCCGGTGGGGGGTGTCCGGTCTGGGGCGCGGGGGGGCCGCGCTATCGCAGGCTTCGCCAGCTCCCACATTTGTGGGAGCCGGCAGCGCCGGCGATGGGCGGCACAGCAGCCCCGAGGCTTGAGGATCAGGCTCTCATAGGTGCTATCGCGCTGTGCCGTTACGCGGTTTATAGAAGAGAAAGTCCCCGGTCTCGGTGGTCTTCACATACGCCCGTGCCCAGTCCGGTGACACGTGACGATCGTGAAAGTACAGCGCGCCTTTGGTGCGGTCATCCAGCTGGCGGTTGAGTGCCTTGCGGGCGATTTCCTTGGCCAGGGCGTAGCGGGTTTCTTCCTGCACCGAATCGGAACGCCCGTCACACCACCAGGAAAACTGGCAATGGCCGGTTTCCTTGCCTTGCTTGACCACGCCGCACACGGTGTCCGGAAAACCTTCATGGCCCAGGCGGTTCATTACCACACTGGCCACCGCTTCCATGTCGGGCGCTTTGCCGCCTTTCGATTCCCAGTAGATGCTACGGGCCATGCAGGTAATGGCATCGTCCAGCGCGGCCTGTCCTGCCGGGTCTACGGCCTGCACTTCGGTCTGGGTGATGGCCTTGCTCTTGGGGGCCGGCGGGGCGTCAGGTTGCACGGCGGCTTTCTGTTCCAGTACCTGGGCTTTGTCTTCGGCCACTTGCGCCTTGGTCTCGGCAGCCAGTGTCAGGGGGGCCGAGAAGGCCAGTAAAAGGCAGGTTACAATCGTTGCAAGGCGCATACGGTGACCTTCGTCAGGTAAGGGGAGCAAAACTTCCCGTTACAGGGTCGACCGCGCGGCGCTCAAAACATTCCAGCTGTTCGACGACGGGCTACATCGCGCATGATGGCGGCGTCCGTTAAAGGGAGATTTGCATGCGCGTCCTGTCATCCGTTTTGCGTCTTGCCAGCCTGCCACTGGCGCTGGCCGTGGCGACCGTTGTCCAGGCCAGCGAGCCGTCACAGCTGGTCGACTCGATCAACAGCTACCGCAGCCAGGCACAGCGCTGCGGCGGGCAAGCGTCGCTGGAGCTGCCGCCACTGGCCAGCGATCCGCGCCTGGTGCTGCCGGCCGGGGGCAGTGTGGATTTGCGCACGGCGCTGGCCCAGGCCAACTACCCGATGGTCAATGTCCAGGCGATCACCCTCAATGGCCCGCGCGATGCGCAGAGCGCGATGCAAGCGGTGCGCGAAAGCTTCTGCCAGGTAGTGCTCGACCCGCAGTTCGTTGATATCGGCGTCAGTCAGCAAGACCGCGACTGGCGCATTGTCCTGGCACGGCCGCTGCTGGCCGGGCGCCTGGGGGACTGGCAGGCCGAAGGGCAAAAGCTTCTGGCAATGATCAATACCGCGCGGGGCCAGCAGCGTCAGTGCGGCGCGCAAAACTTTGCTGCCGCCACGCCGCTGGCCTGGAACGCGACCTTGGCCAGCACCGCCGAGGCCCACACCCGGGCCATGGCCAACCAGAACTTTCTCGACCATGTCGATCGTGATGGCCGCACGCCGGGCGACCGTGCGGAGTTGGCAGGCTACGCCGGCCAGCTGACCGGCGAGAACATCGCTGCCGGGCAGGACACCCCGCGCAAAGTGGTCGATGGCTGGCTGGCGAGCCCCGGCCACTGCGCCAACCTGATGAACCCACAGTTCACTGAGCTGGGCGCGGCTTATGCGGTCGACCCCAAGAGTGATGCCGGGATCTACTGGACGGCGATGTTCGGCGCGCCCTGAGGGCGGCGCTCAACCGTAGTGCAGGTCGGTGCGCTTGAGCAGCTGTTTGCAGCGCTCGGACAGGTGCACCACGCGCAGGTGTTTGCCGTTGTTGCTGTAGCGCTCCCGCAAGGTCTTGAGCGCTGCAATGGCCGAGTAGTCGACAAAGTTAAGGTGCTGACAGTCGAGCGTCACTTCGGCCGGATCGTTGACCGGGTCGAACTGGTTGAGAAACGGCGTGGTCGAGGCGAAGAACAGGGTGCCGTGAACCCGGTACAACTTGCTGCCATCCGATTGCAGATGGCTGTCGGCGTACAGTTCGCGGGCTTGTTGCCAGGCGAAGTTGATCGCGGCAATGACGATTCCGCACAGCACCGCCGTGGCCAGGTCGGTCAGCACCGTGACCACGGTGACGGCGATGATCGCCAGCATGTCGTTCACCGGTACCTTGTGCAGCACGCGCAGCGAGGCCCAGGAAAAGGTCTGCTGCGACACCACGAACATAACCCCGACCAGCGCAGCCAGTGGAATGCGCTCGATCAGGGGTGAAAGAAACAGCACGAACATCAGGATCATCACCCCGGCGACGACGCCGGACAGTCGACCGCGGCCGCCCGAGCTGAGGTTGATTGCGGTCTGGCCGATCATCGCGCAGCCGCCCATGCCGCCGAACAGGCCGGACGTCATGTTGGCCACGCCGAGCGCCACGCACTCGCGGTTGGGGTAGCCGCGGCTTTCGGTGATTTCATCGGTGAGGTTGAGGGTCAGCAGGGTTTCCAGCAGCCCCACCAGCGCCATCAGCATCGCGTAGGGTGCGATGATCTTCAGGGTTTCCAGGTTCCACGGGATGTCTGGCCAGGTCAGAGCCGGCAGGCCACCGGCGATATGCGCCAGATCACCCAGGGTGTGGGTCGGCAGGTCGAGCAGATAGACCCCGGCGCCCACCGCCAGGATCGCGACCAGGGCTGGCGGCACGCTGCGGGTCAGGCGCGGCAGCACATAGACGATGGCCATGGTCAGCGCTACCAGCCCCAGCATCAGGTACAGCGCCGGGCCGCTGAGCCAGGCGCCGTCGTGCTTGAAGTGTTCAAGCTGGGCCAGGGCAATGATGATCGCCAGGCCGTTGACGAAGCCGAGCATCACCGAGTACGGCACCATGCGCACCAGCTTGCCCAGGCGCAGCACGCCGAAGGCGACCATGATCAGGCCGCCCAGCAGCACCGTGGCCAGCAGGTATTGCACGCCGTGCTGAACCACCAGGGCGACGATGACCACGGCCATGGAGCCGGCTGCGCCGGAGATCATCCCGGGGCGGCCGCCGAGCAGGGCGGTGAGGGTACAGATGATGAAAGCGCCGTAAAGCCCCATCAACGGATTGAGGTGCGCCACCAGCGCGAACGCAATGCACTCGGGCACCAGGGCGAAGGACGTGGTGAGTCCGGCCAGGATGTCGGCACGGATTGAAGTAGTTCTCATGGGGGAAAAGGCTGCCAGCGAAAAAGGGCTAGGATGCTACGGAAGTTCGCAGGCGCGGGCCAGTGTTCAAAGCGCGAGGAGCCAGTAAATACCGAGGCGCACCACGTATCCTTCGCGGGTAAACCCGCTCCCACAGGGGCGGGGGGCGCCGGGGGGGGGGGGGGGCGCCCGGACCGGCCGG
>NZ_JADUCM010000068.1 GCF_016009175.1 Pseudomonas alkylphenolica
AATCTTGACGATGACCTACTCTCACATGGGGAAACCCCACACTACCATCGGCGATGCATCGTTTCACTGCTGAGTTCGGGATGGGATCAGGTGGTTCCAATGCTCTATGGTCGTCAAGAAATTCTGTTGCCAGAAGGTCTTGTTAGACACTCCAGCGAATCGGGTATGTGATGATTGTGAGTTGCAAACTTTCGGTTCGTTTCGTCTTCACAACACCGCAATCTGGTCGTTTCGACGCAAATTGCTTGGGTGTTATATGGTCAAGCCTCACGGGCAATTAGTATTGGTTAGCTCAACGCCTCACAGCGCTTACACACCCAACCTATCAACGTCGTAGTCTTCGACGGCCCTTCAGGGAGCTCAAGGCTCCAGTGAGATCTCATCTTGAGGCAAGTTTCCCGCTTAGATGCTTTCAGCGGTTATCTCTTCCGAACATAGCTACCCGGCAATGCCACTGGCGTGACAACCGGAACACCAGAGGTTCGTCCACTCCGGTCCTCTCGTACTAGGAGCAGCCCCTCTCAAATCTCAAACGTCCACGGCAGATAGGGACCGAACTGTCTCACGACGTTCTAAACCCAGCTCGCGTACCACTTTAAATGGCGAACAGCCATACCCTTGGGACCGGCTTCAGCCCCAGGATGTGATGAGCCGACATCGAGGTGCCAAACACCGCCGTCGATATGAACTCTTGGGCGGTATCAGCCTGTTATCCCCGGAGTACCTTTTATCCGTTGAGCGATGGCCCTTCCATACAGAACCACCGGATCACTAAGACCTACTTTCGTACCTGCTCGACGTGTCTGTCTCGCAGTCAAGCGCGCTTTTGCCTTTATACTCTACGACCGATTTCCGACCGGTCTGAGCGCACCTTCGTACTCCTCCGTTACTCTTTAGGAGGAGACCGCCCCAGTCAAACTACCCACCATACACTGTCCTCGATCCGGATAACGGACCTGAGTTAGAACCTCAAAGTTGCCAGGGTGGTATTTCAAGGATGGCTCCACGCGAACTGGCGTCCACGCTTCAAAGCCTCCCACCTATCCTACACAAGCAAATTCAAAGTCCAGTGCAAAGCTATAGTAAAGGTTCACGGGGTCTTTCCGTCTAGCCGCGGATACACTGCATCTTCACAGCGATTTCAATTTCACTGAGTCTCGGGTGGAGACAGCGCCGCCATCGTTACGCCATTCGTGCAGGTCGGAACTTACCCGACAAGGAATTTCGCTACCTTAGGACCGTTATAGTTACGGCCGCCGTTTACCGGGGCTTCGATCAAGAGCTTCGCGTTAGCTAACCCCATCAATTAACCTTCCGGCACCGGGCAGGCGTCACACCCTATACGTCCACTTTCGTGTTTGCAGAGTGCTGTGTTTTTAATAAACAGTCGCAGCGGCCTGGTATCTTCGACCGGCATGGGCTTACGGAGCAAGTCCTTCACCCTCACCGGCGCACCTTCTCCCGAAGTTACGGTGCCATTTTGCCTAGTTCCTTCACCCGAGTTCTCTCAAGCGCCTTGGTATTCTCTACCCAACCACCTGTGTCGGTTTGGGGTACGGTTCCTAGTTATCTGAAGCTTAGAAGCTTTTCTTGGAAGCATGGCATCAACCACTTCGTCGCCTAAAGGCAACTCGTCATCAGCTCTCGGCCTTAAGATCCCGGATTTACCTAAGATCTCAGCCTACCACCTTAAACTTGGACAACCAACGCCAAGCTGGCCTAGCCTTCTCCGTCCCTCCATCGCAATAACTAGAAGTACAGGAATATTAACCTGTTTTCCATCGACTACGCTTTTCAGCCTCGCCTTAGGGACCGACTAACCCTGCGTCGATTAACGTTGCGCAGGAAACCTTGGTCTTTCGGCGTGGGAGTTTTTCACTCCCATTGTCGTTACTCATGTCAGCATTCGCACTTCTGATACCTCCAGCAAGCTTCTCAACTCACCTTCACAGGCTTACAGAACGCTCCTCTACCGCGTCACCTAAGTGACACCCGTAGCTTCGGTGCATGGTTTGAGCCCCGTTACATCTTCCGCGCAGGCCGACTCGACTAGTGAGCTATTACGCTTTCTTTAAAGGGTGGCTGCTTCTAAGCCAACCTCCTAGCTGTCTAAGCCTTCCCACATCGTTTCCCACTTAACCATGACTTTGGGACCTTAGCTGACGGTCTGGGTTGTTTCCCTTTTCACGACGGACGTTAGCACCCGCCGTGTGTCTCCCATGCTCGGCACTTGTAGGTATTCGGAGTTTGCATCGGTTTGGTAAGTCGGGATGACCCCCTAGCCGAAACAGTGCTCTACCCCCTACAGTGATACATGAGGCGCTACCTAAATAGCTTTCGAGGAGAACCAGCTATCTCCGAGCTTGATTAGCCTTTCACTCCGATCCACAGGTCATCCGCTAACTTTTCAACGGTAGTCGGTTCGGTCCTCCAGTCAGTGTTACCTAACCTTCAACCTGCCCATGGATAGATCGCCCGGTTTCGGGTCTATACCCAGCGACTAATCGCGCTATTAACACTCGCTTTCGCTACGCCTCCCCTATTCGGTTAAGCTCGCCACTGAATATAAGTCGCTGACCCATTATACAAAAGGTACGCAGTCACCTAACAAGTAGGCTCCCACTGCTTGTACGCATACGGTTTCAGGTTCTATTTCACTCCCCTCTCCGGGGTTCTTTTCGCCTTTCCCTCACGGTACTGGTTCACTATCGGTCAGTCAGTAGTATTTAGCCTTGGAGGATGGTCCCCCCATATTCAGACAAAGTTTCTCGTGCTCCGTCCTACTCGATTTCATGACTAAGAGATTTTCGCGTACAGGGCTATCACCCACTATGGCCGCACTTTCCAGAGCGTTCCGCTAATCTCAAAGCCACTTAAGGGCTAGTCCCCGTTCGCTCGCCACTACTAAGGGAATCTCGGTTGATTTCTTTTCCTCAGGGTACTTAGATGTTTCAGTTCCCCTGGTTCGCCTCTTGCACCTATGTATTCAGTACAAGATACTCAGCTTATGCTGAGTGGGTTCCCCCATTCAGAGATCTCCGGATCAAAGTCTGTTTGCCGACTCCCCGAAGCTTATCGCAGGCTACCACGTCTTTCATCGCCTCTGACTGCCAAGGCATCCACCGTATGCGCTTCTTCACTTGACCATATAACCCCAAGCAATCTGGTTATACTGTGAAGACGACATTCGCCGAAAATTCGCAATACTCTTAAAGACTTAAGAGAAACTCACAAATTTTACCTTAGCCTGAACACACACCAGTGAAAGTGTGGCCCAGTCTATCTTTCTATCACATACCCAAATTTTTAAAGAACGATTCTGAAAAAGTTCAGAAATCAATATTCGAGGCGAATATTCATTTCTAAGCTTT
>NZ_JADUCM010000069.1 GCF_016009175.1 Pseudomonas alkylphenolica
CGCCGTCCATCTGGGCAGCACCGGTGATCATGTTCTTCACGTAGTCAGCGTGACCTGGGCAGTCAACGTGAGCGTAGTGACGAATGTTCGAGTTGTACTCGACGTGCGCGGTGTTGATGGTGATACCGCGAGCTTTCTCTTCTGGAGCCGAGTCGATCTTGTCGAATTCGACAACAGCCGAACCGAAAACTTCGGAGCAGACGCGAGTCAGCGCTGCGGTCAGCGTGGTCTTGCCATGGTCAACGTGACCAATGGTGCCGACGTTAACGTGCGGCAGACTACGATCAAACTTTTCCTTAGCCATCGAGACAACCCTCAGCAAGAAGAAATTAGCAACTCAATACGACCATTAAAACAAAGGCAGATATTTTCATATCTGCCTTGTTATATGGAGCTCTTGAGCGGATTTGAACCGCTGACCTCACCCTTACCAAGGGTGTGCTCTACCAACTGAGCTACAAGAGCGTAACACTGTGCAACAACTGCAAACTTGGAGCGGGTAGCGGGAATCGAACCCGCATCATCAGCTTGGAAGGCTGAGGTTCTACCACTAAACTATACCCGCGGAGCGTGCAGCTCTCGCTAAAATGGTGGAGGGGGAAGGATTCGAACCTTCGAAGTCGTAGACGTCAGATTTACAGTCTGATCCCTTTGGCCGCTCGGGAACCCCTCCTGAACGTGGGCGGCATTTTCAACTCTTGCCGTCCTACTGTCAAGCTTTTTCTCATTAAAATCTTGAGGTTAGCTAATTTGACAGCGCTTCACAGATTTCCAACTAGTGGTGTTCCCTGTGGAGCGGGCGCCATTCTATGCAAACTATTCGACCGTTGCAACACCCTCGCACAACATTATTTTATGTTTTAAGTCTTTGAAATCATTGGAAAGACTAGAAAGCAGGGTTTCATCCAGCAAACGCTGGCTTCGCGGGGCGATCTGCAGCCAAAAACCGGTGGCATCACCAAGGCGCCCAGACACCTGGAGCGCCGATACATCCAGGGTCAGCAGCCGCTGACGCAGCGCATTGAGCTGCTCCTGGGTGCTTAGCCCACCAATATAGAGGCACTCCTGGCCACGCTGAGGCGCTGGCTTACCCTGGTTTGATTCGCTCAGCAGGTGAATTCCTTGCTGATTCCCCTTGTAGAGCGATAGCGGCGCCACTTCCTTGGCCTTCAACGGTGCTTCCTGCTGATGCCAGACGTAATAAACGCCATTGAGCACCACCAACAACAGAAACAGCCAACGCATAGTCACCTCACTCCAGGGGGCAGGCCATGGCCAGTCCGACAAACACCAGGTCCGGCACCACCCGTGCGTCAGGCGCAGCATCTTGTACCAGCGGCGCATCCCCGCCGGTCAGCAGCACCGTAAAGTCATCGCCCCACAAACCACGGGCGTGCTCGAGCTGGGATCGCACGAACCCTTGAAGCATGTGAACACAGCCACGCTCTACCGCCTCAACAGTCGAACGTCCAGGCGCCATGCTCCCCAGTGCACGCTCAGCAGATGCATCGTCATAGCGGATGCGCCGCGTATGCGTACGCAATTGGCTGCGCATCAATGGCATACCCGGACAGATGAAGCCACCCAGATGCTCTCCATCGGCCGCTACAAAGTCAGCTTTGGCCGCCGTGCCGAAATCCATCACCAGGCAGGCGCCGCCAGCCAGGCGATACGCGCCCAGGACAGCAAGCCAGCGGTCTAGCCCGAGGCGCTGGTAGTCCTCATAGCCATTTCGCACACCGGATACCTCTCTGGCAGGCTGCGCAACCAGCACTTCAAGGCCAAAGTGGCGAGCGAGCAACGCGCAAAGGTCGCTTGTCTCCTCTTCACTGCGGACACTGACCAGCCGGGCGCGTCGTGGCGGCTGCGCAAGCGCCTGAATTGCCTCCAGCAGCGCCTGATCGGAGTCGACAACCCCACCCGCCACAACAACCGCGCCGGCGCTGCGGATAACACGCCACTTGATAAAGCTGTTCCCGCAATCGAGCTCAAGAATCATCACGCAACCTCAGGCTGAGCTCACCACCACTAAAGCTCTTTTCTACACCATCGACTTCAAGACGCAATGCCCCTTGGCCATCGATACCCAACACCACGCCATCCACCCTGTTAATCCCAGCAATCAAGGACACGGGCCGCCCCTGCCACAGGTGAGATTGCTCCCATTCCTGCTGGAATCCGGCAAAGCCCACCTGACGATGACGCTCAAGATCGCGTTGCAGGCTCTGATTGAGCCTGGCTACCAACTCGTTGCGATCAATAGCCACACCTGCCTCACGTCGAACAGAGGTCCACTGCTGATCAATATCGCTCGAGGCCTGCATATTCACATTGATGCCAATACCCAGCACCACATGACAGACATCGGCAGGATCGCCGACCAACTCCAGAAGAATACCGGCAATTTTCTGATTATTAACCAATACATCATTCGGCCACTTCAAGCCGACATCCGCCACGCCGAACGACTGAAGCGCTCTCATGACGGCAAGACCGACGACCAGACTCAAACCTTCAAGCTGACGCATTCCGCCTTCGATGCGCAATACCAGGCTGTAATAGAGGTTCTCGGCAAATGGGCTGACCCATTGGCGCCCGCGCCTGCCGCGTCCGGCCGTCTGGCGCTCGGCCAGCACCAGAAAAGGCGCCGCCTGGCCCTCATTAATAGCGCGCAAAGCCTGTGCATTGGTCGAATCGATTGAATCGAATATCAACGCTGGCCAGCACTCGCCCTGCGAATGCGCAGCGATAGCGGACTCTTCGAGCAACGACAAAGGTGCAGCCAGCTGGTATCCGCGGCCACGCACTTTATGAATGGGTAGATTCAGTTCGGCCTCCAGAAGCTGCAATTGCTTCCAGACGGCAGCGCGACTTACGCCAAGGGCGGCCCCCAGGTCCTGCCCGGAATGGAACCGGCCATCCTTGAGGAGCTTCAACAACTTAAGCATGCCAATCTCGACTTTTAATGAGGCAGGCATGATAGCCATGCAAGTGGGGATTGCATAGAAAACTGAAGGTTTTGGTAGTTGAAGCAGAGACTGGCCGGGGACCGCGCAGCGGCTTTTCGCGGCGGTCCGGCGCCCCGGCAAACCCGCCCCCACAGGATCGAGGGAGAGCTGCACTGACGGCGGGCCGGAAAAGACAAAACCCCTACCTGCATACGCAGATAGGGGTTTCGGAATTTAATCTTGACGATGACCTACTCTCACATGGGGAAACCCCACACTACCATCGGCGATGCATCGTTTCACTGCTGAGTTCGGGATGGGATCAGGTGGTTCCAATG
>NZ_JADUCM010000070.1 GCF_016009175.1 Pseudomonas alkylphenolica
CCCGCTTTAATACCCAGGCTTTCAAAACCAGGACCGTTTACACCGGTGATCGTGGCGGTCAACGAGCTGCCGTCGGTGTAGACGTCTTCGCCGTTACTCGCATCAATTTTCAGGGTGCCGGTGGTTGCGCCATCAGCAATGGTAATCACGCCCTTGTCGGTGGTGATCGTGGTCACGCCTTTGGAGGCGTGGCTCAGGGTGGCGGTGAAGATGTATTGCGCCGACGGGCCTTCGAATTGCTGCGAGCCGGACAGGCTAACAGTCGACGGAGTAGGGGTATCCACCACCGTCGAAGTAGCAGAGCCGCTGCCCGCTTTAATACCCAGGCTTTCAAAGCCAGGACCGTTTACACCGGTGATCGTGGCAGTCAACGAGCTGCCGTCAACGTAGACGTCCTCACCGTTGCCTGCAGCAATTTCCAGAGTGCCAGTGGTCTGGCCGTCAGCAATGGTGATCACGCCCTTGTCGGTGGTGATCGTCGTCACGCCTTGGGAGGCGTGGCTGAGGGTAGCAGTGAAGACGTACTGCGCCGATGGGCCTTCGTTCTGTACCGAGCCGGACAGGCTGACAGTCGAGGCGGTTTCAGTGTCGACTACTTTAGCCGTCGCCGAACCGTCTTTGATTTCCAGCTTTTCAAAGCCAGGGCCGTTCACGCCGGTGATAGTGGCAACCAGCTCGGAGCCGTCTTTGTAGACGTCTTCACCGTTGGCGGCATCGATCTTCAGGGTGCCGGTGGTTTCACCGTCGGCAATGGTGATCACACCTTTGTCGGTGGTGATTGTGGTCACGCCCTGGGAGGCGTGGCTGAGGGTGGCGGTGAAGACGTACTGCGCCGATGGGCCTTCGTTCTGTACCGAGCCGGACAGGCTGACAGTGGAGGCGGTTTCGGTGTCCACGACCTTCGCGGTGGCGGAGCCACTGCCGTCTTTGATTTCCAGCTTTTCAAAGCCCGGGCCGTCTACACCAGTGATAGTGGCGACCAGCTCGGAGCCGTCTTTGTAGACGTCTTCGCCGTTACTCGCATCAATTTTCAGGGTGCCGGTGGTTTCACCGTCGGCAATGGTGATCACACCTTTGTCGGTGGTGATCGTGGTCACGCCCTGGGAGGCGTGGCTGAGGGTAGCAGTGAAGACGTACTGCGCCGATGGGCCTTCACTCTGTACCGAGCCGGACAGGCTGACGGTGGAGGCAGTTTCAGTGTCGACTACTTTAGCCGTCGCCGAACCGTCTTTGACTTCGAGTTTCTCAAAGCCCGGGCCGTCTACGCCGGTGATAGTGGCGACCAGCTCGGAGCCGTCTTTGTAGACGTCTTCGCCGTTACTCGCATCAATTTTCAGGGTGCCGGTGGTTTCGCCATCAGCAATGGTGATCACACCCTTGTCGGTGGTGATTGTGGTCACGCCCTGGGAGGCGTGGCTGAGGGTGGCAGTGAAGACGTATTGCGCCGAAGGGCCTTCGTTCTGTATCGAGCCGGACAGGCTGACGGTCGAGGCGGTTTCAGTGTCGACTACTTTAGCCGTCGCCGAACCGTCTTTGACTTCGAGTTTCTCAAAGCCCGGGCCGTCTACGCCGGTGATAGTGGCAACCAGCTCGGAGCCGTCTTTGTAGACGTCTTCGCCGTTGGCAGCATCGATCTTCAGGGTGCCGGTGGTTTCGCCGTCGGCAATGGTGATCACACCCTTGTCGGTGGTGATCGTCGTGACGCCTTGGGAGGCGTGGCTGAGGGTGGCGGTGAAGACGTATTGCGCCGATGGGCCTTCGTTCTGTACCGAGCCGGACAGGCTGACAGTCGAGGCGGTTTCGGTGTCCACGACCTTCGCGGTGGCGGAGCCACTGCCGTCTTTGACTTCCAGCTTTTCAAAGCCAGGGCCGTTCACGCCGGTGATAGTGGCAACCAGCTCGGAGCCGTCTTTGTAGACGTCTTCGCCGTTACTCGCATCAATTTTCAGGGTGCCGGTGGTTTCACCGTCGGCAATGGTGATCACACCTTTGTCGGTGGTGATCGTCGTCACGCCTTGGGAGGCGTGGCTGAGGGTAGCAGTGAAGACGTACTGCGCCGATGGGCCTTCGTTCTGTACCGAGCCGGACAGGCTGACGGTCGAGGCGGTTTCAGTGTCGACTACTTTAGCCGTCGCCGAACCGTCTTTGACTTCGAGTTTCTCAAAGCCCGGGCCGTCTACGCCGGTGATAGTGGCGACCAGTTCGGTGCCGTCTTTGTAGACGTCTTCGCCGTTGGCAGCATCGATCTTCAGGGTGCCGGTGGTTTCGCCATCAGCAATGGTGATCACACCCTTGTCGGTGGTGATCGTCGTCACGCCCTGGGAGGCGTGGCTGAGGGTGGCAGTGAAGACGTATTGTGCCGTCGAACCTTCGCTCTGTACCGAGCCGGACAGGCTTACGGTCGAGGCAGTTTCGGTGTCGACTACTTTAGCCGTCGCCGAACCGTCTTTAACTTCGAGTTTCTCAAAGCCCGGGCCGTCTACACCGGTGATAGTGGCGACCAGTTCGGTGCCGTCTTTGTAGACGTCTTCGCCGTTGGCAGCATCGATCTTCAGGGTGCCGGTGGTTTCACCGTCGGCAATGGTGATCACACCTTTGTCAGTGGTGATCGTCGTTACGCCCTGGGAGGCGTGGCTGAGGGTGGCAGTGAAGACGTATTGCGCCGATGGGCCTTCGTTCTGTACCGAGCCGGACAGGCTGACGGTCGAGGCAGTTTCGGTGTCCACGACCTTCGCGGTGGCGGAGCCACTGCCGTCTTTGACTTCCAGCTTTTCAAAGCCAGGGCCGTTCACGCCGGTGATAGTGGCGACCAGTTCGGAGCCGTCTTTGTAGACATCTTCGCCGTTGGCAGCATCGATCTTCAGAGTGCCGGTGGTTTCACCGTCGGCAATGGTGATCACACCTTTGTCGGTGGTGATCGTGGTCACGCCTTGGGAGGCATGGCTCAGGGTGGCGGTGAAGACGTACTGCGCCGAAGAGCCTTCGTTCTGTA
>NZ_JADUCM010000071.1 GCF_016009175.1 Pseudomonas alkylphenolica
CCCCCCCCCCCCCCCCCCCCCCCCCCCCCGCGCGGGGGGGGGCGCGTGGTTTTCAACACCCCCCCCCCCGGCGGCCCCCCCCCCCCCCCCCCCCCCGGGGCCATCGCCCCCGGCGTTAGCACTCAATGGGCAGCTATTACCGCAATAAGGTAAACTGCCGCCACTTCATATCTATAACGATTCGCCTGATGCCCACGACGTTTCAAGAGATCCCCCGCGAACGCCCGGTCACGCCGCTGCTAGACCGTGCCGACACGCCTGCCGGTTTGCGCCGGCTGGCTGAAGCCGACCTGGAGAACCTGGCTGACGAACTGCGCCAGGAGTTGCTCTATACCGTTGGTCAGACCGGCGGGCATTTCGGTGCCGGCCTGGGCGTCATCGAGCTGACGATTGCCCTGCACTACGTCTTCGACACCCCGGACGACCGCCTGGTGTGGGACGTAGGCCACCAGGCCTATCCGCACAAGATCCTCACCGGTCGCCGCCAGCGCATGCACACCCTGCGTCAGAAGGACGGCCTGGCCGCCTTCCCGCGTCGCGCCGAGAGCGAATACGACACCTTTGGCGTCGGTCACTCCAGCACCTCGATCAGCGCAGCGCTGGGCATGGCCATTGCCGCCCGCCTGCAGAACGATCCGCGCAAATCCATCGCCGTCATCGGCGACGGCGCACTGACTGCCGGCATGGCCTTCGAAGCGTTGAACCATGCCCAGGAAGTCGATGCCGACATGCTGGTGATCCTCAACGACAACGACATGTCGATCTCGCGCAATGTCGGCGGCCTGTCCAACTACCTGGCCAAGATTCTCTCCAGCCGCACCTATTCGAGCATGCGCGAAGGCAGCAAGAAGGTCCTCTCGCGCCTGCCTGGCGCCTGGGAAATTGCCCGCCGCACCGAAGAGTACGCCAAGGGCATGCTGGTACCCGGCACCCTGTTCGAAGAGCTGGGCTGGAACTACATCGGCCCGATCGATGGCCACGACCTGCCGACCCTGATCACCACCCTGCGCAACATGCGTGACCTGAAGGGTCCGCAGTTCCTTCATGTGGTGACCAAGAAAGGCAAAGGCTTCGCACCCGCAGAAGTCGACCCGATCGGCTATCACGCGATCACCAAGCTTGAGCCCGTCGACGCCCCGGCAGCTGCCCCGAAAAAGGCAGGCGGTCCCAAGTATTCGGCGGTCTTCGGCCAGTGGCTGTGCGACATGGCTGCCGCTGACGAGCGCCTGGTCGGGATCACCCCGGCGATGAAGGAAGGCTCTGACCTGGTGGCGTTCAGCGAACGCTACCCGGCGCGCTACTTCGACGTGGCAATTGCCGAACAGCACGCGGTCACCGTGGCGGCCGGCATGGCCTGCGAAGGCGCCAAACCGGTGGTGGCGATCTACTCGACGTTCCTGCAGCGTGCCTATGACCAGCTGATCCATGACGTTGCCGTGCAGAACCTCGACGTGCTGTTCGCCATCGACCGTGCCGGCCTGGTCGGCGAAGACGGCCCGACGCACGCTGGCAGCTTCGACCTGTCCTTCCTGCGCTGCATCCCCGGCATGCTGGTGATGACCCCGAGCGACGAGAACGAACTGCGCAAAATGCTCACTACCGGCCACCTGTACAACGGCCCGGCGGCCGTGCGCTACCCGCGCGGCAGCGGCCCGAATGCGACCATCGAGAACAATCTCGAGCCGCTGGAAATCGGCAAGGGCGTGATTCGCCGCCAGGGCAGCAATGTGGCCCTGCTGGTGTTCGGCGTGCAGCTGGCCGAGGCGCTGAAAGTGGCTGAAACGCTCGACGCCACCGTGGTCGACATGCGCTTCGTCAAACCGCTGGATGAGGCTCTGGTACGCGAAATGGCTGCAAGCCATGCGCTGCTGGTGACCATCGAAGAGAACGCCATCATGGGTGGCGCGGGGGCTGCGGTCAGCGAGTTCCTGGCGCGCGAAGCCCTGCTCAAGCCAGTGCTGCACCTGGGCCTGCCGGACATCTATGTCGAACACGCCAAGCCGGCACAGATGCTTGCCGAGTGCGGGCTGGATGCGGCGGGTATCGAGGCTTCGGTGCGTCAGCGCCTGCAACTGCTCGGCCTTTAAGGCCTCATCGCGGGGGGGCCCCCCCCCCCCCGCGGCGGGGGGGGGGGGGGGGGGGCCGGCGGGGGGGGGGGGGGCCCGCGGGGCGGGGGGGGGGGGCCCCGCCGCGGGGGGGGG
>NZ_JADUCM010000073.1 GCF_016009175.1 Pseudomonas alkylphenolica
GCCAGCTTGTGTCTTCACATGCCTTTAAAATCAGAGGTGAGAGCGGTGGATGGCAGACTGATAGCCAGCAGTGCCCTAGAGCACGAGTAGGAGCATAGTCGCCATCCACCTCTCACTCTGGCCCGAAGCCCGAACAGTTGCATGAGCGGCGAACTCGAACCAACAAGCGTGGGCTAAGCCAGAGCGCTCTCACTTTCTGAGTGTAAGAGGACTTGTCATGGTTGCCTACTCTGCTGGTATCGATGTTTCAAAAGCGACCCTGGACGTGGGTATCTGGCCGCAGCGCATTGACCCTTTTCAGTTGAAAAATACGCCTCAAGGCTTCACGGAACTGATTGCCCGCCTTCACCAGCTGGAAGTTGAGCGGGTTCTACTCGAAGCGACTGGCGGGTACGAGAAGCCGGCGTTCAAAGCGCTGCAGAAGGCTGGGTTCAATGTCATCTGTATCAATCCGGCTCGCTCGCATCAGTTCGCCAGGGCGATGGGGCGCAAAGCCAAGACTGACAAGATTGATGCTTTGATGTTGGCTCAATTCGCGAGAACGATAGAGGCCAGCCCCATCGTCGAGACCAGCGAAGAACGGGATGAATTAGCAGAGCTGGTCAAGCAAAGGGACCGCTTCGTTCAGCAGCGTGACGATGAAAAGCGCCGTATCAGACAAGCCAGCTCTAGCTTGGTGATCGAGAATTATATCCGCCACCTTGCCTACCTTAATGAGCAGATCAAGGCCCTGGAGCGCAGCATTGAGCATGCGCTAAAAGCACTCAATAGCCAGAAGGCTACGCAGTTGAAGTCGGTGAAAGGTATCGGTCTGATTACCACGGCCACCTTGCTGGCCTATCTGCCCGAACTGGGCACGCTCAGCGGGCGGCAGATTGCTGCATTGGTAGGACTAGCCCCTTTCAATAACGACAGCGGAACCAAGAGCGGACCGAGGGCAATCTGGGGCGGGCGCTACAAAGTTCGCCGTACGGTGTACATGTCGTGCTGGTCGATGATCAGGCACACCCCGGACTTCAAGGCGCGTTACCAAGCCTTGATCGCTCGTGGCAAGTGTTCCAAGGTGGCTGTCGTAGCTTGTATGCGGGTGCTGATTGTACGTTTGAACGCTATGTTGCGAGATGGCACCGAATGGAACGAACCCAAGCTCCAGGCAAGCCTGACCTAACAGCGGTCGGACTGCATTTGGAGGTTGGGTTTGGATCAGCCTTATCAGCGATGCTGCTTTAGCACCATCGCCGACCGGGTCATGCTGAAAAAAGATCTTCTTAGAAAGAGATCCAAAGACAGTTGCTCCTACA
>NZ_JADUCM010000074.1 GCF_016009175.1 Pseudomonas alkylphenolica
TGGTTCTGTCCCTTGGCAGCAGACGCCAAGAAGCTGGGCGTTAAGGCTTGCACTTTAAGTCCTTTGCAAAAGCGTTCGGTGAGCGATAGCCCAGTGCTGAGTGCAGCCGACAGCTGTTGTAAAAACCATGGATGTAGCTCGCGATTGAGCCATAAGCTTGTTTTTTACTCTGGTAAGTCTTGTTGGCTTCCTCCTTCTTAAGCGTAGCGAAAAAGCTTTCAGCAACAGCATTGTCCCAGCAGTTTGCTTTCCGGCTCATGCTTTGCGTGAAGCCCTTTTCGGCCAGTGTTTGACGAAATTTGCTGCTTGCATATTGGCGTCCCTGATCGGAGTGAAATACAACCCCTGTGGGCGTCAAGCTGGCGCTCCAAGCGTTGATAAAAGCTCGCTCAACCAGATCATCCGGCATCTTGTCCGCCAAGCTGTATCCCAACACTTGGCGGGTCTGGATGCTCAGAACTACCGCTAGATACAACCAGCCTTCTCGGGTTGGAATGTAGGTGATATCGCTCACCCAAGCAGGCCTGGTGCTCTGTACAGAGAATTGGCGGTCAAGCACATTGCTTGCAACAGGCCGGAAGTGGCGACTGTCTGTGGTGTTGGGCCTAAAACGAGCTTTGGCTTTGCCGTGGATTCCCTCCTCTCGCATGAGCCTGGCTACCCGCTTATGACCGACTGGGTGGAGTATTTGGCGCAACGCCTCGACCAGCCGCGGCCGTCCGTAGGTGTTTCGGCTGGCCACATGGATCCTGCGCAGATCAGTTCGAATCTGCGCATCAGGATCTGGACGAGCTGGACGGCTCAAGTAACCGTAAAACCCTGAAGCTGACACACCCAGCACCCGACACATCAAGCGTATCGGGAAATGAGCCCGTTCTTTAGCGACGAAGGCGTATCTCACCTGGACTCTTTGGCAAAGAATACTGCCGCCTTTTTTAGGATTTCACGCTCCATTTTGAGCTCAGCGTTCTCGGCCCGTAGTCGCGCCAGCTCGCTGCTCTCCTTGGTAACGGGGCGACGCTCAGGCGAGCTCAGCGCAAGGCCTGCTCGTGTCGCATCGACCCAGTTATCCAGGGTCTTAACCGACATCTCAAGCTGACGAGCGGCTTCGGTCCTGCCAACCGTCTCAGCCAATGCAACAGCTTGGGCTTTGAACTCATCGGTATAGCTACGGCGGTTAGGTGGGTACATGGCAACCTCCAAGTTAGCGA
>NZ_JADUCM010000075.1 GCF_016009175.1 Pseudomonas alkylphenolica
CCTGGGTCAGCGCCGAGGCATTCGGGTTGCTGCCGTCGCCGAGGTTTTTCTCGAAGACGGTCAGTTCGCCGCCATCGACATCCAGGCCGTTGAGGGTTACCGGGTCATTCAGGTTATTGACGTTCAGTGTCAGGGTCGCGGTACTGGTATCACCATCAGCATCGTTGAGGGTGTACGTGAAGGTTTCGACGCCACTGCCGCCACCGTGCAGGTTGATGAAATCCGGATCGCTGGTGTTCAGCGTGTAGGTGTAAGTGCCGTCGGCAGCCAGTACCAGGGTGCCGTAGGTGCCGGTGAAGGTGCCGGCGGTGATTGGCCCTGTGGTAATGCGGTCGGCGCCTTGCACATCGTTGGTCAGCACGTTGCCCGTCAGGGTCAGCTGCGCTTCGGTGGCGGTGACCGGGTTGGTGTCGTTAACGGCGGTCGGCAGGTCGTCGACGATGTTCACGTCAATGCTGCCGCTGACCGTGCTGCCGTCGGTGTCTGTCGCCACCACCGTGAACTGCTCACCCAGGCTGTTGGCGCCTGCGCCGCTGGCATGCGCTTCGTTGTCCACCAGGGTGTAGGTGTAACTCACCACGCCGGTGCTGGCGTTGTAGCCAGTGATGGTCAGGGTGTTGCCGGCCGGGGTGACAACCGATTGCGGGAAGCCCACGGCGCTGCCGCCGCTGACCACGGTGATGCCACCCACGGTCAGGGTCTGCAGGCCATCGGGCGCAGTAACGGTGAAGCTGCCGCCCTGGGTCAGCGCCGAGGCATTCGGGTTGCTGCCGTCGCCGAGGTTTTTCTCGAAGACGGTCAGTTCGCCGCCATCGACATCCAGGCCGTTGAGGGTTACCGGGTCATTCAGGTTATTGACGTTCAG
>NZ_JADUCM010000076.1 GCF_016009175.1 Pseudomonas alkylphenolica
GTTACACCTACACCCTGGTGGACAACGAGGCGCATGCCAGCGGCGCAGGCGCCAACAGCCTGGGTGAGCAGTTCACGGTGGTGGCGACAGACACCGACGGCAGCACGGCCAGCGGCAGCATTGACGTGAACATCGTCGACGACCTGCCGACTGCCGTTAACGACACCAACCCGGTCACCGCCACCGAAGCGCAGCTGACCCTGACGGGCAACGTGCTGACCAACGACATCCAGGGCGCCGACCGTATCGCCAGCGGCCCGATCACCGCAGGCACCTTCACCGGCACTTACGGCACCCTGGTACTGGCTGCCGATGGCACTTACACCTACACGCTGAACACCAGCGATCCGGACTTCATCAACCTGCACGGTGGTGGCAGCGGCGTCGAAACCTTTACCTACACCTTGAAGGACGCCGACGGCGACAGCAGCACGGCGACCCTGACGCTGAACGTCAATAACCTGAATGACCCGGTAACCCTCAACGGCCTGGATGTCGATGGCGGCGAACTGACCGTCTTCGAGAAAAACCTCGGCGACGGCAGCAACCCGAATGCCTCGGCGCTGACCCAGG